>OZ241182.1:0-5000 GCA_965199595.1 Acetobacteraceae bacterium
AGCGACGCGGCCTTGCCGACCCAGGCGGCCATGGTGGCCCGGTCCAGCTCGACACCGTCCCGGGCGTAGATCTCGCTCTGCCGATACAGCGGCAGGTGGTCGGCGTATTTCGACACCAGCACATGGGCCAGCAGCCCCGGGCCGGGGCGGCCGCGCACGATGGGCAGGCTCGGCATGGGGGCCTGGCACATCGCCTCGCAGCTGCGGCAGGAGTAGGCCGGGCGGACGTGGCGGACCACCTCGAACCGGCCCGGCACATACTCCAGCACCTCGGTCACGTCGGTGCCGACCTGGCGCAGGGTGCCGCCGCAACGGGTGCAGGCGCACTCGGCCGGACGGTGCTCCACATCCCGGCGCGGCAAGTGATCGGGCAGCGGCTTGCGGCCACGACGGGTGGGTCCATTGATCGCCGGTCCATCCAGGGCGCCGGTTCCGGCGGCCTCGGCCTCGGCGGGCTCCGCCTCCAGCTCCTCCAACGCCAGTTCGAGCTGCGCGATCTGGTTCCGCAGGCGCTCGGAGGACTGGCCGAACTGCATGCGCCGCAGCCGGGCCAGCTGCGCGCGCAGGTGCTCGGCCTCCAGCGCCTTGTCGCGCAGCCCGGCCTCCGCCCGCTGACGCGCCGCCCGCTCGGCCGACAGGTCGGCCAGCAGCGTGCCGATCACGCCACGCAGGGCGGTCACGTCGTCCGGGAGATCGGCGATGTCGATGGGCCGCGACATGCGCGAGTCTCGCCCGGGCCGCCGCGTCGGGGCAACCGGAAATGCAGCCTACACGGCGATCTCGGGCCGCCAGGCCGGCCGCGGCGTGCGCCAGTCCAGGCCCTCCAGCAGCATGGCAAGCTGCGCCGGGGTCAGCGTCACCGTGCCGTCGCGCGCCAGCGTCGGCCACAGGAACCGGCCCTGCTCCAGGCGCTTGGAGAACAGGCACATGCCCTGCCCATCCCACCACAGCGCCTTGACCAGGTCGCCGCGCTTGCCGCGGAACAGGAACAGGTGGCCGGAGAACGGGTCCTCGCGCAGCACCTGCTGCACCTGCGCCGAGAGGCCGTCGAACCCGCGCCGCATGTCCGTGCTGCCCAGGGCGAGATGGATACGCAGGCCCGCGGGCGGGGCGAGCACTACGCGTCCAGCGCCGCCGCGAGCCGACCCAGCGTCTCGGGCGCGATCGTCTCGGCGACCCGCAGCACCCGGCCATTGCGCAGCGCCAACTCGATCACGGGCACCGCTCGCCCACTCGGACGAGACGGGCGGGAGACCGTCGGCGTCGGTGAGATCCCCTCGACCAGCCGCACCGGCGCGAACTTCGCCCCCGGACTCTCCGGCAAGGCGTGGCTGATCCCCGGCATCGTGCCCTCCCGCAGCTGCCGCCGCCAGTCGAACAGCAAGCTCCGGCTCACCCCATGCCGGTCCGCCACCGCCGCCAGCGACGAGCCGGGCCGCCCCATCTCCTCAACCAACGCAAGCTTCTGCTCCGACGACCACTTCCGGCGACGGCGCACCACGCTAATCACCTCAAACCCAGCCACACCGTCCGGCATCGCCCTTACCCCTACGCTAAAGCGCGAGAGCGGACTTCAACACCAAACTCACGTCCAGGCAGCCAGCAGAAGACGCTTACCCACGGCTACAGCCCTTCGAGCTCCAAACGGCAACGGCGGCGCTCTTTCGAGCGCCGCCGTTCGGTCATTGGGAGTGCAAATCAGGTTGGTTGCGGGGACAGGATTTGAACCTGTGACCTTCAGGTTATGAGCCTGACGAGCTACCGGGCTGCTCCACCCCGCGTTGGTAGTTTTGGGTGGTATTTGGCTTGGAGGACCTGGCGGCGACCGACTTTCCCGCACCTTGAGGTGCAGTATCATGGGCGCTGGAGGTTTTCACGTCCGAGTTCGGGATGGGATCGGGTGCAGTCACTCCGCCATGGCCACCAGGTCGTCCGAGCCAAACGGCTTTGGGCGGCGTGTGTGGTTGGTTCTGGTGATGGGCGGGCTGTGTGTGTTTGTGTGTGTGCGAAGCGTGTTGATTGCTGCTGCACATGATGGTGTTTGTTTGAGCCGATCGGGCGATTAGGACCAGTCAGCTTCACGCATTGCTGCGCTTCCACACCTGGCCTATCGACGTGATGGTCTATCACGGCCCTCGGGGAGACCTGGTTTCGAGGTCGGTTTCCCGCTTAGATGCTTTCAGCGGTTATCCGTTCCGCACATAGCTACCCGGCTGTGCCGCTGGCGCGACAACCGGTGCACCAGAGGTGCGTCCATCCCGGTCCTCTCGTACTAGGGACAGCTCCTCTCAAGTCTCCTTCACCCACGGCAGATAGGGACCGAACTGTCTCACGACGTTCTAAACCCAGCTCACGTACCACTTTAATCGGCGAACAGCCGAACCCTTGGGACCTGCTCCAGCCCCAGGATGTGATGAGCCGACATCGAGGTGCCAAACCTCCCCGTCGATGTGGACTCTTGGGGGAGATCAGCCTGTTATCCCTAGAGTACCTTTTATCCGTTGAGCGATGGCCCTTCCACGCGGGACCACCGGATCACTATGGCCGACTTTCGTCTCTGCTCGACCTGTCGGTCTCGCAGTCAGGCGGGCTTATGCCATTGCACTCAGCAGCCGATGTCCGACCGGCCTGAGCCCACCATCGCGCGCCTCCGTTACACTTTGGGAGGCGACCGCCCCAGTCAAACTGCCCACCATACAGGGTCCCGGTCCAGGCTGACTGGACGCGGTTAGATATCAGAAGCAAACAGGGCGGTATTTCAAGGATGGCTCCACGCAGGCTGGCGCCCACGGTTCATAGCCTCCCGCCTATCCTACACAGTCCGCTTCTAATACCACTGTAAAGCTGCAGTAAAGGTTCATAGGGTCTTTCCGTCTGACCGCGGGTACCCCGCATCTTCACGGGGAATTCAATTTCGCTGAGCCCATACCGGAGACAGTGGGGAAGTCGTTACGCCATTCGTGCAGGTCGGAACTTACCCGACAAGGAATTTCGCTACCTTAGGACCGTTATAGTTACGGCCGCCGTTTACCGGGGCTTCAATTCAGAGCTTGCACCCCTCCTCTTAACCTTCCGGCACCGGGCAGGCGTCAGACCGTATACGTCGTCTCTCGACTTCGCACAGCCCTGTGTTTTTACTAAACAGTCGCTACCCCCTGCTCTGTGCCACCCGACCCTGGTTGCCCAGGAGCGGGTCTCGCTTATCCCGAAGTTACGCGAGCAATTTGCCTAGTTCCTTCGGTATGGTTCTCCCAAGCGCCTTGGTATACTCTACCAGTCCACCTGTGTCGGTTTAGGGTACGGTCTATATGCTGGAGCTGTTTCCTGGAACGGTCCAAAAGCCGGGTCAATCCGATAAGACCCGACAACATATCTCGTTCGTCACTTCCAGCAGGCCCAGGAATATTCACCTGGTTCCCATCGACTACGGCTTTCGCCCTCACCTTAGGGGCCGGCTCACCCTGCGCGGATTAACCTTGCGCAGGAACCCTTGGACTTTCGGCGACAGAGTTTCTCACTCTGTTTGTCGCTACTCATGTCAGCATTCGCACTTCCGATACCTCCAGCAGGGGTCACCCCCACACCTTCACAGGCCTACGGAACGCTCCGCTACCGCTCAAGGGGCTGCTACCTTCCTTGAACCCACAGCTTCGGTACGTGGCTTGAGCCCCGATACATCTTCGGCGCAGGATTTCTATTAGACCAGTGAGCTATTACGCTTTCTTTAAAGGATGGCTGCTTCTAAGCCAACCTCCTGGTTGTTTTGGAATTCCCACATCCTTTCCCACTTAGCCACGATTTGGGGACCTTAGCTGGTGGTCTGGGCTGTTTCCCTCTCGACAATGGACCTTAGCACCCACCGTCTGTCTGCCGAGCTATACTTCCGGGTATTCGGAGTTTGGTTGGGTTTGGTAAGCCTTTGGGGCCCCCTAGCCCATCCAGTGCTCTACCCCCCGGGGTAAACACTCGACGATCTACCTCAATAGATTTCGCGGAGAACCAGCTATCTCCGAGTTTGATTGGCCTTTCACCCCTAGCCACAGCTCATCCCCGACTTTTTCAACAGGCGTGGGTTCGGCCCTCCAGTGGGTGTTACCCCACCTTCAGCCTGGCCATGGCTAGATCACTCGGTTTCGGGTCTTCTACCGCCAACTCAACGCCCTATTCAGACTCGCTTTCGCTACGCCTACACCTAACGGCTTAAGCTTGCTGGCAACAGAAACTCGCTGACCCATTATACAAAAGGTACGCCGTCACCCCATAAGAGGCTCCGACTGCTTGTAGGCGTTCGGTTTCAGGTCTCTTTCACTCCCCTCATCGGGGTGCTTTTCACCTTTCCCTCACGGTACTGGTTCGCTATCGGTCACTAGGGAGTATTTAGGCTTAGAGGGTGGTCCCCCTACGTTCAGACAGGGTTTCACGTGCCCCGCCCTACTCAAGGACTAAACCAATCCTACGCTTACGGGGCTATCACCCGCTTAGGCCGGCCTTTCCATGCCGTTCTGCTTCAATTGATCCAGCCACTGGCCTGATCCGCGTTCGCTCGCCACTACTAGCGGAATCTCCGTTGATGTCTTTTCCTCCAGGTACTGAGATGTTTCAGTTCCCCGGGTTCGCCTCATGACCCTATGTATTCAGATCATGATACCCCATAGGGGTGGGTTGCCCCATTCGGACACCCTGGGATCAAAGCTTGCTCGCAGCTCCTCCAGGATTTTCGCAGCGTGCCACGTCCTTCATCGCCTCCTAGTGCCAAGGCATCCACCAAACGCCCTTCTCTTGCTCAAACAAAAAATATCCATCATGCACAGGAACAATCAACACGATCAAAACCCGGCAGCTCACGCCACCAAAGCCAGACCTTGCCAAAGCACCCGGCACCGACGCACTCAACTCAGCCTACTCATAAAACACCCCTGAACACTGCAGCATGCCGATACGCGATCCCCACCTTCGCAGGCAGGATGATCGGGTCAGACAAACACTCGCATCGAACACGC
>OZ241182.1:10000-1632500 GCA_965199595.1 Acetobacteraceae bacterium
CGCCGCCGCCACCGGCCCCCTCGCGGCCCGGCTGATCGCCGCCCTGCAAGCCGGCGAGGACCACGGCGGCGACAAGCGCGGCAGGCAGAGCGCCGCCGTCCGCGTCCATGCCGCAGACCCCTACCCGGACCTCGACATCCGCGCCGACGACCACGCGGACCCGCTGGCCGAGCTGCGCCGCCTGCACCAGGTCAGCCAGGAGCGCTACGCGATCTTCCGCCGTCACCTGGCCGGGCGCGACAGCCCCTGGGGCGAGACCGACCGCGACATCATCAACGCCGCCATCGCCCGTGACGGGCAGCCCGGTTAGGAGCCCCTCCCATGCGCCGCCTCGCCCTGCTCGCCCTGATCCTCGCCGCAACCCCCGCCGCGGCCCAAACCACGCCTCAAACCACCCTGACCATCGCGCTGCGCGATGACCCGGACGTGCTCGACCCCACGCTCGGCTCCGCCTATGTCAGCCGCATCGTCTATGCCTCCATGTGCGACAAGCTGATCGACATCGACGAGCACCTCCGCCTCGTGCCGCAGCTCGCCACCAGATGGGAGTACGAGAACCCCACCCACTTGGTGCTCACCCTGCGCGACGGCGTCACCTTCCACGACGGCGAGCCCTTCGATGCCGAGGCCGTGCGCTACAAGCTCAACCGCGACCTGACGATGAAGGGCAGCATGCGGGTCGGCGAGGTGAACGCCATCCAGTCGATGGAGGTCATCGACCGCCTGCACATCCGCCTGGTCCTGAAGGCCCCCAGCACCCCCCTGCTCAGCATGCTGGCGGACCGCGCCGGCATCATGGTCTCGCCCAAGGCGGCGGAGGCCGCGGGCAGCAACTTCGGCGCCAGGCCCATCTGCGCCGGCCCCTACATGTTCGAAAGCCGCGTGGCGCAGGACAGCATCGTGCTGAAGCGCTTCCCCGCCTATTGGGACGCCGCCAGCTACCACTTCGACCGCCTGGTGTTCCGCCCCATGCCAAACGCCGCGGTGCGCCTGACGAACCTGCAATCCGGCACCGTGGACCTGGTGGAGCAGATCCTGCCCACCGACGTCGCCACCGTGAAGGCGAACCCGAAACTCAAGCTCGCCATCGGCGACGGCCTCACCTACCTCGGCATCAACTTCAACCTCAACAGCGGCCCGGCGTCCAAGACCAGCCTCGGCCAGAGCGCCAAGGTCCGCCAGGCCTTCGAGGCCGCCATCGACCGCACCGCGCTGAACCAGGTGGTGTACGACGGCCTGTTCAGCCCCACCGTCCAGGCCAACCCGCCCAGCTCCGCCTTCTACTTCACGGACCTGCAGCCCCCGCCCCGGGACCTCGCCCGCGCCCGCGCCCTGCTGAAGGAAGCCGGCGTGCCGCTGCCGGTGACGGTCACCCTCAGCCTGCCGAACCAGCCGGATACCGCACAGGTGGCGGAGATCATCCAGGCCATGACCGCGGAAGCCGGGTTCGAGGTGAAGCTGCGCGTGCTGGAGTTCGCCGCCTCGCTGCAGGCGGGCTATGCCGGGGACTTCCAGGCCTACCTGATCGGCTGGTCCGGCCGCGTGGACCCCGATGGCAACATGTGGCAGCTGCTGCACTCCAAAGGCACGTTCAACTACGGCCGCTGGTCCAACCCCCAGGCGGACGCCCTGCTGGACCAGGCCCGCATCCTGCCGGAGGTCGAGGCCAGGCGCGCCCTGTATCGCCAGTTCTGGCAGATCGAACGCCAGGACCTGCCGCTGGTCTATCTCTGGACCGCGAAGAACGTGGTCGGCATGAAGGCCGGGCTCACCGGCTTCACCCAGGTGCCGGACGGGCTGATCCGGCTAAAATCCGTGCGTTTTGGCGGCTGACGGCCGCCAGTACAGCACCACCGAGAACGGCAGCGCCCCCGCCCCCAGCACCGCCAGCCCGGCCGCGAGGCCCAGCATCCACGGCAGGGCGGCCGTCCATTCCGCACTGATGCCGCTGGCGATCGCAGATACCATCCCGGCAGCCACGGCGATCCCGGCGAACACCAGGCTCAGCGCCCGCAACCCGCCGCCAACCCAGAACGGCCCCAGCCGCCAGCGGGCCAGCGCCTCGGGCGGCGGCGGTTCGCGCAGCGTCTGCATGAAGGTGACTGCCAGGAACAGCACCGCGGCCAGCAGGAACAACCCGTTCATCAGGCTGGACACGCCGCCATGCGGGCTCATGCGCCGCCCTGCGTGAACACCGCCAGCGACGCCCCCGCCACCGCATGCACCGCCCCGGCCGGCACCGGCGCGCCACCCACCTCGGGCCGCGCCGTGTCCAGCACCGGCACCCACCCCATGCCGTCCCGGCCCCGCGGCAGCGTGAACGCCGCCGCCGTGCCGCCCGCATTCAGCAGGACCAGCACCGAGCCCGCCCCCGCCGGGTCCGCCGAACCCGGCGCCCGCCCATCCATCATCATCCCGAAGCACCGCAGCCCGCCATCGCTCCAGGCCTCCCACGGCAGCCCGGCGCCATTCGTGCCGACCCAGGTGACATCCCGCACCGCCCCCACCAGCACGCCGTCGAAGAACCGGTCCCGCCGCAGCACCGGATGCGCCGCCCGCAGCGCGGTCAACCGCCGCACGAAATCCGCCAGGCCCTCGTCGTCGCGGCCCCAATCCACCCAGCTCACGGGATCGTCCTGGCAATAGGCGTTGTTGTTGCCGCCCTGCGTCCGCCCCAGCTCGTCGCCCGCCAGCAGCATGGGCGTCCCCTGGCTCAGCATCAGCGTCGCCAGCAGGTTCCGCATGCTCCGCGCCCGCGCCGCCCGGACCGCCGGGTCGGCCGTCTCGCCCTCGGTGCCGTGGTTCCAGCTGTGGTTCGCGTCCGTGCCGTCCCGCCCGTCCTCGCCATTGGCCTCGTTGTGCTTGCGGGCATAGCTGACCACGTCGCGCAGCGTGAACCCGTCATGCGCGGTGACGAAGTTGACGCTCGCCCAGGGCCGCCGCCCCCGGTGGTTGAACGTGTCCGAACTGCCGCTCAGCCGCGCCGCCATCCCGGGCGTGGCCCCGGCCGAGCCGTTCCAGAACGCCCGCACGTCGTCGCGGAACCTGTCGTTCCACTCCGCCCAGCCCGGCGGGAACTCACCCACCCGATACCCGCCCGGCCCGCAATCCCAGGGCTCCGCGATCAGCTTCACCCCGGCCAGCACCGGGTCCTGCGCGCAGGCCTGCAGGAACCCGGCGGTGGGTTCATAGCCCCGGATGGTGCGCCCCAGCACCGGCGCCAGGTCGAAGCGGAAGCCGTCCACCCCCATCTCCGTCACCCAGAACCGCAGGCTGTCCATCACCATCTGCAACACCCGCGGATGATCAATGTTCAGCGTGTTCCCGGTGCCGGTGTCGTTGGTGTAGTGCCCCCGCCGCTCCTCGGGCAGCCGGTAGTAGCTGGCATTGTCGATGCCCTTGAAGCTGAGGCACGGGCCCAGCTCGCTGCCCTCGGCGGTGTGGTTGTACACCACGTCCAGGATGACCTCGAGCCCGGCCCCATGCAGCGCCGCCACCATGGCGCGGAACTCCGCCGCCACGTCCGGGCCGCTCGCATAGGCCGGATGCGCCGCAAAGAACCCGATGCTGTTATAGCCCCAGAAGTTCACCAGCCCCCGCGCCACCAGCGCGCTCTCGCTGACGAAGGCGTGCACCGGCAGCAGCTCCACGCTGGTCACGCCCAGGCCCTTCACGTGCGCCACCACCTCCGGCGCCGCCAGCCCCGCATAGGTCCCGCGCACCGCCTCCGGCACCGAAGGATGCCGCAGCGTGAAGCCGCGCACATGCGCCTCATACACCACCGTTGCGTCCCGCGGCACCGAAGGCCGCGGTCCGGCGGGCGGCACCGCCCCATCCACCACCACGCATTTCGGCATCAGGGCCGCGCTGTCCCGCTCGTCCATCACCGCGGGGTCGCCACCCTCATGCGCATAATCGAACAGCGCCGGCCCCCAGCGCAACGACCCGGCATAGGCCCGCGCATAGGGGTCCAGCAGCAGCTTGTTCGGGTTGAACCGATGCCCGTCCTCCGGCGCCCACGCCCCATCCACCCGATAGCCATAGGTCGTACCCGGTCCCGCCCCCGGCAGATAGCCGTGCCACACCTCGTCGGTATACTCCGGCAGCGCCAGCCGCCCGGTCTCCCGCCCCTCGGCATCGAACAGGCACAGCGTCACGCCCCGGGCATTGGCGCTGAACAGCGCGAAGTTGACCCCCTTCCCATCCCACGTCGCACCCAGCGGATGGCAGCGCCCCGCCTGCATCCGGACATGGTCGGGATCAATCGCTCCAGGCCCGGCCTGAGCAACATGCGTCGTGTCATACGGCAACCAACTTCCCCCTCGCGGCAGCACGGACCTTAGCAGCGGCGCCGGGTCTTTCCAGCCCCGTCCCGCTCCAGCGGACGCAGGGTGTGGCCCGGCGTGGCGCGGTCCTGCATCAGCCCGGCCGCCAGCAGGAGTTGCGGGACCGCGGCTCATGGCCGTAATCGACGTGCATATGCACGCAATGTCGGGAGTGCCCGCATGACCCCCAACCCGTCCTGCCCCGACCCGTCCTGCCCCGACCTGTTCTACGAGGACTTCCACGTCGGCCAGCGATTCGAATCCGCGCCCGCCCTCATGGACCGCGACCGCCTGGTCACCTTCGCCGCCGAATTCGATCCCCAGCCCCAGCATCTCGGCGAGGAACCGGCCAAGGGCAGCATGTTCGGCACCCTCGTCGCCAGCGGCTGGCACACCGCCGCCCTCACCATGCGCCTGCAGCTGGACTGCATGATGGCCCGCATCCCCGGCGGCGCCATGGGCGCGCAGATCGAGAAGCTCACCTTCCGCCGCCCCGTCCATCCCGGGGACGCCCTGCGCGCCGTGATGGAGGTGCTCGAGATGCGCGAAAGCCGCTCCCGCCCCGAACGCGGCCTGCTCGTGCTGCAAACCACAACCCTCAACCAGCGCGACGAGGCGGTGCTGGAGATGTCCGCTGCCGTCCTGGTTCCGAAACGCCCTGCAACCTCCTGAACCGCCATTGAACAACCCCGGTTCCGCCTGCTACGAATCCGGCATGCGCCTTCTCCCGCTCCTGCTGCTCCTCCCCCTCGCCGGCTGCGGCAGCCTGCTGACCGAAGGCACCGCAGACGTCGCGGGCGTCGCGGCAGCCGGCGCCGCCTCCGCCGTCACCAGCAGCGCCGCCGGGGCCGCGGCCATCGGCCTGGGCGTCCGCTCCGTCGCCGCCGAGGGCCTCCGCTACGTGACCCGGCGCGTCCATCGCGAGGAACAGGACGCCATCGCCGCCGCCGCCGGGCCGCTGCAACCCGGCGCCGTCGCCCGCTGGGCCGTGGACCACAACATCCCGGTCGAGGATGACGAGCACGGCGACGTCAGCATCAGCCGCAGCTTCGGCACCGGCGCCATCCGCTGCAAGGAGCTGGTGTTCTCCATCGACCGCACCCGCCGCGACAAGAGCGTGGACCGCGCCTTCTACATCGCCACCATCTGCCAGGACGGCGCCCGCTGGCGCTGGGCCTCGGCCGAACCGGCCACGGAGCGCTGGGGCGCGCTGCAATGAAGCCGCGCCGGGGCGCGCTGCAATGAACCCGCGCTGGAGCGCGCTGCAGTGAGGCCGCTCTGGCTGCTGCTGGCCGGCTGCAGCCTGGCCGGATGCAGCGCGGTGGCGGACGTGGCGGGCCTCGCCGTGGGCGGCGCCGCCGGCTCCGCGACGGCGAACCCGGTGGTGGGCTATGCCGTCGGCATCGGCGTCCGTGCCGGGGTGGACGAGCTGCAGCGCTACGTCAGCCGCCGCCGCCAGCAGGGCGAGCAGGACGCCATCGCCACCGTGGCCGGCACCGCCCCCCTGGGGGAAAGCCGCGCCTGGGAGATCCGCCACACCATCCCCATCGGCAACCAGCACGGCACGCTCACGGTCATCCGGGAGATCACCACCCCCCTGGCCGCCTGCCGCGAGATCCTGTTCAGCACCGAGGACGGCGTGTTCACCACCCCCATCTGCCACCAGCCCGGCGGCTGGAAATGGGCCGCCGCCGAACCCGCCGTGGAGCGCTGGGGCTACCTGCAATAGCCCCGGCAGTAACCCCCGGCCCTCACGCCGGGCGCAACGCCCGGCTCCCCGCCAGACCCGGCAGCAACGGCAGCAGCAGCGACAGGTCCCGCTCCGCCACGCAGCACAGGTAGTCCCGCACCAGCGGCGTGTCCCCCTCCTGCTCCGGCAGCGGCAGACCATCCACCCCCAGCGGCAGCGCGGCCAGGCCGAGATCCTCGTACACTTTCAGCAGCCCCGGCCCAGCCCGCCACACCGCGGCGTCCAGCCCCTCCTGCTGCGCCAGGTCGCGCAGGTTCCAGATGGCAGAGACCCGGTCGTTCACCGAACCCGCCGGGTCACCCAGCCCGAGCATGACCCGGCCGATCCGCCGGAACGGGATCCCCGCCCGCCCCAGCTCGCCCATCACGATGCCATCCGCCTCCGCCGGCGGGATCGAGCCCAGCGCCGCATAGCGCGCCCGCCCATCCCCGGCCCAGGGCAGCCACCGCACCCGCCCGGGCCGGATCAGCCGCCACAGCGCCACCACCGCCAGCAGCAGCGCGAACCCGATGGAAAGCCGCAGGCTGTTCGGCACCCCCGGCGTGATCAGCACCTCCATCCAGGAGTTCTCCGCCATCCCGCGCACCCGCGGCTCGAAGGCCCCCAGCGTCAGCACGCATACCACCAGCGCCAGCAGCGGGATCGCGGTGCCGGCCTGCAACGGCCCGCTCAGGATCCGGGCATGCCGGTAATAGGCATCGCGGAACGGCACCAGCAGCAGCGTCGACAGCAGCAGGATCGCCGGGACCCAGTAGGTGCTGCCCTGCGCCGCGGTAAAGGCCGCCGCCAGCACCAGCAGCACGATGGTCGCCCCCCAGGCCAGCGTCACCCGCTGCGACAACCCCACCGAGAGCACGATCAGCGCCGCCCCGATCAACGACGGCACATACTGCCCGGCATCCGCCGCCAGGTCCGCGTAATCCGCATCCAGCCACGAGAAGTCCGGCCGCTGGTCCAGCAGCCCGATGCCCAGCAGCATTGCCCCGCACAGCGCCACCGCCCCGGTGGCCGCGATGCTGGCCAGCGCCGGCTCGCTCCACCGCGCCCGGGCCGGAACAGCGGCGCCCGCGGCCGGAGTGCCCCGCCGGAACAGCGCGCCGCCCCGCAGCATGATCTCGTTTCCGGCGAACAGCGCACCCGCCAGGAACAGCGGGATGATGTAGTAGTACAGCCGGAACACCACGATCGCACCCAGGATCTGCGGCGGCTGCAGGTAGTTCTCCAGCCCCAGCAGCATCGCGGTGTCGAACACCCCGATCCCGCCCGGCAGGTTCGCCGCCAGCCCGGCGGTGTAGGACGCGACATACACGCCCAGGAACCGCAGGTAGGTCAGCCCCGGCGCATCCGGCAGCAGCTGGTAGAAGATGCCCGCGGTGATCGCCACGTCCACCGTGGCCAGCAGCACCTGCACGAAGGCCATCCGCCAGTCCGGCAGCACGATCTCGGTGCCGAACAGCCGCACCGTGCCGACGAAGCGCGACATGCTGATATAGGCCGCCACCACCAGCCACATGGCGGCGCCGATGGCATACATCGCCCAGAACGGCACCCGGTCGCCAAAGAACGGGATGGCGTCGGGCTCATAGAACAGGATGGTCCCGCCCAGCACCAGCCCGCCCAGCGTGAAGGTCAGCGAGCAGAACGCCACCACCTTGGCGATCTGGAACGGCGTCAGCCCCCAATGCGCATACAGCCGGTAGCGCACCGCCGCCCCCGAGACCGCGGCGAACCCCAGGTTGTGCGACAGCGAATACGCACAGAACGACGCCAGCGACACCCGCGCATAGCTCACCTTGTGGCCCGCATACATGGTGCCCAGCCGGTCATAGAAGGTCAGCACGCCATAGGAGAGGATGGTCCAGAGGAACGCGAGGATCAGCGCCCGCCGCGGAATGGCATCCAGCGCCAGCTTGATGTCCGCAACCTTGAGGTGGCGGAACTCCTTCCACACCACATAGATCGCGCCCGTCAGCAGGATGATGCCGATCACCGCCGGCAGATGCCGGGCGATGCGCTTCAGGCCATCCATCAGGCGGCGTCCGCGTCGATGACGGCAGCAAGCCGGGCCTCGATCAGCTGGATGGTCTCCGCCACGCCATACAGCGCGATGAACCCGCCGAAGCGCGGCCCCTCCTCCTGCCCCAGCAGCACCTGGTACAGGCACAGGAACCAGTCCCGCAGCACCGGGAACGGGTGCCGCTTGCCCACCTCATACACCACGTCCTGCAGCAATTCGGGCGTCTGGCCCGATGGCAAGGCCCGCAGCATCGCAGCCAGGTCCTCCAGCGCCGCCCGCTCCACGCCGCTCGCCGCGCGGAACCGCTTCGCCGGCCGCACGAAGTCCTGGTAGTACCGCACCGCGTGCCCCACCAGCGCATCGAAGAACGGGCTCGCCCCCGGGGCCGCGTCCGGGCTGTACCGCCGCAGGAAGCTCCACAGCATGTCCGGCGTATCGGCATTCACCACGCTGGCCAGGTTCATCAGCATCCCGAACGACACCGGGGCCGAGGGCAGCGCACCCCGCGCGCCCAGCACGTGCCACGCCGGGTTGGTGGCCCGCACCGCCGGCTCCTGCCCCGGCAGCTTCGCCGCATTGGCGATGAACTCGTCCACGGCCCGCGGGATCACGTCGAAGAACAGCCGCTTGGCCCGGCCCGGCTGGTTGTACATGAACTGCCCCAGGCTCTCCGGCGGCGCATAGGTCAGCCACTGCTCCACACTCAGCCCGTTGCCCTTGCTCTTGCTGATCTTCTGGTGGACCTCGTCCAGGAACAGCTCGTACGTGAACCCCACCGGCGGCGCGCTGCCCAGCACCTGGCACACCCGGCCCGAGAGCTTCACGCTGTCGATCAGGTCCTTGCCCGACATCTCGTAATCCACGTCCAGCGCATGCCACCGCATCGCCCAGTCCGCCTTCCACTGCAGCTTGCACGCCCCGCCCGTCACCGGCGTCACGAACCGCTCGCCGCTCTCCGAGTCCTGCCACGCGATCGTCCCCGCCGCCGCGTCCACATAGTCGATCCGCACCTGCATGACCCGGCCCGTATGCGGATGCAGCGGCAGGAACGGCGAGTACGTCGCCCGGCGCTCCGCCCCCAGCGTCGGCAGGATGGTGGCAACGATCGCGTCATGCCGGGCTGCCACCGTCAGCAGCGCCGCGTCGAACCGGCCGGACGCATAGTACTCGGTGCTGGAGGCGAACTCGTACTCGAAGCCGAACTGGTCCAGGAAGGCCCGCAGCCGCGCATTGTTGTGCGCCCCGAAGCTCTCATGCGTGCCGAACGGGTCCGGCACCCGGGTCAGCGGCTGGTTCAGGTAGCCCGCCAGCATCTCCCGGTTCGGCACGTTGTCCGGCACCTTGCGCAGCCCGTCCATGTCGTCGCTGAACGCCAGCAGCCGCGAAGCCTTGCCGGTCAGCGCCTCGAAGGCCTTGCGAACCCAGGTCGTGCGCGCCACCTCCCCGAAGGTGCCGATGTGCGGCAGGCCGGAGGGGCCATACCCGGTCTCGAACAGCGCCGTCGCCTTCCCGCTGGCCGCCAGCCGCGCCGCGACCCGGGCCGCCTCCTCGAAGGGCCAGGCCTTCGGGCACGACTGCGAAACGTCAATATTGCGAAAAGTTTCAGGCATGCCCGCAAGCTAGAAATGGGGGTGCCCCAGGTCAACGGCCCGGCCGCCGATTTCCGCCATCCCCACCTTGGTGACCCGAACTCTTGGTGACCCGGCCCCCCGCTGTCATACAGGCACCATGGCGCCATCGAGCCTGATCCTCCTGCCCGACGCGCCCTCCCTCGTCGCCGGCCACGCCCGCGCCGCCGTGCTGACCCGGGATGGCGAACTGCTGACCCTGCCCTCCCACGAGGCCACCCGCCTGCTGCGCGACCAGGGCGCCCCCCTGCTCGTCCACGCCCCCGCCACCTTCCGAAGGCTCGATACTGCCCCAGGCGCGGCCCTCGACCTGCTCGAGCTCTTCGCCTTCGTCCTCCCGGCCCGCATCGTCACCCCCACCCCCCGCGGCCTGGCCCTGGCGCTCGACCTCCCCCTGCCCGATACCCTCGAGGCCGCCGCCGCCCTGCTGCCGGACCTGGCGGAAACCCTGCTGGCCCAGCTCGCCGCCGGCCGCACCCTGCCGCGCAACGCCCGCGCCGCCGGCCTCGCGGCCCGCATGGGTGCCGCCGGCTGGCCCTGGTCCCGCGCCGTGCTCGCCGCCCTGGACCAGCCCGCCGCCCGGCCCGACGCCCGGGCGCTGGCCGTCTGGATCGACCTGCCGAAATGGGAGGACGAACCCACGCCCCCACCCCCCGGCGCCCTCCCGGTGCTGCCCGCCGAGGCCCGCACCCGCCTCGCCGCCATGCTCGGCCCCAATTCCGAACAGCGCCCCGGCCAGGCCGACTACGCCAGCGCCGCCGCCAGCGCCTTCGCCCCCCGCGCCGCCCCCGGCGACCCGGCCGTCGTCCTCGCCGAGGCCGGCACCGGCACCGGCAAGACCCTCGCCTACATCGCCCCCGCCAGCCTCTGGGCCGAGCGCAACGGCGGCAGCGTCTGGATCAGCACCTACACCCGCCACCTGCAACGCCAGGTCGACGGCGAACTGGCCCGCCTCTACCCGGACCCGGCCGAGCGCCGCCGCCGGGTCGTGGTCCGCAAGGGTCGCGAGAACTACCTGTGCCTGCTCAACCTCCAGGAACTCATCGGCACCCTGGCCCCCGGCACCCCCACCACCATCCCCCTCGGCCTCATCGCCCGCTGGGCCGCCGCCACCGTGGATGGCGACGTCTCGGGCGGCGACCTGCCCGGCTGGATGCCCGAGCTGTTCGGCCCCCGCCTGATCCCCGGCATCGCCGACCGCCGCGGCGAGTGCATCCACGGCGCCTGCCAGCACTATTCCAAGTGCTTCGTCGAACACACCATCCGCCGCGCCCGCCAGGCGGAACTCGTGGTCGCCAACCACGCCCTGGTCATGGCCCAGGCCAGCTGGGGCGGCATCGACGACAGCACCGTGCCCACCCGCTACGTGTTCGACGAAGGCCACCACGTGTTCGACGCCGCGGACAGCGCCTTCTCCGCCGAACTCTCCGGCATCGAGACCGCCCTGCTGCGCCGCTGGCTGCTGGGCGCCGAGGAACGCCGCAGCCGGGCCAAGGGCCTGCGCCCGCGCCTGGAGGCCATGGTGGGCGACCACGTCCCGCTCGCCCCCCATCTGATGGATGCGCTGGACGCCGCCCGCGTCCTCCCCGGCGCCGGCTGGTCCGCCCGCCTGACCGCACAGCCGCACCGCGAGACCGAGTGCTTCCTTGCCGCCATCCGCACCCAGGTGCTCGCCCGCACCGCCGAGGCCGGGACCGCCTATAACGACCTCGCCTGCGACCTGCATCCCGTCACCCAGGCCGTGCAGGAAACCGCGCAGGACCTGGACCTCGCCCTCGCCGCCCTGCACCGCCCGCTCCACGCCCTGCGCGAACAGCTGCTCGAAGCCCTGGAGCAGGACGCCGAGACCCTCGACACCGAGGCCCGCCGCCGCATCGAGGCCGCCACCCGCATGCTGAAGCACCGCGCGCTGGACCGCCTGGCCGCCTGGCGCGCCATGCTCAAGGCCTGCAACGACCCCGCGCCCGAACCCGGCACCCGCCCCGAACACCTGCACCAGCTCCAGCTCGACCGCCGCGAGGACCGCGACATCGACGCCGGCCTGGCCCGGCACTGGCTCGACCCCACCATCCCCTTCGCCACCACCCTCGCCCGCCCCGCCCACGGCCTGCTCATCACCTCCGCCACTTTGCGTGACACCGGGCTGGATGACGCCGAGGCCGCCTGGGCCAAGGCCGAGGCCCGCGTCGGCGCGGACCACCTGCCCTCGCCGGCGCTGCGCGTCTCCGTCGCCAGCCCCTTCGACTACGCGGCCCAGACCCGCGCCTTCGTCGTGACGGATGTCGCCATCGACCCGGCCTCGCTCGCCGGCGCCTACCGCGCCCTGTTCCTGGCCTCGGGCGGCGGCGGACTCGGCCTGTTCACCGCCATCAAGCGCCTGCAGGACGTGCACCGCCGCATCGCCCCGGGCCTGGAGGAAGCGGGCCTGCCCCTGCTCGCCCAGCACATCGACGCCATGGACAACGCCACCCTGGTCGACGTGTTCCGCACCGAGGTCGATAGCTGCCTGCTCGGCACGGATGCGATGCGCGACGGCGTGGACGTGCCGGGCCGCGCCCTGCGCCTGGTGGTGTTCGACCGCGTGCCCTGGCCCCGCCCGGACCTGCTGCACCGCGAACGCCGCATCCACCTCTCGGGCGGCGACCCCAAGGGCTACGACGACGCCAAGGCCCGCCTCCGCCTGCGCCAGGCCTTCGGCCGCCTGGTCCGCGCCAGCACGGACCGCGGCGTGTTCGTGCTGCTGGACCGCCGCACCCCCACGCGCCTGCTCTCCGCCTTCCCCCCGGGCGTGGTGGTGCAGCGGGTGGGCCTGGCCGACGCCGTCGCCGCCACCCGGGATTTCCTGGCGACATAACGCAGCCGTCACTTGTTCTTACCCGGGGCTTCGATAGGGTTCGTCCCATGTCCGCTCAAAAGGAATCGACCATGCTCGCTCGCGCCAAGCTGGATGCACAGGAGGCGCTGGTCTGCACCATGGTGCTCGTCGCCGCCGCCGATGGCGGCATCACCGACCGCGAGATCGGCGTCATGTCCGGCCTCGTGCAGACCCTGCCGGTGTTCCACGACTTCAGCAGCGAGCGGCTCGAGGTCGCCACCGAGGTGGCGATCGGCCTGCTGGAGGAGGATGAAGGCCTGGCCCACGCCGCCGAGCTGATCCGCGGCGCCCTCTCCCCGCGCCTGCGTGAGACCGCCTATGCCCTGGCCTGCGACACCGTTGCCGCCGACCGCACCGCCACCCAGCCGGTGCTGCGCATGCTGGAGTTCGTGATGACCGAGCTGGAGCTGGACCCGCTGGTCGCCGCCGCCATCGAACGCGGCACCCGCGCCCGCTATCGCCGCGCCTGAACCAGGTCCAGGGAACAACCAGGTCCAGGGAACACAACCCCACCCTCCCGCGTTCCCACACCTGAAATCAGGAGAACGCGATGAGCGACGCCAAGCCGGGCCCGGCCCTCAAGGAAACCGTGCAGGAGGTGCAGGGCCACTTCCCCACCGATGCCGCCATGCAGGATGCGTTGGGCCGCCTCACCCTGGCCGGCTACGACCGCGCCGACTTCAGCCTGCCGGACGAACAGGATGACCCGCTGGCGACCCCGAACGAGGGCGCCGAGAACCCGGTGGACAATATCGACAAGGCCCAGATGCGCACCATGGGCACCAGCATGGCCGGCTTCGCAGGCGCCGCAGCGGTGGCGGGTGCGACGATCGCCACCGGTGGCGCCGCCGCCGTGGCCGCCGTTGCCGCCGTGGCGGTGGGTGCCGGTACCGGACTGGCCGCGAATGCGACAGGCCGGGCCGTGGACCAGGCCAACGTGGATGAGCGCAACGAGAGGGGTGCCGCGGGCCGATTGATCCTGGCCGTCCGCGCCCGCTCGCCCGAGAAGGCGACGGAGATCGGCACGCTGATGAAGCAGGCCGGCGCCACCGAGGTCTCGTCCATCAGCCGCGGCGAGGATATGCTGACCGCGGGCATCAGCTCCGCCAGCTGGACCGGCGCATAAGCTGAAGCGGGGACCTGGTTCAAGCCCGGCTCCCCGCCAGCCCTCAGGCCAGCTTGAGGCTGGTCTCGGCGGCCCTGCCCCCGCTCCATCACCATTCCGTAGCGGACGGCCTGCCCGGCATCCAGCCCGTTCAGCAGGATCATGCCGGCGGGCCGAACTCGTTGCCGGATGGCCCAGACGAAAAAGGGGCGGACCCTGCGGCCCGCCCCTCGCTCTCATCGGCTGAACGGACCTTAGAAGTCCATGTCGCCCATGCCGCCCATGCCGGGGGCACCGCCGCCGCCCATGGGAGCCTTCTTCTCAGGACGCTCGGCGATCATCGCCTCGGTCGTGATCAGCAGGCTGGACACGGAAGCCGCATCCTGCAGCGCGGTCCGCACGACCTTGGTGGGGTCGATGATGCCGGCCGAGACCATGTCCTTGAACTCGCCGCTCTGCGCGTCGAACCCGAAGTTGTAGTCGCTGTTCTCCAGCACCTTGCCGGCGATGACGGCACCGTCCTCGCCCGCGTTCTCGGAGATCTGGCGCAGCGGGGTCTGAACCGCCTTGCGGACGATCTCGATGCCGAACTTCTGGTCCTCGTTCTCCGGCTTCAGCTGCGCCAGGATCAGGCTCGCACGGGCCAGCGCCACGCCGCCGCCCGGGACGATGCCCTCCTCGACGGCCGCACGGGTCGCATGCAGCGCGTCGTCCACGCGGTCCTTGCGCTCCTTCACCTCAACCTCGGTGCTGCCGCCGACGCGGATGACGGCCACGCCACCGGCGAGCTTGGCCAGACGCTCCTGCAGCTTCTCGCGGTCGTAGTCGCTCGTGGTCTCCTCGACCTGCGCGCGGATCTGGTTGCAACGGCCCTTGATGTCATCGCTGGAACCGGCGCCCTCGACCACCGTCGTGTTCTCCTTCTCGATGAGAACGCGCTTGGCCTTTCCAAGCATGTCGAGGGTCACGGTCTCAAGCTTGATGCCGAGGTCCTCGGAGATCACCTGGCCACCGGTCAGGATCGCGAGATCCTCCAGCATCGCCTTGCGGCGATCACCGAAGCCCGGCGCCTTCACGGCGGCAACCTTCAGCCCGCCGCGCAGCTTGTTCACGACCAGCGTGGCAAGCGCCTCACCCTCGATGTCCTCGGCGATAATTAGCAGCGGACGCCCGCTCTGCACCACCGTCTCGAGCAGCGGCAGCATGGCCTGCAGGCCAGACAGCTTCTTCTCGTGGATCAGGATGTAGGGGTTCTCGAGCTCGGCAACCATCTTCTCCGCATTCGTGATGAAATACGGGCTGATGTAGCCGCGGTCGAACTGCATGCCCTCGACCACCTCGAGCTCGGTCTGGATGCCCTTGGCTTCCTCGACGGTGATGACACCCTCGTTGCCGACCTTCTGCATCGCTTCCGAGATCATGCGGCCGATATCGGCCTCGCCGTTCGCGGAGATCGTGCCGACCTGCGCCGTCTCGGCCTCGGTCGTGATCTTGCGGGTGCGGGTCTTCAGCTCCTCCACCACGGCCTTCACGGCGGCATCGATGCCGCGCTTCAGGTCCATCGGGTTGATGCCGGCGGCCACGGCCTTGGCACCCTCGCGCACGATGGCCTGGGCCAGCACGGTCGCGGTGGTGGTGCCGTCGCCGGCCACGTCGTTGGTCTTGGTCGCGACCTCGCGCAGCATCTGCGCGCCCATGTTCTCGAACTTGTCGACCAGCTCGATCTCCTTGGCGACGGTCACGCCGTCCTTGGTGATCCGCGGGGCGCCGAAGCTCTTGTCGATGACCACGTTACGACCCTTGGGGCCCAGCGTGACCTTCACCGCGTCGGCGAGGATGTCCACGCCGCGCAGCATGCGCTGGCGGGCGTCGCCGCCGAACCGTACGTCCTTGGCTGCCATGTCTTGTCTTCCTTAAACTGGATACTGGATGGAAGGCGAACGCTGCCTGGTCAGGCGGCCTTCGCCTGGCCTTCGATCACGCCCATGATGTCGGACTCCTTCATGATCAGGAGCTCCTCGCCATCGAGCTTGACCTCGGTGCCCGACCACTTGCCGAACAGCACGCGGTCGCCGGCCTTCACGTCGAGCGCGACGATCGCGCCCTGCTCGTTGCGCGCACCGGCGCCGACGGCCACGACCTCGCCCTCCATGGGCTTCTCCTTGGCGGTGTCGGGGATGATGATCCCGCCAGCGGTCTTTTCCTCGGCGGTGATGCGCTTGACCACGATGCGGTCATGCAGGGGACGGAACTTCATAGACTAACGCTCCATTTCGATAAATGCGCCCGCTGGGAGCGCAACAGCGTGTTGGCACTCTCAGACAGAGAGTGCCAGGCATCTAGGCCCTCGACCCGCCGAAGTCAAGAACGGCAGCACTCGAACACCTGGAGTGCCAAAATGCAGCAAGGTCTTCATTTTTCCTTCACCTGACCCGGCCCATAATAACAAACTTCCCCACGGCCACCGCGCCGCACGACCGGAGACACCCGACGGAGACACGCCATGCGCCTGGGCCAGCAGCTGCGGAACTATCGCCTCACCACCGCCGAGATCCTCTACCACCTGCCGGACCACCCCGGCCTGCTGCAGACCTACATCTGGCAGGACCTGGACCTCGCCCCCCGCTTCCCGCAACTGCAACGCTTCCTCGGCTTCTGGTCCCGCGAGATCGAAGGCAAGCTCCACTCCATCCGCGTCGCCGGCTGTGACCTCATCCAGCCCGGCAGGCTCGCCCACGCCAACCACGTCATGACCCTGCACTGAAGCGCAGAGCCACGATTGGCGACAGGTCCTCAGGCCGGAACAGGTCGCCGCCGCAACAGCACCACCCCCAGCCCCACCGAGACCAGCAGCAGCACCGCCGCCAGCCCCAGCTGCAGCCCCTCCGAAACCCGGACCCCGCCCCCCAGCAGTGTGAACACCACCGTCTGCGGCACATATCCCAGCAGCGACGCCGCCAGGAACGGCACCGCCCGGATGCGCGACACGCCCGCGAGCACGTTGAGGGCCAGGTTGTTCCCCACCGGCAGCAGCCGGATGGTCAGCGTCGCCGTGAACGCCTTGCTCACCAGGAACGCCTCCAGCCGGGCCAGCCGCCCCGGCGCGCTCTCCCCGGTCAGGAACCGCGACGCCCAGCGCCGCCCCAGCGCCCGCGCACCCCAGAAATCGATGGCGCACCCCACCATCTCCGCCGCCAGCGCCAGCCCGAACCCGGTCCAGAACCCATAGGCCAGCCCCGCCGTATAGGCCACCACCTGCCGCGGCAGCCCGATGGCGCAGGCCAGGCTGGCCACCAGCGCGAACACCAGCGGCCCATGGTCCCCGGCCTGCACCACCACGCCATCCAGCCCCAGCCGCCGCAGCCCCCACCCCAGCCCGGCCAGCACCGCCAGCATCAGCAGCGGCTGCCACGCGGCGACGAAGAACCCCCTCATGGCACGGAGAGCGGCGTCTCCACCTCCGGCCGCTTCCACCGCCGCTGCAGCCAGTACATCCCCACCAGGTCGAACAGCCCCACCCACAGCCGGTCCAGCGTGCCGTAGTTCGACACCCCCCGCGTCCGCGGCCGGTGGTTCACCGGCACCGACACCACCCGCCCCCCGGCCCGGATGAACAGCGCCGGCAGATACCGGTGCATGTGATCGAAATGCGGCAGCTCCAGGAACGCCGCCCGCCGGAACAGCTTGAGCCCGCAGCCGGTATCCGGCGTCGCGTCATGCAGCAGCCCGGCCCGGATGCGGTTGGCGATGCGCGAGGACTGGCGCTTGGTCCAGTTGTCCCGCCGCCGGGTCCGGTGCCCGGCCACCAGCAGCGCCCCCCTGCCCGGATCCGCCTGGGCTTGCGCCAGCAGCGCCGGGATATCCGCCGGGTCGTTCTGCCCATCCCCGTCCAGCGTGGCGATCCACTCGCCCCGCGCCGCCCGCACCCCGGTCACGATGGCGGCACTCTGCCCGCAGCTGTGCCGGTGCCGCAGCGCCGCCACGCCGGCCTCGTGCATCCGGGCCGCGGTGTCATCGGTGCTGCCGTCATCCACATACACGATCTCGTGCGGCATCCCGGCCAGGGCGGCACGGATCTCCGCCACCAGCGGCGCCACGTTCGGCCCCTCGTTGCGCACGGGCACCACGACGGAAACCAGGACAGGCATAACGGAGACCGGTGCATCTGACATCGTCGCGGGCGGTAGCACCCGCCCCACCCCGCTCGCAAGGGAACAACCGCAACCTGGCAACGCGCCGCCATTCACCCATTTGTTCATAATTCCGCGTATAAGGTCCGCCATGCCCTTCGACCTGCTGCCCGCCGCCACGGCCACCCGCATCCGCAACACCCGCCCGCTCGCCCTCTGGCTGTTCGGGCTGTGCGCCATGGTGCTGGTCATGGTCACCCTGGGCGGCGCCACCCGCCTCACCGGTTCCGGCCTCTCCATCATGGAATGGGCGCCGATCATGGGCGCCCTGCCGCCGCTGTCGGATGCGGAGTGGCACCGCCTCTACGCCCTCTATCAACAGATCCCGCAATACGACCTGGTCAACCGCGGCTTCGGCCTCGATGGCTTCAAGGGCATCTTCTGGCTGGAATGGACGCACCGCCTCTGGGGCCGGCTGATGGGCCTCGCCTTCATCGGCCCGCTGGCCTGGTTCGCGGTGCGCGGCCGCATCGACCGCCGGCTGGCCCTGCGCCTGGTGGCGCTGCTGGCGCTGGGCGGGCTGCAGGGCCTGGTCGGCTGGGTCATGGTCGCCAGCGGCTTCCAGGCGGACCGCACCGCCGTCTCCGCCTACCGCCTGGTCGCGCACCTGGTCCTCGCCGTGACACTCTACGCCGCCCTGCTCTGGACCGCGCTGGACCTGTGGCGCCGGCCCTGCCTGGGCGGCACCCCGCTGCTGCGCCGCCTCACCGGGGCCGTCACGGTCATGGTGGCGCTCACCATGACGGCCGGCGGCTTCGTGGCGGGCCTGAAGGCCGGGCTGACCTACAACACCTTCCCGCTGATGGACGGCCGGTGGGTCCCCTCCGGCATCATTGCCATGCGCCCGCTGTACCTGAACCTGTTCGAGAACGTGCCCACGGTGCAGTTCGACCACCGCCTGCTCGCCACCCTCACCGCCGCCCTGGCGCTCGGCACCGCTTTCTACGGCCTGGTCTCCACCCGCGGCCGGGTCCGCGCCGCCATGGCCTGGATGGGCGCCGCCGTCGCCGCGCAATACGCCCTGGGCGTCGCCACCCTGGTCTACGTGGTGCCCGTCGCGCTCGGAACGCTGCACCAGCTGATGGCCATGCTGCTGCTGACCACCGCCCTGATCGCCCTCCACACCCTGCGCGACCGCCTGATGCTGCCACCCGGCGCGCGCAGCACACCCCCTTGATCGTCACGTCCGCCTCGGGTCCAATGACCCGGCTGATTGGGATACCTGTATGAACGCCATCGCCCCCATCTCCTCCCTCGCCGCCACCGACGCCCTGTTCTACGGCCGCCCCGGCGCCGAGCTTGACCGCGATGACGCCACCCGCCTGGTCGCCGAGGCCCTCGCCGGCATGGATGACGGCGAGCTGTTCCTCGAATACCGCGAGAGCGAGAGCCTCACGATGGAGGACAGCCGTATCCGCACCGCAGGCTTCGACACCGAGATGGGCTTCGGCCTCCGCGCCGTGCTGGGCGAGGAAGCCGGCTACGCCCATGCCGGCGAGGTCTCCGCCGCCGCCCTCCGCCGCGCCGCGAACACCGTCTCCGCCGTCCGCGCCGGCCGCTCCGGCGTGCCCGCCGCCCCGCCGCGCGCCACCAACAGCCGCCTGTACAGCGACGCCAACCCCCTTACCGGCACCGCCTTCGCCGACCGCACCGCCGCCCTCGCCAGGATCGACGCCTACGCCCGCGCCCGCGACCCCCGCGTGAAGCAGGTCATGTGCTCCCTGTTCGGCGAGTGGCAGGCGGTGCAGATCGTCCGCGCCGACGGCACCCGCGTCGCCGATCTGCGCCCCCTGGTCCGCATGAACATCTCCGTCGTCGTGGAGCAGGACGGCAGGCGCGAGAGCGGCAGCCACGGCACCGGCGGCCGCTTCGGCTATGACCGCATGATCGGCGAGGCCTTCATGTACGCCGGCGTGGACGAAGCCCTGCGCCAGGCCCTCCTCGCCCTTGAAAGCCGCCCCGCCCCCGCCGGCGAGGTGCCCGTGGTGCTCGGCCCGGGCTGGCCCGGCATCCTGCTGCACGAGGCCATCGGCCACGGCCTCGAAGGCGACTTCAACCGCAAGCAGACCTCCGCCTTCGCCGGGCTGATGGGCCAGCGCATCGGTGCCAAGGGCGTCACCGTGGTGGATGACGGCACCATCCCGGACCGCCGCGGCAGCCTGACGGTCGATGACGAGGGCACCCCCACCGGCCGCACCGTGATGATCGAGGACGGCATCCTCACCGGCTTCATCCAGGACCGCATGAACGCCCGCCTGATGGGCGTCCCCGCCACCGGCAACGGCCGCCGCCAGTCCTACGCACACGTCCCCATGCCGCGCATGACCAATACCGTCATGCTCGGCGGCAGCGCGGAGCCCGAGGAGATGATCCGCTCCGTCAAGCGCGGCCTCTATGCCGTGAACTTCGGCGGCGGCCAGGTGGACATCACCTCCGGCAAGTTCGTGTTCTCCGCCAGCGAGGCCTACCTGATCGAGGACGGCCGCGTCACCACCCCGGTCAAGGGCGCCACCCTCATCGGCAACGGCCCCGACGCCCTGCTCAAGATCGAGATGGTCGGCAACGATCCGGCCATGGATGCCGGCATCGGCACCTGCGGCAAGAACGGCCAGGGTGTCCCGGTCGGCGTCGGCCAGCCCACCCTCAAGATGTCCGGCCTCACCGTGGGCGGGACCGCCACCTGATGCGGCCCCTTTTGCTCGCCACGCCGCTTCTGCTCGCCCTCGGGTTCGCCCCGGCCCGGGCGGCCGAGCCGCCGCAGCAATGCCCCGCCATCCGCGTCGCCCCCATCGTCCTGCCGCACATGAAGGCCACCCTGCGACAGAACCGCGAGGTGATGGTGGTCGCCCTCGGTTCCTCCTCCACCGAAGGCGTGCACGCCACCGACATCGCGCACAGCTACCCCGCCCTGCTGCAGGCCCAGCTGAACGCCGCCCTGCCCGCCGCCCACATCGCGGTGCTGAATCGCGGCATCGGCGGTCAGGACGTCGTGGAGATGCTGCCCCGCATCGAGCGTGATGCGCTCGGCGTCCGCCCCACGCTGGTGATCTGGCAGGTGGGCGCCAACGGCGCGATGAAGCACATGCCCGCCGACCTGTTCAAACGCCTGGTCACCAACGGCATCCAGCGCATGCAGGACGCCCATGTCGAGGTGATCCTGATGAACAACCAGCGCAGCGCCGCCATCCTCGCCTCGCCGGACGGCGTCAAGATCGACCAGGCCATGGCCGACGTCGCGGTCGCCACCGGCACAGCCCTGTTCGACCGCGGCGCCCTCATGGACCAATGGCGCGCCGCCGGCCACCCCTATCGGGAGTTCATGTCCGAAGACGGCGTGCACCACAATGACTACGGCTACCGCTGCGTCACCGAAGCCCTGGCGCAGGCGATGCTGGACGGCCTGGGCAACACCCCGGCCAACCGGGCCGTGGCCGACCGCAGCCCGAAATAGCCCGCCCCGTCCGCACCCCGGAACGCCGGCGGGTCAGCCCTCGGCCACCCCCGCCAGGCGCAAACCGGCCGCGTAATGCGCCCGGTCCTCCTCGCGCTCCAGCATGGTGGAGTTCAGGAAGCTCCTGACCGTGAAACCCGGGTCCAGCGCCAGCAGCCGCCGCAGGATCACCGCCGCCTCCTGCACCTGGCCCATATGCCCCAGCACCGCGAGATACGGCCGGAACGACCCGGCAAATCCGGGATTCAACTCGATCACCGCCCGCCCCACCAGCACCGCCGCCTCGTAGTCCCGGCGCATCAGCGCAATGGTACAGAACCCGGCATCATAGACGAAGGCATTGGGGTCCATCGGCGCAAGCTGCTTGTAGCGGTTCAGCCGCCGCTCGCCCTCATCGAGATCGCCCATCCCGATGAACGCCTGGCCCGAGAATGCCCAGGCCATGGTCAGGTTCGGGTTCAGCGCGATCGCCCGGTCGTGCAAAGCGACCGCCTCCTGCAGCCGATGCTGCACGAAGGCCCGCACCTGCCCGGCCACGGTGAAGTTCTTGCCGTCCTGCGGGTCGAGCGTGATCGCCCGTTCCGCATGGCGCACCGCATCGCCCGCCGCAGCCGCCGGGTCATCGGCCCAGCCGTTCTGCAACAGGAACTGCAGCCACAGCGCATAGCGCGCATGGGCGGTGGCATAGTCCGGCTCCAGCTCGATGGCCCGGCGCAGCATCTCGCCGCCTTGCAGGAAGTTGCCGCGCTCCAGCCGGATCATCGCCGGGCGGGAGCGCAGCACCAGGTCATAGGCCGAAGCGGCGGATAGCGGCCGCCGCGACGCCCGGCGGCTCTCGATCAGCAGCAGCTCCTGGTCGACCTGCGCCACCACCTCCGCCGCCACCTCGTCCTGCACGTTGAACAGGTCGTCCACCCCGCGGTCGAACCGCCGCGCCCAGACGATCTGGTTGCCGTCCTGCAGGTCCACCGCCCGGATCGTGATCCGCAGCCGCTTGCCGAACCGCTGCACCGAACCATCCAGCACGTAGTCCAGCCCCAGCGTGCGCCGCATCGCCAACGGCTCGCGCGTCTCGGTGACGAACTGCGCCACCGACGAGCTGGACACCAGGAACAGCCAGCGGAACCGCGCGAGCCCCGAGGTGATCTCCTCCGCCAGGCCCAGCGCAAGATGCGCCTCCGCCTCGTCCGTCCCCAGCAACGCCAGCGGCATCACACCGATCTTGATCCCACCGCGCGGCGGCACCGCCTCGGCCCGGGGCTCCGGCGTCGCCACCACGGGCGGCGCGGTCCGAACCGACTTGCCGCTGCGGATTTCCGCCAGCAGCGCCTGCGTCTCCGGTGACGGCACCGCGTCGATCAGGTCCGCCAGCACGGCCCGGCACCGGTCATAGGACTGCACCGCCATGCCCCGCTCGCCGCGGTCGGCATGCGCCCGCATCAACGCGCGCCAGGCCCCCTCATGCGCCCGGTCGATCGACAGCAGCTGTTGCGCCACCTGGATCAGCGTCTCCGGCGCGCTCGCCTCGCCCAGCAGCGCTTCCGCCACGCCGCGCGCCCGGTCCCGCAGCCGCTCGCGCTCGGCGTGCAGCCAGATGTCGAAGGCGGGATCGACCCCGTCCAGCTCCTCGAGCAGCTCGCTGTCCAGCAGCGCCAGGGAACCGGGGTTCGCGGTGGTGGCGCGCAACACCTCCTCCACATCCACCCACACCACGCCGGGGCGCAGCGCCAGGCTGTCCCGGTTGATCGTCAGGATGTCCTGCCCCGTGGGCGAAAGCACCTCGAGCAGACGATGGATCTCCTGCCGCAGCGAGGCCCGCGCCTGCTCCTCCGGCCGCCGGCTCCACAACAGCTCCGCGAGGCGTGACCGCAGCACCGGACGAGGCTGTGACAGCGCGACGATCGCAAGCAGCGCCCGGGTCTTGCGCCCCGGCGGCAACACGCTCTCGCTGTTCACCGTCCAGGCTTCCATCTGCCCGATCAGACGCAGACGCACGCACACCACGGGCGTTCCCGTCTCCGGGACTCGGGCCTGCACGATGTCGTCGGGCCGAATCATCACGCCGTTATTACCGCCTTGATCACGTTAAAGCAGAACATATCTCGGTCTTTCCTAAATGATTACAGGCCTCACGCATGTTGTTACACCATTTTGTGACGAGAAAGCCACACTCAAATGATGTTGGAAGTTGACAGCATTTGCGACGCATCCCCACCCCAGACACCGTCGAACAGCGCCACCCAGGCCTCCGCCTGGGTCGGCCCGCCCTCCAGCATCGGCAGCACCGGCACCAGCAACCGCCGCTCATCCGATCCGTTGCCGTCCAGCCGCCCCCGGGCCCGCAGCCCGTCCATGGCGATCGCCACCATGTCCCGCGCCAGGTCCCGCGCCGTGCCGCCCGCGAACGGTGCATCCAGCGCCAGGCGCGGCACCTCGGCCCGCAGCGCGATATATTCGGCCCAGGGCCGCCGCCGCACCAGCGCATCCGCCGCCGCCAGCGCCGCCTGGTCGTAGAAGATGCCGGTCCATAGCGCGCTCTGCGCCACCATCATCTCCGCCCGCCCGGCATCCGAACCGCGCATCTCCAGGAACCGCTTCACCCGCACATCGGTGAACGCGGTCGTCATGTGGTCCTCGAAATCCCCCACCGTCGCCCTCACCCCGGGCAGGCCCGGCAGCCCCTGCGTCATGAACTGCCGGAACGACTGCCCCGCCACGTCATGGTACTCGTGGTCCCGCATCACGAAATACATCGGCACGTCCAGCAGCCACTCCACGTAGCGCTCGAACCCGAAGCCCGGCTCGAACATGAACGGCGGCATCCCGCTGCGCTGGTTGTCCACGTCGGTCCAGACCCGCGCCCGGTTGGACAGGAACCCGGTCTTCCGCCCCTCCACGAAGGGCGAGTTGGCGAACAGCGCCGTCGCCACCGGCTGCAGGGCCAGCGAAACCCGCAGCTTGCGCGCCATGTCGGCTTCCGAGGAGTAATCCAGGTTCACCTGCACGGTGCAGGTGCGCTGCATCATGTCCAGCCCATACTGCCCCACCAGCGGCATGTAGCGGCGCATGATGGCGTAGCGGCCCTTCGGCATCCACGGCATCTCCGCCCGCGTCATGGTCGGATGATGCCCCAGCGCCGCGAACCCCAGCCCCAGCCCCTGCGCCACCGGCCGCAGCGCGTCGTAATGCGCCGCAAGCTCCGCCTCCGTCTCGTGCAGCGTCTCCAGCATCCCGCCCGACAGCTCCAGCTGCCCGGCCGGCTCCAGCGACACGGAGGCGCTGCGGTTCGGCCCCGCGCCCTTCAGCCCGATCGGCAGCCCGTGCTCCAGGATGGGGGCCCATGCGCCGGGCCGGGTCAGCCCGTCCAGCACGTCGCGGATGCCGCCGGGCTCATAGGCGGGGGGGCGCCGGTCCGCCACAATAAAGCCGAACTTCTCGTGCTCCGTGCCGATGCGATACCCCGCCTCGGGCTTGCAGCCCGCCGCGATATGATCGGCCAGTTGCTGCACCGACGCGATGGGCGTGTCGTCGGTGTCTCCGGGATTGGACATCATTGGGCCCGAAATGGTTAGCCCTCAACAAAGGGGTGCATCACCGGATCGTCAAGTCGCGGCCCTACACTGGCCATGCACGGCTGCCCCGCCTATGCAGGCCCGATGCAAGGCTGGACCGATATCGCTGGCACCGGATGGGTCGCCCGCCTCCCGCCCGGGCCCCGCGCCCTGGTCGTGCTGGCCCGGCTCGACCGGCCCAGCGGCGCCTGGCTGCTCTTCCTCCCCGGCCTGTGGAGCATCCTGCTCGCCCGCCCCACCCCGGCCCACGGCCTCCGCCTCATCCTGCTCTTCGCCCTCGGCAGCCTGGTGATGCGCGCCGCCGGCTGCGTGGTGAACGACATGTGGGACCGCGACCTGGACCGCCAGGTGACCCGCACGGCCTCCCGCCCCCTCGCCAGCGGCGCCCTGCGCCTGCGTCACGCCGCATGGTTCCTCGCCGCCCTGCTGCTGATCGGCCTCGCCATCCTGCTGCAGCTCACCCCCCTGGCCCAGGCGCTCGGCGTCGGCTCCCTGGTGCTCGTCGCCCTCTACCCCCTCGCCAAGCGCGTCACCTGGTGGCCGCAGGCGGTGCTGGGCGTTACCTTCGGCTGGGGCGCCCCCATGGGCTGGGCCGCCGCCACCGGCCAGCTCCCCCCCGCCGCCATCGCCCTCCACGCCGCCGCCTTCACCTGGATCCTCGGCTACGACACCATCTATGCCCACCAGGACCGCGAGGACGACGCACTCATCGGCGTCCGCAGCACCGCCCGCCTGTTCGCCCGCCACACCCGGCCCTTCCTCGCCGCCTGCTACAGCGGCACCGTCGCCCTGCTGGCCCTGGCCGGGTGGCTCGCCGCGGCCGGGCCATGGTTCTACCCGGCGCTGCTGCTGCCCGCCGCCAGCCTGGCCTGGCAGGTCGCCACGCTGGACATCGACGACCCCGCCGGCTGCTGGCGCCGCTTCCGCCACAACCGCGAGACCGGTCTGCTGGTCGCCCTCGCCATCCTCGCCGGCCTCCTCGCATGAACGCCTTCATCAAGGCCCAGACCGCCCTGGCCCGCCCGCCGCTGGTGCCCGAGATCGAGCTGTACCTCGCCACCGAAATCACCCCCATCTGGCAGGCCACCGAAACCTGGTTGCAGCAGAACAACCTCGCCCCACCCTTCTGGGCCTTCGCCTGGCCCGGCAGCCAGGCCCTCGCCCGCCACATCCTGGACCACCCCGAGACCGCCCGGGGCCGCCGCGTGCTGGACTTCGCCGCCGGCAACGGCCTGGCCGCCATCGCCGCCGCCCGGGCCGGCGCCACCCTGGTGGAGGCCGCGGAGATCGACCCCCTCGCCACCGCCGCCACCACCCTGAACGCCGCCCACAACCACGCCGCCGTCACCACCCTGCTGGCCGACGTGATCGGCACCCCCTGCCGCTGGGACCTCATCCTCTGCGGCGACATCTGCTACGAAGCCCCCATGACCCGGCACATCCTGCCCTGGCTCCGCACCATGGCCGCCCAGGCGGAAGTCTGGGTCGCCGACCCCGGCCGCGCCTACCTCCCCACCGAGGGCATGGACGAGATCGCCCGCTACACCGTCCCCACCTCGCTGGAACTGGAAGACCGCACCACCCGGGAAACCCGCCTGCTCCGGCTGCGCCCTTAAAGCCCCATGCACGAACTCACCGCCCCCACCCTCGCCCCCCTGTTCTGGCCCCTAGCCCGCACCGGGGTGGAGAGCGCCTGGATCACCCACGTCCCCTTCGCCCACTGGCTGGTCGCCGCCCACCGCCCACGCTCCATCGTCGAACTCGGCACCCACAGCGGCGTGTCGTTCTCCGCCTTCTGCGAGGCGGTGCAGCGCGCCGGGCTCGACTGCCGCTGCCTCGCTGTCGACACCTGGGCCGGCGACGAACACGCCGGCCTCTACGAGGACAGCGTGTTCGAGGCGCTGCAGGCCTTCCACGCCGCCCGATACGCCGGGTTCGCCCAGCTCCTGCGCCGCAGCTTCGACGACGCGCTCCCCACCGTCCCGGACGGCAGCATCGACCTGCTGCACATCGACGGCCTGCACACCTACGAGGCCGTCCGCCACGACCTCGAGAGCTGGCGCCCCAAGCTCAGCCCCCGCGCCGTGGTCCTGCTGCACGACACCAGCGTGCGGGACCGCGGCTTCGGCGTCTGGCGCCTGTTCCGGGAACAGCGCGAACACCACCCGGGCTTCGAGTTCCTGCACGGCAACGGCCTCGGCCTCCTCGCCATCGGCCCCGAACCCGGCCCGGCCATCCAGGCCCTCACCACCCTCCCCCCGCCCGAGGCCGCCATCCTGCGCGACCGCATGGCCTTCCTCGGCGAACGCTGGCACGGCCCCATGGCGCTCGATGTCGCAGGCACGGACCTGCTGCACGCCCGCGCCCGCACCGCCGCCGCCAACGCCCGCGCGCAGGAAGCCGAGGCCAGCGCCATCGCCGCCGCCATCGCCGCCCGGGGCGACGCCGACCGCGCCCGGGCCGCCCACGCCACCGAACTCGCCACCGGACTCGCCACCCTGCGCGCCAACACCGGAGACCTGCCGGAAGCCTACCGCCAGGCCGGCGAGCACATCGCCACCCTCGAAACCCTGCTGCACCAGGCCCGCCACGACCGCGACCAGGCACGAACGGACCTGCACATCCTCCGCAGCTCCACCGCCTGGCGCCTCACCGGACCGGCCCGGCGCATCGCCCGGCACCTGCGCGGCCTCCTCTCCGTCCCCCCGCGCCCCGAACCGGACCCGGCCCCCGAACCGCCGCCACCCCCTCCCGCACCCGAACCCGAACCAGCGCCGCCGCCCCCCACCCACCGCACCGACCCCATCGACATCGTCATCTGCGTCCACGACGCGCAGGACAGCCTGCGCGCCTGCCTCGACGCCCTGCGCCGCAGCACCCTGCCGCCCTACCGCATCATCCTGGTCGATGACGGCAGCGGCCCCGAAACCGCCGCCTACCTGGACCAGCAGGCCCGCGAGCAGGGCGATCTCCTGCACCGCCACCCCGCCGCCCTGGGCTACACCCGCGCCGCCAATGCCGGCCTCCGCCTCACCACCGCACCCTGGGTCGTGCTGCTCAACAGCGACACAATCCCCACCCCCGGCTGGCTCGACCGCCTCTGGACCCACGCCGCCCGCAACCCCCGCCTCGGCGTCGTCGGCCCCCTCTCCAACACCGCCTCCTGGCAGTCCGTCCCGCACGTGTTCAACGCCGCCGGAGATTGGGCCGACAACCCGCTGCCCCCCGGCCTCACCCCGGACGCCATGGCCCACCTCGTCGCGGAGAACGCCCTGGGCGCCATCCCGCTGCCCTTCATCAACGGCTTCTGCCTGATGATCCGCCGGGCCGTGCTGGATGGCGTGGGCCTGTTCGACGAAGCCACCTTCGGCGCCGGCTATGGCGAGGAGAACGACTACGCCATCCGCGTCCGCGCCGGGGGCTGGGACCTGGCCGTCGCCTCGGACGCCTACGTGGTCCACGCCCAGTCCATGAGCTACGCCGGCCGCCGCGCCGCCCTCTCCAAGGCGGCCGACCAGTTGCTCCTGCAGAAGCACGACCCGGCGCTGCACATCTTCCCGCAGGCCGCCGCCTGCCGTGACAGCCTGCCGCTCGCCGCCATGCGCGCCCGCCTGGCCGCCGGCTGGGAGACCCGGCCGCTGCTGGCCCGGGCCCGCAACGCCCATGAGGGCCGCCGCATCGCCTTCATCCTCCCCATCGCCGAACGCGGCGGCGGCGGCAACGTCGTCCTGCAGGAAAGCCGCGCCCTGGCCCGCATGGGCATCGACGTCACCCTGCTGACCCTGGATTTCCCCAACAGCTTCCTCGGCCCCATCCCCGAACGCTACGGCATGGCCGTCCGCAGCTTCCCCGACGAAGCCGCCCTGACCGACCACCTCGCCACCGAACCCGGCCGCTACGACGCGGTGATCGCCACCCTCTACAGCACCGTGTTCTGGCTCCCAGCCCAGCCCGGCTTCGTGCCCGCCTATTACATCCAGGACTACGAGCCCCTGTTCTTCGAGCCTGGCACCGCCGAGCACGAGGAGGCCCTGCGCTCCTACACCGCCTCCGACACCCTGCGCCTCGTCACCAAGACCGCCTGGAACCAGGCCGAGGTGCAGCGCCACACCGGCCGCACCCCCGCCCTGCTCGGCCCCAGCGTCGACACCGCCGCCTTCGCACCGGCATCAACCAGGTCCGGCTCCCTCCGCATCACCGCCATGGTCCGCCCCGCCACTCCCCGCCGCGCCGCCGCACGCACGCTGGCGGTGCTGCACCAGGTCGCCACCCGCCTGGGTGACGGCGTTGCCATCCACATCTTCGGCGCCACCCAGGCCGAGCTCGCCACCGCCGGGCTCCACCCCGATTGGGCCACCAACGAAGGCAAGCTCGACCACCCCGCCCTCGCCGCCCTGCTGGCGCGCACGGACATCTTCTTCGACGGCTCGGACTACCAGGCCATGGGCCTCACCGCGCTGGAGGCCATGCTCTCCGGCTGCGCCGTGATCGCCCCGCAGCAGGGCGGCACCGCCGAGTTCATCCGCTCCGGCGAGAACGGCCTCCTGCTCGACACCACGGACGAAGCCGCCTGCCTCGACGCCATCCTGGCCCTGGCGCAAGACCCGGCCCGCCTGCTCGCCCTCCGCCTGCACGCCATCGCCGAAGCCAACCGCCACGCCCCCGAACACGCCGCCCTGCGCCTGCTGGACGCCCTGTTCGATGCCTGACCTCCGCCTCCACCTCATCCCCGAAACCGAAGACCCGGCCCACCCCAACGCCTGCGCCGCCCTGCGCCTGATCGACCCCTACAGCAGCCCCGCCGTGTCAGCCCTCGCCGACGTCACCACCGGACCCACCCTGCCGGACACCAGACTGGACGTGCTGGTGATGCAGCGCCTGGGCCGGGCCACCGGCGGCCCCGAAGCCCTGATGAACCTGGTCCGCACCGCGAAGTCCCGCGGCATCCGCCTGATCTACGACCTCGACGACAACCTGCTCGACCCCCACCCGGACCCGGCCTCCGAAGCCGAGATCGCCCCGCACCGCCGCAGCGTCCACACCCTGCTGCGCGCCGCGGACCACGTCACCGTCTCCACCCCCGCCCTCGCCACCCGCCTGCGCCGCCTCCACCCCCGCATCACCGTCCTGCCCAACGCCCTGAACGACCGCCGCCTCACCCCGCCCCCGCCGCGCGAGCCCGGCGCCCGCCTGCATCTCGGCTATTTCGGCACCTTCACCCACCTGACCGACCTCATGTCCGTCGCCGCCCCCCTCCGCGCCGCCCTGGCGCAGCTGGACCGCCCCCGCCTCACCCTCTGCGGCATCTCCACCGACCCCCGCCTCCCCGCCCTGTTCGCCGAGGTGGCAGACGTGGACACCCTCCCCGCCACCGCGGACTACCAGAGCTTCCTGAACCAGATGTCGGCCCGCATGGACTGGGACATCGGCCTCGCCCCACTGGCGGCCGGCCCCTTCGAGGCCACCAAGTCCGACATCAAGTTCCTGGAATATGCGGCCCACGGCATCCCGGGCCTCTACAGCGCCCACCCGGCCTACACCGCGGTCGAGCCCGGCACCCTGGGCCTGGTCGCCCCGCCACACGCCTGGATCCAGTCCCTCCTCACCCTCGCCCGCGACCCCGGCCTCCGCCGCCGCATCGCCGCCGCGGCCGGCATGTACCTCCGCGACGAACGCCTGCTCACCCGGCGAGGCACCGATTGGGCCGCCCTGCTCCGCCGCTGACCCGCCGTCCCCCGCCCTGCAAGGGAAGGGCCAAAGCTGGGTGACGCGCCGCAAACCCGGCCCGTCACCCACCCGGGAACTCAAGCCTTCTTCGAGCCCTTCGCCGGCTCCGACCGCTCCGGCAGAACCATGGACGGCGCAGCCGCAGCCGCCGGCTTCTTGTTGGCCTTCGGCTTCTTGACCTCACGGTTGCTCTTCTGCTGACCCTTGGCCATCACCCACCTCGATAAGCAGGGCCGCACCCGGGCACAACGCCACGGCGACAGGCACCCCGCACCCGACCATAGCCCCAAATCGCGCCGGCATCACGTCCCGCCTGCATCAAACGATGATGCGGCTCGCCTCCCGGTCCACATACGTATCCAGGAACTGGTTTAACCGCGGGTGCCGCGGCTGCGCGAACAACGCCCGCGGCTCGCCCGCCAGCACCACCCGCCCGTGGTCCAGGAACACCATGTGGCTGGCCACCGAGGCCACGAACCCGATCTCGTGCGACACCACGATCATCGTCATCCCCTCCGCCGCCAGGTCCCGCATCACCGCCAGAACCTCCCCGGTCAGCTCCGGGTCCAGCGAAGAAGTCGGCTCGTCGAACAGCATCAGCCGCGGCTCCAGCGCCAGCGCCCGCGCGATCGCCACCCGCTGCTGCTGCCCGCCCGAAAGCTGGCTGGGATAGTGCCGGGCCCGCGCCCCCAGCCCCACCTTCTCCAGCTGCGCCATGGCCCGGCCCTCCGCCTCCGCCCGCGGCAGCCGCCGCACCGTCCGCAGCGCCTCCGCCACGTTGCCCAGCGCCGTCATGTGCGGCCACAGGTTGAACTGCTGGAACACCATCCCGATCCCGGCCCGTATGCCCCGAAGCTGCGCCGCACTCCCCGCCAGCGCCCGACCCTCCACCCGGATCACCCCGGCGCTCGGCTGCTCCAGCATCGCGATGCACCGCAGCAGCGTGCTCTTGCCGGACCCGGACGGCCCCACCAGGCACGTCACCGTGCCGGGCTGCGCCACCAGCGAAACATCGTCCAGCACCGTCATCGCCCCGAACCGCTTCACCAGCCCCCGCACTTCCACGGCAGGCACTTCGACAGCCGCCATCATGCGAAACGGAACCGCGCCAGCCGCCGCTCCGCCAGCCGCCCCGCCCGGCTGCACAGCTCCACCAGGCCCCAGTACATCAACGACAACGTAAGAAGCGCCTCCACGAAGGCATAGGTTTCGGACCCGATGCCGCTCAGCACCCCCGTCAGCTCCGGCACGCTGATCACTGAAAGCACCGCCGTCTCCTTGAGCAACCCGATCGCGATGTTCGTCCCCGCCGGCAGCACCAGCACCAGCATCTCCGGCACCACGATCCGCACCAGCGTCTGCCACGGCGTCAGCCCCACACAGGCCCCCGCCTCGATATGCCCGCGCGGCACCGCCCGGAACCCGGTGCGGAACACCTCGCTCATGTAGCATCCGCCAAACACCGAAAGCGCCAGCAGCCCGGCGGTGAACTGCTCCAGCAGCAGCCCGATCGCCGGCCCGCCGAAATACAGCAGGAACACCTGCACCAGGAACGGCACCCCCCGCACCACGGTCACCACCACGCCCAGCGGCACGTCCAGCCAGGGCCCGCCCATCCGCCGGGCCACCGCGATCAGCAGGCCCAGCCCGATGGAGGCAACCAGCCCGAACACCCACAGCCACAGCGTCATCAGCAGCGCCTGCCCGATCGCCGGCAGGTGGCCCAGGATCACCTGCGGATCGAACGTCACGCGCCCATCACCCGCAGCCGCCGCTCGCTGAACAGCCCCAGCCCCACCAGCGCCAGCGTCATCACCAGGTAGATCAGCCCGGCACAAGCATAGATCGGCAGCGGCAGGTACGTGCTGGCCGAAAGGTCCCGCGCCGTCTTGGTCAGCTCGATCACCCCCACCACCGAGATCAGCGCCGAGGCATGCAAAATCTGGATCGCCTCGTTCACCATCGCCGGAATGGTCAGCCGCACCGCGATCGGCGCCTGCACCCGGCGGAACCGCTGCAGCGGGCCCATCCCCACCATGTCCGTCGCCTCCAGCAGCCCGGCCGGCACGGAGAGGAACCCGCCGCGCAGGTTCTCCGCCTGATAAGCCGCCGTGCACAGCGACAAGGCGAGCACCGCCGCCGTGACGCTGGAGACGTTCAGCCCCGCCAGCGGCAGCAGGTGATAGAACAGCAGCAGCTGCACCAGCAGCGGCACCCCGCGGAAGAAGCTCACATACACCCGCGCCACCCAGCGCAACCCGGCAAACCCCGACAGCGCCGCCCCGCACAGCAGCACGCCAAGCAGGATGCCGCAGGCGATCGACACCGCGGTGATCGCCAAGGTGAACCGCGCCGCCTCCAGCAGCAGCAGGAACAGCTGGAGAGTCACCCGGGGTCCGCCTGGCCCGGATGGCTCAACGCCCGCTCCGGGATCAGAGCGCCGGGTCGGTCAAGGTGGCGGGCGTCTCGAACGTGATGCCGAACCACTTCTTCTGCAGCGCCGCCATGCGCCCATCCGCTTTCATCTTGTTCATCACGCCATCCACCGCCTGCATCAGGCTGGCGCTGTCCGCGTCCTTCCGCCCGATGTACCCGAAGTAGGACTTCACCCCGAAGGTCGGCATCACCATCTCGAACATGTCCGGCCGCTTCTGCGCCGCCGCCGCGCCGTTCGGCAACGAGATCGCATAGGCCACGATCCGCCCGGCCGCGATATCCGCCAGCCCCTCATTGGCGCCGGCATACTCCCGCACCGTCGCCACCGGGCTCAGCGTCGCCGCAAACTCCTTCAGCTGCGCCAGCTGGTTCGAAGCGACACCGCTGCCCACCGGCTTGCCCGCGATATCCGCCGGCTTGTTCAGCGTCTTGTCGCTGGTCTTCTTCAGCAGCCCCACCGTCGCCTCGGCGAACGGCACTGAGAACACATACCGCTGCAGCCGCGCCTTGGTGATGATCGCCGGTCCCGCCACCATGTCGAACTTCCCGGCCTCCAGGCCCGGCAGGACCCCGGACCACGGCAGCGCCACCCACTCGATCTTGACGCCCAGCTCCTTGCCGATCTCCTCGAACAGATCGACGTTCATCCCGACATGCGCCCCGCCATCGATGTAGTCGAACGGCGCGAACTCCGTCTCCGTCCCCACCTTCAGCACCTTCGCGGCCTTCACCTGCGCCAGCACATCGGCCGCGGCGGGCTGGACGGACCAGCCCAGCAATCCGGCCAGGGCGAGAACGGAAATCGTACGACGAACCATGCGGTGTCCTTTCAAGGGTCAGCGGGTCAAGGGTCAGCGAATCAAGGGTCAGCGGACGGCGGTGTAGCGGTTGGCGGGCTCATCCAGCCCCAGGCTATGCCGTAGCGTGGTGCCTTCATAGTCGCGCCGGAACAAGCCCCGCCGTTGCAATTCCGGGACCACCAGCCGCGTGAAGTCCTCCAGCGCCGAAGGCAGCGTCGGCATCTGCAGGATGAACCCGTCCGCAGCACCCCCCTCGAACCACTCCTCCATGAAGTCCGCGATCTGCTTCGGCGTGCCCTTGATGCCGTTGCCGGTCTGCCGCTCCGCATACAGCCGGATCAGCTCGCCCACCGTGTGCCCCTCCCGCACGAAGGCCACCAGCGTGTCGAACAGCGCGCGTGAGCCCTTGGGCGCCTCCGGCAGCCGCTCCAGCGGGAACGGCTTGTCCAGCGGCACGTCGACCAGGTCCGCCTCCAGGAACTCCGACAGCATCTGCCGCCCCACCGCGGGGTGCAGGTTGTCGGCCAGCCAGTCCACCTTCGCCTGCGCCTCCGCCTCCGTCTCCCCCACGTGCACGATGATGCCCGGCATTACCTTCAGCTGGTCCGGCGCCCGCCCATGCGCCGGCATCCGCCCCTTCAACCCCTCGTAGAACGCCCGGTTCTTCTCCAGCGTGGAAGCCAGGCTGAACACCACCTCCGCCGTCTCCGCCGCCAGCTCCATCCCGGCCGGGGAACCGCCCGCCTGCGCGATCACCGGCCGCCCCTGCGGCGAGCGCGACAGGTTCAGCGGCCCGCGCACCTGGAAGTGCTTGCCCACGTGGTCCAGCAGGTGCAGCTTCGCCGGGTCGAAATACTGCCCGGCCGCCCGGTCCAGCAGCAGCGCATCCGGCTCCCACCCATCCCACAGCCCGAAGCACACCTCGACGAACTCCCGCGCCCGTTCATACCGCACGGCATGGGGGTCGAGACCCTGGCGGTTGTAGTTGTAGCCGGTCTCGTCATGGTCCGAGGTCACCACGTTCCAGCACGCCCGCCCCCCGCTGAGGTGGTCGATGGACCCGAACAGCCGCGCCACGTTGAACGGCTCGTAATAGCTGGTGGACAGCGTGGCCGCGAGCCCGACCCGCTCGGTGGACACCGCCAGCGCCGAGAGCAGCGACAGCGGCTCGAACCGGTTCATCTTGTTCGGCAGCCGGCTCAGCGCCTCCATGCTGCCCACCCCGGCGGCCGGGCTGTCCGCCAGGAACACGAAGTCGAACGTCGCCGCCTCCGAGATCCGCGCGATGTTCAGCATGTGGCTGAAATCCGTGGCCGCCCCGGGTGCGGAACCAGGGTGCCGCCAACTCGCCGGGTTATACCCGAAGGTATAGATGAACGTCCCCAGCTTCATCCGATCCGACCGTGCCAACCCAGTCTCCTGAAAACACCCCTCGGGAAAGGGGTGGGTGAGCCCCCACCCCCGCTCCTACGGTGCCACTACCCTAGGCCGGCCGCGCCCCTTCATCCAGCGTCGCATACACCGCCCGGCGCAGCGCCGCCTCCAGCTCCGCCTGGAAGTCGCCGCGCTCGGTGGCCGTGGTCCAGGGGTCCATGGTGGTGGTGATCAGGAAGTCCACGCCCTCGCCCGGCACCGGCACCACGCCCATGCGCCGGCAGAAGGCGTCCACGAAGGCCTGCCCATACACCGCCGGGTCGAAGCGGGAACTGGTGAGCACCAGGTCGAGCCCCGTCATGTCCTCCCGCGGCTCCATGATGCTGCACCGCGTGAACACCCCCTGGTTCAGCGCGTTGGCCCGGTGCAGCTCGGTGTTCGGCCGCCCGTCCAGCCCCTTGGGGTTCAGCGCGAAGGCCAGGATCACCTGGTCCGAGCCCACCCGCGCGAACAGCCGCCGCGCCACCTTGTCCTGCTCCAGCCGGCGCACCAGCGCCGCGTTGTCCAGCGGCACCAGGTCGCGCAGCACCTGCAGCTCCGCCTGCCGCACCCCGGGCGGTGACCCGGCCCGTTCCGCCGGCGTCTGGTTGAACGGCGTGATCGCGAACCGCTCATCCTCCAGCGACGCCAACCGGCAGAAGGCGCGCTTGGCCGTCCACATGCACTGCCCCAGGATCCGCCCATACCCCGTGCGGTCCGGCCGGATCACCCGGTGCGCCAGCCACACCGCGGCGGCAGCCGAACCCGGCTTGCTGCCCTCCACGCCATAGATCCCCACCGTCGGCTCAGTCTGGCTATGGAACACCACCGGCGCCCGCAACGAGATGGAATCCCGGAACGCCGCGTTCCGGTAGCACAGCGCCCCCGCGGGATACGGGATATACCCCCCCTTGTGCGGATCGACGGTGATGCTGTCCGCCTCGCCCAGCGCCTCGTACTGACGCTGCACGAACTCGCTCATCGCATAGACCGGCACCTCGTCGGCCGCCTGCGGCTCCCCCTCCGGCCCCCGCAGCATGGCGCGGAAATAACCACCCCATGCCGCATCCGCATGCACCATGAAGTTCAGCCCCCGCGCCTGATACGCCCGCCGCAGCTCCAGCAGCCCGGCCAGCGGGTCCACCGCACTCTCCTCCGTGCTGCCGATCACGGCCACGGCGAACAGCACCGGCACCCGCCGCCGCAATGCCCGCTCCAGCTTCTCCGCGACATCGGCCAGGTCCAGCCGCGCATCCTGGTCCACCCGCGCCACCACCAGCGCGTTCTGCCCCAGCCCCAGCAGCGTCGCCGCCTTCGGCCACGAGTAATGCCCGGTCGCCGGCGCCAGCATCACCGGCGCTTCCGGCACGTCCGGCATGAACGAGCGGTAGAACCCCACCAGCCCCACGTTCTGCACGGCATAGCCGCCCAGCGCCAGGGCCAGGGCCTCCGGCGCCACCCCCAGCGCCGCCACCGCGGTCGGCAGCCCGGCCACCACGTCCAGGTCCAGGTTCAGCAGCGTCCAGGTGTCCAGCTCCACCAGCCGCGCCATGCCCCCGCCCCACAGCGGCACCTCCAGCCCCCGCGCCGGCGCCAGGGCCGGCACCTCGCGGATCGCCGCCCGCAGCGCCACCGCGGCATATTTCAGGTTCCGCGCCGCCCACAGCGCCTCGATGTTCGCCACCGTGCCGCCGCTGGTGATGTGCCCCCACGGCGCCAGCCCGGCCGGAGACGCCGCCGCCCCCGGCTCCGGCACCGTGTAGCCCAGCATCCGGCACAGGTCCCGCCCGGCCTCGATCTCCAGCCGGGTCGTCACCGGCGAGGCCTCGGCCGCCACGTTGTTCTGGTTGTACAGCAGCGCCGCCACCAGCCCGATCAGCCCCGGCAACGCCTGGTCCCACAGCATGTGCCCCTGATACCGCATGGAGCTGAACGGCGCGGACAGCCTCAGCTTGTCCAGCAGCACCGCCGTCTCCTGCCGCAACCGGTCCGCCCCCAGCTTGAACTCCGGGCTCGCCTGCATCGCCGCCGTCAGGTGCGTGGGGTCCTCGGGGTGGAAGCCCCGCCGAAACGCCGCATGGCTGTCGATCGCCGCCGTCACCAGCTCGTGCAGCAGCGCCACGTTCTCCGCCCGCGGCCCCAGGAACCAGGCCTCCGGCGCCCCACGCCCGGGGCCGCGCAGCCCCAGCGGACCCGTGAGCGCCGCATCCCACTTCTGCCGCCCCTGGCTCCGCCTCGCATCGAGCGGCTCGGGCGGCAGGGCGGCAGACTGTTCGGAGGTCAGGGGCACGATGAACCTTAAGCAAAGATCAGTCCACATAGCTGGCACGTCCGGGCGCCACGGCAAGTTGAGGCGCCCCAGGCTTCCCATCAGGGCAGGGCTGCGCAATGACAGGGCGATGAATGCAAGGACTGAACCCGGACGCACCGCGCTGCTCATCGTCAACGCGAACAGCCGCCGGGGCAAGGAGGCGGACGCCTACATCCAGGCCCTGGAAGCCGGCGGCCTCACGCTCATCCGCAAGGAGTGCCCGCGCCGCGAACGCATGGACGATTTGATCACCGCCATGCGGCACGAGGTAGATTGCGTCGTCCTCGCCGGCGGCGACGGCACCATGAGCAGCGCCGCCGTCGCCCTGCGGGACACCGGCCTGCCGCTCGGCATCCTGCCGCTCGGCACCGGCAACGACCTGGCCCGCACCCTCGGCCTGCCCAATGACCCGGCCGCCATCGCCCAGGTCATCCTCACCGGCAACACCAGGAAGATCGACCTCGGCAGCGTCAACGGCCGCCTGTACTTCAACGTCGCCAGCATCGGCCTCACCACCCAGATCACCGAGCGGCTGAGCCACACCACCAAGAAGCGCTTCGGCCGCCTCGCCTACCCCTTCACCGCCCTGCGCGTGGCGCTGAACTGCCAGCGGTTCAGCGCCATCATCCGCTGCGGCGCCTCCATCCACCGCGTCCGCACCCTGCAGATCACCGTCGGCAACGGCCGCTTCTACGGCGGCGGCCTGGTGGTCAGCGCCGACGCCGCGATCGATGACCGCATGCTGGACGTCTACAGCCTGGAACCCAGGAACAAATGGGCCCTGCTGTTCATGGCCCGCACCTTCAGCGCCGGCGAACACCAGGACCTCGACGACGTCCGCACCGACCGCAGCCCGGTGGTGGAGGTCGTCACCAAGCTCTCCCACTCCGTCAGCGCCGATGGCGAGATCGTCACCGTCACCCCCGCCCGCTTCAGCGTGCTGCCCGAAGCCGTCACAGTGTATGTTCCATGAGGACCCGGCCATGACCCTGACCCTGGCCCTCCTCCTCGCCGCCTTCGCCGCCCTCGCCTGGCTGGTGCAGTCCGGCGGCCTCATCGTGACACTCGACGGCCTGGTGCAATCCGGCCTCACCCCGCTGCGCACCCGCCCCATGCTGCTGGCCTTCGACTGGCTGACCCAGTTCGGCACCGGCGGCACCGGCGCCGCGGTCTCGGCCGCCGCCTCCGCCCTGCTGTGGTCGGCCGGCCGCGGCGCCCTGGTCGGCCCGCTCTGGCTCGCCTTCATCGGCGCCGAGGCCAGCACCTGGTCCATCAAGTTCCTCACCGCCCGGGTGCGCCCGCCATTCCTGGAAGGCCTGAGCGCCGGCTCCCCCAGCTTCCCCAGCGCCCACGCCACCGTCTCCATCGCGGTCTACGGCTTCCTCGCCCTGGCCACCGCCGCCGCGGCGCCGGAACGCTGGCGCATGGAGATCCTCGCCGCCACCGCCCTGCTGATCCTGCTGATCAGCTTCAGCCGCCTGCTGCTCAGCCTGCACTACCTCAGCGACGTGGTCGGCGGTCTCCTCATCGGCGCCTTCTGGCTGCTGCTCGCCTGGCGCTGGGCCCACCAGCCCTGAAAAAGCCTTCCGCGCCAAACCCCGGAAACTTGAAAACCCAGGCCCCCTCCCCCTAACCTCCGCAGATGACCCCAGCGATCCGCAACAGCGTCTGCCCGCACGATTGCCCCAGCACCTGCGCGCTGGAGGTCGAGGTGCATGACGAAACCCGCATCGGCCGCCTGCGCGGCGCACCCGACAACAGCTACACCGCCGGCGTCATCTGCGCGAAGGTCGCCCGCTACGCCGAACGCATCCACAGCCCCGAGCGCCTCACCCATCCCCTGATCCGCACCGGCGCCAAGGGCAGCGGCCAGTTCCGCCGGGCCAGCTGGGACGAGGCGCTGGACCGGGTGGCCGGCACCTTCCGCGACATCGCGGCCCGGCACGGCCCCGAGGCGGTGTGGCCCTACTTCTTCGCCGGCACCATGGGCCTCGTGCAGCGCGACGGCATCAACCGCCTGCGCCACGCCATGGGCTATTCCCGCCAGCACAGCACCATCTGCTCCACCGCGCAGGAGGCAGGCTGGAAGGCCGGCGTGGGCAACCATGGCGGCCCCGACCCGCGGGAGATGGCCGAAGCCGACCTCATCGTCATGTGGGGCGGCAACCCCGTCTCCACCCAGGTCAACGTGATGACCCACGTCTCCCGCGCCCGCAAGGAACGCGGCGCCCGCTTCGTCGTGATCGACCCCTACCGCACCCCCACCGCCCAGGCCGCCGACACGCACCTGGCGCCGCGACCCGGCACCGACGGCGCGCTGGCCTGCGCCGTCATGCACGTCGCCTTCCGCGACGGCCATGCCGACCGCGCCTACATGCACACCCACGCCGACTGCCCCGAACGGCTGGAGGCGCACCTGGCCACCCGCACCCCGCAATGGGCCAGCGGCATCACCGGCCTGCCGGTCCAGGAGATCGAGGACTTCGCCGCCCTGTACTGCCGCACGCCCCGGGCGTTCATTCGCATGGGCTACGGCTTCGCCCGCAGCCGCAACGGGGCGGTCGCCATGCACGCCATCACCTGCCTGCCGACGGTCACGGGCAAGTGGCCGAACCGCGGCGCGGGCGCGTTCTGGAACAACCGCAGCGCCGGGCCGCTGTATCATTGGGACAAGACGCTGATCGAGGGCCTCGATCAGCGCGACACCCGCATCCGCGCCATGGACATGAGCCGCATCGGCGCCGTGCTGACAGGCGACGCGGACGCGCTGTGCAACGGCCCCCCGGTGCGGGCGCTGTTCATCCAGAACACCAACCCGGTGGTCGTGGCGCCCGACAGCGCCCGCGTCCGCCGCGGCTTCGCACGCGATGACCTGTTCACCGTGGTGCACGAGCAGTTCATGACCGAGACCGCCGCAATGGCCGACATCGTGCTGCCCGCCACCATGTTCCTGGAGCATGACGACGTCTACAGCGCCGGCGGCCACACCCACATCCAGATCGGCGCCCGGCTGATCGACCCGCCCGGGGAATGCCGCTCCAACCACGACGTGCTGCAGGCCCTGGCCGCACGGCTGGGTGCCGCGCATCCCGGCTTCGCCATGACCGCGATGGAGATGATCGACGCCACCCTGCGCGCCTCCGGCTGGCCCGGCGCCGCCGAGGTTCTCGCCGCCAAATGGATCGACGCCGCCGCCACCTTCGACCAGGCCCACTTCATCGGCGGCTTCGGGGCACCCGGCGCCCGCTTCCGCTTCGCCCCGGACTGGGCCTCGCTCGGCGCGCTCTCGGCCGGCATGCCCGAACTGCCGGACTACTGGGCCACCACGGACGCCGCCACCACCGCCCACCCCTACCGCCTGGTCGCCGCCCCGGCCCGCAACTTCCTCAACACCACCTTCACCGAAACCCCCACCAGCCGAAAGCGCGAAGGCCGCCCCACCGCCCTCATCCACCCCATGGACGCCGAACAGCTGGGCATCGAGGATGGCAGCCGGGTCCTGCTGGGCAACCGCCAGGGCGAGGTGATGCTCGATGCAAGAATCACCGACGGCATGCAGCCCGGCACCGTGGTGGTGGAGAGCATCTGGCCCAACGCCGACTTCGACCACGGCATGGGCATCAACCTGCTGACCAGCGACACCCCCGCCGCCCCCAACGGCGGCGCAGTATTCCACGACACCGCCATCTGGGTGAAGTCCCTCGCCATGCCCCAGCAACTCGCCGCGGAGTAGCCGGGCATCCGTTGCAGCTAAGCTGGTGGGCTAAATACCGAATCGCTCGGTTCAGCCCTTGTCAGAACGGTCCAGCAACTGGCGTGAGACCGCGGCCACGTGCCTCGACTGCTCCCTTAGCCAGGAAATCCTCGATTCCGGCAACGGATTGCTGACGACATAGCTGAGCGGCTTCGACTTCGGTGAGGCAATCGATGCCGTGTCCGAACTGTGCCTGCCAAAGTCTGTCGAGGTCTTCTCCATGACGCTCCCATAGCATATCGCGAGTTTCGGGCCTCAGCGAAATTCGTCGCGCCTCACGGCTTTCCGTCAGAGTTGTGATCGCGCCCACCAACCCACCATGCACTTCGATATAGCCACGCAGGTTCGCCAGCGTCCCACCGAGCCCGACATGATCGTCGACCAGCACGTAAAAGCAGCCGGCTCTCACAGGACCATCGAACAGGGCTGGGGTAACCAGGCGCTGGAACGCCGGCGCCCTCGTATGTCCCACCTTGTTCGTCTGGACGACCTCACCATCAATCACCGGCAACGCAAGTCGACGACCAAGCACCTGCGCCATCCCGTCTGGAATCGCATTGAACCCCAGCGTCTCATCCGCAATCACCGGCAGCAGGACTGCCCGCTGCCCGGCGACCATCGGACGCAGCCGCTCGATGGCCTCACGATCCAGCAGATCGGACGCCAGCCGCAACGCCGCCTCCGCATCCCCGGACTTGGCGGCCCCATACGCCGGATGCGCATCCCGCACCGCAACCGTCGTATGCACCACCACATCGGGAAAACCGGCCGGCCAGGGCATGCGCGTCACCACTGGCCGGCTGCTCCGCCGGCCGGGTCAGACACCCCGGCTCATCGCCGCGATCGGCGGGTTCACGTCCGCCGGCAACGGGCACACATACGGCGTCACCTTGGTCCGCGCCACCAGGTCCGCCTTCGCCGCGGCAATCAGCGCCGGGTCCTGGATGGCGTCGATCGCCGTGCCCGCCATCACCTTCGCCACGTGCACCAGGCCCTTGTGCGCCGCCGGGCTCTTGCCCTGCGCCGTCAGCTGCCAGGAGTGGAACGGCGTGCCCACGGCGCAGGTCGCCCCGCGCGCCTGCACGGTCGGCACCACCCAGCTCACGTCGCCCACATCCGTGCTGCCGTTGCCGCCATGCCCCTTGGCCGCGAGCGGCACCACGAAGTCGCACATCGCCAGGTCCCGCCGCACCGGCACCCCGGCCCGGTTGAACGCCGCCGCGATGTCCGCGTCGCTCAGCGTGGCGCGGATCTCGTTGGCATAGGCGTCGTCGGCCGCATCGAACTTCGGCGGCCCCAGCCGCTGGAAGTTGTCGTCCATCAGCTTCTCCAAGGGGTCGTTGCCCATGAGGTTGCTGACCGCACTCACCACCGCCGTGGTCACCACCGTCTCCGTCATCAGCGCCGCGCCATCGGCGATCTTGCGCACCCGCCCCACCAGCTCGGTCAGCGCCGTCAGGTCCGCGGCGCGGATCAGGTACCGCACCTTGGCCTTCGCCTGCACCACGTTGGGGGCGATCCCGCCGGCATCCAGGTACGCGTAATGCACCCGCGCGCTGTCCGGCATGTGCTCGCGCATGTAGTTCACGCCCACGTTCATCAGCTCCACCGCATCGAGCGCCGACCGCCCCAGATGCGGCGCCGAGGCGGCATGGGCGGACCGGCCGACGAAGGTGAAGTCGATCCGCGTGTTGGCCAGGCTCACCGGCTCGTTCACGCCCGAGAAGCTGGCGGGATGCCAGGAGATCGCGATGTCCACGTCCTTGAACGCGCCCGCCCGCACCATGAACCCCTTGGCCGCGCCGCCCTCCTCCGCCGGGCAGCCGTAGTAGCGCACCCGGCCCTTCACGCCCTGCGCCGCCAGCCAGTCCTTCACCGAGCTGGCCGCCAGCATCGCCGCGGAACCCAGCAGGTTGTGCCCGCACCCATGCCCCACGCCGCCATCGCCCTCGATCGGCTTCGGCTCCGCGATCCCCGCCTGCTGGCTCAGACCCGGCAGCGCGTCATACTCCCCCAGGATGGCGATCACCGGCCCCTCCTCGCCCGCCTCCGCCATCACGGCAGTCGGGATGCCCGCCACGTCGCGCGTGATGCGGAACCCTTCCGCCTCCAGCTGCACCAGGTGCTCGGCCACGCTCCGATGCTCGCCATAGGCCAGCTCCGGCGTGCCCCAGACCCTGTCGGCCAGCGCGATGTACTCGGGAGACTTCTCATCCACGATCTGCCAGATCTGCTCGCTGTTGCGCATGGCCTGCTCCTGTATGGCGACGGTCGACAGGCGTAGCACCGCCCCCCCGAACCGGTCCACCATCCCCGCCCTCAATTCACCCGAGCCGGCGCGCCAGCCGCTCCCACCAGGCATCGGGCGCCAGCCGCCGGGCCAGCAGCCCGTCGATGCCCCAGGACCGCCCGGCCCGGTCCAGCACGAAGAACCAGTGCAGCCCGGCGCAGAACAGGTAGTTCCACGGCCACTCCGCCGGGCTGCGATACAGCCCGACCCACAGGTTCAGCATGAACCCGATGCCCACCACCCCGGCCAGCCGCACCCCCACGCCCAGCATCAGCATAACCGCCATCGCCGTCTCCACCGCCCAGGTGAAGGGGTCCAGCAACCCGATATGCGGCAGCAGCCCATCCCGCACCAGCGCCGCGTGCCAGGCGAAGGCCGAGTGCTCCGCCAATTGCCCGGTCCAGTACTGGAACCCGCCATTCACCGGCAGCGGCAGCTTCCACAACGAGCCCTGCAGCCACATCGTCCCGATCAGCACCCGCATCAGCCAGATGGCGCCGTGCCGGAAGCTGCGTTGCGCCGGCTCGCGGGACAGGTTAAGCGCCGCCAGCCCGAGGCTGCCCAGCAGCAGGGCGGCATAGAGCAGCACCAGCACCCATCGCGCGGACCCCAGGGCCACATGGTCCGGCGTATCGCCGATCAGGAACCGCAGGCTGTCGAGGAACGGCGTCGTGCGCATGGGAGACTCCTTTTGGACGAACAGGACGCCTTGATCCGGGACTGGGCCGCCCCCTCCGTCTTCCGCCCCGAGAACCTGCTGCGCGAAGCCAGGCGGCAGAAAGCCATCCCCGACACCCCCGTCCCCGCCATCTGCCTGCTGGACCCCGATGGCGACATCGTCCGCCAGCTCCGCCACGCCGGCCGCGCCCGCCCCAGCCCGGGCTGGGCCTGCTACCATACCGCGCTGCATGAGTTCGACCAGCATGGCACAACCTTCGGCGTGCTGGGCTGCGCCGTAGGCGCCCCCTTCGCCGTGCTGGTGGCGGAGCAGCTCTTCGCCTCCGGCTGCCGCCTGCTGGTCAGCATCACCTCCGCCGGCCAGATCACCGCGGCCGGCCCGCCCCCCTACTTCGTGCTGATCGACCAGGCCCTGCGCGACGAGGGCACCAGCGCCCACTACCTGCCGCCGGGCCACCCCGCCGCCGCCGACCCGGCCCTGGCAAACGCCGCCTTCGCCGCCCTCCGGGCCGCCGGCATCCCCACCCATCGCGGCCTGGCCTGGACCACGGACGCCCCCTACCGCGAAACCCAAGCCGCCATCGCCGCCGCCCGGCAACGCGGCGTTCTGGCGGTGGAGATGGAGGCCGCCGGGCTCTACGCCTTCGCCCGCGCCCGCAACCGGCCCGTGCTCTGCTTCGCCCACGTCACCAACACCATGGCCGTCGCCGGCGCGGACTTCGAGAAGGGCGAGGCGGACGGCTCCATCGAGGCCCTCCGCGTCCTCCATGCCGCCGCCGCCGCCTGGCACACCCTCACCCCAAAGCAGGAGACCCCCTGATGCCCCTCGACAGAACCGGCAGCAACGACCGCGACAACAACCCGGCCCGCAACGTGCTGGGCGGCCCGCTCGAGACCTGCTCGCTCGACCCCCGCACCGGCTTCACCCGCACCGGCTGCTGCGAGACCGGCCCCGAGGACCACGGCAGCCACACCGTCTGCGCCGAGATGACCGCCGAGTTCCTGGCCTTCAGCCGCAGCCGGGGCAACGACCTCAGCACCCCGCACCCGCAGTACGGCTTCCCCGGCCTCAAGCCCGGCGACCGCTGGTGCCTCTGCGCCCCCCGCTGGGCCGAGGCGCTGGACGCCGGCTGCGCCCCCCGCGTCGCCCTGGGCGCCACCCATGCTGGCGCCCTGGAACACTGCCGCCTGGAGGACCTGCAGGCCCACGCCGCGTAGCCTCAGAAATGGTCGCCGGTGGAACGCCGAGGTACCAACCATTCCGGCGCGAATATCAAAGCACCTCCGGCAACCCGGCCCGCACCGCCGCGCTCTATTTCCGTCACCAAGGAGAATCAGCCATGCCCGACACCGACAAGCACGAGAAGGCGCTGGACCTCACCGAGGACGCGCTCGCCGCCATGGACAAGGGTGACGACGCCAAGGCGGATCAGCTGATCGCCGAGGCCAAGAAGCTGGACCCAAGCGCCCCCAAGGAGATCCTCAAGGATCTGGAAGAGAGCAAAAGCTAGAACGCCAGCGGCCGGGCCTGCAGCAGCACGAGCCCGGCCACCCCGGCGATGTCGTCCAGCGCCACTGTCGGGATGCCGGCGGCCAGCACTGGCGAGGCTGCCATTGCCACGATCCCCGCATCCCCGGGATACAACAGCGGCTTGCCCAAGGCCGCCCGGTGCACCTCGATCTTCACGTGCGCCCCATGCTTGAACCCCTCGATGATCACCAGGTCCACCGGGCTCAGCCGCGCCAGCAGGGCCGGCAGGTCCGGCTCCGCCTCGTCCCGCAGCTCATGCAGCAACGCCCAGCGCCGGGCCGAACCCACCAGCACCTCGGTCGCCCCGGCCTCGCGATGCACCCACGAATCCTTGCCCGGCTGGTCCATGTCGAACCCATGATGCGCGTGCTTCACGGTCGAAACCCGCACGCCCCGCCCCACCAGCACCGGGATCAGCCGCCGCAGCAGCGAGGTTTTCCCCGCCCCGCTCCACCCCACCAGCCCGATCACCCGCACGGCACACCCCCAACAAAAAAGCCGGCCACCCCACGAATGCAGGATGACCGGTTTTGCCCGCAACCTTCTTGAACGCACAAACCCCAGAGTGCCCGTCAAACCCGCTAGGCTGAGTCGCCTGGCGGCGATATTCGAGCACCGGAGCGGAGCGACCATTTAGGTCGTGAGCACGCTGACAAGCAAGCTTGTCAGCACCGGAGCGCAGGAGATCGCCGTCAGGAGGCCAGCATAGTCAGGGTTTCACGGGTGCTCTAGCGAAGCGCGCCGACCATGGTGCTGCCCAGCGCCGCCGGGCTCTCCGCCACATGGAACCCGGCCGACCGCATCGCCTCGAACTTGGCCTCCGCCGTGTCCTTGCCGCCGCTGATCACCGCACCCGCATGGCCCATCCGGCGGCCCGGCGGCGCCGTGGCCCCGGCGATGAAGCCCACGATCGGCTTCTTGCACCCGCTGCGCTTAAAGAACTCCGCCGCATCGATCTCGGACTGCCCGCCGATCTCGCCGATCATGATGATGCTCTGCGTCTCGTCATCCGCCATGAACATCTCCAGCACCTCGATGAAGTCCGTCCCCTTCACCGGGTCACCGCCGATGCCGACGCAGGTGCTCTGCCCCAGCCCGGCCGCCGTCGTCTGGCTCACCGCCTCATAGGTCAGCGTGCCGGACCGGCTGACGATGCCGACCGACCCGCGCCGGTGGATGTGCCCCGGCATGATCCCGATCTTGCACGCATCGGGCGTGATCACCCCCGGGCAGTTCGGCCCGATCAGCCGCGACCTGCTGCCGGAAAGCGCCCGCTTCACCCGAACCATGTCCAGCACCGGAATACCCTCGGTGATGCAGATGATCAGCGGCAACGCCGCGTCGATCGCCTCCAGGATCGCATCGGCGGCAAACGGCGGCGGCACGTAGATGGCGCTCGCATTGGCGCCCGTGGCGTGCACCGCCTCCGCCACCGTGTCGAACACCGGCAGCTCCAGGTGCCTGGTCCCGCCCTTGCCCGGCGTGACGCCGCCCATCACCTTGGTGCCATAGGCGATCGCCTGCTCCGAATGGAACGTGCCCTGGGCCCCGGTGAACCCCTGGGTGATCACCTTGGTGTTCTTGTCGACGAGAACGGCCATTATGCGGCTTCCTTCACGGCACGCACCACCTTCTCGGCGGCATCGGCCAGGTTGTCGGCGGACAGGATCGGCAGGCCGGACTTGGCCAGGATCTCCTTGCCCAGTGCCACGTTCGTGCCCTCCAGGCGCACCACCAGCGGCACCCCCAGGCTCACCTCGCGCGCGGCGGCAATCACGCCCTCGGCAATCACGTCGCACCGCATGATGCCGCCGAAGATGTTGACCAGGATGCCTTCCACGTTCGGGTCCGACAGGATGATCTTGAACGCCGCCGTCACCCGCTCCTTGGTGGCGCCGCCGCCCACGTCCAGGAAGTTGGCCGGTGAGCCGCCATACAGTTTGATGATGTCCATCGTCGCCATCGCCAGCCCGGCGCCGTTCACCATGCACCCGATGGTGCCGTCCAGCGCCACGTAGTTCAGCGAGTACTTGGCGGCCTCCAGCTCCTTGGGGTCCTCCTCCGCCTCGTCCCGCAGCTTCTCCAGCTCCGGATGCCTGTACAGCGCGTTGTCGTCGAAGCTCACCTTCGCATCCAGCGCCACCACGTCGCCCGCGCCGGTCACGACCAGCGGGTTGATCTCCATGATCTCGATGTCGAGATCGATGAACGCCTTGTACATCGCCGAGACGAACCGCTCGAAGGACCGGATCTGCTTGCCCTCCAGCCCCAGCCCGAAGGCCAGCTTGCGGGCGTGGAAACCGGAGATGCCGGACGCCGGGTCGATCGCCACCCGCAGGATCTTCTCGGGGTTGTGCTCCGCCACGTGCTCGATCTCCATGCCGCCCTCGGTCGAGGCGACGATGGTGACGCGCGAGGTCTCGCGGTCGATCAGCAGGCTCAGATACAGCTCGCGCTTGATGTCGCAGCCAGCCTCCACATACACCCTGCTGACCCGGCGCCCAGCCTCACCCGTCTGCTTCGTGATCAGCGTATGGCCGATCATCGCCTCCGCCGCCTCCCGCGCCTCGGCGGCGGACTTGGCGAGCCGCACGCCGCCCTTGCCGTTCGGGTCGCCCGCGAACTTGCCGGCGCCGCGCCCACCCGCATGGATCTGCGACTTCACGACATAGATCGGTCCCGGCAGCTTGGCCGCGGCCTGCTCCGCCTCCTCCGGCGTCCAGGCGACATATCCGTCGAGCACGGTGACGCCGTAGCCCTTCAGCAGCTCCTTGCCTTGATACTCGTGTATGTTCATCCGCTCAGCCCCGCTTGCTGCACAATGGAGTCCCAGCGCCATGCAGCCGGCGCAGCGCGGGATGGCCTGCTGATACAGGTACTCTCCCCGCGATGAAAGCCAGGGGCGCCGAAAGCCGGGGCGATGGAACTTGTGCCCGTCCCGTCCCGAAGGGCATGATGGCGCCGGAGCATCCGATGCCGATCCAGACCATCCCCGCGCGCAAGGCCGCGGCGGCAGCGGCAAAGGCCGCCGCGGTCGAGGCGCTCGCCCCCCGCCTCGCCGCCCGGGCCCGGGCGCTGGGCGGCCGCTACCTCCTGTTCGGCTCCGCCGCCCGCGGCACCATGCGCGGCGGCAGCGACGTGGACCTGCTGCTGGACTTCCCGGACCACCCGAGCACAACAGCCGCCTGGACCTTCGCCGAGGAGGCCTGCGCCGCCGCAGACCTCCCCTGCGACATCCGCCCCGTCGGCTGGTGCACCGACCGCTTCCTCGCTCACGTCCTCCCCCAGGCCCGGACACTTGCATGAGCATCCCGGCATGAGCATCCCGGCATGAGCGTCCTGGCATGAGCGACACGCGCTGGCTCGAGATCGAGGATGACCTGGTCGCCGCCGTCACCCACTTCACCCGGTCCGTCGCCCTGTTCGAGGCCGGCGGGTTCGAAGGCGACACCCTCGATGGCTACCGGGCGCAAATGGCGCTGATGCACGCCATGCAGTCCGGCCACACATCCATGGAATCCATGCTGGTCCGTATCCTCGGTCTGCTGAACGAGGACCCGCCCACCGGCACAAGCTGGCACGCCGACCTCATCACCCGCGCCGCCCGCCCCCTTCCCACCCGGCCTGCCATCCTCCCGCCAGCCCTGTTCGCAGCCGCCAGCGAAACCCGGCGCTTCCGCCATGTCGCCATGCGCAACTACGGCTTGTTCGACATAACCCGCGCCCGCCCCGCAATGAACGCCGCCGAAGCCCTCGCCGCACACCTGCACCCCGCCATCACCCGCTTCCGCGCCACGATCGACACCGAATGACACCCCAGGGGAAATCCGAGGGGAAATCCGAGGGGAAACTCCCCCGCCCCCAGCCGTTAACACCCCACCAGGCAGGAGGCCCACCATGTCCGACGATTACGAACAGCCCGACGGCACCGCCGCCCGCCACGCCACCGCCCGCGCCATGGCCGAACGCGCCGTGCAGGCCCAGGCGGACGGCGAGGACGAGGCAGCGGACCGCCTGTTCGCCGAAGCCGCCCGCGTGGACCCCGATGCCGTGGCCGACGTGCTGGCCGCCCAGGCGGACAACCCGGGCGACACCGCCACCGGCGCCGACTCCGAACCGCAGGACGACGAGGAGATCGCCGCCATGAGCCGCACCATCCAGCCGAACAGCGACGCCCCCTCCCGCGCCGGCATCGGCGGCTCCGGCAGCGGCGCCGACGACCAGGGCACCGGCCGGGGCCGTTTCCCCCCCGGCGGCTGAGCGTCCGGCGGCCCGGTCACATCAACCGGCAACCCCCGCCAAGAACCCGTCCAGCACCGCATTGAACCCGGCCGGGCGCTCCAGATGCGCCAGGTGCCCAACGCCCTCCATCACCTCGAACCGCGCCCCCGGGATCTTCGCCGCCGTGCGCGCCATCCCCTCCGCCGGCGCGTTCGGGTCCATCGACCCGGCCAGCACCAGCGTCGGCACGGCAATCCCGCCCAGCATCCCCCGCTGGTCGAAGCCCGGCATCGCCAGCACCGTGTCCCGATACGTGCTGTCCGGCGTATGCGCGATGCAGTCCACCGCCAGCGCCACGCCCGCCGGATCCGCATCCGGCCCCACCATCGCGGCCACCATCGCAGGCGCCAGGTCCGCCATCGTCTTCCCGGCATCCAGCGGATGCAGCCGCTCGTGCACGAACTGCGCGCCCCAGGCCGGGTCCTTCGCCCCGAACGCCGCCGCGGTCTGCGCCAGCACCAGCCCGCGCACAAGGTGCGGCGCCTCCGCCAGCAGCCGCAGCGCGATCATCCCACCCAGGCTGTGCCCCACGATCACAGGCCGCTCCAGCCCCAGCGTGCGGATGAACAGGCCCAGCGCCGCCGCCAGCGCATCAATCGTCACCAGCGGCAACGGCGCCGATCCGCCATAGCCCGGCGCATCCCAGGCCACCGCCCGGTAGCGCTGCCCGAAATGCCGCAACTGCCCCTGGAACTGCCGTGCCGCCCCGCCAATCCCATGCAGGAACAGCACCGGCACGCCCGCCCCCTCGGAACGGTAGCCGATGCCCGCGGCATCCTGCACCTGCTCCCATTCCTGCTGGGTCCGCTGGTGCGCCGGTTGAACGACATTCAGGATTTCTTCGGTCATGGAAGCAGCTTGTAGGCCCCGTCGCGCATCTCGGCCACCATGGTCATGAGCCGCCCTCATGCGACAGACTCCCCCATTGCCGGCAGACCGCCAGGACCGCGATCTCCACACAGGCCAGCGCCGCCATCAGCGCCGGACCATCCTCGGGCGCCAGCCGGGCGAACGCCTCCTTCATCCAGTCCTGATGCGCCGCCGCCATCGCCAGCAACACCCGCCGCCCGCCCTCGGTCAGCCGCACGCGAGAGGCCCGGCGGTCCGTCCGGTGCGGCACCCGCACCACCTGCCGCTGCTGTTCCAGCCGGTCCATCAGCCCCGTCACGTTGCCGTTGCTCACCATCACGCGCCGGCTTAGCTCGCTCAGCGTCAGCCCATCCCGCGGTCCGGGTTGACTGTCTCGTGGCGATCGAAAGCTGAAACCCGGCTGTGTGATCGCGGTTAACACCACATAACGGAGACTCAACCATGGCAGTGAACGACGACGACGCGTCCCAAGGCTTGGGTCGGCGCGTGGTGATCGGCAGCAGCCTGGCCGCCGGCATCGCAATCGCCAGCAATGCAGCCGCACAGGAGCGCACCGACAAGGAGCCGCTCAGCCTGGCCGGCAACGCGATGCCCGAACCCGGCCCGGAAAAGACCGCGGGTCCCATCACGCCCGGCCGGATCTCCATGCTGCACGGCAAGACTGCGGTCGTGACCGGCGCGGCGCGGGGCATCGGCCGGGCCATCGCCGTCGAGTTCGCCGCCAATGGCGCGGACGTTGTGGTGCTCGACATTGCCGGGCCCGTCTCCACCGGGTCCGATGCCAAGCCGGCAACACTCGAGGACCTTCAGGAAACCGCCCGCCAGGTTCGCGCCCAAGGACGCCGTGCGGATGTCGTGCAGGCGGATATCCGGGACCTGGCCGCGCTGCGCCGGGTCGCGGACCAGGTCGAACAGGACCACGGCAAGATCGACATCGTCGTGGCCAACGCTGCAATCCAACGATGGAAGCCGTTTCTCGAGATGGCGGATGCGGACTGGCATGACGTGATCGACAACAACCTGAACGGCACCGCCAACACGCTGCGCGCCTTCGCACCGAAGATGGTCGCGCGCAGGAAGGGGCGGTTCATCCTGCTCTCCTCCATGCAGGGCAAGCACGGCACGAAGAACGCCTCCAGCTACTCCGCGTCCAAGTGGGGCATCATCGGGCTGATGAAGTCGGCCGCCATGGAGTTCGGCGAGCACAACATCACCGTGAACTGCCTGCTGCCCGGTTTGGTGGACACTCCGCTCACCCGGTACGAGGCTCGGTTCCGCAACAGCATGGCCGAGCAGGGCATCACCCCGCCCGAGCATCCGACGCCGCAGCAGGCGTGGGACAACCGTGCGCCCACGGTGCCCATGAAAGTGGGCTGGCTGCAGCCGGAAGATGTGTCGCCCGTTGCGGTCTTCCTCGCCTCGGATGCCGCCAACCTGGTCACTGGCGCGAACTACGAGGTTACGGCCGGGGACAGTGCCAAGGATATCTGAGACTTGGCTTGTTGGGCTCAGAGGCTGTTCCGAAAGAGAACGGGCCCCAGGCCCATAGCCAGCAATGCAGGATCTCATGGGCCAAGCTGAAGACGATCAGGCGAAATCCACCGGGCACCCACTCAGTTCCGCATCCACCATGTCGGACGTGTCGGAACCCGAGCGGCAGCTCGTCGAGGGTCACAGCCGCCCCAACGCGGCGCTCATTCATGAAATCATCCGCGCCGAGGGCGAAGGGGAGCTGAGCCGGGCCGCATTGGGGCTGCTGCTGTCCGGGCTTGCGGCGGGGCTCGCGATGGGTCTCTCGCTCATGACGGAAGGCTTGCTTCGCGCCCACCTGCCCGACGCGCCGTGGCGGGACCTCGTGAGCAAGCTCGGCTATGCAGTGGGGTTCGTGGTCGTGGTCATCGGGCGGCAGCAGCTGTTTACCGAGAACACGCTGACCCCGGTCCTGCCGCTCCTGTATCATCGTGACATGCAGACGTTCGGTCGTGTCGTGCGGCTCTGGGCGCTTGTTCTCGCGGCCAACATCACCGGCACCTGGGCCGTCTCGGCCGTCCTTGCTGGAACCGGGCTTTTCCCGCCCGAAGTCAAGTCGGCGTTCTCGGCGATAAGCCAGCATGCCATCGAGGCTTCATTCGGAAGCACCGTCCTGAAAGGGATCTTCGCGGGCTGGATCATCGCGCTGCTGGTGTGGCTGATGCCCGGAGCCGGGGGGGCACGATCCGCGGTGATCGTCCTCCTGACCTGGTTGGTGTCGGTTGCGGGATTCGCTCACGTCGTTGCCGGGTCGGTCGATGCCAGTTTCCTGGTTCTGACCGATCAGGCGAGCATGACCGATTACCTGTGGCGGTTCTTCACGCCAACGCTGCTGGGCAACATCCTGGGTGGGGTCGCCTTGGTTGCCGCCCTGAACTATGGGCAGGTGGTGAACGAAGTGCAGGAGTAGCTCTGCACGAAACATGCTCCGGAACGCCCGGTTGCGCGAAAGGTGGCCAGCCCGGCAAACACCGCGCCGGCCTATGGCTCAGCCGATCTGCTGGGTTTCAGCCGCGCTGTCCGGGCGTGCCGGGCCAAGGTCCGGCACCTGGCCCATGGGGACGTTCTTGAACACGCTGTAGGTGCCCTTCCCGTCCAGGGACGGACCATGGGTCCAGCGGCCTTCCGGAGCTTCCGAACCCTTCAGACCGGTATCGAAGAAATCGTAGTTGTGGCGCTCGTCTTCCTTGGACTGGGGGAAGCTGTTCGGGATCGGCAGCGCGCCCTCCAGCCCACCCAGTTCCTCGATCACCGCCAGCCACTGCTGCTGGTGCATGGTGTCGCGCGCGATCATGAAGTGCAGCATGTCCTTCATGCCGGCATCCTGCGTCGCGTTGAACAGCCGCACCGCCAGCACCCGGCCGGTGCTCTCGGCGGCGACGTTGCAGTACATGTCGGCCGCCAGGTTGCCGCTGGCGTAGATGTGCGACATGTCGAACGGCACGCCGTCGGAGTTCGCCGGGTAGGCCGACATGCCGGTGGACAGCAGGTGGCGATGCAGCATGCCCTCGATGGCGTGGCGCCCATTGCCGCCGCCCATGATGGTGCCGACGATGCCGTCGCCGGCGCCCTGCTCCTGCAGCTCGGACGGCGCCTTTTCCAGGTTCATCGCCACGGCCGTCGCCAGCATCTCGATGTGGCCGATCTCCTCGGTCGCGGTGTGCATCAGCATGTCGCGGTACTTCGGGTTCGGCCCGCGCGAGCCCCAGGACTGGAAGAGGTACTGCATGCAGACGCGGATCTCGCCTTCCACGCCCCCGATCGCCTGCTGCAGCATACGGGCGAACACGGGGTCGGGGGTCTCGACCTTGACGGGGTATTGCAGACGTTTGTCGTGGTAGAACATGGAGATGCGCCTTTCGTTGATCTGATGTTAACCGCGCAGACAACGGAGGTACACTCACAAGGTTAACGCCGCGAAGCATCACGAAGGCGTGGAGCACGCGGGAACCCACGGTCGCCGTTGCCCGTGCCCGAATGTCGACTGCGAACCAGGTCAGAGCGCCTGATCCGGCTTGCTGCCCGGTCGATCCAAGACGCGGCTCCTGCCGTCGATGGCGCCCATGGCCTTTCCGCTCATCGCCGCGGATGAAGAACCGAGCTTCAGTCTTGCTGCGACCAGGGCGCCGTTGAGCAATAAGGCCGACTCTGGCCTGCGGCCTAGTCACACGATACTGTTCCGCCCGCTGAAAAAGCGGACCACAACCTGGCATCCCGTGCGCTGCCAAACAGAGCAGCCTGCTGCCGCCGTTGTACACAGGGTCTATGATGCAGGACTCCATAGCTTCATCCCGGAAAATCCGGAACCCGAACGAATGGAAGGCAGCCGCGGCCGCTGCCCCTCAGGAGTCCCGCTGCGGCAAGGAGCAGTCTGGCGCAGAGGACGCATCCGGGCCTGCCGTAAACCCGGCGATTGCCGCCGAGAACGAGGCGCTCCGAGCCGAGAACGCCCGGTTGCACCAGGTTCTGCGCAGCGCCGTGGCCTATGCCATCATCACCCTGGACCAGGAGGGCCGCATCACGGGCTGGAGCCCGGGCGCCGAGAACATCATCGGCTATACCGAGACCGAGGTGCTGGGCCGGATCGGTGATCTCGTGTTCACGGCCGAAGACCGCAACGAAGGCCGGTTTGAAGCCGAGTTGCGCCGTGCCCTGGATCACGGCCAGGCCACCAACGAGCGTTGGCATGTCCGCCAGGACGGCACCCGGTTCTGGGCCAGCGGATTGATGATGCCCCTGCTGGACCGGGACGGCCGCGGCCAGGGCTTTCTGAACATCCTTCGGGACCGCACGGAGGTTCAGGTCGCGGCGGACCGGCGCGAACTGCAGGTGGCGGAGATGAGCCACCGCGTCCGCAACAGCTTCTCTCTGGTGCAGGCGGTGGCGGCGTTGAGCCACCGCCATTCCGCAACCCCTGCCGAATTCCAGGCGGCGTTCGGCGCCCGGCTCCGCGTCCTGGCGACAGCCAATGACGTGCTGACCCGCACCGATGTGCAGGACACCCCGCTGCGTGAGATCATCGAAGGCACGCTGGGCGCCTATTTCGGGGATTCCGGCCGCATCGAGATCGAAGGTCCGGCCGTGTCCCTGCCCGCCAGCCAATCGGTGACGGTGAGCCTCGCCTTTCACGAACTGGCGACCAATGCCGTCAAGTACGGTGCGTTGTCCGTGCCGCATGGCCGGTTGAGGGTATCGTGGTCCATCGAACCCGGCCAGGACGACGGGCAACAGGTCGCGGTGAATTGGCACGAACGCGGCGGCCCCCCCGTGAAGCCGCCAAGCCGCCGCGGTTTTGGGTCGTTCATGCTCGAGAAGGGAGTGCCGTCCGGCGGGAAGGTCACGATGGATTTCAAGCCTGAAGGTCTGCAATGCGGCATCCGCCTGCCGCTGGGTAATCCGGCTGGCCGCGGCGGCGTGCGATGAACACCGCCGGCTGGCGGGGCTCCGATACAGGGGAAGCGCTGGCCGATCTGGTGAACTTCGTCGTCCACCGGGCCTTTTACCCCGTGCTGATGCGCGAACGCACCGGACCCCACAAGGCACGCATCGAACGTGCACAGGACGCAGTCCGCGGGGAGATCGCCCGGTTCCGGCAATGCCGGACTGTCGGGGACGTCGTGAGAAGGTTCCACCTCAGCTCCAGGCTTGAGCCCATGAGCATGATCGTTCCTGATCTCCGCCTGCTGAACCTCCCGGTGATCGGCGACCTGCGCGAGGAATTCGAATGGAAGGTGCAGGCGCTTGAACCAGACCTGCACAGCCGGTCGATGCACCGTGTCTGACTGCATGAAGGGTCGTCAGTTGAGATATCCGGCCTACTTCCCGGACCTGGTTGATGGAACCCTCACGCACGCTGCCAGCGCGGACGACGCCGTGGTTTCGCTTGACGATGCGAAGCGGGAAGCGGTCGAGGCCTTGTACAACCTGGTTCGCTGCAGGTATGGATCGTTGCAGGACAGGACCATCACGATAGTTGTGCGTGAGGCCGAGGGCAACAACCTGTTCAAGGCGGAAGCGAACGGTGCACCCGCCGGTCAACCTGGTGGGGCCACCGACATGGACCAGCAGCCGGCGACGCAGTACTGACGCCGCAGGTGATGTCATCCGGTGCGGCCCCTGTGTTCCCATGACCCTGGGGCCGCGCCTTCACCTCACTGCGGTTCGGCCATCTTGCGGTGCGCCTCGGCCAGCATGCCGGCCGGGGCGATATGGGCGATCGCGGCCTGCAGCTTGTTGTGCCAGCCCGCCACCACGTCGCCATCGCCGTTCATCATCGCCTTGAAGCCGACTTCGGCGACCATGGCCGGGTCGTCCTTCTTCGCCTGGCCGACCTTGGTGTCCTGCATGCCGGCGGTGTCGAAGAAGTCGGTCTCCGTGGCGCCGGGCATCAGGCAGGTGACGGTGACGCCGCTGTCCTTCAGCTCGTGCCGCAATGCAAAGGAGAAGCTGTCGAGGAAGGCCTTGGTCGCATTATAAACCGCCTGGTAGGTGCCCGGCATGAACCCGGCAATCGAGCCGGTGATCAGGATCCTCCCCGTGCCCGCCTGCCGCATCTCACGCCCCAGCCTGTGCAGCAGCAGCAGGGTGCCGGTGCAGTTCGTGTCGATGACGTGCCGCCACGCATCGACGTCCTGGTCCAGAAAGCCGTGGCCGAGCCCCCGGCCGGCATTGGCCAGCAGCGCATCCACCGGACGGCCCTTCGCGGCTTGCACCAGCGTGCCGATGCCCTCGGGGCCGGACAGATCGGCCTGCACGGTCTCCACCGTGGCGCCTTCGCTGCGCAGCGTGGCGCCGGCCTGCTCGATGTCCGCGGTATCAGCGGCGATGAGCAGATCGAATCCCGCACGGGCGCATTGCCGTGCCAGTTCGAACCCGATCCCCGTGCTGGCTCCGGTGACGATGGCGAATGGCATGGTTCCTCCTTCTGCAATGAATGACGGCCGTAGCCCCCTTCCGTGTGACGAACGGCAGGATCGCGCGCCCATGGCCTCCGAGGGCGCCGGGGACGACCGGCGGTGATGTGCGGCAGGGTCTCGCGGTGAGCAGTCAGGTCGCATACATGCCGCCTCGGCGCCTTGCACACGGTTACGCGATTCCGGGCCATCTGACAGGGACAAAATTCACGCTGTTGATACAATGTACAATGCCGTACCGCTGTGCCCGGACAGTATGCTACCTTGGTTCATCGCTGCGTCCGCCCGGCCTGTATGCGACTGAGAGAGACGTGCACTCCCGCCCTTCCTTGCGTGGAGTCACGGTTTGTTGAATTTTCGGAACGATGCGGACGAGAACCGCCTGCTCGCCTCATTGCCGCCAGATGTGCTGGACGCCCTGCTGCCGAAGCTGACCCCGGTTTCGCTGCAGTTGCGGGACATCTTGTATCATGCCGAGGGAGCCATCGATTCCGTGTATTTCGTCACCGCGGGCATGGTCTCCCTGGTCACGAACCTGGAAGACGGAATGCAGGCCGAGGTCGGCATCATCGGGTCGGAAGCAATGCTGGGCATGTCGGCCCTTTCCGGGATCAACACGTCGTTCGTCGAAGCCATGGTGCAGCTTCCGGGAGCCGCGCTGCGGATGGGCACGCGGGAGCTTCGCCAGGAGCTTCTGGTCAACCTGCCGCTGCGCCAGGCCTTGCTCCGGGGCAACGAGGCGTTGCAGGCGCAGGTCATGCAGACCGCAGCCTGCAACGGCCGCCATGGGCTGGAGCAACGCCTCGCCCGCTGGCTGCTGATGGCGCATGACCGGGCGGACGGGGACGAGCTGCATCTGACGCAGGAATTCATGGCCATGATGCTGGGCGTGCATCGGCCCAGCATCACGGTGACGGCGGGGATCCTGCAGCGCGCCGGGCTGATCCGCTACATGGCAGGCCGGATCACGATCATTGACCGGGCCAGCCTCGAAGCTGCGGCCTGCGAATGTTACGGCGCGGTCCGCAAGCGCTTCGATGTCATCATGGGTCAGCCGATGCCATAGCTCGTACGGAGCCTGACATACCCATGCGGACGGGCGGAATAGGATTCTGTCCGCATGTCCGATCTACCCTCCGAGTTCTTAGGTAGCACTACGTTGCCATGTCGTACGGGTTCTGTTCCGGCCGGCGCGATCATCACATTCGGCATCCCACTCGGACTGTGCCGGGCCATCGAGAATGGCCGGGCCGTCAACGGGCGCGGGCACCGCAGCGCGCCCGAAGGCAGCGTTCACGCCGCCGCCGCCGGCTGCCCCGTGCCGCCCAGGCCGGCGCAGCGACATTTGAACCCGGCACCGGCACGCCCGGACACAACCACGCAACCCGGTCGGCGTTCTGACGAATCCCTACTCGGCAAAGGACGTTCATGGCACATCGCTTGAAGAAGATCGCCGACCAGGTGGTCATCGTGACCGGCGCCTCGAGCGGCATCGGGCTCGCGACCGCCTACGAGGCGGCGAACCGTGGCGCCCGCGTCGTGCTCGCCGCCCGCAACAAGGCCGCGCTGCAGGCCGCGGTGCAACGTATCCGGCGTGGCGGCGGCCGGGCCACCTCCGTGGTGGCGGACGTGACCAAGGTTGACGACCTGGTGAACGTCGCCGAGACGGCCATCCGCACCTATGGCGGTTTCGACACCTGGGTGAACAATGCGGGCATCGGCGTGTTCGGCCGGCTGGACGAGGTGTCGGATGCCGACAGCCGCCGGGTGTTCGACGTGAACTTCTGGGGCCTGGTGTACGGCACCAAGATCGCGGCCGCCCACCTCCGCCGCAGGGGCGGCGCCATCATCAACCTCGGCAGCGTCGTCTCCGACGTGGGGTTCCCCGTGCAAGGCATCTACGCGGCTTCCAAGCACGCCATCAAGGGCTTCACCGACGCCTACCGCATGGAGCTGCAGGAGGCCGGGGCGCCGATCTCCGTGACGCTGATCAAGCCCGCGTCGATCGACACGCCGTTCCCGCGCCATGCCAGGAACTACCTGGACCAGGAGCCGAAGCTGCCGCCCCCGGTGTATCGCCCGGAGGACGTGGCGGATGCCATCGTGCATGCGGCGGAACATGGCGGGCGCGACTACTACATCGGCGGCGGCGGCAAGCTGGTCAGCCTGGTCAACCAGCACCTGCCCGCCCTGATCGACTTCTTCGGCGCGCGCACCATTCCGGGGCTGTCCGTCTCGGGTCAGCCGCGCCGCCGGGCACCCGGCGGGAACATGTATGGCGCCGGGACCGGCGGTGACGTGCATGGCGAGTCCCCGCACCACGTCATGGCCAGCCTCTACACCAAGGCCTCGATCAGCCCGCTCGTCAGCGGCGCGTTGCTGACATTGGCGAGCGTCGCCGCCGCGGCACTCCTGGGCTCGAAACTGAAAGGATCCGACCGATGAAGGCACTCTGCTGGCACGGCAAGCGGGACATCCGCTGCGACACGGTGCCCGACCCCAGGATCGAGCACCCGCGTGACGCCATCATCAAGGTGACGGCCTGTGCCATCTGCGGGTCCGACCTGCATCTCTACAACGGCTTCATGCCCGGCATGAAGGGTGGCGACGTGATGGGCCACGAGACGATGGGCGAGGTCGTGGAACTCGGCGCCGAGGTGAAGAACCTCAAGATCGGCGACCGCGTGGTGGTGCCGTTCACCATCTCGTGCGGCCAGTGCTTCTTCTGCAAGAAGGGCCTGTTCTCCGGTTGCGAGCGCAGCAACCCGAGCCCGAGCCGCGAAATGGCGGAGACACTGTGGGGCCACAGCCCGGCCGGGCTGTTCGGCTACACCCACCTGCTGGGCGGCTATGCCGGCGGCCAGGCCGAATACCTCCGCGTGCCCTATGCCGACGTCGGCCCGATCAAGGTGCCGAGCACGCTGAGCGACGAGCAGGTGCTGTTCCTCTCCGACATCTTCCCCACCGGCTACATGGGCGCCGACTTCTGCGACATCCAGCCGGGCGACACCATCGCCGTGTTCGGCTGCGGCCCGGTCGGCCAGTTCTCCATCCGGTCGGCCTTCCTGCTGGGAGCGGAACGGGTGATCGCCATCGACACCGTGCCGGAGCGGCTGGCCCTGGCCCGGGCAGGCGGCGCCATCACCATCGATTTCGGCGCCGAGGACGTGCACGACCGCATCAACGAACTGACCCATGGCCGCGGCGCCGATGCCTGCATCGATGCCGTGGGCACCGAGTCGGCACCGACCGCCAGCCTCGACGCCGCGCTGGACCGGGTGAAGCAGATCGGCTGGATCGGCACCGACCGGCCGCACGTGCTGCGGCAGGCAATCAACAACACCCGCAATGGCGGCATCGTCTCGATCATCGGCGTCTATGGCGGGCTTTTGGACAAGGTGCCGATGGGCTCGGCGATCAACCGGGGCCTGACCTTCAGGATGGCGCAGACGCCGGTGCAGAAGTATCTGCCCGGCCTGCTCGAGCGGATCGAGAAGGGGGAGATCGATCCCTCCTTCGTGGTGACGCATTCGGGAAAGCTGGAAGACGGCCCGGATCTCTATCGGGTGTTTCGCGAAAAGCAGGATCAATGCATCAAGGTGGTGCTGAAGCCATGAACGACATTCAACTCTCGAAACTCCTCGGCTGGGTCAGCCTGGGTCTCGGCGCGGTGGAGCTGCTGGCGTCGCGGCGCGTCGCGGCGATGGTCGGGGTGGGCAGCCCCGCCCTGGTGCAGGCCTTCGGCGCCCGGGAGGTCGCGGCCGGGCTGATGGTGCTGAACAAGCCGGATACGGCGCTGCCGGTGTGGGGCCGGGTGGCGGGCGATGCCATGGACATCGCGGTGCTGGCGAGCAGCCTGGGACGCCGCAACCGGCAGCGGAACGGGGCGGCAGGCGCGCTGCTGTTCGTTCTGGCAGCGACGGCGCTCGACATCGCAGTCGCCACCGCGCTGACCCGGCGCGAGCAGACCGCCCGGCAGACCGCACGCCGAACCCGCGTCCGGAGCAGCACGGCGGCGGCCTGATGGATGGCGATGAAGGATCGGCGGCAGGAACGCCTCGAAGGATGCACCCGCTGTTGCGAGGGCGGGCAGCATGGGCAGCAATCGCCCAACGGCGGCGGGCACGCGACGTAGCGCAGCGCCTGCTCGCCGACGGCTGGGTCGGCTGGTCTCGTGGACTGGGGGCTGCCTGATCCTCGGCGGTAAGATTTTGCCGTGCGGTTGGCCGCAATTCATCCTGCAGATAGGCGTCGAGGGCCCCGGCCCCGTGTTCAGCCTTGTTCGTGGCTGAGCAGCTACGACGACGATCATCCGGCACGCCCGAGGGCCGCGAGGCACGCATCGCGGACCGCGGCGAGGGCCGGGTCCCGAACGCCGGCCACGGCCCGCAAGGTGCGGCGGCGATAGGCCTGGAGTGTCGAAGGCGAGCGCTCGACGAATGGCACGCCACACACCCGGCCGGCCCCGATCAGGTGCCCGTCCGCGGGATCGAGCACCGCCAGCACCGTGCCGGGCGCACGAGGCAGAGCGTCCGCCAAAGCGATCCCCAGGCTTTCCGCCGCGGCCCCGTTTGCACCGGCCGCGAGTTTCGGCACGAGCGCCACCCATGAACGTTGCCCGCTCGCGATACGATCCAAGACCCCGTCGAGCCGTCCAGATCGATCAAGTTCGGCGAGCGTCGCGGCGGCGCCACGCTTTGTCACGGATGCCGCGACGGTGTCAGGCCCGGGCATGCCGGCAGCGCGGGCCGGGTGCGCCGAACCGATCAGCAGCGGCAGCAGCAGGACCGCCGCCGCACTCCCCATGGCCCGGCAGCACAAGCCGCTCAAGCTCATGATCCCTCCATCATCACAGTCTCCCGCAGGCCCCTGATCGCACGGCCGGCACCATAGTCGGCAACCATCGCCATGGGCAGCATGAAGCTGCTGGAAGCAAGCTTGAGCGTGGTGCCCGTCGGCCAGGCCCAGACCAGCAGCGCCGCGCCCCGTACCAGGCCGCGCGTATCGGCGGTGCGGGCTTCCCAGCTCCGGTCACGTGCGCATGCCGCAGCCGCGCAGACGGTTGATCGCGCGCACCGCACGCGGGAAGAGCGGCCGGGCGGGATCATTCAAAGGGCGGCACGGGCACGGGATGGTCCGGGCGCAGTGCGGGCACGTGGGCCCGCACGGCCGCGTAGTTCGGGTCCGATGGCGGGTAGCGCAGCAGCGCGTCGCCCCCCATCCCGCCCGGTCCGGTCGCCCTGAGCTGCAGCAGCACGGTGCCGTCGTCCAGCATGGTCGCCATGCCGATCGACGGCGCCGCCTCCACCGGCCGGGTTTCCGCGGCCTGGGGTGGTGCGGCCTGGGCTGGTGCGGCCTGGGGTGGCGCGGCATGGGTCGGGACGCCTGCCAGCGTGGCCGAGCCGGCTGCCATAGCGCACCTGCAAACAACCCATCCCGCACCCGCATACCAAGCCATCAGCCTGTCCTGACCAGGAGCGAGGCAAATGCCACGGCCGCCGCCGCGGTGATGCGACGGCAGGCGCGCCTTGCGGCCTGGCGGCCCTGAACGGCAGGGATTACCGGCACTCCTCTGCCGGAACGACGGGGCGCAGCAGCACGCCGGCCAGGACCAGGTCGGGCAAGGACGGCGCCGCGGACCTGGCTTCCCCGGCCAGCATGCCTGCCCGGGTCCGGTCCCAGCACGTGTAGGACGGTTCGTAGATCGCCAGCCGCTGCCATCCCGTTCCGCCCGGCCGCATGGCCCAGAAGCTGCCGCCGACGGGTCCGACCAGCCAGGCGCCATCCCCCGCCGCCGGAAAGGCACGCGCCAGACAGTCCTTGGTCCCGCAGTCCGGCAGCGTCTCCCGCATCGCAGTGACCAGGCCCGGCGGCACGGCCGTCCCGTCCGGCAGCGCACGCAGGCGCGGCACCACCGTGGCCGCCGCCGTCGCCCGGGCATCGTCGTAGGACGTCAGGGTGGCGGCCCTGGCGCGCCGGGCGATCTCCGGGTCAGGGTCGGCGGTCAGCGCCGCCAAGGCCTGCCTGCCGTCGCGTCCCATCCGGGCCAGGTGGCCGAAGTTGAAGTCGTCCGGCGGCACCGCACCGCGACGCAGGCGGGCAGTCTGGCTTTCCACCTCCAGCCGGGCCGGGTCGGCGAGCGGTGTGTTCAGAGCGGCAAGAACCGCCACCGTGGCGATCGCAGCGATCATGTTCGCAGGTTCCAGCAGCTTCATCATGGGCCGCAGGGCAGCGAGCGGGTAGCAGACGGCGTGCACGAACAGCACCGCCATCGCGGCGAAGCCCAGGACGCGCTCCTGCGTGATCCCCTGGGCGTTGACCTGGCGGAACAGCGCCCAGCCCGCCAGGATGAGGAGGAGGGGCAGCATCGGCGTCGCCAGCCGGGCGGACAGGCGCAGGAGGCCGGGCAAGGCGGCCGGGTGGCGCCCATCGCCGTGCACGGCGCTGACTAGCGTGACCAGCCCGGCCGCGGCAGCGAGCAGCCAGCCGGGCCCGGCGCCGCGCCACCACACCGACTGCAGCTCCGTGAACGGCAGGGCCAGGATGAACGCGCCCACCAGGCCCGCCAGCACCGGGGTCAGCCAGGCCTTCAGCCCGAGCAGGAGGCTGCGCAGCCCGAGCGTCAGCCGCCACCCCGCATCGGCCAGGTGGATGCCGGCGGCGGCGGCAACCGCGGACACCGGCAGCACGAAGCCCGGACTCCCGCCAAGCATGTCCAGCGCCTCCATCCCGATCCCCTTGAACAGCTGCGCGCCCACCCAGTAGATCAGCCAGAAGCCGAGCACGAAGCAGCCGGCCAGGGCGAGCTGCAGCGCGGCGCGCCACGCGGCTTCGAAGCAGTCGGCGTAGTGCGGCCAGACCCGCCGCCCGGCATCGGCGGCGGCGACCAGGGCCTGTCCCAGGAACAGGATCGCGCCGAGGCTCGCCAGCAGGCCGTTGCTGGCCGGCGCCATGCTGAGGGCGCCGTTCTGCCGCAGGTCGTACCCGCCGAGCAGGCAGATCAGCCCGGCTGCCGCCGCCGTCCAGGCCGCCAGCACGCGGATGCGGACGTGGCCGAGCCCGAGCAGCACGGGCCAGGGCAGCAGCGTGGCCAGCAGCACCAGCAGCCCGAACCCGATCGGGTTCGCCGACACCCAGGGATGCGGAACCTTGTCCTCCACCAGCAGGGACAAGGCATACAACGCGAGTCCCTGACCCAGGCCGGTGCCGATGCGGCCGGCCAGGACGGCGCGGGACGGAACGGTGGATGCAAGCTCGGCCGGGTGGTCCATCGTTGCGATGATGCCTGCATCGGCCTGGTCTCGCCAGCCTCCGTTTGGTAGCGTCCGCGCTGGTGGTGGAATTTCGTTGATCGAAACGGTGTAGGCGGAGGTGGCCATTGGATTGGCTGGCTAAGGTGGAGTTGCGACGCTCTCACCCGAACCGACGAGGACCCGATGACCGAGGACAGACTACCGCTGGCCGAGCTGATGGCCAAAGCCGGAGATGGCGACTTTCTGCGTTCCGTGGCGGAGGCCGTGGTGCAGTTGTTGATGGAGACGGACGTGGACGGCCTGATCGGCGCCGGGCGGCACGAGCGCTCCGGCGAGCGCACGACCTACCGCAATGGGTACCGCGACCGCACGCTGGACACGCGGCTGGGCGGAGCTGCTCAAGGTTTCGCCTGCGAAGCAGGTGAAATAGCAGCGGAGGGAGCCTGCAGCTCCGGATCCCCAAGCTGCGCCAGGGCAGCTACTTTCCGCCGTTCCTGGAGCCGCGCAAAACGTCGGAGAAAGCCCTGGTGGCCGTCATCCCAGCGACAGCATCGCTGTCGCAGAGAGGCCTGGATTGGCGGCGTGTCGACCCGGCGTGTGGACGACCTGGTGCAGGCAATGGGCCTGGCCGGGATCAGCAAGAGCACGGTGAGCAAGCTGTGTAAGGACATCGACGACCGGGTGAGCGCCTTCCTGGAGCGCCCACTGGTCGGCGACTGGCCCTACCTGTGGCTGGACGCCACCTACCTCAAGCAGCGCGAGGGTGGGCGGATCACCAGTGTGGCCGCGATAATCGCCGTGGCGGTCAGCACGGACGGCAAGCGCGAGATCGTCGGGCTGCATATCGGGCCGTCGGAGGCGGAGACCTTCTGGGCTACGTTCCTGAAAAGCCTGGTGCGCCGGGGCCTGCGTGGCACCAAGCTGGTGATCTCCGACGCCCACGAGGGTCTCAAGGCGGCGATCCGCCGGGTCATGAACTCCACCTGGCAGCGCTGCCGGGTTCATTGGATGCGCAACGCTCAGTCCTACGTCCCGAAAGCCCAGCAGAACATGGTCTCGGCGGCACTGCGTCAGGCGTTCATCCAGGCCGACCGCGCGTCCGCCAGCCAGACACTGCGCCATGTCGCCGACCAGCTCCGGGGCAAGTGGCCGAAGCTCGGCGCGTTCATCGACGAGAGCGAGGCCGACGTGCTGGCCCACATGGACTTCCCCGCATCGCACCGGGCCAAGCTGCATTCCACCAATCCGCTGGAGCGGCTGAATAAGGAGGTGAAGCGCCGGGCCGACGTGGTCGGCATTTTCCCCAACGAGGGTGCCATCATCCGGCTGATCGGTGCGGTGCTGCTGGAAGCCAACGACGAGTGGCAGCTCCAGCACCGCTACATGCAGACCGAGGTCATGGCCGAACTCACACCGCCGCTGATCGATGCCATCCCACCACAGATTTCCACCGTGGCCGCTTGATCCCTGGCCACCTCAACTACACCGCAAATTCCACCACGTTGACGGACGTGACCCAGCGTGTTCCCCGCAGACGCGGGGATGAACCGTTGAGGCAGCCCCCAACCAGGTGGACAAAATAGTGTTCCCCGCAGACGCGGGGATGAACCGATGGCGATGCTGATCAACGCCCACGGGCACGAGTGTTCCCCGCAGACACGGGGATGAACCGCCGGCCAAGACGGACAGCCGGATGATCCGGGCGTGTTCCCCGCAGACGCGGGGATGAACCGGTGGACGAGGAGACGCCGACGTACTCCGCTGCGTGTTCCCCGCAGACGCGGGGATGAACCGTGGTCCCGGTGGGTATGGAGGGCACTCGGTTCGTGTTCCCCGCAGACGCGGGGATGAACCGCTGCCACACGCTGAACCGCCCCGAGTTTCCTGAAGGCTGTTTGGGTTGGGTCAGGCTGCCAAGGTTTGTGCCTCGGTTTGCGCGTAGTAGCGTGCTTCGGCCTCGGCGGGTGGAATGTTTCCGATTGGCTCGAGCAGGCGTCGGTTGTTGAACCAATCCACCCATTCCAAGGTGGCGAACTCGACGGCCTCCATGCTCCGCCATGGACCACGCCGATGGATGACCTCAGCCTTAAACAGACCGTGGATCGTCTCGGCCAGGGCGTGATCGTAGGCGTCGCCGACGCTGCCAACCGAGGGCTGGACGCCTGCCTCGGTTAGCCGGTCGGTGTAGCGCCACGCAAGATATTGCGACCCACGATCCGAGTGATGCACGAGCCCGCCATCCCGAATGGGACGGCGCTGATGCAGGGCTTGCTCCAGGGCATCCAGCACAAAGCTGGCGTGAGCGGTTCGCGACACCCGCCAGCCGACGATGCGGCGGGCAAAGGCGTCGATCACAAACGCCACGTAGACGAAGCCCGACCAGGCGACTTCGCTGTGCGAAGCGCTGAGGTCGCGACGTAGGTGAAGTCGCTGACCCACAAGGCGTTCGGGCGAGGTGCCCTGAACTGGCGGTTCACGTGGTCCAGCGGGCAGGCCATGGCTGGGTTGGGCACGGTGGTGCGCACCTTCCGACCCCGCACGATCCCTTGCAGCCCCATGCGCTGCATCAGGCGCGCCACCGTGCAACGGGCAGCCTTGATCCCTTCTCGGGCAAGCTGCCGCCAGACTTTGCGCACGCCGTAGATATAGAAATTCTCCTCGAACACGCGCCGGATCTGAACCATCAGCGCTACGTCACTCCGGGCCCAGGTCGAAAGCTTGCTTGGATCGGCACGCCGCGCGGCATGGGCGTGGTCGGTGGACGGGGCGGAGGTGGCCAAGGTTCCGCCTGCGCAGCAGGTGGAAAGCCACCGGAGGGGATCGGCAGCACCTTGCAGATCGGCTCGACCCCGTATGCCTGCCGGTGATCGTCAATGAAGGCGATCATGTCCGGGACCGGCGGTCGAGCTCCGCCATGGCAAAATACGCGCTGGCCTTGCGCAGGATCTCGTTGGCCTGGCGCAGCTCGCGAACCTCCCGCTCCAGCGCCTTGATCCGTTCGCGGTCGGCACTCATCGGCCCCGGCCGTTGGCCGCCGTCACGCTCTACTGCGCGCACCCATTTGCGCAGCGTCTCCGCCGTACAGCCGATCTTGGCCGACACCGAGCTGATGGCGGCCCACTGCGTCGGGTGATCGCCACCACCATCCAGCACCAGACGCACCGCTCGCTCACGCACCTCCGAAGAGTAGCTCGCCGCAATCTTCTTTGTCGTCATCGCTCCATCCTCTCAAGAGTTGGAGCCTCCGGGAAACTCGGGGCGGTTCAATGAACAGGTCCAAGGTCTCGGCGGCGCCGGGGCCGTAGCGTTCGGTGCGGGGCGGCATCGCCGCGCGCACGGCGGCGCTATCCCGGGCGTAGCCGGCGATGATGGCCGGCGCATCCGGCGCCCAGACGGATTGGGTGTAGGCATCGTCCAGCGCGGACTGGGACAGGTCCATGAAGACCGTCCCGGTTGCCACCCCCGGCCCGGCCACCGCTACCGGACGGGCCGCCAGCCCGGCGGGCGGCCGCCAGGAGCAAGCGGCGGCCCAGGAGCGGACGGGACGGTCCCTGGATCGCGGCATCGCCGCGCGCCCCACGATGGCGGGCCGGGTCGGGGCGCAGGCCGGAGCCGTCGGCAGCGTGTGCGGGATCAGACATGCAGGTGCTCTCGCCGGTCATGGCGCGGCCGCCTTGACCACTGGCAGCGGGACGGCTGGCACATGCGCGAGCGGCACCGCCGGGTTGGCCCAGGCGTCGGAGCACGGCTGCGACGCGCCGGCCAGCATCTTGCGGATGGTCCGCAACTCCCGTGGTGCGTTGATTGCGACCGCCCCGGCGAACGTGCCGTCGGCATCGAGCATCAGCCAGCACCCGGCGCCGGCGCCCGGGGCGCCGCGCGCGAGGGACCGGACGCCGGCGCCGGGCAGGCCGAGCACCTGCAGGTTGGCGCCGTACTGGTCGGACCAGAACCACGGCACCTCGGCATAGCGGGCCTCGTGGCCCAACGAGGCCTTGGCGGCGACGACCGCCCCGTTCTGCGCGTTGGCCCAGGACTCCAGCCGCAGTGGCGAGCCGGCGAATTCGTTGGGGTGCTGGGCCACGTCGCCTGCCGCGAAGATTGCCGGGTCGCTGGTGCGCCCCTGGGCATCCACGACGATGCCGTCCGCCACCTCCAGCCCGCAGGCGGCGGCCAGGGCGGTGTCAGGCGTGATTCCGATGCCGATCACGGCGTGGCCGGCGCGGAGGGCTGTGCCGTCCGCGAACGTCGCCGTCACGCCCGCCTCGTCGGAGCGGAGGTCGGTGACGGCGGCCCTCATCCTGAACGCGACGCCCTCCGCGGCGTGCAGGGCGTGGAGGTAGTCCGACACGACGGGCGGCATGGTCCGTGCGCACAGGCGGGCGCCTGCTTCCACCACCGTCACCGCCGCACCCATGGCGCGGGCGGTCGCGGCGACCTCCAGGCCGATCCACCCGCCGCCGAGCACGAGCAGGCCCCCGCCGCGGTTCAGGGCCGTGCGGAGCCGCACCGCATCGCCCTGGGTCCGCAGCGTGTGGATGCGGCCTGAAACATCGCCGTCCAGCCACGGCAAGGTCCGCACCTTGCCGCCCGTCGTCAGGAACAGCGTGCCATACGGAATTTCCGTGCCATCGGCGCAAGTGAGGGTGCGGCTGCCGCGGTTGATCGCCGTGACACGTCGCCCGCGCTGGCACTCGATGCCCAGCGCCGCCGCCTGGTCGGCTGCCAGCAGGGTCATCGCCGCGACGTCGGACGTGCCTTGCAGAAACGCCTTGGACAGCGGTGGGCGCTCGTATGGCCAGTGCTCCTCATCGCCGATCAGCACGACCGGCCCGGCGAACCCTTCCTTGCGCAGGGTCCGTGCCACCCACGCGCCCGCCTGGCCGCCGCCCACGATTACGAACGCTTCGGAGGACGTGCCCACGCCATCAAACCTCGACCTGGACCCGGCCGTCCACGATGCGGGCCGGATAGGTCCGGACCGGGTCGATGATCGGCTCGGAGCGCGGCGCCCCGTTGCGGATGTCCACCAGCCCCTGGTGCAACGGACATTCGACGCAGCCATCCTCGACGAACCCGTCCGACAGCCGCGCCTGCCCGTGCGAGCACAGGTCGTGCAGGGCGAACACCTCACCGTCCAGCCGGAACAGCGCGACGGCGATGCCGGCCACCGAGACGCCGACGGTTTCTCCCTCGGCGACCGCATCGGCGGCGCCGGCGTCATGCCACTGCGCCACGCTACACCGGGAACGCAAGCAGGGTTTGCACGCGCAGGGTGTCGTAGATGCAGCGTTTCTGCTGAAAGCGCAGGCCGTCCCCGGTCCGCACGATGCGGTCCAGGTAGCGCCCGGCCTGATAGAGTGTGGAGGTGCCCTCCTGCGAGGTGTTGACCACCACGTAGCTGGTCGTGGCGGCAATGGTGCCGTCATCCTCCTGCAGCCACTCAAGGCCGGACAGGCAGTGGCGATACTGCGGCTTTTCGTAGATGTTGGCGTGGCGCAGCGCCACGATGCGGTCGCGCAGCATGCGGATGCCGTCGCAGTGCATCACGGGTGCGGGCAGGCCCTGGTCCTCATTCTCCTTGGACACGATCTCGTACAGGCAGTCGTCAGTGAACATGCCGGGCCAGTCCTCGATCCGATCATTGTCGAGGGCAGCGACATAGCGGTCCTGCAAGGCGGATAGCTCCAGTCGCAGCATCAAGTTCTGCACTCCGGCTACTCCGCCGCCAGCCGTGACGGGCCGGGCGGCATGGAGTTGAAGCCCATCAGCTTCTGGTAGCCGACCCAGAAGCGGCGGATCAGGCTTTCGGTGATGAGCGTCGCCTGCTCGTCCGGCGCGGCGCGGGACATCTCGATGACGGACGACGCTTCGCCGTCGCGCACGGTGCCGCGCTGGACCAGCTCGGTCGCCTCGGTGTCCTCCATGCTGATGTAGCCGGCGGGACCGACCAGGTTGGCCTGCTTGATCCGCAGCTTCCGCATGTCTGGCGTGTCCTCCTCATAGCCGAAGAAGTGGAACACCAGCTCGAAATGGTCAGGCCCCTTGGGCAAGAGCTGGCGGGCCACGAGGGTGTTGTGGATCTGCTGGATGACAAGCTGCGGGAAGATCGGCTGGATGTGGTTGGTGGCGACCTCCTCGTACTCCGGCACCAGCGCCAGGATGCTGTCGTCCTCAAGCTTGAAGCCTTCGTCGTAGGACCTGATCTGCTGGGCCTTGTAGGCGTCGCCCGATGCTGCGGCCCCCGGCTGCCCTTCCTCCGTACGGAAGGCGAGGATGACAGAGTGCAGGCCGTGGGCGGCGTCGGGCATGCACTTGGCACGCATGCCCACGCGGAAGATGTTGAAGGTGGTGTGGAACAAGTGCAGCAGGCTGGCGTGGTAGGGGTCCTTCACGTTCTCCAGGTACAGCTTCCAGTTGCTGTCGGAGTACTGTCGGGTGCAGCCGAGGTATACGACGGGCTTGTGGAAAATGCGGTCCACCCAGGGGCGCATCTCGGGGCCGATGTACTCGGCCAGGGACGGCACGGTGTCGCTGAAGGTGGCGAAGACGAGGCCACGGTAGCTTTCGACCCGCAACTGGCGAAGGTTGTGCTGCTTGGGATCGAAGTCCCTGGGCATCCCCGTCGCGTCCTTCTGGCCCCGGCGGAACGGCACGCCTTGCAGGTTGCCCTTCGTGCCGAAGCTCCACTGGTGGTACACGCAGGAGTGGGACAAGGCGTTGCCGCGGGGCAAGCGGCAGACCATCGCGCCGCGGTGGGCGCAGCGGTTGACCCAGGCGGCCAGCGTGCCGTCCTCGGCGCGGGTCATGACGACCGGGGTGTCGCCGATGAAGGTGCTCTTGTAATCGCCCTCTTTCGGGATTTCGGCTTCCAGGCCCAGGAAGCTCCAGGTCGGGCCGCGGTAGATGCGCTCCTGTTCGAGGGCGTAGATGTCCTCGTTGCTGAACACCTTGTATGGCACGCGGGAGCCGTCCGTGTGCTGGAAGGTGGCCAATCCGGAGTGGGCCGGGGCCGGTGGGGCATCGGCCGGGAATGCGTGGTCCATGCTGGTTGCTCCTGCACACGCGGCGCGGCGCTAGGGTTGCGCTGCCGACGGGGCAGCGTGGCAGAACACAGCCCCGCGCCACTAGCCATTTTCCGCAGCATGGCGCCGGCAGTGTCCACCCATCGCAGCAATCCACCGGGGACGGCGTGCACCGGCTTCATCTCGCCGTCGCGGCAGGGATAGATTTCGGCGCACACAGCCGCACCTACTCCCTGGTTCCGAGGACACACCCACATGACGGACGCGACGATCCAGCCTCGCGTGCGCTACGACAGGCTGCAGGCCGTCACCGGCAACGAGAACGTACTGATCCTGGTGCCGGCGCCAGGGGCGGAGAGCCGGAGCTGCGGCGGCCTGATCGCCGAGAGCTGCCGAAGGGGGCGCCCGCCCTTCGTCATGGTGCTGGGCGACGGCACGGGCCTGCACCCGCGCCCGGCCGGTTGCCCGCCGGACCAATTGGCGAACCTGCGCGACCGGGAAACCCGTGCGGCCGTCGCATGTCTCGGCCTGCCGCGCGAGCGCCTGTTGATGGCGGGCGTGTACGACGGGCAGATCCCGGCGGAGGGCGCCGGGTTCGACGCGGTGGTGCGGGGAGTGACGACGGTCATGTGGGCGCGGGATTGCAACGTGATCTCCGCGCTCTGGCCGGGTCCGGACCACGAGAGCGGGCAGGACGCCACGTGGAAGATCGCTTGCGCCGTCGCCGGGTCCAGCGGGGTGGGACTGCTGGCTGCTGCGGCAGTGGACGTGCCGGACGGGGCGGCGGCGCGCTGGCGGCTCGACATTAGCGGCCAGCTCGGTGCGAAGCGGGCGGCGATGGCCGCACATGCCTCGCAATCAGGGTCAATGCTCCTGGACGACCCGGCGAACCCGCGACCGGACCCGAAGGCGGCCGCCGGCCTAAAGCCTTACGAGACTTTCTTCCGGCCGATGGCCGACTAGCGGGGGCGCCTCGCGGCCTTCACATGCCGGGCCGGGGGGCGCTCGGCGTTGTTGCAGCATGCTGGCAGATCGGTGATACTTTCGCGATGAGGATGCAATCGGGGTTGCAGGCGCATGTCAGGCGACGGCGAAGCTACGCTGCCGTCGCATCGAGGCGGGCAGCGCCGGTGCCGGTACTGCCTCGGGACGGCTGGCTTCTTGCTGAGGGGCGGAACTTTACGGGACCGTGGAGCCTAACAAGCAGCTGAGCAAGGTAAATTCGCAATGCACGAGTTGTCCGCCGACCTGATCCAGGCCACGCTCCGGCCGTTCCGCTACTTCGTCTCGAACGACCTTGAGCAGGCACGGAACCGTATCTCTTCGGTGTTCTGCCCGCACAGCCTCGTGCCGGACCAGTCCATGCGGACGCTGGAAGCGCGGATGGACGTGCTGAGCGTGGCTGGGCTGAGTTTGGGCAATCTGTATCTCGGCGGCGCCATGTCGGTGGGGGTGCCGGCGATGTCGGACTGCTACCTCCTGATCTTCTGCCTTCGCGGTGCTGCGACGGTCCTCACCGAAGGCAGGGAAGTCGTGGTGAGCGGCAAACGTGGCTTCGTCTGCAATCCTGGCCAGCGATTCCAGGCGGGCTTTTCCGTGGACGCGGAGCAGCTCTTCCTGCGTGTTGAACACCGCATTCTCTGGAAGCACACCGGTGCACGGCAGCTTCGCCTGGAACCGCAAATCGACTTGGGCTGGCCCGCTCTGGCGCCCGCCGGGGCGTTGATCGGCATGCTGTTGTCGAACCCGGGCACGATCGGCCTGATGCAGGGCAACCCGCGCGTCGCCGGGGACTACGAGCAGCTGCTTGTCAGCCTCCTTCTCGCCGGCCAGCCCCACGTCGACGAGTTCAAGGCCCGGCAGTCTGGCGTCGCCCCTTCGACGGTGCGCCGTGCGGAAGCCTTTATCCGGAGCAATGCCGCAGCGCCCATCACCTTGAACGACATAGCCGGCGCGGCCGGCGTGCCGGTCCGCACCTTGCTCGACGGGTTCCGCCGGTTCCGCAACATGAGCCCGATGCGGACGGTCCGCGATACCCGGCTGGAGTTGGCCCGGGAGGTGTTGTGGCGCGACGAGGCCGGCACGGTCGCTGATATCGCCATGAATTGCGGCTTCGGTCATCTTGGCCGGTTCGCCCAGGCTTATGCCGAGCGGTTCGGCGAGCATCCGTCCGATACCCGTGCCCGGCGCCGCGGGACCGCACGGTCTGGTCACGTTCCACGGGCCGCCCGCTGAAGCGCGGACGTGCGGCGCCCTACGAACCGTGGTGAACGCTGATGCGGTCACCGTGATCGCGCCGGAATGGGCAAGCACCACAGCGATGTTGGAGCTCGACTTTAGCCATCAGGCGGCGTGGCAGAGTGCGTAGGTTATGCCGTCCCCGAGCGCTGGCCGGAGTTTCTGGACGTTTGATGGTGTGCGGGACGTGACAAAACCCAGTTCGCGCCAGAGTTCGCGGCGCACGGCGGCAAGCGTATCGGAGAAGGTCGGCTGCCGCTTGCGACACCAGGCGCTGGTGGCCGTGGCCCGGCGGGCCTGTGGCGTGAGTTGCCGGGCCAGCAGGGCCATGACGGAGAACAGCCCGAGCAGGCAGGGCGTGGTGCGCGCGACGGCCTTGTCCGACCACTGCGGCTGTGTTTCGACACCGAGGTGGTCGCGGACTTCCCAGAACGTGACCCCCAGTTGCCAGCGCTGGACAAACCAGGACAGAACCTGGACGGGGTCGCAAGCCTGATCGGTGCAGAGCAGGGCTTGCGGGTCGAACCGCCCCAGGGGGTCGCGCAACAGCACCCACCTGATCGGGACGATGGGCATCCCGCCGTGGCGCCAGACGGCGGTGCTGGTGCTGACCTCGACGGTGCGCTCGCCCTCGCCGTACCAGCCCGGGACGGTGATGCGCTGCCAGGCCGTGGCTGGGTCGTCCAGCACGTCGGACAAGTTCGCCAGGCGCTTGCCTTTCGTGCGGGGCGCCCGTTCGTGCCGGGCAAGCGGGGCGGTGCCGGGTCATAAAGGGCGGCGTCGAGCCGTAGGCGCGTTACGCAGGCTACGCCGCGGCGGCTGATCGCTGCCAAAAACTCCAAGGCGGCAAAGCCGCTGTCGGCCACAACGACCAGTTCGCGTCCGGGCAGCCAGCGGCGCGCTTGCAGCACGAGTGGCCGCCCCCAGTCGGTCAGCTTCTTGTGCCGACGTTTGCGTGCCTGGCAGAAGCGCTCCGAGGGGGCCAACGCCGTCAGGACCGGCAATGCCCAGGTGCGCCCCGCCCAGGAGACCGGGGCCAGCAGCATGAGGCTGCGCCAGCGCAGGCCGCTGGCCTTGACGAAATGCCTGCGCGACGAGCGCACGGGGTCGCGGTAGATGCCCTTGGCCGCGATGCGCTGGCCGCGCCGGCGCTCAATGGTGTCGTCGATCCCGAGCACAACTGGCCCGCTCGGTGCAAAGGCGGCGACCAGCAGGCCGAGCAGGAGGCGCGCTGCGGCCCGCGGGCACCATGCGGCGCGGTTCAGCACGCGATGGTAGTTCACGAACCGCCGCTCGTGCGCCAGGCCCGTGATGCGCAGGATGCTCGCAACTGTGCGCCCGCCCGGCGCCAGAATGGCCCCGGTCAGCAACACGGCGGCGTGCCGCCTGCTGCGTTGAAGGAACAAGGCCGCAAAGGTTAGGATGACAGCGGCGAAGCGGGATAGCAGGCGGGGCATGGCGGCGTCTCTTGGCGGGGACACGCCAGCAACGTGCCAACTCGCTCCGCCACCCAACACCCGTCAGAATTGGCCAAAGTCGAGCTAAGGCATTGCGCGTGAATAACTGATTCGATTGCTGTTGCATGTCTCAGCGATCCCCTCATTCTGCATTAGCAAGAAGGTCGCTGAATTTGGATGCGGCTAATACGGCTTGAGCGTATGCGTCCATGAGCGGGATCAGCCTGTGATCGGGCATGTTTGGGATGAGATCGTAAAGCATGCAGCCCTGGCGGAAGAGCGAGTGGGTGCGGGTCTTGCTGGTGTTGGACTTGAGCAACCAGTCCATGCCGAGGCTTTCGCCCACTGCAACGAGCAGCGTCAGCAGCGCGACTGCGAAGGCGCTGACGAGCAAAAGCCTGTCGCGGCGCATCGGCTCGCCGACGCGGGTGGACGACAGGCCCATGCCGAAGCGCAGATCCTTGGTGTCGCGGAACTGCGGCTCGATGGTCCAGCGGCGGGCATAGTGGTTGACCAGCATCGCCGCCGACGCCTCCGGGTCGCTTGCGGCGAGGCACCACGGCTCCTTCATCGCCTTGGCGTGGACGCATACGACGGCGCCGACCTGCTGGCCTTTCGCGGTCACCCGCGCATCGCGCAGCTTGCGTGCCCGGCCGCCCTTGCCGACCCATTTGGCGGCGGCCTTGGACGTGCCGTCGGCGTCGGTCACGCGGATGTTGCCGCGAAAGCGGATGACGTAGCCGAAGCCGATCTTGCCGAGGAAGGCGAACAGCTTCTGGTCGCCGAAGCCGCGGTCGGCCAGGATCGTCACCTGGCACCCGGTCGGGATGGTTTCGGCTAGGCGTTGCAGGCAGGCATCCTCGTAGTCGTTACGCCGGGTCGCGATCTCCTCCTTCCAGACGGTCAGCCATAGAAGAGGTGCGGCGCGGCCATGGTCCGTTACCAGGCTCAGCACCAGGGTGGATTGGTCGTCGTGGTCGAAGTCGGTCCAGTCCATCGCGACCAGGGCTTTTGGCCGGGGGCCGACCTGGTGGGGGACCCAGCGGGCGAAGCTGTCCCAGACATCGATGTTCGCGTTGCTCATCAGGCGGTCCACCTGCTTGATGGAGTGCTTGGTGACCAAACCGCGTGCCTGCGCCAACGCCTGACCGATGGTTGCCATAGCGAGCGACGCGCCGGTCATCACGCCGAATCTCGCACCGGCAAGAGATTCGACCCGTTTGGCGTGCAGATCGGGTCACGTCCGTCAACGTGGTGGAATTTGCGGTGTAGTTGAGGTGGCCAGGGATCAAGCGGCCACGGTGGAAATCTGTGGTGGGATGGCATCGATCAGCGGCGGTGTGAGTTCGGCCATGACCTCGGTCTGCATGTAGCGGTGCTGGAGCTGCCACTCGTCGTTGGCTTCCAGCAGCACCGCACCGATCAGCCGGATGATGGCACCCTCGTTGGGGAAAATGCCGACCACGTCGGCCCGGCGCTTCACCTCCTTATTCAGCCGCTCCAGCGGATTGGTGGAATGCAGCTTGGCCCGGTGCGATGCGGGGAAGTCCATGTGGGCCAGCACGTCGGCCTCGCTCTCGTCGATGAACGCGCCGAGCTTCGGCCACTTGCCCCGGAGCTGGTCGGCGACATGGCGCAGTGTCTGGCTGGCGGACGCGCGGTCGGCCTGGATGAACGCCTGACGCAGTGCCGCCGAGACCATGTTCTGCTGGGCTTTCGGGACGTAGGACTGAGCGTTGCGCATCCAATGAACCCGGCAGCGCTGCCAGGTGGAGTTCATGACCCGGCGGATCGCCGCCTTGAGACCCTCGTGGGCGTCGGAGATCACCAGCTTGGTGCCACGCAGGCCCCGGCGCACCAGGCTTTTCAGGAACGTAGCCCAGAAGGTCTCCGCCTCCGACGGCCCGATATGCAGCCCGACGATCTCGCGCTTGCCGTCCGTGCTGACCGCCACGGCGATTATCGCGGCCACACTGGTGATCCGCCCACCCTCGCGCTGCTTGAGGTAGGTGGCGTCCAGCCACAGGTAGGGCCAGTCGCCGACCAGTGGGCGCTCCAGGAAGGCGCTCACCCGGTCGTCGATGTCCTTACACAGCTTGCTCACCGTGCTCTTGCTGATCCCGGCCAGGCCCATTGCCTGCACCAGGTCGTCCACACGCCGGGTCGACACGCCGCCAATCCAGGCCTCTCTGCGACAGCGATGCTGTCGCTGGGATGACGGCCACCAGGGCTTTCTCCGACGTTTTGCGCGGCTCCAGGAACGGCGGAAAGTAGCTGCCCTGGCGCAGCTTGGGGATCCGGAGCTGCAGGCTCCCTCCGCTGCTATTTCACCTGCTTCGCAGGCGAAACCTTGAGCAGCTCCGCCCAGCCGCGTGTCCAGCGTGCGGTCGCGGTACCCATTGCGGTAGGTCGTGCGCTCGCCGGAGCGCTCGTGCCGCCCGGCGCCGATCAGGCCGTCCACGTCCGTCTCCATCAACAACTGCACCACGGCCTCCGCCACGGAACGCAGAAAGTCGCCATCTCCGGCTTTGGCCATCAGCTCGGCCAGCGGTAGTCTGTCCTCGGTCATCGGGTCCTCGTCGGTTCGGGTGAGAGCGTCGCAACTCCACCTTAGCCAGCCAATCCAATGGCCACCTCCGCCTACACCGTTTCGATCAACGAAATTCCACCACCAGCGCGGACGCTACCCAGCCATTGGGTGAAGGTCTCACCCAGATGCACCTGACGCGACCGGTTGCGCACGGCCTTCGACATGATATGGCCACCTCCGCCTACACCGTTTCGATCAACGAAATTCCACCACCAGCGCGGACGCTACCGCCCCAGACATGGGTCAGGGTGCCCTGCTGGCCGATCCTGGCCTCGTCCTGCCACCAGAGCTCGGCGGGCTTGCCCTTTGCGTGTTCGTAGCGATGCACCCAATCCCGCAAGGTTTGCCGGTCCATGCCACAGTTCGGCACTACCGCCGGATAGAGTGGGATCCGGACATAGGTTGGTCCAAAGCAAAGGCCCGCTTCGATGCCAGAGCTGCCCCCGCTTTCCCATCCCGATCAGTCAGTTTCAGGAAGAAGGATTTGGGAGCAGATTGTGGGAACCGGCGCTGTTGCCGCTGTCCTATCCCCTGCGTCGAGGTCCGTCTTTCCCGCCGCACGTCCGTTTGAAAGACGCTCAGCAGGTCAGCGTCGGCCTTTGCAGACCTGACGGCCACGTCCTAGAAAGGCCTTGATGGACAGACCCCATTATTTGGAGGCGCTGGAACGAACGGAGGTTTTATCGAAGCTGGCCGCGTTCGATCCTCATGTTGTCGGCACGCCGCCATTGAGCTTGGATCTTCTAACGAGCGATATCGATATTATCTGCTTCGCACCCGATGCTGACAGCTTCACCTGCGCGGTATGGAACGCCTTCGGCATGCGCCCGGGATTTCGCATGTGGCAGAAGATCGGGCTTGATAGGCCTGTCGTTGCCAATTTTGCTGACGCTGGTTGGCTCATCGAGCTGTTCGGTCAAGCGTCCCCGATATCCGAGCAATGCGGATGGCGGCATTTCCTCGTGGAACGAAAGCTGCTGGCGCTTGGTGGTAGCAACTTTCGTGCCGCGGTGATGGCGCAGCGTAACAATGGCATGAAGACCGAGCCGGCGTTTGCCGCTGTGCTTAGCCTCGATGGCGATCCATACCAGGCGTTGCTAAATCTTGAGTGCTGCTCAGACATGAGCCTGACTGCTCTGCTAAGAGGTCAAGGCTTCAGTTGACGAACCTTCCCGAGATAGCATGCTTGCTTCCTCCCTGCCCGTGTTCACTGGCCGAACACGATGCCGCTTGCACGGTAGAGATCCTGGATGATGCGGACCAGCAGTGTCAGATCGGGCGAGGTGTCGTTCGCCCGGGTGCTCATCAGGATCGGCGAGAGGGCGCCGGGCTCCTCGAGTGGCACGTAGCCGACGTTGTCGCGGCGGAACCGGCTGACGCCGGCCGGGACCACGCAGATGCCGACCTCGGCGGCGACGAGCCCGAGTGCCGTCTGCAGCTCGCGGACCTCGTAGAGCCGGGCGGGCCTGATGCCGTGGGTGCGGAACAGGCCGAGCACCTGGTCGGCGTAGCTGGGGCGTGGGGCCTTGGGGTAGATGATCAGGGTTTCCGCCTGCAGGTCGGCAAGGCGCGTGCCGGGCCGGAGCAGCGCCGGATGGCCGGTGGGCACGGCGACGACGAGGGACTCGTTTCGGAGCAGCAGGCGGTCAATGGCGGGATCGTCGAGCGGGATGCGGCCAAAGCCCACGTCGATGCGGCCTTCCTTGAGCGCGCGGACCTGCTCCATCGTCGTCAGCTCGAGCAAGGTCAGCTCGACATCGGGCCGGGCGGCGCGGTAGCCGCGGATCACCTCCGGCAGGCGGCCGTACAGCGTGGAAGCGACGAAGCCCATGCTGAACCGCGCATGCTGCAGCGAGCGCATGGCGGCGTGCATGTCGTCGATCCGTTCCAATACCTGAACGGATTGTTCGTAGAACAGGCGGCCGGGCTCGGTCAGCTGGAACGGGCGGATGCCGCGGGCGATCAGCGTGGTGCCGAGTTCCTCCTCGAGCTGCTGGATCTGCCGGCTCAGAGGCGGTTGCGCCATGTTGAGCGCCGCGGCGGCACGGGTGAACGAGCGCTCCCGCGCCACCGCCACGAAGTAGCGAAGATGCCGCAATTCCATTCGGCGATACCTCTGGGGTATGAGGACGGATGTAAACAGTCTTTGACGGGCGGCCGTCAAGCCCGATACACCTGGAGCCAATAAAACAGCGCTGCCAAGCGGATTGGGGAGGAAGCCGATGCTGGACGATGTCCGCCAAGTGCTCGACGATGCCGTGCAGGATGATGCGCAGAGCGGGCAATATCGCTGCAAACGCAACATCTTCACCGACCCGGCGCTGTTCGAGCTCGAGATGAAGCACATCTTCGAGGGCAACTGGATCTACATGGCCCATGAGAGTCAGATCCCGAACAAGAACGACTACTTCACCACCTTCATGGGCCGCCAGCCCGTGTTCATCGCGCGCAACCGCAACGGCGAGCTGAACGCGTTCGTCAACGCCTGCAGCCATCGCGGCGCGATGATCTGCCGCCACAAGCGCGACAACAAGGCGACGTTCACCTGCCCGTTCCACGGCTGGACCTTCAACAACAGCGGCAAGCTTTTGAAGGTGAAGGATCCGGACGGTGCCGGGTATCCGGAGCAGTTCAACAAGGATGGCAGCCACGACCTGACCAGGGTCGCGCGGTTCGAGAACTATCGCGGCTTCCTGTTCGGCAGCCTCAACCCCGACGTGGTGCCGCTGGCGGAGCATCTGGGCGAGAGCACCAAGATCATCGACATGATCGTCGACCAGTCGCCGCAGGGGCTCGAGGTGCTGCGGGGCTCGTCGACCTACGTCTATGATGGCAACTGGAAGCTGCAGACCGAGAACGGCGCAGACGGCTATCACGTGAGCGCGGTGCACTGGAACTACGCCGCCACGACGAGCCGCCGTAAGGAGGCCGACGCGGTCGATGACGTGCGGGCGATGAGCGCCGGCGGCTGGGCCAAGCAGGGCGGCGGGTTCTATTCGTTCGAACACGGGCACCTGCTGCTGTGGACCAACTGGTCCAACCCGGAGAACCGGCCCAACTTCGCGCGGCGGGAGGAGCTGGCGAGCCAGTTCGGCGAGGCGACGTCGGACTGGATGATCCAGCGGTCGCGCAACCTGTGCCTGTACCCGAACGTCTATCTGATGGACCAGTTCAGCTCGCAGATCCGCACCTACCGGCCGATCTCGGTCGATAAGACCGAAGTCACGATCTACTGCATCGCCCCACGCGGCGAAGCGCCGGAGGCCCGGACGCACCGCATCCGGCAATACGAGGACTTCTTCAACGCCTCGGGCATGGCCACGCCGGATGACCTCGAGGAGTTCCGCTCCTGCCAGATCGGCTACATGGGCAATGCCGCACCCTGGAACGATCTGTCCCGCGGTGCCGCGCACTGGATCGAGGGGCCCGACGAGGCCGCGGCGTCGATCGGGCTCAAGCCGCTGCTGAGCGGCGCCAAGACCGAGGATGAGGGTCTGTTCGCGGTGCAGCACCGCTACTGGATGGACACGATGCGCAAGCATCTGGCTGACGGCGAACAGCTGTGACGCCATGGCGCTGACCATCGAGGAGGCGCGCCAGTTCCTGTACCGGGAAGCGCGCGCGCTGGATGACAAGGAGTGGGACGACTGGCTCGCCTGCTATGCCGCGGACGCGGTGTTCTGGATGCCGTCCTGGGACGATGACGACCTGCTGGTCGAGAACCCGATGACCGACATCTCGCTGATCTATTACGGCCACAAGGGCGGGCTCGAGGACCGCGTGTTCCGCATCCGCACCGAGCGCAGCAGCGCCACCTCGCTGCCGGAGCCGCGTACGTCGCACAACATCAGCAACGTCGAGATCACCGAGCAGCGTGACGGGGTCTGCAGGCTGCGGTTCAACTGGTTCACGCTGAACTACCGCTATAAGGCAGTCGATACGTATTTCGGCACATCCTATTACACGATCGACACTTCGGGTCTTCAGCCGCTGATCAAGAACAAGAAGGTCGTGCTGAAGAACGACTACATCCATCACGTCATCGACGTGTATCACATCTGATGGCCCACTCCGTCGCACTGAACTTCGAGGACGGGCTCACCCGCATCGTCCAGACCAGGCCGAACGAGACGGTGGCCGATGCCGCCTACCGTGTCGGCATCAACATCCCGCTGGATTGCCGCGATGGCGCGTGCGGCACCTGCCGGGTGTTCGTAGAGGCCGGGTCGTTCGACGCCGGCGACTATCTCGAGGACGCGCTCACCGCGGATGAGGCGGCCGAAGGCTATGGCCTCGCCTGCCAGATGAAGCCGCACAGCGATCTCGTGCTGCGCATCGCCGCCGCTTCGGATGCCTGCAAGATCAAGGCGGTTACGGCCAAGGCGACCCTCGCCGCCGTCACGCACCTCTCGGCGAGCACCTTCGCCTTCTCGCTTGCCGTCGAGGAGCCCCTGGGTTTCCTCGCCGGCCAGTATGTCAGCATCCACGTGCCCGGCAGCGACCAGAAGCGCTCCTACTCGTTCAGCTCCGCTCCCGGCGCCACCCGGCTGGACTTCGTGGCCCGCGACATTCCGGGCGGGCTGATGAGCGAGTTCCTGCGCACCGCTCAACCCGGCACGCCCATCGAGTTCAGCGGTCCCTCCGGCACGTTCTACCTGCGGGACGTGAAGCGCCCGCTGCTGTTCCTGGCGGGCGGCACCGGGCTGGCGCCGTTCATGGCCATGCTGGGCCGCCTGCGCGCGCTGCCGCCGCCGGGCCACCCGATCCATCTGATCTACGGCGTGACCAACGATGCCGATCTGGTCGAGGTCGCGGCGCTTGAAGAGCATGCCGCCGCGCTGCCCGGGTTCAGCTTCCAGACCTGCGTCGCAGACCCGGCCAGTGCCCATCCCAGGCGCGGCTACGTCACCGCCCATCTCGCGCCCGAGCATCTGAACGGTGGCGACGTGGACGTGTATCTGTGCGGTCCGCCCGCGATGGTCGACGCGGTGCGCACCGGCCTCGGGGTCACGCCGGTGAGCTTCTACTACGAGAAGTTCTCGCCCGCCGGCGTGGTGACCGCGGTCGCCGAGTCGCACCGGTGATCTGCGCCGGCCGGTTCGAGGGCAAGACCGCGGTCGTCACCGGGGCGGCGCAGGGGATCGGGCTCGCGGTGGCCCGGCGCATGGCGGCGGAGGGCGGCCGGGTGATCATGGTGGACCGCGCCGACCTGGTGCAACAGGAGGCCGCGGCGATCCGGGCCGAGGCGGTCATCGCCGATCTCGAACGCTACGACGAGTGCGAGCGGGTGATGGCGGCGGCTGGGGACCGCATCGACATCCTGGTCAACAACGTCGGCGGCACCATCTGGGCGCGCCCCTATGCCGAATACGCCGAAGCGCAGATCGAGGCCGAGATCCGCCGCTCGCTGTTCCCCACGCTGTGGGCCTGCCGCGCCGTGCTGCCCACCATGGTCGCGCGGCGCCGGGGCGTCATCGTCAACGTCTCCTCGGTCGCGACCCGTGGCGTGAACCGCGTGCCCTATAGTGCGGCCAAGGGCGGCGTCGATGCGCTGACCGCCGCGCTCGCCTTCGAATACGCGGGCCACGGCATCCGCGTCTGCGCCACCGCCCCCGGCGGCACCGATGCGCCGCCACGCCGGATCCCGCGCAACACCGAGGCCCCGAGCGCTCAGGAGAAGGCCTGGTATCAGCAGGTCGTCGATCAGACGCTCGCCTCCAGCCTCATGCACCGCTACGGCACCGTGGAGGAACAGGCGGGCGCGATCCTGTTCCTGGCCTCCGACGACGCCTCCTACATCACCGGAACAACACTGCCCGTCGCCGGCGGCGATTTGGGATAACGGGAGAAACCGATGCTCGACGACCTGCTCAAGACCAGCCCGATCGCCAACCTGATGGACAAGCTCTCCGGCCTCGACCAGCCGGACGGGGACCCGCGCCTGAAGGCCATCGTGAAGCGCATCATGGGTGACCTGTTCCAGACCATCGAGGAGTTCGACGTCACCCCGGCCGAGTTCTGGACCGCCGTCAGCTACATCAGCGAAGTCGGCCAGGCCAACGAGGGCGGCCTGCTCGCCGCCGGCCTCGGGTTCGAACATTTCCTCGACCTCCGCTTCGACGAGAAGGAGCGTCTTGCCGGCCTCGAGGGCGGCACGCCGCGCACGATCGAGGGACCGCTCTGGATCGCCGACGCGCCGCTCGAGCAGGGCAGCGCCCGCCTCGACCAGGACCCGGAGCCGGGCGAGGTCCTGTTCATGCAGGGCCAGGTCCGCGACACGGACGGCAACCCGGTGCCGCATGCCATCGTCGATGTCTGGCACGCCAACACCAAGGGCGGCTATTCCTTCTTCGACCGCTCGCAATCGCCCTGGAACCTGCGCCGCCAGATCGCGACGGATGGCGAGGGCAAGTACAAGTTCCGCACCATCCTGCCCGCCGGCTATGGCGTGCCGCCCGACGGCCCCACCAGCAAGCTGCTGACCGCCATCGGCCGCCACGGCAACCGCCCGGCCCACATCCACTTCTTCGTGTCCGCACCGGGCTTCCGCAAGCTGACGACCCAGATCAACATCGCCGGCGACGCCTACCTGCACGACGATTTCGCCTTCGCCACCCGCGACGAGCTGATCCCCGGCGTCATCCGCAACGAGAACCCGGACGCGATGCGCGCCGCCGGGCTGAACAGCCCGTTCGTCGAGATCGAGTTCGATTTCGCGCTGCACCACGAGACGGACAAGGTGCCCGACACCGTCGTCATCCGCGCCCACGCCCCGGCGGCTTGATCATGGATGGGTCGCTCCTCCCGGCCTCGGCCGAGCTTGCGCGTGACCTGCGCGTGGCGGCGATCGAGAGCGTCATCGTCGACGTGCCCACGGTGCGCAAGCACAAGCTCTCACAGACCTCGGTCACGGCGCAGAGCTACGTCATCGTGCGCCTGCGGCTCGCCAACGGGGTGGAGGGCATCGGCGAGGCGGCGACGCTGGGCGGGCCGCGCTGGAGCGAGGAGAGCGTCGAGGCGATCAAGGCCAATATCGACGCCTATCTCGCCCCCGCAGTGATCGGCCTGGCCGCCGACCGCTTCGAGGCCGCCGGCCTGGCGATGGCGGCAGCGGCCAAACGCAACAACGCGGCCAAGGGCGCCATCGAGACCGCCCTGTTCGACGCGGTCGGCAAGACACTCGGCGTGCCTGCCGCCGCCCTGCTCGGCGGCGCCGTCCGCGACCGCATCCCCGTGCTCTGGACCCTTGCCTCCGGCGACCCGGCGCAAGAGATCGAGGAAGCCGAACGCAAGCTCGCGGCCCGCCTGCACCGGACCTTCAAGGTCAAGATCGGCGCCCTCGAACCCGCCGCCGACATGGACCGCATGCGCCGCCTCGCCGCCGCCCTGGGTGACCGCGCGACGCTGATCGTGGACGCGAACCAGGCCTGGGACGAGACCGTCTCCGCCCGCTGCCTGCCGCAGTTGTCGGAGATGGGTGTCGCCCTCGTCGAACAGCCGGTCCCGGCCTGGAACATCGCCGGCATGGCCCGGCTGCGCGCCCGGCCCGGCACCCCGCCGCTGCTGGCCGATGAGTGCGTGTTCGACACGCACGACATGCTGGCCGTTGCCGCCGCCGCCGCCGCCGATGCGGTGTCGCTCAAGATCGTCAAGCACGCCGGGCTGCTCGGCGTCCGCAAGGTCGCCGCCGTGGCCGAGGCTGCCGGGATCGGCCTCTATGGCGGCTGCCTGCTGGAGAGTTCGGTCGGGGCCGCGGCGCATCTGCAGGTGTTCGCGACCCTGCCGGCGCTGGAGTGGGGCTGCGAGCATTTCGGCCCGCAGATCCTGACATCGGACCTCGTCACCGAGCCCCTCCGGTTCGAGGATTTCCACGTCCATCTGCCAGCCGGCCCCGGCATCGGCGTCACGATCGACGAGGCGGCGCTGCGCCGCTTCGCCCGGAGCTAGCGTAATGCTGTATCATGTCCGCATGGACGTCCATCCGCCACAGGGCATGGACCCCACCAGGTTCGACGCGATCAAGGCGGCCGAGAAGGCCTATGCGCAGGATCTGCAAAGCTCCGGCAAATGGGTCCACCTCTGGCGCATCGTCGGCGAATACTCGAACATCTCGATCTTCGACGTGGCCGATAACGACGAGCTGCAGGCGATCCTCTCCGGCCTGCCGCTGTTCCCGTTCATGACCGTCAAGGTCATGCCCCTGGCCCGGCATGCCTCGGCGATCGAACGGTGAGCGTCTCGCGCCGAGGCGTGATGCTGGGCGCGGCCGGGACGGTGCTGGCGGGGCGCGCCGCAGCCGGCACGGCGATCAGGCTCGGCGTGCTGACGGAGATGTCCGGCACCTACGCCGAGGACAGCGGCCGCGGCTCCGTGGTCGCCGCGCAGATGGCCATCGACGACGTCCGCCGCGCGCACCCCGATCTGGCGGTCGAGCTGATCTCCGGCGATGCGCAGACCAAGCCGGATGTCGCCTCGGCGCTCGCCCGCGTGTGGTTCGACCGGGATGGCGTCGATGCGATCTTCGACGTGCCCGTCTCGAACTGCGCGCTGGCGGTGGCGACCGTGACCCGGGAGCGCAACAAGGTCGCCGTCTTCAACACCAGCTCGTCCGAGCTGACCGGCAAGGCCTGCTCCCCCAACCATATCCAGTGGGCCTACGACACCTACGCGCTGGCCGGGTCGACGGCGCGGGCGTTGCTCAAGGCCGGCGGCGACACCTGGTTCTTCATCCAGGCCGACTACACGTTCGGCGCGACGCTGGCGGCCGAGGCGCGCGCCGTGATCGAGGCCGGCGGCGGCAGGGTGCTGGGATCCATCAAGCACCCGTTCCCGGGGACCACCGACTTCTCCAGCTATCTGCTGACGGCGCAGGCCAGCGGGGCCAAGGTGATCGGCCTGGCCAATGCGGGCACCGATGCGGCCAACTGCGTGAAGCAGGCCGGCGAGTTCGGGGTGACGCAATCGGGCGCGCGCCTGGCCACGCTGCAATGCCTGATGCCGCAGATCCACGGTGTGGGTGTCGCGGCGGCGCAGGGCCTGTTCAACACCGAATCGTTCTACTGGGACCTCAACGACGACACCCGCGCCTGGTCGAACCGCTGGTCCGCGCAGAACGACGGCAACCGGCCGAGCATGATCCACGCGGGATGCTACGCCGGTGTCACGCATTATCTGAGGGCGGTCGCCGCCATGGGGATCGATGCGGCCAAGGCGAACGGCGCCGCGGCCATCGCGCAGATGAAGCGCATGGATGCGGGCGGACCGCTGTTCGGCCCGGGCCGCATCCGCGAGGACGGCCGCAAGCTTCACGACGTGCACCTGTTCCGGGTCAAGACCCCGGCCGCGTCCCGTGGTCCGTGGGACCTCTACGACCTCGTCAGCACCACACCGGCCGACCGGGCCTTCCGCCCGCTCGCCGATGGGAACTGCCCGATGATCCACACCTGAAACGAACGGCCCGGCCCGGGACAAAGGGCCGGCAGCGGAGGAGACGAGACATGTTCGACACGATGACAGGCCGCCGTGGCGTGTTGCTGGGCGCGGCGGCTGCCGGCCTGGCGCGGCCAGCCATCGCCCAGGGCGCACCGATCAAGGTCGGGCTGATGTTGCCCTTCTCCGGCACCTACGCCCAGCTCGGCGAGAACATCGCCATCGCGTTCGAGCTGCTGCTCGCGGAGAAGGGCGGCAAATTCGGTGGCCGCGCGGTGCAGGTGATCCGGCTCGACGATGAGTCGGATCCGTCCAAGGCGGTGCAGAACGTCAACCGCCTGCTCAACCGCGACAAGGCGGACGTGCTGGTCGGCACCGTCCATTCCGGTGTCGTCATGGCGCTGGTGCAGGCGTCGCGCGAGAAGGGGGTGCCGCTCATCATCCCCAACGCCGGCAACGCCTCCGCCACGCGCGATCTGTGTGGAACCGGCATCTTCCGCACCTCGTTCACCAACTGGCAGCCGGCCTATGGCATGGGCCGGGCGCTCGCGGCCCAGGGCGTCAGGCGCGCCGCCTGGGTGAGCTGGGACTATGCCGCCGGCAAGGAGGCCGGCGAAGGCTTTGCCGACGGGCTGAAGGCGGGCGGCGCCGAACTGGTCAAGACGCTGCTGCTGCCGTTCCCGGAGACCAACTTCCAGCCGATCCTCGCGCAGGTGCCCGGGCTCGACGTCCAGGCGGTCGGCGCCTTCTTCGCCGGCGGCGGGGCGGTGCAGTTCGTGCGGGACTACGCGGCCGCCGGGCTGCGGGACAAGGTGCCGCTCTCGGGCTCGGGCTTCCTGACCGAGGGCACGCTGGGCGCCCAGGGTGCCGCGGCCGAGGGCCTGCGCACCGCGCTCCATTACGGCGACGGCCTGGACAACGCCAGGAACACCGCCTTCCGCGCCGCCTTCCGAGAAAAGGCCCGGCGCGACGCGGACGTCTATGCCGTGCAGGGCTACGACGCCGGCCAGCTTCTCGCCATCGGGCTCGAGGCGGCCAAGGGCGATGTGGAGGCCGAGAAGCTGCTCATCCCCGCCATGGCCGGCGCCAGCATCGACAGCCCGCGCGGCCGCTTCACCCTCTCGCCGTCCCACAACCCGGTGCAGAACATCTATCTGCGCGAGGCCAGGGGCGGCCAGAACGTCGTCATCGGCATCGCCGCGCCGGCGCTGGCTGACCCGGGCACCGGGTGCAAGATGCCGGCCGCCTGAAACAATGGCCGGGCTCCTGGCACAGACCCTGAACGGGGTCCAGTACGGCCTGCTGCTGTTCCTCATCAGCAGCGGGCTGACGCTGATCTTCGGCGTCATGGGCGTCATCAACCTCGCCCATGGCAGCCTGTTCATGGTGGGCGCCTACATCGCCTATGCCATCGTCTCGGCGACCGGCTCGCTCTGGCTGGCGTTGCCGGCCGCGGTCATCGGCGGCATCGTGGTGGGCGCCGTGCTGGAGCGGTTCCTGTTTCGCCGCTTCTACCGGCGCGAGCATCTCGACCAGGTCCTGCTGACGTTCGCGCTGATCCTGCTGTTCGAGGAGGGGCGCTCGATGCTTGCGGGCAACGGGTATCACAGCGTCGCCGTGCCGCCGGTGCTGGACGTCTCGGTCCCGGTTGCTCCGGGCTTCTCCTATTCGGCCTACCGTCTGGCCGTGCTGGCGGCCTGCCTGCTGGTGGCCGGGCTGATGTTCCTCGTCATCGAGCGCACCCGCATCGGGTCGGCGATCCGCGCGGCGGCCGAGAAGCCGGAGATGGTCGACCTGCTCGGGCTGGATGCCGGGCGCATCCACATGCTCGTCTTCGCCGCCGGCACCGCGCTTGCGATGCTGGCCGGCGCGCTGGCCGCGCCGCTGCAATCGGTGTTCCCCGGCATGGGCGAGGGCTTCCTGATCATCTCGTTCGTGGTCGTCGTCGTGGGCGGGGTCGGCTCGGTGGCCGGCGCGTTCTGGGGCGCGCTGCTGATCGGCGTCGTCGACACCATGGCCAAGGCCTACCTCCCGGTCGGCTCCGGCCTCGCGATCTACGCCATCATGGCCGCGGTGCTGCTCTGGCGGCCCACCGGCCTGTTCGCTCGCGCGTGACCCGCGTCATGAACCCCGCGCCATGAACCCCGCGCCATGAACAACGTCCTTACCGTCGCGGGTCCCGCCGGCACCGCGGCGCTGGTCGCCTGCGCGGCGCTCGTCGCCGGGCTGCCCTGGCTGGCCGACACCTACTACCTGCAACTCGCCTCGACCGCGCTCGTCACCGCCATGTTCGCGATGAGCCTGCAGCTGCTCGTCGGCGGCACCGGGCTCGTCAGCCTCGGCCACGCCGCCTTCTTCGGCATCGGCGCCTACACGGTGCGCTATGCCGGGTTGCTGGGCCCGTCGCCTTCGGTGCTGCTGACGGTGCCGGCCGCCGCCGTGCTGGCCGGGCTCGCGGCACTGGCCGTCGGCGCGCTTGCGCTCCGCACCCGCGGCTTCTTCTTCCTCATGACCTCGCTCGCCTTCGGGCAGATGCTGTTCTTCCTCTATCACGACACCCCGCTCGGCGGCGGCGCCGACGGCATCTTCGTGACCCGGCCCGCGCTCTCCGCCTTCGGCCTCACCTTCGCGCCCGGCCGCCGGGACTGGCCCTGGGTCATGCTGTGGCTCAATCTCGGCATCCTGGTTGCGTTCTACGCCGGGCTCGTCCTCCTGCTGCGCACCATGCTCGGCCGCGCCCTCGTGGGCATCCGGTCCAACGAGCACCGCATGGGTTCGATGGGCTTCGACACCTACGCCCTCAAGCTGACCGCCTTCACCATCGGCGGCATGCTCGCGGGCATCGCCGGACACATGTGGGCGATGACGGAAGCCTTCATCTCACCCGAACTGCTCGGCTGGCACCGCTCCGCCGAGGGCCTGCTGGCGATCCTGCTCGGCGGCATCGGCGCGCTGCACGGCCCGATCATCGGCGCGTTCGTCTGGGTCGGGCTGGGCGAAGCGGCGCAGGCCATCACCGAGCGGCAGCACCTGGTTCAGGGCCTGGTTATCCTCGCCGTGGTCCTCGCCCTGCCCGGGGGCCTGGCCGGGCTGCGCCTGCCCGGGCGCAAATCCGGGCGCAAATCCGGGCGCAAACCGGCGGGCAAACCCGTGCCGCAGAACGGGACGGCCGCGCCATGACCCCGGCGCTGCAGGCGACCGGCCTGTCCAAACGCTTCGGCGGCCTCGCCGCGGTCGATGCCGTCGACCTGGCACTCCGACCCGGCGAGCTGCACGCCGTGATCGGCCCCAACGGCGCCGGCAAGAGCACACTCACCAACCTGCTCTCCGGCGAGCTGACACCGAGCGGCGGCACCATCCGGCTGCACGGCATGGACGTCGCCGGCTGGCCCAACTGGCGCTTCGCGCGCGCCGGCGTCGGCCGCTCCTTCCAGCGCACCAACGTGCTGCGCGACATGAGCGTGCGCGAGAACGTCCGCCTCGCCGCCCAGGCCCGCCTCACCCCGGCCCGCCGCCTGCTGCGCGCCGCCGCCGCCGAACACGCCCCCACCGACGCCGCCATGCTCGCGCTCGACCGCGTCGGCCTCGCCTTCGCCGCCGCCCGCATCGCCGCGACGCTCAGCCACGGCCAACTCCGCCAGCTCGAGATCGCCATGGCCCTGGCCGCCGCCCCGACCGTGCTGCTGCTGGACGAGCCGCTGGCCGGAATGGGCCCGGAGGAGAGCGAGCGCCTGGCCGGCCTGCTGCGCGAACTCGCGCGCGATCACGCCGTGCTCCTCATCGAGCACGACATGGACGTGGTCTTCGCCGTCGCCGACACGATGACCGTCATGCTCGATGGCCGCGTCCTCGAACAGGGCCCGCCCGCCCAGATCCGCGCCTCGGCCGCCGTGCGCGACGCCTATCTCGGCCACGACCCATGACCCCGCTCCTGCAGGTCCGCGGCCTCACGGCCGGCTACGGCGCCGGCCTGGTGCTGCACGGCATCGACTTCACCGTACAGCCGCACGAGGCGATCGGCCTCATGGGCCGCAACGGCATGGGCAAGACGACCCTCATCCGGGCCATGCTCGGTCTGCTCAGGCCCCGCGCCGGCCAGGTGCTCGTGGACGGCCGCGACATCGGCGGCCTGGCGCCGTTCCAGCGCGCCCAGCTCGGCATCGCCGTGGTGCCGGAGGGCCGCGGCGTGTTCGCCAGCCTCACCGTCCTCGAGAACCTCCGCCTCGCCGCCCGGCAGGGCATCGACGGCACCCGCCCGTGGCCGCTCGAGCGCGTGCTCGACACCTTCCCACGCCTGCAGCAGCGCATCGGCAACCGCGGCGACCAGCTCTCCGGCGGCGAGCAGCAGATGCTGGCGATCGGCCGCGCCCTGATGACCAGTCCGCGCCTCCTGATCCTCGACGAAGCGACGGAGGGCCTCGCCCCGCTCATCCGCGACGAGATCTGGCGGGTGATCGCCGCCATCCGCGCCAGCGGGATCGCGGCCGTCGTGGTCGACAAGACCGTCGCCTCGGTCCTCTCGGTGGTCGACCGCAGCACCGTGCTCATCAAGGGCAGCGTCGCCTATGACGGTTCACCGGCAGAACTCCGCGCCGACACCGCACTCATGCAGCGCTGCCTCGGCGTCTAGGCCCAAGGCGGCCTGACACCGTCGGAACGGTCGGTGCGCCCGGCCGTCCCGTTCAGGCCGGGGTGCCGGCGCCAGGCTTGCCGCGCCGCACCTCGATCGCGGGGAAGCCCACGATGTCGTAGGTGGCCGAAGCGATGCCGATGCCGGCCTTGTCCAGCTCGACGACGATATGGCGGCTCATGGCGTCCTTGGCACCGCGGATGCGGTGGGTGCCGATAACGAAGCGCACGGTCAGCTCCAGCCAGTTGTCGGTGATGCGGTAGTACACCCTCGGGTCCAGCTCGATCGGCTCGACCCCGAACTTCGCCTTCAGCTCCGCCTTCTTGTCGGCCGCCAGCGCATCGGCCTCGGTCGCGTGCAGCCGCGCGGCCTCCAGCAGGATGCTCTCCGCCCGGCCGCGGTCCGCGGCATAGGTGATGGGGATCGACATCTCCTCCCAGATGAACGGGAAGTCGCGGGTGTAGTTGAACACCGGCTCGGAGAAGATCTTGGAGTTGCTGACCGTGACGATGCGGCCGGTGAACTGGCGCGAATGCACCCACATGGCGGGATCGGCCCCCTGCACGCCGCTGGGCTGGCCCATCTCCATGATTGTGGTCTGGATGAAGCCCAGCCGCATCACGTCGCCGCGCACGCCCCCCATGGAGATGCGGTCGCCGACGGTGAAGGTGTTGCCGCGCAGGATGACGAAGTAGCCCGCGAACGAGGTGACGACCTGCTGCAGCGCGAAGGCCAGGCCGGCGGACATCAGGCCGAAGGCGGTGGCCAGCCGGGCCGGGTCGTTGAACCAGATCGAGAGCAGGCCGAGCACCAGGATGATGGCGGTGACCAGGCTGATGCCCTGGCGCGTCCAGAACCGCGTCTGCACCCCGGCCGGGAGCGAGCGCCCGACCAGCAGCCCGGCCAGCGCGCGCAGGCCCCGGCTCGCGGCCAGCAGCACCACGATGAAGATGACCGACAGGAGCAGCTTGCGCCCGTTATCGGCGTTGACGCCGACCCAATCGATGCCGAGGAGGTGCATGGTTCGTCCTAATCCGGTGCGAGGATGCCGTGCCGCCGGACGGCGGCGAAGCGGCGGTGGCGTTGCAGCAGGTCGGTGAGGTCGCCGGGTGTGGCGATGTCGCGTTCTGCGTCACCCAGGACCAGGTCGGCGTGGCGTTGCAGCACGGCCAGGCGCGCCGGATCCCGCTCGCACCCGGCGACGGAGGTCAGCACCTCCATCATGCGGATCAGCACGGCGGCGCTGCCGGCGGCGTTCTGCCGGATGAGGTGGAACATCGCGTCGGCCAGGCCGTCATAGTCGATGCCCGGCCGCACCAGGGCCGGCTGGCCGTGCCGCAGCGAGACGCCGGTTGCCAGGTGAAGCGGCACGGCGTCGCACAGCGAGGCGCCCAGGCGGTCGATCACGCTCATCGCGGTCCGTGGATCGTTGATCCCGGGCGACAGGGCCCGCACCGCCACCTCGACCAGCTGCCGGATGGGGTATTCCAGGTCGCTGGCACTGGTGCGCTGCCCGCCCAGGGCCGTGTTGCGCCGGATGGCGTCTCCGATTCCTTCGACAGGCCGGGTCACGGCGGCGATCGGGGCGCCGGGAAAGACGTAGTCACCGGGGCGGACGAACAGCCGGATGGCGGTGCCGTGCTCCGCGGCCCAGTCCGCGAGCCTCTCCTCGTCGAGCTGCTGCAGGTAGCCGCGGCGCGGATCGGACACGGCCGTGGCCCCGGCCCAGAACGAGCCCGGCGGCGCTTCGGGCCCGGCCTGCGGGAGCATCAGGGCCCGGATGGCGGCGCGGACCTCGTCGCTGACCAGGTCGATCACGGTGTCGACGTTGATCCGTCCGGCCATGTGGCCCACGAAGAACACGAGGGTGCCCACGCAGATGAAGGCCAGCAGGATGCCGATGCTGAGCGCCAGATGGGGCACGAAGACGCCCTCGCTCTCCGTGCGCACGCTGCGCAGGACCATCAGCGCGTAGCTGAAGGTCCCCAGGAAGATGCCGAGCGTCATCTGGTTGCCGCGGTCGCGGGTGAAGTTGCGCAGCAGGCGCGGCCCCATCTGCCCGGCCGCCAGCGAGAGTGCGGCGATGGTGATCGAGAACACCGTGCCGGCCACGCCGATGGTGGAGGACGCGACGGCGCCCAGCAGCGTGCGCGCACCCGTGGGGCCGCCGTTGTACAGCCACTGGCTGTCGATCAGCGAGGACGGGACGACACCGCTGCGGTCGATGGCGACGAAACCGACCCCGGCCAGGATGCCGGCGACGACCACGGCACCCGGCACCAGCCAGAAGGTGTCGCCGATCGTCGCCAGCAGCTTGCGGAGATGGGCCGTCAAGCCGGTGCGGCCGTTCAGGTCACGGCGCGGAAGATGGTGAAGCCGAGGATGAACAGGATGACCGCGATGGCGACAGCGACCCAGAACAGGATCTTCACGATGCCGACGGCCAGGCCGACCAGCCCGCCGAAGCCCAGCACGGCCAGCACGGCCGCGATGACGAGGAACATGATGGCGGCCTTGAACACGATGATACCCCTTCAGCTGACGCACCAGGCCAGCTTGCCGAACCAGGCCGGCATTGCCGTCCAGGATGCAACCTGCCTACAACGGGATCATCCCTGCCCGCCCGCATCGACCCGCCTGCCGGGAGCCGGGCGAGCCGCGGTTCCGACGACGTATCCTCCCGGCGGGCAAATAGCCAGGCCTGCTTCAGGAGGCCTGCTTCGCCGGGGCTCTGGGCTCCACCCTGGCCACCGTGCTGCTGTCGAAGTCGGTGGCGCCGTCATCCTGGAGACCGATGGCAGCATGACCGTCATCCCCCGCGGCACCGCCATCGCGCCCCGAGGTGCGGGTGCTGACGGGAGGCTGTCATGGCGAAGATCGCGGTGGTGACGGGCGCGGGGGCCGGGGTGGGCCGGGCCACGGCCGAGGAGTTCGCGCGAAGCGGCTATGACGTGGCCCTGCTGTCGCGTGACCCGGCCCGGCTGGACCGCGCCGCGGCCGAACTCCGGCATCACGGGGTCCGCGACACAACCCGATGGACATGGATCGTCTGGCCCACCTGATCCGGGCGGCGGATGCGGCCGGCATCGCACCGCTGGTGCGGGTGCCGGAGGTGGATCCCGGGCTGATCAAGCGGGTGATGAACCTGGACGTGGCGGGCATCGTGATCCCGCACGGCAACCTGGCACGCTGCCAGGCGCTCGTGCGGGCCATGCGCTATCCGTCGGAAGGGCAGCGCGGGGCCTGCCCCATCGTCCGGGCGACCCAGTACTGGCCGGATGACTGGCGCGCCCATGCAGATCGGGCGAACCGAACGACGATGGTCCTGCCGTTGGTGGAGGATCAGCAGGGGCTGGACGAGTTCGAGGCCATGGCGGCGCTGCCCGGCGTCGATGGGTTCTTCATCGGCCCCTACGACCTGTCGGTTTCCGTCGGCGTGCCGGGGGCGGATTTCAACGATCCGGCGATGTCCGCAGCACTCGATCGGGTGACCGCGCTGTGCCGGCAGCACGGCAAGGCGGTGGTCACCACGATCGGAGACCGGCAGGAGCGGGAGTACAGTCGCAGCCTGGTGGCGCGGGGTGTGCAGGGACTGGTGTTCGCAACCGATGCCCTGGTTCTGCTGCAAGCCTGCAAGCGGATGGTGTCCTACGCACGCTAGGCACGTGTCCAGGATGGCGGGCCGGGGCTGCACGGTGCAAAATTGAATCTTGGCGGATGACTCCGTATCTTGTCCGCCAAAGCATGGGAAACTTGCGATGAGCCTACGCAGCGTCTTCTCAAAGCAGTTCATCGACGTCCTGCAATGGAACGAGGCCGGGCCAGGGGTGCTGGCCTGGCGCTATCCCATGGCGGATTCCGAAATCCAGAACGGCGGCGTGCTGGTGGTGCGCGAGTCGCAGCGGGCGATGTTCATCAACGAGGGCCAGGTCGCCGACCTGTTCGGCCCCGGCAGCTACACGCTGACCACCCGCACGCTGCCGGTGCTGACCACCCTGCGCAACTGGGACAAGGCGTTCGAGTCGCCCTTCAAGTCCGACGTGTATTTCTTTGCAATGCGCGACCAGGTGGACCAGCGCTGGGGCACGGCCCAGCCCATCACCGTGCGGGACCGCGAGTACGGCGCGCTGCGCATCCGGGCCAACGGCGCCTATGCCTACCGCATCGCCGACCCGGCGCTGTTCTGGACCCGGCTGAGCGGCACGGTCGCGGCATACCGCACGGAGGATGCGGCCGGGCAGCTGCGCGCCGCCATCCTGACCGCGATGGCTGCCTGCCTGGGCGGCAGCGAGATCGCCTTCGTGGACATGGCGGCGAACCAGGTCGGCTTGTCCGAGCGGCTCAAGGGCGCCATCGGCCCCGCCTTCGCGCAGTACGGGCTGGAGCTGACCAGCTTCTACCTGCAAAGCCTGTCCCTGCCGGAGGAGGTGCAGGACCGGATGGACCGCGCCAGCAGCATGCGCGTGCTCGGCGACATGGGGCGCTACACGCAGTTCGAGGCGGCGGAAAGCCTGGGCGTCGCTGCGGCCAACCCCGGCGGGCTCGCCAGCACCGGGGTCGGCCTGGGTGCCGGGCTGGCGATGGCGCAGGCCATGGTGCCGGGCATGGCGAGCGGCAGCGCCGCCCCATCCGCCGACCCGATCGCCACCATCGCCCGGCTGGGCGAGCTGCTGACCAGGGGCGTGCTGACCCAGGCGGAGTTCGACGCGAAGAAGGCGGAGCTGCTGCAGCAGATCCGCTGATGCGCCACTATCCCTGCCCGTCCTGCGGGGCGGACGTGCCGTTCCGCAACGCGGTCTCGGTCTATGCGGTGTGTGCCTCCTGCGGGTCGATGGTGGTGCGCACCGACGATGCGGTCGCCAGCATCGGAACAATGGCGGCATTGCCCGCGGAAACGAGCGCCCTGCAGCTGGGCACCGGGTTGCACTGGGCGAACCACGCCTATACGGCGATCGGCCGGGTGCGGATGTCCTGGGGTGACGGGTCGTGGAACGAGTGGTTCCTCCAGGGCGAGGCCGGCACGGCCTGGCTGGCCGAGGCGCAGGGCACGCTGGCCGTCCTGTTCGAGCAGGCGGTGCCGCCCGCGCTGGCGCAGGGGGTTCCGGTGCTGAACCAGGCCGTGCGGATCGACGGCCAGGCGTATCGCGTGGCGGACATCAAGCAGGCCAGCTGCGTCGGCAGCGAAGGGGAGCTGCCTTTTGCGGCGACACAAAGGCGGAGCATCACGACGGTCGATCTGCTGAGCGCCTCGGCCGGATTCACCGGGCTGGAGGTGGGGGAAACGGCACGCCGGTTCTTCATCGGCCGCCACGCCGGGTTCGCGACGTTGCGCCTGTCCAACCTGCGCGAGATCGAGGGCTGGCAGCCGCCGCGGAACACTGCGATGCGCGCGCTCGATCCTGCGTCCACGTCGCCGGTCTGATCGGGTTGGCGCCCCGCCCCGCGGTGCGTGTGCTGTCTTGCCCGAAGTGCGGCGGCATCGTGACGCTGCGGGCGGCGGGTTCCAGCGTTTCGGCCGTCTGCACGTCGTGCGGTTCCATGCTCGACGTGGCGGACCGGGGGCTGCGGGTGATTGCGGCGGCGCAGGCCGGGACGCGTACCCCCGTCATCGCGATCGGCACGCGGGCCGAGCTGGTGGGCGCGGAGTGGGAGGTGGTGGGCTACCAGGAACGCAGCGACCCCGGGCCCGGCTGGCGCTGGAACGAGTACCTGCTGTTCAGCCCCTACGAGGGGTTTCGCTTCCTGGTGCATGACGAGGATGACTGGACGCTGTACGCCCTGCTCCGGCAGGACGTGCCGGACCCGGCGCTGGGCGTGGGGGACGGGCGGGCCTACCGGCACCTGCGGACCGGCCAGGCGCGCACCGATTACGTGATGGGCGAGTTCTACTGGCGGGTGCGTGCCGGGGATGCCGTGGAGGTGCAGGAGTTCGAGGCCCCCCCGTTCCTGTTGTCGCGGGAACAGGCGGCCGACGAGGTCACCTGGTCGCGCGGGGTGCAGCTGCCGGCCGCGACGGTCCGTGCCGCCTTCGGCCTGGTGGCGGCCGCCATCCCGGCCACGGCGCTGGACCGCCTGGCACGGCGCCGGGCCGGGACGCGCCTGACGTGGCTGAGCTTCGCTGCCGCCGTGCTGGCGCTGCTGGCGTCCTCCAGCATCTCGTTCGACCGGTTCCATGCGACGACGGTGTTCCACGAAACCATGACGGCCTATCCGGCCGACCGTGGCCACCCCATCGTGTCGGACCCCTTCGAGGTTCCGGCCTCAGGCGGCAACCTGGCTATCGAGGCACGCACCCGGGTCCGCAACAGCTGGGTGCAGCTCGGCTGGTCACTGGTGGACCAGGCGACCCAGCGCAGCTTCGATGCCGTCAGCACGGTGGAGCAGTACGACGGCGTCGACTCCGACGGCGCCTGGGCCGAGGGCGGCGAGAGCGCCGAAGTCGTGTTCCCCCGGGTGCCCGGCGGCACCTACCGGCTGCTGGTCGACGTGGACGCCATGGTGTTCCAGCCGCAGCCTGCCGCCGATGCGGCATCGCCGGTCGTGGAGGTCGATGTCTCGCTCGTCCGCCACGTGCCCGGCAGCCTGAACTTCTGGCTGGCCATCCTGCTGCTGCTGCCCTACCCGCTGTTCCGCTGGCTGGTGAACCGGGCGACCCGGCCCATTCCCGGCCATGATGGATAGGCCATCCGCATGAGAGGTGCCTGGCTGTATGCCCTGTTCTGCTTGGCGGTGGTGGGCTCCTACACCCTGGCGCGCCACGAGGGCTGGGTGCTGTTCGGCACCGGCCTGCTGGCAGCCAACGGCGGCAACGGCAGCACTGGCGGCCATGGCAGCGGCACCAGTCTCGGATCCCACAAGTAGAAGGAGGCGGCGATGGAAAACTACCCGATCTTGCGAAACGTCGCCAGCGCGCTGGTGTTCTCGGGCGTGGGCCTGCTCGTCTATATCGTCGGCTTCGTGCTGCTGGACCGGCTGACGCCGCAGGTCCACTTCTGGCGCTCGATCAACGAGGGCAAGAACGTGGCCCTGGCCATCTTCCTCGGCAGCATCGTGCTCGGCATCGCCATCATCATCAGCGCCGCCATCCACGGATGACGGAGGCCGATGCGCCCACCCTGCAGCCGGCTTCCACCCTGCTGCTGGTTTCGGTGTTCGTCATCGCCACCTGCGGCCTGGTGTACGAGCTGATCGCCGGCACGCTGGCCTCCTACCTGCTGGGTGATTCCGTCACGCAGTTCTCCACCGTCATCGGGGTTTATCTATCGGCCATGGGCGTCGGCTCCTGGCTGTCGGGCCGGCTGGAGCGCGACCTGCTGGCGGTGTTCGTGCGGACGGAGATCCTGATCGGACTGGTGGGCGGGGGCTCCGCCGCGGCACTGTTCCTGTTGTTCGACCATGTCGGCGCGTTCCGGGTGCCGCTGTATGCGACCGTCGCCGTGATCGGTGTGCTGGTGGGGGTCGAGATCCCGCTGCTGCTGCGTATCCTGCAGGACCGCATCGTGTTCAAGGACCTGGTGGCCCGGGTCTTCACCTTCGACTACATCGGCGCCCTGTTCGCCTCGTTGCTGTTTCCGCTGGTGCTGGTGCCGCACCTGGGGCTGATCCGCTCCTCGTTCCTGTTCGGGATCATGAACGTGGGGGTGGCGCTGTGGCTGCTCTACAGCCTGGGTGACGAGATCCGCTGGGTGCGGACGCATCGGGGCGCCGGGCTGCTGGCGCTGGCGGCGCTGGTGGCGGGGTTCGTCACCGCGGACCGCATCATGGAGGCGGCCGAGGCCGGGGTGTATCCGGACCCGGTGATCCACGCGCAGACCACGCCCTACCAGCGGATCGTGCTGACCTCGTCGCGCCGCGATCTGCGCCTGTTCCTCAATGGCAACCTGCAGTTCAGCAGCCGCGACGAATACCGCTACCACGAGGCGCTGGTGCACCCCGGCCTGGCTGCCGTCGCTGCGCCGCGCCGGGTGCTGCTCTTTGGTGGCGGAGACGGGCTGGCGGCGCGGGAGGTGCTGAAAGCGCCGGCGGTGGAGAGCGTGACGCAGGTGGAGCTGGACCCGGCGATGGTGCAGCTGTTCTCCCGCAACCCGATGCTGGCGTCGCTGAACGCCGGGTCCTATGCGTCGCCGAAGCTGCACGTCACGGTGGCCGATGCCTTCGTGTGGCTGAAGCAGCTGGCGGAATCGGCGGAGCCGCCGCAGTTCGACTATGTGGTGGTCGACTTCCCCGATCCCTCCAACTACTCGATCGGCAAGTTGTATTCGCTCAGCTTCTATCGGCTGCTGCGGCGGGTGCTGGCCCCCGGCGGCGCCGTGGTGGTGCAGAGCACCTCCCCCTTCGTGGCCCGGCAGTCCTTCTGGTGCGTGGTCACCACACTGGAGGCGGCGGGTTTCACAACCATGCCTTACCACGTCTATGTGCCCTCGTTCGGGGAGTGGGGCTTCGTGCTGGCATCCGCGGCGCCGTTGCCGCTGCGGGACCGGTACCCGCCGGGCCTGCGCTACGTGAATGCGGCCACGGCGGCGGCGATGCAGCAGTTCCCGCCGGACATGGACCGGGTGCCGACGGCGGTGAACCGGTTGGATAGCCAGGCGCTCGTCCGCTACTTCGATGCCGAATGGGCGGAGTACGGGGTGAACTGATGGGCACGCGCCGCACCCTGCTGGGCGGGCTGGCCGCCGGCGCCGCCGCCGGCGCGTGGGGCTGGCCGGAGCCCGGGTTTCCCGGCCGCCTGCTCGGTGCCGACGCCGCGCTGGGCCACCGGCTCCGCACCGGCGGCTTCCCCGAACCGGTCCTGGTCTCGACCGTGGGCGCACTCGTGGTCGGCGGCGGCGTGGCGGGGCTTTCGGCATTGTGGCGGCTGCAGCAGATGGGATGGCACGACGCCGCCCTGGTGGAGCTGGAGGCCGAAGTGGGCGGCAACGCATCGGCCGGACGCAACGCGGTCTCCGCCTATCCCTGGGGGGCGCACTACGTGCCGCTGCTGACGCGGGAGAGCTTACATGCGGTGGAGCTGTTCGAGGCACTCGGCATCATCACCGGCCGCCAGGCGGATGGCACGCCGGTCTACAACGAGTTCTTCCTCTGCGCCGACCCGCGGGAACGCCTGTTTGACCAGGGCCGCTGGCAGGAGGACCTGATCCCCGCCATCGGGATCACGGCTGCCGACCGCCAGCAGTACGAGAGCTTCTTCGGCACCATGAGAGGCTTCCGCGCCGCGCGCGGCAGCGACGGCCGCAAGGCTTTCGCCATCCCGCTGGACCTCAGCTCGGCCGATCCAAGGTTCCGCGACCTGGACGGGCTCTCGATGGCGGACTGGATGCAGGCGCACGGCTGGAACAGCGAGATGCTGCGCTGGTACGTGGAATACTGCATGCGCGACGACTATGGCACCCGCCCTTCGGAGGTGTCGGCCTGGGCCGGCATCCACTACTTCGCCGCCCGGGACGGCAAGGGCGCCGACGACGACGCCACCCCCGTGCTGACCTGGCCCGAGGGCAACGGCTGGATCGTGGGCGAGATGAAACGCCGCCTGTCCGCGCCCATCGACTGCGGCGCCCTGGCCTGGCGCGTGCGGCCGAACGCGGCCGGCGTCGCCGTCGACGTGTTCGACCCGGCACACAACGCATCCCGCCGCATCCAGGCCCGCGCCGTGATCCTGGCCGTGCCGCACTTCGTCGCCGACCGCCTGCTGGACCGCGCCACCGACGCCGCGCACGGCTATGCCCCCTGGATGGTGGCGAACGTGACGGTGGACCGTGCGCCGGCCGGGCGCGGCGCGGCGCTGTGCTGGGACAACGTGTTCCGCCGAAGCCGCTCGCTGGGCTACGTCGTGGCCACGCACCAGGGGCTGGGCCGGGTGTCGCGGCGCACCGTGCTCACCCACTACTGGCCGCTGTCGGACCAGCCGCCCGAGGAGGCCCGGCGCGAGGCGTTCGGCCGCAGTCTGGCAGAATGGCAGGCGATGGTGGCGGCCGACCTGCTGCGCGTGCATCCGGAGCTGGAGGGCCAGATCCGCTCCATCGATGTCTGGGTGTGGGGGCATGGCATGATCCGGCCGGTGCCGGGGTATATCTGGGGCGCAGCGCGGGCAGCGGCCTGCGTGCAGGCGCCGCCGGTGTTCTTCGCCCACTCCGACATGAGCGGCATCTCGATCTTCGAGGAGGCCAACCACCGCGGCGTGCTGGCGGCGGACGCGGCCCTGGCGCTGCTGCGGGCATGACCCGGCAACCCTGGATCGGCGGGCGCGGCTTCGACCTCGCCTTCATCCTGGGGCCACCCTTCGCCATCACGGCCCTGGTGCTCGCCGTTCCGGGTTTCTTCACCAGCCGGGCCGTCTCGCCGCTGCTCTGGGCGGTGCTGGTGGTGGGCGTCGATGTGGGCCACGTCTATGGCACGCTGTATCGCACCTATCTCGACCGCGCGGAGTTCCGGCGGCAGCGGCGCCTGTACGTGCTGGCGCCGCTGCTGGGCTTCCTGGCGTTCGCCGCGCTGTACAGCCTGGGGGCGATGGTGTTCTGGCGGGTGCTGGCCTACCTGGCCGTGTTTCACTTCGTGCGGCAGCAATATGGCTTCATGATGCTGTATGCCCGGCGGGAACGGCGGCATAAATGGCTGGACCAGGCCGCCATCTACGCCGCAACGCTGTATCCGCTGGTGTGGTGGCACACGCATCAGCGCGCCTTCTCGTGGTTTGTGCCGGGTGACTTCTTGGTGCTCGGCGTCCCGCTTGCCGCCGATGCCGCGCTGGCGCTCTACGTCGCCATCCTGCTCGTCTATGCCGGCAGGGAGGTCGCCGCCTGCTGTGCCGGCACGCCGTTCAACCTGCCGCGCAATCTGTTGCTGGGCGGCACCGCGCTCTCCTGGTGGGGCGGCATCATCGCGCTGGATAGCGACCTGGCGTTCACCGCCGTGAACGTGGTGGCGCATGGCGTGCCCTACACGGCGCTGATCTGGCTGTTCGGCCGCAACCGGGGGAGGGGACGGCGGGCCCCGGTGCTGCTGGGCGTGCTGCCGTGGCGGCGCCTGTTCACCCTGGGCTGCCTGCCGCTGTTCCTGGGCCTGCCGCTGTTGTTCGCCTATGCCGAGGAAGGGCTGTGGGACGGCCTGGTCTGGGCCGAGCATCCCGGGCTGTTCCCGGCCTTCGCGGCTCTGCCCACCATGGACAGTGACGCCATCCTGGTCTGGCTGGTCCCGCTGCTGGCCCTGCCGCAGATCACGCACTACCTGCTGGATGCCTATATCTGGCGGCTTGGGCGGCCGGGCACCGACTGGAAGGCCGTGATGTTCCCGGACCCGTAGCGGCCGGTGCCCCGCGCTCCGCGCTGCGGATGCTCCTCCTCGTCCGTCGGCGGAGCGCCGCCCAGCCGCCGCTGCCGGCACGCGGCGGGGCGTCAGATGCGGTGCTGGAACGGATGGACCTTCCCGGCCCGCAGCCGGTACAGCGCGGCAGGGCGGTGTGCCCCCACGCGGCGGCCATCGGCGGCTTCCACGATCTCCTGGTCCATGATCTTGCGCCGGAACGAGGCCGGGTCCAGCCGGGTGGCCAGCACTTGCTGGTACACGGCATGCAGCTCCGCCAGGGTGAACATCGGCGGCAGCAGGAAGGCGGGCAGGGCGGAGTAGCTGGACTTGCCGCGCAGGCGCGTCACCGCCGCCGCGATGATCGCCGCGTGGTCGAAGGCCAGCGGCGGCAGGCGCTCGACCGGGTGCAGGGACAAGGTGCCGTCGGCCGCCAGCAGTTCGGCCTCGGGCACCAGCGCGAAGTAGGCGACGGTCAGCGACCAGCCGCGCGGGTCCCGCGAGGCGCCGCTGAAGGTGCCGAGCTGTTCGAGGAAACGGCACTCCACCCGCGCCTTGTCGCGCAGGATGCGGCCGGCCGAGGCCTCCAGCGTGGCGTCCTCCGGGACATGGACGTAGCCGCCCGGCAGGGCGGGCATCCCGGCGAAGGGGGCGCGCTGCCGCACCATGAGCCCGACCGACAGCGCCCCGCCGCTCAGGGTGAGGAGCACGGCATCGACCGTGGCGATGGGTGACAGGAAGGCGGCTGTTTCGGTCATCGGCTAATTTGTAATTTGCATTTCACATTTATCTAGCACATGCTCCTGTCATGGGAAAGTCGAATCGACATCCCTCCGGAGCTTGATCCCCATGCGCCTCAGCCTCAGCATCGCCGGCCAGACCGTCCCGCTGCGCTGCTTCACCTTCCCCGGCGGCGAGATCCAGGTGCGGATCGAGGGGCCGCCCGGCCCGGCCGATGCCGTGACGATCCGCGCCGACCTGGTTGACTCCGACACGCTCATGGCCCTGCTGCTGCTGACCGACGCCGTGCGCCGCCACTGCCATGACCCCGCCATCCACCTGGTCTGCCCCTATCTGCCCTACGCGCGGCAGGACCGCGTGGCCTATCCCGGGGAGGCACTGTCCGCCGCCGTCGCCTGCCGCCTGCTGAATGCGCAGGGATACCGCTCGATCGAGGTGTGGGACGCGCATAGCGACGTGTCGCTGGCGCTGCTGGACCGCGTGCGCCACCGTCCGGCCAGCGACTTCGCCGTGCCCGTCATCACCGCGCGGGATGTGGTGGTGGCCCCGGATCTGGGGGCGGTGAAGCGCGCGGCCGCGTGCGCCCGGCTGGCCGGCGTGCCGCTGGTGCAGGCGGAGAAGACCCGCAGCACCGACACCGGCGCCATCACCGGCTCCGCGGTGCACAGCGATCCCATCGGCGACCGCGACTTCCTGATCGTGGACGACATCTGCGACGGCGGCCGCACCTTCATCGAGCTGGCGAAGGTGCTGCGGCCGCTCACCCGGGGCCGGGTGAAGCTGTATGTCACGCACGGCATCTTCAGCGCCGGGTTCACGGCGCTGGCGGGCATCGACCGGATCTTCGTCGCCAACCCCTTTCCGGCGGAGCTGCCGGAGTTCGTCCAGACCGTGAAAGGCTGAGCCCATGCGGATCTCCCCGCTGCACGCGACCGACTTCTACAAGACCGGCCACATCCGCCAGTATCCGCCGGGCACCACGCTGGTGTACTCCAACTTCACCTGCCGCAGCGACAAGCTGGCCGAGGTGCTGCCGGACTTCGGCCACAAGGTGGTGTTCTTCGGCCTGCAGGGCCTGGCGCAGTGGCTGCTGATCGAGGCCTGGAACGACGAGTTCTTCCACAGGCCGAAGGCCGAGGTGGTGGGCACCTACCAGCGCCGCATGGACCTGTCGCTCGGCCAGGGCGCGGTCGATGTCAGCCACGTCGCCGCGCTGCACGACCTCGGCTACCTGCCGCTGCGCATCAAGGCGCTGCCGGAGGGCAGCCGGGTGCCGATGCGGATCCCGCTGCTGACGGTGGTGAACACCCATCCGGACTTCTACTGGGTGACCAACTACATCGAGACCCAGCTCTCGGCGGAGCTGTGGAAGGCGGTCACCTCCGCCACCATCGCCTACGAGTACCGCCGGCTGTTCGCCCGCTATGCCGGGCGCACCGGGGCAGACCCGGCGATGCTGCCCTGGTTGGGCCACGACTTCTCCGCCCGGGGCATGTCCGGCATCAGCGACGGGGCCACCAGCGGCGCCGGGCACCTGCTGTCGTTCCGCGGCACGGACAGCATCGCCGCCATCGACTACCTGGAGGCCACATACCCCGACGCCGAGCCCACCCTGATCGGCGGCTCCGTGCCCGCCACCGAGCACTCGGTGATGTGCATGGGCGGCGAGGACGACGAGATCGGCACCTTCCGCCGCCTGGTGACCGAAACCTATCCCGCCGGCATCGTCAGCATCGTCAGCGACACCTGGGACTTCTGGCGCGTCGTCACCGAGTACGCCGCCGCGCTGAAGCCCGAGATCCTGGCGCGCACGCCCGACGCGCTGGGCAACGCGAAGGTCGTGTTCCGCCCGGACAGCGGCGACCCCGTGCTGATCATCGCCGGCGACCCGGCCGCCACCCCCGGCAGCCCGGAGCACAAGGGCGCCATCGAGTGCCTGTGGGACATCTTCGGCGGCAGCACCACGCCCCAGGGCTTCCGCGTGCTGCACCCCCGCGTCGGCATGATCTACGGCGACAGCATCACGCTGGACCGCGCCACCCGCATCCTGGATGCGCTGGCGGCCAAGGGCTTCGCATCCGGCAACATGGTGTTCGGCATCGGCTCCTACACCTACCAGCACGTCACCCGCGACAGCTTCGGCACCGCCATCAAGGCGACCTTCGGCGTGGTGGCCGGCGAGGACCGGGTGCTGTTCAAGGCGCCCAGGACCGACAGCGGCGTCAAGAAGTCGGCCCGCGGCCTGCTGCGGGTGGAGCAGGAGGATGGCGAGTTCGTGCTGCATGAGCTGCAGAGCCGGGAACAGGAGGCGCAGGGCCTGCTGCAGACCGTGTTCGAGGATGGCAGGATGGTCCGCACCGAGGGCCTCGCCGCCCTGCGAAACCGTCTGTGGGGCGACCATGGCTGAGATCACCCGCTTCTTCGCCTACCGCCACCTCCGCAGCGAGGCCGCGAGCCACGTCGTGGTATTCCGCCGCGGGCACCTGGTGCGCTCCGGCCGGGGCCTGTCCTTCTGGTTCGACCCGGACCGCACCAGCATCATGGAGATCCCGGCCGATGACCGGGACACGGATTTCGTGTTCCAGGCCCGGTCCCGCGACTACCAGGTCGTCACCGTGCAGGGCACCATCACCTGGCGTGCCGCGGAGCCCGACGCGCTGGCCGCACGGGTGGACTTCACGGTGGACCTCCGCACCGGCCGCCTGCGCACGGACCCGCTGGACCGCATCGCCAGCCTGCTGATCGGCCTGGCCCAGTACCAGTCGGCCCGCTACGTGGAGCACCGCACCGTGGCCGACCTGCTGGCGGAAGGTGCCGCTCCCATCCAGGACGGCATCGCCGCCGCACTGGCCGCCGACATGCGGCTGCGCGAGATGGGCCTCGCCGTGGTCACGGTCCGCATCGCCGGCGTCAGCCCCAGCGCGGAGCTGGCCCGGGCGCTGGAGACGCCGACCTTCGAGCGGGCGCAGGGGGTGGCGGACGAGGCCTCCTTCACCCGTCGCGCCCAGGCGGTGGAGAAGGAACGGGCGATCGCCGAGAACGAGCTGTCCACCAGGGTGGAGCTGGCCCGGCGCCAGGCCGCGCTGATCGCGCAGGAGGACGAGAACGCCCGCCGGGTCGCCGAAGGCCGGGCGGAGGCCGGGCGGATCGCGGCGGAGGCCGAGGCGGCGCGCATCCGGCTGGTGGAGGCCGCGCGCAACGGCGCGGAGGGGGAGCGCCTGGTCCTGCTGCGCGACATCCACCCGGCGGTGCTGCAATCGCTGACGCTCCGCGCCTTCGCGGAGAAGCTGACGAAGATCGAGACGCTGAACATCACCCCCGACCTGACGGCGGCGCTGGGCGGCCTGTTGCGCGGCACTGACATGCCGAAGGCCCCCGTGCCGCCGCGATGACCGGAGCCCTCGCCCCGCGCCTGGTGCTGGTCACGCGGGACACCGAGTACGAGGGCCTCATGGCCCGGCACGCCACCCGCGGCCAGGCGGCAGCCTTCCTGCGCCGGCGGTCACAGTCGCTGGACGGTCTCGACGTGCAACGCGACCAGCTGCAGGCCATGCTGGCCGAGATCCGCGCGGCGCTGCCCAAGGGCTGGCGCATCGCCGCCGTGCGCCGGGCGGAGCTGGACCGCTTCCTGTTCGGGCCGGAGGACGTGGTGGTCGCGGTGGGGCAGGACGGGCTCGTCGCCAACCTCGCCAAGTACCTCGACGGCCAGCCCGTCATCGGCGTCAACGGCGACCCGGCGCGCAACCCCGGTGTTCTCGTCCCGCACACCGCTGCCGCGGCGGCCGCGCTGCTGCAACGCGCCGCCGCCGGGCCGCTGCCCACCGAGGGGCGCACCATGGTGAGGGCGGAGCTGGATGATGGCCAGGTGCTGCTGGCGCTGAACGAGATCTTCGTGGGCCATGCCAGCCACCAGTCCGCCCGTTACAGCCTCACCCATGCCGGGCGGGAGGAGGCGCAGTCCTCCTCCGGCCTGATCGTCGCCAGCGGCACCGGCGCCACCGGCTGGGCGCTGTCGATCAGCCGGGCCACCGGCGTGGCGGTGGACGTGGCGCCCGGGGAGCCGGCGGCGGTGTTCCTGGTGCGCGAGCCCTGGCCAAGCCAGGCCACCGGCACGGCGCTGACCAGCGGCCGGCTGGGCCGGGACGACGTGCTGCTGGTGGTGTCACGCATGAACGAGGGCGGCGTGGTGTTCGCCGACGGCATGGAGGGCGACCGGCTGGACTTCGCCTGGGGTCGCACGCTGCGCCTGTCCGTGGACCGGCGGCAGCTGCGCTTCGTCCCGGGCGCCGTGAAGGCGACAGTTGCGCCTGCCCGGCGCCCGGGCCCAGCCGCCACGCGCCGGGCCATGCCGCCGCCGGTCCCGGCACCCGTTGCACCCAGGCCGGAACGCCCCCGGTTCCACCTGGTCCGCGTGGCGCTGGGCTTGCTCGCGCTGGCCTGGTTGGTTCAGATGCTGCTGACACTGGCCGGCCCGCCAGGCTGAACGGTAGGGCCGACCGCGCAGGAGCCAGCATGACCCACCCGGCCCGCGGCGATGCGGACGCCTACCAGCGTTATTTCGCCGGCATGGACGCCTCCATGGACCAGAAGGCCGGCTTCCTCTCGGCCCACCTGCTCACCGATCCCGGTGCCCGCATCCTCGATCTCGGCTGCGGCTCCGGCGCCCTCTCGGCCCGCATGGCGGCGCTGGCACCGAACGCCCGGGTGACCGGCATCGACATCGATGCCGGCACCATCGCCCAGGCCGCCGCCGCGCACGCGCTGCCCAACCTGGACTTCGCCGTGGGTGACGCCGCCGCCGCCTGGGCGCCGGCGGATGCCGTGGTGTCCTGCTCGCTGCTGCACCACGTGTACACCTACGCTCCGCGCCCCTACGACGAGGCTGCGGCCGAGGCGGCGCTGCGCGCGCACGTCGCCTCGCTGCGGCGGGGCGGGCTGCTGGTGCTGCGGGACTTCTGCCGCGACGGCGCCCCGGAGGAGACCTGCCTGCTGGACCTGTCCGATCAGCCGGGCACGGACGGGCGCTCCGACGCGGCGCTGCTGCGGGATTTCGCGGTGCGCGCCCGCCCGCTCGATCCGCTGGGGTCAGGGTTCCCGTTGGAGGAGCTGGGCACGCCGGAGCCGGGCTGGCGCCGCTTCCGGCTGCACCGGCACTGGTCCGCCGAGTTCCTGCTGCGCAAGGACTATCGCGAGGACTGGGAGGCGGAGCTGCGCGAGGAATACGCCTTCTGGCCGCTGCACCGCTTCGCCGCCGTGGTCGAGCAAGCCGGGGCCCGGGTGATCCATGCGGCGACGATCCGCAACCCCTGGGTGGTCCGCAACCGGTTCGAGGGCCGGGCCCGGCGGATGGACGAGCGGCACCGCCCCCTGCCCTGGCCGCCCACCAACATGGTGCTGGTGGCGCAACGCCTGGGCGCCGGACAGGCGCTGCGGCTGCACCATCGCCGGCTGGATGCGGCACCGCCCGGCTACCTCCGCCTCTCAGCCTGGCGCGACGCGTCCCTGCCGGGTGCCGAGACGCTGGACCTGGTGCAGCGGCCGACCGGCGCCGTCGATTTCCTGCCCTACGCGCTGGAGGACGGGCGGCTGCGCGTGCTGGCCCGCAACGGCTGGCCCCGCCCGGCCATGGTGATGATGGGCCGCAGCAGCGGCACCACGGCGGAGATCCGCTCCGGCCATGTGGTGGAGATGATCTCGTTGGCTTCGGACGGCACCGACCCGGCGGCCGACTTCCGGGCCCGCAGCGGGCTGGACCTGCTGGAGGGTGTCCGGCCGGAGCCGATCCTCGGCTTCCTGCCGAGCGCCGGGATGGTGGACGAGGTGGCGCGCGCCTTCGTGGTGCCGCTGGAGGCGCTGCCGGCCCGCCGCCCGGCACCGCGCCCACCTGGACAGACGCTGGACTGCGGCGTGCTGCAATCCTTCGATGCCGCCGGGCTGCTGCGTGCCGCAGAGGTCGGCATGCTGCCGGAGGCGCGGCTGGAGCTCGCCATACGCGCGCTGTTCCGCCGCCTGGGGCGGGCACCCGGCCGGTGGGTCGGTGAGCCCGTGGCGCCGCTGCCCTGCGATGCGGCCGCCATGCCGTGGGCCGAGGCCAGCCGATCCGACGCGACGCGCTTCGTTGCCGCCGCGCCCGCCGGGTTCCTGCAGCGCGTGCGCTCGGTGTTCACCGAGACCTTGGCGGGAGCGGACGGCCCCTGTCCCGGCGGCGAGCAGGTGCTGGAGATGGCGCTGCCCGTGCATCACGGCGCCTGGACCGTCTCGGTGTTGCCGGTCGGCCTCGATCCGGCCGGCGGCCTGCTGGTCGGGCTGGAGCGGCGGCGGCTGCCGGCGGCCCAGCTCGGCTTCGGCCAGGCGGCGCTGCCCACGGTGCCGGCCTGGCGGCTGGACAGGCTGCCGGATGCGCCGTCTCCCCTGCGCGTCGCCGCCGCCGCCGCCGTGGGCTGCGACCCGGCGGCACTGACGGCGCTGGGTGCCGCCTACTATTCCAGCCTGGGCCTGTCGCCCGAGCGCGTGCAGCCCTTCACTGTGGCGGCGGCCGCGCTCCCCCCGGGCCTGCGCGACGAACTCAGCTTCGTGCGGCTGCCGGAGCTGCTGGACGCGGCCGAGACCGTGCGGGACGGCCACCTGCTGATCGCAGCCTTCCGCCTGGCCTGTGCCACGATGCCCCTGTAGCCACCTGTTGCGTGCCGGGCTGGCCGCGTCGGCGCGCTGCCGGCCATCCAACGCCAGCGGCCACGGCCGGGGCTGATCCGACACTCGGACCGCACGGCCCAACACGCCTGCGCGGACGACCAGGAGGTGCCGGCACTACTCGGTCACGGGCTGGAACAGGCCAGCCAGCGGACGAAATCCGGATGCAGCGGCGTGATCGTGGCCGCGACCACGCCCTGGCGGCTGATCCAGCCGCAGGTGACATCGCGCACCAGGCTGTCTGTCGCCATCGTCCCGCCGGCGAGCAGCCGCTCGGCCGCTTCCGTCTCGCGGCCCGCGAGGGTGATCTCCGCGGGGCCGAGCGGGCGCACCCCCTGTATGCCCAGGGGCCGCAGCCGTTGGGACAGCCGCTCCACCCGCTGCGCGCCCCCGGCCTCCAGCGTGACGCGCGCCCAGGGCGCCGCCATCTCGGCGCCGTCCGCGACGCCCGGCTTCAGGCGGGTGGCGAAGGCGTAGCGCACCACCGAACCCCGGCTGTTCGGCGGAGGGGGCCAGCGATGCGGAAAGGCGGGAGACACCAGCATCTGCCATTCCCGCTGGTCGGGCAGCTCCTTCCATAACGGCAGGAGCACCGCTTCCGGCGTGGCGGGGCGCTGCGCCGCGGCCGGCAGCGCCAGGAGCAGCAGCAGGAGCAGCGCCGGCACCAGTCGCCGGACCGCAACCCGGATCGGGCTTGTTCGTTCGGCAAGAGCGGTGCAGCGAGCCACCGTGACGATCTCCGGTCCAAGGGTGCACCAGGCTAGCACCATCCGGTCCCGGATGGCAGCGATGCGCCTGGCACGTCGCGTCCCGCTTGCCAGACGCCTGTCCGGCTGACACGCTGCCGCACGCCTGCCAGGAAACCAAGTCCGTGCTCCACGCGCCGCCGCTCCACGTCCACCGCGACGATCCGCAGGCCGGTCCCGGTGCGCCTCCGGCCCCCGCCGGATAGCCCGGCCCATGGCGAAAGGCGGCGGCCGCGCGATGGCGGGCCTGGTCCTTGGGACGGTGGGGGTGCCCCTGCTGGTTCTGGCCCTGGGCATCTGGGAGTTCGGGCGCGGCAATAGCGATCGGTGGGAATTGGAGTTGCAGCGCGGTGCCCTGAACCAGGCGGCCGCGCGCATCGAGGCGCAGATCGCCGCAGCGCCGCATCGGGAGATGGAGGTGCAGTTCCGCCGCAACGGGCAGCTCTACGACGGACCCTCCGCGCTGCAGAAGGCGCGCGACGACCTGGATGACGCCGGCAGGGCGCTGGCGATCGCCCGGTGGCGGCAATGGCTGCCGCCGGTGACGATCGGCTGTGCCGGGCTGACCGCGGCGCTTTCGGTGCTGGCGCTGGTGGGGGCGGCCGCGCTGGCCCGGGCGGGACGGGCGTCCCGCGATGCGCTGGTGCGGGGGTTCTCGGTGCTGCGCCGCCTGATGCCGCCGCTGCTGGGACTGCAGGTGCTGCTTCTGGCGGCCTGCTCGGTGACGGTGGTGGGGTTCGAGGCGCTGGCCCTGCTGGAGGTGGGCGACTTCTCCTCCGGCAGCCTGAAGGTGCTCGCGGTGGCGGCGGTGCTGATCGGGGCCAGCCTGTGGACCGCGGGCAAGGCGGTGCTGCAGCTGCGGCAAACGGCGGCGCTGTTCACGCCCGATCCCATGCCGATCCTTGGACGCGCCGTCTCGCCGGAGGCGGCGCCGGGCCTGTGGCGGCTGCTGGACGGGCTGGCGGAGCGGCTGGGGGCGCTGCGGCCGGACAACGTGGTGGTGGGGCTGACCGGCGGCTTCTTCGTCACCTCCGGCCCCAAGCTGCTGCGGCCCGGCGACATCCCGCTGGGCGGGCGCACGCTGTACCTGCCGCTGCCCTATCTGCCGCTGCTGCGGCACGATGAGCTGGCGGCCATTATCGGGCACGAGCTGGCGCACTTCTCGGGATCGGACACCGAATACAGCCTCCGCTTCCTGCCGATCTATGCCGGAGTGGAGCGCTCGCTGAACGCTGTGGTGGCGGCCGGGATCACCAGCGCCGGGTCGCTGTCCCTGCTGACCCGGCCCGCGCTGCAGCTCGGTGTCTTCGCCATGGAGCGGTTCCACCATACGGTGCGGCACTGGAGCCGCCTGCGCGAGTTCGCCGCCGATGCCGCCGGCGCCGCCGTCACCACGCCGGACGCGGCCGCCCGCGCCCTGCTGCGCACCGCAGCGGTCGAGGGCCGTATCGACGAGACGCTCGACACCGCCTTCCAGGCGCCGGGGTCCGCACCGGCGGACCTGGTGGCAGCCACGGTGTCCCATGCGGCGGCGCAGGGCCTGGACGACCCGGCCACCCGTCTGGAGCAGCGGCAGCCGCACCCCACCGACACCCACCCGCCCACGCAGCAGCGCCTGACCGCCCTGGGGCGGGAGCCCGGCCCGGCGGACCTGACGGACGCCACGGCGCCGCCACCCCCGAACGCCGCTGCCCTGGCGGCACTGTTCGCCGATCCCGGTGCATTGTGCCGCACCGCGACCGCGGACTTTCTCGACCTCGCGCGTGACCAGGCCCGGGCGGAACACCAGGCCCTGGAGGAGGCCGCAGCCGCCGTGGACGGGACGGAGCAGGCGCTGCACGAGGACCGGCGCGGCATGGTCGCCGTCGCCCTCGGCCTGGGCGCCGTCTTCGGGCTGCTCGGCGCGGCGCTGCTGGTGTTCGGGCTGCAAGGGCTGGGCCTGATGGAACGCCGGCTGCTGGGCTGTTTCGCCGTCCTGTCCGGGTCGGGCCTGGTGGGCTGGGGCCTGGTCCTGCTGCGGCGCCCTCGCCTGCCCTTCCTCCTGCTGCAACGCGACGCGCTGGTGCTGCCTGCACTGGACCGCCCGATCAGCTGGGCGCATGTGATCGACCTTGACATCGTGCTCGACCGCGGCCGGGTCAGCACGCGGCTGCTGCTGCCGCCGGAGGCGCCGTTCCCCGTTCGCGGGTCCGGTGGCCGCCGGGTCAAGCTGGATCCGAGGCAGCGCATCGTCACCTTCACGGCAGGCCTGCCGCGGGGCATGAAGGCGCAGGACTATGCCGACCTGCTCGGCCGTTACCGCATGGCTGACACGGCCCGGCGACTGCTTGCGGCCGAAGCCGCCCCCCCTGTGCAGGAGATCTGACACGATGCAATCGGGACAGGACCAACCGCTTTCCACGCTGCCGCCCCGCGGGGGCGGGCTGCGGCAACGCATCTGGGCAACGCTCGGCGTGCTGATGTTCGCGGGCTTCCTGGTGGCCATGATGATGTTCACGCTGCCGCCGCTGCTGAGCGATTGGCAGATCCGTGGCGCGGCGCAACCGGCGGAGCAGGCCCGCATCGTCAAGGGGTCCTGCACCACCAAGCTGATCCTGGCGATCTGCGACGTGACGCTGACCAACCGCACCGCCGCCGGCACCATCACCCGGTCGGTGAACTACGCCTTCACCGACGTGCACTTCGGCGACTACAGCGCCGAGGCGATGGCCGACCCGGCCCGGCCGGAGCTGGTCACCACCGACCTGGCGCTGGACAGGCTGTGGAACCGAACGCTGACCTTCCTGTTCGGCGCCGTGCTCATGCTGGCGTTCGTGGTGCTTCCGGTGGTGGCGTTCGTCCGCAACCGCCGGGCGGCCCGGACCGGCTAGGCAGGGTATCGGACGACACCCGTGCTCAAGATCCCGGGGCAGGTGATGGACGGCCTGCAAGACCGCTATGCCGAACCGCACCGGGCCTATCACGGCCAGAGGCATGTCGATGCCATGCTGGATGGCCTGCACGCGACCCGGCACGCCTTTGCCGTGCCGGACGCGGCCGAGCTGGCGGTGTGGTTCCACGATGCGATCTATGACCCGGCCGCCTCGGACAACGAGGCCCGCAGTGCCGCCCTGATGCTGGAGCAGATGACCGGCCTGGCGGACCCGGCCCTGCTGCAGCGCGTCGCCGTGATGATCCATGCCACCGCAACGCACGCCGTCCCGCCCGGCCTGGCGCCGGACCTGGTGCGTGACACCGCATTGTTCCTGGACCTCGATCTGGCGGTGCTGGGGGCGGACCCCGCCACGTACGACGCCTATGAGCGCGGCATCGCGGCGGAGTACGCGCCGGTGCATGGCGAAGCCCGGTTCCGCGCCGGCCGCCGGGCCTTCCTCCAGGCCCTGCTCGCCCGGCCCCGCCTGTTCCACACGCCCGAGGCGCAGGGGCGCCTGGACGGAGCGGCGCGCACCAACATCGCCCGGGCGATCAGGGGCCTGACCGGCGCGGTCCCGTAACTGCGACCGCGCGGAGCAGGGCGACGGTGATGAACCAGCAAGCTGCCAATGCCACGGCGGGCCAGGCTTATGTCACCGGCAGGAGACGTATGGCCAGACCTGGTTGGGCTAATGGATTGTTAAACATTTAAGCTGATGATCGAGGAGAACATCGAAGGGCAGGACGTCCTTGCGGCTGGAGACCAGAATGGCTCACCCCCCCTCACCGGCTGACATTGGCGATCGGCCATACATCCTGGCGTTCGTGGGGGAGAATGCCAATGGCATCCTGACCTGGTGGACCAAGCGCATCCTAAGCGCTTTCGAGACGTATGGCTTTTCCTACCGGCTCATCGACATGGCCGAGGCGGCGTGGCGCACGAAGCTTGCTGAGTGTCTCGTGGCTGCCAAGCCAGCCTTCTGTTTCAGCTTCCAGGGTTTCGGAATGGATCTGCGACTGAATGGCCGGAACTACTGGAGTTCCAATCAGATCACCTTTCTGTCCTACCTTGGCGATAATCCCTACCATGCGCCCTCCCTCCATGCCGCGGAGGGAACGGGCCTGCAACTCCTCTATAGCTGCTCGGATTTCCTGCAGACCTACCGTGCGATGAACGGTCCGCTTTATGCGACGACCCTGGACTATGGCTTCCCGGAGAACCCCCACTCCGATACGGTCCCGTGGGCGCAACGTAGCCACCGGGTTGTCTACGTGAAGACCGGTGTGGACTCCAGCCGGATGCGAGCCCGGTGGACCGAGCTGCCCAAAGCGATCGGGCATCTCGTGAACGACTGCAGCCGGGAGGTTCTGACAGGGACGGACGTCACGGTCACTGAGATCTGCGCCTCCGCCTTCACCAGCGGCAACATGCATTGCGGCGCCCATCGGGAGCTGTTCCTGGCCGTGTGCAGCAGAGTGGATTTCTACGCCCGCGCGGTTCGCGCAGAGCGCATGGTGCGGGCCTTGTCGTCGCACGATGCCGTAATCGTGGGTGATTGGTCGCACCTGGATCAGCCGAACGCTCGGGCCCGGTTCTGCAATCCTGTGGCCGCCGATACGCTCGATGCGCTGTATGCCGACAGCCAGGTGGTCATCAACACCTCGCCCTCCGTCAGGCGCGGCATGCATGAGCGCATCATGGCGGGACTGTTCGCCAAGGCGGCGGTCGTGTCCGACACCACACCGTTTCTGCAGGAGCTTCTGGAGCCCTGCCCATCGTTCAAGGGAGTCGGGATCGACGATCCCTGCTTCTCGGCCCAGCTTGGCGGGGTCTTGATGGACACGCTGGGCGATCCCGACATGCCTGCGAAGATCGAGCAATCCGCAAGGTTCGCACGGGATGCATTCGGATTGGAGAAGTTCGCGCTGGCGCTCATCGAGCAGGTTCGTCTGGAGGCGTACCGGCGCAGCATCGAGGGCTGGTGGTCGTTTCCACCAAGCGGCCAGACAACGCACCTGACGTCAGAACCCGCTGCTGCTTGAACCGAGGCGATCATGATGCAAACCGTCCTGGCCACTCCGCCGCTGGCAGCCCCGTATGCCGGCATCCTGGCCAGCCACCCGTTGCAGCACTGCCATTGGTCCGACTTTCCCGTGGTGCACGATACCCGTGGCAATCTCACGGTGATCGAAGGTTCCCGCCAGGTGCCGTTCGAGATCAGGCGGATGTACTTCCTCTATGACATCCCGTCCCAGGCGGAGCGCGGCGGACACGCCCACAGGGAGCTCAACCAGGTCTTCATCGCCATGTCGGGCAGCTTCGACCTTCATCTGGATGATGGCGTGGAGCAACGCACCGTCCATCTGTGCCGGGCCAACCGAGGCTACCTTGTCCGGCCCTGGGTCTGGCGCACTCTGGACAACTTCTCGGGCAATTCGGTGTGCATGGTGATTACCGATCAACTTTATGACGAGACCGACTACATCAGGTGCCAGGAAAGGTTCTACGTTCAGGCCAGCCAACGTCTGCAGGCAGGCTGCTGAGGCATGGAGACGCGATCGAGGGTTGCGTCATACGACGTGCAACGCGCCAACGCTGCCTACGAGCACGCTTTCACACATGGTCTCCTGAACACGTTGAAGTCTGGCCAGCTTATCCTGGGCCACCAGGTCGAGACGTTCGAGCAGGCTTTCGCGACCTATTGTGGCGTCCGGCACTGCATCGGCGTGGGCAACGGGCTGGACGCGCTGACGCTGGCACTGCGGGCAATCGGCGTGAAGCCCGGCGATGAGGTGATCGTTCCGGCTTTCACCTTCGTGGCGACTTGGTTTTCCGTGTCCCAGATCGGAGCCTGTCCGGTTCCGGTCGACGTGCTCGATGATGGCACCATCGACCCCGCAGGCCTGAGCGCCGCCATCACGGCGCGAACCCGTGCCATCGTTCCGGTCCACCTGTTCGGCCGGCTCGCTGACATGGACGCCATCATGGCCGCGGCAGACGGCTTGCCGGTCGTGGAGGATGCCGCACAGGCCCACGGGGCAAAGCGGACCGGACGGAGCGCAGGTGCCTTCGGCACCCTGGCGGCCTTCAGCTTCTACCCGACCAAGAACCTTGGCGCACTCGGCGATGGCGGAGCGGTGACCTGCAACGATGATGAACTCGCCCACCGGGTTCGCCTGCTGTCCAATTACGGTTCGGACCGCAAGTACCACCATGAGGTGTGCGGCCAGAACTCCCGCCTGGATGCACTACAGGCCTGCTTCCTGACAGCGAAGCTTCCCGACCTCGATGCCGCCAATCTCCGGCGCCGGCAGATCGCGGTGCGGTACGAACATTCCCTTCATGGACTGGACCAGCTGGCATGCCCGGACCGTGGGAGCGACGACATGGTGTGGCACCAGTACGTCATCCGAACGCCTGAGCGCGATCAACTCCAGACGGCATTGATGGAACACGGCATCGGTTCGGCAATCCATTACCCGGTCGCGCCCTTCGATCAGCCCTGTTATGTCGGTCGCTACGACCGACTCCGGTTTCCGGTCGCGTCTCGCCTCGCTCGAACGGTGCTGAGCCTTCCGATGGCGGCCTATCTGTCTGACATCGACGTGGAAACGGTGGCGGGAGCTGTCCACGCGGTTGCGCCGCAGCTTTCAACGCATTCGCATCCGGGGCGGCTGTCGGCTGGGCACGAAGTCGGGGCTGATCGAGACCGGTCGTTGGGGCGGACGTGGAATCCGCAATGACCCGAGCCGGCGGCAATCAGATACATCCGACCGCGATCCTCGAAGGCGATATCAGTCTTGGGGCCAACAACGTCGTGCTGCCATATACAGTTCTGACGGGTCCTTTGGAGATCGGCAGCAACAACATCATCGGACCGCATGCCGTCATCGGCAGTCCAGGACAGGATACGCGTCAGCCGCGCTATGACAGCTCGGGTTCCAGGATACGGATCGGCAGTTGGAACATCATCCGGGAGCACGTGGCTGTTCAGAAACCCTGCTACAAAGACCTGACCAGCATTGGTGACCGGGTCCATGTGATGCACAATGTGCATGTGCCGCACGACGCCTGCATCGAGGATGACGTGGTGCTCACCCCCGGAGTCGTCCTGGCCGGTATAGTCCACGTCCTTCGGGCAGCAAACCTGGGGATCGGCTGCATGATTCACCAGCACAGTGTCATCGGGCAATACTCGATGGTCGCGATGGGGGCGATCGTGACCAGGAACATCAAGCCATTCTCCCGCTACATTCCAGGGAAACCACTCAGTGTAAACGAGTATGCGCTGAAAAAATACGATCTGATGAGCAGTTTGAAGGAGATCGAAGACTATGTCCTCTCATCAGTCAGGCCGAAAAGCCAAGATCTTCTGACAATCGTCAGTCGTTATGATCAATTGCACGCCGCATCGGGGCGTTCAGAATCGTAGGCATGCCGTCCTGTCGTCCTGAACGTCGAGGCCCGCCGCATCCATGGATTCGTGCGGGCTGTCCATTCTGAAGCCGCAAGGGCGCGGTCCCGCATGGGCCATGCTACAAGCGACGCATGGATACGCTCTATGCCAGGCCGGGCCACCTCGTCCGCCGGGCACACCAGGTCTCGACCGCGCTGTTCGCTCACGAGTGCGCGGCGTTCGACCTCACCTCCGTCCAGTTCGCGGCGCTGCACGCCATCGGGCGGAACCCGCTGGTGGATGCCACGCGGCTCTCCGCGCTGATCGCCTGCGACCGCTCCACCATCGGCGGCGTGCTGGAGCGGATGCTGAGCAAGGGCTGGATCAAACGAACGCTCAGCGCGCAGGACCGTCGGGTGAAGCTGATACGGCTGTCGCGGGCCGGGGCGTTGCTGCCGCAGCGCGTGGCCCCTCTGGTGCAGCGGGTGCAGGACCGGCTGCTGGCACCCCTGGCCGAGGCGGACCGCGCATGCTCCGTGCGGCGGCTGTCGCAGCTTACGGCGCTGCACGGCGAGGCTGCCCCGGCGCCGCCGTGCAGCGCTGCCGAGGACTGAAGCGCCGTTCGCACGACCGGGCCCAAGCAGGAGAGCACCGTCCATGACCCACGCCGCGTGCCGCGCCTTTTCAGCCGCCCTGGTCACCGTGTTCACGGCCCTGGCCGCCGGGCCGGGCCAGGCGCAGCTGCCGCCCGTCCTGCGCATCGGCGTGCTGAACGACATGTCCGGCCCTTATGCGGACCTGTCGGGCAAGGGATCGGTGCTGGCGGCACAGATGGCGGCGGAGGACTTCGCCGCGGCGGCCGGTGCGGGGGCGCCGCGCGTGGAGATCCTGTCGGCGGACCACCAGAACAAGGCGGACGTGGGCGCCGCCATCGCGCGGGCCTGGGTGGACCGGGACGGTGTGGCGGCGGTGGTGGACGTGCCGAACTCCGCCGTGGCCCTGGCGGTGAACCAAGTGATGAAGGAGAAGGACCGCGCCTTCCTGGCGTCCAGCACCGCGACCTCGGACCTCACCGGCAGCCAGTGCGCGCCCACCACCGTGCAATGGACCTTCGACACCTGGGCGCTGGCCAACGGCACCGCCCGCACGCTGACGGCCCAGGGGGCGAAGCGCTGGTTCTTCATCGGACCGGACTACGCGCTCGGCGCCTCGCTGATCCGGGATGCGACGGCCGTGATCCGCGCGAATGGCGGCACCGTGCTGGGTGACGTGCGCGCGCCGCTGGGGACCACGGACCTGTCGGCCTACCTGCTGCAGGCGCAGGCCTCGGGCGCGGACGTGATCGGCACCGCCAATGCCGGAGACGACGTGGTGAACACCTTGAAGCAGGCGGCGGAGTTCGGCATCGCGCGCGGCTCCACGCGCATTGCCGGGCTGCTGGTGTTCCTGACCGACGTGCAGGCCATGGGGCTGCAGACGGCGCAGGGATTGCTGCTGACCGAAGCCTTCTACTGGGACCTGAACGACGGCACCCGCGCCTGGAGCCGCCGCTTCGCAGCGCGCCATGGCGGGCGTATGCCCACCATGAACCATGCCGGCGTGTACTCGGCGACCCTCGCCTACCTGAAGGCCGCCACCGCATCGGGCAGCATATCGGGCCGTGCCGCCGTCGCCCGCATGGGTGCGGCTCCGATCGACGATGTGCTGTTCGGCCCCACCACGGTGCGGCCCGACGGCCGGGCCGTGCATGCCATGTATCTGTTCCGCGTGAAGACGCCGGCGGCCTCCACCGGCCCGTACGACCTCTACGACGTGGTCGCCACCATCCCGCCGGAACAGGCCTTCCGTCCCCTCGACGGCGGCGGCTGTTCGCTGATCCATCCCGGCTGATCCCCCGGGGGGCCGTCACCGCGGCAGACATCGTGGAGTTCGGCCTGGACGGGAACCCGGTGAACGCGAACGGGCGCCAGGCCTGCCGCGCCTGATCTGCCGTTCGGTGACGAGAAGCCGGGCGAACGCCGGTCCGGCCTGGTCCGGCACGCGCAGCGAGCAAGCGGGGTCCGGGATATTGCTGTTTGCGGGATGCGGTGCAAAGGTCACATTAACGCGCCGGCGCTACGCCAGGAGGAGGATCACCATGCCCATCACCGTGAACGGCTCGGCCGTGCCCGTGCCCGAGGATGCACGCGTGTCGCTCCTCGACCTGGTGCGTGACCACCTGCACCTTTATGGCGCCAAGAAGGGCTGCAACCAGGGCGCCTGCGGCGCCTGCACGGTGCTGGTCGATGGCGAGCGTATCGTGTCCTGCCTGGCGCTGGCGGTGCAGTACGAGGGCCGCAGCGTCACCACCATCGAGGGGCTGGCCGCGGATGGCGGGCTGCACCCGCTGCAGCAGGCCTTCATCGAGCATGACGGCTTCCAGTGCGGCTATTGCACGCCGGGCCAGATCTGCTCGGCGGTCGGCATGGCGGCCGAGCTGGAGCGTGGGCTGCCCAGCCATGTCACGGGCGACCTCGCTGCCGAGAACGTTACCGCAAGCCGTGAGGAGCTGGCCGAGCGGATGAGCGGCAACCTGTGCCGCTGCGGCGCGCATAACGGCATCATCGACGCGATCTCCGCCGTCTATGCCGGAGGGGACCAGGCCTACCGCGCTGACCAGCCGGAGCTGACGGCATGACCCCGTTCAGCTATGCCCGCGCCACGGACCCGGCCGATGCGCTGGCCCGCGCCGCCGCCGGCGCCAGCTACCTGGGCGGCGGCACCAACCTGGTGGACCTCGCCCGCGAGACGGTGGCGCGGCCCACGGCGCTGGTGGACGTCACCGGCCTGTCGAGCGCGATCAGGGACACCGATGGCGGCGGCCTGCTGATCGGGGCGGCCGCCCGCAACACCGCACTCGCCGAGCACCGCGCCGTGCGCGAGCGCTACCCGGTGCTGGCACGCGCGGTCCTGGCCGGCGCCTCGGCCCAGATCCGCAACATGGCGACGGTCGGCGGCAACCTGCTGCAACGCACCCGCTGCACCTATTTCTACGACAACGAGGGCTCGCGCTGCAACAAGCGGGTGCCCGGCCAGGGGTGCGACGCAATCGACGGGTTCAGCCGCATCCACGCGATCCTGGGCGCGTCCCCGTCCTGTGTCGCAACGCACCCGTCCGACATGTGCGTGGCGCTGGCAGCGCTGGACGCGACCGTGCACCTGCGCGGCGCGGCGGGCGAGCGCAGCGTGGCGCTGACCGAACTGCACCGCCTGCCCGACGGCCGGCCGGACCTCGAGACGGTGCTGGAGCCCGGTGAGTTGATCACCGCCGTGGAGCTGCCGCCGCTGCCCGCCGCTGCCCGCTCGGCATACCGCAAGGTGCGCGACCGGGCGAGCTACGCCTTCGCGCTGGTCTCGGTGGCGGCCGTGCTGGAGATGGACGGCGGCCGCGTCAGGCAGGTGCGGCTCGCGCTCGGCGGCGTGGCGCACAAGCCGTGGCGGGCGCACAAGGCCGAAGCAGCGCTGCGCGGCGGCCCGGCCACCGAGGCCGCCTTCCGCGCCGCAGCCGAGGCCGAGCTGGCCGACGCCGCGCCGCTGCGCGACAACGCGTTTAAGGTCGAACTCGCCAAACGCACCCTCACCGCCGTCCTCCTCGACCTCGCCGGAGCCGCCGCATGAACATCGTGGACAGTGCCAAGATCGCCGCCCAGACCGCCGTGCAGGGCGTCATGTCCAGGCTGGTGCCGCTCGCCCCCGACAGCTGGATGCCGGGCGGTGTTCCGGACCCGCTCATCACCCACAAGCACGGCCTGATCGGCCGGGCCGTGTCGCGGCTGGACGGGCCGCTCAAGGTGAAGGGTGCGGCCCCCTTCGCGGCCGAGATCCCGCTGGACGGCATGGCCCAGGCCGCGCTCCTGTTCAGCACCATCGCGCGTGGGCGCATCGCCTCCATGGACACGGCGGCGGCCGAGGCCGCGCCCGGCGTGGTGCTGGTGATGACCCACCTGAACGCCCCGCGCATGAATGCCCCGGCGGTGTTCGGCAGCTCCCCCACCGCGGCCGGACCCAGCGACCTGCCGATCATGCAGGACGACCGCATCCACTGGAACGGCCAGCCGGTCGCACTGGTGCTGGCCGAGACGCAGGAGCAGGCGGACCACGCGAAGTCGCTGATCGGCGTCACCTACGCGCCCGAGCCGGCGACCACCAGCTTCGCGCAGGCCAAGGCCGAGGGCATGCAGCCCGGCGTGTTCATGGGGCAGGTGCTCGCGTCGGAAAAGGGCAATCCGGACGCGGCGCTGGCGGCGGCGGCGTTCAAGGTCGACCAGGTGTACCGGACGCCACGCCACGCCCACAACGCGATCGAGCCGCACGCGGCGGCCATCGCGTGGGACGGTGACGCGCTGCGCATCCATGACACGAGCCAGATGGTCACGGCCGAGGCGGCGACCATCGCCGGCGTGTTCGGGATCGAGCCCGCCCAGGTCCACATCACCTCGCCCTACGTGGGCGGCGGCTTCGGCAGCAAGGGGTTGTGGGATCACCAGATCCTCGCGGCCGCGGCGGCCAGGCTGGCGGGCCGCCCGGTCCGCATCGTGCTGTCGCGTGAGGGCGTGAACCGCCTGGTGGGCGGCCGCGCGCCGACGGAGCAGCGGGTCGCGCTGGGGGCTGGGGCGGACGGGCATCTCACCGCGCTGATCCACGAGGGTGCCACGGTCACGACCGCGCACAACAACTTCCCCGAGCCGTTCATCCTGGCGAGCAAGTCCGCCTACGCCGCCGACACCATGCGGCTTGGCGTGAAGGTCGCGACCATGAACATGCTCGCCAACACCTTCATGCGCGCGCCGGGCGAAGCGGTCGGCAGCTTCGCCGTGGAGTCCGCGATGGACGAGTTGGCGCACGCACTGGGCATGGACCCGGTCGAGCTGCGCCTGCGCAACGAGCCGGAGAAGGACCCGAGCTCCGGCCTGCCCTTCTCGGTGCGCGAGGTCGAGCGCGCCTACCGTGACGGCGCGGCGCGGTTCGGCTGGGACAAGCGCAACCCCACCCCCGGCACGCGGCGGGAGGGCGAGTGGCTGGTGGGCATGGGTGTCGCCACCGCGACCTACCCCTACTACCGCATGCCCGGCGGCGCCGCGCGGATCACGCTCACCCGCGACGGCCGCGCCAGGGTGGAGATCGCCGCGCACGAGATGGGCATGGGCACCGCGACCACCACCGCGATGGTCGCCGCCGAACGGCTCGGCCTGCCGATGGACCAGGTCGAGGTCGGCTACGGCGACACCGCCATCCCCGGTGCCATCATGGCGGGCGGCTCGCAGCAGACCGCCGCCATCGGCGCCGCGGTGATCGCGGCCTGGAACGAACTGGCCGCGCAGCTGCTCAAGATGGCCGGCAACGACTCGCCGCTGGCCGGGCTCAAGCCCGAGGAGGTGGGCGGGCACGATGGCGGTCTGGCCAAGCTGGACGAGCCCGGCCGCCGCGAAAGCTACACCTCCATCCTGTCCCGCGCGCAACGCGACGAGGTCCGGGTGGAGGCGAACGCCTCGCAGCCGTTGGAGCTGATGCACTGGTCGATGCACTCGCACGGCGCGATGTTCTGCGAGGTGCGCGTCAACGCGGTGACGGGCGAGGTGCGGGTGTCCCGCTTCCTGGGCTCGATGGACTGCGGCCGCATCCTGAACGCCAAGACCGCGGCGAGCCAGTTCCGCGGCGGCATCATCATGGGGCTGGGCCTGGCGCTGATGGAGGACACGCAGTTCGACGAGCGCAACGGCCGCGTCATGAACCCGAGCCTGGCCGAATACCACGTGCCGGTGCACCTCGATGTCCCCGCCATCGACGTGATCTGGACCGACATCGCCGACCCGCACACGCCGATGGGCGCGCACGGCATCGGCGAGATCGGCATCACCGGCGTGGGTGCCGCAGTTGCCAATGCGGTGTTCAACGCGACCGGCAAGCGCATCCGCGACCTGCCGATCACGCTGGACAAGGTGATCTGCCAGGAGCACGTCCGGTAACGGCCGAAACTGCTTGACAAAGCGGGGCTGAGTTGGGTCGCTGCGGGGATGAGGGCGAAGAGCTTTCGCCCGTGGCGCACGAACGAGACCTGGCTGTTGCCGCCGTCGGTTGAGGAGTTCGGCTTCCACCGAGGCGCGCGGCTTCCACCCTACGGTCCCGGCCTGATGGTGGCGCTGCTGCTGTATGCCTACAGCCAAGGCGCCGCGACGACGCGCAGCGCATGGATGAGCGACAGGTCGTCGAACAGGCTGAGGGCGACCGGCTGGCCCGTCCCCACCCCCACCTCCGCGACGACCGGCACGGCGCGCCTGATGAGCGGATGCAGGCGGAGGACGTGACTGCGGCTGCAGCACCAGGCTGCGTCAGATACAGGTCGCAGGACGCGTTGGTCATCGGCGCGCAATGCCCGTTGTCGCTGGCATGGAGTGCCGCTTCGACGTTCCAGAAGCCGATCGTGCGGAACCCGAACCGGACGGGGTGGAGCGGGCTTGACTCCGCCATCGGTGCATACCTATGCAACCAGCCGGAAGCCATTGGGCCCGGAAGCCTTTGGGAAGGTCGACAACATGGCGCGTTGGCTGAAGCGTGGACGTGACCTGGAGGCGACCGCCTCGGCCGACCGGCAGGTGCGTGAGGTCGTCGAGAAGATCCTGGCCGATATCGCGGCGCGGGGCGACGCGGCGGTGCGGGAGCTGTCCGTGCGGTTCGACAACTGGGACCGGGACGACTACCGGCTCAGCGCTGCGGAGATCCAGGCCTGCCTGGACCAGCTGACGGAACGCGACATCAGCGACATCGAGTTCGCGCAGAAGCAGGTCCGCACCTTCGCGCAGCACCAGCGCGACGCGCTGCGCGACATCGAGGTCGAGACGCTGCCCGGCGTGGTGCTGGGCCACCGCAACATCCCGGTGAACGCTGCCGGCTGCTATGTGCCGGGCGGCAAGTACCCCTTGCTCGCATCCGCCCACATGTCGGTCATCACGGCGAAGGTGGCGGGCGTGCCGCGCGTGGTCACCTGCGCCCCACCGTTCGGGGGCAAGCCGGCGCCCGCGATCGTGGCCGCGCAGCACATGGCCGGGGCGGATGAGATCTACTGTCTGGGCGGGATCCAGGCGGTGGGCGCGATGGCGCTGGGCACGGCGTCGCTCCAGCCGGTGGACATGCTGGTGGGCCCCGGCAGCGCCTTCGTGGCGGAGGCCAAGCGGCAGCTGTTCGGCCGGGTCGGCATCGACCTGTTCGCGGGCCCCACGGAGACGCTGGTGATCGCCGATGACAGCGTGGACGGCGAGATGTGCGCCACCGACCTGCTTGGGCAGGCCGAGCATGGGCCGGATTCGCCCGCCGTGCTGCTCACCACTTCGGAGAAGCTGGCGCGCGACACCATCGCCGAGATCGAGCGGCTGCTGCAGATCCTGCCCACCGCCCCGGTCGCCCGCAAGGCGTGGGAGGCCTTCGGCGAGGTGATCGTGGCCGAGGACGAGGCGGAGATGATCGCCGTCGCCGACGGGATCGCGTCCGAGCACGTGCAGGTCATGACGCGGGACCCCGACGTGTTCCTGCGCGGCATGACCAACTACGGCGCCCTGTTCCTGGGGCCGCGCACCAACGTGGCCTATGGCGACAAGGCGATCGGCACCAACCACACGCTGCCCACGCGCAAGGCCGCGCGCTACACCGGCGGGCTCTGGGTCGGCAAGTTCCTCAAGACGTGCACCTACCAGCGGGTGCTGACCGACGAAGCCTCTGCCCTGGTGGGCGCCTATACATCCCGCCTCTGCGCGCTGGAGGGCTTCACCGGCCACGGGGAGCAGGCCAACCTGCGGGTGCGACGGTATGGCGGGCGCAACATCCCCTACGGCGCCGCGGTGGACTGAGGGCGCCGTGGTTTCGCTCCCGCGTTCGCCGGGCTTCCGGCTGGATGGGCAGCGGGCGCTGGTCACGGGGGCGGGGCGGGGCATCGGCCTGGCGGCGGCCGCGGCGCTGGCGGACGCCGGAGCCACGGTCACCCTGGTGGCGCGCAGCGAGGGCGAGATCGAGGCCGCCGCCGCCGCGATCCGTGCCGAGGGCGGCCGGGCGGATGCGCTGCGCCTCGATGTCGGGGACCCGGTGGTGGTGGCTACGGCACTCGCGGGGCGCGAGCCCTACGGCATCCTGGTGAACAACGCCGGCACCAACCGCCCGGCCGCCTTCACCGATGTGACGGTGGAGGATTTCGATGCCATCGCCTCGCTCAACCTGCGCGCCGCCTTCTTCGTGGCGCAGGCGGTGGCAAAGGGGCTGATCGCAGCGGGGCAGCCGGGCTCCATCATCAACGTCTCATCCCAGATGGGTCATGTCGGTGGGGCGAAGCGCACCGTGTACTGCGCCACCAAGCACGGGCTGGAGGGGCTGACCAAGGCGATGGCCATCGACCTCGCCCCGCACCAAATCCGCGTGAACTCCCTGTGCCCGACCTTCATCGAGACCCCGATGACCCGGCCCTTCTTCGCCGATCCCGGGTTCCGCGAGGGCGTGCTCTCCAAGATCAAGCTGGGCCGGCTGGGCCAGGTGGAGGATCTGATGGGCGCCATCGTATTCCTGGCGTCCGCGTCCGCGGCGCTGATGACCGGGTCGTCGCTGGTGGTGGACGGGGGCTGGACGGCGGACTGAGCCTCCGGTGGCCTCGTTCCATCCCAGCCAGTCAGGCGTCCGATCGAGGGACCTGCGGGACGGCCGTGAGAAGCGGAGCGGAAGCGGGGCCGGGCAAGGGCGACATCATACCGCGCCACGCCTTGCCGCGGCACGCTTGGCGGTGTCCGCAAGCCACATCAGCGCCACCGTCCCGATCACGAACACCGTGGAGGCCGCGGCGATGACGGGGGACACGTTGAACTCGATGTCCTCGAACATCTTGCGGGTGATGGTCTGGTGCTCCACGCCCGAGATGAAGAACGACACGACCGTCTCGTCGAACGACGCCAGGGCCGAGAATACGGCGCCCGCCAGGATGGCCGGGCTGATCAGCGGCATGGTGATGGACCAGAAACAGCGCAGCCGCGAGGCACCGAGGTTGAGGCCAGCCATCTCCAGCGAGGGCGGCAGGCGTTGCAGCGCCGCCGACACCACCAGCACGACGTAGGGCACCGCCAGGGCGGTGTGGATCAGCACGAAGCCCAGCCGGGTGCCGGTCAGGCCCAGCGGCGCGAACTGCAGGTAGACCGCGATCGCGACGATGATGTGCGGCACGATCAAGGGCGCCAGCAGCAGCGCCTCCAGCGTCTGGCGGCCCGGCAGGCGACCCCGCACCAGGGCGACGGAGGCCATGGTGCCGATCACGGCGCTGCAAATCGTGGTCAGGGCCGCGATGCCCAGCGAGAACAGGGTCGCGTCCATCCAGCCGGGATCGCTGAGGAACAGCCTGTACCAGCGCAGCGACACGCCGTGGGGCGGGAAGGCCAGTTCCGATGACGGGCTGAACGACACCGGCAGGATCAGCAGCGTCGGCAGCATCAGGAACACGAGGATCAGGGCGCACAGCACCCGGAACAGCCATTCGGACACGCCGGCGGTTCTAGTCATGCGCGACCACCCGTTCCAGCCGCAGCAGGCGCTTGAAGGACACCGTCAGACCCAGCGAGAGGACCAGCAGCACGCAGGAGATGGCGCCGGCGAAGGGCCAGTTCAGCAGGGTGGTCGCCTGCTCGGCGATCAGGGTGGCGATCATCAGCGTTTGCGGACCGCCGACCAGGGCCGGGGTGACGTAGAAGCCCAGCGACATGACGAAGACCAGAAGGCAACCGGCGAACACGCCCGGCAGGCTCAAGGGGAGAGTCACGGCGAAGAAGGTGCGCACCCGCCCGGCACCGAGGTTCAGGGCCGCGCGCGGCAGGTCCGGCGAGATGCTGCCCAGGGCTGAGGCGATCGGCAGGATCATGAAGGGCAGCAGCACGTGCGTCATCGCCACCAGCACGGCGCCGTTGGTGTAGAGCATGGTGAGCGGCCTGAAGCCGGGATCCACGCTGAGCAGCACCGAGTTGATGACGCCCTTGCGCTGCAGCAGCATGATCCAGGCGTAGGAGCGGATCAGCGCGGAGGTCCAGAGCGGGATCATCACGCAGACCACGGCGATCCGGACGATGATCCGGCCAGGCCGCGCCATCAGTACGGCAATGGGGTAGCCCAGCAGCAGCGCCGACACCGTGCACACCAGCGCGATCCACAGCGTGCGGAGGATGACCTGGCGGTACAGCGGCTCCACGATGAGCCGGCGGTAGTTGTCCAGGCTGGGCGCGGGCTCGGTGACGCTGGTCAGAAGCAGCTTGCCGATCGGCAGGAAGAAGGCCCAGGCGAGCAGCAGCATCAGCGGCGCCACCAGCAGCAGCGACAGGGACAGCGGCAACTGTCCCCGGCGCGGCGCCTGCGCCATCAGCCCGGTTCCGGGAAGACGATGGCGTTGGCGGCGGGCCAGCGCGCCATGATGGGCGTGCCGGGGCGCAGCAGTGCCAGGTCCGACCGGGCACCGACATCGGCGCGAAGGATGGCACCGCCGTGCAGCTCGACCTGCACGGCGGTGCTGGCCCCGTTGAACACGCAATGTCCCACGCTGCCGCACAGGCCCTCGCCAGACGCGCCCTTGGCCAGTTCGACGTGCTCCGGCCGCACCGCCAGGCGCACCGGGGTGCCCGCGCCCATGCCGGGCCGCGACGGCGTGGCGGCGGCGGTGCCGGCGGCATGGCGAACGGTGCAGGTTCCGTCGCGCATGGTGTCCAGCGTGGCGGGGAGCAGGTTCATCTCGCCGATGAAGTCGGCGACGAAGGCGTCGGCGGGCCGGTCGTACAGCTCCCGCGGCGGGCCGAGCTGCACCAGGTGGCCGCCGTTCATCACAGCGACGCGGTCCGACATGGTCAGCGCCTCCTCCTGGTCATGGGTGACGTAGATCACCGTGGCCCCCAGGCGCTGCTGCAGCCGGCGCAGCTCGGACTGCATGTGCTGGCGCAGCTTCTTGTCCAGGGCACCCAGCGGCTCGTCCATCAGGATCACCGGCGGCTCGAACACGATGGCCCTGGCCAGGGCGACGCGCTGCTGCTGCCCGCCCGACAGCTCCGCCGGCTTGCGCCCGGCCTGCGCGTCCAGCTTCACCATGCCGATCGCGCGGTTCACCCGCTCCTCCCGCTCCGCCCGGCCCACCCGGCGCATGCGCAGCGGAAAGGCGATGTTCTCCGCCACCGTCATGTGCGGAAACAGGGCATAGCGCTGGAACACCATGGCGATGTCGCGCTTGTTGGGCGCCACGCGGGTGATGTCGCGCTCGCCGACCGTCAGCCGCCCGCCGTCCGGCTCCTCGAAGCCGGCCAGCATCATGAGCAGCGTGGTCTTGCCGGAGCCGGACGGGCCGAGCAGCGACACGAACTCCCCGGCGCCGACGGTGAGCGACACGCCGCCCACGGCCGTGATGGTGCCGTAGCGCCGCCACACCTCGTGGATGCCGACCTCCAGGCCACGGGCGGCGGCGCCCATCCTAGGCCGACACCCAGGCGTTGAACCGGTTCAGCACCGCGGCGCGGTTGGCGGCCAGCCAGTCGTAGTCCACCGTCACGATCCCTGCGAGGCGCTCGGGCGTGGAGATCAGCTCGTCCCGCTCCTCCGCAGACAGCAGCGCGGGCGCGTTCTTGTTGGAGGTGGTGTAGCCCATCTCCCGCGCGAAGGCGGCGTGGTTCTCCGGGTTGGTCATGTAGAAGTCGATGAAGGCCCGGGCTGCATTCGGGTGCGGCGCGTCCTTGAGGATGCACCAGGCGCCGAAATCCGCGATGGCCTGGTTGTAGGTCCAGGCCAGCTTGGCGCCACGGCGCTTGGCAGCGAAGGCGGAGCCGCTCCACATCAGCGACATGGCGATGTCGTCGCCCTCCCACATCTTCTGGCTCTGGTCCCCGGTGCGCCACCAGGTGGCGACGTCGGGCTTGATGGTGTCCAGCTTGCGGAACACACGGTCGAGGTCCATCGGGAACAGCTTGTCCCGCGGCACCCCGTCGGCCAGGGCCGCCAGGATCAGCGTGGCCCAGGGGCTGCCGGTGTTCGGCAGGGCGCGGCGCCCCGGGAAGGTCTTGGTGTCGAAGAAATCGGCCCAGCGTTCCGGCTTGCGGCCCTTGATGAGCTCCGGGTTCCAGGTCAGGCACTGCGCGCCCGTGAGGTAGAGCACACCGTAGCGGCCGCAGCTCCCCGCGACGCCGTCCCTGGCCACGTTCGGCATGGCGGAACAATCGCCCAGGTCCGTCAGATACTGCGAGATCTGCGACAGTTCGCTGAACTGCGGGGAGATGATGTCCCATTCCACCCGGCCGGCCGCCTCCATCGCCGCGGTCTTGGCCATCATGTCGCCGTAGGTGGCGGCGAAGGGGACCACCCGCACGCCCGTCGCCTTGGAGAAGGGATCGAAGAAGTTCTTCTTCAGCGCCGCCTCGAAGGCGCCGCCGGTGGAGCGGATGAGAAGGGTGGATTCCAGCTTGCCGTCTGCGGCCCGGGCAGGCCCGGTGGCAGACCAGGGCAGGGTGAAGGCGGCGGTTCCGGCAATCAGGCTGCGGCGCTTCATGGGCTGGGCTCCTGTGTTACGTGGACGCGACGACGATCATCTCGACCCGGATGTCCTTGTTGGCCATGGTCACCTGGCAGCAGGCGCGTACCGGCGGGCATTCCGGGTCCGCCCACTCGTTCCAGGCCTGGGTGAAGGCGGGGAAGTCCAGCACGTGGGCCAGCCAGACGGTGACGTGACCGATCTTGCGCTTGTCGGAGCCGTAGCGGGACAGGCGTTCCTCGATCAGTGCGAACACCTCCTTCGCCTGCTCCACCACGGTGCCGCGCCCCGCCAGCGTGGTGGTCGGTATCACCGTCATGTAGATGGTGCCGTTGATGATGGCGGCGTCGGCGGACACCACGGGCGTGGCCTTGAAGCGTTCGGGCGACTTCAGGAAATGCTGGATGGTCATGATGCCTCCCTGCGGCTCGGCCGGCCGAAGCGATCGATCGCGTATGGCACCGGATTGATGTCCGGCGTGGCCCCGTGCCAGAGCTGCGCCACCGTGCGGCCGGCCGCAGCCCCGTTGATCATGCCGGAGGACGAGAAGCCGAACAGGTAGAACAGCCCGGCTGCCCGGCGCGAGGCGCTGATGATGGGCAGCGCATCCGGCAGGTAGGAGCGGAAGCCACGCCAGGTCGAACCCGGCGTGGCGTTGATCCCTGGCAGCACGGTAGGGATGTGCCGCAGCATGTCGTCGATCTTGGCGCGGGTGGGTTGCGTGGCCGAGCCGCCGAACTCGTAGGTTCCGGCCAGGCGGATGCCGTCCCGCATCGGCGTGATGGCGAAGCGGAAATCCAGCGGCAGCAGCGGCGTATCCAGCTCGAGCCCCGGCCGTTCGAGCATGACGTGGTAGCCGCCCACCGCCTGGTGCGGCACCGCCTCGCCCATCGCGGCCGCAAGGGCGGCGCTGCCGGTGCCCGCCGCCAGCACGGCACTGCCGCCCGGCAACAGCCCGGCCGCAGTGCGCAGGCCCGTCACCCTGCCGTCCTGCACGGCGACGCCATCCACGGATGCGCGGATGTGGGTGCCGCCTTTCGCGATGAAGGACTCGAACAACCGGGCCACGAAGCCGACGGGGCTGACGGTGTGCTGGTAGTCCGGCGAGTACACCCCGGCGGCGTAGCGCGGCCCGGCTGGCGCCAGGTCGCGGATGGCCGCCGCGTCCACCTTCACCATCGGCACCCCCGCGGCGCGATAGGGGGCCAGCGGTCCGTCCCAGTCCCGGTCGCGCTCCTCGGCCGTGCGGTTCAGCGCCAGGTTGCCGCTGGCGCGGACCAGGTCGCCCATCCCGGCTTCCGCCCACAGCCCGGCATAGGCCTGCTCTCCGGCGCGGGACAGGGCGGCCAGCGCCGCGGTGATGCGCGCCACGTCCGCCGCGTTGGCGTTGCGCAGCATGCGCATGAACCAGGGCGTCATGCCCAGGAACTGTGACCAGCGGACATTCAGGGGCGAAGCCGGATCCCGCAGCATCCCGAACAGCGAGCGCGCGGTGAGCCCGGCAAACACCGGCCGCGTCTTGGTGTTCACCACGATGCCGGCATTGCCGAAGGAGGCGCCGGTGCCGGGCTCGCCGGGATCGACGATCGCCACCCGGGCGCCGGTGCGCTGGATGAACAGCGCGGCGCAGACCCCCGCGATGCCGGAGCCCACGACCAGGCAATCGGGCTGCGGCACGGTGGCCTTCATGCGGGGAAGTGCGGGTTGGCGGGCCGGGGAAGGCCGAGGTGGTCGCGCAGGGTCGTGCCCCCGTACTCCCGGCGGAACAGGCCGCGCCGCTGCAACTCCGGCACCACCAGGTCGACGAAGTTCTGCAGGCCGAGCGGGACCACCGGGAAGGTCAGCACGAAGCCATCGCAAGCGCCACCGCGGAACCAGTCCTCCAGCACGTCGGCCACCTCCGCCGCGCTGCCTTTTACCACGGGCGTGCCGAAATCGCGCACCACCATCCGGGCCGCTTCGCCCACCGTCATCCGCCGTTCGCGGATCTGCTTCACCACCAGGGTGCGCACGGTGCTGCTGCCCACCACCTGGTCCGCCAGCTCCGGCATCGCGGCATCAAGGGGCAGGCCGGACAGGTTCTGGGTCACGATCTTGGACAGGTAGTCCACGCCCAGCGCGGACGGGATCAGTCCGTTCAGCTCCTCGTACAGTGCATCCGCCTCCGCCCCGCTGTGCCCGGCGAACACGGTCAGGCCTGGGATGAACCGCAGGCTGGCGGGGTCGCGGCCGTGCCGGGCCATGCGGGCCTTGATGTCGGTGTATTCGGCGACGCAGGTTTCCTTGCTGTCGCCGGCGGCGAACATCGCATCTGCGGTGCGCGCCGCCAGCTCCTTGCCGGCGTCGGACTGGCCGGCGGTGAACACCACCGGCTGCCCCTGCGGCGCGCGCGGCACGTTCAGCGGCCCGGCCACGGTGAAGTGCGTGCCGGCATGGTCAAGCCGCCGCACCCGGGCGGGGTCCAGGAACTGGCCGCTCGCCTTGTCCTGGACGAAGGCGTCGTCGGCCCAGGAGTCCCACAGGCCGCGCACGACGTCGATGAACTCTTCCGCACGGGCATAGCGCTGCTCCCGTCCCACCGGTTGCGCATGGCTGAAGTTCAGCGCATCCCCGGCGTTGGAGGCGGTGACGGCGTTCCATCCGGCCCGGCCGCCGCTCACATGGTCCAGCGAGGCGAAGCGCCTTGCCACGAACCAGGGCTCGTCGAAGGTGGTGGTCGCGGTGCACACCAGGCCGATCCGCTCCGTGTGCCCGGCCAGGGCGGTCATCAGCACCACGGGATCGAACACGCCGGGCCGGGCGGAGGGGAAGTTGGCGGCGAACAGCGCCGGCTTGTCCATGTCGCGGATGCCGTTGCCGTCGGCCAGGAACAGCCCGTCCAGCTTGCCGCGTTCTGCCAGGCGGGCATACTCGATCATCCGCGGCAGGTTCATGACCGGATCGTCATAGGCCGTGGCATGGCGCCACCCGCCCAGATGGGCGCCGATCATGTTCGGGATGGCGAGCAGGTGCATCATGTCGCCTGTTGCCGTTCCAGGCGCAGGACGGCAGCGCGGCGGTGGCCTTCCAGCCCCTCGCTCGCGCTTTGCCTGACCGCGGCCGGGGCCACCGCCCGGACGCCGCGCTCGTCCAGCCACTGATGGGTGCACACCTTCAGGAAGGAGCCGACCCAGAGCCCGCCCGTGTAGCGGCCCGCCCCCATGGTGGGCAGGGTGTGGTTGGTGCCGCAGCACTTGTCGGAGTACACCACGCTGGCATCGGTGCCGATGAACAGGGAGCCGTAGTTGCGCAGCCTGGCGGCCGTGGCATGCGGGTCCGCCGTATGGACCTGCAGGTGCTCCGCCGCGACCCGGTCGGAATAGGCGAGCATGGTGTCCTCGTCGTCGCAGAGCACGATCTCGCCGCGTTCGTGCCATGCCACCGCGGCCACCGCGGCCGTGGACAAGGTATCGAGTTGTCGCTCCACCGCGCGCAACGTGCTCTCGGCCAGGGCGCGGTCGGTGGTGATCAGGCCCACACGGGTGTGCACGTCGTGCTCGGCCTGGGCCAGCAGGTCCGTCGCGATCATCTCGGCGTCGCCCGAGGCGTCCGCCACCACGAAGATCTCGCTGGGTCCGGCCAGCTGATCGATGCCGACGGGGCCGAAGACCTGGCGCTTGGCCTCGTTCACGTAGGCGTTGCCGGGTCCGACGATCTTGTCCACCTGCGGCACGCTCTCGGTGCCGAACGCCATCGCCGCGATCGCCTGGGCGCCGCCGATGCGGAACACGCGGTGCGCCCCGGACAGGTGGCAGCCCGCGATCATGGCCGGGTGTGCCGTGGGCGGCAGGCAGGCGATCACCTCGTCGCAGCCTGCCACCACGGCGGGCACGATCGTCATCACCGGGGCCGAGAGCAGCGGGTAGCGCCCGCCCGGCACATAGGCGCCGACCCGTTCGATGGGAATGACGCGGTGGCCCAGATGGAGCCCCGGCAAGGCCTCCAGCTCCAGCGGCAGCATGGTCGCACGCTGCGCCTCGGCGAAGGCGCGGACACGTTCGATGGCGAATTCCGTGTCGGCGCGGGTCTGCGGGTCAAGCGCCTGCACCGCGGCCTCGCGCTCTGCCGGGCTGATCTCCAGGGTTTCGGGCGCGATGCCGTCGAAGCGCTGGGAGAGCTCCCGCACCGCCGTGTCCCCGCGGTCCCGCACCGCGGCCACGACTGCACGCACCGTGTCTTCGACCGCACGGTTGCCGGCCGTCACGTCGTGCTCCGGGGCCTTGATGAAGCTCACTCCCGCCGCTGCCATCCGTTTCGGCTCCTTCATGGTCGGCCTTGTCCACAGGGATGATCTGGCTTTAGTCCCGACGCATCAACGAAATCCGGCTGCCAAGAAGCGGCCTCGTCGAATATTCAGTACGCCGTCCCTTGCCGGCCCGGTTGTCCGCCTGCATCCTGCGGCCACTGGAGGATCGTTCCGATGCCACAGATCGGCAGCAAGCTGCACGCCTTGCGCGCCCGCCGGGGGTTGGGCATGCGGGAGCTGGCGGCCCGCTCCGGGGTGTCGCCATCCGCGATCTCGCTGATCGAGCGCAACCGCATGAGCCCGTCGGTCGATACGCTGTCCGCCGTGCTGTCCGCCCTGGGCTCCACCATGGCCGCCTTCTTTGACGACCTGCGCAGCGACGTGCCTTACAGCCCGTTCTACAAGGCCGAGGAGCTGGTGGAGATCGGCCGGTCGGACCGCGTGTCCCACCGGCTCGTCGGGATGAACCATCCGAACCGGCGCCTGCTGCTGCTCCGGGAGCGCTACGCCCCGCGTGCCGCGACGGAGGCGACGCTCAGTCATCCCGCGGAGGAGGCCGGCATCGTGACCCGGGGCGCCGTGGAGGTGACGGTGGACGGCATGAGCCGCATCCTGGAGGAAGGTGACGCCTACTACTTCGACAGCCGCGCATCCCACGGCTTCCGCAACGTATCGGACGGGGAAAGCGAGATCATCAGCGCCGTGACGCCGCCGACGTACTAAGGAATCGCGTCCAATATACTGCACATAGTGGTCCATGACGGATGCCAAGGCCTCGCCTTCGCTGGCCAGTCCTGCCGCCATTCGTTAGCCTTTCATACAGACCCTCTCGGAGGACCACCATGACAACCCGGAGAAGCCTTCTCGCCCTCGGCGCCGCGGCTCTGGCGCCGGTATCGCAGGCGCGCGCGCAGGCGCCGAAGCTGGAGGATACGCTGGTGGTCCGCACCACCGGCGGAGTGTTCGAGGCGGCGCTGAAGAAGAACTTCTTCGAGCCGTTCACCAGGGTCACCGGCGTCCGCGTGATCCCCGTCGCGGCATCGGACGCCGAGATGCAGGCGAAGGCCGCGGCCATGGAGGCGGCAGGGCGGGTCGAGTGGGACATCATCTCCCCGCAATTCAGCGAGCTGGCCAACCTCGCCCCGCTGCTGACGGATCTCGGTGACTGCGCCGCAATCCCGGCGGTGAAGCAGGCGCTGCCCGGCACCTGTGGCCGCTACGGCGTGCTCTATCTGGTCGGCGCCCAGGTGCTGGCCTACGACACCCGCGCCTTCAAGGACAGGCCGCCGCGCACCTGGGCGGACTTCTGGAACGTGAAGGACTTCCCGGGCCGGCGCTCGCTGTCCAACAGCGGCGGGCCCTTCGCCACCATCGTATCCGCCCTGATCGCCGACGGCGTGCCCCGCGACCAGCTGTTCCCGCTCGACCTGGACCGCGCCTTTCGCAAGCTGGACCAGATCCGGCCGTTCATCCAGGTGTGGTGGCGCACCGGCAGCCAAAGCTCCTCCATGTGGGAGAGCGACGACATCCAGATGGCGCTGATGTGGAGCGGCCAGGCCTATGCCACCCGGAAGGCCGGGTTCCCGCTCGCCTGGTCCTACGAGGACAACCTCGCCAACTTCGGCGCCTGGGCGATCCTCAAGAACTGCCCCCATCCCAATGCCGCGCGGGCTTTCCTGAACTTCTATCTCGGCAGTGCCGAAGGGGGCGCCGGTTTCGCCCGGGATGTCGGCTACGCATCGCCCAACATGGCGGCGGCGGCGTTGATGACGCCGGCGGAGCGGGACACGCTGATCACCACCCCCGAGATCAAGAACAAGCTGATCGACATGGACCCGGCCTGGGTTCAGCAGAACCGCAACCTCACGCTGGAACGCTGGAAGGCCTGGATCTCGTCCTGACCTCTCCGATCCCACGCCTGCGCCCGCCCCGGGGTGCATGGGACTGCCATATCCACATCCTGGACCCGCGTTTCCCCACGGTGGCAGATGCGGTGTACCAGCCTCCGGTCGCCACCGCGGACGACTACCGGGCGGTGCAGCAGCGGCTGGGCCTGGAGCGGGTGCTGGTGATCCAGTCCTCCACGCACGGGACCGACCATGCCTGCCTGCTCGATGCCATCGTCCGGCTCGGCCCCGGGGCACGGGGCGTGGCGATGGTGGATGCGGCCGTGCCGGATGCCGAGCTGGCCCGGCTGACGCGGAACGGGGTGCGCGGCGCACGCTGTCTGATGACCCCGGGTGGCGTGCTGTCCTGGGACGAGGTGCCGAACCTGTCGGCCCGCATCCAGGAGCATGGCTGGCACACCAACCTGCAGATGCGCGGCGGCACCTTTCCCGAGCGGTTCGACACCATCCGCGCCCTGCCGGGTCCGGTCGTGGTCGACCATCTGGGGCTGTTCAGCCGCCCGATCGAACCTGACCACCCGGAGGTGCAGGTGCTGCTGCGGCTGCTGGACACCGGCCGGGTCTGGGTGAAGCTGTCCGCGCCGTATGGCGGCGGCACGATGGGTCCCCCGCCGTTCACTGCCGCCTGGCCGCTGGCCCGCGCCCTGATCCGCCACGCGCCGGACCGGATGCTGTGGGGCAGCGACTGGCCGCACACCTTCATGACGGAGGTCTACAAGCTGCCACCCGGCGACCCGGCGACTCTGCTGGACCTGCTGCTGGAGTGGACCGAGGACGAAGCGGTCCGTCGCCGGATCCTTGTCGAGAACCCGGACACGCTTCTGGGCGGGTGACCGGCGGCTCAGCTGCCCCCGCGCTTTGCCGCCTGTTCGACGAAGCAGTCCGTCCACCGGTTGACCACGGCGAGGCGCCGCTGCAGTTGCGTCAGGATCTGCCGGGCGCTCCCGTAGCGCCGCACCGGCGCATTGCACCCGCAGCGTCTCCACGGAACATCGTGAAGCCACCCTGCCGGGTTGCTGCGGCTGCACGGCGCTGTTGGCGCCACGCGCTGGAATATTGCACAATACCATGGATTATGTATAATCTGCCGCATGCTTGCATGGTCACCGCAGCGGTCCTGGGCGCCTGGAAATCGAAGTTTCGTAGCCTTCAAGCCACAACACCGCGCCAGACCCGGCGCTCTCCATGAACTGGATGATCGCAAGCATAATGCAGGAATTATCCGTCTCAGACCACCTCGCCCGATTGGTTGCCTTTCCCACGATCAGCTCAGTCTCCAATCTGACGCTGCTCGATTGGATCGAGGAGTACTGCCGGGCCTATGGCGGGCGATCGCGTCGTTTTTTCGATGCGACGGGCACCAAGGCCAATCTACTTGTCAGCATCGGTCCCGACCAGCCGGGCGGCATCGTCTTGTCAGGTCACACCGACGTTGTGCCATGCGAGGGCCAGGCCTGGCTCGATGACCCCTTCATCCTGCGTCGCGATGGGGCCCGACTGGTTGGCCGGGGCAGCACGGATATGAAGGGGTTTCTCGCCTGCTGTCTGGCCGCATTGCCAAACCTGACGCGCTCACCGCTCAGGCGCCCACTTCACCTTGCGTTCTCCTACGATGAGGAGGTGGGATGCACGGGGGTTGGATCCATGGCGGACTGGATCGGCCTGTCGGATCTGAAACCCGGCATTGCCATTATCGGGGAGCCCTCCTCCATGCGCGTCATCAATGCGCACAAGGCCGGGTTGGTCGCCAAGGTCAGCGTGAAGGGTAAACCAGGACATTCATCGCAGCCCGAACTGGGTGTAAATGCCGTGATGACTGCGGCAGGGCTGATCGCCGAGATTGAAGATCTGAGGGTCAAACTCAAGACAGGTCCGTTCTTCGAGCAGTTCAGCCCGCGTTACGCCACAACACAGGTCAATATGATCCAGGGTGGGACGCAGCTCAATATCATTGCCGAACACTGTCAGTTCATGTGGGAGTTGCGCGCTCTGCCGGGCCAGGATGACATGGCGCTGTTCGATCAGATCCGCAGATATGCCGCCCAAACGCTGGAGCCAGCGATGAAAGCGATCGACCCGGCCTGCGGCATCACGTTCGAGGTCCTGGCCCGCGTTCCGGCGCTGCAGCCCAACATCGACTGCAGGGCCGAGGCCGCGATCTTCGACATCCTGGGCCAGAGTGCGCCTGAAGCGGTTGCCTACGGCTCGGAGGCCGGCATCTTCCAGGCTGCCGGCATACCGGCCATCATTTGCGGTCCGGGCAATATCGCCCAAGCGCATCAGCCAGAAGAATTCATTGAACAAGCCGAACTGGACAAATGTGTCGACTTCCTGCTGCAGCTTGGACAGACGCTGACGACTTCCGATACATCATTGAAGATGAATTGATCTTGAAGGCTTCAGGCTGAGGTGCGATTGCTTATGGCGGACGTGAATGTGCTCTCAAAGACCGAAGCTGCTTATCTCCATCTGAAAAATGACTTGATATCGAACAAACTGGCGGCTGGCGCGGCCTTGCGCATCGACTGGTTGCAAAGCGTCTATGAGCTTGGGACGACCCCCCTTCGCGAGGCGCTGGCGCGGCTGGAGAGCGAGAAGTTCGTCGAGCTGCGGCCCAACCGAGGCTTCTACGCGGCAACGCTGACTGCCGAGGACTTTGCCGACCTGATCTATTCGCGCCATACGCTCGAGCAGGCTTTGCTGCAGCGCGCCATCGAGCGGGGGGATGACGCCTGGGAAAGCAGAGTGATTACGTCCTACCATTTCCTCAAGAGGTGCAAGGCTGACCCCACCAATCTGGACCTGGGGCTTTTGACCGAGTGGAACGAACGACACGCTGCCTTTCATCTGGCGCTGCTTGAAGGCGCCGGGTCAGACCGTTTGCTGGGATTCTATCGCAGCGTCTTTGACCACCTCCGACGCCATCAGATGGGCCTCATGATCCTGCCTGCGCTGAGCCTGGCCCGCTCGGGCGATCGCGAGGGCATCCAGTTCCTGGAGATGCTGCGCAACGGCATGGCTATCGGAAATCACACGGCTCTGATGGAGGCGACGCTGGCCCGCGATACCGCGCGCGCGTTGCAGCTGGCCGAAGATCACGTGCAACTGACGCCATACCAGATCACCGATCCTGCGTAGCGGCGAGCGCTCAGATGCTCGACACCAATCGGAACAACGATGCGCCCAGCACCGTCTCAGGCTCGGCAAGGGTAAGGATCACGTCGAAGTGGTTTTTTTGCATCACCTCGAATGCGGTGGTGTTGACGCCATGATGCTGTAGGTGGTGCGTGAAGAGACGGCTCTGCTCCTTGAAGGCGTCGGTTTCGACTTCACCCCAGCAGATGATTGTTGGTGGGAAACGGCCGGCATGGAGACGCAGCGGGCTGTTGCGGCGGCACACCTCGACCTCCAGGCGAAGCGCCTGGTCGATGGACGTTCCCATCAGCGGCTCCAGCTCATAGAGGCCCGACACCAGCACCGTGCCTTTGACGGCAGGAGAGAACTGGGCCGTCATTGCCGCCAGATGAGCGCCAGCCGAGCTTCCGGCCAGCACAATCCGCTCGGGATCAACGCCGATCTCATCGGCATGATCGACGATCCAGTCGACCGCTGCACGGCATTCCGCAACAATCTCATCCAGCGTGGCGGCGGGTGCCAGGGTGTAGTCGATGGCCACGAAGGCAATGCCTTGCGCAAGGCAGCCCGGCGCGGCGAAAGCGCTGTCGTGCCTGGATAGCGCTTGCCAGTAGCCGCCATGGATGAACACGACGAGGGGCGGTTTCGCAGCCGGGTTCGCCGGCAGATAGCAGTCGAGCGTATGGCTTGGCCCCTTGCCATAGCGGAAGCTGCGAGGGGGGTGGGCCTCCCTGGCCTGATCGCTCAAACGGCGGTATTGCGCGACATAGGGCTGATAGTTGCCGCCGATGCAGGAGCTGGGCGAATACTGCACCTCCCGTTCCGAAAGCGGCAGGTGCCTGTTCCGGTCAGCCGTGGATCCGGCGGTCACGTGACGCGCTCCTTCTTCTGGAATGCCGGCGCCGTCCAACGCTTGTCGCCCATGATCGAAGCAAGCGTGTCCACCGCCCTGGCGACGTCACTGGCATCGATATAGAGCGGGGTGAAGCCGAACCGCAGGATGTCCGGGGCACGGAAATCACCAATGACACCCTCGGCGATGAGCGCCTGCATGATGGCGTAACCCTGCGGATGCCTGAAGCTGACCTGGCTGCCGCGACGGTCATGCGCCCGTGGCGTCGCAAGCTGCAGCTCCGGACAGGCGGCCTCGACCCCGGTGATGAACTGATCGCCCAGCGCCAGTGAGCGCTCACGCAGGTCGTCGAGATCGACATTGTCCCAGACGTCCAGCGCGGCTTCGAGGGCCGCGAGCTGCAGGATCGGCGGCGTGCCGACCCGCATGCGTTCAATCCCGCGGCCGGGAGCATAGGTCAGGTCGAACGCAAACGGCGCCTCGTGGCCCATCCAGCCGGCCAGGGCGGGCTGGATGGGCTCCCCATGCCCGGGCGCCACATAGATGAACGCCGGCCCTCCCGGCCCGGCATTGAGGTATTTATAGGTGCAGCCCACTGCGAAATCGGCGCCATCGCGGGCCAGATGCACCGGAAACGCGCCAGCGGAATGGGCGAGATCCCAGATCGCCAACGCGCCTTTCTTGTGGGCTTTCAAGGTGATCGCCGCCATGTCGTGACGGCTCCCGGTGCGGTAGTCGACCTCGGTGATGAGCGTCACGGCGACGTCCTCATCGATGGAAGCGATGACCTGGTCCGGCTCGACGACGCGAAGCTGGTAGGTGTCGCCGAGCGTGCGCACCAGGCCCTGGGCGATATAGAGGTCGGAGGGAAAATTGCCGCTGTCCGACAGGATGACCCGGCGCGACGGGTTCATCGCCAGGGCGGCTGTGAGGGCCTGGTAGACCTTGATGGACAGCGTATCACCCATCACGACGCTGCCGGGCTCCGCACCGATCAGTGTGGCGATGCGATTGCCGATCCTGCCGGGCTGGTCCATCCAGCCGGCCTTGTTCCAGGCCTGGATGAGCAGATTGCCCCATTCCTGCTGAACGACGTGTGCCAGCCGCGCCTTGACGCTGTGCGGCAAGGGGCCGAGCGAATTGCCATCGAGATAGACCATGCCTTGGGGCAGGTCGAACATCTGGCGGGTTGCGGCAAAATCAGTTTTCATGAGCGGTATCCCATTCGAAACAGTCAGTGCGATTGGTTCTCGGTCATCAGACCGGGACGAACACCCAGGCCCATGGACGCATCGATGATGGCGCCGTGCATCGGCGAGGAGAGGTCCGTCGCGAGGAAATGGACGATGGCGGCGATTTCCGCGGGTTCGATCAGCCTGCACTTGGGCAGCGCGTCCAGAAAAGCGGCGCGATCCGCGGCACTCAGATGATCGAGCGTGCTTTGCTGGAACATGGCGGTGTTGGTTGCACCGGGGCAGACGGCAAAGACGTCGAGCGCGCTCTGCGTGTGTTCCGCCGCCAATTGCCGGGTCAGGAAGGCGACGGCCGCCTTGCTCATGCCGTCGGACAGGCGAAAGCCCGGGAACACGTTGATGCCACCGCCGACCGAGCTGATGTTGACGATCTTGCGGCGGCTGGAGGGCAGGGCGTCCAGCTCGGCCAGGAAGCTCTGGCACATCTTCAGCGTGCCGTCCGCATTGATGCCCAGCATCAGCCGGTCCTGCTCGCCTGGATCGTCGGAAAAGCGTGTGACGGTTGCGGAGCCGACGGCGGCGTTGTTGACCAGGATATCCAGCTGGCCATGGCGCGCGATGACATCGCGCATGCAGGCCCTGATCGAGGCTGCATCGCGCAAATCAATGGGGTGCGCGGACACGCGTTCCAGGCCGCGATAGAGATCATGCGCCTGGGCGGGCGATTCCATGCCATCGACATAGGTACAGGCGACGGTCGCGCCATAGGCGTGCAGGCGTTCGACGCAGGCACGGCCGATGCCGCCGGTTCCGCCAGTGACCAGGGCGAACTTCCCGGCGAGCTGATAAGGGGCCAGCAGACTGGCTGCGCTCGCGTCCATTTCGGATCCTTCCAAGAGAGGCGATGACCAGGCAGACTTCGGCTCGGCGCCCTACCGGTTCTTCTGTTCGCTGAACCTTGCCTCGAGAACGCTCACCAGACGCACCAGCGGCAGCAGCAGGACCAGATAGAGAACCGCCGCGCCCATCAGTGGAGTGGGGTTGGCGTAGTAGGCTTGCGCATCCTGGCCTTCCTTCAGAAGCTCGGGAATGGCCACGGTCGACGCCAGCGACGTTTCCTTGAACATCGAGACGCAGGTGCTGGTGATCGGCGGAATGATGGTCCGGATGGCTTGCGGCAGCACGATCTTCCAAAAGGCCACCGGGAACGGTATGCCGAGCGCCGCAGCGGCTTCGAACTGGCCGCGCGGAACGCTCTCGATACCTGACCGGAACACTTCGGCGGAATAGGCAGCCATCACCATGGAGAAGCCCAGGATCGTCGCCGTCCAGGGCGAGAACCGGATCCCGACAAAAGGTAGCGCATAGTAGATCAGGATCAGCACGACCAGCATCGGCATGGCGCGGAACACATCGATGTAAGTCACGGCAAAATATCTGAGCGGCTTTGCTGCGTAGAGACGCAATACGGTTACGACCAGCCCGGCGATAAGCCCGAAGAGGATGCTTGCGATGCCGATGAGCAACGTATTGATCAAGCCGCGCCCCAGGGCCGGCAGGCTTGAAAGCAGCACATCGACGTTCAGGAATGTATCAAGGAATGACACTTTGGCCTCCGGGATCGTTATCCGGCACAATCCGGAGGACTCAACTCACCAGGCACGCCCATCCTGAAATCCTCTCACAAGTCGGCAAGCAGAGCAGCAGTGCACTTCGCCCTGAACACGGCATAGACAAACTGCCACGAGCCCTGTCACGGAGGGTCTCACGGCAGCGTCGGACTTACTTCTCTGTTGGAACCGGCATGACCTTGAGCACCGAGGAGTCGGGGTCGGCGTCAGTCCCGAGCCACTTCTTGTGAATGGCAGCCATCGTCCCGTCCTCTTTCATTTGAGAGATCGCGTTGTTGACCTTTTCCAGCAGGGGCGAATTCTTTTGCATCATGAGAGCAAACGTGTTCTCGGCTGGAATGCGCTCAACCATCTTGAGCCCGGACATTTTCTTCAACACGAACTGCAGCGACGTGTAGTCGTTTATCAAGCCATCCAGGCGACCGGACTGGGTATCCAGCAGTAAATCCTGCGCCGTATTGAAGGTCCTCAAGTCGCCGAAACCATACTTTTTCTGATTGGCCTTAACCCAGGTCTCACTTACAGTGGCGGCAATGACGCCCACGGTCTTGCCACGCATATCTTCAAGGGATTTTACAGGAGACCCGGCAGAGGTAACGAGAGCAAGGCTGGTATCGTAATAGCCCTGCGTGAAGGACTGGCTTTTCAGGCGCTCATTCGTGATGGTGATCGTCGAAATGGCTATGTCGATGCGCTTGGACGACAGCGCGGAAAACAAAGCCTGAAATCCATAGTCCTGCAACTCGAGAGTGGCACCGATGCGCTTTGCCACAGCACGGACCACATCAATTTCGAATCCCTCGAACTCGCCGGCCGGCGTCTTGTTTTCCCAAGGTGGATTGCTCGGGTAAACTCCTACTGTCAACGGCGCCGTTTGCGCGACTCCCAAGCGCATGAATGCGAGCACGAATGCCGCGCCTATCATAAGCAGCTTTCTCGGTTGCATTTCCCTGTCGCCTTTCGCTTTCATGCTCACGCTTCAAGACTGGTTTACACTGCTCAAGACTTGGCTGCTGAGTCACAGCCATCCACTTCATTCCGTTCGCGCTCAACTCTAGCCAGGCATAATGTCCAATGCAATGAATAATATATAATTGTATTGTTCATACTGAAACCGCGGGCCGGCCTAGGCGGCAAGGCTGGCATCTGCCAGCCAGCGGCAGGCCTAACTGGGAAAGCGATCGCTGCATTCGGGTCCGCGGCAGTCATCTTCCCTTCGCAAGATGCTTGGCGAAGAACGTTGTCATCAACTCCCACTCCTGAGTTCGCGCTGGAGCTCGGAAGATGTGACCCTCACCTTCGAAGAAGTGCGCGTCGGGCGGAGATCCATTCTCGGTCATTCTTGCCACCAGCCGCCAAGCCATGTCGGCGTCCCAGGTTCGGTCGTCCGTGCCCTGGGTGATGAACACGGGATACGGAACCAAGGTCGGGCACAGCGGGGTTCCCGGCCGGGTTCGCTCATGCGTCCCGCGCCAGGACCATGCCGGGCGGGTTCGAGCACCGGCCCAAGGCTGCCCGGTCTGGAAGTCCGATACGATGAAGGCGGGCCACGTAGCATCTGGTGGAGAGTGGACCGCGACGGCATCGGGCCGCTGAGTGCCGCCGTCCTCTGCCAGGAGCTGGGCGAGCAGCAAGGCATGTTCAGCACCGCGGGAGATGCCGAACAGGCCCACCCCGCACCCGAACGGCGCCATCTCAGCCCGCATGGCTTCCAGTGCGTCCTGCCATGCAGGCAGACGATGCCGCCACGCGGAGTACCGGGCGGCCAATACATGTTCTCCCCGGTAGATGACGCACCTTGGCGGATGCTCGGGGACATGCGCAATCGACCCTACTTACAGGCTATGTCTGCCAACCAGCCACCCGCCCCCAGACCTGCTAACCCTCCGCCGGCCCCATCGACTTGATGAGATCGAACACCCGCTTCCGCACCGCAGGGTCCGTGATGCGGTAATACGCCCGCACCATCTCCAGCGTCTCCCGCCGGTTCAGCGCCTCGTCGGTGCCAAAGCTGTCCTGACGCTCGGCAAAGCCGCCCGTCACCCGGGTCATGTGCCCGCCGCCATGCAGCCCGGCCAGATGGTCCGGCAGGTCGTCGAAGAAGAACGCGATCGGCACGTCCAGCACCCGCGACAGGTCGAACAGCCGCGAGGCCCCCACCCGGTTCGCCCCGCGCTCATACTTCTGCACCTGCTGGAACGTCAGCCCCAGGGCATCGCCGAGCTTCTCCTGCGACAGCCCGAGCAAGGTCCGCCGCAGACGGATCCGTGCACCGACATGGGCATCGATCGGGCTCGCCCGAGACTCCTTGTCAGCAGCAGCAATCCCGGTCGACATCCGAACCACCCCAATGCAATGCAAAGCTGAACATAGCATTAACGGCACAACCACAAGGCGTCAATATAATGAACAAACGTTAATAATCTCAATTTATATGCGGCTGCACCCGCCGCACCCGGCCCACCACCACCAGGCCGATCATCGCACATGCAAGCAAGCCAGGTACCACAAGGCCCCAGCGTGAGAACGACGTCGCCGCCCGCTTGCCCGGCAGGTCCAGCACCAGCGTGCCCGCGACACCCAGCGGCAGCCGCCCCAGCTCCCGTCCCCGGGCATCGAACCCGGCTGATATCCCAGTATTCGCCGCCCGCATCAACGGCAACCCCTCCTCCACCGCGCGCAGCCGGGCCGCCGCCAGATGTTGCCGCGGGCCGGTCGAGTTGCCGAACCAGGCGTCGTTGGTGATGTTCACCAGCCAATCCGGACGGTCCGCCTCATCCACCACCTGCGCCGGAAAGATCGCCTCGTAGCAGATCAAACCGCCGAACGCCGGGATCCCGGGCAGCCGCAGCGTCGCCGGGCCCTGCCCGAAGGCGAACCGCCCGGGCACCACCTGGATCGCCAGCGGCACCCAGCTGGGCGCATACTCGCCAAACGGCACCAAGTGCCACTTGTGATACAGCCCGGCGATGCCCCCATCCGGCCGCATTGCCACCAAGCTGTTGCGCGGCAGATTGGCCGGGTCGGCCGAGGGCGCCCCCGCCAGGAAGGTCAGGCTGCCGATGATCGCCCCCCGGGCCGGCGCGATCGCGTCCGCGATGGCCTGCCGCGCCGCCGCGTCGGATTGCAGCAGGAACACGCTGGAGGTCTCCGGCCACACCACCACGGAAGGCCGGCCATTCACCGAGGCCACGCCCTCCGCCGAAAGCCGCAGGTGCCGGTCGAACGTCGCCTCCGCGGTCGCGCGGTCCCATTTCTGGCCCTGCGCCACGTTGCCCTGCACCAGCACCACGGCCAGGCCGGGCGCGGGCGGGTCCGGCTCCCGCAGCCGCATCAGCCCCAGGGCACCCCAGGCCACCAGGATGGCGCCGCCCGCCGCCCAGCCGCGCCGCCCCAGGATCGGCAGCCCGGCCACCAGCACCGTCACCAGCGTCAGCCCCGGCGTGCCCACCCAGGCGGCCGGCTGGATCATCATGTCGCCGAACCAGCCCGGCACCGCCCACACGCTGCCCCAGGGGTTCCACGGGAAGCCGGTGCCGACGTATTGCCGGGCCAGGTCCCCCAGCAGCCACGTCCCGGCCAGCATGAACACCCGCCGCCAGCCCGGCACCGTGCGCCACGCCGCCCAGCACGGCACCGCGATGAACAGCGCCATCACCACCGAGAGCGCCGGCACCGCGATGGGCACGAACCACCAGTAGCGCGCGGATTCCAGCAGGATCGCCTCGGTGATCCAGTACAGCCCCACCAGGTGGTGCCCGAAGCCGAACCAGAAGCCCCGCCGCAGCGCCCCCACCGGCCGCCGCGCCGTGCCCACCAGGCTCAGCAGGCCCGGCACCGCCACCAGCAGCAACGGCAGCACATGGAACGGCGGCAGCGCGAAGGCCGAGAGCACGCCCAGGCCCCAGGCCACCACATCCGCCCGCCACCCCACGCGCCAGGCATCCGGCAGGCGAGGCAGGCGCGTCACGATCAAACCCCCACCCGGCGCCCGGCCGGCACCGGCTCGCCCCGCAGCACCGCCGCGATGCACTCCGCCGCCATCACGCCCATCGCCACCAGGCTCCCGGCCGTGGCACCCGAAACGTGCGGCGTCGCGATCACCCGGGCATGGCCCCGCAGAGGATCCCCCACCACCGGCGGCTCGGTCTCGAACACATCCAGCCCGGCTCCCGCCAGCCGCCCGCTGTCCAGCGCGTCCAGCAGCGCCGTCTCGTCGATCAGCCCGCCGCGCGCCGTGTTCACCACGATCGCCTGGTCCGGCAGCCTGGCCAGCGCCGCCGCGTCGATGATGTGGTGCGAGGCCGGGCTCATCGGCAGGTGCAGCGAGAGCACGTCGGAGCGCGCCAGCAGCGCATCGAGGCTCGACAGCATGGCGATGCCGCCGCCGTCCCTGTTGCGGCTATACCCCGCCACGTCCATCCCGAACGCGCCGGCCAGCTGCGCCACCGCCTGCCCGATGCCGCCGCAGCCCAGCAGGCCCAGCCGCAGCCCGCGCATGTCCCGCACCTGCGCCGTGCCGCGCCAGCCGCCGGCCGCCACGGTGGCGGAGAGCGGGCCCAGCTGCTTCACCAGCGCCAGGATCATCGCCAGCGTGTGCTCCGCCACCGCCATGGTGTTCGAGCCCGGGGCCCGCGCCACCACGATGCCGCGGCGCACCGCCTCCGCCACATCCACGTCATCCACGCCCACGCCGTGCCGCGCGATGATGCGCAGGCGCGGTGCCGCGTCCATGGCGGCGGCGGACACCGGGCCCTGCCGGGTCAGGATCGCCACCGCGTCCACCTGGCCCGCTATCGCCGCCACCTCGTCCGCCGCGGGATACGGCTTCATGTAGTGCAGCACCCCGCCCGCCGCCTCGATCACCGCGACCGCTTCCGCCGCCAGCTGGGGCGCCGTCATCACTACGTTCATGGATCCTCGCAACTGGCTGTGGGCCGGATCGTGGAGACAGGGCGGCCTATTCGGCCCGGTCCGTCCCATCCCGCTCGTAATGCTTGACGTACTTGTCGGTGATCAGGTCGGTCTTGACGATGATCGCCACGTCCGTGGTGTTGAACTCGCGGTCGATCACCGCGCCATCGCCCACGAAGCCGCCCAGGCGCAGATAGCCCTTGATCAGCGGCGGCAGCAGCAGGTTGGCCCGGCGCATGTCCAGCTGGGCCGGGTCATGCCGCTGCATCTCCACATAGCGGTCCGGCAGCGCGCGCAGCCGCAGCGCGGGGGGCGCCAGGTGGTGCTGATACAGGTAGGTCAGCACCTCGGCCATCGCGTCCGGGTCGGTGCCCGGCAGGCTGGCGCAGCCGAACAGCAGGTCGATCTCCTGCATCGCGACATAGGTGGCGATGCCGCGCCACAGCAGCTGCATCACCGCCCGGCCGCGGTAGGCCGCATCGACGCAGGACCGCCCCAGCTCCAGCACCTGGCCCGGGAACGCCTCGATCAGCGACAGGTCGTATTCATGCGCGGAATAGAAGCCGCCGATCCGCGCCGCGGCCTCGCTGCGGATCAGGCGGTAGGTGCCGACCACGCCGGCCACCCCGTCACCCCGCGCATGGTCCAGCACCAGCAGATGGTCCGCCACCGGGTCGAAATCATCGCGGTCGCGCTGGGCGGCGGCGGCGGCGGCGCTGGGCTGGGCGCCCATCTCCTCGAAGAACACCCGGTAGCGCAGCGCCTGCGCCGCATCGACCTCCGCCGGGCTCGCCGCCAGCCGGACGCCGAGCTTGCCGGCCCGCAGCTCCTTGAAATGACCCGGCGCAAGACCCGGCTCCGCAACGGCGCGCGCCTGTGGCCGAACGAGGCTCACCCCACATGCCTCAAGCCGCGTGGCGTCATGCAACGGTACTCGGCGCCTTGGCCCGCAGCGGCGCCTTGGGGGCCGCCTTGCGCACCGGCCGCGTCTCGGCCACCACCGGCTTGCGGCCGAACAGCTCCAGCCGGTACGACACCAGCTCGAACCCCAGCCGGGCCGCGATCGCCTGGATCAGCGCCTCGTGCGCCGCATCCTCGAACTCCGTGACCTTGCCGCTTTCCACGTCGATGACATGATGGTGCTTGCCATGCTCCGTCGGCTCATACCGGGCCCGGCCGCCGCCGAAGTCCCGCCGTTCCAGGATGCCCTTCTCCTCGAACAGCCGCACCGTCCGGTACACCGTGGCGATCGACATGCGTGAATCGAGCGCCGCCGCCCGGCGATACACCTCCTCCACGTCCGGATGGTCCGCCGTATCCGACAAGACACGTGCGATGACCCGGCGCTGCCCGGTCATCTTCAGCCCCCGTTCAACGCACAGACGTTCGATGCGTGATTCCATGAGGTCCCAAGGCCACGAGTGATCGGATGCAAGGGCGGCAACGCCCCCGCTCACGCCCGACGGCTGGCAGCCGGCCTTCGCCGACACCAGTCCCAGGCGTGGCGTAGCCGAACACCCCACCCCATGTCGACTCCGGCCCGGCGAACAGCCGGGCGGTCAGATCCGCCTAAGCAGGCTTTCGTGGCTTGCGCCACGAAAGCCTGCCTAGGGCTCCTTGAAGACGCATTATCTTTTTCGCGAGATGCCAGGGCATTCCGCGCGATGATGCTTAGCGCCCGCGCGGCTTCGTGCCCAGCCCGATCTTCTTGGCCAGCGACGAGCGGTGCTTCGCGTAGTTCGGCGCCACCATCGGGTAATCCGGCGGCAACTGCCACTTGTCGCGGTACTGCTCGGGCGTCATGTTGTAGGAGGTCTTGAGATGCCGCTTCAGCATCTTCAGCTTCTTGCCATCCTCCAGACACACGATGTAGTCCGGGAACACCGACTTCTTGACCGGGACCGCAGGCTGCTGCTTGTCCGGAAGAACCTGCTCCTTGCCAACCCCGGCCAGCGTCCGGTACACGTCCTGAATCAAAGCAGGCAGGGCCTCGGCCCCAATCGCGTTGTTCGAAACGTGCGCAGAAACGATCTGTGCCGTCAGTCCAAGAACGTCAGCGTTTTCTGCCAGTTCAGTCATCACTTCGATTCCTTGAAGCCGAGAACACGCATATATCTCTGCCGACCGTCGCTTCGCAATAGTCAATGTAAACGTTTACCCGCGGTTAGTGCCACCCTTCAACGAGGAGTGTAAATCCTGACTGAAGATCAGCCCGCCAGCTTACAACCAGGCATTGCAAACGAGCCTGTAGCGAACCTTACAATCGACATCACCGCCCTGCGCTGTCCCATGACCTTCGTCCGTACTCGCCTGGCACTTGACCGCCTTGCGCCCGGCCAGATCCTGGAAGTCCGCCTGCGGGGCGATGAGCCGCGCCGGAACGTGCCGCGCACCGCCGTCGAACAGGGCCACGCCGTACTCGGCATCACCGATGCACCGGACGGCACCGCCACGCTGCTCATCCGCAAAGCGGCACCCGCAGGATGAAGGCGTCCTCGCCCCCCGCATAATAACCGCGCCGCAGCCCCACCCGCACGAACCCGGCCCGGGCATACAGCGCCTGCGCCGCCGCGTTGCCCACGCCAACCTCCAGCACCATCGTCACGGCCCCCCGCGTTGCCGCCGCAGCCATCGCCGCAGCCAGCAACCGGCCGCCCAGACCCTGCCGCTGCGCCGCGGGCGCCACCGCCACCGTCAGGATCTCCGCCTCGTCCACCACGGCGCGCGCGAGGATCATGCCGCCCGCCGGGTCGATCCAGCCGAAGGCCCCGGGCAGCACCAGCTGCAGCGCCATGGCATCCGGCCCCCACCGCCCCTCAACCGGGAATGCCGCCGCATGGATCGCCGCCAGCGCCGCGGCATGCGCCGGGGTGGCGGGCACCAGGGCGTCCCGCACCATCACACCGGAGCGGGGCGCAGCACCGCCGGGGGCCGCGCCTCGACCGGGTCCACATACAGCGGCACCGCCGGGCACCCGGCCCGGGCAGCACCCAGCGCGATCCCCACCGCACCCGGCGCCACCGCGCCCACCACCCGTCCCTCGAAGCCCCGGGCCACCAGAGCCGCCACAACCACCGCCGCGGCATCCCCCGCCACGGCAACCGGACCCTCCGGCGCCGGCAGCGCCGCCACCGCCACGCTTGCCACCACGCCATCGATGTCCAGGAACACCCGCTCGCGCCGGCTATCCACCGCCACCCAGGCCGGCTCGGACAGCCCGGCCCGGATCGCCGCCCCCACCGTCACCCCCACCACCGGCACCCCGGCCGCCAGCCCGATCCCCTGCGCCAGGGCCAGCGCCGCCCGCACCCCGGTGAAGCTGCCGGGCCCCACCGTCACCGCGATCATGCGCAGCGCCGGGGCCGCGACCCCGGCCTGTGCCAGCACGGCACGCGCCAGGTCCGGCAGCACCGCGGCGCTGCCGCGCCCGCCGCCCTGCCGCGCCTCCGCCACCAGCACCCCGTCCCGCACCACGCCCGCCGAACACCCGTCCAGTGCGGCGTCCAGCGTCAGGACCACGGCGCTCACAGCAGGCGGCACGCCTCGTCGAAGCTCAGGCGCGGCGCCCGGGCCGACGTCCTGGAACGGTCGGCATGGCCCAGCGCCACCAGGAAGTTGCTGCGCCACCCCTGCGCCACCAGGAACTCGCTATCCACCTTGGCATTGTCGAACCCGGACATCGGGCCGCAATCCAGCCCCATGGCCCGCGCCGCCATGATCAGGTAGGCACCCTGCAACGTGCCGTTGCGGAATGCCGTGATCTCGGACAGCGCGTCGTTCCCCGCGAACCAGCCGCGCGCATCCACACCGGGATACAGCCGCGGCAGCTCCTCGTAGAACTTCGGATCATGCGCCACGATGCACACCACCGGGGCCGCCAGCGTCTTCTCGATGTTTCCCTCGGACAGGGATGCGCGCAGCCGCTCCTTGGCCCAGGATGTCCGCAGGAACATGAACCGGGCCGGCGAGGTGTTGGCGGAGGTCGGCCCCATCTTCAGCAGGTCGTAGAGGCCCCTGATGGTGTCGTCGGTCACCTCCCGGCCATCCCAGGCCCAGCGTGTCCTGGCCGAGCGGAACATCAGATCCAGCCCGGCCCCGTCCAGCTCCGTCCCCTTCGGCCCGGGTTCGGCTGTCCCGGGCTCGGTTGCCCCGGCTGCGTCCGGCACCGGCGGCACCATGGCCGCCGGGTCAGGCACCGGCCCGGCCACCGCGCTCTCGTCCAGCACCATCAGGCGTCGACCTGCTCCACCGACGTCACTTCCGGCACGTAATGCCGCAGCATGTTCTCGATGCCGTGCTTCAGCGTGGCGCTGCTCGACGGGCAGCCGCTGCAGGCGCCCTGCATGTGCAGCATCACCACGCCATCGCGATACCCGCGGAACACGATGTCCCCGCCATCACCGGCCACGGCCGGGCGCACGCGGGTGTCCAGCAGTTCCTTGATCTGGTCCACGACCTCCCGGTCCTGCGGCAGCACGTCCTCGTCCGCTTCGGCGGTGGCGCCCTCCATCACCGGGCGCCCGGCGACGAAATGCTCCATGATCGCGCCCAGCACCTGCGGCCGCAGCCCCTGCCAGTCCGCCAGGTCGTTCTTGGTCACGGTCACGAAGTCGGAGCCCAGGAACACCCGCGCCACGCCCGGCAGCTCGAACAAAGCCGTCGCCAGCGGGCTGGTGCCAGCCAGGTCCGGCCCGGCGAAGTCCGCGGTGCCGTTGCCCATCACGTCGCGCCCGGGCAGGAACTTCAACGTCGCCGGGTTCGGGGTGCCTTCGGTCTCGATGAACATGATCTGGATTCCTTTGTCAGCCCGGCCGTGAGCCATCCACCGGCTTTGCCGATGATTTGGCCAGGATCGGCCTTCAGTGCAAGGCCGCGCATGCTATACCGGCGCGCAGCGCATGGAGAACCCGCCGATGCCCCCTCCGCCCGGCCGCGCCGCCCCCGCCCGCCTCCTGCCGCGCCGCCTGATCCTCGGCGCCATCGGCACCCTCCCCCTTCTGCGCAGCACCGCCGCCCAAACCGCCGTCGCGCACCGCATCACCCTGCTGCACCTGAACGACTTCCATTCCCGCCACACCTTGGTGGACCCCCGCGCCATGGCCTGCCAGCCCGGCGGCTCCAGCTGCTTCGGCAGCAGCCCGCGCCTGGCCACCGCCATCCGCGAGCAGCGCCGGGCCGCCACCGCGGATGGCCGCACCGTGTTCCTGCTGGATGCCGGGGACCAGTTCCAGGGCAGCCTGTTCTACACCGCCCATCACGGCCTGGCCGAGCTGGCGGTGCAGCACGCCGTCGGCACCGACGCCATGGCCGTCGGCAACCACGAGTTCGACAACGGCCCGGCGAACCTTGGCCGCTACGTCACCCGGGCCCGCTTCCCCGTCCTCTCCGCCAACATCGACGCCAGCGCGGAGCCCAGCCTCGCCAACCGCCTGCACCCCCAGGTGGTGCTGGAGCGCGACGGCTTCCGCCTCGGCCTGGTCGGGCTCACCACGCGGGAGGCCCAGACCTCCTCCTCCCCCGGCCCCAACGTCCGCTTCACCGACCCCGCCGAGGCCCTGCCCGCCGCCATCGCCGCGGCCCGGGCGCAGGGCGCGCAGCTGGTCGTGCTGCTCTCCCATCTCGGCCTGCCGCTCGACAGCACGCTCACCGGTCCCGCCGTCATCATCGGCGGCCACACCCACACCCTGCTCTCCAACGACGAACCCGGCGCGTCAGGCCCGCACCCCACCGTCAGCCAGGGCCCGCTCCCCCGCCCCTTGATCGTGCAGGCCGGCGCCTATGGCCGCTATCTCGGCCGCCTGGACCTCGATCTCGCGGCCGACGGCACCGTGCTCGCCTATGGCGGCGCCTGCCGCCACATCGGCCCCGGCCTGGCCGAAGACCCCGAGGTCGCCGCCATCGTCGCCGCCTTCGCCGCCCCGCTGGAGGCGCTGCGCCAGCGCGCCATCACCACGCTGCCGAATGCCCTGGACATCGCGGGCTGCCGCATCGGCGCCTGCCCCTTCGGCACGCTGGTGGCCGCCACGCTGCGCCGGGCCGCCCACGGCACCCCTGCCGACGGCGCGACCATCGGGCTGATGAACGCGGGCGGCCTGCGCGTGGGCCTGGCCGCCGGGCCGCTCACGCTGGGCCAGGTGCTGGACGCGCTGCCCTATGGCAACACCCTGGCCACCGCGACCCTGACCGGCGCCGACCTGGTCGACACCGTCATCCACGGCCTGACCATGGCCGGCCGCGGCGGCTATGCCCAATGGGCCGGGCTGCGCCTCAACGGCCTGACCATCGAGGTCGAGGCCCCGAACGGCAGCTGGGGCCCCATCGACCCGGCTGCCCGCTACCTGGTCGCCACCAACAACTTCGTCCGCTCCGGCGGCGACGACTACAACGCCCTTCGCGACCGCGCCATCAATCCCTACGACACAGGCCCCAGCGTGGCGGAGCTGGTGGCGGACGCGCTCTCCACGCAGGGCCGGCGCTAGGCCCAGGACGATCGTCTCCCGCTCCACGATCTTCCCCGTCCTGGACGGCATGCGCGGCATCGCCGCCGTGCTGATCGCCGTCCGGCATGTGGACGACATCGTCTGGCCCATCCGCTTCGGCGCGTCCTACCTGGCGCTCGACCTGTTCTTCCTGCTCAGCGGCACGGTGATCTGCCATGCCTACGAGCAGCCGCTGCTGGCCGGCCTGCCGCTGCGGCGGTTCCTCTATGCCCGCCTGGTCCGGATCTACCCGCTCTATCTGCTGGGGACGCTCATCGGCGCCAGCGTCAGCCTCCTGCAGCCTGGTCTCCTGCAGCATGGCCTCCATGCCGGCGACCTGGTTTCCAGGCTCGGCCTCGCCCTGCTCCTGCTGCCGGATCTCGCCAGCCCCGTCCTGTATCCGCTGAACAACCCGGCCTGGTCGCTGTTCTTCGAGCTGTGCGCGAACCTGGTCTATGCGCTCCTGCTGCGATACCGCCTGTGGGTGGGGCCCGCCCTGCTGGCCGTCCTGTCCGCCCTCGCCCTGGTCGCCCTGGTCATCCAGGCGCCAACCCAGGCCCTCGACATCGGCTGGACCCGGCAGACCATCCTGGCCGGCTTCCCCCGCGTGGGCTTCTCCTTCTTCGCCGGCGTCCTGCTCTATCGCGCGTTCGCCCGCCGCGAGCACTCCCATGCCGTGCCATCCTGGCTTCCGCTGGCGGTCATCACCGCGGCGCTGATCGCCTCGCCGGGTCCCGGGCTGCAGCCCTGGTATGATCTTGCGGTGGCGATGCTGGCCTTCCCCGCCGCGGTCTATGCCGCCCTGGCCTGCCGCCCCGCGGCGCGGCTGGCCCGCGCCTGCGCTCGCGCCTGCGCCCTGGGTGGCCTGGTGTCCTATCCCGTCTATGCCCTGCATGTGCCGCTCGCGGCGCTACTGGGCCAGGCCGCCACCATGCTGCTGGGCCCATGGTGGCTGGACACGGCGCCAATCCCGGGTCTGCTGTTCCTCGCCGCCCTCGGGCCCGTGGCGCTGCTGGTGCATCACCGGTTCGACGTCCCGGTCCGCCGGGCGTTGTTGCCCCGCCGGGCTTGATCCGGACGCGCCCTACCCGGCCCCACCCGTCGCATCCACCGCCTCCAGCCGCCGCACCCGAACCCGGCGGATCCGCCGCGCATCCGAGTCCAGGATCCGGAACTCCAGGTTCGACGGATGGCTCACCACCTCCCCGCGCGATGGCACCCGGCCCGCCAGCGTGAACACCAGCCCGCCCACCGTGTCCACATCCGCCGCCCGCTCATCCTCCGTCAGCACCGGGCCCAGCCGCTCCTCGAACTGCTCGATCGACATGCGGGCATCGATGTCCAGCGCCCCGTCCGGCCGCTCCGTCACCAGCGGCGCCAGCACCTCGTCGTGCTCGTCGGCGATGTCGCCCACGATCTCCTCGACCAGGTCCTCGATGGTCAGCAGCCCGTCGATGCCGCCGTACTCGTCCACCACCAGCGCCAGGTGCATGCGGGCCTGGCGCATCTGCAGCAGCAGGTCCAGCACCGGAACCTGCGGCGCCACCATCAGCGGCCGCCGCAGCAGCGCCTCCAGATCGAAGGCATCGGCCCGGCCCACATAGGCGAACACGTCCTTGATATGGACCATGCCGATGATGTCATCGAGTTCCTCCCGGTACACCGGCAGCCGGGAGTGCGCCTCCCGCCTGATGTGCTCCAGCGCCTGATCCAGCGTCACGTCCACCGGGATCGCCACAATATCCGCCCGCGGGATCATCACGTCGTCCGCCACCGTTCCGCGCAGGCGCAGCACGTTGGCGATCAGCGCCCGCTCCTGCCGGTCCAGTTCCGGGATCGAGCCGTCATCGGCGGCACCCTCGGCGCTCTCCTTCACCAGCTCGGCGATGCTCTCGCGCACCCCGTGCTCCTGCCGCCCCAGGATGCGGCTGCGCACGCGGTCCAGGAAGCCCTTGCCGTTGGCCCCGCTCATAGCGTCACTCCGGGACCGCAGCCCCAGGGGTTCGGCACGCCCAGGCCGCGCAGCACCCGCGCCTCCGCCATCTCCATCCGCCGGGCCTCACCGGCGCCGCCATGGTCCTCGCCCTGCAGATGCAGCGCGCCGTGCACCACCAGGTGAACCAGGTGGTGCGCCACGCGCCGCCCCGCCGCCCGGGCCTCCCGCCGCACCACGCCGGAGGCCAGGGCGATGTCGCCGCTCTCGAAGGTCAGCACGTTGGTCGGCTTGTCGCGGCCGCGGAACTCCCGGTTCAGCCGGCGCACCGCGGCGTCGGTGGTCAGCAGCACCGTGCCGCCGCTGCCCGCCGCCCGCGCCGCGCGCTGCACCAGCAGATCGAGTCGCGGCACCATCAGGCGCCACGCCCTGTCCTCCACGATCACGGAAACCGATCCGGGTTCTGCCGGGCCTTCGGAATGGAACCCCGCTTGCGCGGGGCCCGGTCTGGAACTGGGTCTACTGTCGGGATCCATGGCGGTCCTGGTTCTGGGCACCCGCGACATCGCGCTGCGCCTGGGCCCGCTGGTCGTAGGCGTTCACGATCGCCGCCACCAGGGGGTGACGCACCACGTCGCGCGTGCCGAAGCGGTTGACCCCGATTCCGGGCAGCCCCTCCAGCGTCTCCAGCGCGTCCCGCAGCCCGCTGCGCTGGCCCGCCGGCAGGTCGATCTGGCTGAGGTCCCCGGTGATCACCATGCGGGTGCCCTCGCCCATCCGGGTCAGGAACATCTTCATCTGCACCGGCGTGGTGTTCTGCGCCTCGTCCAGGATGACGAAGGCATGCGCCAGCGTCCGCCCGCGCATGAAGGCCAGCGGCGCCACCTCGATCTCTCCGGTGCCCATGCGCCGGATCACCTGGTCGCCCGGCATCATGTCGTTCAGCGCATCGTACAAGGGCCGCAGATAGGGGTCGATCTTGTCCTTGAGGTCCCCGGGCAGGAACCCCAGCCGCTCGCCGGCCTCCACCGCCGGGCGGGACAGGATGATTCGGTCCACCCGCCCGGCCTGCAGCATCGCCACCGCCTGCGCCACCGCCAGGTAGGTCTTGCCAGTGCCGGCGGGGCCGATGCCGAACACCATCTCGTGCCGGGCCAGCATGTCCATGTATGCGGTCTGGCCCGGCGAGCGCGGACCCACCGCACCCCGCCGGGTCTGGATCGCCGGCAGGTCCCGCAGCGGCAGGCGCGGGTCCGTCTCGCCGCCCTGCGTCCCGTCCAGCCGCCCATCCGCCATGCGCACCGCCGTCTCCACATCGGCGCGGGACACGCCCTTGCCCTGTTCCAGCCGTTTATACAGCCCGTTCAACGCCGCCGCCGCCAGCTCGATCCGCTGCGGGTCGCCGTTGATCGCCACCCGGTTGCCGCGTGCCGAGAGCCGGACGTTCAAGCCCCGCTCCAGCCGCACGAGGTTCCGGTCGTGGTCGCCGAGCAACAGGGCGAACAGGTGGTTGTCGGCGAATTGCAGCGTCGTCGTCTTCCCGGCGGCCAGCGCCGCAGGCGCTTCGGCGGGAACGTCAGGCGAGGCGGTCAGGGTGTTCAAGCGGCGCTTTGCTCCATGTCCAGGGTTCCACTCAATGAGTTGGGGCGTCCATCCACGATTCGCACCGGGCACTCACGCCCAATCAACGAAACAGGACCAGAAACGTGCACGGGCTGCAGATAATGTGTTCGCCCGGACAACTGCCCGGGCCTGCGGCCCGGCCCGGTGAACAGAACCGGCAGCACCAGCCCGGCCATTCCCGCATTGAACGCCGCCTGCTGCTCCCGCAGCAGCGCCTGCAGCCGCTGCAGCCGCTCGTCCTTCACCGCCTCGGCCACCCGGTTCGGCGCCCCGGCCGCGGGCGTGCCCGGCCGCGGCGAATACTTGAAGCTGAACGCCTGCGCGAACCCCACCCGCCGCACCAGGTCCAGCGTCGCCTCGAACTCCGCATCGGTCTCGCCGGGGTGCCCCACGATGAAGTCCGAGCTGAATGCCAGGTCGGGCCGCATCGCCCGCATCCGGTCCACCAGGTGCAGGTACTCCGCCACCGTATGCTTGCGGTTCATCGCCGCCAGCACCCGGTCCGAGCCCGACTGCACCGGCAGGTGCACATAGGGCATCAGCTGCGGCACCTCCCGATGCGCCAGCAGCAGGTCCTCGTCCATGTCCCGCGGGTGGCTGGTGGTATAGCGGATGCGCAGCAGGCCCGGCACCGCCGCCAGCGCCCGCACCAGGCCGCCCAGGCCCCCGGGGTGCTCGTGATAGGCATTCACATTCTGCCCCAGCAGCGTGATCTCCCGCGCGCCCCCCGACACCATGCGCCGCGCCTCGGCCATCACCGCCTCGGCCGGCCGGCTGCTCTCCGCGCCCCGCGTGTAGGGCACCACGCAGAAGGAGCAGAACTTGTCGCATCCCTCCTGGATCGTCAGGAACGCCGCGATGCCCGGCGCGGCCGCGGCCTCCGGCAGCTGGTCGAACTTCTCCTCCACCGTGAAGTCCGTCTCGATCACCGCGCCCCCGGCCCGCGCCGCCCGCGCCACCATCTCCGGCAGCTTGTGGTAGGTCTGCGGCCCCAGCACGATGTCCACGTAAGGCGCCCGCGCCAGGATTTCCCGTCCTTCCGCCTGCGCCACGCAGCCGGCCACCGCCAGCACGGTCGCCTGCCCCCGGGCCGCCCGCGCCTCCTTCATCACCCGCAGCCGGCCCAGCTCCGAAAACACCTTCTCCACCGCCTTCTCGCGGATGTGGCAGGTGTTCAGGATCACCATGTCCGCGTCCTCGGGGGCAGACACCGGCGCATAGCCCAGCGGCGCCAGCACGTCCGCCATCCGGCCGCTGTCGTACACGTTCATCTGGCAGCCCCAGGTGATCACGTGCAGCGTCTTGATGTTGTTCACGGCGAGGCCTTCCGCAGCCGGACACGGCCCAGCCCGGCCCGAATGGCGGGACCAATGCGGCCCGGCCCGCCGCAGGTCAACCCGCCGCAGGCCAACCCGCCAACGCTCCCGCGCCACAAGGACCGAACTCCAGGGACCAGACGGCTCCTCCCGCTACCAGGCATCCACGCGCCACTGTGACAGAGAGAGCCGGACGCCTGTCAAGCAAAGAGGCTGCCCAAGCGCCTACCCGACCGCCCGGTTCTGCCGCAGCGCCGCCGCGCCGCCCGCCACGGTGGCCCAGACCGCATCGGCCAGCGCCTTGCGGGACGGGAAATCCGCCGGGTCCAGCGCGGGGTGCAGCAGCACGGTGGCGCGCAGCCCGCCCCGCCGCTGCGCCAGGCGCCAGAAGTGGCTGGCCAGGTCCATGTCGCCGAACCACGCCGTCTGCACCCGGCTGGCCCGGCCCAGCGGCAGGCCGCCCATCCGGTCATACACCACCGAGACCGGCTGGATCAGCGGCCCGGCCTGCCCCCCCTCGCAGATCGAGAAGAAGGCCGAGCGGAACTTCAGCACGCGCGAGCCATCGTTCGACGTGCCCTCGGGGAACAGCACCAGGTTGTCGCCCGCCGCCAGGCGCGCCCGCATCGCGTCCCGCTCCCGCCCGGTGTCCTGCGCCCTGCGGCTCACGAACACCGTGCGGCCCAGCCGCGCCACGGTGCGGATCACCGGCCAGCGCCCCACCTCCTCCTTCGCGATGAAGCAGCCCTCCAGCGTGCCGCCCACCACCAGCACGTCGAGCCAGCTGGAATGGTTGGACGCGAACACCACCGGCCGCCCCGGCGACCCGAGGCCCAGCCGCGCCGGCGTGCCCACCATCCGCACCCGCACGCCCATCAGCCGGCTCAGCGTCGCCCAGTACACCCGGGCGAACACCACCTTGCCCCGCCCCGGCAGCACCAGCAGCAGCGCCTGCACCGGGATGGACAGCGCGGTGAAGCCCAGGATGCCCACCCCCCGGCACGCCGCACGAAGGCGCCCGACCGGGCCAGGGCCGGACGCGCTGCGCTCATCCTCGGCCGAGGCACGCAGAAAGGGTCCGGGCGAACGTAGCCGAAGGGGGGGCGCCTGCATCCGATGGGGGATAGCAAGCCGTAGATGACACAACAACAGCGCCGCGGTGACGAACCTACGAGACCGTGAGGGACAGGACCGCCCGAAATGGGCTAATCGATCCAAATGCACCGCATCACCCTGTCGCGCACCCGCCCGCGCACCCTGTGGTGCCTGCTGCTCACCTCCACCCTCGCCGCCATCCCGGCCGAGGCGGCGGACCCGCTGAAATACACCGTCACGCTCAAGCCCACCGGCCAGGCCCCGCTGGACGCCGCCCTGCGCGACACCGCCAGCCTGATCACCCTGAGGGACACCGCACCCGTCGGCCCCTTCGCCCTGGTCACCCGCGCCCGCGCCGACCAGACCCGGCTGGAGGCCGCCCTCGGCAGCTTCGGCTATTACGACGGCCACGCCGCCATCCGGATCGCCGGGCGCGGGCTGGACGACCCCGGCCTGCCCGCCGCCCTCGATGCCGCCCCCGGCCCCGTGGACGTCACCATCGCCATCGACCGCGGGCCGGAGTTCAAGCTGCGCCGGGTCACGCTCGATGGCGGCACCGACCAGGCCGGCCTGGCCGAGGCCCGCGCCGCCCTGAAGCTCGAACCCGGCCAGCCCGCCCTCGCCCGCGACGTCCTCGCCGCCCAGGGCCGCATGCTCGAAGCCCTGCGCAGCTCCGGCCACGCGCTCGCCAAGGTGGATGCGCCGGTCGCGATCCTCGAACCCGCCGCCCATGCGCTGGACATCAGCTTCAAGGTGGATGCCGGGCCGCGGGTGAACCTGGGGCCCATCACCGTGGATGGCCTGGACCGCGTCAATGAAAGCTACGTCCGCCGCCGCCTGCTGATCCACCAGGGTGAACAGTTCGACCCCGCCAAGATCGAGGCCGCCCGGCAGGACCTCGCCTCCCTCGGCGTGTTCGCCACCGTCCGCGCCCGCGCCGCCGACAGCCTCGACCCGGCCCGGCAGATCCCGATCGAGATCGACGTCACCGAACGCCCGCGCCACGTCGTCAGCGCCACCGCGGCCTTCTCCACGGACCTCGGCGCCAGCGCCGGCGTGAGCTGGGCGGACCGCAACCTGTTCGGCAACGCGGAGCAGCTGAAGCTCGCCGCCGCCGCCACCGGCCTGGGCGGCAGCGCCACCAGGCGGCCGGGCTACGACGTCTCCGCCACCTTCATCAAGCCCGACGTGCTGGTCCGCAACCAGACCGTCACCGTGTCGCTGGAGGGCATCAAGGAGAGCCTCGACGCCTATGACCGCAAGGCCGTGCTCGCCGGCATCGGCGTCAGCCGCAAGGTCTATGAGGGCCTCACCGTCTCCATCGGCGTCCAGGCGCAACAATCCAGCATCGCGCAGGAAGGCGTCACCCGCGACTACACCCTGGTGGGCCTCCCGGTCGGCGCGCAGTACGACAGCACCGGACCGGCCGGGCTGTTCGAGCCGATCCATGGCGTGAAGGCCAGCTTCACCGCCACTCCCACCGCCTCGCTGGCTGCTGGCAGCAACTTCGTGATCCTGCTGGGGTCCGCCTCCACCTACTTCGATATCGGCCAGACGCTGGGCGGGGCGGAGGGCCGCTCCGTGCTCGCCCTGCGCGCCAGCCTGGGCAGCATCCAGGGTGCCAGCACCTTCCAGGTGCCGCCCGACCAGCGGTTCTATGCCGGCGGCAGCGGCACGGTGCGCGGCTACAAATACCAGTCGGTCGGCCCCCGCTTCGCCGACCGCCGCCCCACCGGCGGCACCTCGCTGGGCGCCGCCACCGTCGAATACCGCCAGCGCTTCGGCGAGAGCTATGGCGTGGCCGCCTTCATCGATGCCGGCCAGGTGGACACGCGCAGCACCCCCTTCGCCGGCAACCTGCGCGCCGGGGCAGGCGTGGGTGCCCGCTACTACACCGCCATCGGCCCCATCCGCCTCGATGTCGCCGTGCCGCTCAACAAGCAGAAGGGCGGCGACGCCTTCGAACTCTACATCGGGATCGGACAAGCCTTCTGATGCGCCGCCTTGGCAAGATCGCCCTCTGGGTTGCGGGCATCCTCGTCCTGCTGCCGCTCGTCCTGGTTGCCGCGCTGTTCGTGGCGCTGAACACCGGGCCCGGCCGCACCCAGGCCGAAGCGCTCATCACTCGCCTCACCGGCAACACCGTGCGCCTGACCGGGCTGCAGGGCCGCTTCCCCGATCGCCTGCGCCTCGCCCATGTCGAGCTGCACGACACCCGGGGCGCCTGGCTGCTGGCCGATGACATCGTGCTGGACTGGTCGCCCACCGCCTTGCTTCACAAGCAGGCGCTGGTGCAGACCCTGACCGCCGCCCGCCTCAGCCTGCCGCGCCTCGCCCAATCCGACCCGGCTGCCGCCACGCCCGCGCCCTCCAGCCAGCCCTTCACCCTCCCGGTGCGCGTCACCGTCGAGCAGCTGGCCATCGCCCGCGCCGAGATCGGCAGGCCCGTCCTCGGCACCGCCGCCACCCTGGCCCTGACCGGCCAGGCCGACATCCGCTCCCTGCAATCCGGCACCGCCGCCCTCGCCATCCAGCCCATCGGGCCCGATGCCGCCGCCCGCTACACCCTCACCGCCAGCCTCGACGACGACGCCATCCAGGCCAGGCTGCACGCCGAGGAGCCCGACCACGGCCTGCTCGCCCGCCTCGCCAGCCTGCCGGACCTCGGCCCCATCCATCTCGATGCCGCCACCGCCGGCCCGCGGTCCGCGCTGGCCACCACCCTGGCCCTCACCGCCGGGCCGCTGGTGGCGAACACGAAGGGCACCATCGACCTGGTGCACGACACCCTCGCCATCGACGCCACCGCCAGCGCCCCCGCCATGACCCCCGCGCCCGGTGTCTCCTGGCAGTCCGTGGCGCTCGACGCCCATGTCGCCGGCCCCTTCACCACGCCGGACGCCACCGGGCACCTGCGCATCGAGGCCCCGGTGGTCGCCGGCGCCAGCCTGCGCAGCCTCAGCGCCACCCTGGCCGGCAATGCGGGCCGGGCCACGATCGACGCGACGCTCGACGCCCTCCGCATTCCCGGGCCCAGCCCCGAGCTGCTCGCCGCCGCCCCCATCCAGCTGCACGCCACCGCCCAGCTCGATGACCCGGCCCGCCCCGTGCGCTTCACCGTCACCCACCCCCTGCTCGACGCCACCGGCACCGCCACCACCGCCGCCAACCCGGCCGCCACCGTCACGCTGCACCTGCCGGACCTCACCCCCGTCGGCGCGATCGCCGGGCTGGACCTGGCCGGCACCACCCAGCTCACGCTCCACACCGCCCAGGCCGGCACCGCCACCACCATCGAGGCCGACGGCACCCTCGCCCTCACCCGCGGCCCGGCTCCGGCCCCGGCGCTGATCGGCGAGCACGCCACCCTGACCCTGGCCGCCCGTCTCGACGGCGACACCGTCAGCCTCACCAAGCTGAACCTGAACGGCGCCGCTCTCACCCTGGCCGCCGCCGGCACCAGCGCCCCCGCCGGCATCGACGCCACCGTGAAGGCCATCCTGCCCAACCTCGGCCTCGCCGCCCCCACCCTCACCGGCGACGCCACGCTCGACGCCCATGTCACCGGCCAGCCCAGCCAGCTCGCCGTCGATGCCACCCTGGCCGGCACCGTCGGCACGTCCGGCATCCCCAGGGCGCCGCTTCGCCTCACCGCCGCCCTCACCGGCCTGCCCGCCCTGCCCACCGGGCGCATCACCGGGGAGGGCACCCTGGCCGGCGCCCCGCTGCAACTCGCCATCAACGCCAGCCGCGCCCAGGACGGCACGCTGCACGCCACCATCGACCAGGCCGACTGGCGCAGCCTGCATGCCGAGGCCGACCTCACCCTCGCCCAGGGCGCCACGCTCCCCACCGGCCACGCCGCCCTGCGCATGACCCGGCTCGAAGACCTCCGCCCCCTGCTCGACCAGCCCATCGCCGGGTCCGTCACCGCCACCGCCACGCTCGACCCCGCCGCCATTGCCGTGGACGTCCAGGCCCGCAACGCCGCCTTCCAGGCCAATCGCGTCGCCGACGCCACCCTGAAGGCCCGCGTCACCAGCCCGCTCGATCATCCCGTGGTCGCCGCCACGCTCGACGCCCGCGGCATCGACGCCGCCGGCACCACCGGCACCGCCCATGTGGAAGCCAACGGCCCACAGACCGCCCTCGCGCTGAAGACCACGGCCAACCTGGTCAGCGCCGGCACCCAGGCGCAGGTCGCCGCCACCGCCCTGCTCGACGCCGTCACCAGGCAGCTCCGTCTGCAGACCGCCCAGGCCACCGTGCAGAACCCCGCCGTGCCGCCCGAGACCATCCGCCTGCTCGCCCCCGCCACCGTCTCCTATGCCAACCCCGTCACCATCGACCGCCTGCGCCTCGGCGTCCGCCAGGCCACGCTGGAGATCGCCGGCCGCATCGCCCCCACGCTGGACGCCACCATCGCGCTGCGCACCCCCGCCGACATTGCCGCCGCCCTCTCCCCCGCCTATGCCGCCGATGGCAGCATCACGCTGGACGCCAAGCTGACCGGCACCCCGGCCCAGCCCGGCGGCACCATCCGCCTCGCGGCCAACGGCATCCGCCTGCGCACCGGGCTGGGCCGCGCCGCCCCACCGGCCAACCTCACCGCAACGGCGCAGCTGGCCAGCGGCAACGCCCGCATCGCCGCGCGCCTGGCCGCGGGCAGCGCCCAGCTTTCCGTCAACGGCACGGCGCCCGTGACGGCCGGGCCGCTGAACCTCGCCGCCACCGGCAGCCTCGACCTCACGCTGCTCGACCCCATCCTCACCGCCGCTGGCCGCCGCGCCCGCGGCCGGGTCGCGCTGGACGCCACCATAGCCGGCACCCTGGCGGCCCCGCGCCTGGCCGGCTCCGCGCAGCTGACCGGCGGCGAGGTGCAGGACTTCGCGCAGGGCGTGCGGATCACCGGCCTCGCCGCCACCGCCCGCCTCGATGGCGACACCATCCGCCTCGTGAGCCTCACCGGCCGTGCCGGGCCCGGCACCGTCACGGCCTCCGGCAGCGTCGGCGTCCTCGCCCCCGGCCTCCCGCTCAACTTGGTGCTGGCGCTCCGCAACGCCCGCCCCCTCGCCTCGGACCAGGTCAGCGCCGATGTCGATGCCGACCTCACCCTGCGCGGCGCCGTGCAATCCGGACTGGCCGCGGCCGGCACGGTGACGATCCGCCGGGCCGAGCTGCGGATACCGCGCACCCTGCCGGCCTCGGTGGTCACGCTCGACGTGCGCCGCCCCGGCGACAAGCCCCCCGCACCCGCCGCCGCCAGCGCGCCCATCAGCCTGGATCTTACCGTGACCGCACCGAACGCCATCTACCTGCGTGGCCGCGGCATCGATGCGGAGCTGCAGGGCACGCTGCGCATCCGCGGCACCAGCGCCAACCCGCAGGTCGCGGGCGGGCTCGAGATGCGGCGCGGCAACATCAGTATCGCCGGCACCACCCTCACCTTCACCCGCGGCAAGGTCGGCTTCGACGGCACCGGCGTCAGCGGCAAGATCGACCCGACGCTGGACTTCCTGGCCGAGAGCAGCGCCGGCGGCGTCACCGCCAGCCTGGCCATCACCGGCTATGTCAGCAAGCCCGTCATCAAGCTCAGCAGCGTGCCGGACCTGCCGCAGGACGAGGTGCTGGCCTACCTGATCTTCAAGCGCAGCGCCAAGGAGCTGGGCCCGTTCCAGATCGCCAGCATTGCCGCCGCCATCGCCGAGCTGTCCGGCGTGGGCGGCGATGGGGGCCTCAATCCGCTGGAATCCGTCCGCAAGGGGCTGGGCCTCGACCGCCTGAGCATCGGCGCCGGGTCCAACATCCCCGGCAGCGGCACCGGCAGCGGCAGCACGAGCAACACCCCCACCATCGAGGCCGGACGCTACGTCGCCAACGGCGTCTATGTCGGCGCCAAGCAGGGCACGTCAGGTAGCCAGACCCAGGCCACGGTGCAGATCGACATCACCAAGGGCCTCAAGATCGAGACCGACGTCGGCAGCGGCCAGGGCGGCAACCAGGTCGGCCTCACCTATCAGTTCGAGTACTGACCCATGCGCGCAGCCCTGCTCCTGATCCTGCTCCTCAGCACCGCCCCGCTCCAGGCCGCGGACCGCACCACCCAGCAGACCGGCCCCGCCGGCCCCTTCACCGCCGCCGTCGAGACCCTGAAGCTCGGTGCCGCCGAGATCGTCACCACCGCCTTCTGGCGTGACCCGGCCCCGGGCGCACCCGCCCGCCCCGTCACCTTCGCCCTCAACGGCGGACCCGGCGCCGCCTCCGCCTGGCTCAACCTCGGCGCCATCGGCCCCTGGCGCGTCCCCATCCAGCTCCCGGTCTCCCCAAGCCAGGACCCCACCCCCATCGACAACGCCGAAACCTGGCTCGGCTTCACCGACCTGGTGTTCATCGACCCGCCCGGCACCGGCTACAGCCGCACCACGCCCGACACGGAGGACGCCCGCCGCCCCTTCCTTACCGTGGATGGCGACATCCAGCTGCTCGCCGCCACCATCCATCGCTGGCTGGAACAGCATCACCGCCTCGCCAGCCCCATCACCATCGCCGGGGAGAGCTATGGCGGCTTCCGCGCCCCCCGCCTGGCCCGCGCCCTGCTGCAGCAACAGGGCGTCGGCGTCCGCAACCTGGTGCTGATCTCCCCGGTGCTGGACTTCAACGGCCGCGACGCCGCCTATGACCCGGTCCGCTGGGCCGCCCGCCTGCCGAGCCTGGTCGCCCTCGCGCGCCACGCCACCAGCCGCGCACAACTGGCCGACGCCGAGGCCTATGCCGGCACCGACTACATCGCCGACCTGCTCCGCGGCCCCAACGACCCGGCCGCCCTCGAGCGCCTCACCACCCGCCTCGCCGCCCTCACCGGGCTGGACACCGCCACGCTCCGCCGCCGCGCCGGCCGCCCGGACCTGGAGTTCGTCCTGCGCACGGAGGGCCAAGTCGCCAGCCCGTACGACGCGACCATCGCGGCACCCGACCCCTTCCCCGCCGCCCCGCGCGACAACAGCCCGGACCCGGTGCTGGACGGGCTGCGCGCGCCCGTCACCGCCGCGATGCTGACCATCTATCAGCGCCTGGACTGGCAGCCCGAAGGCGGCCCGCGGACCTACCAGCTGCTGAACGACGGCATCGCCCGCAGCTGGGATTACGGCCGCAGCAACAACCGGCCGGAATCCATGACTGCCCTGCGCCAGTTCCTGGCCCTGGACCCGGCGGCGCAGGTGCTGGTCACGCATGGCCTGACCGACCTGGTGACACCCTACTTCGCCACCGCCCTGCTGCTGGCGCAGGTGCCGAAGCCCGCCAGGCTGGCCCTGCACGTCTATCCCGGCGGCCACATGTCCTACCTGCGCGCCGACTCCCGTGCGGCGATGAAGGCGGATGCCGAGGCCCTGCTCACCAGGCCCCGGCCAGCCACCCCCTAGCTCATCGCCACCGCGACATGGCGGCGATAGGCGCCGACCGCCAGCATCCGCCGGTACCAGGCTTCCAGCGCCGGCATCGAGGGCCGTTCGATGTCGAAGCTGAACCAGCGGTGCGCGTGCACCCCGATCGCGATATCCGCCGGCGTCATTGCATCGCCCGCCACGAAGTCCCGCCGGGACAGCACCGCCTCCAGGATCCCGTAGATCGCCACCAGCTTCGCCCGTGCCGCCTCGATCGCCGCCGGGTCACGCTTTTCGGGCGCCGTGCGCACCAGGCCCCAGAACACCACCGTCATCGGCGCGCCCAGCACGGTGTGCTGCCAGTCCATCCACTGCCCGATGATCGCGCGCGCATGCAGGCTGTCCGGCCAGAGCGGCGTGCCGGCGGCATGCGCCTCCGCCAGGTAGCGCAGGATCACGTTGCTCTCCCACAGCACGAACTCCCCGTCCTCCCTCGTCTCGACCAGCGTCGGCACCACCCCGTTCGGGTTCATGGCCCGGTAGGCCGGCATATCCGTGCCGCCGAACGCGCCGCCCACGTCCTGGCGCTCGAACGGCAGGCCCAGCACGTCCAGAAGGCACAACACCTTCATCACGTTGCTCGAATTGGCCCGGCCCAGTACCTTCAACATCACCCGCTCCTCCGTGATTTCGGCGCAACCCTACCAAATCCCCGGTCTTGCGACAGCCGCCCCTCCCCCTGGCCTTAACCTCCCAAGGCTTTATATCAGCGGCCATGGCCACCATCCGTCCCGCCGTCCCCTCCTTCGCTTCCCTCAACCCGGTGCAGCGCGCCGGGCTCGCGGGGGCCGTGCTGGCGGGGGCCGGGCTGCTCGTCGCCCTGGTGGCGGAGAGTTGGGGCGGCCTGGTGCCCTGCGCCCTGTGCCTGCTGGAGCGCTGGCCGTACCGCATCGCCATCCTCTGCGGCGCCCTCTGCCTGGCCTCGGGCCGCAGCGCACGGTTGCTGGTGTTCCTCGCCGGGCTGGCCATGCTGGTCGGCGCCGGGCTGGGCGTGGTGCATGTGGGCGTCGAGCATGGCGCCTGGCCCAGCCCCCTGCCGGAATGTGCCGCCGCGAACACCGGCGGCGGCACCGTGGCCGAGCGCCTGTCCCGCATGCCAGCGCATCCCGCCAAGCCCTGTGACGAGCCCACCTACCTGATCCCCGGTCTGCCCATCAGCATGGCCGCGATGAACTTGGGGCTCGCCGCCATCCTCGGCTTCGGCCTCACCTGGGCCGCCGCCCGCGAGAAGCTTGCCACCATGCGCCTGCCGCGCTGATGCCCGGGGTTCAGGCCAAGCCCACGAAATGGGGCCCCATCGCCCTGGTCTGCAAGAAATGCGGCAAGAAGCTGCACGGCGGCTTCGGCACCAAGGGCAAGCACGCCCTGGCGGACACGCTGTCTGCCACGCTGAAGCAGGGCGGGCGCCGCCGGGCCATCCGTGTGGTGGAATCCGGCTGCCTCGGCGTCTGCCCCAGGGGCGCGGTGGCCGTGGCCCTGAACGACCGCGTGCTGCTGGTCGAGCCCGGCACCGACCCCGAAGCCGTTATCGCGGCGATTGCGCCAGCGCCGCCAGCACCCCCGCCACCCCTGGCGCCGCCGCCAGCAACGGACCGCCCGCCGCCATCCCCGCCGGAAGGAAGTCACTGACCACCGCACCGGCCTCCACCAGGATCGCCAGCGCCGCCGCGCAGTCCCACAGGTTGATGTGCCGCTCGACATAGCCGTCCAGCCGCCCCGCCGCGACCTCCGCCAGGCCCATGGCGCCTGAGCCGCCGGACCGCAGCATGGCCCCGGCCCCCAGCACCCGCCCGTTCAGCGCCAGCCAGTCCGCATTGTCCACCCGCGGCGACCAGCCGATCTCGATGATCGCCCGCTCGATGGAGTCGGTCGCCGCCACCCGGATCGGAGCGCCGTTCAGCGTGGCGCCGCCGCCCTGCACCGCGGCATAGGTCTCGCCCAGCGCCGGCGCGACCAGCACCCCGGCACGCACCGCCGCCCCCTCCATCAGCCCGATCGAGACGCACCAGCGGGAAGCCCCGCGCGCGAAGTTGCTGGTGCCGTCGATCGGGTCCACCACCCAGCGCAGCGCCCCCTCGCGCGTCGCCCCACCTTCCTCGCCCTGGAAGCCGTCCTGCGGGAACGCGGCCAGCAGCTGCTCCGACAGGAACCGCTCGACCGCGCCATCCGCCTCCGTCAGCCAGTCCTGCCGCGCCTTCAGGCTCGCCTGCGCCGCACCGGGCGGGGGCCGCATCCGCATTGCCAGGGCGCCCGCCTCGGCGCCCAGCCGCAGCGCCACCCCCAGCCGGTCGGTCAGATGGCTTGACACGTCACCCGGGACGGATTGGATGGAGGCCATGCTACGTGCGATCCTCATTCTGTCGGCCGTCACCGGCCTCGCCGCCTGCGGCACCACGCCGCCCCCGGCCAACCCGCGGGAAGCGGCCTATCGCGGGGATGCCGCCGCCTGCGACAGCTCCGTGACCGAAGCCGTGGACAAGCGCAATGCCAAAACCGGCCTCGCCTGGTTCACCTCCCCCGTGCGCCGCTGGGGCCAGCTGGACGAGGCGCAATCCGCCTGCATGGCCGCCAAGGGCTGGGGCCGCACCCGCGCCTGCACCGCCGAGGAACTGCGCGCCGGCAACCGCGCCCGCAACCTGAGCGTCACCAGCAACGGCATCCGCTGCACCGACCCGGCCACGCACGGCTGAACGCCAGCGCACGTCGCTCAACAAACAAGGCACACCCGGCGGCCGCAGTGAAACTGTCACGAACTATCCCTGCTGACACACGCCCGGTTAGCCGGTAACAGGCCCACATGATGTAGAATCCGGGGCCACGCCGATGTCCGAAACCGCCTTCCCCGCCTTCCTTTCGGCGCGTCGCCTCCCCAACCTGTTCGATCTCGTCGCCGGCGCCCTGATCCTGGCGGCCCTGGTCGGCGTCGCCTCCGTCGCCCGCGGCACCCTGGCCCCGCTCGACAACCCCGGCGCCATCGCCATTAGCCTCGACCCCATGAACCTGCCGAACTACGCCGTGCGCACCACGCTGCGCATGTTCGCGGCGCTCGCATGTTCGCTGCTGTTCACCCTCACCTATGCCACCTGGGCCGCGAAGAGCCGCCGGGCCGGGCTGATCCTGATCCCGGTGCTGGACATCCTGCAATCGGTGCCGATCCTGGGCTTCCTCACCTTCACGGTGGTGTTCTTCCTCAACCTGTTCCCGGGCCAGGTGCTGGGCGCGGAGCTGGCCGCCATCTTCGCGATCTTCACCAGCCAGGCCTGGAACATGGCCTTCAGCCTGTACCAGTCCCTCAAGACCGTGCCGGCCGACCTCGACGAAGCCTCCCGCTCCCTGAAGCTCTCCACCTGGCAGCGCTTCTGGCGGCTCGAGATCCCCTTTGCCATGCCGGGCCTGGTGTGGAACACCATGATGTCCATGTCCGGCGGCTGGTTCTTCGTCGTCGCCTCCGAGGCCGTGAGCGTGGGCGACACCACCTGGAAGCTGCCCGGCATCGGCAGCTACGTGGCGCTGGCCATCGACAGGCAGGATATCGGCGCCGTGCTCTGGGCCATCCTGGCCATGCTGGTGGTCATCCTGGCCTACGACCAGCTGCTGTTCCGCCCGCTGGTCGCCTGGTCCGCCAAGTTCCGCTTCGAGATGACCGCCAGCGAGCAGGTGGAGGACCCGTGGCTGCTGAAGCTGCTGCGCCGCACCCGGCTGCTGCGGCGCCTGTCCGGCTATATCGGCCTCGGCTTCAACGCCTTCGGCGGCCTGCGCATCGCCCTGCCGCGCTTCCGCCCCGCCGCGCACGTCCGCCCGCCGTCCCGCACCGGGGACGCCGTGTTCCTCGCCGTGCTGGCCGCAGCACTGCTCTATGCGCTGTGGCGGATCATCGGGTTCGCCAGCGATACGCTGGCCTGGTCCGATCTCTGGACCGCGCTGGGCCTGGGCCTCATCACCCTGGTGCGCGTCGTCGTGCTGATGGTGCTGGCGACGCTCGTCTGGGTGCCCATCGGCGTCTGGGTCGGGCTGCGGCCGCGCTGGGCCCGGCGCATCCAGCCGGTGGCGCAGTTCCTGGCCGCCTTCCCGGCCAACCTGTTCTTCCCCATCTTCGTCGTCGCCATCGTGCACTTCAACGCCAGCCCGGACATCTGGCTCACGCCGCTGATGATCCTGGGCACCCAGTGGTACATCCTGTTCAACGTGGTGGCCGGCGCCAGCGTCTTCCCGGGGGACCTGAAGGAGGCGGCGCGCAACCTGCGGATCGGCGGCTGGCTGTGGTGGCGCCGGGTCATGCTCCCGGGGGTGTTCGGGTATTACGTGACGGGTGCCATCACCGCCTCCGGCGGCTCGTGGAACGCCGCCATCGTCTCCGAGGTGGTCAGCTGGGGCGACACCAGGCTGGTGGCCCACGGCCTGGGCGCCTACATCGCGCAGGCCACCAGCGAGGGCAACACCGCCCACGTGCTGCTGGGTGTCGCCGTCATGTCCGCCTTCGTGCTGGCCTTCAATCGGCTGTTGTGGCGCCCGATGTACGCCTTCGCCTCCCGCCGCCTCACCCTGGGATAGGACCGAAGCCCATGGACCAGATCGCCACCAGGCCCGCCGCCGCCACGCCCGAGGCCAAGCCCGACGCCGCAGCGGGCCTGCTCCAGGTCCGCAACGTGCGGCAGGCCTACATGAAGGACAGCAGCGCCGACCTGGTGGTGCTGGACGACGTGGCGGTGGACCTGCGTGCCGGCGAGATCGTCGGGCTGCTCGGCCGCTCCGGCTCCGGCAAGTCCACCCTGCTGCGCATCATCGCCGGGCTGCTCGCCCCCACCTCCGGCACCGTCACCTGGCGCGGCGCCCCCCTGCGCGGCCCGGCAGAAGGCGTCGCCATGGTGTTCCAGTCCTTCGCCCTGTTCCCCTGGCTCACGGTGCAGGAGAACGTGGAGCTGGGCCTCGAAGCCCTCGGCGTGCCGCGTGCCGAACGCGAGACCCGGGCCGAGGCCGCCATCGACCTGATCGGCCTCGGCGGCTACGAGAGCGCCTACCCGAAGGAACTCAGCGGCGGCATGCGCCAGCGCGTCGGCCTGGCCCGCGCCCTGGTGGTGCACCCCGACCTGCTGCTGATGGACGAACCCTTCTCCGCGCTCGATGTCCTCACCGCCGAAACCCTCCGCACCGACCTCATCGACCTCTGGAGCGAGGGCAAGCTGCCCATCAAGTCCGTGCTGATGGTCACCCACAACATCGAGGAGGCGGTGCTGATGTGCGACCGGATCCTGGTGTTCAGCAGCAATCCCGGCCGCGTCGCCAGCGAGCTGCGCGTGCCGTTCCCGCACCCGCGCAACCGGCACGACGGCGCCTTCCGCCAGCTGGTCGACGACATCTACGCCCTCATGACCCGGCGTGCCCCCACCCCGCGCGCCGCGCCCGCCGCCACCCTCGCGATGCAGCTGCACCCGGTCAGCACCAACCTGCTCGCCGGCCTGGCCGAAACCCTGCTGGCCCCGCCCTATGCCGGCCGCGCGGACCTGCCCGCCCTGGCCGGCGACCTGCAGCTGGAACTCGATGACCTGCTGCCGATGGGCGAGGCCATGCAGCTGCTCGGCCTGGGCGTGCAGGAGGAGGGCGACCTGCGCCTGACGGAACAGGGCCGCCGCTTCGTGGAGGCGGATACCGATGCGCGCAAGGCCATCTTCGCCGCAGCACTCCGCACCAACGTGCCGCTGGTGGCCCAGATCCGCCACGTGCTGGACGAGCGCCCGAACCACCGCGCCGCCGCCATCCGCTTCCGCGACGAGCTGGAGGACTTCATGTCGCCGGACTACGCCGACGACACGCTGGAGACCGCGATCGCCTGGGGCCGCTACGCCGAGCTTTACAGCTACGACGACGAAGCCGACCAGTTCTTTCTGGACGAGGAAGCATAGGGCACCGCACAGGCCAGCAGATACACCACGCCGCTCAGCGCGCTGATCCAGAAGCTCACCGGACAGTCGGTCCAGTCGGCCAGCGCCAGCCCGCCCCAGGTCTCCGCCACCGCCAGAACTACGGCCAGCACCACCCCCGGCCCCACCCGGCCGGTCCAGCGCTGCGCCGCGGCGGCCGGGCCCACCAGCAGGGCGAACACCAGCAGCACGCCCACGATCTGTACACAGGCCGCGGTGGCCAGGCCCACCACCGCCATGAACAGCACGGACACCAGCCGCATCGGCACCCCGCGCGCCGCCGCCAGCTCCGGCTGCAGGCTGGCGAACAGCAGCGGCCGGGCCATGACGGCCAGCACCGCCAGGCTGCCCAGGGCGAGGGCGAGCAGCACCCAGATGGTCTGCGCCTCCACACCCAGGATGTTGCCGAACAGCAGCGCCGTCGCCTGCGTCGCATAGGCGGTGAAGAAGTGCAGGAACAGCAGCCCGACGCCCAGCGATACCGACAGCACGATGCCGATCGCCACGTCCCGCTCGCCCAGCCGCTCCCCCAGCAGCCCCATGCCGATGCCGCCCGCCACCGTCATCAGCATCAGCCCGGCCAGCGGTGACACCCCCAGCAGCACCGCCCCGGTGGCCCCGGTGAACCCGACATGCGAGAGCGCGTGCCCGGCAAACGCCTGCCCGCGCAGCACCAGCACATAGCCCACCACGCCCGCCAGCACGGCGACGATGCTGCCGGCCGCCACAGCATTGGCCATGAAGTCATAGTCGAACAAGCGCGTGATCCTCCGCCACCCGCTCGGTCTCGCAAGCCGCCGACCCCAGCAGCACGAAGATGCGGCCGGAGGCCCGCACCACCTCGATCTCGGCGCCATACAGGCGGGACAGCACCGGGCCGGTCACCACCTCGTCCACCGCGCCGATCGCCGCGGCGCCGTTGCCGAGATACAGCACGCGGTCCATCGCCCCCAGCAGCGGGTTCAGCTCATGCGCGCTGAACAGCACGGCCAGCCCGATCTCGTCGCGCAGCCGGGCCACCAGCGCCACCACCGCGGCCTGGCGCCGGGGGTCCAGGCTGATCAGCGGCTCGTCCAGCAGCAGCAGCTCCGGCCGCCCCAGCAGCGCCTGGGCGAGCAGCAGCCGCTGCCGCTCCCCGCCCGAGAGGTCCCGCAGCGGCCGGTCCGCCAGCCCGGCGGCGTCTACCAGGTCGAGCGCCCAATCCACGTCCCGCAACGCGGCGGCGCCGGCCCAGGGCCGCCCCCATCGGGCGCCCTCCGCGGCACTGGCGACGAAGGCGCGGCCGGTCAGGCGCAGCCCGGCCAGCTCCGTCCGCAGCTGCGGCATGTAGCCCACCCGCGGATTGCCCCGCCGTGCCGCCTCCCCGAACACCCGGATCGCCCCGGCCCGCGGCGCCACCAGGCCCAGGATCGCCCGCAGCAGCGTCGTCTTGCCCGCACCGTTCGGCCCGAACACGCCGATGAACTCGCCCGCCGCCACCGACAGCGTCACGTCCTGCAACACAGGCCGCCGCATGGGCCGCCCGCCATAGCCGAGCGTCAGGCCGGCGAGTTCGACCGCCGCCATGTTACCGCGGGCTGGCCAGGGCCGTGTCGAGCGCGTCGAGCTGCTGCATCATCCAGTCCTGGAACCGCGTGCCGCCGGGCTCCGTCTCCGTCACGCCCACCACGGGGATGCCGACCTGCCTGGCGATGCCGAGCAGGCGCTGCGCCGCCGGGCCGGTCGCCTGGCTGTTGTACAGCAGCGCCCGCACGCGATGCCCGCGCAGGTCCGCCTCGAAGGCCGCGACATCGGAGGGGCGAGGCTCGGTGCTGTTCATGATCGCCAGCTGCAGCCGCTCGTTGCGCATGACCAGGCCGAGGGCGGTTGCCATGTAGCCGAACACCGGTTCCGTCGCCGTGACCGGCTGCCCGGCATACCGGCTCCGCATGGCGGCGATTTTGGCCTCAATCGGCTTCAGCGATGCGATGAAGGTGGCGAGGCGTTCGGCGTAGGCATCCTTGTGCGCCGGGTCCGCCTTGCTCAGGGCCTGGGTGACGGCCGTGGCGACCAGCGGCATCACCACCGGGTCATACCAGAGGTGCGGGTTCACCCCCGGGCGCCGCTTCACCAGCTCGCCCGCCGAGATCACCACGCGGCCCGGCGACGGGCTGGCCCGCAGCAGCTTGTTGATCCAGGGGTCGTAATCCACCCCGTTGGCGATGACGATCCCGGCATCCGCCAGCGCCCGCGCCGTGGAGGGGCTCGCCTCGAACAGGTGCGGATCCTGATCCGGGTTGCTTAAAATGCTCGTCACCGGCACGTCCGGCCCGGCAATCTGCGCCGCCACGTCGCCGTAGAAGTTTTCCGCCGCCACCACCCGCAACGGCTTGGTCTGCGCCAGCGCCGAACCCGTCAGCATGGCCAGCACAACGGCCCATGAAGCAACCCGCATCCGACACCCCTGTTGATTTCGGGGTTCGATACTATATAACATTTTGCCTGGCAAGATCAGCGCGCGAGGCAGGGGCTGCCCCGCGCAACACCCTGCAAGGCCGGCGGCAGCCGCCCGACCTGGTCAATCGCCGCCATCTGCGCCCGCCCCGCCGCCGAAAGCCGGGCCGGCTCGAACGACAGGTCGGTGAACGGCCCGGACACCCGAACCGGCACGTCCAGCGCCAGGAAGCCGGTGGTGCGCGGCTCGCTGGCCACCGTGAGGTCCACCCGACGCCGCGCCATGTCCACCGTGCCATGCGCGTCGATGGTGCCCTCGGCACTCCGTATCCGGACCGGCCCGATGGTGCCGATGCCGGACCGCACCTCCACCAGGCCCAGCAGGCACGACAGCCCGACCATCTCCGACGACGTGCCGAACAGCGCCCGCACGTCCGTGGAGCCCAGCTGCACGATCTGCTTCGACACGGCACCGCCCGCCATCGTCACCACCGCGGAGCCCCGGGCCACGCGCAACGCCTGGTTCAGCGTCTCACCCGTGGCGGTCACCACCGCCCGCCCGTCCATCCGCCCCGTCACCGGCAGGCGGCCCAGGTCCAGCAGGCCCCGCAGCGCCTGCACCTCCAGCCCGGCCACCCGCACCTCGGCCGACACCGCACCGCCCCCGGCCACCGCATCGATCCTGCCCTGCGCCTCCACGGTGCCGCCGAGATAGCCGAGCGACAGCGCCTCCACCGCCACCTGCCCGGCGGTCTGGCTGGCATCCAGCTCCACATTCGTCACCTTCACCCCGCCATAGGTCAGGCCCCTGGCCCGCAGCTTGGCGGCGATCAGCGTCTGCGGCGCCCGCTCCACGCTCAGGGACATGTCGTTCCCCCCCTGCTTGCCGCCCGGCTTGCCGCCCGGCTTGCCCTGGCCGCCCAGCAGCGCATCCAGGTCCAGCTGCTCGAACTGCACGGCGACGCCCACCCGGTCCGGCGCCAGCGGCGCGGCGTCGTTCGCCCGCCCCCCTTCCTCCAATCTCAGCGTGCCGCCATAGATGCCGGCCTGGCCCAGCGCACCTTGGATCTGCGACAGCTCCCAGGTGGACCGGTCATGCAGCATCCCGCCCTGCAGCTTGATGGCCGGGTTCAACTCCGTCTCCAGGCCGCTCACCCTGGACAGCACACCCAGGTTCGACGCCTCGAGCCGCAGCTCTCCGCGCGCGCCATCGACGTTGATCGGGTCCGCCATCGTGCCCTCGAACCGCAGATGCGTCGTGCCGGATTCCAGCTGGATCACCGTCGGGAACGGCGTCGCGGCATCGCGATACTGCGCGATCGACCCCAGCCGGCTGTCCAGCTTCAGCGGCACCCCATTGTACGACCCGGCACCTGCCAGGCGCGACGGCTGGTCCACCCCCGCAGTCGAGAAGGTGACGCCATCCAGCCCGATCGGCAGATCGGAACCCGATGAGGTCCGCAGCATGATCCTGCCGGATACCGCTGCCGTGAACAGGGTGGGAAACGACCCTTCCCGCGCCGGCGGACCCGTGGGCTTCGGCGCCTCGGGCCCGAACCGCCAGTTGGGCACACCGCCGGGCCCATGCTCCAGCAGCAGGTCCAATCCCTCCACCGCCACGTTCCGCAACACCACGGACCCGTGCAACAGCGGCCAGGCCTCAAGCTCGGCACTCACCCGGCCGATCTTCGCCATCTCCGGCCGGGTGCCATCCGCCGCATTGGCAAGCTGCGCATCCTGCACCGTCAGCAGCAGCCACTTCCCCGGTGTCACATGCACCGCGGCGAACGAAACCGGCCGCCCGAGCGCCGCGGTGGCGCGCCGGGCCGCGATGCCGCTGAGGTCGAAGCGGTCCAGCAGGAACCACCCCGCCACTCCGGCCGCCAGCACCACCCCGGTCCCCCCGGCCACACCCCAGGCCAGCCACCGCACCACCCGCCGCATCGTTCGGACCTTCGTTTCGCTCCAGGGCCTCAACGCCCCGCACGACGGTTCGGCGCATACCCGGCGCTATCACGCCAGCGACAGCCATTTCCCATGGCGGCGCGCGCCGCTATGCTCGCACGAACTCATCCAGGGGACATCCATGCTGAACCGCCGCACCCTTCTCGGCTCCGCCGGCGCCGTGCCGCTGATCTGGACCCAGACGTTCCACGCCGCCTTCGCCGACACGCCGAAAGACACGGTGGTGATGGCGAACCAGATCGACGACATCATCAGCCTGGACCCGCAGGAGAGCTTCGAGTTCAGCGGCAACGAGGTTTGCGGCAACGTCTATGAGAAGCTGGTCAGCCCGGACACCAAGGACCCCACCATCATCAAGCCGGAGCTGGCGGACAGCTGGTCCACCACGCCCGATGGCCTCACCACCACCTTCAAGCTGAAGCCCGGCCGCAAGTTCGCCTCCGGCAACCCCGTCACGGCGGAGGACGTGGTCTTTACCCTCACGCGGGCCGTGGCGATGAACAAGGCGCCGGCCTTCATCATCAGCCAGTTCGGCTTCACCAAGGACAACGCGGCCACCACCATCACCGCGCCCGACCCGCTGACCGTCGTGCTCAAGATCGCCACCGCGCAATCGCCGAGCTTCCTGCTGTACTGCCTGTCCGCCAGCGTCGGCGGCATCGTCGACAAGAAGGTGGTGATGGCCAAGGCGGCCGGCGATGACTGGGGCAATGCCTGGCTGAAGCAGAACAGCGCCGGGTCGGGCGCCTGGTCGCTGCGGTCCTGGCGCGCCAGCGAGAGCGTGGCGCTGGACGCGAACCCGAACCACCCGGCCCCGCCCAGCGTGAAGCGACTGCTGATCCTGCATCGCCCGGACCCCAGCGCCCAGCTGCTGCTGCTGCAGAAGGGTGACATCGACATCGCCCGCACCCTCTCGCCCGAGGCCATCAAGTCCCTGACCGGCAACCCGGCCTACACCAAGGTCGTCGCCAGCAAGGCCAGCCTCAACTACCTGGCGATGAACCAGAAGCACCCGATGCTGGCCAAGCCCGAGGTGCGGCAGGCCATCAAGTGGGCGATCGACTACAAGGCCATCGCCACCAACATCACGCCCGAGGTCTATGAGGTCCACCAGGCCTTCCTGCCCAAGGGCTTCCCCGCGGCGCTCACCGACGCCCCCTTCCAGAAGGACGTCGCCAAGGCCCGCGCCCTGATGGCCCAGGCCGGCGTGCCCGATGGCTTCGAGGTCACGCTCGACCACCAGTCCAACGCGCCCTTCGCCGACATGGCCCAGGCGCTGCAGGCGGACCTCGGCGCCATCGGCATCAAGGTGAAGCTGATCGCGGCCGAGTTCCGCCAGGTCATCACCAAGACCCGCGCCCGGCAGCACGAGCTGGCCATGCTGCGCTGGGGCTCCGACTACATGGACCCGCACAGCAACGCCGAGACCTTCTGCATGAACCCGGACAACAGCGACACCGCCACCAATCGCACCGTCGCCTGGCGCTCCTCCTGGCAGGACAAGGACCTGACGGACCGCGCCATCGCCAACGTGAAGGAGCTGGACGCCACCAAGCGGGTGAAGGAATACGAGCGCATGCAGCTGGATCACCAGGAGCGCAGCCCCTTCGCCATCCTGCTGCAGCAGGTCGAGGTCGCGATGATGCGCAGCGGCGTCAGCGGCTTCGAGATCGGCCCGCTCAGCGACCGCAGCGTCTATGCGCGCATCCAGAAGGCCTGAGCCGGCTTGACCGGGCCCAGAGCCGCCGGATGAGCCGGTTCCGCTCGCTGGCGGCCACCCTGGTCAGCATCCCCATCACGCTGTTCGGCCTGGTGCTGATCACCTTCCTGATCGGCCGCGTCGTCCCCATCGACCCGGTGCTCGCCGTGGTGGGGGACCGCGCGCCGCAGGACGTGGTGGAGCGGACCCGGCGCGAGATGGGCCTCGACCGCCCCCTGCCCGAGCAGTTCCTGCGCTACACGGAGCAACTCGCGGCAGGTGACTTCGGCCGCTCGGTGATGACCAGCAACCGGGTCTCCACCGACATCGCGCGCTTCTTCCCCGCGACACTCGAACTCTCCGGCATCGCCCTGCTGATCGCGACCCTCGTGGGCGTGCCGCTCGGCGTGTACGCCGCGGTGCGGCAGGGGCGCTGGATCGATCACGTGATCCGCGTCATCTGCCTGTCCGGCCACTCCATCCCGGTGTTCGTGCTGGCGCTGGTCAGCCTGCTGGTGTTCTACGCCACCCTGGGCTGGGCCCCGGGGCCGGGGCGGCAGGACGTGCTGTTCCAGGACATGGTGCCGCAGGTCACGGGACTGCTGCTGGTGGATTCCGCACTCGCTGGTGACTGGGACAGCTTTCGGGATGCCGCCGCCCATCTCGCCTTGCCGGCCCTGGTGCTGGCCGCGTTCAACATGGCCTACATCGCCCGCATGACCCGGGCCTTCATGCTGGAGGCCCTGCGCGGCGAGTTCATCACCACTGCCCGCGCCAAGGGCCTGTCCGCCACGCAGGTCATCTGGGGCCACGCCTTCGGCAACATCCTGGTGCGCCTGGTCACGGTGGTGGCGCTCACCTTCGCCGGGCTGCTGGAGGGCGCGGTGCTGACCGAGACCATCTTTTCCTGGCCCGGCCTCGGTCAGTACCTGACCGGCTCCCTGCTGAACGCCGACATGAATGCCGTGCTGGGCGCAACCCTGGTCGTGGGACTGAGCTACCTGGCGCTGAACCTGTTCGCCGACCTGATGTACCGCCTGCTGGACCCGCGCGTCCGATGACCGCGCAGACCCTGAACCGCCGCGCCTGGCTGCTGACCGAGACACCGGCCTCGCGCAGCCAGGCCGCCTGGGGCCGGCGCTATCGGCTGTGGCTGCAGTTCCGCCGCAACCCGCTGGCCATGGCCGGGCTGCTGGTTGCCACCGTGCTGATCGCCACCGCTATCTTCGCCCCCCTGCTCGCCACCTATGACCCGGGCGCGCAGGACCTGGCGCACCGCCTGGCCCGCCCCTCCGCCGCCCACTGGCTGGGCACCGACGAGCTGGGCCGCGATGTCTATTCCCGCCTGCTGTTCGGCGGCCGCATCACGCTGGGCATGGTGGTCGCCGTCGTCGTCATGGTCGCGCCCGTCGGCCTCGCGGTCGGCTGCATCGCCGGCTATGCGGGCGGCGTGTGGGACCGGCTGCTGATGCGCGCCACCGACATCTTCCTCGCCTTCCCGCGCCTGATCCTGGCTCTGGCCTTCGTCGCCGCGCTGAAGCCCGGCGTCACCAGCGCCATCGCCGCCATCGCCCTCACCGCCTGGCCGCCCTATGCCCGCCTGGCCCGCGCCGAGACCCTGGCGCTTCGTGGCGCGGACTTCATCGCCGCCGCCCGCCTGGCCGGCGCCAGCCCCGGCCGTATCGTGCTGCGTCACGTGGCACCCCTGTGCCTGCCCAGCCTGGTGGTGCGTGTCACGCTCGACATGAGCAGCATCATCCTTACCGCCGCCGGGCTCGGCTTCCTGGGCATGGGCGCACAGCCGCCCTCGCCGGAATGGGGCGCCATGATCGCCACCGCCCGGCGTTTCATCCTGGAGCAATGGTGGGTGCCCACCATCCCCGGTCTGGCCATCTTCGCCGCCAGTCTCGCCTTCAACCTGCTGGGCGACGGCCTGCGGGATGTGCTCGACCCCAAGCAGGGCGGCTGATGCCCGGTCCGCTCGTCGATATTAAGAACCTCCGTATCGCCTTTCCTACGCCCTCCGGCCCCGTGGAGGCAGTGCGCGGCGTCTCCCTGCGGCTGGGCGCCGAGAAGCTCGGCATCGTCGGCGAATCCGGCAGCGGCAAGTCCCTCACCGCCCGCGCCCTGCTCCGCCTGCTGCCATCGGCCGCGACCATCACCGCGGACACGCTGGCCTTCGACGGCACCGACATCCTGCGGGCCCGCGAGCGCGACATGCGGCGCATCCGCGGCAAGCGGGCCGGGCTGATCCTGCAGGACCCGAAATACGCGCTGAACCCGGTGAAAACCGCCGGCGACCAGGTGGCGGAAGCATGGCGCACCCATAAGGGCGGCAGCCGCCGGGCCGCCCGGGCCGCCGCCGTGGACCTGCTGGACCAGGTCCGCATCCGTGACCCGGCCCGCGTCGCCACCGCCTATCCGCACGAACTCTCCGGCGGCATGGGCCAGCGGGTGATGATCGCCATGATGCTGGCGCCTGATCCCGAACTGCTGATCGCCGACGAACCCACCAGCGCGCTGGACGCCACAGTGCAGGCCGAGATCCTGCGCCTGGTGGAAGACCTGGTGACACGGCGCGGCATGGGCCTGCTGCTGATCAGCCACGACCTGCCGCTGGTCGGCCGCTTCTGCGACCGCATCGCGGTCATGTATGCGGGCCAGGTGGTCGAGACCCTGCAAGCCGCCGATCTCGCCCGCGCCGAACACCCCTACACCCGCGGCCTGCTGGAATGCATGCCCGCCCTCTCCCACCCCAAACCGCGCCTGCCCACCATGGTGCGAGACCCGGCCTGGCTGCTGCCTCCATGATCGACATCCAGGACCTGCGCATCCGCTTCGGCGCCAACGAGGTGGTGAAGGGCGTCTCCCTCACCGTGCCCACCGGCGGCAGCTACGGCCTCGTCGGCGAAAGCGGCAGCGGCAAGTCCACCATCCTGCGCGCCCTCTCCGGCCTGAACCCGAACTGGACCGGCCGCATGACGCTCGATGGCACGGCGCTCACGCCCAAGCGGCAGAAGCCGTTCTTCCGCCGGGTGCAGATGGTGTTCCAGGACCCCTACGGCTCCCTGCATCCCCGCCAGACCGTGGACCGCGCGCTGAGCGAACCGCTGGTCGTGCACGGCCTGGACGGCCATGACCGCCGCATCACCGAGGCGTTGGCCGCCGTTGCCCTCCCCGGCACCGCCCGCTTCCGCTACCCGCACCAGCTGAGCGGCGGCCAGCGCCAGCGCGTCGCCATCGCCCGGGCGCTGATCACCGAACCCGACGTGCTGCTGCTGGACGAACCCACCAGCGCGCTCGATGTCTCGGTACAGGCCGAGGTACTGAACCTTCTGAAAGACCTGCAACAGGCCCGCAATCTCACCTACCTCCTCGTCAGCCATAACCTGGCCGTGGTCGCTCATCTCTGCGCCACCATCGGCGTCATGCAGTCGGGCTGCATCGTCGAGGAATTGACCTCGGACGATCTCCGCGCCGGCCGCACCCGGCACGCCCACACCACCGAACTCCGCGCCCTCAGTGTGGAGCTTGAAGCTTAACGCAACGTCAAGGAGCTGCCGGATGACCACCTATCAACGCACCCACGACTGGGGCGCACTGACCCGGGCGGAGATCGCCGAAGCCCGCGACCATGGCGCCCTGGCGGTGCTCACCCTCGGCAGCTGCGAACAGCACGGCGACCACCTTCCGGTCGACACCGACACGCTCAGCGCCTACCGGGTCACCCTGGCCGCCGCCGAGCGCTGCACGGCCGTGCACACCCTGTTGCTGCCGCCGCCCAGCTTCGGCTTCTCGCCGCATCACCAGGCCTGGCCCGGCACCGTCACCCTGCGCCTGCCCACCTTCCTGGCCCTGGTGGACGACATCGCGGACAGCGTGTTCCGCGCCGGGTTCGACCGCCTGCTGATCGTCAACGGCCATGGCGGCAACGTGGGGCCGCTGACCAGCCTGTGTACCGAGCTGGTGAGCCGGGGACGCCGGGTCGCGATGGTGGGGTATTTCTCACCGGGCCAGCCGGAATGGTCGAAGCAGATGAAGGGGCAGAAGCCCGGCATCGGCCATGCCTGCGAATACGAGACCGCGATGCAGCTCGCCCTTCGTCCCGCAGACCGGCAGCAGATCGCCGGCCGCATCGCCGGCCTGCCGCCCCGCCTCGGGGCCGCCTATGCGGAGGGGGACGCCAACCCGTTCCTGAACACCGGCGCCGTCTATGCCGCGCTGTTCGCCGCCGGGGACCCCGGCTATTCCGGAGACCCGGCCGCCGCCACGCTGGAGACCGGCGAGGCGTTGCTGGAAACCACCATCGAGAGCCTCGCCAACTTCCTCGGCGTATTCGCCGCGGCAAGACTCAAGGTCGGAGCCGCCTGAGCAGCTCCGGCCCTCAGCGGTTCAGGCGGCCCTGATCGCCGCCGCCCGTACGTCTGCATCCACCCCGGCTTCGAACTTCTCGAAGTTGGCGACGAACCGCCCCACCAGGTCCTTCGCCGCGGCATCATAGGCCGCGGTGTCGGCCCAGGCCTGCCGCGGGTCCAGCACCTCGTTCGGAATGCCCGGCACATCCTGCGGCATCATCAGCCCGAAATGCGGGTCACGCACATACCGCGCATCCCGCAGGCTGCCGTCCAGCACCGCGGCCAGCAGGGCGCGGGTGTGCTGGATGCTCATCCGCTTGCCCGCCACCGCGTTGCCGCCGGTCCAGCCGGTGTTCACCAGCCAGCAATCCGCGCCGTGCTGCGCGATCAGCTTGGACAGCATCTCGCCATACACCTCCGGCCGCCGCGGAATGAACGGGGCACCGAAGCAGGTGCTGAACGTCGCCTGCGGCTCCTTGCCCAGCCCCTTCTCGGTACCCGCCACCTTGGCGGTATAGCCGGACAGGAAGTGGTACATCGCCTGCGCCTCCGACAGCTTGCTGATCGGCGGCAGCACCCCGAAGGCATCCGCCGTCAGCATCACCACGTTCTTCGGCTGCCCGGCCCGGCCTGAAAGGTCACAGTTCGGGATGAACTCGATGGGATAGCAGGAGCGGGTGTTCTCCGTCAGCGACTTGTCGGTCAGGTCCACCTGGCCGCGCGCATCCATCACCACGTTTTCCAGCACGGTGCCGAAGCGGTGCGTCGCGGCATAGATCTCGGGCTCGGCCTCGCGGTTCAGGTTGATGACCTTGGCGTAGCAGCCGCCCTCGAAGTTGAAGATCCCGTTCGGGCCCCAGCCATGCTCGTCATCGCCGATCAGCGGGCGCTTCGGGTCCGAGCTGAGCGTTGTCTTGCCGGTGCCGGACAGGCCGAAGAACAGCGCCACGTCGCCCGGCGTGCCATCCGTGGTGCGGCCCACGTTCGCGCTGCAGTGCATCGGCAGCACGCCCTCTGCCGGCAGCTTCCAGTTCATCACCCCGAAGATCGACTTCTTGATCTCGCCGCCATACTCGCTGCCGGCGATCACGATCAGCTTCTGGGTCAGCGATACCGCGATGGTGGTGCTGGACCGCACGCCGTCGATGGCCGGGTCGGTCTGGAACCTGGGCGCGTGCAGGATCACGTAGTCGGGCTCGAACCCCACCAGCTCCTCCGCCGTGGGGCGGATGAACATGTTGCGGGCGAACAGCGTGGTCCAGGCCTCGGAACTGACCAGGCGCACGCGCACGCGGAAGGCCGGGTCGGCGCCCGCGAACAGGTCTTGCGTGAACAGCTCGCGGCCCTGCAGATAGGCCCGGGTGCGGCCCTTCAGGATCTCGAACGACGCGGGCGGCAGCTTCTGGTTGCCCATCCGCCACCACACATCCGCACTCACCTCGGGGTCATCGACGGTGAACTTGTCGGCCACCGACCGGCCGGTGTGCACCCCGGTCTGCACCACCAGCCCGCCATCGCTCGACAGCTTGGCCTCACCCCGGCGCAACGCCTGCGTGATCAGCTCGCCGGCGAGCAGGTTGGCGTGAACCGGGCCACCCGGCACCACGCCCGAACCCTTCACGGCGGACAGGGCGGCGGCATCAATGGTTGGTTTGTCGGGGCTCATGGCACGATCTCCTCGCGGCGCCCCATTCCGGCGGGGCGGCTCAATCCTCCTTCGCCTATAGTGCTGCGGGCAGCGGAGGTCCAGGGCTGGTTGCCGCCTGCGCCCGTGCCGCGGCCGCAAGCGCGATCAAGCCCTTGCGAACACCCCCCGGATCCTCAACCGGTGCCGGCCAGGCCACCCGGATGCAATGCTCCTCATCCGCGAGATCGAACCCGTCCGCATCGCAGGCGATCATCCGCCAGGCATCACCGGGATGCCCCGCCGCATGCGCGATCACCGCCAGGGTATCCGCATGATCGGCGTTGCAATGCGCCATCACGCTCGCCTCGGCGGCCCCGATCGCGTCGCATGCCGCGGCGGGCGGCGCCAGCTCCAGCGCCGTCAGCCGATGCGCCCGCGCGAACCCGGCCACGAACAGCCCGCCCTCCGGCCGCATCCGCCACAGGTTGAAGTCCTCGAACCCGGCATAGAAACCGGCATAGGGATGCGTGCTCACCCACCGCGCCCGAAACGCCGGGTCCGGCTCGATCGCCGCCGCCCCCACGAGCGTCACCCGCGGCGTGGTCTGCGCGTTGGGTCCCGTGGCGGCGCCGGTCAGCATCACGGCACAGCGCGCATCGGCCCGCAGCTGCTTCGTGTGCTCCGACAGGTCCGACAGCAGCAGCAGCAGGCTCCCGTCCCCCGCCACTGCCGGCGTGACCAGCGATGCGAAGGGCTGGCCATCGCTCGCCGTCGCCAGCGTGCCGCTGCGGGCCGCACGGACCAGGCACCGGGCCTCCCATGCCACATCGTGACCATCCGCCTCGTTCATTCCTGCATTCCGCCACAATCCAGGGTCTAAGCTGTGACCAGCCGGCCCGGCTCGCAAGGGAATAGCAGGACGATGAAGCAGACGATTGCCCTGGTCGACGACGACCGCAACATCCTGACCTCGGTCTCGATGACCCTGGAGGCGGAAGGCTTCCTGGTCCGCACCTACACCGATGGCGAGAGCGCGTTGCAGGGCCTGACCGCCAAGCCCGTGGACCTGGCCGTTCTGGACATCAAGATGCCCCGCATGGATGGCATGGAGCTGCTGCAGCGGCTGCGCGCCCGCAGCGCCCTGCCCGTCATCTTCCTCACCAGCAAGGACGAGGAGGTCGATGAGTTGATGGGCCTGCGCCTGGGCGCCGACGACTACATCACCAAGCCGTTCAGCCAGCGCCTGCTGATCGAGCGCATCCGCGCCCTGCTGCGCCGCAACGAGAGCAGCCGGGCCGAGGGCTCCGGCACGCCGCAGGGCGGCGTCATGGCTCGTGGCGAGCTGAAGCTCGATGACACCAAGCACCAGTGCCTGTGGCGCGGGGCCGACATCCAGCTGACCGTCACCGAGTTCCTGCTCGTGAAGGCGCTGGCAGCCCGGCCCGGCATGGTGAAATCCCGCGACCAGCTGATCGATGCCGCCTATGGCGAGAACATCTACGTGGACGACCGGACCATCGACAGCCATATCAAGCGGGTCCGCAAGAAGTTCCGCGCGACGGACGACACCTTCGATCATATCGAGACGCTGTATGGCATCGGCTACCGCTACAAGGACCAGTAGGCCGCGCCATGCCCCTCGACATGACTCCTGCAGCGCGCGCGGCGTGGCCCATGCCCGATAGCGGCCTGGCGACGGTGCCGCAGATCACGCCCGTGCGCGAGGTGAAGCCGCGCTGGGTGTCGCCGCTGCTGCGCCGCATCCTGCTGGTCAATGCCCTGCCGCTGGCCCTGCTCGTGGCCGCGGTGCTCTACCTCGACCAGTACCAGAACGGCCTGCTGGAGGCGGAGGTGCAGTCCCTTCGCGAACAGGCCCGCATCTATGCCGGCGCCCTCGGCGAGTCCGCGGTGCGGGAACAGGACCCGGACAACCCCACCCTGCAGCCCGATCTCGCCCGCTCGCTGCTCCGGCGCCTCACCGAACCCACGCCCAACGCCCAGGCCCGGCTCTACGCGCCCGATGGCCAGTTGATCGCCGACAGCCGCGTGCGCGAAGGCACGGGCGGCGCCGTCATCACCCAGCCGCTTCCGCCTGCCGTCGATCGCGGCCTGCTGCTCGGCACGGTCGGCGTCGTCTATGACAAGTTGCTGGCGCTGCTGCCGCACGCCACGCAGCGCACCATCGTCGAGACCAATGCCACGGCGGGGGCCGAATGGCAGCCCGACGTGAAGGAAGAGCTGCGGATGACGGGCGGCAACCAGGGCCGCGAGATGCCGCCCTACATCCGCCGGGTCCAGCAGGACAACCGGCTGCTGGTGACGGTGGCCGAGCCGGTGACGCGCAACCGCCACACCGTCGGCATCGTGCTGCTGACCCGGGAGGCGCGTGAGGTGGATGACAGCCTGTTCACCGTCCGCATGAGCATCCTCGGCCTGTTTGGCCTGGCGCTGGTGCTGACGGTCGGCCTCTCCTGGTATCTTTCGCTCACCATCGCCCGGCCCATCCTGCACCTGGCCGGCGCCGCCCATGACATGCGCGAGGGCCAGGGCCGCTCCGGCACCGTTCCCCCCGCCCTGCTCCGCCGCACCGACGAAGTGGGCGAACTCGCCCACGCCCTGACGGAGAGCGCCGCCGCCCTCTGGGCGCGCATGGATGCCACGGAGCGCTTCGCCGCCGATGTCGCCCATGAGATCAAGAACCCGCTCAGCAGCATCCGCAGCGCCATCGAGACCCTGATGCGCATCGAGGATCCGAAGCAGCAGCGTCGCCTGCTCGCCATCATTGCCGAGGACGTGATCCGGCTCGACCGGCTGATCAGCGACATCAGCGACGCCAGCCGCGTGGACGCCGAACTCTCCCGTACCGCGACCGAGCGGCTCGATGTGGTGCCCCTGCTCGCCACTCTCTCGGAAATCCACGACGCAACCCGCCAACCCGGCGATCCCGTCATCGCCCTCGACCTTCCTGCAGCCCCGCTGGTGATCGCCGCGGTGGAGGGCCGCCTGGTCCAGGTGCTGCGCAACCTGATCGGCAATGCCAGCAGCTTCTCGCCGCCGGATGGCCGGATCGTGCTGCGGGCCCGTGACGCCGGGAGCTGGGCAGAGATCGCCGTCGAGGATGAGGGCCCCGGCATTCCCGCCGCCAAGCTCGAGCACATCTTCGACCGCTTCTATTCGGAGCGTCCCGCCGGGGAGGAGTTCGGCCGCCACTCCGGCCTGGGCCTCTCGATCAGCCGGCAGATCGTGCAGGCGCTGAAGGGCCGCATCACCGTCGAGAACCGCGTGAGGCCCGATGGCAGCGTCGCCGGGGCCCGGTTCATGGTCCACCTGCCGCTCGCGTGATCCGGTGTTTCACGTGAAACACCGTTGCTGCTACGATACGGAACCCGGATCGGTGTTGCCGCCGCAAAGCACGACCCCGACCTGACTTCCCGCGGGGGCCGCCCAGGCGCCGCTGAGCAGCGCCGCCAGCGCCGTGGCCCCGCCCGGCTCGGCGATGACGCGAAGATGCTCCCAAAGCCAGGTCTGTGCCGCCGTGATGTCCGCGTCGCTCACCAGCACCGAGGCCAGCCCGGTCCGCATCGCCACATCGAACATCAGCGCGCCAACCTGCCGGGCACCCAGACTGTCCGCCGCCACGCCGCCCACCGCCACCGGCACCGGCCGTCCTGCCGCCAGCGCCTCGGCCAGGCTCGGGCAGGACGCAGGCTCCACCCCAACCACCCGAGTATGGGTGCCGGCAAACCAGCTCGCGATCCCGCCGATCAGTCCGCCGCCGCCCACCGCCACCAGCACATGGGTGAGCGCCGGGCTATCCGCCGCCATCTCCAGCCCGATCGTGCCCTGGCCGGCGAGAACCGCCGGGTCATCATAGGCGTGCACCTGCAACGCACCCCGCGCCTCGGCCCAGCGCTGGCTCAGCGCATAGGCCTCGGCGTAGTTCGCGCCGTCCTGCATCACCGTGGCACCGTAGGACCGGATGCGCGCCACCTTCGTCGGCGGCGACAGGCCCGGCACGAAGATGGTCGCCTGTCGCCCAAGGCTCCGCGCGGCATAGGCCACGGCAGCGCCGTGATTGCCGCCGCTCGCCGCGACCACGGGCCGGGCCGGATCACCGGCCGTCAACAGACGGTTGAATGCGCCGCGCGCCTTGAAACTTCCGCTGTGCTGCAGGACCTCCAGCTTGACCGTCACCAGCCCCACACCCAGCTCTGGCACCTGTCCCAGCACAAGCGACGGTGTACGGCGGACATGGGGCGACAGGCGCCCCGCAGCCGCGGCAATCTCTGATCGATCCAACATCTGCCGGGAATGCCACGCGCACCCGGGCGCGACAAGGCGCTTCCCTTCTGCTGCAATACCGATCAAGTTCCGCACGAGATGCAACTCCATGCAAGCTGTGCCGCCCATCAAGGCGACGGTGTGCTGCTGATCGGCGCGCCGGGGTCCGGCAAATCCGACCTGCTGCTCCGCCTGCTCGATCACGGATTCGACCTGGTGGCCGATGACCAGGTGGTGCTCGACGGCGAGTTCGGCCACGCGCCCACGGCCCTCGCCGGCCTGCTCGAGGTGCGAGGCCTTGGGATCCTTCGCATGCCCTATATCTCTCGGGCCCGCCTCGCCCTCGCCGTGGTGATGGCGCAGGGCGAGCGTCTGCCGGAGGCGCAGCACCGCTACGGACTTCCCCTGGTCCATATCGACCCGGCACAAGCCTCCGCCCCCGCCCGCGTCCTGCTGGCGTTGCGCTGCACCCGGGGCCAGGTCTCCACCCTCGCCGGGGCCTTTGCCGGAGCCTTTACATGACGCCGGTCGTCATCGTCACCGGCCTGTCCGGCGCCGGCAAGGCCTCCACCCTGCACGCGCTGGAGGACATTGGCTACGAGGCCGTGGACAACCCGCCGCTGACCCTGTTCGAGACCCTGGTCAGCCGGGCCGACCACGCGCTCGCCATCGGCCTCGATGCCCGCACCCGGGGCTTCGACGCGCTGCAGGTGATCGCAATGATCGACCGCCTCCGCACCAACCCGGCCTTCAACACGAAACTGCTGTTCGTCGGCGCCGAGATCCCGGTGCTGCTGCGCCGGTTCACCGAGACGAGGCGCCGTCATCCCCTGGCGCCGCAGGGCCGGGTCATCGACGGCATCGAGGAGGAGGAGGCGCTGATCATGCCGTTGCGAGACCAGGCGGACCTGGTGCTCGACACCTCCGAGCTGCCGCTGGCGGAGCTGCGCCGCATGGTGGCGCAGCAGTTCAGCCTCGTCGGCAGCGGTCCCATGGATGCGTTGACGGTCACCGTGATGTCGTTTGCGTTTCCAGCCGGGCTGCCGCGCGAGGCAGACATGGTGTTCGACGCCCGATTTCTTCGCAATCCGCACTACGATCCTGTATTGCGTCCCATGACCGGACAGGATCCCCAGGTTGCCGCCTATGTGGAGGCGGACCCGGATTTCGGCCGGTTCTTCCAGTCCATCACGGCGCTGCTGCAGCTGGTGCTGCCGCGGTTCGTGCAGGAGGGGAAGAAGTATGCGACCATCGCCATCGGCTGCACCGGCGGCCGGCACCGGTCGGTGCGGATCGCCGAGCGTCTCGGGGGTGAGTTGGGCAATGGTGCCTGGCGCACCGCCATCGTGCATCGCGAGTTGGCTAAGGCAGCACCGCCCGATATGCGTGCGCCGGTCGAAAGGACGCTGAGCGGCGTCGCTTCAGGGAAGGTTTAGACCACGATCATGATCGGCCTCGTGCTGGTAACCCATGGCCGTCTGGCCGACGAACTCCGCTCCGCCATGGAGCATGTCGTCGGCCCGCAACGGAATGTCGCGACGATCTGCATCGGGCCGGAGGACGAGATGGAAACTCGTCGGTCCGATATCCAGGCGTGCATCGCCCAGGTGGATACCGGCGACGGCGTCGTGCTGCTGACCGACATGTTCGGCGGTACACCCAGCAACCTGGCCATCTCCATGATGAACCGCGAGGGGGTCGAGGTCATCTCGGGCGTGAACCTGCCCATGCTGGTGAAGCTGGCGAAGGTGCGCTCCAGCCAGACCCTCGGCGAATGCGTGGACTGCGCGCAGACCGCCGGCCGCAAGTACATCGCCGCCGCCTCCCACGTGCTGCCGTCCTGCCGCAAGGCCGGGGCGCGCTAGGATGTCGGATCAGCCCGGGGCCGCCGGCAGCGGCACCCTCCTCACCCGCGTCGTCACCATCGTCAACCGCCGCGGCCTGCACGCCCGGGCGGCGGCGAAATTCGTCACCATGGCGGAGCGCTACGGCGCCTCCGTCGAGGTGCTGCGCGACGGGCAGAGCGTGTCGGCCCGGTCCATCATGGGGCTGATGATGCTGGGCGCCGGAATCGGCTCCACCATCGAGATGCAGGCCGAAGGCTGGGATGCGAAAGAGGCGCTCGATGCCCTGAGCGGCCTGGTCGAGGCTGGCTTCCATGAGCAGGACTGAGGCCGGGTCCGCCACAACCGAGCGCCGCCTCCTCGGCATCCCGGCCTGTGCCGGCGTCGCCATCGGCCCCGTGTTCCGCACCGTCGAGGCTCCGGCCGTCGTGACCCGGAACCGGATCCACGCTGCCGACATCAACGGCGAGCTGTCCCGCTTCGAGACCGCGGTGCTGCAATCCCGCAAGCAGCTGCTCAAGCTGCGCAACCGCCTGCTGGTCCTGCCCGAGGAAAGCCAGGGCGAGATCGCGCCGCTGCTGGACGCCTACCTGCAGATGCTCGGGCCCTCGCGCCTGATCCGCGGCGCGAAGTCCCGCATCCAGGATCGCCTGGTCTCCGCCGAGACCGCAGTCATGGAGGAGGCGAACGCCATCGCCGCCCTGCTCTCCAGCGTGGGCGACGACACGCAGGGCGCCGGGTCCAAGCGCCAGGCCGAGGAGGTGCGTGAGATCGGGCGCCGCCTGGTGCGCAACCTCACCCGCGCCCCGTTCCGCAGCTTTGCCGATTGCGCCCAGGGCTCCATCCTCGTCGCCGAAGTGCTCCGTCCCAGCGATGCCGCCCTCATCGACCCGGCCCGCATCGCCGGCGTCGCCACCGAGGAGGGCGGCACCGACGGGCACACCGCGATCCTGCTGCGCGCGCTCGGCGTGCCCTCCGTGCTCGGCGCCCCCGGGCTGCTGGCCGGGCTGATGGGCGGCGAGACCATCGTGATCGACGGCGCGGTCGGCACCGTGCTGGTGAACCCGACACCGCCCAGCCTCACCGCTTCGCGCCGGGCCGTGGATGCCTTCGCACGGGAGCGGCAGCGGCTGGGCCGGCTGCGGCGACTGCCCGCCGTGACGCTGAACGGCGAGACGGTCGAGCTGCAGGCCAATCTCGAGCTGCCTGTCGAGCTGCCGATGATCGCGCAGAGCGGCGCCACCGGCATCGGCCTGTTGCGCACCGAATTCCTGTTCATGAACCGCGACACGGTCCCCACCGAGGACGAGCAGACCCGGAGCTACCGCACCGTCGTCGAGACCATGCAGGGCGACCCGGTGACCATCCGCGTGCTGGACTGGGGCGGCGAGAAGGAGATCGAGGCGCTCACTGCCGCCGGCCTGGTGCCCGACCTGGTGGACACCAACCCGGCGCTCGGCCTGCGCGGCATCCGCCTGCTGCTGCGCCAGCCCGCCCTGCTGGAAGCGCAGCTGACCGCGATCCTGCGCGCCGCCGCCGCCGGGCCGGTGCGCGTGCTGCTGCCCATGGTCACCAACGTGGCCGAGGTGCGGGCGACCCGGGTGATCTACGACCGTGTCGCGGACCGGTTGCGGTCGGCAGGAACGCCCATCCCGGCCAGGCTGCCGCCGCTGGGCGTGATGATCGAGACCCCCGGGGCCGCCCTCTCCGCCGACGCGCTGGCCGCGGAGGTCGAGTTCTTCGCCATCGGCACCAATGACCTCTGCATGTATGCCCTGGCCGTCGACCGCGGCGAGACCGACGTGGCGGACCTCTACGACCCCCTGCACCCCGCCATGCTCCGGCTGATCCAGTTCACCGTCGAGGCCGCGACGCGCCATCGCATCCCCGTCTCGGTCTGCGGCGAGATCGCGGCGAACCCGGTGATGACCCCCCTGCTCCTGGGCCTGGGCCTCCGCAGCTTCAGCACGAACGCTTCGGCGGTGCCACGGGTGAAGCAGGCCGTCCGCGCCACGACCATCGACGCCTGCCAGCGCCTGACCTGGCAGGTGATGAAGCAATCGGACCCCGACCGCACCCGCGAGCTGATCGCCAGCTTCGGCAGCTAGTCTGGCTTCACCAGCGCCGGCGCCGCCGCACCATCAGCCGCAGCGTCATGCCGGACACGGCGGCACCCAGCACCAGCGCCGCGCCAAGCGTCGTCGCCGGGCGCTGCTTCACGGAAACCGCCACCCGCTCCAGCCCGGCCTCCACACTGCCCGCCATGTCGATCGCCACCGGCATCACGACCTGGTCGAAATACTGCTTCAGGGCGGAGGGCGGCGCCGGCTTGGCCTCCATGTAGCTTTTATCGACCATGACGGACCTGCTCCAACTGTTGTCATACGCGGAACAGCGCCGAAGCCTCCGGGTTGCAGGAACTGCGGCGCGCGCCGCTGGTTAGTCTCACGGTGTTGGCCAGAGGCAGTCCCATGAGTCGCAAGCAGTCGTTCAAGCCCTACGAGGCCCCCGCCGGCGGATGGGGTTCGGCCAAGTCGCTCGGCGAGATCCTGAGCCGCGAGGGCGTGCTCGCCAGCGGCTCCCTGGTGCTGACCCGGCAGAACAAACCCGACGGCTTCCAATGCGTCAGCTGCGCCTGGTCCAAACCGGCGAATCCCCTCCCCTTCGAGTTCTGCGAGAACGGCGCCAAGGCCACCGCCTGGGAGATCACCGCCCATCGCTGCACCCCCGCCTTCTTCGCCAGGCACACGGTGACGGAGCTGCTCTCCTGGCCCGACTATGACCTGGAGCAGGCCGGCCGCCTCACCCATCCGATGCGCTACGACGCCGGGACCGACAAGTATGTCCCCGTCGCCTGGCCCGAGGCCATCGCCGAGATCGGCCGCGAGCTGCGCGCGATCGAGGACCGGACCCAGACCGTATTCTACAGCTCCGGCCGCTGCTCCAACGAGGTGAGCTACCTCTACGCCCTGTTCGCCCGGCTGTATGGCAACAACAACCTGCCCGACAGCTCGAACATGTGCCACGAGAGCACCTCGATCGCCCTGCCCGCCAGCATCGGCGTCCCGGTCGGCACCGTCACGCTGGACGATTTCGCCAAGACCGGCTGCATCTTCTTCTTCGGCCAGAACCCCGGCAGCAACAGCCCGCGCATGCTGCACCCGCTCCAGGCCGCCAGCGAGCGCGGCGTGCCGATCATCGTCTTCAACCCGTTGAAGGAGCGCGGCCTGGAGCGCTTCACCAACCCGCAATCCCCGGCTGAGATGCTGACCGGGCACGAGACCCAGATCGCCTCGCAATACCACCAGGTCAAGACCGGCGGCGACCTGGCTGCCATCGCCGGCATCTGCAAGGCCCTGCTGGCCCTGGAAGACCGCGATGGGGGCGTGCTGGACCACGCCTTCATCGCCGAGCACACCCATGGCTTTGACGAGTTCACCACCTGGTTGCGCACCCAGCCTTGGGACAAGCTGGAGACCCAGGCCGGATTGCCCCAGGCGGCGATGGAGGTGACGGCTGCGACCTATTCGCGCGCGAAGTCCGCCATGGCGGTGTATGGCATGGGCCTGACGCAGCACCATGCCGGCGTCGAGACCATCCAGATGCTCGTCAACCTGCTGCTGATGCGCGGCAACATCGGGCGCGAGGGCGCAGGTATCTGCCCGGTGCGCGGCCACAGCAACGTGCAGGGCCAGCGCACGGTGGGCATCACCGAGAAGCCGGAGCTGGTGCCGATGGACAAGCTCAAGGAACTCTACAACTTCGAGCCGCCCACCGAAACCGGGCTGAACACCGTCGAGGCCTGCGAGGCCGTGCTGGCCGGCAAGGTCAAGGCGTTCTTCATGCTCGGCGGCAACTTCGTTCGCGCCATTCCCGACACCAGCCGGATGGAGCCCGCCTGGGCCCGCATGCGCCTGACGGTGAACGTCGCCACCAAGCTGAACCGCAGCCACCTGGTGCACGGCGCCGTCAGCTACATCCTGCCCGTGCTGGGCCGCATCGAGGTGGACCGGCAGGCTACCGGGCCGCAGGCACTGTCGATGGAAGACAGCCTCGCCTGCATCCACGGCTCGAAAGGCGTCCGCTCCCCGGCCTCCCGCCACCTGATGAGCGAGATCCGCCTGGTGGCCGAGATCGCCAAGGCCACGCTGGACTCCAACCCGCGCGTGACCTGGGAGGCCTGGGCCGATGATTTCAGCCTGATCCGCCGGGCCATCGCCGCCACCTACCCCGACATCTTCCACGACTACGAGACCCGCATGTGGGAACCCGGCGGCTTCCATCGCCACCTGCCAGCCCGGCATCGCGTGTGGAAGACCAAGACCGGCAAGGCCAACTACGTGGTCCCCCGCGCCCTGGACGAAGACAACGACATGCCGAATGACGGACCCGGTGTGCTGCGCATGATGACGTTGCGCAGCAACGACCAGTTCAACACGACGGTATACGGCTACTCCGACCGCTTCCGCGGCATCGAAGGCACCCGCATGGTCGTGCTGCTGAACCGCACCGACATGGCGAACCAGCACATCGAGGAGGGCGAGATCGTCACCGCCGTCACCTCATCGACCGACGGCGTGGTGCGGGAGCTGCCGGGCCTGCGGGCGACGGGATACGACGTGCCGCTCGGCTGCGCCGGCACCTACTACCCCGAAGCCAACGTGCTGCTGCCGGTCTGGCACTATGCCGAGACGAGCAAGGTGCCAGCGGCCAAGTCCATCCCGGTCACGATCCGCAAGGGCTGACTGATCTCGATGGGGCGCTGATCGGCAAGTCGCCGGCTAGGCGGCCTCGATGGCGACGATGCGAAACAGCATCTGCTCGCCATCGGGCCTCCGCAGCTGCACCACCTCGCCGGGGCGATAGACGAAACCATCGAAGGTCCAGATCGGGTCGTCCCAACTGTTGGTGCTCTGCAGCGCCCAACCCTCATCCACGCGAATGACCTCCAGGGACTTGGTGCCATTGTGCTCGCGCGTGGCGAGCCAGGGTTCCGGCGCCGCCTCATAGGCTGCGGCATCCACCTGGCCATGGCTATTGAGCACCAGGTTCAGAACCAGCCGGTCCGTCACGTCGCCGTCCGGCTTTCCGGGGCCTTGCGCCAACAACAGCGTTATCTTCGTCATTCCTGATAGTCTCGCATACCTGTCATCACAGCGCGAGTCGGACCGTTTGGTTCAAATCGCGACCCGGACCCCGAGTTCAACAACACGGTCGCTGGGGATCCTGAAGAACTCCGTGGCCGGTACGGCATTGCGCGCCATGACCAGGAACAGGAACAGCCGCCACGCCGGCAGCTTCGGCACCATGGCCCGTACCAGCACCTCCCGTCCCAGAAAGAAGCTGGCCTGCATGGGGCTGTAGTCGATGCCCGGGTTCTGCATTTCCTCCAGCGCGCGCGGGATGTTGGGGCTCTCCATGAAACCATAGCGCACGATCACCCGATGCACCCCGGGCGCCAGCTCGATCACCTCTGTATGGCCGCCACCGGCTTCCGGGATGTCGAGGCTTTCCACCGTCACGAACAGCACCCGCTCGTGCAGGACCTTGTTGTGCTTCAGGTTGTGCAGCAGCGCGGCCGGCACGTAGTCCGGGTTGCCCGTCAGGAACACCGCGATGCCCGGCACCCGGATGGTGCGCGACTGCGGCAGCCGCTTCAGGAACGAAGCCAGCGGCAGGCTGTCCTGCTTCCAGCGCGCCAGCATCAGCTCCCGGCCGCGATGCCAGGACGTCATCATGCCCATGATCCCGATGCCGATCACCACCGGAACCCAGCCGCCCTCCGGGATCTTCAGCGCGTTGGAGGCAAAGAAGATCAGGTCCACCAGCAGGAGCGACCCGAACAGCAGCACCACCCAGGTCCGCGACCAGTGGTAGCGCCGCCGGAACACCACCACGGCCAGCACGGTCGTGCACAGGAACGTCCCGGTGACGGCGATGCCATAGGCGGAGGCCAGCGCATCGCTGCTGCGGAAGGCGAGCACCAGGATCAGCACGCCCACCAGCAGGGCGGCGTTCACCTGGGGCAGATAGATCTGCCCCTCCTCGGTCTGGCTCGTATGAGTGACGGTCATGCGCGGCAGGAACGACATCTGCATGCACTGCCGGGCCATGGAGAAGGCGCCGGAAATCATCGCCTGGCTGGCGATCACGGTGGCGATGGTGGCGAGCAGCACCATCGGCAGGCGCAGGCTGTTCGGCACCAGCAGGAAGAACGGGTTCTCCAGCGCCGCCGGATCGGCGATCACCAGCGCGCCCTGGCCGAAATAGTTGATCACCAGGCATGGCAGCACGAAGCAGGACCAGGCGACGCGGATCGGGCGGGCGCCGAAGTGCCCCATGTCGGCGTAAAGCGCCTCGGCTCCCGTGACCGAGAGCACCACGGAGCCCAGCGCCACGAAGGCGAGCCAGCCGTGGTGGTAGCAGAGGATGGCGGCATAGTGCGGCGACAACGCGCTGAGCACGCTGGGGTTGGCTGCGACCTGGATGCCCCCGAACGCCGCCAGGGCACCGAACCACACCGCCATGATCGGCCCGAACAGCCGCCCCATGCTGCCGGTGCCGCGATGCTGGAAGGCGAACAGGATAAGGATGACGACGATGGAGAGGGGCAGCACGTAGTGCTTGAACTGCGGCGAGACGATCTCGAGCCCCTCGACCGCCGACAGCACGGAGATCGCGGGCGTGATCACGCCGTCGCCAAAGAACAGGCACGCCCCGGCAATGCCCACCAGGCCCAGCGCCGACCGCAGCTTCGTGCCCTGCACCCCGCGCTGCGCCACCGCCATCAGCGCCAGGATGCCGCCCTCCCCGTTATTGTCCGCGCGCATCACCAGCATGACGTATTTCACGGTCACGGTCAGGATCAGCGCCCAGAAGAACAGCGACAGCACCCCCAGGATCTCGGGCCGGCTGACGCCCACACCGGTGAAGTGGCTGAGGCTCGCCTTCAGCGCATACAGCGGGCTGGTGCCGATATCGCCATACACCACGCCCAGCACGCCGATGAGTGCGGCAGCCTTCAGCGGGCCTTTCACAGGCGATCCCTGCGCTTGCGGCGCGCCCGCCACAGCCGTCGTCATGGCTTGATCCGCCCTGTCATCCAACATTCACCCGGGGATATCCTTTGGAAGCCGGCACGGCCTGCGATCTGGATCGACTGACGGAACATCGAGGCATTCACTCCGCAGGTCGCAGGCCAGGATCGCTCCGGCGGCGCTGATCCGGCATCGATATCCGTGTGCCGGGGCGCGTGCAAGCACATGGGGCATTTCAGGCGCAGGGAAAGAGGCCCAGGTGGAAAGGCGGCAGGGACAGGGGATGGTGGACAGGCGCCGGGGTCGGACCGATGATCCACGCTCCACTTCAAGGACCAATGCCGATGCCGCGCTACGAGATCGGGCCCATGCCAGTCGCACTCAGTGCGGAGGTGATCGCCCTGCTGGAACAGACGGAGACGGCCACCGTCGGCCATTGGCGGCACTGGGGCTTCTGCGAGCGGCGCATTCAGCCGCTGCTGCGCCGGCGCCGCGTGGCCGGAACCGCCGTCACCGTGATGATCCCCGGGCCGGACTCCACCCTGCTGCACCACGCCCTCGGCCTGCTCCGCCCCGGCGACATCCTGGTGGTGGACCGCCTGGGCGACGACCGCCATGCCTGCTGGGGCGGCGGCGTAACGGTCGCGGCCAAAGCCTCCGGCGCCAGGGGCGGTGTCGTGGACGGGCCCTGCACGGACCTGGAGGAGATCGAAGCCTCGGACTTCCCGATGTGGGCGCGCGGCATGGCGCCGATCACGACACGAGTGCTCGACATGGGCGGCCGGCTCAACCATCCCGTCAGCATCGGCGGGGTCGTGGTCATGCCTGGCGACGCCGTGCTGTGCGACGACACCGGGGTGCTCGTCCTGCCGCCTGGTGAGGCGGAGGCGGAGGCCCGCCGGGCGATCGAGACCCAGGCACGCGGCCTGGTGACGCAGGATCGGGTGGCGAAGGGCGAGAAGCTCGGGACACTCAGCGGCGCCAGCGACAAGGTGCGGGCCGGGTCCTGACCACGGACTATCCCGCGCGCCGCCGGGCCAGGGCTCGGCGGCGCGTGAGGATGCAGGCCAGCCCGCCCACCATGAACGTCAGCAAGCTGGCCGGCTCCGGAACCGCCGTCATGCCCGGCGCCTGATCCGCACGGTTGCTGCCCGGCGGCGTTGCATCGGGCGACGACGCCGGCAGCATCACGGTCTCGGGCACACCAGGTGCGAGCAGGTTCGGCGCCATCGGCGCTGCCGCGATCACCGGTGCGGACGCGGGCGCGAAGGCGTTGATCTGCTTCAGGTAGGCGGCGCCGGACCCGGCACCGGCCCCCGCCGCAAGCAAAGCCCCCGTGACGGCCATTGCCTTCGCCGATGCCAGCAGGCCGCCCAGCACACCACCAGCCGCCCCGCCCCCGGCTGCACCCGCGACCGCTCCACCCGCGACACCACCGGCAGCGACACTACCGGCAGCGACACCGCCGGACGATGCAACCCCTGAACCGCTCGGGACGCTGACGCCGCCCGGCGAAACCCCCCCGGCCTTCCCCAGCGCCGCCGCCGGCTTCGCGCCCGCGAACGGCCCGGCCGGCAGCGGTCCGGCACCCGTGCTGCAGCTCGCCGGCACCACGCTCGGCTGCACGACAACGTGCGGAACTGTATGGGGAACACCATGGTGAGCATGCCCGGCGACCCCGGACCCGGCCCCATGTCCATGATGGGTCAGACCAGCCGCCCGGTGGCGGACCACATGACGGATTGCACGGAATGCATGACCAGTCGGCGCAATGATGGGATAGCAGGGAAGCGACACGTCCGTCCTATCGCGGGCGTCAGGCGCTCCGCATTAACGGTTATTTAACATTCCTGAATTAACCTTTCAATAAGTTTTCAACCCTAGCGGGTATGATCACCGAGCATGGCAACCGCCCCAGGCACTCAGGCTGTGCGGCGTAGATGACGTTTATATCACGCATTCTGCTGCGCAGCGGGGCGGCTGCCGAAAATCGCGCTCCCCACACGCACATGCGTCGCCCCGGCAGCGATTGCCGCCTCAAAATCCGCGGACATCCCCATCGAGATCACCCCGAGCCCATGCGCCGCAGCCCGGCCGGCCAGCCAACGGAAATGCACCGCCGGGTCCTGGTCTGCGGGGGGAATGCACATCAGGCCCACCAGGGCTGCGCCGAATCGCGCCTGGCACGCGGTGATGAACGCATCCGCCTCTGCGCGCGGCACCCCGGCCTTCTGCGGCTCGTCGCCGACATTGACCTGCACCAGCAGATCGGGCGTGCGCCCCTCCTTCTGGATGCCATCGGCGATCGCGTCCGCCAGGCGCGGCCGGTCCAGGCTCTCGATCACGTCGGCCAGGCGCACCGCCTCCCGCGCCTTGTTGGTCTGCAGCCCCCCTATAATGTGGAGCCGCATTCGCGGATGACCGGGGCGCAGCGCCGGGAACTTGGCCCCCGCCTCCTGCACCCGGTTCTCGCCAAACAGCATCTGCCCGGCCGCCAGCGCCGCCGCGACCGCTTCCACCGGATAGGTTTTCGAGACCGCCACCAGCCGCACCGATCCCGCCGCCCGCCCGGCCGCCACGGCAGCGGCATCAATGCGGGCCTGGACCCGGTGGAGTGCGTCGGCGACTGTGCTGGACATGGATCAGAGGCTTGTCGCTTGGGCACGCGCGGTCAAGGCACGCGCCGGCAAATCAGGGGCGCGTGCCATCCCGCCCCTATGGCTGTTCACCGACGCGGCGCGCATGCCGGACCTGGTTGCCGTCGTCCGGCACCTGCCGAAGGGGCTGTGCGGCGTGGTGTTCCGGCACGATGGCGCGCCGGGCCGGCACGCGCTGGGCCGGCAGGTGCTGATGGCCTGCCGCAGCCGACAGCTCCTGATGGTCGCGGCCGCGCCCTTTATACAAGGTGCCGGCACGCATCTGCGCGGCGGTCGCGGCCACAAGGCACCATGGGCGGGGCCCATCACCGCCTCCGCCCATGGTGTTCAGGACCTGGTGAGAGCCCGGCGCGCCGGGGCATGGCTCGCCTTCCTCTCACCGGCCTTCCCGACCCCAAGCCACCCTGGCGCCCCCGCCCTTGGCCCGGCCCGCTGGGCGGCGGCCCGTCACCGGGTGCCCGGCCTGCCCGTGCTGGCGCTGGGCGGTATCGACCCGCGGAGCCTCCGCCGGCTACCACGATCGCTGGCCGGCATCGGAGCGATTGGCGCCCTGTTGCCATAGGTCCGAGGCTCCACGGCCATTTGTGGCTTCACGGCCACAGTGTTTCGCGATTGCCATGAATGCCCCACGTTCACGATTGCGGGTGCGGTCTTGCCTTGGCAATACTCTCCGCAGGTCTGGCTGCCTCGCCCGACAGGCAAATCTCGCACCGCGGGGTCTGGAGAAACGGGGCGAGGCCTTGATAGTCCGCCGTTCTGCGGCGTTTTGAGGAGGTTTTTTGATGCGTAAGCTCCTGCTGGCCACCGTGGCCGTGCTGGGTGCGTCGATCGGGGTGGCCAGCGTGGCCGACGCCCAGACGGCCAGCCCCGCTCCCGGCACCGTGACTGTCCGCCTGAACGGCCGTTTCCGGTTCTACGGCTATGTCGCCTTTGACCGCGATGCCGACAACAACGCCGCCGGCACCGCGACCGGCACCGTCAACACCGTGACGGGCAATGGCACCGCGACCGGCACCAGCAAGCAGGCCAATTACGGCTTCGGCGACTATGCCCGCCTGTATCCCGGCTTCGACGGCGTCGCCGCGAACGGCCTGAAGTACGGCGCCAGCCTTGAAATCCGACAGGACCAGGTGTCCGGCGCCGGCGGCGGCGCGTTCGGCTCCATCTCGGGCCAGAACCGCGCCCGCAGCGGCCTGTATTTCCGTCGTGAGTGGGGCTACCTCGGCACCGACCAGCTCGGCACGATCCGCCTGGGCTCGACCGACCAGCCGTCGTCCCTCTACATGACCGGCAACTTCGAGAACTTCGACGGCGGCGGCCTGAACGGCGACATCCCCGCCCTGGTCTCGCAGAACACGATCATCACCTGGCCGTTCGGCGACGTGGGCGGCGTATACACCACGATGAAGGCGATCTACCTGTCGCCGCAGCTGTACGGCTTCGACATGGGCGCCTCGTTCGAGCCCAACACCGGCAACCTCAGCATCAACAACAACTGCGGTTCCGGCAGCCCGGTCGGCACCAACTTCGTGAACGCCAGCGGCGCTTTCACCAACGCTGCCGGTGCGAACGGCCAGGGCGTCTCCGGGCCGGGCTGCGACCGCCTGTCCTCGGCTCCGTCCAACGTCGAGAGCCAGCGTCGCCGCAACACGGTCGATGCGCTGCTGCGCTACCGCGGCACCTTCGGCGGCTTCGGCGTCGCCGCCACCGCGGGCTACATCGCCAGCTCGCACGTGCTGGACAACCAGACGGGCGTGGCCTTCAACAACAACAGCCTGACGGGCGCCACCCGTTACAACTACGAAGGGCTGAGCATCGGCGACTTCGGCGTCGCGCTGAGCTACGCCGGGTTCTCGGTCGGCGGCAAGTATCAGTTCGGCCGCTTCAACAACGGTTCGTTCAGCACGGTCCCGAAGGGTCTGCCGGACGGTGAGGCCTTCCTGGTCGGCGGCTCCTACACCATCGGGCCGGTCGTCGTCGGTGCGCACTACCTGAACTTCAAGAGCGCGGGTGACCTGCAGAACGCGGTGCAGGGCCGTCAGCGTCGCGAGCAGGGCGTCGCCGCCGGTGCCACCTACTCCGTGGCTCCTGGCGTGTCGCTGTTCCTCTCCGGCCTCTGGAGCGAGCGCAAGCAGAACGGCTTCGACTTCATCACCGGCCAGGGCGTGAGCGGCGCGACGCCGCGCGGCACCACCTTCAACAACAAGGTTACGTCGACCATCTTCGCCGTCGGCACCTCGTTCACCTGGTAGTCTCCGGTTCGCCGGAACAGGGGGCGGTGGGAAACCACCGCCCCTTTTCTTTGTCCACCCTTCGAACTCAACGCCCCGAACCGCATCCCGCGCTTGGCGTTGCCAGTGGTTCCGATTATGAGAGGCACGGATGCGCGGTGCGCCTTGCCCAGGTAGATCAAAGATGATGAAACGTTTGCTCGCCCCCCTCTCCTTGAGTGCGATGCTGGTGATCGCGGGATGCAGCGGCGGCAGCAAGCTTCGTGGCGTGGCCGACGACGAATACCAGGACTACCGCACCAAGGGCGGCGAGCAGGGCAAGCTGTTGGGCGACCAGGGCCTGGTGTTCGGCATCGGCAAAGGTGCCGCCAAGCCCGATGAGGCCGGCAGCGGCGCGTTGGGCGTGAACGCCTATCTGTGGCGCGGTGCCCTCGACACCCTCGCCTTCATGCCCCTCGCCTCGGCCGACCCCTTCGGCGGCGTGATCATCACCGACTGGTACGAGCCCCCCGCCGGCCAGGGCGAGCGCTTCAAGGCCACCGCCTACATCCTCGGCCGCCAGCTGCGGGCCGACGGCGTGAAGGTCTCGATCTTCCGCCAGACCATCAACAACGGCCGCTGGGTCGATGCCTCGGTGAGCCCCGTCACCACCAGCGAGATCGAGAACAAGGTGCTGGCCCGCGCCCGCGAGCTTCGGGCCCAGACCGCCCGCAACTGAACGCCGTCCACACGGGCGGCACGCAACTGATCTGATGGACCCGGTGGCCTCGCCGGCCGGGCATCATCCGCCCGGCCCTCCCATCGGGAGGGAGCTTTCCGCATGAACGACGAACCACAGGCCGCGCAGGGCTACGATTTCCGCACCGCCGAACCACGCTGGCAGGTCGCCTGGGCCGAACAGCGCTGCTTCGAGGTCGACGACCTGCCCACCGACGGCAAGCCGAAATACTACGTCCTGGAGATGTTCCCCTATCCCAGCGGCAAGATCCACGTGGGCCATGTGCGCAACTACACGCTGGGCGACGTGGTGGCACGCTACAAGCGTGCCCAGGGCTTCTCCGTGCTGCACCCCATGGGCTGGGACGCCTTCGGCCTGCCGGCCGAGAACGCCGCCCGCGACCGCGGCATGCACCCGGCCCAATGGACCCGCGCCAACATCGTCGCCATGCGCGCCGAGCTGAAGCGCATGGGCCTCTCCATCGACTGGTCCCGCGAGGTCGCCACCTGCGAACCCGGCTATTACGGCCATCAGCAGAAGCTGTTCCTCGACTTGCTCAAGGGCGGCATCGCCCAGCGCCGCGAAAGCTGGGTGAACTGGGACCCGGTGGACGGCACCGTGCTGGCCAATGAGCAGGTGATCGACGGCCGCGGCTGGCGCTCCGGCGCCCCGGTCGAGAAGCGGCAGCTGAACCAGTGGTCCATGAGAATCACCGACTACGCCCCCGCCCTGCTCTCCGCCCTCGACGACCTGGACCGCTGGCCGGACCGCGTGCGCACCATGCAGGCCCGCTGGATGGGCCGCAGCGAGGGCGCCCGCGTCCGCTTCGCCCTCACCCCCGCCGACGCCGCCCTGGCCGAACAATCCGAGATCGAGGTGTTCACCACCCGCCCGGACACGCTGTTCGGCCTCAGCTTCATCGCCCTGGCGCCGGAACACCCGGTCGCCGCCGTCATCGCCGACCAGAACCCCGAAGCCGCCGCCTTCATCGCCCGCGCCCGCAGCCTGGGCACCAGCGAAGCCGCCATCGAGACCGCCGAGAAGCTCGGCTTCGACACCGGCCTGCGCGTGCAGCACCCCTTCGACCCCGGCCGCACCGCACCCATCTGGATCGCCAACTTCGTGCTGATGGAATACGGCACCGGCGCCATCTTCGGCTGCCCGGCGCATGACAGCCGCGACTTCGAGTTCGCCCAGAAGTACGCCTTGCCCATCCTGCCGGTGGTCGATGGCGGCGAAGCACCCCTGCCCTATGCCGGACCCGGCACGCTCATCAACTCCGGCTTCCTCGATGGCCTGGACAGCGACGCCGGCAAGCGCGCCGCCATCGACGCCCTGGAAAACACCGCGGACGGCACCGGCGTGGTGAACTGGCGGCTGCGCGACTGGGGCATCAGCCGCCAGCGCTACTGGGGCTGCCCCATCCCCATCATCCATTGCCCCACCTGCGGCGTGGTCCCGGTGCCGGCCGGGCAGCTGCCCGTCGTGCTGCCCGAGGATGTCAGCTTCGACCGCCCCGGCAATCCGCTGGACCACCACCCCACCTGGAAGCACGTCGCCTGCCCCGCTTGCGGCCAGCCCGCCACCCGCGAGACCGACACCTTCGACACCTTCGTGGACAGCAGCTGGTACTTCACCCGCTTCACCTCGCCACACGCCGCCATCCCGTTCGACAGCGCCGCGGCGGACCACTGGCTGCCGGTGGACCAGTATATCGGCGGGGTGGAGCACGCGATCCTGCACCTGCTGTATGCCCGCTTCTTCACCCGCGCCCTGCACGGGCTGGGCGAGGTGTCGGACCCGGAGCCGTTTGCCGGGCTGTTCACCCAGGGCATGGTCACGCATGAGAGCTACAAGGGGACCGACGGCCGCTGGCTCCCGGTGGCCGAGGTCGAGAAGCTGCCGGACGGCACGGCGCGCCACCGCGAGACCGGCGAGGCCGTGACCATCGGCCGCGGCGAGAAAATGTCCAAGAGCAAGCTCAACACGGTCGATCCCGGCGCCATCATCGACGGGCACGGCGCCGACACCGCCCGCTGGTTCGTGCTCTCCGACAATCCGCCGGAGCGCGACATCGAGTGGACCGAAGCCGGGGTCGCCGGCGCCGGCCGGTTCGTCTCCCGCGTCTGGCGCCTCGGCAACGCCCTGGCCAATACGCCCGCCATCCCCATCGAGCAGACCCCCGATACCCTCGCGCTGCGCCGCACCGTCCATCGCGCCATCGCCGCCGTCACCGAGGCGCTGGAGACCTTCGCCTTCAACGTCGCCGTCGCCAAGCTGTACGAACTCGTCGGCACCCTGGGCGAGGCCGAGCGCGCCGGCCTCCCTCCCGCGGCCCGGCGCGAGGGGCTGCTCGTGCTGGTCCGCCTGCTCGCCCCCATGGCCCCCCACCTGGCCGAGGAGGTGCAGCACCTGGTCGACCCGGCCGCCCCCCTGGTCGCCAACCAGGCCTGGCCCATCGCCGACCCGGCCATGCTCGTCATCGACCAGGTCACCATCGCCGTCCAGGTGATGGGCAAGCTGCGCGGCACCGTCCTGCTGCCGCCCGGGACTGACGCCGCCACCGCCATCGCCGCCGCCGAGGCGGAGCCGAACGTCGCCCGCCTGCTGGAGGGCAGGCGCGTGGTGAAGCGCATCCATGTGCCGGATCGCATCGTGAACTTCGTGGTGGCGGCATGATCGGCCGCCGGGCCGCGCTGTTGGGCGCAGGCGCCCTGGGCGGCTCCGTCGCGGGCTGCGGCTTCCACCCGCTGTATCTGCCCGAGGGCGGCAGGAACGGGCCGGTCGCGGCAGCGCTGGCCGCCGTCTATGTGCCGGTGATGGCGGAGCGCAGCGGCCAGTTGCTGCGCCAGGCGCTGCAGCGGCGGATCGAAGGCTCAGGCACCGGCATCGCCAAGAGATACGAGCTGATCGCCAACCTCTCCATTGCCACCGAAGGCGTTGCCATCCAGCGCGACAGCTCCACCACCCGCATCCGCCTGACCGCCACCGCACCCTGGAGCCTGCGCCAGCTGAACCTGGCGCATACCGTGATCACCACCGGCACCAGCCGCGTGCTGGACGGCTACAACATCCTCAACCAGCAGTATTTCGCGGCGGACCTGGAATCCGAGGCGGCATACCGCCGGGCTGCGGAATCCCTGGCCGACCAGATCGTCACGCAGGTCGCCATCTTCCTCAAGAACCAGCCGATCCCCACGCCCTCATGAAGATCACGCCGGCCCGGGCCGCCGCATTCCTGCGCGACCCCGGCACGGCGCGGGTCGCCCTGCTGTATGGCGAGAATGAGGGCCTGGTGCGCCACCGCGCCGACGCCCTCACCCTGGCCGTGGTGGGCGCGGCGGATGACCCGTTCCGCATCGCCTGGCTCGCCGCCGCCGATCACGGCCGGCTGCCGGAGGAGGCCAGCGCCATCGCCATGCTGGGCGGCCGCCGCGTGGTGCGGGTGCGGGACGCGGGGGACCTCCTGGCACCCGCCATCGCGCAGATCATGGCGGCGCCCGGCGACAGTCTCGTCCTGCTGGAAGCCGCGGCCCTGCCCAAACGTTCGAAGCTGCTGGGCCTGGTGGAGGCCGCGCCCAATGGAGCCAGCCTGGTATGCTACCCCGAAGACGCCGCCGGGCTGCGCAACGCCATCGCGGGCGGCCTGCAGGCCGCGGGCGTGCGCGCCGACCCGGACGCGCTGGCCTGGCTGGTCGATCATCTCGGCAGCGACTACGCCAGCACGCGCGGCGAGATCGAGAAACTGGTGCTCTACGCCGGCGCCGAGAAGCGGCTGGACCTGGACGCCGCGCGCGCCTGCGTCGGCGACCAGGCCGCCACCTCGATGGACGATGCCGCCTATGCCGCCACCCTGGGCGACGTGGCCCTGGCCGACCTCTCGGTGGAGCGCGCCTTCGCCGAAGGCACCGCGGCCGTGGCGATCCTGCGGGTGCTGCTGGGCCACATGGTCAAGCTGCACCAGGTGCGCGGCCGCATGGAGGCCGGGTCGGGCGCCGCGGAGGCGGTAAAGGGGCTGCGGCCCCCGGTGTTCTGGAAACGGGAGCAGGACATGATCCGCTCCGCCGAACGCTGGCCAGGCCCCCGCGTGGCCGCCGCCATCGAGGAGGTGCGCCGGGCCGAACTCGCCTGCAAGCAGACGGGTGCGCCCGACGCCGTTCTGGTGCGCCGCCTGGTGCTGGCCCTGGCCCGGCAGGCCAACCGCCGCTGATCCGGACGGAGGGCGGCGAACCGCCCCCCAGCGGATCAGGTGTTCATCGCGTCGAAGAAGTCCTGGTTGGTCTTGCTGTACTTCAGCTTGTCCAACAGGAAGTCCATGCCGTCCGTCATGCCCATCGGCCCCAGGATGCGGCGCAGCACCCACATCTTGGACAGCGTGCCACGCTCCACCAGCAGCTCCTCCTTGCGGGTGCCGGACTTGGTGATGTCGATCGCCGGGAAGGTCCGCTTGTCGCTGAGCTTGCGGTCCAGGATGATCTCGCTGTTGCCGGTGCCCTTGAACTCCTCGAAGATCACCTCGTCCATGCGGCTGCCGGTGTCGATCAGCGCGGTGGCGATGATCGTCAGGCTGCCGCCTTCCTCGATGTTGCGCGCGGCGCCGAAGAAGCGCTTCGGCCGCTGCAGCGCATTGGCGTCCACACCGCCGGTCAGCACCTTGCCGGAGCTGGGCACCACGGTGTTGTAGGCCCGCGCCAGGCGGGTGATGCTGTCCAGCAGGATCACCACGTCACGCTTGTGCTCGACCAGCCGCTTGGCCTTCTCCAGCACCATCTCGGTCACCTGCACGTGCCGGGTCGCCGGCTCGTCGAAGGTGGAGGCGACGACCTCGCCCTTCACGGTGCGGCTCATATCCGTCACTTCCTCGGGCCGCTCATCGATCAGCAGCACGATCAGGAACACGTCCGGGTGGTTCGCCGCCAGCGCCGTGGCGATGTTCTGCAGCATCACCGTCTTGCCGGTGCGCGGCGGCGCCACGATCAAGGCGCGCTGGCCCATGCCGATCGGCGCGATCAGGTCGATGACCCGCGGCGTCATGTCCTTGCCGGGACCCTTGGCGACGGACTGGAAGTTCTCCACCTCCATCTTCAACCGGCGCTCGGGATAGAGCGGCGTCAGGTTGTCGAAGTTGATGCGGTGCTTCACCGCATCCGGCGGCTCGAAGTTGATGGTGTTGACGTTGAGCAGCGCGAAATACCGCTCGCCGTCCCGTGGCGCGCGGATCTGCCCCTCCACGGTGTCGCCTGTGCGCAGCGCGAAGCGGCGCACCTGGTTGGGCGATATGTAGATGTCGTCGGGGCCCGGCAGGAAGTTTGCCTGGCTGCTGCGCAGGTAGCCGAAGCCATCCGGCATGATCTCGAGCGTGCCCTCGCCATAGATTGCCTGCTCGTTGTCGGCCAGCGTCTTCAGGATCGCCACCATCATGTCCTGCTTGCGCAGGGAGGAGGCGTTCTCGACGTTCAGGGATTCCGCGAGGGAGAGAAGGTCGGCCGGTGGCTTGGCCTTGAGGTCGGCGAGGTGCATGCGGGCGCCTTGTAGGGGGCCTTTGCGCCGGTCGCCTGGATCAGGCGGCGGGCGGATGTGCCCATGGGTCAGGTCGGGGAGGGGCCGCCCGTTGCAAAACCGGCAGCGGACATCGCCAGGACGGCGCGTCACACTCCACTACGTCGCACCTCCCAGCCCGATCGTCAAGCCAAACCCTCAGAACGGCTTGGCGATCGCCATGATGACGATCACCATCATCAGCACCGTCGGCACCTCGTTGGCCATGCGGTAGAACCGCTCGGGCTTCACGTTGCGGTCCTCCAGGAAATTGCGGCGCCACTTGCCGGCCGCACCCTGGAACCCCGTCATCAGCAGCACGCCGATGAACTTCACGTGCCACCAGTTGAAGCCGTGCCAGTCGACGATCCCCGGCGTCAGCACCAGCAGCAGGCCGAACAACCAGGTGGACAGCATCGCCGGCAGCATGATCTGCTTCAGCAGGCGCCGCTCCATGACCTTGAACCGCTCGCTCTCCGCGGAGCCGCGCACCAGGCCGCAATGGTACACATACAGCCGCGGCAGGTAGAAGATCCCCGCCAGCCAGGCGATCACGGCGATCACGTGCAACGACTTGGTCCAGGGATAGAACGGCGCCAGCGCCTCGACCGTCATGCGGCGCCACGCTGCAGCATAGGAATTAGTTCACCAAGACTGCCGATCGTGACGGCCCCCGCCGCCCGCTGCGCCGCACCCGTGCCGGTGATGTCCAGCGCCACCACCCGCATCCCCGCCGCCACCGCGGCATGGATCCCGGGAATGCTGTCCTCCACCACCAGGCAGGCCGCGGGCGGCATCCCCTCGGCCGCCGCCGCCGCCAGGAACACGTCCGGCGCCGGCTTGCCGAGCTTCACGTCATAGGCGCTGTGCTGGCGACCCTGCACCAGGTGCGCCAGCCCGGTGTTGCCGAACTTCACGTGCATCTCGGCATGGGACGAGTTGCTGGCGATGCGGAACGGCAGGCCCAGACCCGCCACGCCCTCCAGCACCTGGCGCGCGCCGGGCACCATCTCGATGCTCTCGAACGCCGCGATCATGGCCCGGCGCAGCGTCTCCACCCAGCCCTCCGGCACCGGCCGGCCCAGCCGCGCCTCCACCACCCGCGGGATGTCCGCCAGCTGATAGCCCACGAACAGCCGCGTGCTCTCCTGCTCGGTCATCGGCCAACCCAGCCGGCTGATCTCCTGCGCCACGACGCGGTTGCTCGGCCCCTCGCTGTCGATCAGCACGCCGTCGCAGTCGAAGATCACGAGCCGGATGGGTTCGGGTTGGGCGGTCATGGTCCCCGGGGAATGGTTGGGGCGCAGTAAGCACCCCCCAGGGACCGATGCAATCGGCTTACGCGGCGCGGCGGCGAAGGGCCGCCATGCCCAATACACCGAGCCCCAGCAACGCCAGGCTCGCCGGCTCCGGCACGAACACCTGGTCACGCGCCGCCTCGGCGATGTCGGCGAAGTTGGTGAATACCCCGTCCACCCCGAGGTTGTAGGCCGCCACATACTGGGCGGGGTTGTTGAGGTAGGTGTAGGGATGCACCACCAGGCCGGCGGCGTGTGCTGCCTGGATGCAGGCGGCCGTCGCCTGGCTGATGGACGGACCCACGCCATCGGCGATCATCGCGATGGAGGCCGCCGCACTCGCCGTGGTCGGGCAGACCCCGAGATAGGCGACAGGAATGCTGGAATTGGCATTCAGATAGGCCACCTGGGTCGGGTCGAATGATTGCGTGTAGGCCCGGCCCGGCGTGGTGAAGTAGCCGTTGTACTTGGGGTCGTTCAGCCCGGCCAGAATGGCGTCGGCCACCGCAATGCCGCTCTGCTTGGCCTCCGGATATACGCCGACCGAGATGCCGCTGTTGAGATAGTTGTTGTAGGCCAGGTCCAGGAACTGGCTGTAGGTCGTCAGCTGATACGTGGCACCCGGATCGAAATACCGTTTATCCGTGCAATACCCGTTCGCCGCCCGGCAGGTCAGCGAGAGCTGCTGCAGCTGCGCCACGGTGAACTTCGTCGCGTCATACGTGCCGTTCGCCGACTTCAGCGCCGCGATCTCCGGATGGGTGGTGGCATAGGCGACCACGTTGGTCGTGGCATTCAGCGTGCCGTCATGCAGCATGATCGCCACGTTGTCGGCCGTCAGATAGACGTCGCCCTCGATGAAGTCCGGCTTCATCGACAGCGACAGCTGATAGGCCTGGACCGACTCTTCCGGCAGGTAGCCGCTGGCGCCGCGATGGTTGATGACCACGGGCAGCGCGCCGTTCAGGGTGCTCGGCAGCGCCTGGGCCAGGGTCGGCACCCCGGCGGCACCCATCAGCATCACCGCAATGAAAGCCGTCTCCGCGCGCATTGAAGTACTCCTCGTCCGTGAATGTTACCGGCCGAGTGATAGTGGCGCCAAATCCGGAGCGATGCCATGGTTCAGCGAAGTTTGCGTTGCAGTTTCGTGCAAGGCGACGCTCAGCTCACCAGTTCAGCCACCGTACCGTCGGCCTTCTGCGCCTTTGCATGTGGGCAGTCGGTGTGCTGCTTGGGGCAGGTGCGGCCGCCCACGAAGCTGCACAGGCCGGGTCCGCGGCCCAGCGCATCCTGCACCAGCTCGGCCAGCGCGTCGATGAAGCCGCCATCGCTGTTCTGCGCCGGCACCCGGAAATACCCGGGCAGATGCAGCTTCTCCGCCACCTCCCGGTATTCCACGTCCAGCTCCACCAGCGTCTCCGAATGGTCGGACACGAAGGCGATCGGCGTCACCAGCACCGCCACCTTGTCATGCGCCGCCCGCTCCAGCTCCGCCTCGATGCTGGGGTCGATCCACTTCTGCGGCGTGGCGCGCGACTGGTAGCACAGCACATGGTCCAGGTCGTCGAGGTCGCCGGCCTCCTGCAGCACCCGCACCACCCCGGCCACGGTCCGCTCCATCTGGAACTGGTAGGGGTCGCCCTTCTTGATGATCACCTCCGGCAGGCCATGCGCCGAGAACATGATGCGCAACCGGGTCTCGGCCGGCAGGGCGCTGCGGGCCGAGTCATAGGCGGTGCGGATGATGGCCGCGGTGGCGCGCAGGAAGGCCGGGCTGGAATGATAGCAGCACAGGCTCGTCACCGGCTTCATCAGCCCGGCCTGCGCCGAAGCCTCCCGCCACGCCGTGAACGAGCTGCCGGTCGTGGTGGTGGAATACTGCGGATACAGCGGCACCAGCACGATCTCGTCGGGGTTCCACGCCTTCACCGCCCGCGCCGCCACGTCGCTGAACGGGTGCCAGTAGCGCATCGCCACGAAGCACTTTGCCTCCAGGTCCGGCGCCGCCTCCGCCATGGCCCGCTCCAACGAGCGCGCCTGCTCCTGCGTCAGCTCCAGCAACGGGCTCTTGCCGCCCAGGATCGCGTAGTTCGCGGTGGCGGCCCTGGTGCGGAGATAGGCGATCAGCCGGGCCAGGAAGGGGCGCACGAAGAACGGCACGCGCAGGATCGCCGGGTCCTTGAACAGGTTGACCAGGAACGGGCGGATCGCCTTCGGCTGGTCGGGCCCGCCCAGGTTGAACAGGACAAGGGCGATCTTGCGGCGAGCATCGGACATGCCCCGCAACGTGGTCCGGTCCAGCCCCGCGTCAAGCTTGTTCACGCGGCCCGCACCTGCGCCACCAGCGCCGCCACGTGCCCGGGTGGCGTCTGCGGCACGATGCCGTGTCCCAGGTTGAAGATATGCGGCCGCCCCCGCACCGCCGCGAGCACGCCCTCCGCCTCCCGCCGCAACGCCTCGCCGCCGGCCACCAGCGCAGCCGGATCCAGGTTGCCCTGCGTGGCGACGGTACCGGGCACCAGGCCGGTGGCGAGCGTGAGGTCAGCCCCCGTATCCAGCGCCACCGCGTTCACCCCGGTCTGCGCGGCATACTCACCCACCAGCACGCCGGCGAGCCGCGGGAAGCCGATCACCGGGATCGTTGGATGCCGCTTCTTCAAGGCGTCGACGATCCGTCTGGTGGGCGCGATCACCAGGCGGCGGAACAGCGTGGGCGACAGCACGCCGGACCAGCTGTCGAACAGCATCAGCACCTCGGCCCCGGCATCGGCCTGCGCGGACAGATAGATGACGCTGGCCTCCACCAGAAGGTCGACCATGGCGTTCATCAGGGCCGGGTTGCCGTGGGCCATGGCGCGGATGTTGGGGAAGTCCTTCGAGCCGCCGCCCTCGATCATGTAGCAGGCCACCGTGAACGGGGACCCGGCAAACCCGATCATCGCCACCTGTTCCGGCAACCCGGCCCGCGTCCGCTGCACCGTTTCCAGGATGGGAGCGATGGCCCCCGTCAAGCGATTGAGGTCCAGCCGCGCGAGGCCAGCCGCGTCGCGGATGGGGGGCAGCACCGGGCCCTCACCCTCCTGGAACGTCAGCCCCTGCCCGAGCGCCCAGGGCACCATCAGGATGTCGCTGAACAGGATGGCGGCATCGAACCCGAAACGGCGGATGGGCTGCAGCGTCACCTCGGCCGCCAGACGCGGATTGGTGCAGAGGCTCACGAAGTCTCCGGCCTGCGCCCGAAGCTCTCGGTATTCCGGCAGGTACCGGCCCGCCTGCCGCATCAGCCAGATGGGAGGCGGCCATACGCTCTCCCCTGCGAGCACGTTGAGCAGCGGCTTGGAAAGCAGCGGTTTGGTCAGGTTGAGGTCTGCCATAATCTTAAGAAGAATCTTTCTTTAGGATGATGTTGAGCTTGGGCCTGTGGATAATGTGGTACCCGGATTTGCGCATTTTGTCCCAGGGTTATCCACAGGCTTTACGGCCCGAAAACGGGCCGCGGAGCCTGCTGGAATCAGGGTTGTGCGCCGCAGCACCGGATTTTCCAAACAGATCGTCCCCAGTCGTCCCGGTGGTCGGCCTTATCCCCGCTGTACCCTCGAACGGGGATACCGGCCCCGGGTTGTCCCCGCTATCCTCGTTGTCATGGAAGACAACCGGCTGAACCTGCACCTGGTCTCCGACGCCACCGGGGAGACGCTGAACAGCATCGCCCGCGCCACCGTCTCCCAGTTCGAGCACGTGACCATCGCCTATCACCGCTGGAGCCTGATCCGCACCCGGTTCCAGCTGCACCGCGTGCTGGAGGGCATCGAGGCGGAACCAGGCCTGGTGCTCTCCACCGTGCTGGACCAGGCGCTGCGCAACGACCTGGAAACCACCTGCAACCGCCTCGGCGTCTCCGTGGTCAACGTGCTCGACCCGGTGCTGAGCATGTTGCAGGAGGAGCTGGGCGCCACCGCCCAGGCCCGGCCGGGCCGCCAATACGTGCTGGATGCCGATTATTTCCGCCGCATCGACGCCATGCACTACGTGCTGGCGCATGATGACGGCCAGGCCCAGGCCGGCATCGCCGAGGCCGACGTGGTGATGGTCGGCGTCTCCCGCAGCAGCAAGACGCCCACCTCGTTCTATCTGGCCAACCGCGGCGTCAAGGCCGCCAACGTGCCGCTGGTGCCGGGCACGCCGGACCCGCCGGGCCTCACCAGCCCGGTATGCCCGGTGGTGGGGCTGACGCTGGACCCGATGGCGCTGATCGAGATCCGCCGGCACCGCCTGAAACTGATCGCTTCCGGCGCCGACACGGGGCGTGTGCGCAACGAGCAGACGGATTATGTGGACATCGAGGCGGTGAAGGCCGAACTGCTCTGGGCCCGCCGCCTCTGCGCCCGCCGCGGCTGGCCCGTGATCGACGTGACCCGGCGCTCCATCGAGGAGACCGCCGCCACGGTGCTGCAACTGATGGAAGCCTGGCACGACCGCCGGCGCAAGGCGGCCGAAACGCCCGCCCCCTCCCAAGGAGACCACGCATGAACGACTACACGCCACCCGCCGTCTGGACCTGGAACAAGGAGAACGGCGGCCGCTTCGCCAGCATCAACCGCCCCATCGCCGGCCCCACGCATGAAAAGGCGCTGCCCGTCGGCAAGCACCCGCTGCAGCTCTATTCGCTGGCCACCCCCAACGGCGTGAAGGTGACGATCATGCTGGAGGAGCTGCTGGCCCGGGGCCACAGCGGCGCGGAATACGACGCCTGGCTGATCAGGATCGGCGATGGCGACCAGTTCGGCAGCGGCTTCGTCTCCATCAACCCGAACTCGAAGATCCCGGCCCTGATGGACCGCAGCGGCCCCACCCCCATCCGCGTGTTCGAATCCGGCGCCATCCTGGTGCACCTGGCTGAAAAGTTCGGCGCCTTCCTGCCCACCGACCCGGCGGCCCGCGCCGAGTGCCTGTCCTGGCTGTTCTGGCAGATGGGCGCCGCGCCCTATCTCGGCGGCGGCTTCGGCCACTTCTATGCCTATGCGCCCAGCAAGATGGAATACCCGATCGACCGCTTCACCATGGAGGTGAAGCGCCAGCTGGACGTGCTGGACCGTCGCCTGGGCGAGAGCGAATACCTGGCCGGGCCCGAGTACACCATCGCCGACATGGCGGTGTTCCCCTGGTACGGCGGCCTGGTGAAGGGCTGGAACTACGGCGACGCCGCGACCTTCCTCTCCGCCGGCGAGTACAGGAACGTGCACCGCTGGGCCGACATGCTCCTGGCCCGGCCGGCGGTGCAGCGCGGCCGCATGGTCAACCGCGTCTCGGGCGAACCCGGCAGCCAGCTGCACGAACGCCACGACGCCAGCGACTTCGACACGAAAACCCAGGACAAGCTCGCGGTCTAGCCATGCTGCAACCCGGCCGCCTGATCCTCGCCAGCCAGTCCGCCGCCCGCGCCGCCGTGCTGGCGGGGGCCGGGCTGGTGTTCGAGGCGCGGCCGGCGCGCATCGACGAGGCGGCGGTCAAGGCGGCCGGGCTGGCGGAGGGCGCCGGACCGGAGGACGTGGCGCTGACCCTGGCGACCATGAAGGCCCGCCGCATCCGCGAACCCGGTGCCCCCGGCCTTCCCGGTGCAGTGGTGATCGGCGCCGACCAGCTGCTGGTGTGCGAGGACGGCTGGTTCGACAAGCCAACCAGCCTCGACCAGGCCCGCGCCCACCTGGTGGCGCTCCGCGGCCGCACCCACACGCTGGTGACTGCCCTGGTCTGCCACCGCGACGGCACCGAGATCTGGCGCCACCTGGCCCGGCCCCGCCTGACCATGCGCCCCTTCTCCGACGCCTTCCTGGACGAGTACCTGGCGCTGGAGGGCGAGGCCCTGCTGGGCTGCGTCGGCGCCTATCGCCTGGAAGGCCCGGGCGCGCAGCTGTTCGACCGTGTGGAGGGCGAGCACGCCGCCGTGCTGGGCCTGCCGCTGCTGCCGCTGCTCGGCTTCCTGCGGCAATGCGGCGTGCTCGCCTCCTGACGCCTCTCGCTTCACCATAATGCGGCGCTGTGCGATGCTCCGCCCAAACAGGGGCAGAAACGGAATGGCGAGCAAGGTTTTCCCGGACGCGGCCGCGGCACTGGCCGGGGCGTTGCGCAACGACATGCTGGTGATGGCCGGCGGCTTCGGCCTCTGCGGCATCCCCGAAAGCCTGATCCTCGCCATCCGCGAAAGCGGCGTCACCGGCCTCACCGTAATCTCGAACAACGCCGGCATCGATGACGCCGGCCTCGGCCTGCTGCTGCAGACCCGGCAGATCAAAAAGATGATCAGCAGCTACGTCGGCGAGAACGCCACCTTCGCCAAGCAGTACCTGGCCGGCGAGCTGGAGATCGAGTTCAACCCGCAGGGCACGCTCGCCGAGCGCATCCGCGCCGGCGGCGCCGGCGTCCCCGCCTTCTTCACCCGCACCGGCGCCGGCACCGCGGTGGCGGAGGGCAAGGAGGAGCGCGAGTTCGCCGGCCACCGTTACGTCATGGAGCACGGCCTGTTCGCCGACCTCGCCATCATCCACGCCTGGAAGGGCGACCCCGAAGGCAACCTGGTCTATCGCCGCACCGCCCGGAACTTCAACCCGGTGATGGCCACCGCGGCCAAGATCACGGTCGCCGAGGTCGAGCACCTGGTGCAGCCCGGCGAGCTCGACCCCGACCACATCATCACCCCCGGCATCTTCGTGCAACGCCTGGTGCACGTGCCGAACGCCACCAAGCGGATCGAGCAACGCACGGTGCGCCAGCGCACCGCGGCCTCGGCATAAAGGAGCGCAGAGCATGGCATGGACCCGCGACGAGATGGCCGCCCGCGCCGCGCAGGAGCTGCAGGACGGCATGTACGTGAACCTCGGCATCGGCATCCCCACGCTGGTGGCGAACCACCTGCCGCCGGGCATCAGCGTGCAGCTGCACAGCGAGAACGGCATGCTCGGCATCGGCCCCTTCCCCTATGAGGGCGAGGAGGACGCCGACCTGATCAACGCCGGCAAGCAGACCGTCACCATGCTGCCCAGCACCAGCATCTTCGACAGCGCGCAGAGCTTCGCCATGATCCGCGGCGGCCACATCGCCATCAGCATCCTGGGCGCGCTCCAGGTGGCGGAGAACGGCGACCTCGCGAACTGGATGATCCCCGGCAAGATGGTGAAGGGCATGGGCGGCGCCATGGACCTGGTGGCCGGCGTGCCGAAATGCGTCGTGCTGATGGAGCACACCGCCCGTGGCGAGCCGAAGATCCTCAAGCGCTGCACCCTCCCGCTCACCGGCGCCGGCGTGGTGAGCCTCATCGTCACCGATCTCTGCGTCTTCGCCGTGGACAAGCCTGGCCAGGACGGCCTGACCCTGGTGGATATCGCTCCCGGCGTGACGGTCGAGGAGCTGCGGTCGAAGACGGAAGCGACGTTTATGGCGCCCGCCGGGGCATACCCCGCCTGATAGGGTCTTGCGGGGGCGGTTTGGCGGGGTTATAGGACCGCTCCCGCAGGTCTGGGGCTGTAGCTCAGTTGGGAGAGCGCCTGAATGGCATTCAGGAGGTCAGCGGTTCGATCCCGCTCAGCTCCACCAGACCTCGGCGCGGACCTCGAAGCATAACAACGGGTTGGACCGTGTGGCGAATCCGGTCACACCCGGGGCCATGCATGCAGTCCGGCGCCATGCCGGTTGACAGCCGTTTGCCTGCTCCGCATTGTAAACCGGTTAACCGGAGGCAGGGCAATGGCGGGCGTCAGGGATGTTGCCGCCGCCGCGCAGGTGTCCGTCGCCACCGTGTCGCGCTACCTCAACGGCAAGCTGTTCCTGCCGCCCGAGACCGCCGCGCGCATCGATGCCGCCCGCCTGCGCCTCAACTACCGGGCCAACCCCCATGCGCAGCGGCTCAGCCGCGGCCGGTCCGATACGCTGGGCCTGGTCATCCCCGACATCGCCAACCCCTTCTTCGCCGTGCTGGCCGACGCGATCCAGCGCGAGGCGGAGCTCGAAGGCATGGAGGTGCTGATCGCCGCCACGCGCAACCGCCTAGACCGGGAGGTCGCCGCGCTCGACCGCCTGGGCCGCCAGGGCACCGACGGCGTGCTGTTCGTGACCAACCACGCCGATGACGGCACCCTGGCGCAGGCCCTGTGCGCGATCCCGCACGCCGTGCTGCTGGACGAGGACGTGACGGGCACCACGGTGCCAAAGCTGTTCGCCGACAACCTGGTGGGCGGCCGGCTGGCGGCGGAGCACCTGCTGGCGCAGGGCCACCGCCGGGTCGCGATCCTGGGTGGCCCGGCCGGGCTGCTGAGCGCGCAGGAACGTCATCGCGGCTTCCAGGACGCCATCGCCGCGGGCGGCGGCGCGGTCGTGTTCACCGATTCCGGCGATTACACCATCGAGGCCGGGCGGCGTGGCGCGGATGCGATGCTGGCCTCGCCGGCCTGCCCCACCGCCGTGTTCGCCACCAGCGACCAGACGGCGCTGGGCATGCTGGACGCCGCGCGCATGCGGGGCGTGGCGGTGCCGGGCGCCCTCTCCCTCATCGGGTTCGACGATATCGGCCCCTGGCACCTGCTCGACCCGGCCCTCACCGTGATCCGCCAGCCGGTCGAGGAGCTGGGCCGCCGCGGCGTGCAGCTTCTGCTGGCAACCATTGCGGGGCGTGAGGCGGCATGCCCGCCGCGGCTGCCGGTGGAACTGATCGTGCGCGCCTCGGTGGCGCCTCCCCGCGCCCCAACACACGCCCAACGAGGATCCTGACCATGGAACGCATCAAGGTGCTGCTGGCCGGCGAGAGCTGGATCAGCGCCTCCACCCACTACAAGGGCTTCGACAGCTTCGGCACCGCCACCTACCACAAGGGCGCCGAGCCGCTGGTGCACGCGCTGGCCGGCACCGGGTTCGAGCTGACCTACATGCCGGTGCACGAGGCCGCGGAAGGCTTTCCCTTCACGCTGGAGGGGCTGCGCGAGTACAAGGCCATCATCCTCTCCGACATCGGCGCCAACACGCTGCTGCTGCCGCCCGCCGTGCTGCTGCACAGCAGGCCCATGCCCAACCGGCTGAAGCTGATCCGCGACTGGACGGCCCAGGGCGGCGGCCTGGTGATGATCGGCGGCTACATGACGTTCCAGGGCATCGACGGCCGCGGCCGTTGGCGCCGCACCCCGGTGGAAGACTGCCTGCCCGTCACCTGCCTGCCCTATGACGACCGGCTGGAGGTGCCCGAGGGCTTCAACCCCGAGATCACCGGCAACCCCGAACACCCCATCCTGCAGGGCCTCGGCACCGCGTGGCCGCTGCTGCTGGGCGCCAACGAGGTGGTGATGCGCGACCGCCCCGATGTCGAGCTGCTCGCCCGCCTTCCGGCTGACCAGGGCGGCCACCCCCTGCTGGTGACCGGCACCCATGGCGAGGGCCGCACCGTCGCCTGGACCTCCGATATCGGCCCGCACTGGCTGCCCGATGACTTCGTGCAATGGCCCGGCTATGCCCGGCTCTGGCGCAACGTGCTGTCCTGGGTCACGCGCTGATGGCGAACCCGGTGTTCAAGCCGAAGCCCAACGCCATCGAGGCCATCTTCGGGCGGCGCAAGGCGGTGATCGGCGTCATCCACTCGCTGCCGCTGCCCGGCAGCCCCGGCTATGACGGCATGCCCATGGCCGCGATCATCGACTTCGCGGTGGCGGAAGCGGGCCGCTACCGGGCGGGTGGCGTGGACGGCCTCATCGTGGAGAACCACGGCGACATCCCGTTCAGCAAGCCGGAACACCTGGGGCCGGAGACGGCGGCGGGCATGGCGGTGATGACGGATGCGGTGCGCCGGGCCAGCGGGCTGCCGCTGGGGGTGAACGTGCTGGCGAATGGCGCGCTGCAGGCGCTGGCGGTGGCGAAGGCGGCGGGCGCCGACTTCATCCGGGTGAACCAGTGGGCCAACGCCTATGTCGCCAACGAGGGCTTCGTCGAGGGGCCGGCGGCGCTCGCCACCCGCTACCGCGCCATGCTGCACGGCCGCGCCATCCGCATCTTCGCGGATGTGCACGTGAAGCACGGGGCGCACGCCATCACCGCCGACCGCTCGATCCCGGAGCTGGCGCGGGACGTGGAGTTCTTCGATGCCGACGTGGCGATCGCCACCGGCCAGCGCACCGGGGACGCCGCCACCATGGAGGAGCTGGAGACCATCGCCGGCGGCACGTCGCTGCCGCTGATGGTCGGCTCCGGCGTGAACCCGGACAACGTGGCGGACATCCTCGGCGTCGCGGACGGGGTGATCGTCGCCTCCTACCTGAAGCAGGATGGCGTGTGGTGGAACCCGGTGGACCCGGACCGCCTGCGCCGCTTCATGCAGGCGGCGGATCGCGCCCGCCCCGCCCGCCCCACCCGGGCTGCCCAGCCCGGATGACGCGGCTCCTCGTTCTCGGCAACGCCGGGCTGGACATCGGCTTCGTCCTGCCGCGCCTGCCGCGACCGGGGGAGACGCTGGTGGGCTACCCCGGCCCCCGCCTTCCCGGCGGCAAGGGGCTGAACCAGGCCGTGGTGGCGTGCCGCGCCGGCCTGGTCCCGGTCGCGTTCCTGGCCCCGCTGGGCAATGACCCGGCCGGCGCCCAGGTGGAGGCGGCCCTGCGGCAGGAAGGCTTCGCATCCCTGCTGCTCCCCCGCCCCGGCCCGGCCACCGACTGTTCCGTGCTGATGGTGATGCCCGATGGCGAGAACAGCATCGTCACCGCCGGGTCCTGTGCGACGGCCTTGCCGGAGACGGCCGCACTGGCCGATCTGGCCGCGGTGCCGCCGGGCGGATGGCTGCTCATGCAGGGCAACCTCGGGCCCGATGCGACGCTCGCCGCCTGCCGCGACGCCAGGTCCCGCGGGGTGTCGGTGATGCTGAACACCGCGCCCCTGCCATGGGACATGCGGCCGGTGCTGCCGTTCTGCGCCGTGGCGGTGGCGAACGCGGCGGAGGCCGAGGCCCTGACCGGCTGCACCGGGCGCGCGGCGGCCGCGGCGCTCTGGGCGGCCGGAGCCGGCGTGGCGATCGTGACGCTGGGGCGGCAGGGCTGCCTGGTCGCCACGGCGGCGGGGGTCCAGGCGCTGCCCGCGCCCGCGGTGCGGATGATCGACAGCACCGGGGCGGGCGACACCTTCTGCGGCGTGCTGGCCGCCGCCCTGGCCGCCGGCTGGGCGCTCGCCCCGGCCATCGCCACGGCCCAGCGCGCCGCGGCCCTGTCCGTGCAGCGGGCCGGCTGCTTCGCCGCCCTGCCCAGCGCGGCCGAACTCGCGGGCATCCTTGCCGCCACCCCCCCCGCATGACCCCGGTGCTGGACATCCGCAACATGACGGTGGCGCTGGGCCCGCCCGGGCGCCGGGTCACGGTGGTGGACGGGGTGTCGTTGCAGGTGGCGGCCGGGCAGGTGCTGTGCGTGGTGGGCGAGTCCGGCTCCGGCAAGAGCGTCTCGGCGCTGGCGCTGATGCGGCTGCTGCCGCCGGGCCGCTTCGCGGTCACGGCGGACCGCATCGGGCTGGAGGGGCAGGACCTCGCCACCCTGCCCGAACCCGCCATGGCCCGGCTGCGCGGTGACCGCATGGCGATGGTGTTCCAGGAACCCATGACCAGCCTCAACCCGCTGTTCACCGTGGGCGACCAGATCGGCGAGGTGCTGCAGCTGCACCGCGGCGCCTCCCGCGCCAGCGCCCGCGCCGCCGCCCTGCGCGCGCTGCAGGCGGTGCAGATGCCGGCCCCGGAACGCCGGCTGGACGCCTATCCGCACGAGCTGTCCGGCGGGCTGCGGCAGCGGGTGATGATCGCCATGGCCCTGGCCTGCGACCCGGCCCTGCTGATCGCCGACGAGCCCACCACCGCGCTCGACGTCACCATCCAGGCGCAGGTGCTGGCGCTGCTGGCGGAACTGCGCCGCCGCACCGGCACCGCCATCCTGTTCATCACCCACAATCTGGGCGTGGTGGCGGAGATCGCCGACGCGGTGGCGGTCATGTATGCGGGCCAGGTGGTGGAGCGCGCGCCGGCCGCGACGCTGTTCACCGGGGCGCAGCACCCCTACACGCTGGCCCTGCTGGCCGCCATGCCGTCGCTCTCGGCCGCGTCGCTCCGGCTGGAGCCGATCCCGGGGCGCATGCCCGCCCCCGGCACCGCCCCCGCCGGCTGCCGGTTCGCCCCGCGCTGCCCCTTCGTCGCGGCGGTCTGTGCCCAGCCGCCGCCGCTGCGCTCCATGGGGCCGGGCCACGAGGTCGCCTGCTGGCGCGCCCCGGTGGAGGCGCTGTCATGACGCTGCTGCGCGCCACCGGCCTGTCCAAGCGGTTCGCGCTGCCGGGCGGGCGGACCCTGCTGGCGGTGGATGGCGTGGACCTGGTGCTGGACCGCGGCCAGACGCTGGCGGTGGTGGGTGAATCCGGCTGCGGCAAGAGCACGCTGGGCCGGCTGCTGCTGCGCCTGCAACCCGCGGACGCCGGGGACATCCGGTTCGACGGCGCCGGCATGGCCTCCTTGCCCGCCCTGGCGCTGCGCCGCCGGATGCAGGTGGTGTTCCAGGACCCCTACGCCTCGCTCGACCCCCGCCAGCGCATCCGCGACGTGCTGACCCGGCCCATGCGGCTGCACGGCCTGGCCTCCGGCAAGGCGGCGCTGCTGCGGGCCGGCGCGCTCATAAAGCGCGTGGGCCTCTCCGCCACCCTGCTGGACCGCCTGCCGCACGAGTTCAGCGGCGGCCAGCGCCAGCGCATCGCCATCGCCCGGGCGCTCAGCGTGGACCCCGAGCTGATCGTGTGCGACGAGCCGGTCAGTGCGCTGGACGTCTCGGTGCAGGCGCAGGTGATCAACCTGCTGCAGGACCTGCAGCGGGAACGCGGCCTGGCGCTGCTGTTCATCTCGCACGACCTGGCCGTGGTGCGGCAGATCGCCCAGGCCGTGCTGGTGATGTATGCGGGCCAGGTGGTGGAGGCGGGGCCGGTGGCGGCGTTGTTCGAGGCGCCGTCGCACCCCTACACGCGCGCCCTGCTGGCGGCGGCACCGCGGATCAATCAGGGTCCGCGCGAGCATGCGCCGATGCCGGGCGAGCCGCCGGACCCGACCGGGTTGCCGCCCGGCTGCCGCTTCGCCGGGCGATGTCCGCAGGTGCAGCCGGTGTGCCGGGCCGATCCGCATCCGGCGTTGATGCCCGTGACCGCGGGGCATGACAGCGCCTGCCTGTTCGCCGCATCCCTGCCGCCCTGGCCGCGCCCGGAAACCGCCGCCGTGATACCGGAGCGTCTGGCGGCGTATCGCCGGGCCCGCGACCGCCAGGCAGGCGACCAGCAGACATCCGGTCAGCAGACGGGCGCATGAAGCTCCTGCTCGGCCGTCTGCTCGCCCTCCTGCCGGTGCTGTTCGGCATGTGCGTGCTGAGCTTCGGCCTGCTCGCCCTGGTGCCCGGGGACCCCGTGACCGCGATGCTGGGCCTCGAGGCGGACCCGGCCTCCATCGCCACCCTGCGGGCCCAGTACGCGCTGGACCAGCCGCTGCCGCTGCGCTTCATCGCCTGGTTCGGCCATGTGCTGACCGGCGATCTCGGCCGCTCCATCCAGACCGGACGCCCCGTGCTGTCGATGATCGGCGCCGCCCTGGTGCCCACCCTGCAGCTGGGCGCGGCGGCCATGATCGTCTCCCTGCTCATCGCCCTGCCCGCCGGCATCATCGCGGCGGCCCGGCGCAACGAGGTGGCGGACCTGGTCGCCTCCATCCTCGCGCTGTGCGGCCTGTCGCTGCCCTCGTTCTGGCTCGGCATCCTGCTGATCCTCGGGCTGTCCATCGCGGTGCCGCTGCTGCCCTCCTCCGGCTATGCGCCGTTCCTGGCCCAGCCCGCCGCCGCCTTCGCCCATATCGTGCTGCCGGCCCTCACCCTGGGCACCGCCATGGCCGCCGCCACCATGCGCATGACCCGCTCCGCCATGATCGAGGTGCTGTCCGCCGACTACATCCGCACCGCCCGGGCCAAGGGCGCGCCGCCGCGCCGCGTGGTGTGGCGCCACGCCCTGCGCAACGCGATGCTGCCGGTGGTCACGCTGATCGGGCTGCAGATGGGGCAGCTGCTCGGCGGCGTCGTCATCACCGAGACGGTGTTCTCCTGGCCCGGCATCGGCAAGCTCACGGTCGACGCCATCTTCGCCCGCGACTACCCGGTGGTGCAGGGCAGCATCCTGGTCACCGCCACGCTGTTCGTGCTGATCAACCTGGGCACGGACCTGCTGTACACCGCGCTGGACCCCCGGCTGCGGAGCCGCCGATGACCCGGCTGCGGAGCCGCCGATGACGAAGCTGCGGAGCCGCCGATGAGCACGCCGCGCAGCCTGGTCGGCCTGGTGCTCGTCGGCTTCGTGGTGCTGGCCGCCATCCTCGGCCCGGCGCTCTGTCCGTTCGACCCCGCCGCACCGGATTTCCTGGCGACGCTGGCCCCACCCTCCGCGGCGCACTGGCTGGGCACCGACGACCTGGGGCGGGACGTGCTCTCCCGCATCCTGGCCGGCGGCCGGGTCTCGCTGCTGGTGGGCGTCGTCAGCGTGGCCGCCGCCGCCGTGGTGGGGGCGCCGCTGGGCCTGGTCTCGGGCTTCCGCGGCGGCTGGACCGACAGCGTCATCATGCGCTGCACGGACGTGCTGCTGGCCTTTCCGGGCCTGCTGCTGGCCCTGGCCATCACCGCGGCGCTGGGCTCCTCGCTTCCCACCACCATCCTCGCCATCGCCATCGTCAACATGCCGGTGCTGGCGCGGGTGGCGCGCGGCCAGGCCATGGCGCTGCGGCACCTCGACTACGTGGTGGCGGAGCGGGCGCTGGGCTTCGGCGAATGGACCATCCTGCGCCGCTGTGTCGCGCCCAACGCGCTGTCGCCGCTGGTGGTGCAGGCCTCGCTGCTGCTGGCCTCGTCCATCATCACGGAATCCTACCTGTCGTTCCTCGGCCTGGGCGTGCAGCCGCCCACGCCGTCCTGGGGCAACATGCTGCATGATGCGACCGGCTTCCTGGACCAGGCCGTCTGGCTCGCCTGGTTCCCCGGCATCGCCATCTTCGCCACCGTGCTCGGCTTCAACCTGGTGGGTGACGCCCTGCGTGACCGCCTGGACCCCCGCGACTGAGTCCCCGATCAGCACCCAGCAAGGAGACCGCCACCATGCCCACCCTGTCCCGCCGCAGCCTGATGGCCACCGCCATCGCCACCCCCACGCTGCTGGCCGCCCGCCCCGGCCGCGCCCAGTCCGCAACCACCCTCTCCATCGGCGTCGTCTCGGACCCCGTGACGCTGGACCCGGCCTTCTCCGCCTCCTTCTTCGAGACCCAGGTGCTGTACAACCTGCACGAGACGCTGCTGGTGGCGAAGCCGGATGGCACGGTGGTGCCGGGCCTCGCCTCCTTCACCATGAAGGATCCGCTGACCTACAGCTTCACCCTGCGCGACAAGCTGACCTTCCACGACGGCACCGTGCTGGATGCGGAGGCGTGCCGGGCCAACATCATGCGCTATACCGACCCGGCGGTCGGCTCCATCCGCAAGTCCGATTTCGGGCCGCTGCACGCGATCAACGTCACGGGCCCGCTGACCTTCGACCTGGTGCTGTCCTCGCCCTACGCCCCGCTGCCGGTGGTGCTGACCAATCGCGCCGGCATGATGGTGTCACCGAGCGCGGTAAAGGCGCTGGGGGCGGATTTCGCGACCCGGGCGGTGGGCGCCGGACCATGGAAGCTGGCAAGCTGGACCAAGAACGCCGAGCTGGTGCTGGAGCGGTTCCCCAATTATTGGCAGGGCAACGCGCAGGCCTTCGACCGCCTGGTGTACCGCCCGCTGCCGGACGAGACCGTGCGCCTCGCCAACCTGCGCAGCGGCACCCTGCAGCTGATCGACAGCGTGCCGCCCCAGGCGGTGGCCGGCCTGGCGCGCGAAACCGCCCTCCACGTGTCGCAGATGCCGAGCCTCGGGTTCAACGCCTTCTCGTTCAACTGCACCCGCCCGCCCTTCGACGACGCCCGCATCCGCCAGGCCTTCACCGCGGCGATCGACCCGGAGGTGATCCAGCGCGTCGTGTACTTCGGCACCGGCCAGGTGTCCCACGGCCCGCTCTCCCCGGCGGTCGGCTGGGCCTATGACCCCACCGCCACCGGCCTGAAAACGGACCCGGCACATGCCAGGAGCCTGCTCGCGGCCGCCGGCAGGACCGAGCCCGTCGCGGTCGCCATCACCGTCACCAACTCGCCGCAGATGGTGCGGATCGCCCAGGTGCTGCAGGCCCAGGCCGGAGCGGCCGGGTTCAGGGTGACAATCAACCAGATCGACCCCACCAGCCTGATCACCGTCCTGCGCGCCCGGGACTTCGACCTGTGCATGTCACCCTGGAGCGGCCGTTACGACCCCGATGGCAACGCCTACAACTACTTCGCCAAGACCGGGCCCAACAACTTCGCCGGCTGGCAGGACGACGTGACGACCGGGCTGCTGAACGAGGCGCGCTCGGATGCCGACGAGGGCAGGCGGGCCGCGCTCTACAAGAGGATCCAGGCCCGCATCATCGCCGAGGCCCCGATGCTGTTCCTGCACTTCGACGCCATCCTGCAGGCCTCGTCCGCCCGCCTGCGCTGGACGCAGTATCCGGACGCGGTGTTCCGGCTCTATGATGCACACCTGGCGTAACACCGGGCTGGCATGAGGCCGGCACCCGGTGCAGGGCGAGGGAGACGTGCCGCGATGAAGCTGGACCAGAGAGATCGCCCGCTGCAGCTGGGCGAAGGACGCATCAGCGGCTACCTGTCGATCGCGCTGGGCCTGCTCAGCCTGCTGGCCGTGCTGTGCTTCATGTTCCCGGACCTGCTGACCACCCCGTCCCTGCGCGCCAGCTACGACCTGGGCCTGATGCGCAAGCTGCTGGCGGCGGGCATGGTGTTCTCCGCCGGTTTCGGCCTGCTCACCTTCCTGCTGAACCGGCAGAAGCGGCTGGGCGCCCTGGGCATCGTGCTGACGCTGGTGGCGATGTACCTGGGCGGCAGCAACGTGCCGGTGGGCGCGCGCTACGATGCGCCGGGATATATCGGGCTCGACTGGTTCATCCTGGACCTGCTGGCCTCCGCCGCCACCTTCATCGCGCTGGAAAAGATCGTGCCCCACCGGCGCGACCAGCCGATCCTGCGGCCGGAGTTCTGGCACGACAGCCGCTACTTCCTGTTCAACCACCTGGTGATCGGCGTGTTCCTGTTCATCAGCGTGCGGGTCGTGCCGTCGCTGTTCTCCTGGTCCATCAATGCCGGGTTGCAGGAGTGGTTCCGAGCCCTGCCCGGCGTGGTGCAGTTCATCGTGGTGCTGGTGACGGCGGACCTGATGGAGTACGCCACCCACCGCGCGATGCACGAGGTGCCGGCGCTGTGGCGCTTCCACGCCGTGCACCACAGCGTGGAGCGGATGGACTGGATGGCCGGGTCCCGCCTGCATTTCCTGGAACCGGTGGTGACGCGCACCGCGGTGATGCTGCCGGCCTTCGTGCTGGGCGCCAGCGACGTGCCGCTGCTGTGCTACATCGTCTGGGCGGGGTTCCAGGCCGGGCTGGTGCATTCCAACTTCGGGCTGGAGTTCGGGCCGCTGAAATACCTGGTCGCCACCCCGCTGTTCCACCACTGGCACCACGGCAGCGACAAGGAGGCGATCGACATCAACTACGCCGCCCATCTGCCGGTGCTGGACCGGCTGTTCGGCACCTACCACATGCCGAAGGACCGGTGGCCCGAACACTACGGCGTCGTGGGCGACCCGCTGCCGAAGGGCATCTGGCGGCAGTTCCTCTACCCGTTCCAGCGCAAGGACCCGGCCCCGCCGCCGGTCTAGCAACAGGCGTTCAGAATGCCTCGATCTCCCGCATGGGGCAGCGGAGTTCCGTGCGCAGCCCGGCCTCCGCATAGGTCGTCGTCACACCGCCGGACCCGATCAGGCCGGATGCGATCAGCTTGGTGCCGAACCCGTTGATCACCGGCGCGGTGGCCGGCGGCCCGCCATGCTCCACCCAGCGGAACACGAGCTCCCGCCCATCCGCACCGTCCTCGACCTTCCAGGCCACCGAGACCCGGCCGCTTTCGGTCGAGAGCGAACCGTGCTTCATGGCATTCGTCGCCAGCTCGTGCAGCACCAGCGACAGCGACAGCGTCGCCCGCGGCCCCACCACCATCTCGGGCCCCGACACATCGAACCGGGCCAGCGTGAAGCGGTCCAGAATGCTGTTGACGATCACGGTGACCGCGCCCGTGGTCCAGTTGCGCTCCAGCAGCACCAGGTGCGCCTTGCTCAGGGTCTGGATGCGTTCCGTGAACACCGTGACCGCCTGCTGGTCGGATGCGCCCCTCATGGTCTGCCGCGCGATGGCCTGAACCATGGCCAGCGTGTTCTTCAGCCGATGGCTCAGCTCCAGGTTCTGCATCGCCTGGTCCTCCTCGGCCCGCGCCCGGTCCACGGCCACCTCCACCCGGTCCGCCACGTTGCGCAGAAACGCCAGTTCGTTGACCGACCAGCTGCGCGGCGCCGCGGCATGGGCAAAGAAGGTCGCGACCCGGCGGTTCCGGTTCAGCATGGGCAGCGTGACCAGGGACCGCGTGTTCAACGCCAGCAGGTGGTCCGTATCCCCTGCGGTCAACGGATCGCTCAGCACGTCCTCGATCACCAGCGGCGAAGGGCCAAGCATCGCCTGGTAAAGGCCGCGGTGCTCGGCAATCCGGTGCCGCCCGACCGTGCTGACCTGGTTCCCAGCCACCCACTCCGCCTCGATCACGATATCGCCCGGACCGCTATCGTGATGCGCATAGCCGACACGGGTCAGGCCGAGCACCCCGCCGACGATCGCGGAGGCCTCGCGGATAATGGTGGGCGCATCATCACCATCGCGCAGCGTGTCGCTGAGCTGCAGCAGCGCCTCGCGCCGCGCATCGGCCAGGATGCGGGCGGTGACTTCCAGAAAGATCACCCCGAACCGGTCGCCTTCGATGGGGAACACGTGCCCCTCATACCACCGCTGCAAATCGCCGACCTGGCGCGTGAAGCTCGCGGCCTGCCCGCTCTCGACCACCTGCGCGAACTCCAGCACCCATTCCATCTCGATGCCCGGGAACACCTCGCGCACCGTGTGGCCCACCGCCTGCGCCTGCTCGACCCCGAGCAGCTCGCTCCAGGCCGGGTTCACTTCGAGGTAGCGCCAGTCGTGGATCGCTCCGGCCTCGTCGCGCACCACTTCCGCCACCAGGAACCCTTCGCGGAGCCGGTCGAACAGGCCGCGCCACTGCGCCTCGCGGTCCCGCAGCGCCTCGGCCTCGGCGCTCAGCCGCTGTCCGGCCATGCGCTCGCGCTCAAGCATGCGGTCGGCCATGCTCAAGGCCCGGCGCATCTCCATCAGCACCATGACCTGCTTTGCCAGGATCTGCAGCCCGTTCGCCTGTGCGGCGGTCAACCCCTCCGGCCGCGGCACGGTGTCGATCACGCATAGCGAGCCGAGCGCGTACCCGTCCGAAGACCGAAGCGGCGCGCCGGCAAAGAACCGCAGGCCCGGCCCACCGGTGACCAGCGTATTCGCCACCGTGCGCGGATCCGTGGTCAGGTCCGGGATCACCAGCAGCCCGCTGCTGTCCAGCGTATGGGCACAGACGGAGCCGCCCAGCGTGGTCTGCCGCGTCTCGAAGCCAAGATGCGCCTTGAACCACTGCCGGTTCTCATCGACCAGGCTGACCAGCGCGATCGGCGTGCCGCATAGCTGAGCCGCCAGGCTGGCCAGGTCGTCGAATGCCTGCTCGGGGTCGCTGTCCAACAGGCCGTAGCTCCGCACGGCCGAAAGCCGGGCCGGATCAAGGACGGAGACTGGCAGCGCCGCAGGCGTAAGTGGACTGTCGGACATGACCTCCGGGGCTCCCACGGCATGCCGGGCCGGCGACACCGACCCTGAGCATCCAAGCCAGCCGCTTCGGACATAATGTATCAACCCGACGCAAAATGCCAGCGGCACCGGCATGACCCATGCCGGCAGCGCCGGGGCAGGGGAGGTTAGAACACGGTCCGCACCGAGGGCTCACGGGCCCAGATGCGGCCCTTGGCAGCCGCCGCCAGATAGGCCTGCGGCTTGTCCAGTCCCACGACGCCGGCATCTGCAACCACCCCGGCCTTGTCCATCAAAGCCTTTGCGCCCGGCGTGTGGCCAATCACCTTCAGATGGGCGAACGCATCGTGCACGAAGCCAACCGCCGCGGCTTCCCTCGTCAGCATCGCCGCACCCTCGGCTGAAAGCGCCAGCACGATGGTGTCGAACAGCACCGAAGGGCCGCCTGCCAACTGGAAATCCGCGCGGATCTTGCCGCCGTCACTGCCCTTGGCGCCGCCCACCTTGGGCGCGATCACCGCGAAGGTGGCGCCGATGGCCTTGGCGGCCGCCTCCAGCGCCGTCACCTGGGCCGGGTCGGTGCCATCGGCCACCAGGCACCCTACCTTGCGGCCCTTCAGCGTCGGCTCGAACTTGGCAAGGATGCTGAGCATGGGCGAGTTCGGCAGGTCCGTGCGCGTCGCAGCCATGGTCGGCGCCCTGGTGATCGGCGCGTCATGCCCCAGCCCTTCGGCCACCCGCTTGGCCAGGCTCTCGTCCACATTGGCGAGGCGCGACAGCAGCGTAACCCGCACCGCCTCGGTCTCGACCTTGCTCAACTCGAAGATGAAAGCGGAAACGATGTGGTTCTGCTCCGGCTCCGTCTGGCTGAAGAAGAACTGCCGTGCCTGGCTGTAGTGGTCGGCGAAGGTCTCGGACCGCACGCGCCGCTTGTCGCCGGTCTCGGTGGCAGGGAAGCTGGTGAAGCCGTGCACCGGGTCCTGCCGCTCCGTGGTCGGGCTCAGCGAACTGGGTGAATACGAGACCCGGCCCTTCGGAGTACCCATCTGCATATGCCCGTCGCGCTGGAAGTTGCGCATCGGGCACCGCGGCGCATTGATCGGCAGCTGCGCGAAGTTCGGGCCGCCCAGGCGCGAAAGCTGGGTGTCGAGATAGGACTGGTTGCGTCCCTGCAACAGGGGGTCGTTGGTGAAATCAATGCCCGGCACCACATGCGTCGTGCAGAACGCCACCTGCTCCGTCTCGGCGAAATAGTTGTCGGGATTGCGGTCCAGCACCATGCGGCCGATCACGCGCAGCGGCACCAGCTCCTCCGGGATCAGCTTGGTGCTGTCCAGGATATCGAAGTCGAAGCGCTCGGCAAACGCATCGTCGAACAGCTGCACCGCCAGCTCCCACTCCGGGAAGTCCCCCTGGTCGATGGAGTCCCACAGGTCGCGCCGGTGGAAGTCGGGATCGCCGCCACTGATCTTGAGCGCCTCGTCCCAGATGACGGACTGCATGCCGAGCTTCGGCCGCCAATGGAATTTCACATAGGTGGACTTACCCGCGGCGCTCACCAGGCGGAAGCTGTGCACGCCGAAGCCCTCCATCATGCGGAAGGAGCGCGGGATCGTGCGGTCGGACATGATCCACATGAGCATATGGGTGCTCTCGGGCGAGAGCGAGGCCCAGTCCCAGAAGGTGTCATGCGCTGTCTGCGCCTGCGGGAAACCGCGGTCCGGCTCCTGCTTGGCGGCATGGATCAGGTCCGGAAACTTGATGGCATCCTGGATGAAGAACACCGGGATGTTGTTGCCGACCAGGTCCCAGTTGCCCTGCTGCGTGTAGAACTTCACCGCAAAACCCCGCACGTCCCGCGCCGTGTCCGCCGACCCGGCATTGCCGGCCACCGTCGAAAAGCGCGTGAACACCGGGGTGCGGACACCGGTCTTGGTCAGAACCTCGGCCCTGGTGTACTCCGCCAGGGAATCCGTCAGCTCGAAATACCCGTGCGCCGCGGCGCCGCGCGCATGCACCACCCGCTCCGGGATCCGTTCATGGTTGAAATGCTGCAGCTTCTCCAGAAGGCTCGCATCTTCCAGCAGGGTCGGGCCACGCGGATTAGGCTTCAGCGAGTTCTCGTCATCGCCGATCACCACGCCCTGGTTGGTGGTCATCTGCGGATGCGTGCCGCCGGCCACCTGGTGCAGCTCACCGCCAGCGCCGACGATGTCGGCAACGGAAGGCTTGGATTTGGGAGGATGAGTATCGGGCATGGACGGGATCCTGGTGCGATGCTTGGGCGGCGGATCGGCCCAACCGGCCACAACCCTCGCCCCATGGTCAGACGTGCCGGTTCATCAACGCATCGGGGGCGCCTGGCCGGAGACAGGCACCCCGGGCGGTCAGCGGCGGCCGAGCAGGAAGCCGAGCAGGACGCCCACGCCCATGGCAACCATCACGGTCGCGACTGGCTGGTCGCTGGCATAGTTGCGGACCTCGTCCAGCACTTCGCCATAGGTTCCCTGGACCTTGCCCTCGGCCTGGTTGGCCTTGCCGCTGGCCTGGGTGGAGGTGTCACCAGTCAAGCCGCCCACGGCATCCTGGATCTTGCCGCCGATGTTCTTGGCGGCGCCCTCGATACGGTTCTCGTCAACCATGTCATGTTCCTCGTTGCTGATGGTGAAAATGGACCCGGCGCGGCATGCAGTCGCGCTCCGCTCGCGCCATAGCCAGGACTAACGCGGCACTTGCCGGATTGTTGCCGAGGCCCGGTTCGACCCATCCTCACCCTCCCGGACCAGGTCGCCCGCAGCATGTGCTCATCCGTCCAGTTCGCAGGTTGCGGCCACCACTGCGTGCGAGATCCATTCCACATCCGCCTGATATACCGCCGATCCCTTTCAATCTGGTTAATGCGATCAGCCGAAATTCGGCGGGTAGCAGCCCGGCCTGTAAAGGAATTGTTAGCAAAGCTTCTCCACTATCGGTGCCTGACGCACTGAACGGCATCTCATGTTGAACTCTGAGCAAAGCGGACACGGGTTGAGCGTGAGGAAAGACCCGGCAAATCGCTTCGTCGCCTTCACCTTCGCCGCATCCGAAATGGTGCTGGAGGTCGATAGAGCCGGCCGCATCACCTACGCCGCGGGCGCGTTCCGATCCCGTCTCGGCTCATCGCCCGACTCGTTCCTCGGCCGCCACCTGGCGGATCTGGTCGCCCCGTCCCACCGCGAAGCCCTGCAGATGGCCCTGATCCTGGTTCAGGAGCGTGGACGGCTGCTGCCCTGCATGGTGCGGCTGTCCAACGCGGATCGCACGCCAGCCGTGCTCAGCGGCCTGAAACTGTCTCCGCAGGATCCTGCATCACCGCTCTGCCTCACCCTCGGCCACCCGCCGGCCGACACCGGCCTGGTCACCCAGGCCACCACGGCGCAGCACCTGCTCAAGGCAGCACAGGCCCGGATGGCTCCGTCCGACACCGACCAGATGCCGGAAGCGGGACAGGTCGCCCTGCTCGAAATCGCCGGAGATCGCAGCGATGGCCAAGCGCTGGCCACGGTCCTGGAGGTGATTGCGCCAAACACCCTGGCCAGTGAGGTTGCGCCGGGCCGTTACGGGCTGCTGAACACTGCGGGACAGGATATCGCCACCCTGCTCCCATTGCTGGAAGCAGAGTTGCAGCGAGAAGACCGGGGGATTGCCGTATTGGCCCGGCAGATCTCGCTTGCCAGCCACGGGCTCACTGCCGCCCAGGCGGCGGCGGCCCTCCGTCAGGCCTTGGCCACCTTCGCCCGGGAGGGCCTTGCCGGCATCGATGGCGCGGGCTTCAACGGCGGCCTGGCCGGATACGTCAGGAACGCCATGCTCCAGGTCCAGGCCCTCCGAAGCTCGATCGCGCGACGTGATTTCTCCATCGTCTACCAACCCATCGTCTCACTGGCGACACGTAAGCTACACCACTACGAAGCCTTGTTGCGCCCACGGCACGACATGGTGATACACTCCCCGCAGGAGTTCGTCCTGCTGGTCGAGACGGTCGGCCTGGCGGACGAACTCGACATCGCGGTCGCCGGGATCGTATGCGAGGCAGCGCAGCGCAGCGCCGCACCGCTGGCCTTCAACCTGTCCGGCCACTCCGCCCAGAACCCGGCGTTCCGCACCCGCCTGATCGACCTGCTGGACAGGAGCCAGGCCACCCGCACCGGCCGTATCCTCGTCGAGATGACCGAGACCGCGGCCATCGACGACGTGTCCGAAGTCGTCGAGACCGCCCGCGCCATCCGTGCCGCCGGGGTCCACTTCTGCCTCGATGATTTCGGCGCCGGAGCCTCTGATATCCGCCTGCTGCGCGCCACCCCGACGGATATCGTGAAGCTGGACGGCTCGTTCGTGCCGGGCATCACCAGTGGCGGACGGGAGCGCGCCTTCGTGACCGGCATGGTGGAGATCGCCCGGGCCGCAGGAGCCGAGGTGGTTGCAGAACGCATCGAGACCGAGGCCGAGGCCAAAGCCCTGGCCGAAATCGGGGCGGGCTACGGCCAAGGTTGGCTGTTCGGCCGCCCCGCCCCCTTGCCCGAACCACCCACCAGCCGGCCCGCCCGACGCAACGGCTCAAGGGAGAGCTGGTCCTGACCCGGCACAGCCGTCGACCGCTTCTATCCTGCCGAATCCGCAGCACTCGACCGGACGCGGCGCGATGGTGCCGTCATCGCGTCCAGCTGAAGCAGGTCGTTCAACTCCGCCTCGGACAAAAGCCCCTCCTCCAGAACCAGGTCGTAAACCCGCTTGTTCTCCGCAAGCGCACGCCCGGCGATGCGGGAGCACGCCTCGTATCCAAGCCGCGGCCCCAGTGCCGTGATCAACCCGATGCTGTTCTCCACCAGGTTCCGGCAATGATCCCGGTTCGCCTCGATGCCCTGGATGCAACGTGTGTTCAACGTGTCGATGGCCGCGGTCAGCACCCGCAGGGAGTTGAGGATGCAGTACCCGATCGTCGGCTCGAACGCATTGAGCTGAAGCTGCCCGCCCTCCGCGCACATCGTCACCGTCAGGTCGTGCCCGATCACCAGGTAGGCCACCTGGTTCACCACCTCCGGGATGACCGGGTTCACCTTGCCCGGCATGATCGACGAACCCGCCTGCACCGCAGGCAGCCGTATCTCATAGAACCCGGCGCGCGGCCCGCTCGAAAGCAGGCGCAAGTCATTGCAGATCTTGGAAAGCTTGACAGCCACCCGCTTCAGCAGCCCGGAGAACAGCACGAAGGCACCCATGTCGGACGTCGCTTCGATCAGGTTGGATGCAAGCACGATCGGCTGCTTCGCCAGCCGCCCAAGCTCCTCAACGACCAGCGAGGCATAGCGCGGGTCGGCGTTGATGCCGGTCCCGATCGCCGTCGCACCCAGGTTCACCTCCCGGAACAGGGCGGAGCACTCGGCCAGCCGGGCCACGTCCTCCTTGATGGTGCTGTGGAACGCATCGAACTCCTGCCCCAGCGTCATGGGAACCGCGTCCTGCAGCTGGGTGCGGCCCATCTTGAGAACGTCGGCGAACTCGACGGCTTTCGACTTGAAGCTGAAGGCAAGCTCGTTCAAGGCATCGACCAGCGGCGCGGTGGCAAGAATGACCGCCAGGCGCAGGGCGGTCGGGTAGGCGTCGTTGGTCGATTGCGACATGTTGACGTCGTCATTGGGATGCAGCTTCGCGTAGTCGCCCCGGACATGCCCCATGATCTCGAGCGCCACGTTCGCCACGACTTCGTTGGTGTTCATGTTGGTGGACGTGCCTGCGCCGCCCTGGATGGCATCGACCACGAACTGATCATGAAAATCGCGGCTCCCCGCGATCCGGGCGCAGGCCCGGTCGATGGCGTCCGCCTTGGCCGCCGAGAGCTGGCCCAGCCGCCTGTTCGCCCGCGCGGCCGCCTGCTTCACCAGCACCAGCGCGCGAACGAAGTCCGGGAAATGCCCGATCGGGGTGCCGGTGATCGGGAAGTTGGCGATCGCCCGCATGGTGTGCACGCCCCAGTAGGCGGCCGTCGGCACCTCCGCGTTGCCGAGCAGGTCATGCTCGGTGCGGGTGGTTCCCGCAGACATGTCCATCTCCCGGACGGTCGCCACCTGCACCCGGTCGGGGACGGTCATCACGGCGGGTTCGGCGTCGGTTTCGCTCATTTCGAGTCTTTCATGGGGTCTGGCCTCCACCGCGGTCCAGGCAATCGGTGGTGCCGTTCCGGTTGGATCGGAGCAGGTATAACGTCTGTTCGCCGCCCGGTGTGTCAATTCGCTCGCCCACCATGTCACCAGGTCGTGCCGTGGCTCTCAAAGCGGATGCAGAACCCGTCTGAGGAAGTCCTGCGTGCGGGGTTGCTGCGGCTGCTCGAGCACGGTCCTGGCCGGGCCCTGCTCAACGATCACCCCGCCGTCGATGAACAGCACGCGGTCCGCGACATCCCGGGCAAAGGCGATCTCGTGCGTGACAACCACCATGGTCATGCCGTCATCCGCCAGTGTCCGCATGACGCTCAGCACCTCACCGACAAGCTCCGGGTCGAGCGCGGACGTCGGTTCGTCGAACAGGATCGCCCGCGGTTCCATCGCCAGCGCCCTGGCGATCGCAACGCGCTGCTGCTGTCCGCCCGAAAGCTGCGGCGGGTACATGTCGGCCTTTTCCGCCAGGCCAACCTGCGCCAGCAGGTCGCGCCCCCGCCTCACCGCATCGGCCCGGCGCACCTTCTTCACGAAGATCGGGCCCTCGATGACGTTCTCCAGCGCGGTGCGATGCGGGAACAGGTTGAAGCGCTGGAACACCATCGCCACCCGCGTCCGGATCGCGTGGATCGACGCCAGATCCCGGTCAACCCTCTGTCCCTCCACCGCGATGGTGCCCTGGTCGTAGCGCTCCAGCCCGTTGATGCAGCGCAGGATGGTCGATTTGCCGGAGCCCGAGGGGCCGATGATACAAACCACCTCACCCTTCTCCACGACAGCGGAGATCCCTTTCAGGACCTCGTGCAGCCCATAGCTTTTATGAACGTTCGAAAGCTCGATCAACGGAGTGGCACCCTGCCTTCGAAGTGGCGGACAATCAGGATCAACGGGATGCTCATGAGCAGATACAGCAGCGCCACCAGGCTGTACACGTTGGCGTTGTGGAAGGTCGACGACGCGATCAGCTTTCCCTGCAGCGCCAGCTCCGCCACGGTGATCGTCGAGGCCTGAGACGAATCCTTCAACATCATCAACACGATGTTGCCATAGGGCGGCAGCACCACGCGAACCGCCTGCGGCAACACCACGCGCCGCATGGTGAGCCACCATCCCATGCCGATGGTCTGTGCAGCCTCGACCTGCCCTTTCTCGATCGCCTGGATGCCAGCCCGGAAGTTCTCCGCCTGATAGGCCGAATAGGCGATGCCCAGACCAATGATGGCCGCCTGCAGCGCCGTCAGCGAGATGCCGAAATCCGGCAGCACGAAGTAGAGGTAGAACAGCTGCACAATGATCGGAATGCCCCGGATCACGTTGATGATCACCGCACTGATCATCGACAGCACCCGGATCGGGCACACCCGCATCAACGCCCAGATCACGCCGAGCAGGGTCGACAGCAGCAGCGACCCGACGGTCACCTCGATCGTCAGCCTGATCCCGCTCAGCAGGATCGGCAGGAACTCCCGGGCATCATGGAAGAAGGTGTCCACCACCCGCCTCCGCTACCCGCAGCAGCCGGTCATCGGCGCGCTCCCGCGGCATACTCCAGGCCCGTCATGCCGCCCCCGGCATAGGCGGCATCAGCCGGGTCGGCCGGCGGCACATAGGCCTGGCCGCTGGCAGCCACCTCCACCGCGCCGCCCTCCCCCCCGGGCCCGAAGCTGCCCGCCAGCCCGATGCGCGGCCCGATCGCGGCGACATAGTTCACGGTCTCGTCCGGCAGTCCGGTCACGCCGTCGAGATATCCCCGCACCCGCTCCGGCCCGGCATTGTATGCCGCCAGGAACGCCGGCGCGCCGAACCGCGTGTGCATCTCCTTGAGATAGGCCGTCCCGGCCAGGATGTTGTTGCGGGGATCGAAGGGGTCGGCGCCCAGACGATACTTCTGCTGCAGGATCGCGTAGGTGCCGGGCATCACCTGCATCAGCCCCATGGCGCCGGCCACCGAGGTGATCGGCGTCCCATCCGCGGCGTTCTGCCGCCCGCCGGACTCCTGGCGCATCACCGCCCGGATCCAGTCCTGCGGAAAGTTGAACCGCGTGGCGGCCTCGATGATGTAGGGCCCCCATGGGTCGGACGGCGGACCCGGCACCGCATAGGTGGACCGCGCCCGTGACTCGAACACCGCCGCCTCGCGCGGTGCATCGGGGTCATAGCCGTAGTCGCCATTGCCGTCATAGCCACGCCGGCCGTCCCACGCGAAGGAGCCGGGCCGCCGCGTGCAGCCCGGCGCCGCCAGGCACGACAGCGCCGCGACGGCGACCCATCGGCGTGAACCAAGGAGCATCGGCGCCCACCCATCCAACGTGAGCCCCGACCATAGCCGATCGGCAAACCCCCGCCATCACTCATGTGACGGCCTCAGCGGATGGCGGGAGGCTCCACGGTCGTGCTCATACCCGGGGTCCGGCCGCTACCTGAGGCCGAAGCCCAGCGCGATGACGGCATCCCGCAACCGGTCCCGCCCCGAGAGCGCCCGGACCGACCCGAGCCGGTTGAGGATGAGGTCGGTCCACCCCTGCGCCTTCATGCCCTGCTCCGCCTGGAAGGCCCGCAGCGTGTCGTCGTACCCGGCGATGATCCCGGCCTCGGGCGCCACGGCATATTGCTCCCGGTGCAGCACGGCCGCCTGCGGCAGGCGCGGCTTCACCGCGGCGGATGCCGCAGCCGGGTCGGGGTGGCCCACGCAGAGGCCGAACACCACCACCGCTTCGGGCGGCAGAGCCAGCTCGGCTGCGACCTGTTCGGGGTGGTTGCGCATTCCGCCGATATAGACGGTGCCCAAACCCAGGGACTCCGCGGCCACGGTGGCGTTCTGCGCCGCCAGGGCCGCGTCGATCACCGACAGCATGAACGGCTCAAGATACGGGATGGCCTCCATGGTCTTGCCGGCCTGCTCGCCGCGCCGGGCCGCGCGGGACAGGTCGGCGATCCACAGCAGGAACAGCGGCGCCTGGCTGATGTGCTTCTGGTTCCCCGCGAGCACGGCCAGCCGGTCGCGCCGCCCCTGGTCCTGCACCGCGACCACGCTCCAGGCCTGCAGGTTGCTGGATGTCGCGGCGGACTGTGCCGCCGCGACCAACGCCTCCAGCGTGCCCGGCGGCAACGGCTCCTGCGTATAGGCGCGCACCGAGCGGTGGCCGAGCATGCACTCGATGACCGCATTGGAGGCCGCCAGCGCCGGTGCCGCCTCCCGGTAGCGAAGGGCGAGACCGGCGTTCGGCATCAGGCCGGTGTCCGGCATCAGGCGGCCTGCAACATCTTCCAGATCCGCTCCGGTGTCGCCGGCATGTCCACGTTGCGGCCGCTCAGCGCGTCCACCAATGCGTTCATGATGGCAGGCGGGCTGCCCACCGCCCCGGCCTCGCCGGCGCCCTTCACCCCGAGCGGGTTGCTGAGGCACGGCACCTCGATCAGCTCCACCTCGATGTCCGGCAGGTCAGAGGCGCGGGGCAGGGCGTAGTCCATCAGGCTGCCGGAGAGCAGCTGGCCGGACGCCGGGTCATAGGCGGTGTGCTCCATCACCGCCTGGCCCATGCCCTGGGCCACGCCGCCATGCACCTGGCCGCGCACGATCATCGGGTTCACCGCCTTGCCCACGTCGTCGCACACGATGTAGCGCACCACGCTGACGGACCCGGTGTCGCTGTCGATCTCCACCTCCGCCATGTGGCAGCCGTTGGGGAAGGTGTGCAGGCTGATCTTGGCGATCTCGGCCGCGTCCAGCTGCGTGGCGCCGGCCCGGCCGCGCTGGGCGGCGGCAAGCTGCAGGATGTCCATGCCCCGGTCCGTGCCCGTCACGCTGAAGCGCCCGGCTTCGAACACGATATCGGCCACGGCGGCTTCCAAGGCCTCCGAGGCCGCCTGCTTGCCCTTGTCGATCACGCTGGCGGCGGTGACGAGGATGGCCTGCCCCTCGGAATACAGGCTGCGCGCGCCACCGGTGCCGCCGCCGCTCGGGATCGCGTCGGTATCGCCCTGGCGGATGCGGATCTTGTCGCCGTCGATGCCCAGCTGGTCGGCGGTCAGCTGCACATAGGCGGTCTCGTGACCCTGCCCGGTGCTCTGCGTGCCCACATACACGTCCACGAAGCCATCCTCGGCGAACCGGATCTCGGCCCGCTCGCTATCCGCCCCGCCGGTCGCCTCCAGGTAGTACGCCATCCCGATCCCGCGCTTGCGCCCCTGCGCCGCGCTCCTGGCCCGGCGGCCCTCGAAGCCCGCCCAGTCCATCTTCGCCAGCGCCGCATCCAGCACGCGCTGGAAGTCGCCGCTGTCATAGGTCTGGTTCATGGCCGTGAGGTAGGGCATGGCGCTCGGCGGCACCATGTTCCTGCGGCGCAGCTCGATGCGGTCGATCTTCATCTCGCGCGCCGCGGCATCCACCAGGCGCTCCACCAGGTAGTTGCTCTCCGGCCGTCCGGCGCCCCGATAGGCGTCCACCGGCACCGTATTGGTGAACACGCCGAGCACATGGGCATGGATGGCCTGGAAGTTGTACACGCTGGCCAGCACCTTGGTGCCGGCCATGGTCGGGATGAACGGCCCGTAATTGCTGAGATAGGCGCCCATTCCGGCCACGTTGCGGGTCCGCATGGCCAGGAAATGCCCGTCCTTGTCCATCGCCAGCTCGCCGTGGGTGATGTTGTCGCGGCCATGGCTGTCGGACAGGAACGCCTCGGACCGCTCGGACGTCCACTTCACCGGACGCCCCAGCTTGCGCGCGGCGTAGCAGACCAGGATGTGCTCGGCATACAGGAACAGCTTCATGCCGAAGCCGCCGCCCACGTCGGGCGTGATGACGCGGATGGTCTCGGGCGCCACATGGAAGATGGTCTTGGCGAGCATGTCCTTGATGCTCCAGCCGCCCTGCGTGTTGGTGGTCAGCGTCAGCTTGCCGGTGGCCGCGTCATACTGCGCGGCCGCCGCCCGGGCCTCCATGCTGTTCACGATGACCCGGTTGTTCACCAGGTCCAGCGTCGTGACATGCGCGGCGGTGGCGAACAGCGCGTCGGTGCGGGCCTTGTCGCCCACCTCCCAGTCGAAGCAGATGTTGCTCGGCACGCCGTCCCACACCAGCGGCTGCCCGGCGTCCATCGCCACGGCCAGGTCGGTGATGCTGGGCAGGATGTCGTAATCCACCATCACCGCCTCGGCGGCATCGCGCCCGGCCTGGTTGGTCTCGGCGATGATCACGGCCACCGGGTCGCCCACATGGTGCACGGCGCCGCTGGCCAGGGCCGGGTGCGGCACGTCGGCGCGCGGCGAGCCGTCGCGGTTCTTCAGCGGGATGGCGCAGGGGATGCTGCCGATGCCGTCCGCCTCCAGGTCCGCCGCGGTGTAGATGGCGAGCACACCCGGCAGCGCCCGGGCCGCGGCGGTGTCGATCGCAACGATGCGTGCGGCGGCATGCGGGCTGCGCAGCACGATGGCGTGCGTCTCCCCGGCGACGGCGATGTCGTCGGTGTAGCGCCCATGCCCGAGCAGCAGGCGCGGATCCTCGACGCGGCGGACGTTCTGGGCAACACCGAACTTTGTCATTGGTTTATTCCTCAGGCGTGCGGTTGCTTAGGATGTGCGGGGTCGCCGGCAAAGGTCAATGCGCCGCCGGCTTGCCGCCGAACCGGGCCTTCACCCGCTCCCGCATGGTCTGGAACACCACATACAGCATCGGGATCAGGAAGATGCCCACCGAACTCGCCGCCAGCATCCCGGCGAACACCGGGGTGCCCACGGCCCGGCGGCTCACCTGCGCCGCGCCATTGGCCGTCACCAGCGGCACCAGCCCCAGGATGAAGGCGATCGACGTCATCATCACGGCGCGGAACCGGGTGCGGGCGCCCAGCACCGCGGCCTCGCGGATGGACTTGCCCCCCTCCCGCTGCTCCTTGGCGAACTCCACGATCAGGATGCCGTTCTTCGCCGCCAGCGCAATCAGCACCACCAGCCCGATCTGCGCATACAGATCAAGCGACAGCTTGGTGAACAGCAACCCGATGAACGACCCAAGGATCCCCACGGTGACGGAGAGCAGCACCGGGATCGGGATCACCCAGCTCTCATACAGCGCCACCAGGAACAGGTAGGCGAACAGGATCGCCAGCGCGAGGATATAGCTGGTCTGCCCCGCCGCCTGCTTCTCCTGGTAAGCCGTCCCGGTCCATTCGAACGAATAGCCCGGCGGCAGCGTGTTGTTGCTCACCACCTGCATCGCCGCCAGCGCATCGCCCGAGGAAACGCCGGGCTTGGGGCTGCCGTTCACCGTGATGGAGCGATAGTTGTTGTAGCGGCTGATGGTCTGCGGCCCCAGCACGATGCGCGCATCGGCGATGGAGCGCAGCGGCACCATGGTCCCGGTCTTGTTGCGGATGTAGATGCGCCAGATCGCCGGGATGTCCGTGCGGTCCGCCGCCTCGCCCTGGATGTTCACCTGCCAGGTGCGGCCGAACAGGTTGAAGTCGTTGATGTAGATCCCGCCCAGCGTCGCCTGCAGCGTGGTGAACACGTCCGAGATCGACAGGCCCAGCGTCTGCGCCTTGTCGCGGTCGATATCCAGGTAGATGGACGGGTTGGTGGCGCTGAAGGTGCTGAACACCCGGTTCAGCTTCGGGTTCTGGTTGGCGTTGGCCAGCAGCCCGTTCAGCACGCCGCCCATCTCCGCGGGCTCCCGGCCCTCCAGGTTCTGCAGCTGGTACTCGAAGCCGCCACCGGTCGAGAGCCCGATGATCGGCGGCAGGTTGAACGGGAAGATCGTCGCCGAACGGATCGCCTGCACGCCGCCGAACACCCGCCCGATCAGCGCCTGCGCCTTGTCGGCCGTCGCCGGGCGGTCGGCAAAGGGCTTCATCCGCAGCACCATGAACGCCGCGTTGGACTGGTTGCCGCCATCCAGCAGCGAGAAGCCGACGATGGAGAGGATGTTCTGGATCTGCGGGATGCCCCGGACCACCCCCTCCACCCGCTGCACGACCTCCCGCGTCCGGGTCACGCTGGCGCCATCCGGCAGCTGCACCGCCACGAAGAACGCGCCCTGGTCCTCCTCCGGCAGGAACCCGGTCGGCGTGCGCAGGCTCAACCCATAGATGCCGCCGCCGATCGCCACCACCAGCAGCACCGCGACGATCGCGACCCGCAGCAGCCGCACCACCAGGTTCGCGTAGCCATCCCGCACCCAGTCGATGCCGCGCATGATGCGCCCCATGATCCCGCGCCGCGGTCCGCTGTGCTTCAGGATCACGCCGCAAAGCGCCGGCGACAGCGTGAGCGCGTTGATGGCCGAGATCACCATCGCCACCGAGATCGTCACCGCGAACTGCCGGAACAGCGTGCCGGAGATGCCGGGGATGAACGCGATCGGCACGAACACCGAGAGCAGCACCAGCGTGATGGCGATGATGGGTGCCGTGATCTGCGCCATCGCCTTCTTGGTGGCGTCCCTGGCGGAAAGCTCCGGCTCCTCCTCCATCACCCGTTCCACGTTCTCCACCACCACGATGGCGTCGTCCACCACGATGCCGATGGCCAGCACCATGGCGAGCAACGACACGGTGTTCGCGGAATACCCGGCCACCAGCAGCACCGCGAAGGTGCCGATCAGGCTCACCGGCACCGCGATGGTGGGGATCAGCGTGGCGCGCCAGCTGCCCAGGAACACGAACACCACGATGACCACCAGCACGAAGGCCTCGGCCAGCGTGTGGATCACCTCGTCGATGGTGTCGGAGACGAAGGTGGAGCTGTTGTAGAACACCGTGGACTTCAGCCCCTCGGGATACCGGGTCGAAAGCGTGTCGAGCGCCGCCTGCACGCGCTGGCTGGTCTGCACCGCGTTGGCGCCCGGGGCGAGATAGATGCCGAGCGTCACGGCCGGGTTGCCGTTCAGCCGGCTCTCGCTGTCCTGCGAGGCGGCCCCCAGCTCCACCCGCGCCACGTCGCGCACCCGCAGCACGGAGCCGTCCGGGCTCGCGCGGATCACGATGTTGCCGAACTCCTCGGGCGTGGTCAGCCGGCCCTTGGTCTGCAGGTTGATCTGGAACTGCGTGTCGTCCGAGGTCGGCCGCGCCCCCACCCGCCCCACCGGCGCCTGCACGTTCTGCTGCTGGATCGCGGTGATCACGTCGCTGGGCGCGAGGTTCAGGCTGATCAGCCGGTTGGTGTCGAACCAGATGCGCATCGAGTAGTCCAGCGCCCCGAACAGCGACGCGGACCCCACCCCCGTGACCCGGCTCAGCGTGTCCAGCACGTTGATCGTCACGTAGTTGGAGATGAACAGCGGCGTCTGCTTGGCACCCTCGCTCGAGAAGGCGAGGAACTCCAGGATGGCGGAGGACCGCTTCTGCACCGTCACACCCTGGCGCTGCACCTCCGCCGGCAGGCGCGACAGCGCGGCCTGCACCCGGTTGTTGACGTTCACTGTGTTGATGTCGGGGTTGCTGCCCAGCGCGAACGAGACCGTGAGGCTGTAGCTGCCGTCATTGGCCGAGTTCGACTTCATGTACAGCATCTGGTCGGCGCCGTTGACCTGCGCCTCCAGCGGCTGCGCCACCGTCGCCTCCACCACGGCGGCCGAGGCTCCGGGATACCGCGTGGTCACCTGCACCTGCGGCGGCACGATGTCCGGGAACTGCGCCACCGGAATGGCCCGCATCGCCAGCAGCCCGGCCAGCGTGATGATGATGGCGATCACGACCGCAAGGCGCGGCCGGTCGACGAAGACGCTCGAGATCATGCCTTCGGTCCCGCGCCCTAGGTACGCGGCGCCTGGGGCGGCACGGCGGGCGCGGCAAAGGCCGGGCCAGGGGCCACCACGATGCCGGGCCGCACGCGCTGCACCCCATCCACCACCACCGTCTCGCCAGCCTTGAGGCCGGAGGCGATCACCGCCGTGTCGGGCGTGCTCTGCCCCAGCGTCACCCGGCGCTGCTCCGCCTTGTTGCCCTCGCCGATCACCCAGACATAGTTGCCCTGCTGGTCCGACAGGATGCCGGCGCGCGGCATGGCCAGCGCCTGGATCGGCTCCACCCCCTGCAGCGACACGGTGACGAACTCGCCATCCGCCAGCTCCCGGCTGCCCGGGTCGTTCGGCTTGGCGCCGTTGCGCAGCGGGTTGGGGATGCGGGCGCGGAAGATCAGCGTGTCGGTGTTCGGCGCCACGGTCGGGTCCACGTAGTCGAGCTGCCCGTCCTGGTCATACGCCTTGCCGTTCGGCAGCCGCACCTTGATGGTCACGGCGGCAAACCCGCCCTTGTCGGCATAGCGGTCCCGCAGGTCGAACGCGGCGCGCACCGAGACCGGGAACAGCACATACATCGGGTCCTGGCTCACGATGGTGGCCAACGTCCCGCTGTTCGGCCCCACCACGTTGCCCTCCGTCACCGAGGTGCGGCTGATCTTGCCGTCGATCGGCGCCTTGATCTCGGTGTAGTCGAGGTTGGTCTGCGCGATCCGCAGCTGCGCCTGTGCCCCCGCGATCTGTGCGGCCTGGCTGCGCTGCGAGGCCTGGGCGTCCTCCACCCGGCTCCGCTGCCCCGCCGGCGTGTTCAGCAGCGCCTCGGCCCGGCCCAGCGTCAGGTTGCCGCCCTGCAGCACCGCCTCCGCCTGCGCCACATTGGCCGCCTGCGCCGCCACCGCAGCCTCGAACGGCGGCCGCTCCAGCCGGTACAGCACGTCGCCGGCATGGATCTCGGCGCCCTCGATGAACTGGCGCTTGGTCAGGAACGCCGTGACCCGCGCCACCAGGTCCACCCGGTTGACCGCCTGCACCCGGCCCACGAAATCACTGGTCTCGATGATCGCACGGTCCGTCACCTGCGTCACACCCACCGCCGGCGGGCCGCCCGGGCCAGGCTGGGCCCGGGCCGGCCCAATGCCGGATGCGATGGCGGCAACACTCAAGCCAACGACGAACGCGAGACGACGCATCGATGTACCTTTTACGGTTTCAACCATACTCTGCGGGCTGCAAGGCCAGCCGGCAAGTGCGGGACGATTCCCGGCAAGGCTTGCACGCCCAGCCGCAAGGACGCACCTTGCCCGGGATAGGGGGCGCAAACCATGAACGATAACGTGACCGTGTGCGAAGTGGGCCCGCGGGACGGCCTGCAGATGGCGCACAGCCAGATGGCGACCACCGACAAGATCCGCTGGATCCGGGCGATCGCCGCCGCCGGACTGCCGGAGATCGAGGTCGGCAGCTTCGTCCCGGCCCGCGTGATCCCGCAGATGGCCGATACCGCGGAGGTGGTCCGCGCCGTGCGCGGCGCTCCGGCGCTGATCGTCGCCCTCGCGCCGAACCTCAAGGGCGCACAGCTGGCGGTTGAGGCCGGCGCCCGCCGCATCTCCGTCCCCGTTTCCGTCAGCGAGGGGCACAGCCGCGCCAACACCAACCGCAGCACCGACGAAGCCATCGCCGAGTTCGCCCGCATCTGCGCCTGGGTGCGCGAGAGCGGGGCGCCGCTGGAGGTCGAGGGCGCCCTGAGCACCGCCTTCGGCTGCTCGATCGACGGCCTGGTGCCGGAGCGGCGGGTGGTGGAGGCCGCCGCCGCCCTGGTCGCGGCCGGCGCCGGCATGGTGGCGCTGGCCGATACCGTGGGCTACGCGAACCCGGCGCAGGTCCGCAGCATGGTGCGCGCCGTGCGGGCCGCGGTGGGCGACCGGCTGGAAGGGCTGCACCTGCATGACACCATGGGCCTTGGCCTCGCCAACGCGCTGGCCGGGCTCGAGGAAGGCATCCGCAGCTTCGATTCCAGCCTGGCTGGTCTCGGCGGCTGCCCCTACGCCCCCGGCGCCAGCGGCAACATCGTCACCGAGGACCTGGTGTTCATGCTCGAAAGCATGGGCATGGCCACCGGCATCGACCTGCCGCGGCTGATGGAGGCCCGCGGCATCCTCGCCGAAGCCCTCCCGAACGAGACCCGGCACGGCGCCCTGGCCCGCGCCGGCCTGCCCCGCACCTTCCGCGCCGCCGCCTGATGAGCCAATCGCCGCTGCAGGGCCTGCGCGTCATCGAGTTCGCGCACATGGTGATGGGCCCCACCGCCGGCCTGGCGCTCGCGGACCTCGGCGCCGACGTCATCAAGGTGGAGCCGGCCGCGGAGGGCGACAAGCCGGCCGGCGACAACACGCGGCGGCTGCAGGGCGCCGGCACCGGTTTCTTCGCCATGCTGAACCGCAACAAGCGCAGCCTGGTGGTGGACCTGAAATCCGCCGAGGGCCTCGCCATCACGAAGCGCCTGCTGGCCCGGGCCGACGTGCTGATCGAGAACTTCCGCCCCGGCGCCATGGACAGGCTCGGCCTGTCCTATGAAGCGCTGAAGGCGGAGAACCCGCGGCTGATCTATTGCAGCTGCAAGGGCTTCCTCCCCGGTCCCTACGACCACCGCGTGGCGTTGGACGAAGTGGTGCAGATGATGGGCGGCCTGGCCTACATGACGGGGCTGCCGGGCAAGCCGATGCGCGCCGGGTCGAGCGTCAACGACATCCTGGGCGGCACCTTCGCGGTCCTCGGCATCCTGGCGGCGGTGCAGGAGCGGCATCGCACCGGCCTCGGCAAGCACGTGCAGTCCGGCCTGTTCGAGACCAACGCCGTGCTGGTGGCGCAGCACATGGCGCAGACCGTGATCAGCGGGCAGGAGCCGCCGCCCATGGGCGTGCGCCGCCCCGCCTGGCCGGTGTATGACGTGTTCGACTGCGCCGATGGCGGCCAGGTGTTCGTGGGCGTGGTGACGGACACGCAGTGGCGCCTGTTCTGCGACAGCTTCGGCCTGTCCGCCCTCGCCGCCGACCCGGCCCTTCTCACCCAGCAGCAGCGCGTCGCTGCGCGGGACCGCGTGATCCCGGTCGTCGCCGCCGCCCTGGGCCGGTTCGACCAGGCCGCCCTCATGGCACGCTGCGAGGCGCTCGGCCTGCCCTACGCCCCCATCGCCCGCCCGGCGGAACTGTTCAACGACCCCCACCTGAACGCCTCGGGCGGCCTGGTGCCGCTGACGCTGCCGGACGGCCGCCCCATCAGCCTCCCGGCACTCCCGCTCTCATTCGATGGCGAACGCCTGGCGCAGCGCCGCGGCCTGCCCGACGTGGGTGCCCACACCGGCGAAATCCTGGCAGAGATCGGCTGGACCGGCTGATCCGCCGGAACCCGCGCCGCGCCGGCGCGCTGAATTGTGGCAGAGTGGGGAATAGGACATGGCACGCGATCAGATTCTGGAACCAATTCGCGAACGTGCCTACTTCCTGTGGGAACAAGCCGGGCGCCCCGAAGGCGGCGACCTCGGCTTCTGGGACGAGGCCCGGCGCCAGATCGAACGCGAGGACGACCAGCGGGACGTCGCAGCCAGCGAGGGCTGATCACGGCGCCCGGTTCCGCCGGTAATCGGCATACCGGTCCTGCGCCGTCATCCAGGCGAACACGGCGGGCATGAACCAGGGCTTGCCCTCGAAGAACGGAATGGCACCCGGCGGCCGCATGTCCAGCGCCGATGCCCCGGCGCTCTCCCCCAGGATCTGCTGCGCCGCCTTCTGCCCGGCCCAGCGCGCCCAAACCGTGCCGCTGCCGCAATAGCCCGCCGCATAGCGCTTGCCGCCATGCGCGAAGATCCGCGGGATCATGTCGCGGTTCATCGCCACGTTGCCGAACCAGCTGTGGTCCACCTGCACGTCGTCCAGCACCGGGAAGATGCTGACCAGCGCGCGGCGCAGCGCCTCCGTCGGCCAGTCCGCGTCCCCGCTGATGGTGCCGTCGCGCCCGCCCAGCAGGATGCGGGTGCCGTCCGGGCTGGGGCGGTAGTAGTAGTGGACCTGCCGGGTCTCGGTACACATCATGCGCCGCGGCATCAGCTCGCCCATCAGGTTGGCCGAGAGCGGCGCGGTGGCGATGATGCGGCTCCGCACCGGCACCAGGCGGCGGCGCAGCCAGCGGTCCGACCGGTCCGTGTAGCCGTTGGTGCAGGTCAGCACGTCCCGCGCGAGGGTTGTGCCGCGCGCCGTCTCCACCGTCCAGCCGTCGCCGTGCGGCGTCACCTGCGTCACCGCCGTCTCGCCATGGATGGCGGCCCCGGTCTCCAGCGCCACCCGCAGCATGCCGGCATGGAACTTGGCGGGATGGATGCCGCCGATGTCCATGCGCACCGCGCCGCCATGATAGGTGTCGGTGCCCAGGAAGTTGCGCTGCTCGCCCCGCGGCACCGCATAGGCGTCGATGCCCAGCGTGTCGTGCAGCATCTGGGCGTTGCGCGCGATCCTCTCGTAGTCGCCGGGCGCGTAGGCCCCGTAGAACCGCCCGACCAGCGCGAAGTCGCAGTCGATGTTCTCGTCCTCGATGAAACGGTACAGGTCCTCGCGCGCCGCCTTGCCCTCCTCCAGGATCGCGGCGGCGGCGGGTGGGCCGAACCGCCGGGCCAGCGTGGCGTCCGTGGGGCGCAGGTTGCCGCTGGTGATGCCGCCGTTGCGGGTGGAGGCGCCTTCGCCGGGCCGCTGCTTGTCGAACACCTGCACGGAGCGCCCGGCCCGGGCCAGGGTGATGGCGGCCGAGAGCCCGGTATAGCCGGCCCCGATGATCGCCACGTCGCACACCGGATCCACCGCGCGCTCGGGCAACCGGGTCAGCGGCGCACCCTGCCACCAATAGGCCTCGGTTGACGGTTTACGCATCACGGCGGCTTTTGGCATGGGCCGAGGCTACCCGGCGGGACCGCGGCGGTGCAAGGCGCAGGGAGAGATACGGGGGGATCGCGGCCCGCCGCCGGGTCTGTTAGAACCATCATTGCGACAACCAATGAGGCACCGCATGACGACCGTGGGCAACCGTACCGCCGACCACCCGATCGAGCCGCTGTTCCTGGAGCGCTGGTCGCCCCGGGCCTTCACCGGTGAGGCCATCTCGCAGGAAGACCTGCTGACGATGCTGGAAGCCGGGCGCTGGGCGCCGTCCTCCTACAACTCGCAGCCCTGGCGCTTCGTGTACGCCCGCCGCGACACCCCGCAATGGGCCCCGATGCTCGGCCTGCTGGTCGAGTTCAACCAGGGCTGGGCCAAGGATGCGGCGGCGCTGGTGGTGGTCGCCTCGAACTCCATGATGCTGCCCCCCGGCAAGGACACGCCGGTGCCGTCGCACAGCCACTCGCTCGATGCCGGCGCGGCCTGGGGCTATGTGGCGTTGCAGGCGCAGATGATGGGCTGGCGCACCCACGGCATGGTGGGCTTCGACCTGGAGCGCGCCTTCGCCGAGCTGGGCTTCACCCAGGGCTATCGCGTGGAGCAGATCTTCGCGGTGGGCAAGCAGGCCGACAAGGCGAAGCTGCCGGAGTTCCTGCAGGCCCGCGAGGCGCCCAGCCCGCGCAAGCCGCTGAGCGAGACCGCCTTCGAGGGCAGGTTCCCCGGCTGACCCGGCCGCCCCTCCCGGCTCCGGGAGGGGACACCGCCGCAGCGCCTGCTCTCAGCGCGTTGGGCGCGGCGGCGTCACGGTGTAGTCGTAGAAGCCCCGCCCGGTCTTGCGCCCATACCAACCGGCCTCGACATACTTCACCAGCAGCGGGCACGGCCGGTACTTGCTGTCCGACAGCCCGTTATGCAGCACCTGCATGATGCTCAGGCACGTATCGAGCCCGATGAAGTCCGCCAGCTCCAGCGGCCCCATCGGATGGTTGGCCCCCAGCTTCATGGCCGTGTCGATCGCGGTGATGCTGCCCACGCCCTCATACAGCGCATAGACGGCCTCGTTGATCATCGGCACCAGGATGCGGTTCACGATGAAGGCCGGGAAGTCCTCGGACACCGAGGTGGTCTTGTTCAGCCGGGCCCCCAGCGCCTGGATCGCCTGGAAGGTCGGCTCGTCGGTCGCGATGCCGCGGATCACCTCGATCAGCTTCATCACCGGCACCGGGTTCATGAAGTGCATGCCGATGAACTGGCCGGGCCGGTCCGTGCTCGCCGCCAGGCGGGTGATGCTGATGCTGCTGGTGTTGCTGCCCAGCATGCAGCCGGGCTTCAGGTGCGGCATCATCGCCTTGTAGATGGCGCGCTTGATGTCCTCCTTCTCCGTCGCGGCCTCCAGCACGAAGTCGCAATCGGCGAAGGCGGCGTAGCCGGTCGTGGTCTGGATCAACGCCAGCCCGGCCTGCTTCTGCGCCCCGTCGATGGTCCCCTTCGCCACCTGCCGGTCCATGTTGCGCCCGATGGTGGCCCGCGCCTTGTCCAGCGCCTCCGCCTTCGCATCGGCCAGCGTGACGGTCAGCCCGGCCAGCGCGCACACATGGGCGATCCCGCTGCCCATCTGCCCGGCACCCACGATGCCGATATGCCGGATCGCCGGCACCACCCCACCCGGGGCGGCAGGCGAAGCCGGCATCTCGGCCGTTCCGCTCAAGCCGTGCGCTCCAGCTCCGCCTGCAGGTCCGGCAACACGGTGAACAGGTCACCCACCAGGCCGTAATCGGCCACCTGGAAGATCGGCGCCTCCTCGTCCTTGTTGATGGCGACGATCACCTTGCTGTCCTTCATGCCGGCCAGGTGCTGGATGGCGCCGGAAATCCCGATGGCGACATACAGCTCCGGCGCCACGATCTTGCCGGTCTGCCCCACCTGGTAGTCGTTCGGCACGAACCCGGCATCCACCGCGGCGCGTGACGCACCCACCGCCGCGCCCAGCATGTCCGCGATCGGGTTCAGCAGCTGGAAGTTGTCGCCGTTCTGCATGCCGCGCCCGCCAGACACCACCACGCGCGCCGCCGTCAGCTCCGGCCGCTCGCTCTTGGACAGCTCCGCGGAGACGAAGCGCGACGATGTGCCGGCCGCAGGCAGCGGCACCGCCTCGATGGCGGCGCTGCCGCCCTCGGCCGGCGTGGGGTCGAAGCTCGCGGCCCGCACGGTCAGGATCTTCTTGCCATCGCTGGACTTCACCGTCGCCAGCGCGTTGCCGGCAAAGATCGGCCGCACGAAGGTGTCGGCGTCGATCACGGCGGAGATGTCGCTGATCGGCTGCACGTCCAGCAGCGCGGCCAGGCGCGGCATGACGTTCTTGCCGGTCGCGGTGCTGGCGGCGAAGATGTGGTCGTGGTGCCCGGCCATCTGCACCAGGAGCGCGGCCAGCGGCTCGGCCAGCGAATGCGCCAGCTCCGGGCTCTCGGCGGTGTGCACCTTGGTCACGCCATCCAGCTTGGCGGCGGCGGCGGCGGCAGCGGACACGTCGCCCCCGGCCACCAGCACATGCACCTCACCCAGCTTGAGCGCCGCGGCCACGGCGCTGCGCGACGGCTGCTTGATCTCGCCATTCTCATGGTCGAGCAGAACGAGTGAGGCCATGGTCAGATCACCTTCGCTTCGTTGCGGAGCTTCTGGACGAGTTCGGCCACCGAGCCGACCTTGTGCCCGGCCTGCCGCTTCGGCGGCTCGGCGACGCTCACGAGCGTGAGGCGCGGGGCCGGGTCGACGCCGAGGGCATCGGGCCTGATCGTCTCGATCGGCTTCTTGCGGGCCTTCATGATGTTGGGAAGGCTGGCATAGCGCGGCTCGTTCAGCCGCAGGTCGGTGGTGATCACCGCCGGCAGGTCGAGCGACAGCGTCTCGAGCCCGCCATCGATCTCGCGGGTCACGGTCAGCGTCTGGCTGTCCCCCTGGCCCTCAATCGCCAGCTTGCTGGCGAAGGTGCCCTGCGGCCAGCCCAGCAGCGCCGCCAGCATCTGGCCGGTGGCGTTCATGTCGTCGTCGATGGCCTGCTTGCCCATGATGATCAGGCCCGGCTGCTCCTTCTCGACCAGCGCCTTCAGCAGCTTGGCGACGGCCAGCGGCTGCAGCTCCACGTCGGTCTCCACCAGCACCCCCCGGTCGGCGCCCATGGCCAGCGCGGTGCGGATGGTCTCGGCGCATTGCGCGACACCCATGCTGACGGCGACGATCTCGGTGACGACGCCCTTCTCCTTCAGCCGCACCGCCTCCTCGACGGCGATCTCGTCAAACGGGTTCATCGACATCTTCACCCCGGCGGTCTCCACGCCGGTGCCGTCCGCCTTCACGCGAACCTTCACGTTGTAGTCAACGACCCGCTTGACGGGCACTAGGATCTTCATGGGTCAGGCCACCAATGGCTGTTGACGAGGATGAGCCCGGGATCGCGACGCTGGGCGAACGGCTGGCATATCGCGCAACGCGGCGAAACGCCAGGCCCGGCGCCTCAGCCGCGCATCAGCAGCAGCAGCAGGCAGAACAGCGCCAGCGCCGCCCCCTGCAGCATGACGCGCCATCGCATCAGCGCGTTGGACCGTTCCGGGTTGTTGACGCCCCGCACCATCCCGAGCATCCCTGCGAACAGGGTGCCGAGCGTGCCGAGCATGGCGAGGGCGGTCAGGATGCCGACGAAGATGATCATGCACCGAAGATGGCAATCCGCCCCGGTTTGTCCATGCCGCGCCAGCTTGACTTGATTGCAGGTCGGGTGTTCGAGGCGTGCATGCGCATGTTTCCGCTTCTGATCCTGCTTGCGGCACTGCTGGCCGGCCCGCATCCGGCCCTGGCCCAGGGGACGGCCCAGGGGACGGCTCAGGGGACGGCCCAGGCGACGGCCCGTCCGGCCACATCCACGCCCGCCATCGCGCCCGGCCAGGCGCAGCAGGCGCTGGAGGTGCTGCGCGACGAACGGCGGCGCAGCGAGCTGATCACCACGCTGGAGGCCATCGCCAGGCTGCCACCCCCCGCTCCCGCCTCCGCCCCTGCTCCCGCCCCTGCTCCCGCCCCTGCCCCGGCTGCAACGACGGCCACGGCACCCGCCACGACCGCCGCCCCCGCCACCACGCCCCCGGCGGACCCCAAGTCCATCCTGCCCATCGAGCCCGACAGCCTCGGCGCCCAGCTCGTCCTCCAGGTCAGCACCGCCATGGCCGCCGCCGGCGCCCAGCTCGTCACCTCCGTCCACGCCGTGAACGACCTGCCGCTGCTCTGGCGCTGGCTCTCCGGCCAGGCCGCCGACCCGGCCGCCCGCGCCCGCATCATCGACGCCGGCTGGAAGCTCCTCGTGGTCCTGGCCGCCGCCGCCGCCGCCGAGTGGCTGGGTCGCCTGGTGCTGCGCCGCGTGCACGCCGCCCTCTCCCGCGGCGCCCACGCCACGCCCACCCCTCCGCCGCCAGCCGAGCCCTTGCCGCCTGCTGAGCCCTCGCCCCCCTTGCCAGCCGGGTCCTCACCTGAAGGCGAGAGCGGCCTGGCCGCCGCCGAAGCCGGAGAGACCGAGCGCTCCGCCCGCCAGCGCCGCCTCACCGGCGCCCTCAGCGCGCTCCGCCGCCTGCCGTTCCTGCTGGGCCGCCTGGTGCTGGACCTGGTGCCCATTGCGCTGTTCGCCGTGGTCGGCAACCTGTTGATGGGCACGCCGCTGGGCCAGCCGGCCACCACCCGGCTGGTGGTCGTCGCTGTGGTGCAGGCCTATGTGGTCGGCCGGGTCGCCCTGGCCCTGGCGGCGATGCTGGTCTCGCCCACCAGCCCCCGCCTGCGCCTGCTGCAGGTCTCGGACTGGGCGGCGGACTTCCTCACCCGCTGGTTCCGCCGCCTGGCCATCATCGGCATCACCGGAAACAGCGTGGCCGAGGTCGGCCTGCTGTTCGGCATGTACCGCTCGGCCTACGAGGCGCTGCTCAAGCTGGTGGCCCTGGTGATCCACCTCTGCCTCGTGGTGGCCGTGCTGCAGGCGCGTGAGCCGGTGGCGCGCCGGCTGCACGCGCGGCACGGCGCCCACGGCATCTGGGCCTCGGTGCTGAACCGCCTGGCCGATATATGGCACCTGATCGCCATCTTCTACATCGTGGCGCTGTGGCTGGTCTGGGCCGTGGAGCTGCGCAACGGCTACCTGCGCCTGATCAACTTCTTCCTCGTCACCGCCGGGGTGATGATCGTCGCCCGCCTGGTCGCGGTGGTGCTGCTGGGCGGCTTCGACCGCCTGCGCGTCGGCGCGGACGTCGCGGAGCGGCACCCCGGGCTCGAGGCCCGGCTCAACGCCTACTACCCCCTGGTGCGCGGCCTGCTGCTGGGCTTCATCGGCGTCGCCACCGCCTTCGCGCTGCTGGAGGCCTGGGGCTTCGGCGTCATCGGCTGGTTCGAGAACACCGGGCTGGGCGGCCGCGCCGCCTCCGCCGTCACCCTCATCGGCGTCACCGTAGTGCTCGCGGTGCTGGTGTGGGAAGGCACCAACGCCGCCGTCGAGATGCACCTGGTCCGGCTCAACCGCGCCGCACAGCTCGCCCGCGCCGGCCGCCTCCGCACCCTGCTGCCCATGCTGCGCACGGTGCTGCTGGTCACCATCATCCTGGTCGTGTCCCTGATGGTGCTGAGCGAGCTGGGGGTGAACATCGCGCCCCTGCTGGCCGGCGCCGGCGTCGTCGGCATCGCGGTCGGCTTCGGCTCGCAGAAGCTGGTGCAGGACCTCATCACCGGCCTGTTCCTGCTGCTGGAGAACGCCATGCAGGTGGGCGACGTCGTCACACTCGGCGGCCTCAGCGGCACGGTGGAGGCGCTATCCATCCGCACCATCCGCCTGCGCGCCACCGACGGCTCCGTGCACATCATCCCGTTCAGCGCCGTCACCACCGTCACCAACCAGACGCGGGACTACTCCTATGCCGTGCTGGACATCAGCGTGGGGCTGAACGAGGAGCCGGACCCCGTGACCGCCATCATCAAGGACGTGGCGGAGACCATGCGCGCGGAACCGAAATGGTCCAGTATCCTGCTCGAACCATTGGACGTGCAGGGCGTGGACAAGTTCATCGACACCGCCTGGGTGCTGCGCGCCCGCATCAAGACGCAGCCCTCCAGCCGCTGGGCCGTGGGCCGCGAGCTGAACCGCCGCATCAAGAACAAGTTCGACGAGCTGGCGATCGAGAGCCCCTTCACCAGCCACCGCGTGCTGAGCGCCAGCCCGGCCCCCGACCCGGCCCCCGACCCGGCCACGGACGCCCCGCCCACCCCGCCTCCCGAAGGAGCACCGGCATGACCGACTGGACCCAAGCCCTGCGGCAGGACGGCTTCCTGTTCGTGCATGCCCCGGCCATGCAGGCGGCGCTGGACCAGGCCGGGCTTTCGGGCTGGGACGACTTCGCCCGCAGCTGGGACGACCTGGGCGTCGACACCTACATGGCCGATGGCGGCCGCTACCGGAAGCGCCGCCACGGCGCGTTCGAGGTCAAGGCCAGCCGCGCCACGCGCAAGCCGGACCAGCCGCACTACCAGAGCCGCGACTACAACGCGCTGAACGGCGGCATCGCCCGCTGGTTCGATCCCATGCTCCCCGCCATCGCCGATGGCCCGGCCTTCCAGGCCATCCTCTCCGTCTGCACCACCCTGTTCGACGGACTGACCCCGGCCCCCGCCTGGCACGTGGAGGCGCACCAGTTCCGTATCGAGGCGCGGCCGGGCCAGGCGGGGCAGCCGACGCCCGAAGGCATGCACCAGGACGGCGTGGACTGGGTGCTGGTGCTGATGGTCGGCCGCCACAACATCGTCTCCGGCACCACCACCATCCACGGTCTGGACCGTGCCCTGCTGGGCAGCTTCACCCTGGAGGCGCCGATGGACGCGGCCCTGCTGGACGACCACCGCGTGTTCCACGGCGTCACGGCGGTGCAGCCGTCAGACCCCGCCCGGCCCGCCCACCGCGACGTTCTGGTGCTGACCTTCCGGCGGGAGAGCGCGGCGCGGTAGCCCTTCCTCGCGCCCCGGCCCCATCAGCGCGGCGGCGAGCGCCGGCAGCGCGAGGGTGGCGCGCAGCCCGGGTCCGTGCAGGTGCAGGTCGGGTCCGTGCAGGTCCGGGCCGCCGGGTGCCAGCAGCAGGCTGCCGCCATGCAGCTGAGCCACGGCCCGCACCAGCGTGAGGCCCAGGCCGAAGCCCGGCGTGTGCCGCGCCGTCTCGCCCCGGAAGAACCGCTCGGTCGCCCGGTCCACATCCGCCCGCGGAATGCCCGGCCCCCTGTCGATGACGCTCAGGTGCAGCCCGCCGCCTAACCGCTCGCCCACCAGCCGCACCACGCCCCCGGGCGGCGAGAACTTCAGCGCGTTGTCCAGCAGGTTCGCCATCGCCTGCTGGATCAGCTCCCGGTCGCCCCGCGTGTTGAGCGGACCGGCCACGCTCACCTCCAGCAGCAGCCCGCGCTCCTCCGCCACCGCGCCATACAGCTCGGCCAGGTCCTCCAGCAGCGGCGCCAGGTCCAGCACCGTGAACGCCGAGCGGCGGGCCCCCGCCTCGATCTCGCTGATCCGCAGCAGCGCCTGGAACACGGCGGTGATGTTGTCGAGGTCGGTGATCGCCCGGTGCACCTCGCTCCGCAGCCCCTCCACGCCCGTGGCGTGCGCGGCGGCGTCCTCCAGCCGGGCCCGGGCGCGGGTGATGGGGGTGCGCAGGTCATGCGCGATGGCGTTGGACACCTCCCGCACGCCGTCCATCAGCCGGCCGATGCGGTCCAGCATGTCGTTGATGGTCGCCGCCAGCCGGTCGAACTCGTCGCCCCGCCCCGAAAGCCGCACCCGCGGCGACAGGTCCCCGGCCGAGATCGCCGCCGCCGTCGCCGACACATGCGACAACATGCGGCGGAACAGCAGCTGCACCAGCGCCGCCCCGGCGACGGTGAGCCCCACGATCAGCAGCAGCGCCAGCGCCAGCGTATGGGTCAGCAGGTCCCGCAGCTGCGCCCGCGGCTGCACGTCGCGCCCCACCAGCAGCGCATAGCCGCCGGGCAGCGCGAACCGGTGCAGCCGGGCCAGCGAGGCGGCACCGTGGCGGCGCACCGGCAGCTCATAGATCGCGTCGGTGTTCACCACCTCGCTGGGCCAGGCCGCCAGGTTGCCCGTCACCGCATGGCCGGCCGGGTCGATCACCAGGTAGATCGCGTCGTCATCGATGTTCCCGGCCAGCCGCTCCTGGATCGTCCGCAGCAGGGCCGGCGCACCGCCGCTCTGCCATTGCTCGGACAGCCCCAGCGCATCCGCCTGGATGGCCGCATCCACCTGGCCGTTCAGCAGCCGCAGCGTCGCCGACCACAGCACGAAGATCAGGATCAGCGCGCTCAACCCGAACAGCCCGGCATAGATGAACGCCAGCCGAACCCCGGCCGAGCGGAAGAACAGCGGCAGCCGGCGCGGCATCACTCCACCTTGAGCATGTATCCGGCGCTGCGCACCGTATGGATCACCGCGCTGTCGAACGGCTTGTCGATCTTCTGCCGCAGCCGGCTGACATGCACGTCGATCACGTTGGTCTGCGGATCGAAATGGTAGTCCCACACGCCCTCCAGCAGCATGGTGCGGGTGACCACCTGGTTCGCATGGCGCATCAGGAACTCCAGCAGCCGGAACTCCCGCGGCTGCAGGTCGATCTTCTGGCCCTGGCGCCGCACGCTGCGCGACAGCAGGTCCATCTCCAGGTCGCCCGCCACCAGCTTGGTCTCGGGGCCGGAGTTGTGGCCGCGCCGGGCCAGCGCCTCCACCCGGGCCAGCAGCTCGCTGAAGGCGAAGGGCTTGGTCAGGTAGTCGTCGCCCCCGGCCTTCAGCCCGCGCACCCGGTCATCCACCCCCGCCATGGCCGAGAGGAACAGCACCGGCGTATGGTTGTCCTGCCCGCGCAGCGTCTCCAGCACCCGCAGCCCATCGATGCCGCCCGGCAGCATGCGGTCCAGGATGATGGCGTCGAACGGCTCGCTGGCGGCCATGAACAGCCCGTCCCGCCCGTTATCCGCATGTTCGGCCACGTGCCCGGCCTCCCGCAGGCCCTTCACGACGAAGCCCGCGACGTCCCGGTCATCCTCGACGACGAGTACACGCATGAAGACTACTCCTGCTGCTCGGCGGGCCGCAGCCCCACGGTCACGGGCACGTCGAAGTTCTGGCCGTTGCGGCGCATCGTCAGCCGCACGGCCTTGCCGGGCGCCACGGCGGCAACCGCCTTGATCAGCCCCTGGGCGGTGTCCACCCGGTCCCCGTCCACCGCCATCACCACGTCCCCGGTGCGCAGCCCCGCCTTGGCGGCAGGGCCGGTGCGGTCGATGTTGGCGATGGAGACGCCGGGCCCGGGCGTGCCCGGCCCGCGCGGGTTGCGTCCGGTCATGTCCTGCACCGAAACCCCCAGCCAGCCGCGCTCGATCCGCCCCTTCTCCCGCAACGCCGCAACGATCCGCGACGCCATCTCGCTCGGCACCGCGAACCCGATGCCCACCGAACCCCCGGTGGGCGACACGATCGCGGTGTTCACCGCCACCACCTGGCCCTCCATGTTGAAGGTCGGCCCGCCGGAGTTGCCGGGGTTGATCGGCGCGTCGATCTGCAGGAAATCGTCGAACGGCCCGGCCCCGATATCCCGGCCCCGCGCCGAGACGATCCCCGCCGTCACGCTGATGCCCACGCCGAACGGGTTGCCCGCGGCCAGGATCCAGTCGCCCACCTCCACCACCCTGCTGTCGCCCCACTGCACATAGGGCAGCGGCTTTGGGCTCTTCACGCTGATCACCGCGATGTCCGTCAGCTCGTCGCTCCCGATCAGCTGCGCCGGCAGCTCCGTCCCGTCCGTCAGCGTGACAGAGATGCGGTTGGATCTCCCGACCACATGCGTGTTGGTGACGATGATCCCGGCCGGGTCCACGATGAAGCCGCTGCCGGCCCCCAGCACCGATTCGCGTCCGGCGCGCAGCCGGGTCCGCGCATCGGCGGAGGCGGGTGCCGTGCCCTGCTCCACCACGGCGATGTTCACCACGGCCGGGATCACCCGCTTCACCAGCGGCGCGAAGCTGAACGGGGCGGCACCCCGGCCGAAACCGGGGCCGGAAGCCGGCGCCGGGGTCTGCGCCAGGCTCAGGCTTTGAGCCTGGCCGGGGCGGGCGGTGCAGCCCCCGATCAGCAGGGCCAGGGCGAACAAGGCGGCGCGGAGCATCGATAACCCTCCATGTGCATCATCAATGGTCACATTCCGGCCAAGATTCAATGCGCGGCAGGGTGCTCCGGCCAGGCATGGCGCGGATACCGCCCCCGCATGTCGCGCCGCGCATCGGCCCAGGCGCCGCGCCAGAACCCCGCCAGATCAGCGGTGATGGCGATCGGCCGCCCCGCCGGCGACAGCAGCGCCAGCCGCAGCGGCACCCGGCCCTCCGCCAGGCGCGGCGTTTCGGACAGGCCATAGAAGTGCTGCGCCCGCGCGCTGGCCAGCGGCACCGCCTCGGTATAGTCGATCGCCGCCCGCCCGCCCGGCAGCGCCACATGGGTCGGCAGCAGCCGGTCCAGCCGTGCCGCATCGGCCCAGCCCAGCCTTGCCCGCAGCAGCCCGACCAGGTCCAGCCCGGCCAGCGCATCCAGCCGCCGCATCCCCACCAGGTGCGGCGCCAGCCAGTCCGCCGCCTCCGCCGCCAGCGCCGCGTCGGACAGGTCCGCGACGGCGGGGTCCAGGCCGCGCAGCAGAGCGGCCCGCGCCTGCAGCTGCCGCGCCGCCTCGCTCCAGGGCAGCCCCTCCGGCGTGCGCATGGCCGCGGCGGCCAGGGCGAGCGCCGTCTCCGCCGGGTCCGCCTCCAGCGTGCGGTCCTCCAGCACCAGCACGCCGAAGCGGCGGCGGCGGCGGGACAGCACGGAGCCGCTCACGGAATCGAACCCGCTCTCCACCGTCTCGGTGATCTGCGCCGCCAGCTGCACCGGCAGTTCGGCGATCTCCAGCGGTGCCGCCAGACGGATCAGTGCGGCGCCCTTGGGGTCCAGCGCCGCGACCACCAGGAACGGCTCGTGGGCCAGGGCATCGCCGCGCGGCAGCTTGGCGCCGCCCCCGCCGCTGAACCGGAAGCTGCCGGGCTCCCGCCGCTGCGCGATCCGGTCCGGGAACGCCGCTGCCAGCAGCGGGCCCGGTGGCCCGTCGGGCGCCGCCGTGGTCCGCAGCCGCCGGCGATACTGCGCGGCCTGCCGGCGGATCCGCGCCACCGCCCCCCGGTCCGCCTCAACCAGGTTCTCCAGCGCATCCAGCCGCACGCCGATCCCGGCCGGCACGTCGCGCCCGCGCAACGGGTCCCGCTCCTCCAGCAGCGCCGCCAGGTCCGCCGCCCGCGCCGCGGCCCCCGGCGTGGTCGCGGACAGCATCATGGCGGCCAGCCGGGGATGCGCCCCCAGCCGGGCCATCTGCCGCCCCAGACCGGTCAGCGCCCCATCCGCCAGCGCCCCCAGCTGCGTCAGCAGCGCCGTCGCCGCCGCCAGCTGGCCCGGCGGCGGCGCATCCGGGAACGCCAGCCCCTCCGGCGCCGTGCCCCAGGCGGCGCAGTCCAGCACCAGGCCCGACAGCTCGGCCTCCAGGATCTCCGGCCGGTCGTGCTGCGGCAGGCCGCGCTGCATGGCGGTGGTCCACAGCCGGATCGCCACGCCCGGCGACTCGCGTCCCGCCCGCCCGGCCCGCTGGTCCGCCGCCGCCCGGCTGATCCGCACCGTCGCCAGCCGGCTCAGCCCGCTGCCCGCATCCAGCCGCGGCGCCCGCCGCCAGCCGCCATCCACGATGATGCGCACGCCCGGCACCGTCAGCGAGGTCTCGGCGATGCTGGTGGCCAGCACCACCCGGCGCCCGGCGGCGGGGCGCAGCGCCAGGTCCTGCTCCGCCACCGGCAGGTCCCCATGCAGCGGCAGCACCAGCGCGCCGCACCCCGCCAGCCCCGCCATGGCCCGGCGGATCTCCCCCATCCCCGGCAGGAACGCCAGAACGTCCCCCTCATGCGCGGCCAAGGCGGCGCGGATCGCCCGGGCCATGGCCTCCGGCAGGTCGCGCGGATCCATCACGTCGCGCGCCGCATGCTCCACCGCCACCGGGAACATGCGCCCCTGGCTCTCGATCACCGGCCCGTTCAGCAGGTCCGACAGCCGCGCGCCATCCAGCGTGGCGGACATGGCGAGCAGCCGCAGCTCCGGCCGCAGCAGGCGCTGCAGGTCCAGGCAGAAGGCCATCGCCAGGTCCGCATCCAGGCTGCGCTCGTGCACCTCGTCCAGCACCACCGCGGCGATGCCCTCCAGCGCCGGGTCGGCGATCAGCCGGCGCACCAGCAGCCCCTCGGTGACCACCTCGATCCGCGTGGCGGCCGAGACGGCGCTTTCCAGCCGGGTGCGGAAGCCCACGGTCTGGCCCACCGGCTCCCCGATCAGCGAGGCCATGCGCGTCGCCGCGGCCCGCGCGGCCAGGCGCCGCGGCTCCAGCACCAGGATGCGCCCGTCCCCGCGCCAGGGCGCCTCCATCAGCGCCAGCGGCACCAGCGTGGTCTTGCCGGCTCCGGGCGGCGCGACCAGCACGGCGTTGCCCTGCTCCAGCGCCGCAAGCAGGGCGGGCAGGGCCTCGCGCACTGGAAGGTCGAGGGCGGCAGCATCGAGGGAGGACAGCATCGGGTTTCCATAGCGCGGCCGGCGCCCCGCACGATATAGAGCGCCATGCTCCGCACCGGTCTGATGTCGCTCGCCCTGCTCCTGCTCTCAATCCCGGCTCACGCCCTGGAGAGCCCGCCGGCGCGCACCAGCCGCGTGACGGCCACCCTCATCAGCGACCAGGACACGGTCCAGCCCGGCAAACCCCTGCAGCTCGGCCTGCGCCTGCGCATCGCCCCGGGCTGGCACACCTACTGGCAGAACCCCGGGGACGCCGGCGCCCCGCCCGAGCTGAACCTGGTGCTCCCCCCCGGCACCACCGCCGGGCCGCTGCAATGGCCGACCCCCACCCGCCTGCCCGAAGGCCCGGTGATGACCTACGCCTACCAGACCGAAGTCGTCCTGCCCCTCACCGTGACCCCCGCTGCCGGCGACCTGGTGATCAATGCCACCGCCACCTGGCTGGTCTGCGAGCGCATCTGCGTCCCCGAGGACGGCAGCTTCCACCTGACGCTGCCCGAAGGCGCCCCCACGCCCTCCGCCCAGGCCCCCCTGTTCGCCGCCGCCAGCACCCGCGTGCCCGGCCCCTCGCCCTTCCAGGCCCGGGTGGCGCCGGATGGCAGCCTCACCCTCGCAGGCCCCGAACTCTCGCCAGCCACGGTGCAGGACGCCTGGTTCTTCCCCGCCGCCTGGGGCCCCATCGACCAGGCGGCCCCGCAGACCGTCACCATCACCCCCGGCTTGGTCCGCCTGGCCCTCAGGCCCGGCACCGCCTTCAAGCCCGGTGCCGGCCTCGATGGCACCGTGGTGCTCCGCGCCCCCGGTGGCCAGGAGACCTTCCTGGCTGTCGCCGCCACCCCCGGACCCGCCATCGCCGCGGAGGCCGCGCCCTTCTGGCACACCCTGGCCTTCGCGCTGCTGGGCGGGCTGATCCTGAACCTGATGCCCTGCGTGTTCCCGGTCCTCGCCATGAAGGCCGTCGCCCTGGCCCGGCTCTCCGGACAGGGGCGCGGCGTCATCCAGGCCCAGGCGGCCTCCTACACCGCCGGCGTGCTGGTCGCCTTCACCGGGCTCGGCGCCCTGCTGCTGGTGCTGCGCGGCCTGGGCCGGGCCTATGGCTGGGGCTTCCAGTTCCAGTCCCCGGTGCTCGTCGCGGCCATGGCCTGGGTGATGCTCGCCGTCGGCCTCAACCTCTCCGGGGTGTTCCACGTCGGCGGACGCCTTGCCGGGGCCGGGCAGGGCCTCGCCGCACGGCCGGGCCATGCCGGCAGCTTCTTCACCGGTCTGCTGGCGGTGCTGGTCGCCACCCCCTGCACCGCGCCGTTCATGGGCGTGGCGATCGCCGCCGCCCTCGCCGCGCCGCCGGCCATCACGCTGCTGGTGTTCGCCGCCATGGGCCTGGGCCTCGCCGCCCCCTACGCCCTGCTGGCCCTCGTGCCGTCGCTGGCCCGCGTGCTGCCCCGGCCCGGCCCCTGGATGGACGTGCTGAAGGGCGCGCTCGCCTTCCCCCTCTACGGCGCCGTCGCCTGGCTGGTCTGGGTCATCAGCCTCCAGGCGGGCTCGCCCGGGCTGCTGGCGACCATGGGCGGCCTGGTGCTGACCGGCTTCGCGGCCTGGACCTTCGGCCTGGCGCAAGCATCCGGCCGCCGCCTGGGCTACGGCGCGGCGCTGCTGGCCGCCGCCGTCGCCCTGGCGCTATTGCCCGGCATCACCCCCGCGCCCGCTGTCGCCGGCCCGGTCGCGGAGGGCACCGAGCCCTTCACCCCCGCCCGCCTCGCCACGCTGCGCGCCCAGGGCCGGCCGGTCTTCGTCAACATGACCGCCGCCTGGTGCGTCAGCTGCCTGGTCAACGAGCGCCTCGCCCTGTCGCCGGAACCGGTGCGCCGCGCCTTTGCCGACCACCGCGTCACCTACCTGAAAGGCGACTGGACCCGCGGCGACCCGGCCATCACCACCTTCCTGCGCGAACACGCCCGCGACGGCGTGCCGCTCTATGTGATGTATCCCGCCGGATCCGGCGCACCCACGATCCTGCCGCAGATCCTCACCGAATCCGGGATGCTGACCCAGCTGCAACGCGCCGGAGGCTGAGCCCCCCGCCACCGCCCCGGGGCAGCCTACCGCGCCGGCGCCGAAAGGCTCTGCTGCTCCACCGCCGCCGGCGCGGCGCCGGCCGAGGTGGCCTGCAGGTAGTCCTTCAACGACTTCCGCACCTGGAACTCCAGCTCCACGTTCATGTCGTCCAGCATCTGCTTGGTCATGTCATACAACGCGCCCCGCACGTCGCGCCCGATCCCGCTCACGGTCCGCGCCGCCTTCGCCTCGGCAAAGCCGCTCCGCGTGTTGTCCGCCGTGAACACATCCACCCGCAGCGCGAAACTGCCATCCAGCGTGTTGCCGCTGCGGCTGATCCGCGCCTCGTCGATGCGGATCACCGCCCGCCCGCTGGACCCGCCCGCCGAAAGCCGGTCCAGCGCCATCTGCCGCAACGCCGGACCCGGCGGCACCGGCGACACGCTGTCCAGCGGACCCGGCGGCGGCAGCTCCCCCACCTCCACCGTCGCCACGTTCAACCGCAGCGGCACCAGGTAGTCATAGCGCAACGGCGGAAAGCTGCGCGGCGGCCCGTCCTCCCCACAGGCCGAGAGCGCCAAGGGGGCCAGCAGCAGCAGGCGGCGCGACACCGGCACCGGATCAGCCCTCCCCGGACGCAGCGCTGCCGCCCGGTGCATGGGGCGCCGCCGCCTGGCCCCGCACCTCGTCGCGGCCGAACCGGAAGTCCAGGTTGCAGAACTCGCAGGTCATCACGATCGCATCCTCCACCACCATGTGGTCCAGGTCGTCCATGGAGAAGCCCTCCAGGATCCCGGACAGCTTGGCCCGCGAGCAGCGGCAGCCATAGGCCAGGGCGCGGTTGAGATCGACCGCAACCCCCTCCAGCCCGAACAGGTTGTACAGCAGCCGCTCCGCCGGCAGCTCGTCGTCCAGCAGCTCCGCATCCTTCAGGGTGGCGGCCAGCGCGGTGGCGGTGCGCCAGGCCTCGTCCTGCGCCGCGTCGTCCAGCTCCGGGTCGATGCCGCCATCGCCGGCCACCCGCTCCAGGATCAACGCCCCGGCCCGCCAGCCATGCTCCGTCCGCGCGCTGCCGAGGTGCACGAAGCACCGCAGCTGCTCGCTGGTCTCGAAATAGTGCAGCGCCATCTCGGCCAGGCTGTCACCCTCGATCGCGACGATGCCCTGATGCCGCTCCCGGTCGCCGCCCTCATCCACGGTGAAGGCCAGGTAGCCGTCGCCCAGCAGCTCCCGCGGCGTGGGCGTCGGGGTTTCCGCCAGCAGCGCCGCCAGCTTCTCCGCATTGGCCCGGGCATAGCCCCGCAGCGCCCCGGATTCCGTGCAGTCCGCCAGCAGCATCGGCACCGGCCCATCCCCCTTCGCCTGCAGGCTGAACGACCCGCGGAACTTCAGCGCCGTGGACAGCGCCGCCGCCAGCGCCAGCGCCTGGCCCGAGAGCGCGGTGACGGCGGGGTGGTTCTCGTGCCGGGTCAGCAACGCGTCGGCCAGCGGCCCGAGGCGCACCAGGCGGCCGCGCACGGGCTTGCCGGGCAGGTAGAACGGGGTGACGCCACGCGGGACCACGATGTCGGGAACGTCGGGGCGGGCGCTGTCGAGGAAAGCCGGGGTCGTTCTCATCCGCCCTACATAGGCATCAGCCCTGCCAAGGTGAACCTTCTTGCCGCATCTTGCCTGCCGTAGTTTCCCGTGGTGGAGGACCGGATGGCAAGGGGCGCATGACAAGGGATTGGATTTTCGTCGCGGCGCTCTGCCTGGCGCGCGTGGCCTTCGGCTACCAGTTCCAGAGCCTCGCGACGCTGGGGCCGGAGCTGGTGGTGCGGTTCAACATGGACTACCGCCTGCTCGGCACGCTGATCGGCCTGTACATGCTCCCCGGCATCCTGGTGGCGCTGCCCGGCGGGCTGCTCGGGCGGCGGTTCGGCGCGCGGCTGGTGGTGGGCGGCGGCCTCGCGCTGATGGGCCTGGGCGCCGTGGTGCCGTTGCTCGTGCCCGGCGCCCCCGGCATTGGCACCGGCCGGGTCATCTCCGGCATCGGCGCGGTGGCGCTGGTGGTGATGCAGGGCAAGATGGTCAGCGACCGCTTCCCCGGCGCCCGTTTCATGCCGGTGATGGGCCTGCTGGTCGGCGCCTTCCCCGTGGGCGCCGGGCTGGTCGGGCTGACGCACGACGTGGTGCAGCGCAGCTTCGGCCTCGGCGGGCTGTTCGTGGTCGGCGCCATCCTGCCCGTCGTCTCGCTGCTGCTGTTCCTGCCCACGGTGCGCCAGCCACTGGAAGGCGAGACCGCGAGCTGGGCCATGCCCTCACGCCGCGAATGCGGGCTGGTGATGGTCGCCGGCCTGGCCTGGACCGCCTACAACGCCGGCTATTACGGCTTCCTCTCCTACATGCCCTCCCTGCTGGCGCTGCGGGCCCATGCCCCCGCCACCATCGCCACCGTCATGGTGATCGCCACCTGGGCCAACCTGCCTGCCACCGTGCTAGGGGGCGCGCTGGCGGTGCGCATCGGCAACTGGCCGGTGCTGCTGGCCGGCACCCTGGCCGAGATGCTCGCCCTGGTCGGCCCGGCCCTCGCCGACTGGCCGCTGGTCTGGGGCACCCTGTTCGGCACGGTGGCGGCGGTGCAGGCCGGGGTCATCATCGCCATCGGCACCCTCTCGGCCCGGCCGGAGAACCGCGCCGTGGGGATGGGCCTGTTCTACACGACCTACTACCTGGGCGGCACCGTGCTGCCAGCCCTCTGCGGCAGTGCGGCGGACTGGGCCGGCACCCCCGCCGGCGCCCTGGTCGCCGCCGCCGCCCTCTCCGCCCTGGCAATCCCCACCTACCTGCTGCACCAGGCCATGCTGCGGCGGCCCCAATGATCAGACCCATGCGGCCCGAGGATGCCGGAACCGCGCAGCGCTGCCACCGACGCCGAGCCCGGGAAGCCGCTTACGGCACCACCGCCAGGAACAGGAACGCCGCGAAGATCGTGAGGTGCACCGCCCCCTGCAGCACCGTCGTGCGCCCGGTCCCCAGCGTCAGCACCCCGGTGAACAGCGTCAGCACCAGCAGCACCGCCTCCTTGTAGTCGAGCCCCAGGACCAGCTGCTGCCCCAGCATGACGCTGACCACCGCAACCGCCGGGATGGTCAGCCCGATGCTGGCCAGGGCAGACCCGAGCGCCAGGTTGAGGCTGGTCTGCAGCCGGTCCGCCCGGGCGGCACGCACCGCCGTCACCCCCTCCGGCAACAGCACCAGCACGGCGATCACGATCCCGATCACCGGTCGCGGCGCCCCCGCCATCGCCAGCCCCCGCTCCAGCGCCGGCGACAGGGTCTTGGCCAGCGCCACCACCACCAGCAGCGACACCACCAGCAGCGCCGCACCCAGCCACGCCATGCCCAGCGTCGGCCGATGACCCGGCAGGTCCGGCTGGTCCGCCAGGAAGTTGTCGGGATGCCGCACCGTCTGCACGAAGACGAAGAAGCCATACAGCACCAGCGACACCACCCCGCAGAACACCAGCTGCCCGGTGCTGAACACCGGTCCGGCCACGCTCATGGTGGTGTTCGGCAGGATCAGCGTGAGCACCGTCAGCGCCCCCAGCACCGCCAGCGACCCGCTGGCCCCCTGCACCTGGAACCCCTGCTCGCCATGCCGGGCCCCGCCCAGCAGCAGGCACAGCCCCACCACGCCGTTACACACCACCATCACGGCGGCGAACACGGTGTCCCGCGGCAGCGTCGCCTGCCCGGTCCCGCCGTCCAGCATGACGGAGACCACCAGCCCCACCTCGATCACCGTCACCGCGACCGCCAGCACCAGCGTGCCGAACGGCTCGCCAATCCGGTGCGCCACCAGCTCCGCGTGATGCACCGAGGCGAACACGGACGCCACCAGCATCACCCCGCACAGCACCAGGATCGGCGGGCTCGGCCCGGCGATGAACACAGCAGCCAGCGACAGGATGGCAACCAGCGGCACCACCCACGTCCAGCGGGGCAGCGCCACAACCGGGTCCGGGTTCAACTGCCGGACGCGATCTCGGCTTCGACAGCCTCAAGCGCCAGGTTGAGCCGCGCCAGCGCCGCATCATCCATCCCGGCATCCCGCAGCACCTGGTGCAGGGCAGGGCGGCACGGCGCGAACTCGGCCCCCAGCAGGTCGGACGGCGCCGCCGGCGCCTTGCGGGCCGCGAGGCAGGCCTCGTAGGCGTCCCGCCCCGCCCGCATCTCCGGCGTCTGCGGCAGGCCGGCGAACACGCTGTCCAGCCGGTTGCCGGTCCAGCCGGGGGTGGCGGCGATCTCCTCGGTCACGGCAGGGCCCCCAGCGACCAGGCCAGGATGCCCTTCTGCGCGTGCAGCCGGTTCTCCGCCCCGTCGAACACCACGGATTGCGGCCCGTCGATCACCTCGGCGCTCACCTCCTCGCCCCGGTGCGCCGGCAGGCAGTGCATGAACACCGCATCCGGCGCCGCCTGCGCCATCAGCGCCGGGTTCACGCTGTAGGCCGCCAGCATGTTGTGGCGGCTGATGGCCGGGTCGTCGTTCATGCTGACCCAGGCATCCGTCACCACGCAGCGCGCGCCATCCACGGCAACGCCCGGGTCGTCGGTCAGTTCGATGCGGGCGCCCTGCGCGCGGGCCCAGTCGATCAGCCTCTGCGGCGGCCGGCGCAGCTCAGGGGTTGCGATCCGCAGGGTGAAGCCGAAGCGCACCGCCGCCTCGATCCAGCTGCAGGCCACGTTGTTGCCATCCCCCACCCAGGCGACCACCTGGTTGGCGATCGGGCCCCGATGCTCCTCGAAGGTCATCACATCCGCCATCAGCTGGCACGGGTGGCTCATGTTGGTGAGCCCGTTGATGACCGGCACGGTGGCATGCTCCGCCATCTCCTGCAGCCGGGCCACGTTGTCCGTCCGCATCATGATGCCGTCCACGTAGCGGGACAGCACGCGCGCCGTATCCGCCACCGTCTCCCCACGCCCCAGCTGCAGCTCGGACGCGCTGAGGGTGACGACATCGCCGCCCAGCTGCCGCATGGCGACCTCGAAGCTGACCCGGGTGCGGGTGCTCGGCTTCTCGAACACCAGCGCCAGGGTCTTGCCCGCGAAGGGCCTCGGCTTCTCCGCCGCAGTCTTCCAGGCGCGGGCCGTGTCCAGCATGGACCGCAGCGTCTCGCCGTCGAAGTCACGCAGGTCGAGGAAGTGGCGGGGCGGGGAACCCCCCGCGCCCACCGCATCCACCAGGTCGGGTCGCCGAAGCGCCTCGCTCATTTCGCCGCGGCTGCCAGCAGCGCCGGCTGGCAGCGGCGGGCCCCGCGGCGGATCATCTCCACCGCGGCATCGAGATCCGCATCGGTGATCACCAGCGGCGGCACCAGGCGCACCACGTTGTCGCCGGCGGCCACGCTCAGCAGCCCCTCGGCGGCGAACGCGTCCTGCACCTCGCTGTTCGGCACCACGCACTTCAGCCCCAGGATCAGCCCGGCCCCGCGCACATCGGCCAGAACCTCCCTGTTCTCGGCCACCACCGCTTCCAGCTTGTGCCACAGCACACGCGCCTTGCGGTCCACCTCCGCCAGGAAGCCCGGCGCCAGAACCACGTCCAGCACCGCATTGGCCGCCGCGCAGGCCAGCGGATTGCCGCCGAAGGTGGTGCCGTGCGTGCCGGCCGAGAGGTGCCGGGCCACCGACTCCTTGGCCAGGATCGCCCCCATCGGGAAGCCGCCGGCAATGCCCTTGGCAATGGACATCACATCCGGCTCGATCCCCGCCCACTCATGCGCGAACAGCTTGCCGGTGCGCCCCATGCCGCACTGCACCTCGTCCAGCCCCAGCAGGATGCCGAACTCGTCGCAGGTGGCGCGCAGGTCGCGCAGGAAGTCCAGATGCGCCGGGCGGATGCCGCCCTCGCCCTGCACCGGCTCGATCAGGATGCCCGCCGTCTCCGGCCCGATGGCATCGCGCACCGCATTCATGTTGTTGAACGGCACATGGTCGAACCCATCCACCTCCGGGCCGAAGCCCTTGAGGTACTTGGCATTGCCCGTCGCCGCCAGCATCGCCAGGGTGCGGCCGTGGAAGGCGCCGTCGAAGCACAGCACCCGGTAGCGCTCGCCGCGCCCGGTCTCGCTCATCGCCTTGCGCATCATCTTGACCAGGCCCTCATTGGCCTCGGCGCCGGAATTGCAGAAGAACACGCTGTCCGCGAAGCTCGCCTCCACGAACCGCGCCGCCAGCCGCTCGGCCTGCGGCACCCGGTACAGGTTGCTCGTGTGCATCACCCGCCCGGCCTGCTCGGTGATGGCCCGCACCAGGTGCGCGTTGTTGTGCCCGAGCGAGGAGGTGGCGATGCCCGCCCCGAAATCCAGGAATCGTCGCCCGTCCGCCGTGAACAGCCAGGCGCCCTCGCCCCGCTCGAAAGCGAGGTCGGCACGGTTGTACGTCGGCATCAGGGCGGAGATCATGGAAAGTTCTTGCACCTCGTTGAATGTTCGCCCCGCCAGCCCGGAACAGCGCGCCCGGCCAGCAGAACGAAGGAACGAGGATGAAACCGGGACACCGCCGAAGTCAACGGTTTACGGCTGCCGGCCAGCCCCTAATACACGAAAGACGGCATCGCCCCCAGCGCATCCTTGGTCATGCCCGGCAAGACCACCTTGTCCGCCTCCACCTTCAGCTGCTCGAAGGGCAGCGCCACCAGCTTGCTGCCGACGCCCAGCACGCCGCCCATCGAGACCACCGCGACCGTCACCTTGTTGCCCGCGGTCATCACCAGGTCGTCGACCGTGCCGATCTTCTCGTTGCTGTCCAGATACACCGAGGCACCGATGATCCGGCTGGCCCGCGTGCCGTTCTCCAGCTTCACCGTCGCCACCGCCAGGTTCGGGTTGTTGGTCGTCGCCACCAGGCCCGGCGCCAGCACCGGGGCAGCGGGCGACGGCGGCTGCTGCGCCACCACCTGCACCGACACCGAGGCGGCAATGGCGGTCAGCATGATCAAGGTCCGCGAATTCAACACCGTCCGTCTCCAATTTCATCATCGGCGCCCATCAAGGCGCTCAACGCAGGTCTGTCAGGGAACGTTATGCCTTGCTTCAGGGTTCCGGGCGAGGGGCGGGCGTGGCATCGTCTCGCACATGGCTAAACCGCCCAGAAACCCCGGCTCTCCCAAAGCCGGCCCCCCCAAAGCCGGGCCCGCCCCCACACGCGCCGGGCTGCACGAAGCCGCGCTCCGCCACCTCTCCCGCTTCGCCACCACCGAAGCCGGCCTGGTCCGCGTGCTGGACCGCCGGGTGCAGCGCTGGGCCCGGCTGGCCGAAGCCGAAGGGCAGGGGCCTGACACCGCCCCCCTCCGCGCATTCGTGCGGGAGGTGGCCCGGGCGCTGGTGCAGTCCGGCGTGATCGATGACGCCGCCTTCGCCGCCGCCCGCGCCGCCCGCCTGTCCCGCGCCGGACGGTCGCGCCGGGCCACCGCCGCCCACCTGGCCGCCAAGGGCATCGGCGGCGAGGTCGCGGGCGCCGCCCTGCCGCCGGCCGAGGCGGAACTGCCCGCCAGCCTGGTCTATGCCCGCAAGCGGCGCATCGGCCCCTTCCGCCCCGCGCCCGACCCGGATGATGAAAGACCAGACACCCGCCTGCCAGAGACCCGCCTGCGCGACCTGGGCGCGCTGGCCCGCGCCGGCTTCCCGCGTGAGGTCGCCGAGCAGGCCCTGGCCATGAACCGCGACGACGCCCTCGCCCTCATCACCCTGCTGAAGCGCGGCTGATGGCCCGGCCCAGCTTCACACGCCCCAGCTTCTCGTGGGCGTCCTTCAAGGAGGGGACCCGCCAATCCCTTCCGCTGCAGGTGGCGCTGATCCCCTTCGGCCTGGTCTGCGGCGTGGCCGCGCAGGGCCGCGGCCTCTCCCTGCTCGAGGCGCTGCTGATGAGCGCCCTGTGCTACGCCGGCTCCGCCCAGCTGCTGGCGCTCAGCCAGTGGGGCACCCCGGTCTCGCTCGTGGCCGTCACCCTCGCCGCCTTCATCGTCAACCTCCGCCTGGCGCTGATGGGCCCGGTGATGGGCCCCTGGCTTGACCGCGTGCGCGGCTGGCGCCTCTGGGGCAGCCTGTTCCTGATGGCGGACCAGAACTGGGCGATGTCGGTGCGGGAGATGCAGAGGGGCCGCGGCGATGCCGGGTTCATGTTCGGCTCCGGCCTGGTGATGTGGATCACCTGGGTCGCCACCACCGGCATCGGCCATGTCATGGGCGCCACCCTGCGGCCGCCCCCGGGCCACCCGCTGTTCTTCGCCGCCCTCGCCGTGTTCGTCGCCATCTGTGCCGCCATGTGGCGCGGCCGGCGAGACCTGCTGCCCTGGGTGGCCGCCGCCGCCGTGGCCGTGGTCTCCGCCCGCCTGCTGGGCGGCACCTGGTATGTGGTGCTGGGCGCGCTGGCCGGCGCCATCACCGGCGTCATCCGGGACCGGCGGCAGGCGGCAGCCCCCAACCCGTCAGCATGACGCTCGATCCCTGGGTCCTGCTCGCCATCACCTGCATGGCGCTGGCCACCTACCTCAACCGCGCCGGCGGCTACCTGCTGTTCCGCGCCGTGCGCCCGCCGCCCCTGGTGCGCGACATGCTGAGCTACATCCCCGGCGCCCTGTTCGTCAGCTACGTCGTCCCCGCCCTGGTGGCCGGCAGCCTGCAGCACTGGGCCGGCGCCGCCGCCACCATCATCCTCATGCTGCTGACCCGGCAGATGGCCATCGCCATCCTCGGCGGCACCGCTGCGGCCTGGCTGGTCTGGGCCTTCTGACACCCATCCCGGCCCCGTGATCGCCGTTGATCCGCCACAATCGCCGCCGTAACTTGCCGGTGATTGAACGGGGGCTGGCATGGGTCGGGCGTTGAGGGTGCTGGCCATGCTGTGTCTGCCCACGCTCGGCCTGGCCGGCTGCGGCAGCGGGCCGCGCATTGTCGCGGGCGGCGCCGGGTCGTCCAGCTCGCTGGAATGTGCCCCCTTCGCCCGCCAGGTCTCGGGCATCCAGCTCTATGGCGAGGCCTATTCCTGGTGGGACCAGGCGGAGGGCCGCTACGGCAAGGGCGCCGAACCCATCGAGGGCGGCGTCCTGGTGTTCCGCAGGTCCGGCCGCCTGCCCTCCGGCCACGTCTCCGTGGTGGCCCGGCAGGTCTCGGACCGCGAGATCCGGGTGACGCAGGCCAACTGGGTCCACCGCCGCATCACCCGCGACGAATCCGTGATGGACGTGTCGGACCGCAACGACTGGAGCCGGGTGCGGGTCTGGTGGGCGCCGTCCCGCACCCTGGGCACCACGGTCTATCCCACCTACGGCTTCATCGCCCCGGCGCGCCCGCGCCCGCGCAGCGAACTGCTCGCAGGCCTCGCCACGCCCTGACCGCGTGCGGGGCGGCTTGCATGCGGCGACCAGCCGGGCCATGTGAGGGAGGTAACAGAGGGGCCCACAGCCCCTTAACAGGCGAGCAGGGCCACGCCCTGACGGAGGAACCATGGGTAGCTTCAGCATCTGGCATTGGATGGTCGTTCTGCTGGTTGTGCTGCTGCTGTTCGGCAGCGGCAAGGTCAGCAACCTGATGGGTGACTTTGCCAAGGGCATCAAGTCGTTCAAGAAGAACATGGCCGAGGAGCCCGACGCCTCCATGGAGGCCAGCGCCATCGACCGCCCGACCGGCACGATCTCGCCCCCCATCGCCACCCCGGCCGCCACCACCACAACGGTCCGCGAATCCACCACGGCCCGCCCGCTCTGAACCAGAACGCCGGGATGGCAGCCGCCATCCCGGCTTGACTGGGCTACCCATCGGCGGAGGATCGCCCGGCAACCCGCCGGAGATCACGCCGCATGCCGCACACCGTCGCAGCCACCCCCGAAACCCTGCACTGGGGCACCTTCGACGCCGGGCACAGGCCCGTGCTGACGATCGAGAGCGGCGAGACCGTCGTGATGCAGTGCATCTCCGGCCCGCCGGATCTCATGCCGCCCGCCAGCGCCGGCCTCACCATCCCCCCGGCCCTGGCCGCCTATCACGCCTCGAGGCCCCCGCGCCTCGGCCCCCACATCCTCACCGGCCCCATCGCCGTCCGCGGCGCCGAGCCCGGCGACATGCTGGAAGTCCGCATCGACCGGATCGAGTTCGGTGCCGACTGGGGCTATTGCGGCCACCGCCCCCTGGCCGGCACCCTTCCGGAAGACTTCCCCGACCGCTTCCTGAGCCATATCCCCGTTGACGCCGCGGCCAACACCTGCCGGCTGCCCTGGGGCACCGAACTGCCGCTCTCCCCGTTCTTCGGCGTGATGGGCGTGGCGCCACGGCCCTCCTACGGCGCCATCTCCACCAAGGAACCCCGCGAGCACGGCGGCAACCTCGACAACAAGGAGCTGGGCGCCGGCAGCACCCTGTTCCTCCCGGTCTTCGTGCCCGGCGCCAACTTCTCCGCCGGTGACGGCCATGGCGTGCAGGGCGACGGCGAGGTCTGCATCAACGCGCTGGAGATCTGCCTCGACGGCACCTTCACCCTCGTGCTGCACAAGGGCGGCGGCGAGCGCAACCCGCTGCTCCGCTTCCCCCGCGGCGAGACGCCAACGCTGTTCATCTCCATGGGCATGAACGAGGACCTGGACCTGGCCATGAAGCAGGCGCTGCGCGAGATGATCGCCTTCATCTGCAGCCGCACCAACCTCTCGCGCGACCAAGCCTACCAGTTCTGCTCCCTGGCCGTGGACTTCCACGTTACCCAGACGGTGAACGGCGAGAAGGGCGTGCACGGCCTGCTGAAGAAGGGCCTGCTATTCTAGCGCCCCGCGGAACACAACGAGACCGACTCGGAGCCGACTCCGGGCCGGTCCTGCGTGAGTCGAATCGGCGACTCGGAAGTTATCCACAGTATTTTGTGGCCCGCCGCTCGATTGGCCCTACAATTTGTTGTCCGAACACGTTACGCTGCCCATGCTGATGCAAGGGGCCCCCATGGACTGGAACGACGAGACGATCGCGCGGCTGCGGGGCTTCTGGGACGAAGGCCATTCCACGGCCGAGATCGGCCGCCGCCTCGGCGTCACCAAGAACGCCGTCGTCGGCAAGGCGCACCGCCTGAACCTGGTGGCCCGGCCCTCGCCCATCCGCCGCCCCACCATCGAGGAAAAGGCCGCCCGCGCGGCGCCGCCCCCGCGCCGGGTCAGCGGCCCCACGCTGATCGAGGCCGCCGCCGCGCCCGCGCCCGCGCCCGCGCCCGTCGCACCGGCCCCTGCACCCCGCCCCGCGCCGCCCGCCCGCGCCGTCCCGGTGCTGCGCGCCGTGCCGCCCACGCCCCGCCCCGCCGCCCGCGTGTCCTCCTGCTGCTGGCCGATCGGTGAGCCCGGCACCCCCAGCTTCCGCTTCTGCAGCGACCCGGCCCTCGCCACCAAGCCGTACTGCGCCCAGCACGCCGCCATCGCGTACGTGAAGGTGCGCGACCGCCGCGAAGACGCCGCCTAGAACCAACGCCAGCCAGCCAGGGCGCGACATTAACGACACGCGCGGGCCACAACCCACGCGTTGTTCCGCCATCGTTGCGCCCGCGTGCTTGATTGCGCGGCACACGCGTCGTAGGGAGCAGGTGGAGATATGATGCCACCCAGTGACGACGCGGTCGCCCGCGGCCCAACGATTGTGCCCCATACATCGCTCGATGCCGATTCAGTTCGTGCAGCCTATGCGCGATGGGCGGGGGTCTATGACCAGGTGTTCGGGGGCGTGTCCGCGTTCGGCCGCCGCCGCGCCGTGGCCGCCGTCAATGCGCTGAGCGGCGCCCGCGTGCTGGAGGTCGGCGTCGGCACCGGCCTCGCCCTGCCGCACTACGACCGCAGCAAGCGCGTCACCGGCATCGACCTCTCCGCCGAGATGCTCGCCCTGGCCCGGCGCCGGGTCCGCGACAGCGGCCTCGCGAACGTCGATGCCCTGCTCGAAGTCGATGCCGAGGCCACAGGCTTCGAGGCCGGCACCTTCGACATCGCCGTCGCCATGTTCGTCGCCTCCGTCGTGCCGCACCCCCGGGCGCTGCTGGCGGAGATGCGCCGCGTGGTGCGCCCCGGCGGCCACCTGCTGTTCGTCAACCACTTCGCCGCCGAGCGCGGGCCGCGCTGGTGGGTGGAACGCGCCCTGGCCCCCGCCTCGCGCAAGCTCGGCTGGCATCCGGACTTCTCGCGGGAGGCCCTGCTGCCGCCCGAGGATCTGGACCACGCGCAGTTCGTCGGCGTCCCGCCATTCGGGCTGTTCACGTTGGTGCAGTTGCCAAACTGACGTCGCCGCGGCTTGAAATCGGCGGATACGTTCGATACTCCATAAGGCGTCGCGCCACAGCGCGGGCGCGGGTCGCGGCAAGCGGGCAAGAAGGCGGATTGAACCAGGACATGCAGACGATGAAGCGATCCCTCGCGACACTGGCCGGCCTAGCCCTTGGCGGCGTGATGCTGGCAGCTCCCGCCCTGGCGCAGACCCCGCACAACTGGCAGATCGGTTTCCAGACCGCCCACAGCCCAACCCAGGCCGGCATTGAAGGCCTGCACGCCCTCGTGCTGTGGCTGATGGCCTTCGTCACCATCTTCGTGGCGGCCCTGCTGGCCTTCGTGATGTGGCGCTACCGGGCCAGCAAGCACCCGGTCGCCAGCCGCGTCAGCCATCACACGGCGCTCGAGGTCGCCTGGACCGTCATCCCGGTCTTCGTGCTGATCGTCATCGCCATCCCGTCCTTTCGCCTGATCTACTTCGAGGACCGCACCGACGCCGCCGACCTGACCATCAAGGTCACGGGCCACCAGTGGTACTGGCAGTTCACCTACCCCGACCAGGGCGGCATCGACTTCTCCAGCTACGTGATCCCCGAGGACCAGCTGAAGCCCGGCCAGCTCCGCAACTTCGAGGTCGACAACCGTGTCGTCGTCCCGGCCGGCAAGAACGTCCGCATCCTGACCACCAGCGCCGACGTCATCCACAGCTTCTTCATCCCGTCCCTGGGCGTGCAGCGCTATGCCATCCCGGGCCGTACCATCGAGACCTGGGTGAAGGTCGATCAGCCCGGCATCTACTACGGCCAGTGCAACCAGATCTGCGGCACCAACCACAGCCTGATGCCGATCTCGGTGCAGGCGATGAACGACAAGGATTTCGCGGACTGGGTCGCGATGGCGAAGACCAAGTTCGCGGCGGACGCCACGGCCCCGGCCAGCAGCGCGCCGCCCAACTCGCCAGCCCCCAACTCACTCGCCAATGCCCCGCCGGCCGGGCCACAGCGCCTGGCGGCAATTGCGGAATCATCGCGCTAACCCAGATCGGTCAGGCGCGCAGAAGGGTACAGGATATGTCGGCAACCACCCACGACCACGGACACGATGACCACGGACACGGCCACACGCCCGGGTTCGTGAACCGCTGGCTGTTCAGCACGAACCACAAGGACATCGGGACACTCTACCTGATCTTCGCCGTGCTGGCCGGCCTCGTGGGCGTCGCCCTCAGCGTTCACATGCGGCTGGAGCTGGCGCACCCGGGCCTCGCCTACTTCAAGTCCGGCCAGGAATGGAACGCCACCGTCACCGCGCACGGCCTGATCATGATCTTCTTCATGGTGATGCCGGCGATGATCGGCGGCTTCGGCAACTGGTTCGTGCCCATCATGATCGGCGCGCCGGACATGGCCTTCCCGCGCCTCAACAACATCAGCTTCTGGCTGCTGATCCCGGCCTTCGTGCTCATCATGATGGGCCTGAACTCCGGGGACGGCGCCGGCTCCGGCTGGACACTCTATCCGCCCCTGTCGAACTCCACCTACATGGGTGGCCCGGCGATGGACTACACGCTGTTCGCCCTCCACCTTGCCGGCGCCAGCTCGCTGCTGGGCGCCATCAACTTCATCACCACCATCTTCAACATGCGTGCCCCGGGCATGACGCTGCACAAGATGCCGCTGTTCGTCTGGTCCATGCTGGTCACCGCCTTCCTGCTGCTGCTCTCCGTGCCCGTGCTGGCCGGCGCCATCACCATGCTCATCACCGACCGCAACTTCGGCACGTCGTTCTTCGACCCACAGGGCGGCGGCGACCCCGTGCTGTTCCAGCACCTGTTCTGGTTCTTCGGTCACCCCGAGGTCTACATCATGATCCTGCCGGGCTTCGGCATGGTCAGCCACATCATCTCGACCTTCTCCAAGAAGCCGATCTTCGGCTACCTGGGCATGGCCTACGCGATGGTCGCCATCGGCGTAGTGGGCTTCGTGGTCTGGGCCCACCACATGTTCGTCTCGGGCATCAGCGTCGACACCCGCGCCTACTTCATGGCCGCGACCATGATCATCGCGGTGCCGACCGGCATCAAGATCTTCTCCTGGATCGCCACAATGTGGGGCGGCTCCATCGAGCTGAAGACGCCGATGCTGTTCTCCATCGGCTTCATCTTCCTGTTCACCCTGGGCGGCGTCACCGGCATCGTCCTGTCGAACGCCAGCATCGACCAGATCCTGCACAACACCTATTACGTGGTCGCCCACTTCCACTACGTGCTGAGCCTAGGCGCCGTGTTCTCGATCTTCGCCGGCTTCTACTACTGGATCGGCAAGATGTCGGGCCACCAGTATCCGGAGTTCTGGGGCAAGGTGCACTTCTGGGTCACCTTCATCGGCGTGAACCTCACCTTCTTCCCCATGCACTTCCTCGGTCTGGCCGGCATGCCGCGCCGCTACCCGGATTACCCCGACGCTTTTGCCGGGTGGAACTACGTCGCCTCCATCGGCGCCTACATCAGCGCCTTCTCGGTCCTGATCTTCCTCTACGTCGTGTTCCGCACCTTCACCTCGAAGGTCACCGTGGCCGACAACTACTGGGGCGAGGGTGCGACGACGCTGGAGTGGACCATCACCTCACCCCCGCCGTTCCACACCTTCGAGGAGCTGCCGCGGGTCCGCTGAATGGCAGTCATCCATCCCATCGTAGAACAAGGCCGACCCATCGCACCGCTGGCACCCTTCGACGCGATGCCGGCGGACGTGCGGGACTGGTTCGCACTTCTGAAGCCCCGGGTGATCTCACTCGTGGTCTTCACGGGTGCGGTGGGCATCATCGTGGCGCCCGGCCACCTGAACTGGGTGCTGGTTGTGGCGACGGTTCTCTGCATCGCGCTGGGGGCAGGGGCCTCCGGCGCCATCAACATGTGGTATGACCGGGACATCGACGCGGTGATGCGCCGCACCATGAACCGGCCGATCCCCGGCGGCCGCGTCGCACCCGGTGCCGCGCTCGGCTTCGGCGTGTTCCTCGCCATCGCCTCCGTGCTGCTGATGTATCTCGCGACCAATCTTGCAGCCGCTTCCGTGCTGCTGGTCTCGATCCTGTTCTACGTCTTCATCTATACGATGTGGCTGAAGCGCCGCACGCCGCAGAACATCGTCATCGGCGGTGCCGCCGGCGCCTTCCCCCCCATGATCGGCTGGGCCGCCGTCACCGGCAGCATCGACGTGCTGCCCGTGCTGATGTTCGCCATCGTGTTCTTCTGGACGCCCCCGCACTTCTGGGCCCTGTCCCTCTACGCCCATGCCGACTACGCCCGCGCCGGCGTGCCCATGCTGCCCGTCGTCGCCGGGCCCCGCACCACCCGCGTCCACGTGGTCGCCTACACCGTCATCCTGCTGCTGGTCTCGGTCGCGCCCTGGCTGCTCGGCTACACCGGCCCGGTCTATGGCATCACCGCCACCCTGCTCGGCCTCGGCTTCCTCATCAGCGCCATCCGTCTTTATCTCGACAAGCAGGACAGCACCGGCCGCAGCCTCACCAACGACAGGCCGGCCCGGCAGACCTTCCGCTACTCGCTGGCCTACCTGTTCATCCTGTTCCTGGCCTTCGCCGTCGACAGCCTGGTCGGCTTCGCATGAGCGACCAGTTCCCCCCGCCCATGTCCCCCGAGGCTGCAGCCGAGCTGCGCCGCCGCCAGAGGGGCCGCAACTTCGCGCTGCTCATCGTGCTCATCGCCGTGGCCGCGCTGTTCTACGCCATCGCGGTCGTGAAGTTTAAGGTGCACGGATGAAGCGACCCGGCAACACCATCATCGCTGGCGGCCTGGCCCTCTGCATCACCGGCATGACCGGCCTCTCCTTCGCCGCCGTGCCGCTCTACCGCATGTTCTGCCAGGCCACCGGCTACGGCGGCACTCCGCAGATCGGCGCCGCGGTCGCCCCCGGCACCAACGGCCAGACCATCGAGGTGCGCTTCGATGCCAATACCAGCCCCACCCTGCCGTGGCGCTTCACCGCGGATGAGCGGCTGGTCAGCGTGCCCCTGGGCGAGGACCGCCTGGCCAGCTACACCGGCATCAACGAGACCAGCCGCGCCATCACCGGCGTCGCCACCTACAACGTCTCGCCCGAAAAGGCCGCCCGCTACTTCCACAAGACCGCGTGCTTCTGCTTCAACGAGCAGACGCTCACCCCCGGCCAGCGCATGTCCTTCCCCCTCAGCTTCTGGGTGGACCCCGCCATCCGCACCGACCCCGACACGCGGGACGTCCACAGCATCACGCTGTCCTACACCTTCTTCCGCTCGCTGGATGACGCGGCCCGCAACGGCGGGCTCGAGCACGCCGGCCCCCATGTCGGCCCGGCCGCCGATGCCAGCGCGGTTTCAGGCTTGAACCCCAGCCGGTTTTCGCGATGATGACCCGGCTTCCGGATAGGATCAGATGACCACCGATTCACACGCCACGCTTGGGCCCTCGCTCGACAGCTCCGGCCTCAAGCAGCCCTACCACCTCGTCGACCCCAGCCCCTGGCCCCTTGCCGCCGCCATGAGCGCCGGCATCATGCTGTTCGGCATCGTGCACTGGGCCCACGGCTCCTCGCGCGTCCCGTTCTTCCTCGGCCTGGCGCTCGTCACCGTCATCGCCTTCCTGTGGTGGCGCGACATCCTGAAGGAAAGCGGCACCGCCGGGCTGCACACCCCGGTGGTGCGCCTCGGCCTGCGCTACGGCATGACGCTGTTCATCGCCAGCGAGGTCATGTTCTTCGTCGGCTTCTTCTGGGCCAACTTCCACTTCGCCCTGTTTCCGCAGCATGTCCTCGGCACGGATAACCCGATGTGGCCGCCCGCGGGCATCCACACCTTCGACCCCTTCGCCCTGCCGCTGATGAACACGCTGATCCTGCTGCTCTCCGGCACCACGATCACCTGGGCGCACCACGCGCTGATTCACGACAACCGCAGGCACCTGATCATGGGGCTTGGCCTCACCATCCTGCTCGGCATGACGTTCTCGGCCTTCCAGGCCCTGGAATACTCCGAGGCGCCGTTCAAGTTTGCCGGCGGCGGCGTCTATCCGTCCGTGTTCTTCCTCGCCACCGGCTTCCACGGCTTCCACGTCATCGTCGGCACCATCTTCCTGATCGTCTGCTGGCTCCGTGCCCGTGGCGGCGCCTTCACCCCGCAGCGGCATTTCGGGTTGGAAGCCGCGGCCTGGTACTGGCACTTCGTGGACGTGGTCTGGCTGTTCCTGTTCGTCGCCGTCTATCTCTGGGGCGCTGGCTCGGCGGTCGGAGAATAACCACGGGCCTCCGGGGCCGGCTGTTCTGGCCGGCGCTCACCACCGCCCTCATGCTGACGCTCACCCTGAGCCTGGGCGTGTGGCAGGTCGAACGCCTCGCCTGGAAGCGCGGTCTGCTCCAGGAACTCGACCGTGGTGAGCAGGCCCCGCCCGTTCCATTGGCGACGACGCAGGACGCGTTCCGCCGGGTCGTCCTCGAAGGCACCTTCCTCCCGCTGGTGGCCCGCTACGGCGCCGAGGTCCGCAGCACCCGGGCTGGCCCGGCCATGGGCGCCCACGTCCTCACCCCCATGCAGCGCCCCGGCGCCGACCCCGTCCTCATCGATCGCGGCTGGGCGCCCATGGACTTCGACACCACCCCACCCGCCGGCCCCGTCCGCATCGTCGCCTACGTCCGCCCCCCCGAATACCCCGTCCGCTTCGGCGCCAGCGATGACCCGGCCAGCCGCCGCTTTTATGCACTCGACCCGGCCGCCATCGGCGCCTCCCTTGGCCTGCCGCGCGTCGCTCCCTTCACCCTGGTGGCGCTGGGCGCACAGGGGGCGTTCCCGGAACCCGCCACCACCCTGCCGCGCCCACCCAACGACCACCTCTCCTACGCCGCCACCTGGTTCGGCCTCTCCCTCGCCCTCATCGTGGTGTTCATCGTCTATGTCGCTCAAACCCGGGCCGCCCAAACCCGGGTCGCTCAAACGCGGCGCCAGCGCGGAGCCGCCCCACCTTGAACGCCTACACCCGCCTGACCCAACGCTTCGCCCGCGTGGCGACGGTCAACGAAGCCCGGGCCATGCTGAGCTGGGACGCCGCATCCATGATGCCCCCGGGCGGCGGCGCGGCCCGCGGCGACCAGCTCGCCGTCCTCGCCGGCCTGGCCCACGGCCTGCTCACCGCGCCCGAGACCGCCGATGACCTGGCCGCCGCCGAAGCGCCCGGCACGGAATGGGACCGCGCCAACCTCGCCCTGATGCGCCACACCCATACCCGCGCCACCGCCCTGCCCGCGAAGCTGGTGGAAGCCAGGGCCCGCGCCAGCGCCGCCTGCGAACGCATCTGGCGCGAGGCCCGGCGCACCAACGACTTCCCCCTGGTCCGGCCCTACCTCACCGAAGTCGTCAGCCTGACCCGCGAAGCCGCCGCCGCCCTTGCCCCCGCCCTCGGCCTCACCCCCTACGACGCCCTGATGGACGGCTACCAGCGCGGCATCGGCGCCGCCGACGTCACCCCCATCTTCGACCGCTACGAAGCCTTCCTGCGCCAGGCGCTGCCACGCGCCCAGGCCCGGCAGGCCGCCGCCGGCCCCGCCACACCGCTCACCGGCCGCTTTCCCACGGAACGCCAGGAAGCCCTCTGCCGCACCCTCTCCGCCCGCGCCGGGCTGGACTACGCGCACGCCCGGCTCGACCGCTCCGCCCACCCCTTCTGCGGCGGCACCCCGACCGACATCCGCATCACCACCCGCTACGACGAGATCAACGCCGCCTGCGCCCTGCTCGGCGTCCTGCACGAGACCGGCCATGCCCTCTATGAACGCGGCCTCCCCGCCGCCCATGCCCGCCAGCCGGTCGGCGAGGCCGCGGGCATGGCGGTGCATGAAAGCCAGTCCCTCATCATCGAGATGCAGGCCTGCCGCTCCGATGCCTTTCTGGCCTGGCTCGGCCCCCAGCTCCACGCAACCTTCGGCGGCCCGGCCGAGCCCTACGCCGCCGGCAACCTCAGCCGCCTCTGGCGCCGCATCGAGCCGGGCTTCATCCGCACCGAAGCCGATGAGATGACCTACCCCGCCCACGTCATCCTCCGCTTCCGCCTGGAACTGGCGCTGATCGGCGGCACCCTGCCCGTGGCCGACCTGCCGGAGGCCTGGCGCGCCGGCTCCCGGGCCCTGCTCGGCATCGTCCCGCCCGACGATACCAGCGGCTGCCTGCAGGACATCCATTGGTATGACGGCGCCTTCGGCTATTTCCCCAGCTACACCCTGGGCGCCATGGCCGCGGCCCAGCTGATGGCCGCTGCCCGCCACCAGGTGCCCTCGCTGGACGCCGCCCTGCACCAGGGTGATCTCGCTCCCCTGGTCACCTGGCTCCGCCAGCACGTCCACGCCGAAGGCAGCCGCCTCGGGTTCAACGCCCTGCTGCAAGCCGCCACCGGCTCACCGCTCGACCCCACCTGGTTCGAGGCGCACCTCCAGGCCCGCTATCTGCCCCCCGCGTGAGGCCGAACCGCTGGTGCTGCCCCCCTGCTTTGTGTATGCCGGGCCCGTGAGTTCCCACTCCAGGCCGGGACGATGAGCGCGAACAGCATAGAGCTATCCGTCACCGAACTGACGCTCCGGCTCCGGCAACAGGAGCTGGTCGCGCACTTCGGCCTGTTCGCCCTCGATGGCGGCCCGATCGAGCACCTGATGCACGAGGCCTGCCGGGTCGCCTCCGAGGGGTTGGGCACGCCGCTGGCCAAGGTGCTGCGCTTCCGCCCGGCGTCCAACGACCTGCTGGTGGTGGCCGGCGTCGGCTGGCACGCCGGCGTGGTCGGCACCCGCACCCTGGGCAGCGGTCTGGACAGTCCGGCCGGCTACGCCCTGCACACCGGCCTACCCGTGCTGTCGAACCACCTCTCCGTCGAGGACCGGTTCCGTATGCCGGGCCTGCTGGCGGAACACGGCGTGCAGAGCGCGATCAACGTCGTGGTCGGCCAGGCCAACCAGTCCCCCTTCGGCGTGCTCGAGGTGGACAGCACCCGGCGGCACGACTTCATCCAGCCCGACACCGCCTTCCTGCAAGCCATGGCCAACGTGCTCGCGACCGCCCTGGCCCGCTGCGCGGTGGAGGCCATGAAGGATGCGCTGCTCAACGACAAGGACATGCTGATGCAGGAGGTGCACCATCGTGTCAGCAACAGCCTGCAGCTGGTCCGCACCATCCTCGGCCTCCAGGCCCGCGGCGCCTCGAACGACGTGAGGCAGCAGCTGGAGAGCGCCGCCAGCCGCATCATGAGCATCGCCGCCGTGCATCGCCGGCTCTACCAGGGCAAGTCGGTGCTCGAGGGCGATGCCGCCGGCTACCTGAACGCGCTGGTCGAGGACATGCGCGGGGCCATCGACGATGCGGCCGGACAGCGCTCCGTGGTGCTGAGGGCCGAGCCGATGACCCTGCCCGCCGATGACCTGACGCCGCTCGGTCTGGTGGTCTCGGAACTCGTCACCAACGCCCTGAAATACGGCGCCGGTGTCATCTCGGTCCGGGTCCATCCGGTGGATTCCGGCATCAGCGTCTGCGTCGAGGATGAGGGCCCGGGGTTCGGCCCCGAGCCTTCCGTGGCGGGCCGCAGCGGGCTGGGCATGCGCCTCGTCACCGTTCTCGCCAAAGGAAACCCGGCTCACGCCGTCCAGATCGACCGCACCGTCGGACACGGCCGCATCACGGTTATCCTGAAGCTGCGGTAAGCCGGCGGCGCCTCTGCCGCCGGCTCACCTGGTTGAGCCTATTTCACCATGACGTAGCGAAGCGGGAAGCTGTTATCCGCCAGCTGCTGCAGCTCGATGTTCGTCTTCGCCGCCCACACGACGGTCTGCTGGTGCAGCGGGATCGTCGCCACATCATCCTGCGCGATCTTGGAAGCCTGCACGATCTCGGCCTGCCGCTTGGCCGGGTCCGTCTCGGTCCCGATCTCGTTCACCAGGTCGTCGAACGCCTTGTTGGACCAGCCGCCATCGTTGAACACGCCCCGAACCCCGTTGCGCGTGCCCAGCAGGTTGAACAGCGCGTTGTTCGCGTCATACGTGTTGGGCGTCCAGCCGAGCATGTAGAAGCTCGTGTGGTAGTCGGGGTTGCTGATCTCGGCGAAGTACTTCAGCCGGGTCTGCGTGTTCAGGGTGATCTTGATGTTGGCCCGCGCCAGCATCGCCGTCACCGCCTGGCAGATCGCCTCGTCATTGACGTAACGGTCATTCGGGCAATCCAGCGTCACGCCGAAGCCGTTGGGGTACCCGGCCTCCGCCAGCAGCTTCTTCGACGCCTCCGGGTCATACGGATACCGCACGTCCGAGGCTTCGGTGAAGCCATTGACCCCGGGGCCATACATCAGCCCGGTCGGCCGCGACTGGTTGCGCATCACCCGCGCCTTGATCGCGTTGATGTCGATCGCCTGGTAGAACGCCAGCCGCACCCGCTTGTCCTGGAACGGGTTCTTGCCCTTCACGTCGGACTTCAGCAGCTCCGGGCGGTTCACGTCGAACCCCAGGAAGATGGTCCGCAGCTCCGGCGTGGTCAGCAGCTTCACCGCCGAGGTGCGGCCCAGGCGGTCCATGTCCTGCGGCGGCACGGTATAGATCATGTCCACATCGCCCGAGAGCAGCGCCGCCACCCGCGTCGCGGCATTGCCGATGACGTTGAACGTCACCTCGGTCAGGTTGTGCTGCGGCTTGTCCCACCAGGCCGGGTTGTTCTTCAGCACGGTGCGCCGGTCCGGCTCCCGCAGCGACAGGATGAACGGCCCGGTCCCGTTGGCGTTGCGCGTGGCGAAGTTCTCGGTGGACTTGGTGAGGTCCGCCGGCTGCAGCGCGTTATGCGCCTCGCACCAGGCCTTCGACATGATCACCCAGCTGGTGATCTCCTCCAGGAAGATCGGGTTGGGGTTCTTGGTGATGAAATCGACCGTGTAGTCATCGACCTTCTTCACGTCCGTCACGGACTGGAAATAGGCGTTGATCTGGCTCCCCGGGCCGCTCGCGCGCTGATAGCTGAACACCACGTCATCCGCGGTGAAGGGCTCGCCGCCCTGGAACTTCACGTCGTGGCGCAGATGGAAGCGCCAGGTGCGCGGGTCCGGCTGCTCCCAGCGCTCGGCCAGCGCCGGCTCAACCTTCAGCTCCCGGTTGCGGCGCACCAGCGGGTCATAGATGTTCTGCGTGAAGGTGAGGAGGAACGTCTCGCTGCGGGTATACGGGTCCATGGAGTTGGCATCGCCGTCATTGGCCCAGCGGAACGTGGCCGCGTGCGGCGCGGCGCTGCCAAGCAGGAGCCCGCCCGCCAGGAGAGCCGCAAAACTAAGGTGCCTTCGTAGCATGGTCGCTCCGTTTCTTTTTCTAGCGCAGTTACACTAGGCGGAGACGATGGCGCTGCAAACAGAAAGAGCGGCCCGGAGGCCGCCCTTTGTTACATTCAGTCAGGATGTGTGGCTTACGCGGCGCGGCGCCCGGCCAGCGCGGCCGGCAGGTTCTGGATCGCCCGGTCGATCAGCTGCGCATCGGCCTCGGCCCCGAACCCGGTGCTGATCACATGCTCGGCGGCCCGCGTCGCAATCTCGGCGGCGGCGGTGCGAACATCGGAGACGGCAGCCTTCTCGGCAGCATCGATCCGCTCCAGCGCCATCCGCTCCCGCCGTGCCGCCGCGGTGGCCGCATCGGCCCGGGCCGCCTCGCCAACGCGGACCGCCTCGGCCCGCGCCTGCGTCAGCATGGTGGCGGCATCGGCCAATGCGGTCTCCCGCTGCGCCCTGGCATCCTTCAGCAGCGCCTCGGCCTCGCGCCGCAGCCGCGCCGCCTCGTCCAGCTCGGCCCGCACCTGCACGGCGCGCTTGTCCAGGATGTTGGCAAGCCCGCTCCACAGCTTCCGGCCGAAGATGACGAAGAAGATGACGAACGCGACGCCAACCCAGGTGCGCGGGTCGGCGAACAGGCTCTCGTGGTGATGTTCCATCGGTTCAGCCCCGCGCCGCGCTGGCGGCACCAACGGCCCCGCGTGCCGCGATCGCGGCGCCAACGGCCCCGCTGACCGACATGGCGTCGGCAGGCCGGCCCGTCAGCCGCGTGACCATCGCCGCGGCAGTATCGGTCGCGACATCGCGCAGCGCGCCCATGGCGGCGGCATGCGCCGCGCCGATGCGCTGCTCGGCCTGCTGCAATTGAAGATCCAGGCGCTCATTGGCGCTGCGGGCCTGTTCGGTGGCCTCGGCCTTGGCCTGCGCCATCGCCCCGGCAATCGCCGCCTGCGCCTCGGCACTCGCCCGGCGCGTCGCCGCCTGCACCTCGTGCGTCGCCAGGTCAGCCTCGCCCTTGGCGATGCGCGCGGAATCGAGGTCCGCGTTGATCCGGGCCGCCCGCGCATCGAGCACGGTGCCAACCTGCGGCAGGGCCCACTGGGACAGCAGCAGGTAGAACGCCCCGAAGATCAGCGCCATCCAGACAACCTGGCTGATCGTCAGGATATTGTGGAAATCGAGCTGGGGCATGCGCCGGTCCCTGTGGTCGGCCGCGGAGCGGTCGACTGTAAAAAATCGACCCGGGAGCGGATCGACTGTAAAAGAATCGGGGCGGCACCATCCGGCGCCGCCCCAATGCGGACGATCAGGTGAAGAGGATCAGGAACGCGATCAGCAGCGCGAACAGCGCCACCGCCTCGGTCAGCGCGAAACCCAGGATCCCGATCGGGAACACGACGTCCCGGGCCGAAGGGTTGCGGGCGACGGAGGTGACCATCGCGGAGAAGATGTTGCCCATCCCCAAGCCCACGCCGGCGAGCGAGATCACGGCAATACCGGCCCCGAGGGCCTTGGCGGCTGCGACTTCCATAGATTCAGTCCTTCTTTGTATGAACGGTGTTGGAGGAAACGGAGGCCCGACCCGGCCGACTAGTGCAGATGCACCGCATCATGCAGGTAGATGCAGGTCAGGACAGCGAACACGTAGGCCTGGAGTGCCGCCACCAGCAGCTCGAACCCGACCAGGACGACGTTCAGCGCCATGGGGACGATGCCCGCCACGGTGCCGATCGCACCCGCACCGGCCAGCAGCACGGCGAAGGTGGCGAAGACTTCGAACATCACGTGGCCCGCCACCATGTTGGCGAACAGACGGATGGACAGTGAAACCGGCCGCGAGAGATACGAGATGATCTCGATCGGGATGATCAGCGGCGCCAGAACCTTCGGCGCGCCCTCCGGCATGAAATAGGTGAAGAACCTGAACCCGTGGATCGCGATCGCCACCGCCGTCACCACCACGATCACCATGAACGCCAGCCCGAAGGTCACGGCGATATGGCTCGTATAGGTGAAGGAATAGGGCAGCAGACCCAGCAGGTTGCCCATCAGCACAAAGAAGAACAGCGCGAAGATGAACGGGAAATACCGCTTGCCCTCGGGCCCGATGCTGCCCACCGCCATCGACATGATCCCGCCATAGGCGATCTCCGCCAGGGACTGCAGCCGGCCCGGCACCACCGCACGCGGCCGCATCCCATAGCCCAGCATCGCCAGCACCAGCGCCGCGGCGATCACCATCATCAGGTTTGATTGCGTGAAGTTGACCGACCGGCCAAGCGGGCCGAGAACCGTGTGCAGCTCGAACTGCCCCAACGCGTCGATCTTGGATTCCGTGGCCAAACGCTGGTCCCTCGCCCTATAGCTTCCGCGGCGCTCGCGGCATCATCAAGCGCCAGACATTCGCAACCCCCGCCGCCCCGCCGATCAGGACAAACAGGCTGATGAACCACGGCGTCGTATGCAGCCAGCGGTCAAGACCCCAGCCAATCGCCACCGAAACCACCAGGGCGGCCACCAACTCCACCCCGACCCGCGCGCCGATCCCCATGGGGCTCGTGCTGCCAGCCGTACTCGGTGCAGGCGCCGGCCGCTCCTGAGCTTGCCGTTCCTGTGCCGCACGCAGCCGTTGGTCGAACGAGTCGTTGCCGTCCGTCATGTCGCCCCCCTTCCGGTAGGCGCGGGTTTGCTACCGGCGAGGGGAGGGGGTGTCAAGGCGATACGGCCCAACAACGCAGGTTGAACGCAGCTTATTCGGCCGCCAGCGCCTCACCAGGCTTCTCAACCCCCACCTCGGTCATCGCCGCCGCCCGCCCAAGGTCCACCGAAAGCAGCCGAGACACCCCGCGCTCCTGCATCGTCACGCCATACAGCCGGTCCATCCGCGCCATCGTCACCTGGTGGTGCGTCACCACCAGGAACCGCGTCCCGGTCTCCTGCACCATGTCGGCCAGCAGGGTGCAGAACCGCTCCACGTTGGCATCGTCCAGCGGCGCATCCACCTCGTCCAGCACACACAGCGGCGCCGGGTTGCAGCGGAACACGGCGAAGATCAGGCTCAGCGCCGTCAACGCCTGCTCCCCGCCCGAGAGCAGCGCCAGCGAGCTCAGCTTCTTCCCCGGCGGCTGCGCATAGATCTCCAGCCCGGCCAGCAGCGGGTCATCCGACCCCACCAGCGCCAGATGCGCCCGCCCGCCGCCGAACATGCGGCTGAACAGCGTCTGGAAATGCCCGTCCACCGCATGGAACACCGCCGAGAGCCGCTCCCGCCCCTCGCGGTTCAGGTGCCCGATGCTGCCCCGCAGCTTCGCGATCGCGGTAGCCAGCTCCGCGCTGTCCTGCACGATCCCGCCGATCTCCGCCTCCAGCGCCCGCGCCTCCGTCTCCGCCAGCAGGTTCACCGGGCCCAGCTCGTCCCGCTCCCGCACCAGCCGCTGCTGCCGCCCGCGCGCCCGCTCCTCCGCCGCGGCTGAAACCTCGGTGGGCGCCGGCACGGCAGGCAGGGCGCTGCCACGCTCCGCCTGCCGGGCCTCCGCCGCGGCCCAGCCCAGCCTCGCCGCCTCCAGCGCCGCCTCCGCCCGCACCAGCGCCTCCCGCGCCGCGAAGCCGGCCTGGTCCGCGGCCCGGCCCGCCGCCACGGCCGCCTCCGCCGCCCGCTCCCCCGCCTCGCGCGCGGCCCGCGCCACCCCCAGCGCCGCCTCGGCCACCGCCGCCGCCGCCTGGCCCCGCTCCGCCAGCACCGCCGCCTGGCCCGGCGCCGCCAGCAGCCGCTCATGCTCCGCCGCCGCCTCGCCCGCCCGCGCCACCAGGTCGATCACCCGCCCCGACAGATCCGCCGCCCGCATCCGCCGGTCCTCGCGTTCCCGCCCGATCGCCCCGGCCCGCGCCTGCCGCCCATATCCGGCCCGCTGCAACCCATCCAGCGTCCGCGCCGCCGCCGCATCCGCCGCCCGCGCCGCCACCACGGCGGCCCGCGCCGCCTGCGCCGCCTGGCGCAGCGATGCCGGGTCCGGCCGCGCCCCGTGCTGCGCCCGCGCCGCCACCAGCGCCGCACCGGCCGCCGAGAGCTCCGGCGCCAGCTGCGCCACCTGGTCCTCGATCGCCGCGCGCCGCGCCGCCGCCGCATCCGCCTGAACCTGCAACGCCTGCGCCGCGGCCCGGCTGCGCTCCGCCGCCCCCTCCGCCTCGCGCCGGGCGGCGCGCAGCCGCTGCTCCGCCGCCACCGCGTCCCGCTCCGCCGCATCCGCCGCCCGGCCTGCCTCCCGCGCCACGGCCGCCTCCTGCGCCGCCGCCGCCATCCGCCCCCGCAATCCCGCCAGCCGGTTGCGCTGCTGCAGCCGCACCGCCGCCGCCGTCGCCGTGCCCGCGCGGACTGTATAGCCGTCCCACCGCCACACCGCGCCCGCCGCCGACACCAGGCTCTGACCCGGCTGCAGCAGCGCCTGCGCCGCATCGCCCTCCGCCTCCGTCGCCACCAGCCCGATGCTGCCCAGCGCCCGGCCCAGCAGAGCCGGCCCCGCCACCAGCCCCGCCAGCCCCTGCCCGGGTGGCGAACCTCCGGCCACAGGCGGCAAGGCCCGCCAATGCCGTGCCGCCTTCGGGTCCGCCGCCGCCGCCAGCTCCGCCCCCAGCACCGCCCCCAGCGCCGCCTCCAGCCCCGCCGGCACCGTCAGCTGGTCCAGCATCGGCGGCCAGTCCTCGCCATCCCCCACCCCGAGCACCTCCGCCAGCGCGCCCGTCTCCACCGCCAGCTTGTGCCGCACCGCATCGAGCCGCAGATGCGTCTCCCGCGCCAGCGCCGCCGCTGCAACCGCCCGCGCCCGCGCCGCCTCCGCCAGGTCCAGGTCGCCAACCACCCCGGCCAAAGCCTGCGCCGCCGCCGCCCGCAGCCGAACCGCCGCCTCCAGCCGCTCCGGTTCCACCAGCTGAACCCGCGCCCGGCTGTCCTCCGCCCGCAGCCGCCCCATCGCCTCCTCGGCCCGCCGCGCCCGCGCCTCCGCCTGCTCCAGCCCCTGCCGCAGCGCCCCCGCCACCGCGGCTGCCTCCGCCGCCAGCGCCGCACTCTCCACCGCACGCTGGTCCGCCCCCGCCAGCGCCGCACTCGCGCCCGCCGCACGGACCCGCGCCGCCTCCACCGCCGCCGGATGCTCCACCGCCTCCTGCGCCAGCCGCGCCGCCTCGGCCACCAGCCGCGCATCCGCGGTCTCGGCATCCCGCAGCACCCCCTCGGCATGCGCCTGGTCCCGCGCCAGCTGCGCCCGCCGCTGCTCCGCCGCCAGCAGCGCCGCCTGCGCCCGGACCAGGTCCGCGGCGATGCCCTCCAGCGCCCCCCGGCTCCGCTCCAGCAGCGTGCGCGCCGCACTCTCCCGCTCCCGCAGCGCCGGCAGCGCCGCCTGCCGCGCCTGCGCCGCCGCCGCGGCGCCCACGCCAGCCGCCGCGGCCCGCTGCACCGCCTCCGCCGCCGCCCGCTGCCCCGTCTCCGCCACGGCCAGGGCCCGCGCCGCCCGGCCATGCTGGATGGCGAGCAGCACCGCCTCCGCCTCCAGCACCGCCGCCATCACCGCCCGGTACTGCGCCGCCTGCCGCGCCTGCCCCTGCAGGCCGCCCAGCTGCGTCTCCAGCAAGGCCCGCCGCTCCCCGGCCCGTTCCAGGTTGGTCTCGGTCGCCCGCAGCCGCGTCTCCGCCTCCGCCCGGCGCGCGTGCAGCCCGGTGATCCCCGCCGCCTCCTCCAGCACCGCCCGCCGCTCCTCCGGCCGCGCATTCACCAGCATGCCGACCCGGCCCTGGCTGACCATGCCGGAGGCCCGCGCCCCGCTCGCCAGGTCGGCGAACAGCGTCTGCACGTCCCGCGCCCGCGCCTCCCGCCCGTTCACGCGATAGGAGCTGCCCGCCCCGCGCTCGATGCGCCGGGTCACCTGCAGCTCGGCATGGTCGGCGAAGGGCGGCGGCAGCCCCAGCGCATCGCCTTCGAGATGCACCGACACCTCGGCCAGGTTGCGGCTGGGGCGGTTGGCGGTGCCGGCGAAGATCACGTCGTCCATCTCGCCGCCGCGCAGGTGCCGGGCATTGGCCTCCCCCATCGCCCAGCGCAACGCCTCGGACACGTTGCTCTTGCCGCAGCCGTTCGGCCCCACCACGCCGGTCAGCCCCGGCAGGATCTCCAGCGTGGTGGCATCGGCAAAGCTCTTGAACCCGGCAAGGCCGAGCCGCAGGAAGCGCGCCCCCATCCGCTCTCCCTGGCTCTGGTTCGTTAGCTGATGGCGGTGTCGACAGCCTGCTTGAAGGCGTCGAACGAGATGGCTCCGCTCACCAGCTTGCCGTTGAACAGGAAGCTGGGCGTGCTCTTGACCCCCATCTTCTTCTCCGCCTCGTCCTGCGCCGCAACGATCGCCTGCTTCATGGCGACATCATCCGCCGCGGCGTCGAACGCCTGGCGCGGCATCCCGGCCAGCGCGGCGATCTTCGCGATCTCGTCCCGGCTGTTCACCCCGCGCGTGAACGCCCAGCGGTCCTGCGTCGCCAGCAGCGTGCTGATGAACGGCTCATACCGCTCGGGCGGCAGCGCGCGCGCCACCGAGGCCGCCATCAGCGCCACCTGGTCCAGCGGATAGTCGCGCCAGACATAGCGGATGCGCCCGGTGTCGATCAGCTCCTTCTTCACCTGCGGGAACGTCACCTTCTGGAACTCGGCGCAATGGCTGCAGGTGAGGCTGAACCATTCGTTCACCACCACCTTGGCATCGGCCGGCCCGGCGCTCCGCTCAGGCACGCGTGAAGCCGGGGCCTGGGCCTGGGCCTGGGCCGGCCGGCTCAGCAATGCGGCAAGGGTTGCGGGAACAAGGGCAAGGGCGGAGCGGCGCAGGAGCGGCATGCGATTCCTCGGACATACGGAGACCGATTTATGCGCCTGCCCTGGCCCCCGCCGTCAAGCGCGTTCGGCGCGGATCAAGGCCCCAAGCGCCCCCAGCGCATCCCGCAACGGCCCATCCGGCAGCCCATCCACCGCCACCGGCGCCAGAGCGGCCCGCTTCGCCACCACCGGCGGGGCGCGCGCAACCAGCACGTCCTGCACGAACCGCAGCCGTTGCACCATCGGCCGCCCCAGATACGTATTGATCCGCTCCATCAGCGGCCCCGCCAGGTGCTGCAGCTCCAGCGCCACCGGCCCGGCACAGCCCAGCGTCAACGTCCCCGCCGCCATCCGCCGCGGCGCCGTGCTGGCGGCAAGCCCGGGCCCGACGATGCTCGGCCAATCCGCCATCAGCTGCGCCGCCGCCGCCCCCTGCGTCCGATACACCAGCCGCGTCACCGCCGGCAGCACGGCCCCGATGGCCCGCGGCCCATAGACATGGCGCTCGGCATTGGCGGGCAGCACCTTGGCACCCGGCCTGGCTACAGGCGGCTTGCGGGCCGGCGGTTCGGTCGTCATATCGCCCCCCTATGCCAGACCCACCACCCGAACCGGCGGCCACGGCCCTGCTGCACTGGTATGACCGGCACCGCCGCACCATGCCATGGCGCGCCATGCCGGGCCAGACCGCCGACCCCTACCACGTCTGGCTCAGCGAGATCATGCTGCAACAGACCACGGTCGCCGCCGTCGGCCCCTACTTCCGCCGCTTCCTGGAACGCTTCCCCACCGTGCAGGCCCTGGCCGCCGCCCCGGTCGAGACCGTGATGGAGGCCTGGGCCGGCCTCGGCTACTACGCCCGCGCCCGCAACATGCACGCCTGCGCCCGGATGGTGTCGGCCGCCGGCGCCTTCCCGAACACCGTCCCCGGCCTGCGCGCCCTCCCCGGCATCGGCGCCTACACCGCCGCCGCCGTCGCCAGCATCGCCTTCGGCGTCCCCGTGATCCCGGTCGATGGCAACGTGGAGCGGGTCGCCGCCCGCGTCTTCGCCATCGATGCCCCGCTGCCCGCCTCGCGCCCGCGCATCGCCGCCGTCGCCGCCCGCCTGGGCACGGACCCCGCCGCCGCCGCCCGCCCCGCGGACTTCACCCAGGCCCTGTTCGACCTCGGCGCCACCATCTGCACCCCCCGCAACCCCGCCTGCGCCCTGTGCCCCTGGCGCGGCCCCTGCCGCGGCCGCGCCCTGGGCAACCCGGCACGCCTGCCGGTCAAGGCCGCAAGGCGCCCGCGCCCGATCCGCCACGGCGCGGTGTTCTGGATGACGGACCCGGCCAACCAGGTGCTGCTCCGCCGCCGCCCCGCCACCGGCCTGCTGGGCGGCATGCTGGAACTCCCGGGCACCGACTGGACCGACGAACCGCCGCCGGACGCCACCACCCAGGCGCCGCAACCCGCGGCATGGCGGCTGCTTGGCCAGGCGGTGCACGGCTTCACCCACTTCGAACTCCGGCTGGACATCTATGCGGCCCGGGTGCCGCGGCTCGAAGCCGAAGGCCTGGTGCACCCCGTGGACCGCCTGTCCACCGCGGCCCTGCCGACCGTGATGCGCCGCTGTGTCGAATTGGCGATGAAATCAGCCGGGCGCTTCACTTCGTCTTAAGATTTCGCCCGCATACTCCACCTCGGGCCTGCAAAACGTGGGCAAATCCTTCCACGTTTTGGCACGAGGTAGAAGACCATGCCCTTGAACTCTGTGAATACCAATGTCGGCGCACAGGTTGCGCTCCAGTCGCTCAACCTCACCAACAACCAGTTGCAGGCCACACAAAAGCGGGTCAGCACCGGCTACCGGGTGGCGGATGCGTCGGATGACGGTGGCGCCTATGCCGTGGCGCAGCGGGTGCGGGCCGATGTCGGCGCGCTCACCTCGGTGAACCAGCAGCTTGGCGGCGCCAAGGGCCTGGTGGGCACCTCGCTGACCGGACTGACCTCGATCAGCAACTCACTCACCACCGCCAAGGGCCTGCTGGCCCAGATCGCTGACAAAAGCATCGCCCAGGGCACCCGCGACACCTACGTGGACTCCTACAAGCAGCTGGTGCAGGGCATTGCCAATGCGGTGGATGGCTCCACCTACAATGGTCAGACGCTCCTGGGTACAGCCTCCGGTGCCGTGGCCGCGACCGACAAGAGCGTCATCAACAACGAGAACGGCGCCACCACGACTCTGAAGGCAGCCGATGTCAGCTCGCTTGCCTCCACGCTGGCCTCGCTGATCGGCGCCACCTTCAGCCGCGACACGGCCGGGGTGGACCAATTTACGGCCGCCGCCCCCGGCGCCGACTTGACGGCGGCCTCCACCGCGCTCACCACCTCCAGCGGCGCCACGTCCTTCGCCGATGTGCAGACCACGGTCGGCAACCTGCTCAGCCAGGTGGGCGGCAGCTCCAAGTTCCTGGACGCGACGATCACCTTCAACAGCAGCAAGATCGACAGCTTGAATGCCGGTCTCGGCGCACTGGTGGATACGGATCTGAGCAAGGAATCCGCCAACCTGCAGGCCCTGCAGATCCGCCAGCAGCTGGGCACGCAGGCACTCTCACTCGCCAACCAGGCACCGCAGTCCCTGCTGAGCCTGTTCAAGTAGCCACGGTGCTGGCGGCGGATCCCCGCCGCCAGCCGCCCTGGTCCCGATCCGCCCGACCCCGAGGGGAAGCCTATGTCCAACCTGGTTCTCGAATTGCGGCAAGGGGAGGTCATGGTCATCAACGGCGCCCCCATCCGCTTCCGCAGCAAGTGCCGCATCGAACTCACCGCCCATGCCCGCTTCCTGTTCGGCAAGCAGATCATGCCGCCCTCCGAAGCCGACACGCCGGCCCGGCGCATCTACTTCGCGCTGCAATCCGCCTATATCGGCACCGACGAGGAACGCCCGCAGGCCCTGCAATCCGCGCAGGAACTCTGCCGCCGCTTCAAGCAGGCCACCACCTCGGTCCTGGCGCGCGACATCCTGGACCGCGCCCTGGCCGCCGCCGAGGGGGACCAGTGCTATCTCGCCCTGAAACTGGCCCGGCGCATCATCCGCCACGAAGACACCGTCCTGGGCCGGGTTCCCAGCCCGCACAGCGAGATGGAGGAACTGCCATGCGTCGCCTAGAGGCCGCCAAAGCCTATCAGAGCGCCACCCGGCAACGCAGCCTGCGGGACCAGGAAGCCGACGTGTTCCGCCGCGCCAACACCATGCTGCGCAACGCCCAGCAGGAGGGCGGCATCAGCCTCAGCCGGGCCCTGGCCGATAACGACCGGCTCTGGATTGCCGTCGTCGACCAGCTGCGAGACCCCGGCAACGCCCTGCCGCCGGCGCTGCGGGCCTCCATCATCTCCGTCGGCCTCACGGTGCAGCGCGAATCCGCCCGGGAAACCCCGGACCTCGGCTTCCTCATGGGCATCAACGACCAACTGGCCGCGGGCCTGTCCGGCCTTTGAACCCGCCGTATCAGGCGGCCTGCCAGGTCAGGCAGCCTGCCAGTCGTACCGCGTGGTAAGCCATTTCCGCAGCGTCAACAGCATGGCGGGGTCCCCCCCGATCTGACCCATGCACGCCGCCGCCGCCGGACCGGAGACCAGCCGCGTGCCCAGCCGGTAACTCTGGCTCACCATCTCGCTGTCGTTCAGCAACGGCGCACAGGCGCGCCGCCATGCCGAAATCGAAGCCGCCGGCGTCAGCTGCGGCAGCATCAACCCGGCCTCCAGCAACACCGCGAACGTCGCCGCCCGCAGCGGTGCCGCCATCTGCGCAGACATCCGGTGCTGCGCCAGCTCGAATGCCGTCGGGATCGTCGGCAGCACCGGATCGCGCGTCAAGGCTCCATCCGCATCCGCAACACCCAGGGTCAGCACCGGGTTCATCCCCTGCGCAGCACTGGCCGCCAGCGCCGCGGGCAGGGGGGTCCCCTGTATCAACACGGCATCGGCTTCCTGAACCGGCGCCAGCACGGCATTCACCCCGAACTGGTCCAGCGCGAGCAGCACCGGCAGCTCGGCTCCGGCCGGGTTCGGGGCCGCCACCCGCAGCGTGCGCCCCGGCTCCAGGACCACCCGGCTTACCAGCACGGCAGAGCCCGCCGCCGCCCATAGCGGCACCCATCGCGCCGGATCGAACTGCGCCCGGGTCTCCCCCACCAGCCAGGACAGCGCCGCCGAACCCGGCACCAGCAGCGCCGTGCCCCCATCCGGCTCGCCCCGCGCCTCGAACTGGTTGGCCCCCGTCACCCCGTCCAACCCACCGACATTCTGCAGCAGCAACGGCGCGCGCGACGGCAAGCCCCGCCCCACCATTCCGGCCAGCAGCTGCGCCCATTTGTCCAGCCGCCCCCCCGGCGGCCCCGCCACCAACAGGCCCGGCTGCGACTCGGCAACCGCGGGCCCTGCCGAAACGGCAGCCAAGGCAAGTCCGGTCAGAAGCCCGCGGCGGTCGAGCGGCATGGCCTGGCGCATCGGCGTCCCTCCAAGCGGGCCTTGTGGCCCATTGCTTCCTCCCTGACGATCAGGCCGCGCCATGTCAAATCCAGGGCCGGGCGGCGAAGCTACTCGTCGTAGGCGAGCAAAGCCTCGAACGGCACCCCCAGCCGCCCGCGCCCGTTCAGAAACGTCAGCTCGATCAAGGCTGCAGCGGCCGCCACATCCGCGCCCATCTTCTGCAACAGCTCGATCCCCGCCTTCATCGTGCCTCCGGTCGCCAACAGGTCATCCACCAGCACCACCCGATCCCCGGGGACCACGGCGTCGGACTGGATCTCGATCCGGTCCGTCCCATACTCCAGCGCATAATCCAGCCCCGTGACCGGCCCCGGCAGCTTGCCCCGCTTGCGCAGCATGATGAACCCGCACCCCAGCTTCAGCGCCAGCGGCGCCGCCAGCAGGAACCCGCGCGACTCGATCCCCGCCAGCACGGTCGGCCGATAGGCGCGGACCACGCCCGCCATCTGCTCCACCGCCGCCTGCCAGGCCTCGGCGTGCCGCAGCAGCGTGCTGATGTCGTAGAACAGGATGCCGGGCTTCGGAAAATCCGGAACGCCGCGAATATGGTCCTTCAGATCCATGGATGGTCCGCCTTGCGATGTCGGACCCGCGGTCCGCCTTGCGATGTCCGCCCCGCATACGGCCATTGCCCGGCAGCAGCAACCGGGTGGGCAGCGCCCCCGCGATGCGCTACCCCAGGCCCCATGTCGCGCCCCACCCTCGCCACCATCGCCGGCCTGCTGTTCATCGCCGTCTACATCATCGCCGTCATCAGCCTGCCGGACCTGTTCGGCCGCATGCAATGGACGGTCGAGGCGATCTACTGGGGCATCGCCGGCATCGTCTGGGTGTTCCCGGTCCGCTGGCTGATGCTCTGGTCCGTCGGCAAGCGCTAACTCGGGGCCGCTCAAGCCTGCACCCACCGCGCCACCCCCTGCGCGAACTCGGCCCAGCCAGGGATCCGCAGTCCGGCCGCCTCATCCCAAAGCCGCCGCGCCGTCTCGTCGTCCAGCATCGCCCGCACCGCCGCCGCAATCGTCCCGGGGTCCACCGGGTCCAGCGCCAGCACCCCCCGCGCCGAATGCCCCGCCAGCGCCGGCAGGTCAGCCGCCACGATCACCGGGATCCCGGCATGCAGCGCCTCCATCGGCGGAATGCCATACCCCTCCCCCTGGCTCGGGAACACCATCGCCCGCGCCCGGCGCAGCGCCTCCCGCACCCCGGCATCCGGCAGGTCCTGCAAGTGCCGGAACCGCGCATCACCCGACACGGACCGGATCAACGCCCGCTCCGCCACGGCGTCCGGCGGCAGCAGCCCGATCATCACCAGCTCGGCCTCAACCCCCTGCGCCCACAGCGCCTTGAACGCCCGGATCGCCGCCGCCGCGTTCTTGCGCGGCTCGATAGTCCCCAGCATCACGAAGCTCCGCCGCTCCGGCGCGAAGAACTGCCGTTCCAGCCCCAGCCCATCCGCCCCCATCGGGATCACCGGACCCGGCTGCGGCCGCCGCAGCACCCGCTCGGCACAATCCACCCGCGTCCGCTCGCTGATGAACGCCAGGTTCGACACATGCCGCAATGCATGGACATACGGCATCAGCCGCCCCGCCGCCCCGGTGCCGAACCAGTCCGGCTGCAACCACGGCAGGAAATCATACACCACCCAATAGGACGGCGCGCGCCGCCGGGCATAATAGGCCGCCCGCCCGGCATCGAGGAACAGCTCCGCCGTCAGCAGCCGCTCGGGCTGCACGATGGCGCCGGGCCGGCAGAACCGCCGCAACCGCGCCAGCTCCGCCGCCACCCCGCCCGCCGCCGGCTCCCCGCGCAACGCCTCCAGCAGTCCGGCCGGCAACCCGCGCATCGCCCCGCTCTCCGCATCGAACACGCAGGGCGCCAGCGGCACGTCGCGCGGCCAGTGGCGGATCAGCGCCCGCTCCGCCCGCTGGATGCCGGATTGCCGGGGATCAAGCAGCAGCTGGCTCAGATCGAGATGGATCATGCCAGCCCCAGCTCCAGCCCCAGCGCCGCACACAGCCGCGCCGAATACCGGTCGAACCCATGCGCCGCCACATACGCCCGCCGGGCCAGCACGGTCGGCCCGGCCCCCAGCAGCGCCATCGCCGCCTCCGCCACCAGCACCGGGCTCGGCGCATCCGGCACCGCGCGCACATAGGCGGGCGCGTCGATCGCCTCCGCCAGCGTCCGCGACGCAACGCTCGGCAGCCCGGCCGCCACGCAATCCGCCAGCGCCCCCGAAACCGCGCCCCCGCCGCTGGTGCGCAGCTGGATGCCCACATCCGCCCCCACCAGGGTGTCGCGATACACCGCCTCGTCCACATACCCGCCGCCCAGCCGCACCTGCGCGCCCAGCCCCAGCGCCCCGATCAACGCCTCCAGCGGCTCCATCGGCATCAGCGGCGAGCCCACCAGGTGCAGCCGCGCATCCACCCCCCAGCTGCGCACCAGGTCCAGCGCCCAGATGCAGTCCAGCGGCGCCTTGGTGGGATGGATGTAGCCAAAGCTCGCCAGCAGCACCTCATCCGGCCGCACGCCCAGCCGCGCCCGCGCCGCCTGCCGCGCCCCGGGCACCAGCGCCGCCTCCGGCAACATCCGGTACAGGCTGAACGGCAGGTGCGTCACCGCCCGGCCATGGCGCCGGGTCACGTCCGCGGCCCCGGCCGCGGAGTGCATCATCAGCGGCTCCGCGGCCTCGGCGATCTCGGCCAGGATCAACGCCTCGGGCGGCACGTCGCCCGCCAGCCAGTGCCAGATCTCCTGCGGGTCCAGCGCCCGGCCCAGCTCCGCCTCGGCCATGCGCACGGTCTTGGGCAGGCTGATATGCGAGGCATACAGGTCCAGCATCCGCCCGTCATGCAGGATGGCCGCCCCGCCATACCGCAGCAGCAGCCGCAAGATCTCCAGGTGGAACAGCGAGTTGCCAAGCACCCCCACCACCCGGTCGAACCCGCTGTGCAGCGCGGGCAGGGCCGAGAGCGGCTCCACCGACGCCACCCCGGCCGGGCGCACGGGCGCCCGCGTCGGCGTCAGCACATGCAGCTCCACCCGCCTGGCCAGCTCCACGCACAGGGCGGCGCTGTAATCCGCGACCCCCGAAGGGTCCGGCGGCAACGGCGTCAGCAGCGCCACCCGCGGCCGCCCCACCACAATGGCCGGCGCCCGGCCCGGCACCAGCCGCCGCACCCCGGCCCAGAACCGCTCCGCCACCGCCGCCCCGGTGAACCGCGGCCACACGCCCGCCTGCCGCGCCACAACCTCGGCACGCCACCCCGCATCCCCCACGCGCCCCAGCAGCCCGGCCAGGACAGCATCGTCCTCCGCCGGAAACAGCACCGCCGCATCCAGCAGCTCCCGATGCGCCGCGATGTCGGAGCCTAGCACCGGCACCCCAGCCGCCATCGCCTCGACCACCGGCAGCGAGAACCCCTCGGCCCGCGACGGCGCCACCACACACACCGCATCGGCATACAGCCGCAGCAGCGCCGCCTCATCCACATGCCCCGGCGCCCGCACCAGCGCCGGGTCCCCCCCGAGCGCCGCCGCGGCCTCCCGCTGCACGCACAGCCAGTCCGCGTCATAAACCCCGGTCACCACCACCGGCACCCCAGCCCGCTGCAGCGCCAGGCACCGCGCATGCGCCCGGATGGCGCAGTCCGGGTTCTTGCGCGGATCGGGCCCGCCCACCACCAGCACATGCCGCCCCATCCCCGCCCCGGGCGCCACCCCCGCGAACCCGGCCCCCAGCGGCGCCCCCGTCACCGCGATCCGCCCCTCCGGCACCCCCAGCAGCCGCACCAGCCCCGCCGCCGCATCCGCCGAGATCGGCAGGAACATCTGGTGCCGCGCCAGCCAGCGCAGCGAGAGGTGATACTCCACGCGCGCCGCCGGGTCCGGCAGATAGCGCTCCGGCTCCTGCAACGGGATGAAGTCATAGACCACCGTGGCAGCCGGGATCGCCGGATGATGCAGCAGCCGCGCCACGAACAGCGGGTCATGCGTCATCGGCGACAGCTGCACGTGGCAGCACGGCGTGGTCAGCGCGCCGGTATAGGCGGTGCTCCGCACCTCATCCAGCATCGCCCGCACGGCATCCGGCAGCGGCGGCAGCCCGGCATCCACCAGCCCCACCAGCCGCACGCCCGGCAACCCGGCCCGCCCATGCGCCAGCAGCACCCGCGCATGCCGCCCGATGCCGCGCCCGGCATACACAGGGTCCTGCAGGCAACGAACGTCGATCAGGCAGGCCGGCATCAGGCCCGGCCGTAGGTATCCTCGATCCGGATGATGTCGTCCTCGCCCAGATAGCTGCCCGACTGCACCTCGATCAGCGTCAGCGGAATCCGCCCCGGGTTCTCCATCCGGTGCACGCAGCCCAGCGGCAGGTAGATGCTCTCATTCTCCCGCACCAGGATCTCGTCGGCATCCCGCGTCACCAGCGCGATGCCGTCCACCACCACCCAGTGCTCGGCCCGGTGGAAGTGCTTCTGCAGGCTCAGCTTCTGCCCCGGGTTCACCACGATCCGCTTCACCTGGAACCGCTTGTCCAGGATCAGGCTCTCGTAGAACCCCCAGGGCCGGTACATCCGGTTATGCGCCACCGCCTCGTGCCGCTTCTCGGCGCGCAGCCGGTCCACCACCTTCTTCACGTCCTGCGCCCGGTCGCGGTGCATCGCCAGCACGGCGTCCCGCGTCACCACCACCACCACGTCCTGCAACCCCACCACGGCGGTCAGCACGCCGTCGCTGCGCACGAAGCAGTTCTCCGAGCCTTCCAGCACCACGTCGCCCACCAGCGCGTTGCCGTTGGCGTCCTTCGGCATCTTCTCCCACAGCGCGTCCCAGCTCCCCACGTCGCTCCACCCCAGCGAGGCCGGCACCACGGCCGCATGCTCGGTGCGCTCCGCCACCGCATAGTCCAGGCTGATGTTGGGGCAGGCGGCAAACGCGGCCGGGTCCAGCCGGATGAAGTCCAGATCCTGGGTGCGGTTGGCGATCGCCAGCTCCACGGCGGTCACCACCTCGGGCGCATGGGCCCGCATCTCCGCCAGAAGCGTGCGCGCCGTGAACACGAACATGCCGGAGTTCCACAGGTGCCGCCCGCTGCCCGCCAGCTCCGCCGCCCGCGCTGCATCCGGCTTCTCGATGAACCGGGCCAGCGCATGCACCCCCGGCGCATCGGCCAGCTCCGGCCCCACCTCGATATACCCGTACGCCGTCTCCGCCCGGTGCGGCTGCATCCCGAACGTCACCACCCGACCGCCGCGCGCCGCCACCACGGCCTTGTCCAGCGCCTCCAGCAGCGCCTCGTTGCGGTCGATCGCGGCATCCGCGGCCATCATCCACAGCACGCTGTCCGGCGAGGGCGCCAGCAGCGCGGCGGCGGTGATGGCCGGGGCGGAGTTGCGCCCCACCGGCTCCAGCACGATCCGCGCATCCCCGATCCCCACCGCCCGCATCTGCTCGGCGATCAGGAAGCGGTGCTCCTGGTTGCACACCACGATGGGCGCGGTGAACCGCGGCCCCCGCGCCCGCATCGCCGTCTCCTGCAGCATCGTGCGGTCCGAGACCAGCGGCCAGAGCTGCTTCGGGAAGCTCTCGCGTGAGACCGGCCACAGCCGCGTGCCGGTGCCCCCGGAAAGGATGACGGGCACGATCTCACCGGACAGGGCCGCTTCGATTTCTGGCAGGGCGGAGTGGGAGGACATCGGCATCCTTGAAGATGAACGGCGGCTGCAGTGCCTATAGGTGCGCTGCCCCGGCGGTGTCCAGACGCCCCGACCGGCGCGCCCCGGCTTGCCGCCGCAACCCCGCCTCCGCATGATGCACGCCGCCGGGCGCGTCCGGGCCCAGAGGAGAGCCGATGTCCACCATGCCAACCAGTCCAGGGTCGCCGTCATGAAGGCCTGCGTGTTCGGCGCCGGCGCCATCGGCGGCCACCTCGCCGGCCGCCTCTCCGAAGGCGGGGCCGAGGTCTCCGTCGTCGTGCGCGGCGCCAACCTCGCCGCCATCCGCGACCGCGGCCTCCGCATCGTCACCCCCGCCCTCGAACTCCAATGCCACCCCGCTGCCAGCGACGATCCGGCCTCCCTCGGCCCGCAGGATGTCGTGTTCGTCGCCGTGAAGGCCCCCTCGCTGCCCTCCGTCGCCGCCGCCATCGGCCCGCTGCTGGGGCCGGACACCGCCGTGGTCTTCGTGATGAACGGCATCCCCTGGTGGTACAACCAGGCGGCTGGCGACACCCCCGACGGCCCCCCCATCCCGCGCCTGGACCCCGGCGGCGCCCTGGCGGCGGCACTGGGCCGCGGCCGGGCCATCGGCGGCGTCATCTACTCCGCCTGCACCGTCATCGAACCCGGCGTCGTCCGGGTCGAGAACGCCCGCAGCCGGCTGGTGCTCGGCGAACCCGCCGGCGCCATCTCGCCCCGCCTCGAAGCCATCGCGGCGGCGCTGCGGGCCGAGGGCCTCGCCATCGAACTCACCGACCGCATCCGCGACGCCGTCTGGGCCAAGCTGATGCTGAACCTCGGCGCCGGCCTGCACGGCGTCCTCACCGCCAGCCCGCCCCAGGCCTTCTTCCACGAACCCGCCTGCCAGGCCGCCACCCACGCGGTGCTGGCCGAAGCCACCGCGGTCGCCGCCGCCATGGGCTGCACCGTGACGCCCGACGCCGAGGGCCAGGTCCGCAACGGCCTCAAATCCAACCACAAGACCAGCATCCTGCAGGACCTGGAACTCGGCCGCCCCATGGAGATCGACGCCCTCTACACGGTCCCGCTCGAAATGGCCCGGTCCGCCGGCGTCCCCACCCCCACGCTGGACCTCCTCGCCGGCCTGACCCGCGCCCGCGCCCGCGCCGCCGGGCTCTACAGGGACTGAGACAACGGGTCTCATGGCCTGATCAAAGGCAGATCAACACCCGCCTGCTCATGGTCGCAAGACGCTCTCGCCGGACTGCCCCAGCACCCACCCCTCCCACCCGGCAAGCCACGGATCATCCGGCGCGGCATCGGGCCGCCGCCCGGCGAGCACCAGCAGCACGCACAACACCCCCAGCAGACAGTCCAGCCGGTCCTCCCCCGCCGCATCCGCCCCGAACCCCTCGTCCAGCAGCCGCGCCAACCCGGCATCCGCCACCGCCCCCAGCCCCGCCATCGCCGCCCGAACCCCCGGCACCAGCAACGCCCGGTCCGCCTGCCGCCGCTTGCTCCCAACCGGCCGCAACCCCAGCTGCCGCAGCGCCTCCGCCGGATACGTCTCCGCCACAACCACCCGCCCCGGCCGCAACAGCGCCAGCAACGCCCCCTCGAACGGCCACAGCAGCGGCGGCGCGTCCCCCGCCAGCGCCGGCAACAGCAGATCCCGCCACCCGCTGATCGCCGCCTTGCCCGACTGGTTCGCCCCCAGCGTCCAGAACAGCGGCGCCCCTGCCGGCCGCTCCCGCGTCGCCCGGTCGCACACCCGCGACAACCCGGCCGCATCCTCGAACCCCAGCGCCACCGCCTGCGAAAGCCGGGTCATGCCCCGAAGCCCGCGCCGCGGATAGAACGGCCGCCCGGGACCCACCTGGTCCACCGTCTCCGCCACCTCGAAAAACCCCGGCCGCCCGGCCAGCCCCCGCAGGAACGCCGGGAAATCCGCCGCCCCGCCCCCATGCAGCCGCACATACTCCCGCGGCAGCCCCAGCGGAAAATCCACCCCCAGCGCCACCGCCCCACCCCGCGCCAAGGCGAGCAGCCGCGCGAACAAGGTTGCCACCGCACCCACCGGCACCACGGACAGCACCCACCCGCCGCCCCGGGGCAGGGCCAGCGCCATCCACCGCTTCCCGGCCGCGACGCTCCAATCCGCGTGCGCCGCGATCACGGCAGCATTCTAGAGGACAGCCCGGTCAGATCGGCTTGTGCGCCCGGTCCAGCAGCCGCGAGATCAACCCCGGCTTCTTCGGCGCCACCGCGGCCACAGCAGGCTGGTTCGCCGCCGCCTCACGCTTCCGCTTCTCGGTCAACCAGGCGTCCAGCGACTTGCCGGCCTTCTTCGCCCGCTTCTCCTCATAGGCGCGCTGCGCCGCAGTCATGGTCTTCGTCATGTTCGGTTCGGCCATCGGGTCCCGTCCTGATCTCCCCCCCTGTATTGGCAGCGCCCCCCCTAACCTTCAAGCCACCCCGCCCCACCGCCGCAGCACCCGCCGCTCCACCCAACCCAGCCCGGCATTGATCGCGATCCCCGCCGCCGACAGCAACGCCAGCGCCGCAAACATCCGCGGGATCTGCAGCCGATACCCCGCCTCCAGGATCCGATATGCCAGCCCCGAGGCGAACCCGCCCGACCCGGCCACGAACTCCGCCACCACCGCCCCCACCAGCGCCAACCCCCCGGAAATCCGCAAGCCCGCCAGGAACAACGGCACCGCCGCCGGAATCCGCAGCAGCCACAGCGTCTGCCACCGCCCGGCCCCGCTCAGCCGGAACAGGTCCACCAGCTCCGCCGGCGCCGAGGCCAGACCCGCCGCCGTGTTGGAGAACACCGGAAAGAACGCAACGATGGTGGCGCACACCACCAGCGCCACGAACGGCTCCCCCACCCAGACGATGATCAGCGGCGCGATCGCCACCACCGGCGTCACCTGCAAGGCCACCGCCCAGGGCAGCACCGCCGCCCGCGCCAGCCGGCTGCTGGCCATCGCCACCGCCAACCCCACCCCCAGCCCCACGCTCAGAACCAGCGCCACCCCGGTCACCACCAGCGTCGAACCCAGCGACCCCAGCAGCAGCCCCGGCGCCGCCGCGAACGCCAGCGCAATCGCGCCCGGCCCCGGCAGGATGTAGCCGGGCACCCCACCCAGCCGCACTGCCGCCTCCCAGACCCCCAGCGTCAACAGCGCGAACACGGCCGGCGCCGCCTTCATACCCGCCGCGCCTCCACGGCCGCCGCAGCGATCCGCGCCACCAGCGCATGATACGCCGCACTCTCCCGCCGCCCCTCCAGCACCAGGTCGGACCCGATCTCCGCCGCAACCCGCCCCGGCCGGGCCGACATCACCACGATGCGCCGGGCCAGGAACGCCGCCTCATAGGTGGAATGCGTCACGAACACGATGGCGCACCGCGCCGAGGCCGCCAGGGCCAGCAGCTCCTCCTGCAGCCCATGCCGCGTGAACTCGTCCAGCGCCGCGAACGGCTCGTCCATCAGCAGCAGGTCCGGCTGCTGCACCAGCGCCCGTGCGATCGACACCCGCATCCGCATCCCGCCCGACAGCGCCCGCGGCCGCGCCCCGGCAAACCCGGCCAGTCCCACCCGCTCCAGCGCCGCCGCCGCCAGCGGCGCCGACTCCGCACGCCCCATCCCCCGCAGCCGCAACGGCAGCCGGACATTCTCCGCCGCCGTGGCCCAGGGCAGCAGCGTCGGATCCTGGAACACGAACCCGATCCGGCCCGGCGCCCCATCCCACGCCACCGCCCCCGTATCCGGCCGGTCCAACCCGGCAATCAACCGCAGCAGCGTCGACTTCCCACACCCCGAAGGGCCAAGCAGCGCCACGAACGCCCCCGCCTCCACCCGCAGCGACACATCCCGCAGCGCCTCCGTCCCATCCGGAAACCGCCGACCGGCCCGCGTGACCGTCAGCACCTAAGGCGCGGAACCGGTGAACCGCAGCGTGAACGCCGCCCGCCAGTCCAGATCCGCGGGATACAGACCCTGCCCCGCCATCGAGGTGAAGAACGCCTCCCACCGCGCCTCCGTCATCGCCCCGATCCGCCCCGCACCCCCCTGAACGATCCCACGCGACTTCAGCACCTCCCGCCCATAGGCCAGCAGCCCCGCCGTCATCTCCGGGTTCTCCCGCCGGATCAGCGCATCCCCGGGCCCCGGATCGCCATCCAGATAGGAAGCCCACCCCTCCGCCGAAGCCGTGACGAACCGCTGCACCAGCTCCGCCCGGTCCCGCACCATCTCGGTCCGCGTCGTCACCAGGTTGCCATACCCCGCGAACCCCGCATCCGCGAGCAGCAGCACCACCGGCTCGAACCCGGCCTCCGTGCGGATCGCATAGGGCTCGGACCCCAGATACCCCTGCTGCACCGCGCTCTTGCTCGCCAGGAACGGCGCCAGGTTGAAGGTGTACGGCCGGATCTGCGCATCCGTGTAGCCGAACCGCGCCCGCAGGAAGTTCCACCATCCCAGCCGCGTATCCGCCCCGATCATCACCGGTTTGCCCCGCAGCGCCTCGAAGCTGTCATTGCCCTGGCCGGGATGCGCGATCAGCACCGAGGGATCCTTCTGGAAGAACGCCGCCACCGCCACCAGCGGCAGCTTCTCCTGTACCGCGTTCAGCGCCAGATAGCTGTTCGACGCCAGGCTGAACTCCAGCCGCCCCGCCAGCAGCAGCTGCGCCTGGTTCACCTGCGGCCCGCCCTGCCGGATCGAGACCTCCAGGCCGTGCCGCGCATAGATCCCGGTGGCCGCCGCCTGGTAATACCCCCCGTACTCCGCCTCCGCCTTCCAATCGAGCCCCAGCGTCACCCGATCCGCGGCCCACCCCCGGCCCGGCCCGGCAAACGACAGCGCAACCAGCAAGGCAAGGCAGAAAACTCGGCGCATCGGTCCTCCTCGCGGGCTGAAGCCGGGCTATGTTGCCCGTAGGCGCGCAATTGCGCCACGCATGGGATGGATGGCATGAGCGAAGCGCGGGTCAAGGCGAAGCTGTGGGTGCAGATGGCGCTGCGCATGGGCGACATCGGCGGCCGGCCCGGCGCGGTGCTGCGCCGCGGTGACGCCGATGCGGGCGGCGTGCTGGTGGTGCTGCGCGGCCGCGACGGTCTCAACGTGCTGAGCCAGGTGCGCACCGCAGGCCCCGACATCGCCTGGCTCCGCTCCACCGGGGCCGCCGCCGTGGACCAGGCCACCGCCGACGCCTACCTGGCCCGGCAGGTCTCGCGCGACCCCGATCTCTGGGTCATCGAGTTCGAAAGCCCCGATCTGCTGCCCCCCTTCGAGGGCGCGATCATCGAGTAACCCGCTGATTCTATTACATCACGCCAAAGTGTGTTAATTTGGTTCGCACGCCTGTGGCGCTTGCGCAACACAGTTGCAGAAACATCCGCGGGCGTCTCGCACGGCACGCCATTGATGGTATTGTCTGCCTACCGAGAGGCGGGGGGACGAGTTCCGAACCACCACCCCCGGCCGCGTCGAACCGATTGAACACGAACGAGGAGAGATTTACCATGCAGCTCCGTAGCGCGCTTCTGGCCGCGACCGTCCTGGTCGCCCCGGTGGCTGCCAAGGCCCAGGCGATCAGCGGCCTCTATGTCGGCGCCGGCGCCGGCGTCAACTTCCTGCAGAACGAACACGTCGACTCCATCCGCTTCCCGCAGCGCAACATCGCCGGCGTCAACGGCGGCACCATCCGTTTCGATAGCGGCTTCGTGGGCGTCGCCAGCGTCGGCTACGGTCTCGGCAACGGCCTGCGCCTCGAGGTCGAGGGTGACTACCGCAGCAACAAGTTCACCAGCCTCCGCCGCAACGGCGCCATCGCGAATGCCGGCGGCGACGAGCAGAAGTACGGCGGCTTCCTGAACGCCCTGTACGACATCGACCCGCAGCTCTTCGGGTTCTTCCCGATCCCCATCAACCCCTATGTCGGCGTCGGCGCCGGCTATCAGTGGGTCCAGAACCGCAACAGCCGCTTCTACACCCCCGGCCCGGGCGGCACGCTGCTGCGCTCCAATGATGGCGACGGCAACTTCGCCTACCAGGCCATCATCGGCGCCGCCTTCCCGCTCAACGCCGTCCCCGGCCTGAGCCTCACCGCCGAATACCGGTTCATGGGCGTGCTCGACGACCGCACCTACCACAACCAGTTCTTCGCGCCGGGCGTCTCCACCCGCGCCAACGTGAAGGAATCGGACAACTACAACCACAGCATCCTGCTCGGCGTCCGCTACGCCTTCAATGCCGCCCCGCCGCCCGTCCTGGCGCCGATGCCGGCTCCGATGGCCACCACCGCGGCCCGCACCTACCTGGTCTTCTTCGACTGGGATCGTGCGGACCTGACCGACCGCGCCCGCCAGATCATCGCCGAGGCCGCTTCCGCCACGACGAAGGTCCAGGTCACGCGCATCGAGGTTTCGGGTCACACCGACACCACGGGCACGGCCCGCTACAACCAGGGCCTCTCGGTCCGCCGTGCGCAGAACGTCGCCGCCGAACTGGTCCGCCTGGGCGTGCCGCGCGGTGCGATCACCACGCAGGGCTTCGGCTTCAGCCGTCCGCTGGTTGCCACCGGCCCGGGCGTCCGCGAGCCGCAGAACCGCCGCGTCGAGATCGTCCTGCGCTAGTCAGAACGGTCCAAGGGACGGCCGCAAGGCCGTCCCGAGCGTGATATCGACAGGCCGGCCCACCTCCGTGGGCCGGCCTGTTCCGTTGCCCAGCTGTGGTACAGCAGCATCACTCCGCCGCAATGTCGCGCCCTGGCCCGAGCCATCGCGCGACATGAGCGTTACCACCGAAGTAAGTTGCCGTTTGGGGCCAAGGGCCACCGGGAGAGATCGAGGATGACGCGTAAGCTTCTGATGGCCGCAACGGTGCTGGCCCCCTTCGCAGCGACCATCGGCTCCGCCTCGGCCCAGCCGGTCAGCGGCGTCTACATCGGCGCTGGCGGCGGCGCGAACTTCATGGAGCATGAGCGCCTCAAGTCCGTGACACCCAAGGGAGGCACGCGCGTCAACCTGTTCGGCGATTCGGACCGGAACACCGGCATCGCCGGCGTCGCCAGCCTGGGCTACGGCTTCGGCAACGGGCTCCGCCTCGAACTCGAAGGCGACTACCGCTACAACCGCATCAGCAAGGGCTCCCCATCCAACCTGGTCTCCAGCGGCGGGCGCGAGCAGAAATACGGCCCCATGTTCAACGTCCTGTTCGACCTCGATGTCGGCAGCCCCTATGTCTATCCCTATCTCGGCGGCGGCGCCGGCTACCAGTGGGTCGACCGCCGGCAGACCAACACCTTTGGCGGCGCTCCAGCCGTGAACCTCATCGACCGCAGCGCCGGCGTGGACAGCAGCTTCGCCTACCAGGTGATCGCCGGCCTGTCCTTCCCCATCCCCCCCGTTGTCGGCCTCTCCCTCACCGCGGAATACCGCTACTTCGCCCTCGCCGGGGACCGCACCTTCACGACGACCACCAGCACCAACGCCGGCATCGTCGGCACCAGCCGCCCCAAGGTCACCGGCGACTACAACCACAGCCTGATGCTCGGCCTGCGCTACGCCTTCAACGTCGCCCCGCCGCCCGTCATCGTCCCGGCCGCCGTGCCGGCCGCCCCGGCCGAAGCCGCCCGCACCTACCTCGTCTTCTTCGATTGGGACCGTGCCGACCTGACGGACCGCGCCCGCCAGATCGTCGCCGAAGCCGCCCAGGCCACCACCAGGGTCCAGGTCACCCGCATCGAGGTCTCCGGCCACACGGACACGACCGGCACCGCCGCCTACAACCAGGGCCTCTCGGTCCGCCGCGCCCAGAACGTCGCCGCCGAACTCGTGCGCCTCGGCGTGCCCCGCGCCGCCATCACCACCCAGGGCTTCGGCTTCAGCCGACCCCTGGTCTCGACCGGACCCGGCGTCCGCGAGCCGCAGAACCGCCGAGTCGAAATCGTCCTCCGCTAACCCCGGCTACCGGGCGAGTGCGGCAACGCACTCGCCCCCCGCGTCCACGTCAACCGGCTCGATATCCACCGCCACCCGCAGCCTGTGCCGCCCCCCACCCAGCAGCATCCCCTGGATCGGGCTCACATCCGCGAAATCCCGCCCCCACCCCAGCCACACATGCCCGTCCGACACCACCACGTCGTTGGTCGGGTCAAGGTCGATCCACCCCAGCACCGGGCCCAGCCAGATCGACACCCAGGCATGCGACGCATCCGCCCCCCGCAGCTTCGCCCGGCCCGGCGGCGGCAGCGTCCGCAGATACCCCGACACATACCGCGCCGGAATCCCCAGCGATCGCAGCCCGGCGATCATCAGATGCGCGAAATCCTGGCAAACCCCGGCCCGCAACTGCAACACCCGCTCCACCGGCGTCGACACCGTCGTCACGCTGGAATCGAACCGGAAATCCCGCCCCATCCGCCGCATCAGATCCAGCAACCCCACCAGGATCGGCTGACCCGGCGGAAAGCTCGGCACCGCATAGGCCCGCACCGGATGGCCCGGCCGCACATCCGCCGGCGCCCGCGGGCTGCCGAAACAGAACTCCGCAACCTCCCGCGCCGCCGCAGGCTCCAACGCCAGCATCGTCACATCCTCCCACGCCATCGTCGAACCCGGCTCCGGCATCGCGCGCGCCCGCACCTCCACGATCGCATCCGTCGCCACCCGGAGCGAACCATGCGCCCGCTCCAGGAACAGCCAGGCCACCGCATTGCCGAAATGGTCCGCCCCCCAGCGGATCCGGTCCGGCACCGGGTCCGCCCGCAGCGTGAACCGCCGAACCTCCTGCCACGGCAGCGCCCGCGGCTGCAGATGCACCAGGTGCGTCGCCAGCTCCACCCGTTCGACGTAGTCGTACTCCGTCACATGCTCCACATGCAGCAGGCTCATGCCGTCTCCAGCCCAACCGATTGCAGCTTCGGCAGCAGCGCGAAGAACCGCCGCGTGATCCGGTCCGACAACCCGGCCATCTCGGCCCCGATCCCCGCCAGCGCCGCCGCACAGGCCACGGTCTCGGCCGCCGGGTCCGCCCCCGCCACAACCCGCTGCACCAGCGCCGCGGCCCCATGCTGCAATCCGGCCGCCACCCCGGCCAGCTCCGCATCCCCCGCCGCCTCCAGCAGCGTGCTCGCCGCCTCGAACTGAAAGGCGAGGGCGCGCGGATTGCCGGTATCCGCCAGCACCAGGTCCAGCACCGGCGCCGGCTGCACCACGCTGAAGTAGCGTCCGCGATAGGTGATGGCGCTGTCACACAGCTCCAGCGCCAGCCGCAACGCCCCATCCACCCGCGTTGCCGGCTGGTCCAGCACCGCCGCCAGAACATGGCTCACCACCATCCCCCGCTCGATCCGCCGCCCCAGGTCCAGGAACAGCCGCCCGCCGCCCCGCACCATGCCCTCCGCCGCCACGCCCGCCACGGTGGTCGCCAGGCCCTGAACCCCCGCCATCGCATGCACCAGCGGGTCCAGCCCGGCCCCCCGCTCGCTCTGGAGCGCCGCCGCCACGTCGTTCCGCGCCGCCCGCAGCGCATGGCCGAACGCCCCATGCGTCTCCACCGTCATCCGGTCCCGCAACGCCTCGATCAGCCGTGCCGACTGCGCCAGCCCGTGCCCGATCGCGCCATGCGGCTGCAACGCGCCCCGCATCTGCTCCTCGAACACGGTGCCGGGCTCGCTGGGGTCGAACCCCGCGGCCTCCAGGCACCGCACCAGAACCACCAGCTCCGCGATCTCCCGCGGCAGCGGCGCCCCCCGCGCCCGCCGCAGCAGCCCAGACCGTCCCAGCCGCGCCTGCGCCTCCAGCCGCTCGACATACCGCCCGAGCCAATAGAAATCATCCGCCACCCGGCTCGGCATATCCACCGCGGTCCGGCGGATCGCGATCGGCCCCTGCCGCACCGGCTCCGGCCCCTGAATCAACCCGGCATCCTCCCGCATCACCCAGACATCCTTGAACACCGCACCCGCCGGCAGCGCATCCGTCACCGCATCGCCCGGCCGCAACACCCGCGCCAGCCCGCCCTGCATCACCTGCCACCGCACGCCATCATGCATCAGGAACAGCCGCAGCACGACCGGCTCCGGCACCAGCCCCGCCGGCCCGGCACACGGCGCCGTGGAGGGCGGCGCCGTGCTGCACCCCGCCAGGCTCCACGGCGCCGTCGCCATCCGCTCCTCCAGCGCCGCCCGCGCGCCCGCATCCGGCGCCGGCCAGGCGATCGGCGCCGCCCCCGCATCCAGCGCCGCCCGCAGGCCCCAGCGGCCCGGCGCCCGCATCACCGTGCGCACCGCCCCCGGTTCCGCCAGCCACAGCGTGGGCCGCGTCGCCAGCAGCAGCACCTGGTTCAGCAACCGCCGCGCCAGCTGCGGCATGAAGGCGGCAAAGGCCGGCGCCTCGATCACCGCGGCCCCCGGATGATTGACGATCCGCAGCGACCCGGTCCGCGCCACGTCCATCAGCCCCGCCACCCCGGATCGCCCCTGCAGCTCCAGCGGGTCCAGATCCTCGCCCAGAACCCGCCGCAGCAGCACATCCACGCTCTGCAGACCCTGCAGCGTCTTGATCGACAGCTTTCCGCCCCGCACCGTCAGGTCCCGGGGCTCCACCAGCGCACAGGCGAGGTCGCGGGACAGCGCCAGATGCTCGGGCCAATGCGGGTCCCGCGGCCCATGCGTCAGCAGCGCCACCACGGCCGGGCTGCCATCCGCCCGAGGCGCCAGCCGCAGCAGCGCCTCCTGCCACGCCTCGAAGAACGGCCGCAGCTGCCGCACCTGGCCGCTGCGGAACAGCTCCGGCAGCACCTGCGCCAGCAACCGCCGGCTCTCCCGCGCATACCCGATGCCCAGCGCCCCATTCGTCCGGTCCGCCACCACGCGCCACTGCCGGTCCGGCCCCCGCACCAGGTCGGCGGCATAGGCCTGCAGATACCGCGGCGCCCCGCCGCTCCCGCCGCTCTCGGCCCGGCACGCCCGTTCATACCCGGGGTTCGCGTGCAGCAGCGCCGGCGGCAGCACCCCCTCGGCCAGCAGCGTCTGCGGCCCATAGACATCCGCAAGAATGGCCTCCAGCAGCTCCGCCCGCTGGATCAGCCCGGCCTCCAGCATCGCGAACTCCTGCGACACCAGCGGCAGCGGCACCGGGTCACAGCGCCAGCCCGGGTCGGCACCCTCCTCCTGCGCCGCCAGGTCCAGCCGCCGCGCCCGCTCGGCCACCTCATCCTCGCCCAGGGCGGAGAGCGTGCCCAGAATCCCGCTCCAGTGCGGCCAGATGCCGCCCCGCCCGGTGACCATCTCATCCACCCGCGTGTCCACGGTCATCCGCCCCGGCGCTCCCCCGCCTTCTGGCGCTCCACGATCATCGTGGTCTCCAGCCGAACCTCCGCCCGCTCCACCGTGCCCTGCAGCGGGGCCGCCCCCTCCGGCGTCGGCGCCGCCGCCAGCGCCACATGCCCCGCGGCGGTCAACAGGCCAGATGTCGCATCGATCCCGATCCAGCCCGCCCCCGGCAGATAGGCGTCCGCCCAGGCGTGCAGCTCCGCATCATCCCCGGCCTCGCCGTCCAGCTGCACCAGATAACCGGACACGAACCGCGCCGCGATCCCATGCAGCCGCAGCAGCTGCACCAGCAACCAGGCCGAATCCCGGCACGACCCCCGCGCCTCCGCCAGCGTCTGCTCCGGCGTCCACACCCCGGCCTCCATCCGCACGATATACGCCACCCGCCGGCAAACCTCGGCCCCCAGCGCCAGCACCAGCGCCACGGTATCCTGCCCCGCCCCCGTCGCAGCCCGAACCGCCAGCGTCAGCGGCCCGGCCGCCCCCGGTTCAAGATACGCCCGCAGCACCGCCGCATCCCCCGCCTCGTAAACGAACGGCCACCCCACCGCATGAGCGTCCAGCACGAAGTCGAACGGGTTGCGCGGCACCAGGTCCACCCCGACCGCCACCTCGATGGTCAACCGCTCGACCCCCCCGGCCAGCGCCGCCCGCGCGACCATGTTGCCCAGCGGATCGACCATCCAGTGCAGGCTCGTCGGCGCCGGGTCGATCGACAGCCGGAACGCCGGTGCCGGGATCCGGGGGTCGGGCAGGGGGCGCAACCGGATCCATTGCGGCCCCACCTGCACGGCCCGGTCGTAATGATAGACGGTCCGGTGCAGCAGCCCGACGCCCGTCACCAGCGCCGCCCCGGCCGGCTTCGTCACCAGCTAGGTCGCGGGATGGCGGAACCGCCCGGGGTCGATCGCGCCCAGAATGGCCCCGGCTGGCCCGGGGTCCCGGCCGGAGATCACATCCGCCACCAGCCGCCCCGCCGCCGGCGAGGTCTGGATGCCATACCCCCCCTGGCCCACGCACCAGAAGAACCCGGCAGCCTCCTTGTCCCACCCGAACGCCAGGCTCCGGTCCGGCGCGAAGGTCCGCAGCCCGGCCCAGCTATGCTCCACCCGCCGCACCTCGATATCCAGCGCCTGCTGCATCCGGTCGATCGCGATGGCCACGTCCATCTCGTCCGGCTGCACGTCATGCGCATGGATGTCGGTCTCGTCCGCCGGGCTCACCATCAGCTTGGTCCGCGCCTCGGGCCGCACATACCAGGTGTGGTCCACGTCGTTGATCATCGGCCAGTCCCGCACGACATAGGGGTTCGGCTCGATGACGCAGCCGGTGCGCCGCTTCGGCACCAGGCCCAGCCTGCCCACCCCAGCCTGCTCCGCCACCGCATCGCCCCAGGCCCCGGCCGCATTCACCACCACGGGCGCCGAATAGGTGGTGCCATCACTGGTCTCCACCTCCCAAAGCCCGGCCCGCCGCTCGATCCGCCCGGCCTTGCTGCGCAGCGCCAGCCGCCCGCCATTGTTCCGCATCTGCCGCAGGAAGCCCTGGTGCAGCGCCGCCACATCCATGTCGAACGCATCATCCTCGATCGCGCCCATGCTGGCATAGCCCGGCCGCAACGCCGGGATCAGCGCCGTCAGCTCCGCCACCGAAGCCTCGCGCAACCCGGTGCCCTCGGCCAGCAGCCGCCCCAGATGGTCCCGCTGCTCCGGCGGCGCCAGGAACACCACGGGCCGGTGCGCCAGGATCGGCGCATCCGCAAACCCCTCGGGCGGCGCCTCGAAGAACCTGCGTGACAGCCCGGTCAGCACCTGAACATCCGGCGGCCCGTAGTTCAGGATCCAGATCGCCGCGGAGCGCCCGGTGCTGTGATAGCCCGCCGCCTCCTCGGCCTCCACAAGCACGACCTTGTGGTCCACGGAGAGATGGGCCGCCACGGTCGCCCCCGCGATGCCGGCCCCGATGACGATCGCGTCGGTGTTCTCGATGTTCATGCCACCCAAGCTAACACAGACCTCGCCGCACCCAAGCCCCCAACACGCCCCCAACCAACCATCACGCCCGCGCCGCGAACCGGGCCCGCGCCGCGGCAAACACCGCCAGCTGCCCGGCACTCGTCGCGTCCCAGCTGAACCCCTCCGCATAGGCCCGCACCCGGTCCCGGCCTGGCGGATCGGCCCGCAGCGCCAGCACCGCCGCGGCGAACCCCTCCGGCGTGTTGGCCCCGGCAATCAGCCCGGCCTCGCGCGTCTGCACCACCTCGTCATTGCCCGGAATATCGCTCGCCACCACCGCCGTGCCGCACGCCATGGCCTCCAGCAGCACGTTGGCCCACCCCTCCCGGCTGGACGCCAGCAGCAGCACGTCCGCCGCGCCATAGAACCGCTGCAACGCGGCATGCGGATGCGCCCCCAGCAACCGTACCCGCTCCGCCACCCCCAGCCGCACCGCCAGCGCCTCCAGCGCCGCCCGCTCCGGCCCATCCCCCACCACCGCCAGCCGCCAGCCCGGCAAATGCGCCAGCGCGGCGATGGCGTGGTGATGCCCCTTCCGCTCGATCAGGTGCCCCACCGAAAGCAGCGTCGGCCCCTCGAACCCCAGCGCCGCCCGCAGCCCATCCCGGTCCGCCGGCGGCCGGAACCCCACCAGGTCCACCCCGTTGCGCAGCACCGTGATCCGCTCGGCCGCAGCCCCCAGCGCCACCATCGCCCGCTTCAACCCTGCACTCACCGAAACCATGCCATCCGCCTCCCGCATCGCCCAGCGGATCATGCGGCGCGGCAGGGCATAGTCCGGCAGCTGCGTCACGTCCGACCCGCGCGCGGTCATCACCACAGGCAGCCCGAACTGCCGGGCCAGCATCACCGCCGCCACGCCATCGGGATAAAGGTAGTGCGCGTCGATCGCATCGAACACCGCGCCCCCGGCCAGCAGCCGCCGCAGCCCCCGCGCCGCCGCCGCATACAACAGCCCCGGCGCTACCGACATCCCCACCTTCGGGATCACCACATAGCGCGGATGCAGCACGCGCAGCCCATGCCGCTCCTCCACCCCCGGGGCCGCCGCCGCCCGCGCCCAGCTGCCGAACCGCGTGGACCGGCTCGGAAACCACGGTACCGGCGCCAGCACCGTGCTGCGCGCGAGCCCGGTTCCCACCAGGTGCCGCAGCCGGTTCTCGACGAACACCCCCTGGTTCGGCAACCCGGCATGCGGATACAGCGTGCTGAATGTCAGCAGCCGCAGCGGCGTGGCGGCACCCGGCTCAGCCACGCCTACCTGCGCGGCGCCGCACCCGAAACCGGCGTGGGCGACAGCACCTCCAGCAGCTTGCGGGCCTCCCCCTTGTCATCGAACGCATCGGGACCATTCACCAGCGGCTGCAACAACTTGATCGCATCCTCCTTCCGCCCCGAGTCGTTCATGGCCACGGCGACATGGTACTTGATGGTCGGGTCCCCCGGCCGCTGCGCCGTCGCCTGCTGCAGCAGCGGCAGCGCCGTCTTGGCATCCCCCTGCTTCACCATGATCCAGCCCAGCGTGTCGCCGGTCTCGGGCGTCGGCGCCTGCAGATACGCCCGCTGCGCCAGGTTGCGGGCCCGGCTGTCGCCCTTCACCTGATACACCCAGGCCAGGTTGTTCATCGCCACCGGATCATTCGGCCGCTTGCTTAGAACCGTCGTCAGGTTCTTTGCCGCATCGTCCCACCGCTTGGCCTTCACATCCAGCAACCCCAGCATCTGCGCCGTGTCCGGCTCATCCGGCGTCCGCGCCAGCCCCTCCCGCAGATAGGTCGCGGCCTCGTCATCCTTGCCGTTGACCGAGAGCGCATTGGCCAGCCGCAGCAGCAGCGGCGTCGTCGGGTTGGTCTTGTATTCGAGCCGGTAGGCCTCGACCGCCTCCGCGGTCCGCTGGGCCAGCATCAGGATGTCACCCCTCAGCACCGTGGAGTTCGGCAGGTTGCTCGGCGTGTTGCGCAGCTGCTCCGCCAGCCTCAGCGCCGCATCCACCCCCTTGGTCTGCGTCTCCAGGTTCACCATCGTCGACATCAGGCCGATATTGCCCGGCGCCAGCGCCAGCGCCTCGCGCAACGACGCCATGGCGCCATCCACGTCCTTGTTGCGCAACAGCAGGTCCACCTGCGCCCGGCGGATATCCAGGTCCCCCGGCGTCACCTTCAGCACGTCCCGGTAGGTGTTCCGCGCATCGTCGGTCAGCCCTGCCGCCACCTGCGCCCGCGCCAGCGCCGCCAGCAGCACCGGCGGCAGCTCCTCGTTGCTGCGCATCGCCTGCAGCATCGCCACCGCCCGCCGCGGATCACCCGAACGCACGATCACGTCGCTGATCATGCTGGTGAATGCCAGGTTCTTCGGCGCCGCGGCGCGCGCAGCCTCCAATGCCTGGATCGCCTGCGGGAACTGCCCATCCTGCACCTGCAACTGCACCGAGGTGTTCAGCGCCGGCAGGAAGGTCGGGTCCTTGGCCAGGATCTCGCGCAGCAGCGCATCCCCCTCGGCCCGGCGGTTCTGCAGGATCAGCACCTTGGCCAGGTTCAGCTTCGCGTTCAGCGAGTCCGGGAACAGCTTGAGCGTCGCGGCAAACGCGGCCCGCCCGCCATCCAGGTCAAGCCGCCCCAGCTTCAGCATCCCGGTCAGGATACCCACCGCCTCCGTCTCCCCGGCCTGCGCCCGCAGCCGGTTCAGCGCCTGGTCGGCCCGGTCCATGTCGCCCGCCGCCAGCGCCGCCGCGACCAGCGCCTCCCCGCTGTTCGGCTGGTTGGGCGCAATCTCGATCGACTTCTCCAGCGCCGCCGCCGCCTTGCCCGGATCGCCGCTCTGCATCTCGGACGAAGCAAGGTGCGTCAGGATCAACGGGTCGTTGGGCGAAAGCGCGCTCGCCTTCTTGAAGGTCTCGATCGCCTCCGGGTTCCGCCCCAGCAGCGAATAGGATCGCCCGAGCAGATCCAGCGTCTGCCCGTCATTCTGCCCGCCGGCGATCGCCTTGGTCAGCACCGCCACCGCACGCTCCGGCCGCTGTGCCGACAACTCGGCCCGCGCCACCAGACGAACCCCGTCCGCGTCGTTCGGCGCCCGCGCGACATAGCGGTTCGCCAGATCGATCGACGCCTCCACCTGGCCCAGATTGGCCGCGGCCAGAGCCTGGAAATACAACGCCCGCGGGAACCGGGAAATCACCGGGCCCAGCTTCTGCAGCTCCAGCTGGGCATCGGCATACTTCCCCGCCCGCACCATCAGCACGCCGTTCAGATACGTCGCACCCGCGTTGCGCGGCTGCAGCGCCAGCACCGCCGCCACATCCGCCTGGGACTTCGCGTCCTGCCCGGCAATCATCAGCCGGTTCGCCCGGTCCAGCCGCGCCGCCGTCGAGTTCGGGTCGAGCGCCACCGCCTGGTCCGAGAACTTGAGCGCCCCCTCGGTGTCGCCCTTCGCGGCCAGGATCTGCCCCTTCATCAACAACCCTTCGATCTGCTTCGGGTCGAGCTTCAGCGCCTCATCCGCCTTCTTCTCCGCCAGCGGATAATCCCGCAGCGCCAGCGCCAGCCGCGCCGAGGTCAGCAGCACCTCGACATTCTCCGGCGCCAGCTTCTCCGCCAGCGCCAGGCTGGCCACCGCCCCACTCACGTCGTTCATCCCGACCTGGGCCATGCTGCGCAGCATCAGGTTCTTGGCCGCGATGTCGGGCCGTGGCGCCTCGGGCGGCTTCGGCCCCTCGGGCGGCACCTCGGTCAGCACGTCCTGATACCGCGACTGCGCCATATAGACGGACCCGAGCTGCGGAATGATCGCCCAGCGGTCGCCGCCCAGGTCACGCGCCGCCTTGAACTCCTTCTCGGCCGCCACCGGGTCCGAAAGCTGCATCTGCGTCTGCGCCAGCCGCAGATGCGCGTCGGCGCTGTTCGGGTTGTCCCGCACCGCATTGCGGAACTCCAGCTGCGCGCCCCGCAGGTCGCCCTTCGCCGCCAGCTCCTCGGCCCGCTTCATCGGGTTGCTGCTGTGCGTGTAGAAATACCACCCGCCCCCGGCCCCCACCGCCAGGACCACCGCCGCCACCCCGGCATAAAGCGCCGTCCGCTTCTTTCCCGGGCCCGCCGGCGCCAGGTCCCGCTTCGGCACCAGCTTCGGCGACTGGATCCTGTTGGTGATCTTCGGGTTCTGCATTGCCTGATCCATATGTCCAGTCGTCGTGACGCGAATGTACGTCCGCCGGGTTCGGCGGCCTCCGACATCCCCCAAACCGCGGGAAGAGGACGTCACCGCAACGTTTGTCTTGCATCAATGTGTAGTATAATTCGTCGCAGATGACTACGCCCCGCGCCCCCCGCTTTTCAAGCGCCACAAGGATTAAACCCCGGTCATACCGCAAATAGGTTAACGCGACCCTTCCTGGAACAGGATCACCCGGACCGTCGCGAACAGGATCAGCAGATCCAGCAGCACCGAGCGGTTCTGCACATAGAACAGGTCATACGAGAGCTTGGCCCGCGCATCCTCGACCGAGGCGCCATACGGGTAGTTCACCTGCGCCCACCCGGTCAGCCCCGGCTTCACCCGCGCCCGCTCCCGATAGAACGGGATCACCTCCGCCAGCTTCTCCACGAAATGCGGCCGCTCCGGCCGCGGCCCGATGAAGCTCATCTGCCCCCGCAGCACGTTCACCAGCTGCGGCAGCTCGTCGATGCGCGTCCGCCGCATGATGGACCCGAACCGCGTCACCCGCGGGTCCCCCTGCTGCGCCCAGGCCGGGCCATGCGCCTCGGCATTGGTGCTCATGCTGCGGAACTTCAGCAGGGTGAACGGCACGCCCCCCAGCCCCACGCGTTCCTGCCGGTACAGCACCGGCCCCGGGCTGTCCCACCGCACCACCAGCGCCACCAGCAGCATCAGCGGCAGCGTGAACACCAGGAACCCGACGCTGATCCCGATGTCGCCCACCCGGTTGACGAACCCCTGCAACCGGCTGGGCCGCCGCCGGTCCAGCGCCTCGAACCACTCCGCCTCCAGGTGATCGATGTCGATCCGCTTCAGGTGCCGCTCCCAGAACACCGCCTCGGGCTCCAGCTCCACCCCCGCCTCGGCATAGGCGTCCCGCAACGCGGCGGGGATGGCGGCATAGGCGGCACCCGAGGTCACGGCATGGCGGATGCCGCTGGCCCGCAGCGCCACGGGGTCGGACGGGTCCGCCCGCGCCGCCACCACCTCGAACACCCCGGCCCGGCCCGAAAGGATCGCCGCCACCGTCCCCGCAACCTCCCCCGATGGCCCCAGCACCAGCACCGGCCGCAGGAACACCTTGGACCGCACCGCGGCCATGAAGCACAGCCGCAGCCCGAACAGCGCCACGATCCAGATGAGCACCACCTGCACGAACCACAGCCCGTCCGACCGGCTCAACCGGTCCAGCCGCACCCCGAGCAGCAGACACACGGCCCATACCGTCGGCATCGCCAGCAGCCCGCCCAGCGCCGTGTTCAGCACCAGACCCCGGGTGCGCAGGAACAGCTGCGGCCGATACAGCCCCAGCAGGAACGACATGAACCCGACCGAAACCGCGACGGCAAGCGCCCGCTGCGCCGGTACAAACTGCAGCCCACGATCGAACAGGTCCGGTGCCAGCAGCGCATAGGCCAGCCCAAAGGCCAGCACGCTTTCAACCAGCAGCAGGCCAAGCATCTCGGGGGCGATGTGGCGACCGAAGAATCTTGTCATCCAGTCACCCAGGCCGCTCCTCCGAGACCGCGATCTTACCCGACAGTGGTCGGCGTCGCGCCGGCGAGCCCCATGGCTGCATACTCGATCACCTTCCCCCGGGCAATCGTGACATCTTGCTAATGTTGATAACCCACGGCACCGTCGCGCAAGCCCTATGCTGAAGGCAAGGCACGCCAAGGTAATTCCTGGTGTGTCATTAAGGCCGATGGTGGTAGTGGTTTGGAAAGCTTCTCCTGGTATGGCTTAACGCGGTTCAATAGGCACAACTCCTGGCCAAGCACGTGAGATCCGTTCCAGCCCTCCCCCCCGAACTGCCCCATACGCCCCCAGGCACATGCGCTGGCGTGCATCCACATGCACACCCCGCCGTATACAGCCACACCTCTGTCCCAGGCGACCCGGCGTGAGCGAACGCACCGACCACCTCATCGAACGCGCCGCCGCCAAACTCCGCGAGGCCGGCGGCGGCATCCCCGGCCACGCCACCGCAACGCCGCCCATCCCGGCCGCAAACCCCGCCGCCGCGCCGCCCATCCCCGCCGGCCCCCTGGTCCCGCCAGCAGTCATCGCCGCGCCGCCCGTCAGCCGAGCACGGCCCGAGTTCAAGCCCTTCCTGCCGCCGCTGCCCAACCGCCAGGGCGCACCAGCTTCGATCGAGCCGCCCCCGGCGACCCCCGCGCCCGCGGCCCTCATCGCCATGGTCCCGCCACCAGTGGCCCAGATGGTCCCGCCACCAGTGGCCCAGCTCCCCCGCAGCCCCGACCCGACAGAGGCGCCCACCCCAGCCGCGGCCACCCCAGCCGCGCCCGCTTCGGCCGAGCCCGCCCCCTTCGCCCCGATCGAGTTCCGCGACAGCCTGCCCGAAATCGTGCAAGGCCCGCTGCCCATGCCCGGCGCACCGCTGCAGCGCCCGGTCCAGAGCACCGTGCCCCCCTCCATCGGCATCAACCCGGGCGGCTCCTCCCCCTTCGCCGGCGCCCGCCCGGCCATGCCATCCGCCCTGGGTGCCGGCCCAGGCATCCCCGCGCAGCAGCCCCCGATGGGCCTCCAGCCCGCCCCACGGTTGACCGGGCACTCCACCAGCCAGCCCCTCATCGGCCGCGGCGCATCACAGCCAGCCCCCATGGTGCAGCTCGATGCGCTGGAACGCGCCGGCATGGTCGTCGCCCGCACCACCCGCACCCGCATCTCCGAGGAATACCGCATCGCCATCGGCCGCATCCTGCGCACCCTGCATGAAGCAACCGACGTGCAGGGGGCCCGCAACGTCCTCATGGTCACCAGCGCCCGCCCCGGCGAAGGCAAAAGCTTCACCGCCCTCAACCTCGCCGGCAGCATCGCCCAGAACGGCACCGACGCCGTCCTCCTCATCGACGTGGACCCGAAGGTGAAACCCCTCTCGGACCAGCTCGGCCTCGGCGAGGCCCACGGCTTCCTCGACCTGGTGTCAGACCCCTCCCTCCGCCCTGAAGACCTGCTCCGCAATACCGCGATCCCCAACCTCGCCATCATGCCCGTCGGCACCCGCCTCGGCGGCGCCGCACAGACCATCGGCGGCACCGCCAGCACCCGCCCCATCATCCCCACCATCACCCGCCTGGCCCGGCGCTTCCCCAAGCACCTCATCATGCTCGACGCCCCGCCCTGCCTCTCCACCAGCGACCCGCACACCCTGGCCCCCCATGTCGGCCAGGTCGTCCTGGTGGTGGAAGCCGAACGAACCCAGCGCTCCGAGGTCGAGGCCGCCATCGATCTGGTGCGCGTCTGCCCCACCATCACCATGCTGCTGAACAAGGTGCGGATGACCACCAGCCACACCTTCGGCGCCTACGACTACTTCGGCTCCTATACCTGATCCCATGCGCCGGTTCATCTCCCCCGAATGCCTCGCCGGTATCGCCGGCCTCTGCCTGCTCGCGCTCCCCGCGGCGGCACAGTCCGATGGCGGCCTCTACGGCGGCCAGCCCTACACCGGCGGCATCCTGCCCAACGTCGGCAGCAACACCGGCGACATCCGCCCCCAGCTCGAGCGCTACTTCAAGACCTCGGTGCTCCCCGCCACCGCCCCCGCCTGGGTGTTCGAGCCCTCCCTCGGCGTCGATGTCGGCGTCACGGACAACGCCCTGCGCATCGCCGCACCCCGCCGGGCCGACGTCTTCACCGTCCTCACCCCCACCTTCAACCTCACCGGCGACACGTCGCGGGTGCAGACCAACCTCTTCTATTCGCCCCAGCTGCAGCTCTACGCGACCCAGAGCAGCCAGACCCAGGTCAGCCAGTTCTTCAACGGCCGCTCCCTCATCACCTTAGCACCCGATGCCCTGTTCCTGGACCTCCGCGGCAGCGTCACCCAAAGCTCGCTGACCGGAAACGGCTTCAACAACGGCATCACCCAGTCCAGCGCCACCTACAACCGGCAGAACCAGGTCCAGACCACGACCTTCGCCGTCACCCCCTATGCCGAGCACCGCTTCGGCGGCTGGGGCACCGCCCGCATCGGCTATTCCTACGTCCGCACGCTGCAGGACACCGACAACAACCGGTTCAACCAGAACAACCAGTTCAACCAGGTCAACGTGACCGGGCTGGGCTACGGCGCCATCGGCAACCTCACCACCCAGCGCGAACGCCTGTCCTTCGCCTCCGGCGAGAACCTCGGCCGCTTCAACGACTTCGCGGTGCTCGAAGCCATCCAGTACAGCGGCAGCGGCAACTACGGCGGCTCCCACCGCAACCAGGCCACCAACGAGCTCGGCTACGCCCTCACCCGCAAGATCACCCTGCTAGGCGGCCTCGGCTACCAGGACATCCTCTATGCCGGACAGCCCGCGGTCCGCATCAACGAACCCACCTGGAACGGCGGCATCCGCTACACGCCCAACGCCGACAGCACCATCACCATCCTCTACGGCCGCCACGACGGCGCCGCCTCCCTCTCCATCGACGGCCAGTTCGCCCCCACCGCCCGGACCCGGCTGATCGGCCGCTACAGCACCGGCATCACCTCCGATATCGAGGACGCCCAGAACCTGCTGAACACCACCAGCGTCGGCCCCACCGGCCTGGTGACCGACAGCGCCACCGGCGCCCCGGTCGGCGGCGGCGGCGCCTTCGGCACGCAAAACGGCGTCTACCGCGTCCGCCGCGCCTCCCTCACCGCCCTGTTCCTGGCCGAACGTGACAGCTACTCCGCAAGCGTCACACAGGAGGACCGCACCACCCTCACCAACAGCAGCTCCTTCTTCACCAACGGCATCATCCCCGCCGGCACCAGCAGCTCCAGCCTGTCCCTGAGCGGCGGCTGGCAGCACCAGCTCTCGCCAGACCTGTCCAGCGCCGCCTATGTCTCCTACGGCGTCTCGAACAACTCCTCCCAGCTCACCACCGGCATCGGCGGCGAACAGACCACCATCTCCCTCACCGCAGCCCTGAACAAGCAGTTCACGGAAACACTCAGCGGCAGCATACGCTACACCTTCACCGATCAGTCGGGCGGACGGCAGGCCGATTTCTCGCGTCTGAACCTGGGGAGCTTCAACTCAGGCAGCTATACCGAGAACCTGCTGATCGCCGGCCTGCGCAAACGATTCTGACGGAACGCCCCGTGTACGAAAAGTTCTACAATCTCTCCTCCATGCCGTTCCAGCTCACGCCGGACAGCCGTTTCTTCTTCGGCAGCCGCGGCCACAGCAAGGCCATCGCCCACCTTAACTACGGTCTCGCGCAGGGTGAAGGCTTCATCATCATCACCGGCGAGGTCGGCGCCGGCAAAACCACCCTGGTCGAGTGGCTCCGCTCCCAGATGGACCCGGCCACCTACGTCGTCGCCCGTGTCAGCACCACCCAGGTCAGCGAAGGGGACCTGTTCCGCCTCGCCATGGCCGGCTTCGGCCTCACCGACGAAAACCTCACCAAGGCTGCCCTGCTGCACCGCTTCGAGGACGTGCTGCGCCAGCACCAGCAGGAAGGCCGCCGCTGCCTCCTCATCATCGACGAAGCCCAGAACCTCTCCATCCCCGCCCTGGAAGAGCTGCGCATGCTCTCCAACATCACGGTCGACGGCCGAACCTCCCTGCAGACCATCCTGCTCGGCCAGCCGCAGTTCCGCCGCATGCTGGCCAGCCCGAACCTCGACCAGCTCCGCCAGCGCGTCCTCACCAGCTACCACCTCGGCCCGCTCGACCAGGCGGAAACCCGCATCTACATCGAGCACCGCCTGAACGCCGTCGGCTGGAACAACGACCCGCACTGGGACGATGACGCCTTCACCGCCGTGTTCAGCCACTCGGGCGGCATCCCCCGCCGCATCAACCGCCTCTGCTCCCGCGTCCTGCTCTACGGCGTGCTGGAGGAAACCCACCACATCACCGCCGCCATCGTGGACACCACCGCCATCGAACTGGCGCAGGACCTCGAAGGCGTCCGCCAGGACATGACCGGCCCGGCAGACCCCAACGCTCCTCCCGAAGGCATCGACTCCACAGACCTCGCCGCCCGCGTCTCTGCCCTCGAAGAGCAGATGGCCCAGCGCGAACGCGTCTTCCGCCGCCTGACCAACATGCTCGGCGTCCAATGACGCCCGCCAACGCCCCGACCAACGCCCCGACTAACGCCCCGACTAACGCAATGTCGGTGGACGTCGAGGACTACTTCCAGGTCCAGGCCTTCGCCAACGTCATCGACCGCAGCACCTGGGACAGCATCCCCCGCCGCGTCGAGCAGAACATGGACCGCCTGCTCACCACCTTCGACAGCGCGGGCATCAAGGCCACGTTCTTCACCCTGGGCTGGGTCGCCGAACGCCACCCGGACATCGTCCGCCGCATCGTCGCCGCCGGGCACGAGCTGGCCAGCCACGGCTACGGCCACGCCCTGGTCCACACCCTCACACCCGGCCAGTTCCGCGAGGACCTCCTCCGCGCCAAGGGCATCCTCGAATCCGCTGGATGCACCGCCATCCAGGGCTACCGCGCCCCCACCTTCTCCATCGGCCCCCGCAATCCCTGGGCCTTCGACATCCTGGCCAAAACCGGCCACCGCTACAGCTCCAGCGTCTACCCGGTGAAACACGACCTCTACGGCGTCCCCGACGCCCCCCGCTTCCCCTATCGTCCCGGCCCGGCCAGCCTCCTGGAAATCCCCATGACCACCCTCCGCCTCGCCGGCCGCAACCTCCCCATCTCCGGCGGCGGCTACTTCCGCCTCATGCCCTACTGGCTGTTCCGCCGCCTGCTCCGCCGCTTCCACGCCGCCGACAACCGCCCCGCCATGTTCTACTTCCACCCCTGGGAGATCGACCCGGCCCAGCCCCGCATCAAGGCCGCCCCCGCCCGCGCCCGCTTCCGCCACACCGTCAACCTCCACGCCATGCTCCCCCGCGTGGAACAGCTGCTGCAGGACTTCCGCTGGGGCCGCATCGACCATGTCTTCGCTGCCGAGCTGGCCCAGCTGGCATGACCACCGTCCATACCCTCGACCCCAGCCGCGCCGCAGCCTGGGACGCCTTCGCCGCCGCCCACCCGAACGGCACCTTCTTCCACCGCGCCGCCTGGGCCGGCGTCATCCGCCGCGCCTTCCGCCACACCCCCCACTACCTGGTGGCGGAACGCGACGGCACCATCGTCGGCATCCTGCCCCTGGTCCAGGTCAAGACCCTGCTCTTCGGCAACAGCCTGATCTCCAATCCCTTCTGCGTCTACGGCGGCCCCCTGGGCCTCGACCCCGAAGCCGTCCAGGCGCTCGACCAGGCCGCCACCGCCCTCATGACCCGGCTCGGCGTCCCCACCATGGAGTGGCGCCTCCGCGACCCCCAGGACCCCACCCTCCAGAACCTCGGCCCGGCCTGGCAGTCCCGCGACGACCTCTACGTCACCTTCCGCAAGCCCATCACCGCCGACAACGACGCCAACATGAAGGCCATCCCCCGCAAGCAGCGCGCCATGGTCCGCAAGGGCCTCGACCGCGGCCTCACCGCCACCACCGGCCGCGACATCAAGACCCTGCACGCCGTCTACGCCGAAAGCGTCCGCAACCTCGGCACCCCCGTCTTCGCCCGCCGCTACTTCCAGCTCCTCGCCGACACCTTCGCCGACGACATGGATGTTATCATCGTGCGCGACGGCAGCACCCCCATCGCCGCCGTGCTGAACTTCTACGACCGCGGCGAGGTCCTCCCCTACTACGGCGGCGGCACCACGGCCGCCCGAACCCTGGCCGGGCACGACTTCCTCTACTGGTCCGTGATGCACAACGCCGCCGCCCGCGGCTGCACCGGCTTCGACTTCGGCCGCAGCAAGATCGGCACCGGCTCCTTCGCCTTCAAGAAGAACTGGGGCTTCCCCCCCGCCCCCCTGGCCCTGCGCTACCGCCTGGCCGAAGGCGCCGCCATCCCCGACCACAACCCGCTCAACCCCAAGTACCGCCTGATGATCGCCACCTGGAAGCGCCTCCCGCTCCCCATCGCCAACCTGGTCGGCCCCCACGTCGTGCGCGGCGTGGGCTGATGCGCGACCTCATCTTCATCGCCCACCGCATCCCCTACCCCCCCGACAAGGGCGAGAAGATCCGTGCCCTGAACCTCCTCAAGCACCTCTCCGGATCCTACCGCATCCATCTCGGCTGCCTCATGGACCAGCCCGGTGAGGCCGGGCACCTCCCGCAGTTGCGGGAATGGTGCGCGGACGTTGCAGGCTTCGCGATCGACAAGCAGCGGCAAAAGCTGTCGTCCGTGTTGCGCGCCCGGCCGGGCCGTCCGTTGATGTTGGACTATTACCGCCACCCCGGCCTCCACCAATGGGTCCGCAGCACCATGGCACGCACGGCGATGGACGTGGTGTATGTCTATTCCGTCGCGATGATGCCCTACGTCGAGCATGTCCGGCAGCCCGGCATGATCCTCGACGCGCAGGACATCGACAGCGAGAAATGGACCACCTACGCAGAAACCGCGGGCTTCCCCATGCGCCACGTCTGGGCCCGCGAAGGCCGTACCCTGCTCGCCTATGAACGCCAGGCCGCCATGGCCTGCGATGCCACGCTGTTCGTGTCACCGCAGGAGACGGCCCGGTTCGCCGAGCTGGCGCCGGAGACCGCATCGCGCGTCCATGCCGTGGAAAACGGCGTCGACCTGGAACGCTTCTCGCCCGCCCTGCAGTTCGAGCGGCCGTTCAACGATGCCGGCCCGCATCTCGTCTTCACCGGGAACATGGACTACTGGCCGAATGCGGATGCGGTGATCTGGTTTGCAAACAGCGTGATGCCCCTGCTGCGCGCCGCACGGCCCGGGTTGCAGTTCCATGTCGTGGGCGCCAATCCAGGGCCGGACGTACAGCGCCTCACCAGCCTCCCGGGCGTCAGCGTGACGGGCCGGGTGCCGGACGTGCGGCCCTTCGTCGCCCATGCTGACGTTTGCGTCGCCCCCCTCCGCATCGCGCGCGGCATCCAGAACAAGGTGCTCGAAGCCATGGCGATGGCCCGGCCCGTGGTAGCCACGCCCGGCGCCTTCGAAGGCGTGCGCGCAACGGCCGGGCAGGACCTCGTGGTGGCGGAAGGCACGGCTCCGATGGCGGCGGCCATCCTCGCAGTGCTCGACGGCGCTCACCCCGGCATCGCCGCCGCCGGGCGTCGCGCCGTGGAGCAGGGCTATGCCTGGTCCGCCACCCTGGCCCGGCTGGATACGATCCTCAATGCCGTCACCGGATCCGGCCAGCGAGCCACGCCGCAATAGCCCGGCCTCACGGCACCCAGCTCTCGGCGCCCTCCGCCGTGAAATGAACGCCGCTGGCAGTGCCGCCGGCCTCGTTCAGCGCACGGATCAGCTGCATCCGCCGCGGCGGCGGCACCAGGAACATCATGAATCCGCCGCCGCCCGCTCCAGACACCTTGCCGCCCAGCGCGCCCGCCGCCATGCCCTGCTGCCACAAGTTCTCGATCAGCTCCGTGCTGATCCCGGCCGCCGTACGCTTCTTCGCCTCCCAGGAGCGGTTCAGCACCGTGGCCATGTGCCCGATTTCGGACCGCAGCAGCGCCTGCTTCATCTCGATCGCGTCGGCCTTCAACTGGTGCAGGTCATCCAGTTGCTTGTCCGGACCGCTCATCCGGCTGGTCTGGTCCTCGATGATCCGCTCGGACCGGCGGGACACACCGGTGAAGCAGGTGACGGTCGAGGTCTCCAGCTCGTTCAGCAATCCCGCGGGCAGCCGCAGCGGGTTCACGATCACCCTGTTCTCGGCTAGGAACTCTATGAAGTTCGCACCGCCGAACGTCGCCGCATACTGGTCCTGCTTGCCGCCCGCCAGCGCCAGCTCCAGCCGTTCGATCTCAAACGCCATGTGCGCCACGTCATAGCGGCCCAGCGGGAGGCCGAGATAGGTGCGGAACGCCTCCACCAGAGCCACTACCAGCGCCGAACTGGAGCCCAGGCCCGATCCCGCAGGTGCATCGACAAAGGACGTGATGCGCATCGGCATGACCCGGCCGCCGCCATAGTCCACCGCCATGCGCCGCAACACGCCGCCATGCAGCAGAAGGCGGGCGCCGGCAATCGCCTCGAGGTCAGGCGGAAAGCACTCCTCCTGCCCTACATCCGGTGCAATGAAGTGCACCAGGCCATCCTCCGAAGGTTCGATGAAGGCGTAGGCATAGCGGTCTATGGTGACATTCAGCACCGCGCCGCCGAACTCGTCGCAATACGGGCTGAGGTCGGTCCCGCCACCAGCCAGGCCAAGCCGGAGCGGCACCCGGGCACGGACCGTATGCGAACGTGGGTTCATGGGGCGATCGTCTCCAGCAGCGGTGTCACGAAGCGGTCCAGCCGGCCGCCGGAAAACAGGTAACCCGGCATCCCCGCCGCCGTCGCCGCCGCGACGTCGCTCGGCTGGTCGCCCACCAGAAGGCAGCGGCCGGGTTCAAGCTGCCAGGCGCGCACCAGGTCCAGGATCATGCCAGGAGCCGGTTTTCGCCACCCGCTGGCCCGGCGGTATTCCAGCAGCGGCGCTTCCGGGTGATGCGGGCAATAGCGCGCATCGTCGATCGTGCCGCCCGCCTGCATGGCCTCGCCCTGCATCCAGCGCAGCAGCGCATCCACATCGCTCTCGGTATAGAAGCCCCGCGCCACGCCGGACTGGTTGGTGACCACGAAGACGTGCCAGCCCCGCCGGGTCGCGGTGGCGATGGCCTCGCGCGCACCCTCCACCCACTCGAACCGCTCCTGCGTGCCAACCCAGCCGTGGTCGAGGTTGCAAACGCCGTCACGGTCCAGGAACAGCGCGGGCCGGCTCAACCGGCGCGGCAGTTCCACCTGGGCGCGCTGCAGGTCCTCGGGGATGCCGATATCGATGAACCACCCATCGCTTACCGTGCCACGGAGCTGCCCGGCTTCGGCAAGGCGAGGCAGCACGTCCTGTTCCAGCGAGCATTCCGGGCCCAGATGCTCCAGGATCCGGCGGTCCAGCACATAGACCCCGCCGTTGATGGTGCCCGGCACCAGCCCACCCGTGCCGGGGGCAGGCCGGCTGCGGAATGCCGTGATACGCTCGCCCTCGGTGGTCACCACGCCATAGCGCGCCGTGTCCGCCACCCGCCGCAGCATCAGGCGTCCGAGCACCCCCGCATCCTCCGGCATGGACAGGGCCAGGCCGAGCGGACAGTCGAGGAACGAGTCACCGTTCAGCAGCAGGAACCGGTCCTGCAACAACGGCCCGGCATGGTGCAAGGCTCCACCCGTGCCTGCCCGGAACGGCTCCTTGCTCACCGTCAGCGTCATGGGCCGCGGCAGCATGGCCTGCAGCGCCGGCAATGCGGCCTCCACGACCTCCGACAGGTGGCCGGTCAGCAACACCGCCTCCTCGATCCCGTAGCGCGACACCTCCCGCAGCAGCCACGCGAGGAAGGGGCGACCGGCCACATCGAGCATCGGCTTCGGCACGTCCGCCACCAGGGCGCCAAGTCGCGTGCCCAGGCCGCCCACCAGGATAGCGCATTGCCGCACGACACTCATGCCGGCCTCCGATCAGGGTCGCGGGTAGATGGCGCGCTCGACCAGCGAGCAGAGCATGTGGCCCGCGACCATGTGCACCTGCTGCACCACCGGGGTCCAGGTGGTGGGCGCACACAGCAGCAGGTCCGCCAGGTCCCTCATGTCACCGCCACCGGCCCCGGTGAAGCCCAGCGTCGTGATGCCGATCCCGCGCGCCGCCGTCATTGCGCGCAGGAGGTTGGGCGAGGTGCCGGAGGTCGACAGGCCGAGGAACACGTCACCTCTGCGGCCCAGCGCGATCAGCTGCCGCTCAAACGCCTTCTCGAACCCGTAATCGTTCCCGATCGCAGTCAGCGCCGAGGTATCGGTGGTCAGCGCGATCGCGGCCAGGGGATCGCGGTCATACAGCATGCGTCCCGTGAACTCGGCCGCGAGATGCTGGGAGTCGCCGGCGCTGCCGCCATTGCCGGCGATCAGCAGCTTGCCTCCGTTGCGAAGCGACTGCACGACGGCATCGGCCATCCGGTGCAGCAGGGCGGCTTGCGCCGGATCATCGGCATAGGCCTGCAATGCACCAAGTGACTGCGCCAGGTAGTCGGTCACGAAGCTTTCGTCGGAAAGCTGCATCTGAGTGCTCCTGTGTCGCAGTGGGGTGGTCGGGGCTGTGCCCCGGGGTAGGCCTGGCTGACATTGTCCTGCTATCGGATTTATTGGCCATCGTGGCAACGGCGTGTGCGATGATGCAACCGCTGCCGGGCCATGATCCATACTGCTGGAACACAAGCCTTGCTGTCGGCGCATGTTGTTGGCTTCGCGTGCCTTCAGTTTGTGATAAAGGCGTGACATGAGCGCAACCCTTGCCCCCGCCACCCGCCGCACCGCCGTCATGCCGGCCGCCCTCGCCCTCGCCATCGGCCTGGTCGCCCTGGGCCTCGTCTTCCTGCCGGAGTGCCGGGCCGCCGTGAAGGTCTGGATCGACTCCACCGCATACGGCCACTGCTTCCTGGTCGCCCCCATCGCCGCCTACCTCGTCTGGGACCGTCGCGACACCCTGCGCGGCCTCTCCCCCCACGCAAGCCCGGCCCTCGCCCTCCTCGCCATCCCCCTCGGCCTCGCCTGGTTCGCCGCCGAGCGCCTTGGCATCATGGAAGGCCGCCAGCTCGTCACCCTGGGCTTCGTCGAGCTTCTGTTCCTGGTCGTCCTCGGCTGGCGCCTCTATCTCGCCATGCTCGGCCCTCTGCTCTACCTGGTGTTTCTGGTCCCCTTCGGCGCCTTCCTCACCCCGGTGCTGCAATCCTTCACCGCCCGCTTCATCGACCTCGGCCTGAACGTCCTCGGCATCTCACACTACGTCAGCGACATGGTGATCGAGATCTCGGCCGGCACCTTCTTCGTGGCCGAAGCCTGCGCCGGCCTGCGCTTCCTCATCGCCGCCATCGCCTTCGGCGTGTTCTACGCCCTGCTGAACTACCGCAGCCCCGGCCGCCGCCTGTTCTTCATCGCCATCTCCATCGTGGTGCCCATTATCGCCAACGGCATCCGCGCCCTCGGCATCGTGGTGCTCGGCCACGTCCTCGGCAGCGCCGAAGCCGCCGCGGCGGACCACATCATCTACGGCTGGGTGTTCTTCTCCGCCGTCATGCTGCTGCTGGTCCTGGTCGGCATGCCCCTGCGCGAGGCCCCCGCCGCCGCCCCCGTCCGCCCGCTGCCCAGGCAGAACCCCGGCCCCTTCCACGCTTGGCCCGCCCTCCTCGTCCTGGTCCTCGCCGCCCTTGCACCAGCCGCCGCCCTGGCGCTCAACCAGAACGTCGCCAGCGCCAGCCTGGCCGCAAACCCCAGTTTCGCAGCCCCGGCCGGTTGCCGGCTCACCCCCGGCGCCACCACCCCTAACCGCTACGAAGCCAACCTGGTCTGCGACCGCGACACCTGGACCCTCGTGATCCAGGCGTTGCCCACCCGCAGCACCGGCAGCGCAGTGGCCGAGGTTCGGTCCCGCATCGTCGGCGCCCTGGGCGCCGAGGACGCCACCACCGCCCCCCTCCGGAATGCCCCACCCCACGCCGGCAACTGGCAGCTCGTCGTGTCCCGCGAACCCGAGCTGATCGTCGCCACCGCCGTCTGGCTGCACGGCCAGCCTGCACCCGGCGGCCTAGCCCAGCGCCTGATGCAGGCCCGAGACAGCGTCTTCGGCAACAACATTCCGCCGCTGCTGATCGCCCTGACCAACCGCCCCACCCGCGCCATGACCGAAGCCCAGCTCGATCTCCTGGTCGCCGAACTCAACCGCATCCTAGCCGCACAGCCCGACCTGAACGCCGAAGCCGCCCGCCTGACCCGGCCCACCCGCTGACAACCGCGACAACACCGCCTCAGCCCGGCGGCAGAATCAGATGGTCCCGCCCGGCTTCAACAACCGGATCATCAACCCGCCATACACCACCGCCGGGATCGCCAGCGCCAGCGCAAACGTCGCCAGCCCCAGCAACCGCCGGCTGAACGGCGTCGCCGCCGCCAGCATGGAGACACCCCCCACCACCGGGAAGCCAAGCTGCCGCAGGTCCTCCGTTGAATGGAACGACTGATCCATCTGCACCAGCAGGAACGCCAGCGCCGCCCCGGCACCCAACCCGGCCACCAGCACACCCGACACCAGCAGGATCCGCTTCGGCGCCACCGGGATCTGCGGAATCGCCGGCGGGTCGATCACCTGGATCTTGACCTTGTCGCCCTCCGCATCCGCCGCCGTCGAGATCTTCATGGACTCGCGCCGCACCGTCAGGTCGTCATAGTTCTTCCGCAGCACCGCATAGTCACGGTTCAGGTTCTCGAACTCCGCCTGCAATCCAGGCGCCCCACGCGCGATGTCCTGATACCGGTCCCGCTCCTTCAATGCCTCGGCGATCTGCCGCTGCAGCGAAGCGATGGTCGCATCGTTCTCCACCACCCGGATCTTCAACTGCTCATAGATCGGGTTCGACGCCGTCCGGCTCCGCGCCGCGATCGCCGGTGCACGAGGAGCCGCCACCACCGTGTCGTCCCGGTTGCCGCCAGCCCGGATGCTCGCCACCAGCGCCCGCGCCGCCACCACGTCCGGATGGTTGTCCGTATACTTCAGCCGAAGCTCCGAAAGCTGCCGCTCGGCATCCCGCAGCCGCTGGTTGACCTGCGGTCCTCCGCCCTGCGCCGCCGCCACCGCCGGGTCGGTCTCCGTGATCACCATGGCCGGCGTGTTCGAAAGCCCCTGGTTCAGCGTGTCCCGCCGGGCCAAGGCATCCTGCAACGAGCCTTGCAACTGCCGTACCAGCTGGTTCTGCGACTCCAGCCGGCTCAACCCACCCCCATCCGGCGGCAGCACGTCGATATACCGCGCCTTGAAGTCGGCCCGGCGCCGCTCCGCGTCCCGCAACTGCTTCTCGTAATTGGCAATCTGCTCCGTCAGGAACTTGCCGGCATTCTCGATCTCCGAGCGGTTCGTCCCGGTCTTGCTCTCCACGAACGTCGCCAGCATGGTCCGCACCACATCATAGGCCAGCCGCGGACGCTTGTTCCGATACGTGATGGTGAACAGGTTGCGCGTCTGCGGCGTGATCCGGATATCGCTCTGCAGCCGCTCCACCATCGCCTCACGGTCCGCAAGGTTGGTCAGTTCCAGCTCAAGGTCGGTTTTGGAGATCAGCTTGTCCAGATTCGGCCGGCTCAGCAGCGTCCGCTGCAGCATGTCCACCTGCCCGGCATTGCTGGTATCCACCGCCAGACCCTTCAGCAATGGCGTCAGCACGGCATCCGCATCGACATACATGCGCGCCCCGGCCTCATACTGGTTCGGAATCGCGAACACCGCCGCCCAACCCACGGCACACACCAGCCAGGTGAACAGCACCGCCTGCCACCGGTAATGCCAGGCCGCCGAAAGCTGCCGTTGCAGCAGGATCCGCAAACCGTTCATGCGCCCATGTTCCCGTGGCCCACCCGGCCGGTCAGAAGTAGCTTTGAGGGATGATCAGCGTATCACCCGGCAGCATCGCCACGTTCTGGTCGATGTCGCCATCCTTGATCAGGTCGCTCAGCCGCACCTTGATCTCCTGCCGCCGCCCCGAGACGTCCCGCACCAATACCGCATTGTTGCCCGAGGCATACCGGGTCAGCCCCTTGGTCAGGATCATCACGTCCAGCAGCGTCATCCCCTCCCGATACGGAATCGCCAAAGGCTCCGTCGCCTCCCCCAGCACCCGGATCTGCCGGTTCAACGGACCCTGGAACCCGCTCACCATAACCGAGACGTTCGGCTGCTTCACATACTCCTTCAGCCGCTCCTCGATGTCCTTGCTCAGCGCCGTCGGCGTCTTGCCCGCCGCGATGATGTCCGGGATCAGCGGCAGCGAGATCCGCCCATCCGGCCGCACCGTCATCGCCCCCACGCTCAACTGCGGTGACTGATACACGAACACGCTCAATGTATCGCCGGGCCCGATCTGATACGGCGGGTTCGTCACCGCACCCGAGGGCGGCACATACGGCGGATGCGGCTTGTTGAACACCCCGCTGATCGAACTGCATCCCGCCAGGGCCGGAATGGTCAGCAACGCGGCAAGCTTCCAAACGGTGTGCAACGTCATCCTGCAAAAACCTCTGTTCGGCGCAATCCGGATGGCGCCCGTGCTTCACCCGAACCTACCACTTGCAACGCCGCCGAAACAGCCATCACACCCGCTCCAGCGCCGCAACATCCCGCAGCGTCGCCTCAAGCCCATCGGCCAGCGTCATGCGCGCCGTGTATCCAAGCACGCTGGCGGCCAAACCAGGATCACCCTGCGAATGCCGGACATCCCCCGCCCGCGCCGGCAACATGGTCATCACCGGCCGCGTTTGCAACAACCCGGCAATCGTCTCCGCCAGCACCGCCACCGAGATCTGCCGCCCCGTGCACGCATTCAGCACCAGCGCCCGTCCCCCCGCCCGGGCCACCTCCATGGAGGCCATCAGGAACGCCACGATATCGCCCACGTAAACGAAGTCCCGCGTCTGCTGCCCATCCCCATGCATGTTCAGCGTCCGCCGTGCCACCAGCGCCGCCGCAAACAACGAGATCACCCCGCTGTAAGGCGAGCGCGGATCCTGCCGCGGCCCATACACATTGAAGAACCGCAACCCCACCGAAGGCACGCCATGCACCACGAACCCGGCCCGCGCATGCTGCTCGGACCCCAGCTTGTCCGCCCCATAGGCCGAGAGCGGCACCACCGGGGAATCCTCCCGCGCCACCCCGTTCAACCCGCCATACACGGCGGCCGACGACGCATAGACCACGGGAACCCGCCCCACGCGCGCCGCATCCAGCACGGCGATCGTGCCGCCCAGATTGACCCGGTGCGTCCCCACCCAGTCCTCGTTGCACCGCTGCACCGAAGCGATCGCCGCGAGATGAAAACACCCGTCCACCCCGTCAAATGCCGCCCGAACCGCCACCGGGTCCGAAACGTCCCCCAGCACGAACTCTGCCGCCGGGTCCAGATTGCTCCGCCGCCCGCTCGAAAGATCATCCAGCACCCGAACCCGGTGCCCCGCCGCCAGCAGCGCATCCACCAGGTGCGACCCGATGAACCCGGCCCCACCCGTCACAAGATAGGTGTCGGCCCCCCTCATTCCACCGTCACCGACTTGGCAAGGTTCCGCGGCTGATCCACGTCCGTCCCCCGCAGAACCGCCGTGTGATACGCCAGCAGCTGCACCGCCACCGCATACAGGATCGGCGCCACGAACGGATCCACCGTCGGCAACTCAAGGCACTCCGCCGCAATCCCCCGCAGCTTCGCGCAACCCGCGGCATCGCTCAGCACCACGATCTGCCCGCCGCGCGCCCCCGCCTCCTGCACATTGCTCGCCGTCTTCTCGAACAACGGCCCCGAGGGCACGATCGCCAGGATCGGCACCTGCCGGTCGATCAACGCAATCGGCCCATGCTTCATCTCACCCGCGGCATAGCCTTCGGCGTGGATATAGCAGATCTCCTTCAGCTTCAGCGCCGCCTCCAGCGCAATCGCATGGTTCGCCCCCCGCCCCAGGCAAAGCACGTCGCGCGCCGCACTCATCCGCTCTGCCAGCTGCCTGATCGGACCCTCCAGCGTCAGAACCTCCGCCGCCCGGCTCGGCAGCTCCAGCAGCTGCGCCACCAGGTAAGCCTCCCGCGCCGCATCGATCGTTCCCCGCGCCCGCGCCGCCGCAATCGCCAGACACGCCACGACAGTCAGTTGCGCCGTGAACGCCTTGGTGCTGGCCACCCCGATCTCGGGCCCCGCCACCGTCTCCAGCACAACGGCGCTCTCCCGCGCCATGGTGCTCTCCGCCACGTTCAGCACACTCACTACATGCTGCCCCACGCCCCGCATGTAGCGCAGCGCCGCCAGCGTATCCGCCGTCTCCCCGCTCTGGCTCACCAGCAACGCCACCCCACCCTCCGGCAAGGGCGGCGTCCGGTACCGCAGCTCACTGGCGAAATCCACATCCGAAGGCAACCGCGCCAGCTCCTCCAGCCAATGCCGCCCCGCCAACCCGGCAAAATACGCCCCCCCACAGGCGCTGATCGTGACACGCGGAACTGAATCCCAGGTAAACGGCAACTCCGGCAGCGTCACCGCCCGGGTCGCCGGGTCCAGCATCCGCGCCAGCGTCTGCCCGATGGCGGCAGGATGCTCGTGCAGCTCCTTCTCCATGAAGTGCCGGTAGCCATCCTTGCCCACCACCGCCCCGGTCTGCACCGTCAGCCGCACCGGACGGTTCACCGGGTCGCCGCCCGGCCCGAACACCGCCGCCCCGGTGCCCGAAACCACGGTCCAGTCCCCGTCCTGCAGATACGCGATCCGCCGCGTCATCGGCGCCAGCGCCAGGCTGTCGCTGCCCAGATACATCGCCGTCTCGCCGAACCCGATCGCCAGCGGCGCCCCATGCTGCGCCCCGATCATCAACCCCGGCTGCCCCGCGAACACGATCGCCAGCGCATAGGCCCCCTCCAGCCGCAAGAACGCCGCCCGCGCCGCATCCACCGGCGCCAGGCCACGCTTCAGGTTCAGGTCGACAAGCTGGGCCACCGTCTCCGTGTCGGTCTCGGTCTCGAAGACCTGCCCCTCGGCCTCAAGCTCCGCCCGCAACTCGGCATGGTTCTCGATGATCCCGTTATGCACGACACTCACCCGCGAGGTGCCATGCGGATGCGCGTTCCGCTGCGTCGGCGCCCCATGCGTCGCCCACCGCGTATGCCCGATCCCTGTCGTCCCCGGCAGCGGGTCCAGCGCCAGCACCTCCGCCAGGTTCACCAGCTTGCCCGGCGCCCGCCGCCGCTCGATCACCCCATCCACCAGCGTGGCGATCCCGGCGCTGTCATAGCCCCGGTACTCCAGCCGCCGCAGCGCCTCCAGCAACAACGGCGCCGCAGGCTCAGACCCGATCACGCCAACGATGCCACACATCTATTTCGCTCCCCTGGACGCCCGATACGCCCGCGCCCGCCCCGGCTTCACCACCTGCGGCGCACGCCCGAACGCCATCGCATCCGCCGCCACATCCTGCGTGATCACGCTGCCCGCCGCCACGAACGACCCATCGCCCAACGACACCGGCGCCACCAGCGTCGCATGCGTGCCCACGAACACCCCGGCCCCGATCTCGGTCCGGTGCTTGGCATACCCGTCATAGTTACAGGTGATCGTCCCGGCCCCGATATTGGTCCCAGCCCCGATCACGCTGTCGCCGAGATAGCTGAGGTGGTTCGCCTTGGCCCCAACCCCAAGCCGGGTCGCCTTCAGCTCCACGAAATTACCCACATGCGCCCGGCTCTCCACCTCGGTCCCGGGCCGCAACCGGGCATACGGCCCGATCACCGCTCCTTCGCCCACACGGCACCCTTCCAGATGCGAGAACGCCCGAATCTCCGCGCCGGATGCAACGAACACCCCCGGCCCGAACACCACATGCGGCCCCACCACCACATCCGGCTGCAGAACCGTGTCCATGCTGAACATCACCGTCTCCGGCGCCGTCAGCGTCGCCCCGCCCTCCATCGCCGCCCGCCGTAGCCAGCCCTGCACCGTCGCCTCGGCCTCCGCCAGCTCAACCCGGCTGTTGATCCCGCGCAACTCGCTCTCCGGCGCCTCGACAGCCTGCACCAGCCGCCCCTCCGCCACCGCCGCCGCCACGCAATCGGTCAGGTAATACTCCCCCTTGGGGCTCGGCCGCACCGTCGCCAGCCACCGCACCAGATCCCCCGCATCCGCACAGAACACCCCGGCATTGCACAGCGGCACCGCCCGCTCGGCCTCCGTCGCATCCGCCCACTCGACAATCCGCTCCACCCGGTCGCCGTGCGCGATCACCCGCCCATACCGCCCCGCATCCACCGGCCGCATCACGAGCATCGCCAGATCCGCCGCACCGCGCGCCGCCAGCAGCCGCCGCAGGGTCTCGGGCCGGATCAGCGGATTATCCGCATACAGCACCGCCACGTTGCCCGTGCCGAACAACGCCGCCGCCTGCTGTGCCGCATGCGCCGTTCCCAGCCGCTCCTGCTGCACCACCGTCACATGCGGCGCCGCTGCTTCCGCCACCGCTTCCATCCCCGGTCCCGTCACCACGACGATCCGGTCGAACACCGCCCCGCAACTCTCGATCAGGTGGCGCAACATGGACCGCCCCGCGATCGCATGCAGCGCCTTCGGCATCGCCGACTTCATGCGGGTGCCAAGCCCGGCGGCCAGGAGAACTGCAGTCGTGGTCATTCCCCCGCGTAGCGTCCCGCGCCATCCCCTGTCAAAGCAACCCTTGTCAACTTTGGTGTCTGTTCACGACATTGGCGCATCATCCATGCCAGCATCCTGACCGCCAAAGATTAAACAGTGATGAAACCCACCAGAAAATGCGTTCAAGACCCGACAGCACCCCAAAATCCCTAACGTGGCCGCTGCGCCAGATACATCGTCGCATCCCCGAACCACCGCGTCCGGAACGCCATCCGAACCGGCGTCATCGCCCCATTCACGCTCGCGAACCACGCCGACCCCTCCTGCGGCCGCGCCAGCCGCTCCCGGTCCTCGCCCAGCATGAACCCCCCGGTCTGCCGCCCCACGAAATCGCACCGCATCGCCAGCCCGGCAAAGCTCGAACGCCCCGTCGCCTCCAGCACCTGCTGCCCCACCGTCCGCGCCTCCAGCACCGAAAGCCGCCGCCCGTCGAACGTCGCCGCCCGCCCGTCACACCGCCCCGTCACCGCCACCCGCCGCAACAACCCGGCCACCGCACTCAGCGTATCCACCGTATCCGCCTGCCGCGCGGCCGGCACCGGCTCCCGCTCCGCATCATTGGCCGGCACCAGCTGCCGCACCACCGGCTGCCCCCCGGGATAATCGATCACCGTCAGCCGCGGATCCCCCCGCAACGTCCCGCTGCTGTAGAACCGCCCCGGCACCGGCGCATCGTTCAGGAACCGCCCCTCGGCCGTGAACCGCTGCTGCCCCCGCATCACCAGGTTCATCGCCCCCACAGTCCGGTAATCCAGCAACACCCGGTACCGGTCCGCCTGGATGTCGAACTGCGCATCCACGTCGATCACGTTCACGCCCGCGGCATACGTCTCGTAATACGCCTCCACCGCCCCGGCAGGCCCGGCGGAAAACAGCATCAGACCCAGGATCAACGATCGCATGCCAACCACATTGGCACGCAATCCCGCCAAGACAACTTGACATCCCCGTGCCCGATGAGTGAAAAGCCGCGCTCCCGCACGGCGGGGCGCGTAGCTCAGCGGTAGAGCATTCGCTTCACACGCGAAGGGTCACAGGTTCAATCCCTGTCGCGCCCACCAGGTTACACCCGCCCGGTCACTCACGCCCGGGAACCCCGCTCTCCCCCAGATCCCACCAGAGCCCGGCAAACGCCGCGATCCCCTCGCGCGCGGGCGCGATCAACAGATGCTCGTCCGGCCCATGCTGCTTGCACCCGTTATAGCTGTGCGGCACCCAGAGCAGCGGCACGCCCAGATGGTCCATGAACACATCGTTCGGCAGCCCGCCGCCACTGTTCGGGATCACCTGAACCCGCTTGCCCAGCGTCCGCTCCATGCTCGCCACCGCCCAGCCCACCCAGGGGTTCGCCGGGTCGCTCCGCCGCGCCGGCATCCGGATGCCGTGCGCCCGGATCTCGATCTCCGGAAAACCATGCGCATCCAGGTGCTTGCGCAGCGAAGCCTCGAACGTATAGGGGTCCACATCGACGGTGTAGCGAATCTGGCAATGCGCCACCGCATTCGGCGCCACCGCGTTAACCGGATGTTCAGGCCGGCCTGACAACATCGCCAGCACGATGAAGCTGGTCCACGCATACACCTTCTCCGCCGGCGTCAACCCGGGCTCGCCCCAGCCGGGGTCGATGGTCGCCGCCTCCGCGTCGCTCTCCAGCGCGCAGCCGTGCAGCACGTCCTTCACACTGTTGCTGATGCCCTGCGGCACCCAGTCCCGCACGAGTATCTTGCCATGACGATCCGCGATGCACGCCAGCGCATGCGCCATCACGATCGCCGGGTCGGTCGTCATCCCGCCCCAATTGCCGGAATGCACCCCACCCGGCCGCACATCCAGGTGCAGGTCGAAGTTGAAGCTGCCCCGCGTTCCCGTCGAAAGCGTCGGCACGCCGGCGGCGCTCCGCGGCCCGTCGCTCGCCAGCAGCACATCCGCCGCCAACGCCGCCTTGTTGGCGAGCACGATCTCCCCCAACCCCTTGGAGCCGCTCTCCTCCCCGGTCTCGATGATCATCTTCACGTTGAAGCCCAGCCGCCCGCCGCGCTCCGCCAGCACCGCCTCCAGCGCCGAGAGGTTGATGACGTGCTGCCCCTTGTTGTCGGCGCTGCCCCGCCCATACCAACGGTCCCCCTCCCGCGTCAGCAGCCACGGGTCCAGCCCCGCGCGCCACTGGTCCTCCAGCCCGCGCACGGTATCCCCATGCCCATAGGTGATGACCGTCGGCCCATCCCCCTCGATCCGCTCGGCAATCAGGATCGGCCCGCTGCCCGCCACCGGGTTCTCGTGCACGGCGGTGACGAACCCCAGCCGGTCCAGCAGCGGCACCATCCCCTCCGCCAGATACCGGTCCAGCTCGGCCCGGTGCGCCGGGTCCTGGCTGGTGCTGCGGATCGCCACCAGCCCGGCCAGCCGCCCCTCGAACCCACCCCCGGCTTCGCTCCCAACATCACGAGCGTCGAAAAACGACGTGGCCCGATCGATCGCACCCTGCCTGCTGCTCATGCCGTCTCTCCCATGCTGGCCCAGAAGACCTGCAATAGCCTCCCCGGTTCAGCCGCGTCCGGCAAGCCTCAGCCCGCCTCGGCCTCGCCAACGTCCGCCACCAGAACCGCCGCCGCCAGATCCTCCAGCGCCGTCCCCACGGACTTGAACACCGTCACCTCCCCGGCATCCCGCCGCCCCAACTCCCCCCCGCACAACGAACCGAGCGTCCCCCGCAGCCGCCCAGCCTCCCACCCCACGAACTCCCCGCATTCCGTCAGAGCCACCAGCGTATCCGCCCAGACAGCCCCCGCCATCGCCTCCTCATCGGCCTCCCGCATCTCCGGCCGAAACGCCCCCACCAGGTCCAGATGCGTTCCCGGCCGCAACCAGGACCCCCGGATCAACGGCTCCGTGGAAAGCGTGGCGCAGCTCACGATGTCCGCCCGCCCCACAGCCTCCGCCAGGTCATCCACCGCAACAGCCCGGAACCCCTCCCCACATAGCTGCGCCACCAGCGTATCCCGCCGCGCCACCCCCCGGTTCCAAACCATCACCTCCTCGATCCCGCGGACACTCCGGTGCGCCCCCGGCAACATCGCCGCGACCCGGCCCGCCCCCACCACCAGCAACCGCCGCGCCTCCGCCCGCGCCAGATACGAAGCCGCCAAGGCCGAAGCCGCCGCCGTGCGCCGTGCCGTCAGCGCATCCCCGTCGATCAACGCCACCGGCTGCCCCGTCCCCGCGCGGGACAGCAGATACGTCGAATGCACGGCATCCAACCCCAGCGCCCCGTTGCCCGAATGCACCGTCACGACCTTGACCCCCATCCACTCCGCGGACCAGGCCGGCATCAACAGCAGCGCCCCCGCGCCCAACTCATGCCGATGCCGCGCCGGCGCCTCCGCCGGCGCCTGGAACGCCGCCCGCAACGCCGGCACCAACCGGGAGAAGGGCAGGGCGCCCGCCACCGCCGCCGCATCATGGTGCCGGATCATATGATGTTCCGCTCCAGCACCATCCGCCCCGCCGCCACCCGCCCCACATCCAGCGCCGACAGGTCCAGCGTCCGAAACCCCCCACTCACGATCAGCTCCGCCACCCCACGCCCCACGCCGGGCGCCTGCTGCATCCCATGCCCGCTGAACCCGTTGGCAAACACCAGGTTCGGCACTTCCGGCAACACCCCGATCAACCCGTTCTGATCGAAGGTATTATACTCGTAATGCCCGGCCCAGCTCGCCCCCACCCGAACCGCCGCGAACGCCGGCACCCGGGCCGCCAGCGCCGGCCAGACCACGTCATCCCACTGCGCATGATCCACCTCGAGCCCCAGATCCTCCGTATCGTCCGGCGGCGACCACCCCGCCAGGAACCGGTCCCCCTCCGGCCGGAACCAAACCCCCGAGGTATCGATCACCAGCGGGCAATCCGCCACCGCCTCCCGGCACTGGAACACGAACACCGAACGCTTCCGCGCCTCCACCGGCAGGGCCAACCCCGCCATCCCGGCCACCTGCCGCGCCCCGGGCCCCGCCGCATTCACCACCCAATCCGCGGACAAGACCCCATTCCGCAGCCGAACCCCGGAAATCCGCGCGCCAGCCCGCTCGAACCCCACAGCCTCCCCCTGCACATAAACCGCCCCCAACCCCCGGGCCCGCCGTCGGAACCCGGCCGCCAGACCCGGCCCATCAAACCACCCCTCCCCGGAAAGCCCCAGCGCCCCACCAGCCACCCCCTCCAGCGACAGCCACGGAAACCGCCCGCCCAATTCCCCCGGCGTCAGCAGCGCCACATCCGCCCCACACCCCAGCTGCACCATCAGGTTGTCCCGCAACACCCCCAGCCCCGAAGGCCCCGCGAGATACAGATACCCGGGCTCCCGCAACCCCACATCCGCCCCCCGGATGTACTCGAGCCCAAACTGCGACAGTGCGATGTTCACCGGTGTGGAGAACTGCTGCCGGATCGAACTGGCCGACAACGAGGAAGAAGCCCGCGCATAGCTCGGGTCCCGCTCCACCACGGTCACCCGAGCCCCAGCCTCCGCCAGGAACGCCGCAGAAGCGCTCCCGATCACCCCGCCGACCACCACCACCACATGCGTCATCGCGCGAAACACAGCGTGTCATCGGCCCGCCAGGTCAACGAAACCGCATCCCCCACCCGCGGCACCATCAACCCCGGCTGCGTATGCTGCTCCACCACCAGCACCACCCCGCCTGGGACCTCCACATCCAACGCCAGCAGATCCCCCACATAGGTCGTCCGCCGCACCACCCCGGCCGCAGCGTTCCACCCCTCCGGAGCCTCGCCCACCCGAACCCGGTGCGGCCGCACCGCCAGCGTCACCGGCCCCGCCACCCCCGTCTCCCGCGTCAACAGCCGCAATGCCCCGGCCACCACGCTGCCATCCGCCTGCCGATCCCCCGAAATCCGGTTGGTCCGCCCCACGAAGTCCGCCACGAACAAGGTCGCCGGCCGCTCATAGATATCCGCCGGCGTCCCCAGCTGCTCGATCGACCCGGCCCGCATCACCGCAATCCGGTCACACATCGCCAAGGCCTCAACCTGGTCATGCGTCACGAAGATCGCCGTGATCCCCAGCCGCTGCTGGATATCCCGGATCTCCGTCCGCATCTCATCCCGCAGCTTGGCATCCAGGTTGGAAAGCGGCTCATCCAGCAGCAGAATGCTCGGCTCGATCACCAGGGCCCGCGCCAAAGCCACCCGCTGCTGCTGCCCGCCCGAAAGCTCGCGCGGCCGCCGCGCCCCCAGATGCCCCAGCCGCACCATGTCCAGCGCCGCCCGCACCCGCTCGGCGATGGCGGGCCGGGCCACCCCCCGCATCTCCAGCCCGAACGCCACGTTCCCCGCCACAGTCAGGTGCGGAAACAGCGCGTAGTTCTGGAACACGATCCCCATGTCGCGCTTGTGCGAGGGCAGGGCGGTCACATCCCGCCCCGCCACCACGATCCGCCCGGCACTCGCCGGCATCAGCCCTGCGATCATCCGCAGCGTCGTGGTCTTGCCGCACCCGCTGGGCCCGAGCAGCGCAATCAGCTCGCCCGCCTGCACCGAAAGGCTCAGCCCCGCCACCGAAGCCGGCCCGGCCCCGAACCGCTTCTCCAGCCCCTCCAGAACAAGATGGCTCATAACGAACTCACCGCCGCGTCAGAACCCGGCGGCGCCACTGCTCGCCAATCCCGTCGCGGATCTTCGCAATCTCCATCCAGTCCACATCCAGCATCTTCGCCATCCGCTCCGGCGTGCTCACCGTCCGCGCCATCGCATCGGCACTCGGCTTGGCCTGCATGTTGGTCGGCGCATAGAACATACGGTCGGTGAACGCCGCCTGCGCCTCCGCCCCCAGGATGTAGTCGAGGAACATCCGCGTCGCCTCCGGCTGCGTCCCGCCCTTGATCGCCTCGATCATGTTGATCTGGAACAACGACCCCTCCTCCGGCAGTACCGCCGCCAGCTTTCCCCCGCTGCTCCTGGCGTAGGTCTGCCCCCGCGCATTCCACCCCACCCCCAGCGCCGCCTGCCCGTTGACGATGAACGAGTAGACGTCCGGCTTCGGGTCCCACGTCAGCACCCCCGGCGCCATGTCCGCCACCGCCGCAATCCCCGGCTCCACCGTCTTGCGGTAATCCCCGCCATTGATCTTGTTCGCCATCAGCACGGTGCCGATCCCCACGATGTCCGGCACCCCCGGAACCACGATCTGCCCCGCATACTTCTTGTCCCACAGCACCTTCCACGAGGTCGGCGCCGGCCTCACGACCTCCGGCGAATACAGCAGCACCAGGTTGTCGAACGTCAGCGCCGCCCCCGCCACCCCGGCCTGCAGCGCCATCGGCGACAACTGCCCCACCGCCGGCACGCTGGCTTTGTCAAAGCTCTCGAACAGCCCCTCATCCGTCCCGGCCTTGGCCAGCGTCACATCCAGCACCGCAAGATCGATCTGCGGCGCCGCCTTCTGCGCCCGCAGCATCCCCAGCGTCGCGGCCGAGCTGCCGGCGGAATAGTAGTTCACCCTGATCCCCGGATGCGCCTTCATGAACGGCTCCACCACCGCCGCCCGGTAGTTCTCCTCGAAGATCCCGCTATACGCCGCAAGGGTGATCGCCCGCTCCTGCGCCGAAGCCGGCCGGATCCACGGCGCCGCCAGCGGTGCCGCCGCCAACCCACCCGTAATCGCTGTCAGCCGTCGGCGCGTGATAACCATGCGAGGATCTCCAATCCGGATGCGATGCACCATCCTGCCCGCTTTCCCGCCGCCCCCGCCAGCCCTACTCTCCGCCAGCCACCCGAGGGACACCCGATGAACGCCAGCCACCCAGCCGCCACCCACGCCGCCCGCCTCGACCGCCTCGCCGAGGTCGCCGTCCGCGTCGGTCTCGGCCTCGCTCCCGGACAGGAACTGGTCCTCACCGCCCCGCTCGACGCCGTCCCCCTGGTGCGCCGCATCACCGAACACGCCTACCGGGCCGGCGCCAGCCTGGTCACCACCCTGCTCTCGGATGACATCACCACCCTGGCCCGCTTCGAGCACGCGCCCGACGCCGCCTTCGACACCGCCCCCACCTGGCTCTACGAGGGCATGGCCGCCGCCTACCGCAACGGCGCCGCCCGACTGGCCATCGCCGGCGAAAACCCCTCCCTCCTCGCCGGCCAGAACCCGGACCGCGTCGCCCGCGCCAACAAGTCCCGCTCCCTGGCCTACCGCCCCGCCATGGAACTCATCACCGCCTTCGACATCAACTGGACCATCCTCTCCTACGCCACCCCCGCCTGGGCCCGGCAGATGTTCCCGGCCCTCCCGGAGGCCGAGGCCATCGATCAGCTCTGGAACGCCATCTTCGCCGCCTCCCGCATCGACTCACCAGACCCCGTCGCCGCCTGGGCCGCCCACAACGCCGCCCTCCACAGCCGCACCGCCCAGCTCAACGCCCGCCGCTTCCAGGCCCTCCACTTCACCGGACCCGGCACAGACCTCCGCGTCGGCCTCTCCGACGGCCACCTCTGGCTCGGCGGCGCCGAAGCCGCGAAGAACGGCATCGTCTGCAACCCGAACATCCCGTCCGAGGAAGTCTTCACCACCCCCCACCTCGCCCGCGTGGAAGGCCACGTCCGCAGCACCAAGCCGCTCGCCTACCAGGGCACCCTCATCAAGGACATCGCGGTCCGCTTCGAGGCCGGCCGCATCGTCCACGCCCAGGCCAGCGCCGGGCTCGACGTGCTGGAGCGCGTGCTTGGCACCGACGAAGGCGCCCGCCGCCTCGGCGAAGTGGCGCTCGTGCCGCACTCCTCCCCCATCTCCGCCAGCGGCCTGCTGTTCTTCAACACCCTGTTCGACGAGAACGCCGCCAGCCACATCGCCCTCGGCCAGGCCTACCGCACCTGCCTCGAAGGCGGCACCACCGCGACCGACGTGGAACTCGAACACCGCGGCGCCAACACCAGCCTCATCCACATCGACTGGATGATCGGCTCCAAGGAGATCAACGTCGACGGCCTCCGCCCCGACGGCACCGCAGAACCCGTCATGCGCCAGGGCGAGTGGGTCTGACACACACGTCATGCCCGGGCCCGGCCCGGGCATCGCCGACCCGCACACCACAGGATAACAGCCCCGCACTCATGGCGCTTCCTTTCGCCGCCGCAAGCGCACATAACCCCCCATGCCCTTTCCAGACCTGAACCCGGCCCTCACGCAGGCCCTCGCGGCGCGTGACTACGCCGAACCCACCGAAGTCCAGTCCGCCGTCCTCACCAAGGAAGCCCAGGGCCGCGACCTCATCGTCTCCGCCCAGACCGGCTCCGGCAAGACCGTCGCCTTCGGCCTCGCCATCGCCCCCACCCTGCTGGGTGATGCCGAACTCATGCCGCCCCCCGGCGCCCCCATGGCGCTGGCCATCGCCCCCACCCGCGAATTGGCGCTCCAGGTAAAGGCCGAACTCACCTGGCTCTACTCGCGCACCGGCGCCCGCATCGTCAGCTGCGTCGGCGGCATGGACACGCGCACCGAGGCCCGGGCCCTGGCCGCCGGCTGCCACATCGTCGTCGGCACCCCCGGCCGCCTGCGCGACCACATCGAGCGCCAGCGCCTCGACCTCTCCAGCCTCCGCGCCGTCGTGCTGGACGAAGCCGACGAGATGCTCGACCTCGGCTTCCGCGAGGACCTCGAGTTCATCCTCGACGCCACCCCCGCCGAACGCCGCACCCTGCTGTTCTCCGCCACCATCGCCAAGGAGATCGCCTCCCTGGCCCGGCGCTACCAGAACAACGGCCTCCGCCTCGACACCGTCAACCGCAGCGAACCCCATGCGGACATCGACTACCGCGCCATCCTCGTCGCCCCGCACGACACCGAACGCGCCGCCGTCAACGTCCTGCGATACTTCGAGGCCCGCGCCTCCCTCGTCTTCTGCGCCACCCGCGAAGGCGTGAAGCGCCTGCACGACCGCCTGCAGAAGCGCGGCTTCGACGCCGTCTCCCTCAGCGGCGAACTCAGCCAGCACGAACGCAGCGGCGCCCTCCAGGCCCTGCGTGACGGCCGGGCCTCCGTCTGCGTCGCAACCGACGTCGCCGCCCGCGGCCTGGACCTGCCGGACCTCGACCTCGTCATCCACGCGGACCTGCCCACCAACAAGGAAACCCTGCTCCACCGCAGCGGCCGCACCGGCCGCGCCGGCCGCAAGGGCACCTCCGTCCTGCTCGTCGCCTTCGGCAAGCGCCGCCGCGCCGAACAACTGCTCGCCGCCGCCGGCCTCGATGCCGGATGGAGCGACCCGCCCAGCGCCGAACTCATCGTCGAACGCGACCACGAACGCCTGCTCGCCTCCCCGGTCCTCACCGAGGAACCCACCGAAGCCGACCTGGCCCTGGGCCGCGTCCTCCTGGAACGCACCACCCCCGAAGCCATCGCCGCCGCCCTGGCCCGCCTGGTCCGCGCCAAACTGCCAAAACCCGAGAGCGACTTCGCCCAGGCCCCCGCCACCCCAGCCTCCAGCTACGGCGACCGCACCGCCAGCTACAGCGAACGCACCCCCCAGCGCGGCGCCGCCGGCAGCTCCTGGTTCCGCATCTCCGTCGGCCGCCGCAAGAACGCAGACCCGAAATGGCTGATCCCGCTCATCTGCCGCCTGGGCGAAGTCACCAAGGCCGAGATCGGCAGCATCCGCATCTTTGACACCGACACCCGTTTCGAGATCACCGCAGACGCCGTGGACCGCTTCACCGCCAAGGTCCAGCAGGCCGGCCCCCACGAGCCCAGGATCGAACCCGGCACCGCCGGCTCCGATGCCCGCACCTCCGGCGCCACACCCGGACGCAGCTACAGCAGCCGCAAACAACCCCGAGCCGCCCGAGGCTAGCACCAGCCGGGCCGGCCCCACCCAGAAGCCGGTCCGGCCACCATCCGCAACCCGGTCAGACCTTCAAGGGCTTGCCCTTGGGGTCCGCGATCGCCTCGCCCAGCCGCCGGCTCAGATAGGCGGTGATCGCCACCTCCTCCGCCGTAAGCCCGCCGGCATGTCCGCCCAACACATCCTCGGCCTGATTCTTGAGCCCTTCCAGCAGGCTGCCGTCCAGATACCCCTCGAACACCGCCGGATGGATGTAGCACTTGCGGCAGATCGCCGGCGTGTTGCCCAGCTTCATCGCCACGTGTTCAACCGCCTGAACCAGGTTCTTCTTCGCATGCGCCGGGCTGTCGAACGCTGCAAGCTCCTTCAGCGCCGCCGCCGCCAGGTTGGTCGCCGCCCAGGTCCGGAAATCCTTGGCGGTGATCTCCTCCCCGCCACTCGCCTCGTGCAGGTACTGGTTCACGTCATCACTGGTCACGTGATGCCGCTCCCCCTCCGCATCCAGGAACTGGAACAGGTCCTGGCCCGGCAGGTCCCGGCACCGCGCCACCACCTTCGCCAGCCGCTGGTCCGCCAGGTCGATGTGATGCTGCACCCCATGCTTGCCCCGGAAATCGAACACCACCCGGCTGCCCTGCACCCGCGCATGCCGCGAGCGCAGCGTCGTCAGTCCGAAGCTCTTGTTCTGCTGCGCATACTCCTCGTTGCCCACCCGCATCATGGTCTTCTCCAGCAGCGCCACCACCACGGCCACCACCTTGCGCTTCGGCACCCCATGCGCCGCCAGGTCATGCCGAACCTGCGCCCGGATCTGCGGCAACACCCGCCCGAACACCAGCATCTTGGCGTACTTGCCCTGGTCCCGAACCACCCGCCACCGCGGATGATACCGATACTGCTTCCGCCCCCGCGCATCCCGCCCCACCGCCTGCAGATGCCCCCGCGCATCCGGACAGATCCACACATCCGTATAGGCCGGCGGGATCGCCAGCTTCCGGATCCGCTCGAGATCAGCCGCACCGGTGATGACCCGGCCGTCCTTCCCCAGATACCGCCAGCCCTCCCCATCCCGCTCGCGCGAAATGCCGGGCTTGCGGTCGTTCACGTAATGCAGCTTGGCCGCCCGCGCCGCCTCCAAAGGGTCATGCAGGTCGGGCGCTTCAGTCTGGTCGTGCATCATACCCGGAACGTGGGAACGCGCCCGCCTTTGCAAAGATCACCAGCATACCACCCCCCATCACGCCCAGGCGAGCCGTCTTGGAACGCCGAACAGAACCGCCTGATCTGGTTCATGCAGCCGATCGACCACAGCAGCTGCATGACCACGTCGGCATCAGTCGGGCTTGGCGGTGGTGATGGCCGATGGCGGCCAGCGCCCGGGCGACCGAGGGGGGTGCCAGGCCATTCGAGGGCCAAGGTCGAGAGACAGACGGTCACCAGCACGGGTGAGGCGGGCAGGGCAGGGGCCGCTCGCGCCCCGCACCTTGCCTCAAAGGGGTCGTTCACACATGCAATAGAGGCGTTCCGGTGGGAAACTCTTGCCGGGCCGGTTGTCTCGCGGCGCGGGTGATGCCACCGTGCTGATAGTTCACCTGCTTTATAAAACAGGAGCGGCCATGAGCAAGGCAGCCGAGAACCAGGGGCGGCAAGCCAACATCGTCGGATGGGCGCACACCCCGTTCGGCAAGCTCGACGCACCCGACGTGGAGGCGCTGATGGGCCAGGTGAGCCGGGCGGCGCTGGACCATGCCGGGGTCTCTCCCGATGACGTGGATGCCGTGGCAGTCGGCGTCTACAACAACGGCTTCTCCCGCCAGGGCTTCGAGGGGGCGTTGGCCGCACTGGGCGAGCCGGCGCTGCGCTACGTGCCTGCCGTGCATGTGGAGAACGCCTGCGCCACCGGCTCGGCGGCGGTCCAGTCCGCGGCCAACGCGATCGAAAGCGGGCAGGCGCGCATCGCGCTGGTGATCGGTGCCGAGAAGATGACGGCGCTGCCGACGGCGGCCGTGGGCGAGACCCTGTTGACGGGGTGCTACCGCAAGGAGGAGGACCAGGTCGAAGGCGGGTTCGCCGGCATCTTCGGGCGGCTGGCCGAGATCTACTTCCAGCGCTATGGCGACAAGAGCGAGGAGCTGGCGCGGATCGCGGCGAAGAACCACCATAATGGCGTGTCCAACCCCTGGGCGCAGATGCGGCGCGACCTCGGTTTCGAGTTCTGCAACACCATTTCCGCCAAGAACCCCTACGTGGCCGGGCCGTTGCGGCGCACGGACTGCTCGCTGGTGTCCGATGGGGCGGCCGCGATCGTGCTGGCAGACGACGAGACCGCGGCCACGCTGCTGCGCGCCATCCGGTTCCGCGCGCGCACGCAGGTCAACGACATCCTGCCCTTGTCCCGGCGCGACCCGGTGGCGTTCGAGGGCGCGCGCCGTGCCTGGTCCAGGGCACGCGAGACTGCGGGCATCAGGCTGGATGACCTGTCGCTGGTGGAAACGCATGACTGCTTCACCATCGCCGAGTTGCTGGAATACGAGGCGATGGGCCTCGCGGAACCCGGCCAGGGCTACCGCGTGGTGCGCGAGGGCATTGCGGAGAAGACCGGGCGGCTGCCCATCAATCCTTCCGGCGGACTGAAGTCCAAGGGACACCCGATCGGCGCCACCGGGGTTTCCATGCACGTGATGGCGGCGCTGCAGCTGATGAACGAGGCCGGCGGGATGCAGGTCCCTGATGCCTCGATGGCCGGCGTGTTCAACATGGGTGGTGCGGCGGTGGCCAACTACGTCTCCATCCTGGAGCGCGTGCGCTGATGGACCCCGGCGCCGGGGTGGGCGCCGGTTCCGGCCTGCCGGTATCGCGCCGGGTGATGAACCTCGCGCAGTTCGTTGCCCAGTCCGCCCGGCGCTTCCCGGATCGGGCAGCGTTGATCTGGGGAGAGCGGCGGTGGAGCTGGGCCGAGTTCGATGCCCGGGTGTCCGCGATGGCCGCGGTCCTGGCCGGTCATGGCATCGGGTCGGGCGACCGGGTCGTCGTGCAATCGAAGAACAGCAACCTGATGCTGGAATCGATGTGGGCGTGCTTCCGCATCGGCGCGGTCTGGGTGCCCACCAACTTCCGCCTTCTGCCCGACGATGTCGCCTACCTCGCCACCGCGTCCGGCGCCCGCGCGCTGCTGTGCGGGGGCGAGTTCCCCGACCATGCCGCGGCCGTGGTCAAGGCCGTGCCCGACCTGGTGCTGGTGGCCAGGATGGGACCCGGCCCGCTGGACGCGCCCGACCTGGATACCCTGATGGACGCGCATCCTGGGGCGGATTGCCCAGCGGCAGCGGTGGAATACGACCATCCATGCTGGTTCATCTCAACCTCGGGCACCACGGGCCGGCCCAAGCTCGCGGTGCTGACGCATGGGCAGATGGCGTTCATCGTCACCAATCACCTGGCGGACCTGGTGCCCGGCACCACGGAGGATGATTGCTGCCTGGTGGTGGCCCCGCTGTCGCACGGCGCCGGCAACCACGGGCTGACGCAGGTGGCGCGGGGCGCGACGACGGTGCTGCTGCCGACCGAGCGGTTTGACCCGGCGGAGGTGTGGCGGCTGGTGGCGGAGCACCGGATCACCAACATGTTCACCGTGCCGACCATTGTGAAGCTCCTGGTGGAGCATCCGTCGGTGGACACCAGCGATCATGGTTCGTTGCGATACGTGGTGTATGCGGGCGCCCCGATGTACCGGGCCGACCAGAAGCGCGCCCTGGCGAAGCTGGGGCCCGTGCTGGTGCAGTATTTCGGCCTCAGCGAGGTGACGGGCTGCATCACGGTCCTGCCGCCGGCCCTGCACGCGCTGGAAGACGGTGCGGAGGCTCGTCCCGGCACCTGCGGCATCCCGCGGACCGGCGTCGATATCCAGGTGCAGGACGCGGCGACGGGTGCCGCGCTGCCGGCGGGTGAGACGGGCGAGATCTGCGTCTGCGGGCCCGCGGTGTTCGCCGGCTACCACGACAACCCGGACGCCAACGCCAAGGCGTTCCGCGATGGCTGGTTCCGCACCGGCGACCTGGGCCACCTGGATGCCGAAGGGTTCCTGTTCATCACCGGCCGCGCCTCGGACATGTACATCTCGGGCGGTTCGAACGTCTACCCGCGTGAGATCGAGGAAGTGCTCCTCACCCACCCCGCCATCCTGGAGGCGGCGGTGTTCGGCATCCCGGACCTGGTCTGGGGTGAGGTCGGTGTCGTGGTCGCGGTGCTGCGGCCCGGAAGCACGCTGGACGAAGCCGGTCTGCTGGCGTGGATGGAAGGAAGGGTCGCGCGGTACAAGCAGCCGCGCCGGGCCTTCTTCCTGGCGGAGCTGCCGAAGTCCGGGTACGGCAAGGTCACCAAGCTCATCATCCGGCAGGAGTTGATGGCCCGGGGCTGGATCACGGCGCCCGCGGCGAAAGTTGGTGCCTGAGGCGTGCCGCCGGGCCGGCTACATCGCGTCCCGCAGGTTCGCCAGCACCAGCAGCGCGGACCGGAGCTGGCCATAGGCCTCGTCGCCCAGGCGGGCCACCAGGTCACGCTCGATGGTGACCTGGATCCGCCGGATCTGCCGCATGAGCTGCAACCCCCGCAGGGAGAACCGAACCATGCGCGCCCGCGCATCGTCGCTGCTCTGCTCGACGGTCACCAGGTCCAGGTCCAGGCACGCGCGGACCAGGGCCGTGATGGCGGGCTTGGTGAGGTTGGCGCGGCTGGCCAGGTCGGACATGCGGCTGCCGTCCGCATCCAGGTGGCGCAGCAGGTTGAAGTGCGTGTTGCGGACCCCGGGGAATCCGGCGGGGTTCAGGGATTTCAGCAGCGCCGCGTTATAGAGCTCATAGCCTTCGTAGAGCAGGCGGCCTGTGTTGAGCCGCCGCCAGTCCCGCTTGAAATCCGCTGCCCCGGGCTTTCCCGCGCTCCTCACGCCTGCCTGAGCGTGTCGATGGCTGCATGAAGCGCCAGGCCCCGGTGTCCGCCCCGTTCGCGTGCCGTGCCGTTGACATGGGGCGGCACGCCATCCTGGTAGCAGGACCGCGCGTCGCCAACCCGGGCGCTGTCCGCGGCGACCGTGCCGGCCACCACGCCCAGCGCGTCCAGCGACGCGAGGCGGCTGTAGCCCGAGCCGGCCCTGGCACCGCCGGCATCATGGAAGAAGGCGGCGAACACGCCGGACGGGACCACCTCGTTCGGCCGCCCCCCCACCAGGGCGCCGTGCGACGCGGTGACGACGATCCGCGAATCCCGCAGCTGCGGCACCGGCCCGGCCGGGAGCGATGCCGAGCGCATCCGCCCGGCGCAGTCCAGCACCGTCTGGCCCGGCGCGCAGCCCAGCGCCGCCGCCGTTCGGTTGACGGCGCTGATGATCCCCGACGCCAGCATGTCCGCCGCGTCCGCAATGCGGCAGAACTGCGAATCCGCGGTGGCGGCGGCAAGCCCGATCCGGTCCAGGAACAGCAGGGACGCCGTGCCCGCCTGGTCCTTGCCGCGCCCGCATCGTTCGGGATCACGGCGCGCGCACCGCCCGCCGCTGCGCACCAGCCGGCATAGACCCCGCCATGCGACCCGGCGACGACCACCTGCCCCCGATGCGCCGGCAGCATCTTCGTGATGGTGTCCGTGGTATGGACCTCAACGAGTTCAGGCTCGTCCGCGCCGGCAGCCAAGGAATGTCCCCCGTCCACTTGTGGCGTCCAGACTTCGGTAGGCGACTTGCGCCTGTCAAGCAGCAGGTGTTCGCGTGATCGATGGTGGGCGTCAGCAGAACCGGCCGTGGTTGGGCCCCGATGGTTGCAACGGAGCGCATGACATGAACAACGCCGAACTTCCAGGAACCAGGCTCGCGGCTTCCGGGCCCCGGACCATCCGTCAGCCCGGCCCGGCTTCAACCGAACGCTGCATCGCGGTGCCGGTGGCGTGCATGCCGATCACGGCGACGCTGCCGGCCGGCGTGCTCCTGCTCGATGCGTTGCACGAACTCCTGGGCCAGGAGTATGACGGTGCGTGCCTCAGCCTCACGGGCGGCGGCCTGGGACCGTTCGCCTATGTCATGCCCGCGAAATCGCCCGATGCCGACCACGCGGCGTTCTATAGCGCCACGTTCCGCCCGGCCGGGAAAACCCGGTTCGGGACCGGCGCCGCCACCGTCGGCTTCCGCGACGGCAGGCCATTCTTCCATTGCCATGCGGTGTGGACCGAAGCCGATGGGCGCCGGGGCTGCGGCCACGTGCTGCCGGACGAGACGATGATCGCCGCCCCGATCGAGGTACGCGGCGGCGGCATCCTCGGGGCGCGGTTCGAGGTCCATCCGGACCGCGAAACCGGCTACAGCCTGTTGGCGCCGGTCGCGACGGGACGGGCCCTGCCGCCGGGCGCGCGCCGCGGCGTGGCGCTGCGGCTGGCCCCGAACCAGGAGATCACGGTGGCGCTGGAGCAGGCCGGGGCAATGGCCGGGTTCGCCCGGGCGGAGATGGCGGGGGGCGTCGGCAGCACGATCGGCGTTGTCTTCGAGGCAGCACCCCCCATCACGGGATATGCGACCGAGCTGCTGGTCCGGCGCGCCGCCATCTGCTGTGACGGGACCGGCGCGCCGACGGAGATCGACATCGTGGCGGTGGACCTGGATGGCGCGATCGGCGAAGGGCGGCTGGTGGCGGCCGACAACCCGGTGCTGATCACGTTCGAAGGGCTGCTGCTGCAGGCGTAACGAGGACGGACGCGGACCGGGACGCGGACAATGCCCGGCGCCAACAGGGATCAACTTCGCCGAGGTGTACTCGGCGCTGCAAACCCGTATCGTCGACGGGCAGGAACAGCCGCTGGTCGTGATCGACACGTCCAAGCTCTGCGAGGTGCAGAAGTACTGCTCGCTCACGAACCACATGTGGGACGGCCTCTGGTGGCTGGTGAACCGGCCCAGCTGGAACGCCGTCCCGGCCGACCTGCGGGAGATCGTTGCCAGGACCATCAACCAGGGCCCTGGACGAACGAAAGGACGTGGAGACCCTGAACCCGAGCCTGCAGGGGATGCTGGAACGCAAGGGGCTGACCTTCAACAAGGTCGACCCGGCTTCGTTCGCCGCGCAGCGCAAGAAGGCCGGCTTTTACACCGAGTGGAAGGGCAAGTACGGCGACGAGGCCTGGAGCCTTCTGGAGCAGGCCACGGGCAAGCTGACGTGACGCCTGCCGCCGAACCTAAACCGCTGGATCATCGCGGCAGGGCGTCGCGCGCTTCGGGCAGGTCCCAGATCCGTCCGATGGCCGCAGCACCGGCCCGGCAGATCACCGCCTCGTCGCGCCCCACCAGGTGCCCGCCATCCACCAGCAACCGGCCGTCCACAAAGATCTGGGCCACGTCGGCGCGATTGGCCAGGGCAATCAGGCCGCGGCGCGGGTCCGCCATCGGGTGCATCTGCGGATGCGTCATGTCCACCACCGTCAGGTCCGCGGTGGCGCCGGGCTCGATGCGGCCCAGGTCAGGGCGGCGGAGGACGTCGGCCGCGGTGGCGGTCACCGCCTCGATCAGCTCGGGCGCGGCCGCGACCGTGGCATCCCCGGCAGCAACCTTGGAGATCATGGAGGCCGCGTTCAGTTCGCCCAGCAGGTCCATGTTGTAGCCGTCCGTCCCCACCACGGTACGCACCCCGTGCCCGGCGAACCGGCCGAACGCCGCCGCCGTGCCGCTGCGGGCGAACACGCGCGGGCAGTTCAGCACCGTGGCCCCGCGTGCTGCCATCAGCCGCAGGTCGTCGTCGGAGCTGGCGATGCAGTGCGCCGCCATCAGGTCCGGCGCCATCAGGCCGAGCCAGTCCAGGTACTCCGCCGGGGTGCGGCCAGCGTGCCGGGCCTGGATGGTGGCGACCTCCTGCTGGCTCTGCGCCAGGTGTGTGGTGATGGGCACCCCCAGCGCGCGTGCCCGGGCGGCGCAGGCGCGCAGCAGGTCCGGGCCACAGGTGTCGGTGGCATGCGGGCTCATGGTCACGCTGACCCGGCCCTCGGCCCGGCCATGCCAGCATGCGTGCAGCGCGTTCCAGGTGTCCAGGTCCGCCTGCCCATCGTCGCCGGCATAGCGCACCGTGCCGTCCGCCTGCGCCTGTGCGTCCGACGTGGAGAACAGGTAGGGCGCACCGTAGAAGCGGATGCCCAGCTCCGCCGCCGCCTCGAACATCTCCGGGATGCCGTTGCGGAACGGCTCCATCACCGTGGTGGCCCCGCCCCGCAGCAGCTGCAGGATGCCGAGCCGCGCGATATCCAGCCGCTCCGCCGGGGAGAGGATGTCGATGCCACGCCTGGTCAGCGGCAGCAGCACCGTATAGACGATGCTCTGGTTGTTCTTGCGCCCGTTGCCGTCCTCCGTATGGGTCCGCGCCACCGCCTCGCTGAAGCAGTGGTTGTGCAGGTTCATCAGGCCCGGCAGCACGAACTGCCCGGGCCGGTCGAACACAGTCTCCGCCCGCGGGCGCATCGGCTGCACCGCGGCGATTCGGCTCTCCTCCAGCAGCACCCAGTGGTCGCGCAGCACGCTCTGCGTGCCCTGCCGCCGCCCGAGGACGTAGCTGCCGAAGATCGCCGTGGTGGCGGATGCGGGGGCGCCGCTCGCCACCGGGCCACGGTCGAAATGGGGCATCGAAGGCTCCCTGGGATCAGTCGTTGAGACACAAGGCGACGACCGCCGCCGCGACGGCCTGCTGGGACGGTTCGATCACGGGAACACCCACCGCGTCCTGGATGGACCTGCGGTGGGCGGCCATGCCGGCGCAACCCAGCACCAGCACGTCCGCCCCGCGCGCCCGCACCAGGGCCAGCCCGGCGTCCACCATCCGGCTGCGGATCGCGTCGCCTGCCGTGTCGGCCGCGCTGGCGTCGATGGGATGGCTGCCGGCATAGCGCGACTCCAGCCCCATCTGCCGGACATACCGCTGCTGCCGCTTCACGCTGGCCGGGGACAGCGCGATGATGCCGAACCGCTCGCCCAGCGTCAGCGCGCGCAGGATGCCCCATTCGGCGATGCCCATCACCGGACGCCCGCCCGCCGCCTCCTTGACCGCGGCCAGGCCCGGGTCGCTGAAGCACGCCAGCACGAAGGCGTCGGCGCCGTCCCGCTCCACCCAGCGCACCAGCGGCATCACCACGCTGTCCGCATCCCGCTGCGTGGCGATGCCCGGTGGCCCCTCCGCCAGCCCGGCCACCTCGATCGCCGGGCCGCCCGGCACCCGCAGCCGCTCCACCGCCGTGTCGATGGCGGCGGTGACGGCGGCGGACGAGTTCGGGTTGATGACGAGGATGCGCGGCATCAGCGCCCGGCGGATTCGTGCTTGATGAAATTCGCCGAGATCTCCTGCCCCGTGGCAATCCACAGGTCCGGGCAGGACCTGGCATAGGTCAGGAACTCCCGCAGCAGGCGCAGGCGCATCGGGCGGCCGGAGCATTGCGGGTGCAGCACGGTGGTCACCATGGCGCCCCAGTCCCTGGTCTCGTCCAGTTCGTCCTTCCAGATCGACAGCACGTGCTCCTTCGGGAAGATCGGACGCGGGCTGAACCGGGCCGACAGGCCGTGCATCCAGTCATCGTAGCTCGCCGTCACCGGCAGCTCGATCGTGCCGGGCGTGCCGTCCGCCAGCACATGCCGATAGGGGCGCACGTCGTCGCGGAAGGAGCTGGTGTACTGGATGCCGCGCCGCACCAGGCCCACGCGCAGCGCCTCGCTGAACTCGCCGAACGGGGCGCGGTAGCCGGTCGGCACCACGCCGAGCCTGGACTTCAGCACCGCGAACCCGCGGTCCAGCTCCTCGTCGATGTGGGGGTCGTGCGGGTCGGGCAGCAGGTGGTGGTAGCCGTGGTGCCCCACCTCGTGCCCGGCGCGCAGGATCGCCTCGCACATGGCGGGGTGGGCGTCCACCGACCAGCCGGTGATGAAGAACGTCGCCTTCAGGTCCAGCTGGTCCAGCAGCTCCAGCAGCTTCGGCGTGCCCACCCGGGCCTCGAAGCCGCCGAAGCTCATGGTGACCAGGCGTTCGGCATGGGCCGGGTCCTTGCTGGTCCAGGCGCTCTCGGCATCCACGTCGAAGGACAGGAACATCGCCGAGGTGAACGGCGCGGGCCAGGGGTACTCGGGGGCCGGCAGGGCCTGGTTGGTGGGGATGAGCGGGATCGCCGCGAGGGCCTTGCTGTCCAGCATCGTCCTATCGTCCTCCGTTGATCGTCGCCTTCTCCACCGCGTTGTCGCTCAGCTTCCACTTGGCCAGCAGCGCCTTGTAGGTGCCGTCGGCGATCAGCGCGTCCAGCGCCGCCGCCACCTTGCCCTGCAGCTCCTTGTCCTTCACCGGCAACGCGATGCCGGTCAGCTGCGTGGCGATCGGGCCGCCCAGCGCCATGTAGGCGCGGGGCTCCTGCTCCATCACGTAGGGCAGCGTCTCGTTGCCCTGCACTGCGGCGTCGATGCGGCCCTGCTTCAGCTGGGTGCGGGCATCGGCCGAGCCCTCCGTGCCGACGAACCGGATCGGGTTGCCCGGGCAGTGCGCGTCGGACCAGGCGGCGATCTCCTTCGGGAAGCTGGTCCGGCGGCTGGCGCCCACGTTCTTGCCGCACAGCGCCGCCATGTCCTTGAACTCCGCCGCGCGGGACTGCTGCACGAAGAAGGCCGGGCCGCTGCGGAGGTAGTCGACGAAGGTGCTGGCCTCGTGCCGGCTGGCGTAGTCGGTCATGCCGGACATGATGGCGCCGACGCGCTCGGTGGTCAGCGCCGGAAGCATCTGGTCGAAGCTGGTCTCCTGCCATTTCCAGGTGACGCCGATCTTGCGGCCGATCGCCTCGCCCAGCTCGACGTCGAAACCGGTGAGGGTGCCGGTCGCCGGGTCCTTGAACTCAAGCGGCGGGTAGTTGGGCACGATGGCGACGGTGAGGTCGGCGGCCAGGGCAGGCACGGTGGTGATGCAGCACAGCAGGGCTGCGGTCAGGATACGGTTCATTCGGAAGTCTCCTTGCAATGTTTCAGCCGAGCACCGCGGACAGGAAGGCGCGGGTGCGCGCCTCCCGCGGTTCGCCCAGCACCTGGGCGGGTGGACCCTGTTCCACGATGGTGCCGCCATCCATGTAGACGACGCGGTCGGCGACCTCGCGCGCGAAGCCGAGTTCGTGGGTGACGACGATCATGGTCATGCCGCTCCGCGCCAGCTCCTTCATGACGGCCAGCACCTCGCCCACCAGTTCGGGGTCCAGCGCCGAGGTCGGCTCGTCGAACAGCATCAGCGTCGGCCGCATCGCCAGCGCCCGGGCGATCGCCACGCGCTGCTGCTGCCCGCCCGAGAGCTGCGCCGGGTAGCTGCCCGCCCTGTCCGCCAGCCCGACCCGGCGCAGCAGCTCCATCGCCTCCGCCCGCACCTCCGTGCCGCGGCGGCCCTGCACCTGCACCGGGCCCTCCATCACGTTGCCCAGCGCGGTCAGGTGCGGGAACAGGTTGAACCGCTGGAACACCATGCCGGTCTTCATGCGCTGCCGGGCGATCTGCGTCTCCGTCAGCCGATGCAGCCGGCCACCCTGCTCACGCATCCCCAGCAGCTCGCCATCGATCCAGACGCCGCCGGCGTCGATGGTGGCGAGCTGGTTGATGCAGCGCAGCAACGTGGTCTTGCCGGAACCGGAGGCGCCGATCAGGCACAGCACCTCGCCGGACCACACATCCAGCGACACGCCGCGCAGCGCATGGAGGCTGCCGAACCGCTTCTCCACGCCGCGGATCGCGACCAGGGGCGCCATTGGGGGCGCCATTGAGGGCGCCATTGGGGGCGCCATTGAGGGCGCCATTGGGGGCGCCATTGGGGGCGCCATTGGGGGCGCCATTGGGGGCGCCGTCATCGTGCGGTGCCGCGGGCGAAGCGGCGTTCCAGCAGCATCTGCAGCGGCGTCAGCACCGAGACCACCGCCAGGTACCACAGCCCGGCGACGATCAGCAGCTCGATGACCCGGGAGTTGGCGTAATAGATGTTCTCGGCGCTGTGCAGCACCTCGGGGTACTGGATCACGCTGGCCAGCGAGGTCGCCTTCACCATGGAGATGAACTCGTTGCCCAGCGGCGGGATCACCACGCGCATCGCCTGCGGCAGGATGATGCGGCGCAGCGCCCGCAGCCGGCCCATGCCGATGGCCGCTGCCGCCTCGTACTGCCCTGTGTCCACCGACAGCATGCCGGCGCGCATCACCTCGGAGGTGTAGGCGCCCTGGTTGAGGCCCAGCCCGAGCAGCGCGGCCAGAAAGGGCGTCATCACGTCCACCGCACGGCCGGACCAGATCCCGGGGACGCCGATGGTCGGGAACACCAGCGCCAGGTTGAACCACAGCAGCAGCTGCAGGATCAGCGGGGTGCCGCGGAACAACCAGGTGTAGCCCGCCGCCACGCCGGACAGCACCGGGTTGGGCGACAGCCGCATGACCGCCACGAGGACACCCAGCGCGATGCCCAGCGCCATCGCCAGCACGGCCATGACCACGGTGTTGCGGATCCCTTGCAGGATGACCGGCACCGTCAGGAACCGGCCGACATAGTCCCACTCGATCTGCCCGTCGCGGAAGGCGCGCCCGAGCAGGGCCAGCACAACCAGGATGGCGGCGGCGGACAGCCAACGGCCCCAATGCAGCCGCCGGGCCACGGGCAGGCCCGCCAGGTCCGGGAAGCCGGCGGCCAGGTCTTGGCTCATTGCAGGGCGGCGTTCAGCAGGGGCTTCGCGACTGCCTCGGCCGAAAGGCCCCACTTCGCCAGGATCGCGGCATAGGTGCCATCCTTCGTCAGCCCGGCCAGCGCCTCTGTCATCGCCGCGGGCAACGGTCCGGCATCCTTACGGGCACCAGCTGCTCGAACGGCACATCGGTCCAGACGATCGTCACCCCGGCCTCTTGGCCAGCGCGTTCGCGAGATTGATGTCCAGTCCCTTCAGCTCGTTGGTGGCCGGGTCGTGGAACGCCATGGGGGCATAGGCGGAGTTGATCAACAAGCGGAACGCACCCGCCTGGCGAATGGCCTGCGGCAACTCGGCGCACCGGGCTGCCGGAGCGGCCGTCATGGCGAGCAGCGTGGCGGCGAGGGCAAGGCGGAACGGCGTCATGTGCGTGTCCTTCCGTTCAAGGGTTCGCACGCGTGAGGTTAGCCGGGCTCCACCATTCCGGCCTGTCCGGTGATGGACCGGTAACAAACCGGCTGGCGGTGCGCGCCCATGTCGAACATCCTGGACCTGCCCTGCTGGCCAGGTCCAGGTGGCATTCATGCGGGCTGTGCCTTCTGATTGGGCCCCATCTGGGCCGCTGCGATGCGGACGGTGCTTGGCATGTGGCTGGCATTCCAGCAGCTGGAGGATCAAACGTCGAGTCGGTCTTCAGTGTCGCCTGGATCAGCGGCAGGCGCCCGGAAGTTCATGCGAGAATCCTAGGCTCAGCACTCATTGATCCAGAACAGGACCGTGGCCGCAAGGCAGGTGGCGGACATGCAGGGCGCGATGCCGCGGGTGATGAGGGCTTGGCGGAGGCCTGCGAAGATGCGGTTGAACACGCCAAGGCGGCTCGATCGCACGAAGCGGCTGTAGAGGGTCTTGTGCGGCCCGTATCCGGGTGGGGCGTCACGCCAGCGCAGCCCGTTGCGGATGACGTGGAGATACCGCCGACCACGCGCTGGTCGTCGACCCGCGGCACCCCGTGCGAGAGCGGAACGCAGGGCGCGATCCGCCGGTTCTGCACCTTCGTCAGCCAGAACAGGCCAGCCATGGCAGCACCTCCGACCGCCATGGAACCAGCCATACGAGCCGAACGTCCTGAAGCAATGACTTGCGCGCCAGGGCCGCCGCGATGAAGGCTGGGGCGGTGATCGCATCCAAGCGGAACCGGACCGGACAATGCCTCGACCGCCTCGTTCCCGGCCCGAAATGCTCAAACTGCGCAGCGGAACCCGATATGGCTCGTCCCGCTGTCGATGGCCTGCGCCTGGCGGGCGGCTGGGCGGTAGCGGCGGCAGTAGTTGGGGGCACACAGGTGCGAACCGCCCTTGATGACCCGGCGGGAGATGGCAGACGTGGCCGGCAACGCGGTCTCGCCGGGCCTTCCAGGGGCCGGACCAGGGGGGATGCAACAGGAGCTGGACCGGCCGTGCCGGGCGGTCCAGGGATTGGCGGTCCATTCCCAGACATTGCCGATCATGTCCAGGAGGCCGTGGCCGTTTGGCGGGAAGGCGTCGACCGGCGTGGTTTCGTAGCGGTCGGGACCGGGCTCGCCGCGATGAGGGAACGGGCCGGGCCAGGTGTTCGCCTGCCGCCGCTGCTCCGGCATGAACGTGTTGCCCCAGGCGAACTCGGCCCCATCCAGGCCGCCGCGCGCCGCGTATTCCCATTCGGCCTCGCTCGGCAGACGTTTGCCGGCCCAGGCCGCGTAGGCGTCCGCGTCCGCGGCGGCGATATGCACCACGGGGTGACGGTCGTGGCGGCAATCCAGCGCCGCCACACCATCCGGCCTGTGCCAGCAGGCACCCTCGACGTAACGCCACCATCCCTGGCCGGCCGCAAGGCCGTCGGGCGGCGTGAAGACGATGGAGCCCGGGGCCAGAAGCGCCGGGTCGGCCTCTGGATAGAGACGCGGGTCGGGCGGCGTTTCCGCCACGCTCCGGTACCCCGTCGCCGCCACGAAGGCCGCAAACGCCGCGTTGGTCACCGGATGCGCGTCGATCCGGAACGCCGCGACATCGACGGGCGTAACCGGGCGCTCCTCGGGATAGTGGTGATCCGAGCCCATGGCGAAGCGTCCCGCTGGAAGCGCCCGCATATCAGATGGTGCCGGTCGAGCCGTCATCACCGCATGTCGCGCGTCCAGCCGCTCGTGATGAGATCGCTCTCGATCCGCCATCGAAGGATGGCGTCCAGCAGGTCGCGCCGTATCGAAGCGTAGGCAGGGTCGGGCCAGAGATTCCGCCGCTCCTCCGCGTCGGCCTCGAGATCGAACAGCTGGCCCTCCGTGCTGTCCACGAAGGTGACGAGCTTCCAGTGCCGGTCCCGGATCATCGTCATGAACGCGGTCTCGGTCAGGATGGCGTCGCGCGCGTGCTCGGCGAACACGTAGCGGCGACCTTCCGCAGAGGTCACGCCAGACAGGAACGGCATCAGGGAGCTGGCCTCCATCCAGTCCGGCACGGTGGCGCCGGCGAAGTCTAGCACCGTGGGCCCAAGGTCGAAGAGCGACACCAGGCTGTCCACCTCCCGCGCCGGGCCGGCCCGGCCGGGCGCCCAGATGATCGCGGGAACCCGGACGCTCTGCTCGTACATCGTCCATTTCTGGCTGTGACCGTGGTCGTTGAGGCAGTCGCCGTGGTCCGAGGTGAAGATGATCACCGTGTCGTCCAGCACGCCCCGGCGGCGCAGCGCGTCCATCAGCAGCCCCATCTGCGCGTCGATCATGGTGACGTTCGCGCAGTAGTGCTCCCGCTGGCGCCGCAGTTGCGCTTCGGTCGGGTGCTCCAGGTGCACGACGGCATCATGGTCCTGCCGCATGACCCCGGCGAGATAGACCGGCTTGCGGCCAATCCGGTCCGACAGCGCGCCGATCAGCGGCAGGACCGCCACCTCGACCGCGGCGGCGATGACGAAGCCGCTGAGCATCAGCTCGCGCGAGACCCCCAGCTGCCGCGACGCGTAGGCGATGCCGAACACGTTGATCACGTTGAACGTCGCGGCATCAGCCAGGCGCGCGCCGGTGGCCAGCAGCAGGTTGCGCCGGTGGTGCCGGAACAGGTCGACCACAGGGATGGCCTGCCGCTTCCGCCCCTGGACGAAGGCGTCGGCGGCCCGGCGGAACACCGGGCTCTCCTCGACGTGCGAGCGGATGTAGAGCGCCGGGATCATGAACACGATGCTCAACAGGAACGGGACGCGCCAGCCCCAGGCCATGAACGTCTCATTGGACATCATCGCGATCGACAACCCGAAGGCGCCGGTGGAGAGCAGCAGCCCGAACGGGGTCCCCATCTGCGGGAAGGTCCCGATCAGCCCGCGCCACCCGCGCGGCGCGTGCTCCAGCGCGATGAGTGCGGCCCCGCCCCATTCGCCGCCAATGCCCAGGCCCTGTGCCAGGCGAAGCACCACGAGCAGCGCGGGCGCCCACACACCGATGCTGTCATAGGTGGGGAGCAGCCCGATCAGGAACGTACCGCCGCCCATCAGCAGCGCCGTGGCGAGCAGCGCGTACTTCCGGCCGATGCGGTCTCCGATATGGCCGAACAGCACGGCCCCGATCGGCCGGGCGATGAAGCCGATGGCGAAGGTCGCGAAGGCGGCCAGCGTGCCCGCCGCTGGCGAGCTGTTGGGGAAGAACAACGGCCCGAACACCAGGGCGGCGGCCGTGCCGAACAGGTAGAAGTCATACCATTCCAGCAGCGAGCCCATGAAGCCGGCAAGTGCGGCCCGGCGCGTGGCCGGGCTCATGGCCTGGGCGAGGCTGACCCGGGGCGGGGCGGACACGGCGCTCATGCCGCCGCCTCCGCCAGCCCGTGTGGTTCATCGCCGGCCAGGATGACCGCCATGCCGTCCCGCCTCATCGCGTCCACCGCCTCCGCGCACATCGTCTGGTCGGTCACCAGCGCATCGATGTCCGTGAGATCCCCGTATCGGCAGGCCGACACCACGCCGAACTTGGCGGCCTCCGCGAGCAGCACCGTCCGGTCCGCAACCGCCAGGCACCGGCGCTTGACGGCTGCGTCCGCCAGGTCCGGCGTCGTCAGCCCGGCGCCGCGCGCGAAGGCGAGCGTGCCCACGAATGCCAGATCGACGTGCAGGCCGTCCAGGGCCGACAATGCCCAGTCGTCGATGGTGGTCAGGCTCGTGCGGCGGATCCGGCCGCCGATCATGACAACGGTCAGGTCCTCGCGCTCGCCAAGGGCATGCGCCACATGGACGCCGTTGGTGAACACGGTCAGCCCCGGCATCGGCGGCAGCAGCTCCGCCACATAGAGCGAGGTGGAGGCGGATTCGAGGAACAAGGTTCCCTTGGGCGGGATCATGGCAATCGCCGCCCGGGCGATCAGCGTCTTCTCCCGCACGCGCATCGGATGGCGTTCAGTCATCGTCGGTTCGGGTCCGACGAGGCGAGCGAGGTCGACGGCACCGCCATGCACGCGCCGGAGGCGGCCCTCCGCCTCAAGGCTGGCGAGGTCGCGGCGGATCGTCTCTTCGGACAGGCCGAGGTCTGCGGCAAGCGCCATCACATGGACACGCCCGAAATCACTCAGCCTTTGAAGGATCAGCTTCTTCCGCTCGACCGCGAACATTCAAACGCCTCCCCGATGCTTCTTCTTATGGCAACCCCTGTGGGCTTATGACCGGTTTGTCAACATTATTGCGATACCTGATCGAGCGGATGATAGACCGTAGGCTGATATCGCTGCCAGATTGCTTGGCTATACACGCGCCTGATGTGGAGATATGACCGATCGTGCCGGGATGACGGGAGGGATCGTGGTCAGCAAGCCGGTGAAATCGACGGTGATTTCCATGATCCTGATCCTCGTCCTGGTCGGGATTTACCTCATCGTAAGTTTCAGGCGATGACCGCTCAGGTGTTTGACGAACACCCATGGCCGACCCCAACAGATGTTGTGACGACCAGTTGAACCAAGGTTGGCTGCCGCCGTCGCTGCTGGGGTCCATGCACCAACGCCAACCTTGACTGGAAGGTGCAGCAATCGATGCTGATCCGCCGGCAACTGTCGCCGCTTAACGCGGTTAACGGTGCGCCCAGAACGGGCAACGGAGGATGGACGATGACCGACCAGGATCTCAAGCATCTCGTGACACAGGGTCTCGGCGCCCAGAAGGCCGGCTCGCGCATCGCGGCGAGTGCGATCGACGACGTGATCAAGGATGCGACGCACCCCAAGCTCAAGGAAGCACTCGAGCAGGGCAAGAAGACCAGCATGCAATGGGCCAACCGGATCGACGCGGCGTTGCAGGAGGTTGCCGGCCAAGGTGACGCCGGGGCCAGCGACAACCCGATCATCACGGCCCACGGCGAAGTGGCCCGGCGCATCCGGTCTGAGGCCAAAAGCGACACGGCCCGCGACCTCGGCATCGTCGCGGCGGGCCAGCTGGCGCTGCATTACTGGATCGCCGCGTTTGGAACGATGCACGCCTATGGCGAAAAGCTCGGCATGACCACAATGGCCGAGGCAATGGGCAAGTGTGTCGCCGAAGCCAGGCAGGCGGACGAGGCGCAGACCCAGATCGCCAAGGTGCTGATGGCGGCCTGAACCCGACTGCCCACCCTGCCCGTTGCAGGGTGGGCAGTCCGACCCGTGTTCCCGCGACATTGCCGAGGACTCGTTTGATGACCCAGCAGATCCCCATCGACAACACGGCCGTCTCGGCTGCAGAGCAGGACGACGGCACCCTCGGGGTGGCGCCGAACATCGCCTATCGGCGGCTGCTGTTCGTCAACGTCGTCTATCTCGGCACGCCGGGACAGGCAGATTGGGTGCTGGTGGACACCGGGGTGCCGGGCATGGTGGAGCGCATCTGCGATGCCGCCCGCGAGCGGTTCGGAATCGTGCCGCCTCGCGCGATCGTGTTGACGCATGGCCACTTCGACCATGTCGGCACAATCGAGACATTGGTTGAGCAATGGGACGTGCCGGTCTATGCCCATCCGCTCGAACGTCCGTATCTCGACGGCTCGGCCGCCTACCCCAAGGCCGATCCAGGCGTGGGGGGTGGGCTGATGACGCTGCTGTCGCCGTTATATCCCCGCAGCCCCGTGAACCTCGGCGCACGGCTGCACGACCTACCCGCGGACGGCAGCGTGCCGGAGCTGCCGGGGTGGCGTTGGCTTCACACGCCGGGTCATTCGGTCGGTCACGTGTCGCTGTGGCGCGAGGCGGATCGGGCGCTGATTGCGGGCGACGCGTTCATCACCGTGGCGGGTGAAAGCGCCTATGCGACCGCCACCCAGGCACCGGAGCTGCATGGTCCGCCAAAGTACTTCACCCATGACTGGCAGGCGGCGCAGCGATCGGTGCAGATGCTCGCCGGTCTGGAGCCGGAGACGGTCGTCACCGGGCATGGCCGCGCAATGCACGGCCCGGCCATGCGCGCCGCCCTGCACAAGCTGGCGGACGACTTCGCCAGAGTGGCGGTGCCGCCGGAAGGGCGTTACGTCGGTGACCCGCAGCTGGCGGCCGATGGGAGCGCTTACAAGCAACCGTAGCACCTCAAACCTGCCGGACCATCCCGGCGATCATTCGACTGATCACGGTCACCGACGGATCGACCTTGCGGAGCGGGTTGATCACCAGGTCGATCGACCGGCTGATTGGCGGGTCGTTGATCGAGATGGCCCGGAGTTCGGCACGGTCCACCTCCTCCTGCACGGCGTGGCTCGACAGGATGCTGTACCCTTCGCCGGCGCTGACCAGCTTCTTGATCGTGTAGGTCGAATCCACCTCGACCGCGATATGCAGATCGACGCCCTGGATGGCGGCTATCTGCTGGATGAGCTGGCCGAGACGGTGCTGCCGGCCGGGCATGATGAGCGGCAATGATGCGAGTTCGGCAAAGGCGATCTCAGGTCGTAGCGGCGGCCCGGCCCTGCCTGCGATCAGGTACAGCCGTTCCGTGGCAAGCCGTTCGACCGAGAGCCCGGCGTGGGCCGTTGCGTCATAGACGATGGCCATGTCGATCCGGCCACGCTCCACCCATTCGAGCAGGAAGCCGCTCATGCTCTCGACAAGCTGCAGTTCCAGCCGCGGATAGCGCCGCCGGGCGGCGGTGATCAGACCGACGGAGAATGCCATGTTGGCCGCGGTCGCCATGCCCACAGCGACTGTTCCTGATGGGGAAGTGCTGTCACCGAGCAACTCGTCCCTGGTCAGTTCGACCTGGCGTAAGATCTCGATGGCGCGACCTTTCAGGCGCTGGCCGGCCTGCGTCAGTGCCATCCCGCGGCCGTGCCTGATGAACAGCTTGTGGCCGAGCTCCGCCTCGAGGTTCGCGATCTGCAGCGACAATGCCGGCTGTGCGACACCGACGTGACGGGCCGCACCAGACATCGTGCCGCTGGCGATGATCCCGAGGAAGTACCTGAGCTGCACGAGGGTCATACGAATGCACTATCACTGCAAGCCTGTATTGGATAATCTTATAACTGCAAACGCGAAACAAGATTGGACCGCAAGGGCCGACCTCCGCACGCTGCGTTGAGCTGCCGCAAGGACATTCGTGCACACCGCAATCTTCGCCACCGAGCCCAGCGGACCCCTGCGCGCCACCCGGATCCTGGACCTCTCGCGCCTGGTCGCGGGCAACATGCTGACGCACATCCTCGCGGATTTCGGCAGCGAGGTGGTCAAGGTCGAACGGCCGGGCCGCGGCGACGATTTGCGCAACTGGCGGGTCGAGAACGTCAGCCTGTTCTGGAAGGTGTATTCCCGCAACAAGAAGAGCCTGACGCTGGACCTGCGGCGCGACGAGGGCCGCGCCATCCTGCTCCAGCTCGTCGAGACCGCCGACATGCTCATCGAGAGCTTTGTGCCCGGAACGCTCGAGCGTTGGGGCCTTGGTCCCGACGTGCTGCACGCCCGTAATGCCGGGCTGGTGGTGGTGCGCATCTCGGGCTGGGGCCAGACCGGCGCTTATCGTGAGCGTCCCGGCTTCGGCTCCCTGGTCGAGGGCATGTCCGGCTTTGCCGCGCAGAACGGCTTTGCCGACCGCCCGCCCGTGCTGCCGCCGTTGGCGCTGGCCGACATGGTCGCGGGCTATTCCGGCGCCTGCGCGGCGCTGATGGCATTGCGGGAGGTGGAGCGCGGCGGCCCCGGGCAGACCGTGGACCTGGCGCTGTTCGACCCGCTGTTCGCGACCCTTGGCCCGGCAGCCGCCGAGCACCGCCTGACCGGCCAGGTCCCACCACGGTCCGGCAGCCGCTCCCGGCTGAGCTGCCCGCGCAACGTGTATCGCTGCCAGGACGGCAAGTACGTATCGCTGTCCGCCTCGGTGCAGGCAGTCGCGGAACGCCTGCTGCGCGCCATCGGCCGGCCCGAACTGATCACGGATCCGAGGTTTGCCACCAACGAGGCCCGGGTCCGCAACGACGACGCGCTCGATCCTATCGTGGCCGATTTCGTGGCTGCCATGTCCCAGTCCGAGGCGCTCGCCTATTTCGCGGCGGCCGACGTGACCGTTGGCCCCGTGCTCGACATCGCCGATCTCGTCGCCCACCCATACATCGAGGGGCGCGGCGTGCTGGCCGAATATCCCGACGCCGAGATTGGAACCTTGCCGATGCACCACGTTTCACCGCAGCTGTCGGCTACCCCGGGGGCGATCCACGCGCCCGCACCGGGTCTGGGCCAGCACACCGAGGAACTGCTCGGCCAGCTCGGTCTGGATCGGGACGCCCTGGACCGGCTCCGATGCCAGGGCGTGGTCTGACCATGCCGGCTTTGCCATGGCGCTCGATCCTGTTCGTGCCGGCGCTGGCCGACAATCTGATCGACCGGGCCCAGTCCCGCGGTGCCGATGCCATCCAGCTGGACCTCGAGGACGCCATCCCGGCCGACAAGAAGGCCCAGGCCCGGGCCGCCGTTCCGGCTGCCATGGCCCGCCTAGCGGACGGGCCCGGCGCGCTGCTGGTGCGGATCAACCGGTCCTGGCGCGATGCCGTCCCGGACCTGGAATGCTGTGTTCGGCCGGGCCTGGCCGCGGTGACCCTGCCAAAGACGTCCGGGCCCGGCGACCTCGCGGTCGTGGCCGAGATCCTCGATGACCTGGAACGCGAACGGGGCATGGAGGCCGGTTCGGTCGGCATCGTGGCCCAGATCGAAGACGCCGCCGGCCTGCTGGCCATGGAGCGCGCCGAGCGGTTCACGCCTCGCCTGTATGCGCTCACGCTTGGGCCGGAGGACTTCGCGCTCGACCTCGGGGTGGAGCCGACGCAGGCGAACCTGGTTGAGCCGCTGCGGCGTTGCGTGCTGATCGCGCGTGCGTGCGGGGCCGTGCCGTTGGGGTTCGCCCGCACCATCGGCGACTACAACGACCTGGACGCGCTTGCCCGCTCGATCGCCGATGCCCACGCGATGGGACTGCGGGGGGCGTTCTGCATCCATCCCAAACAGGTCACGGTGCTCAACGACGGCTTTGCGGTCGGCGCGTCGGCGCTCGCCCACGCCCGGGCCGTGGTCGTGTGCTTCGAGGACGCACAGGCGGCCGGGCTCGGCGTGGCAAGCCTGGACGGGCAGATGCTGGACAAGCCGGTCTATGACCGGGCCCGATCCGTGATCGCCAGGGCAGGCAGCCGATGATGCAGGGCGGCATGATCGTGGCGCCGCAGCCGGAGGCCGCCGAGGCCGGGGCACTGATACTGCGCGACGGCGGCAACGCGGTGGACGCTGCCATCGCCACCGCCCTGGTGCAAACGGTGGTGGACCCGCTGATGTGCGGTGTGGCCGGCTTCGGCAGCCTGCACATCCTGCACGCCGCCTCTGGCCGCCACGCCATCATCGACGCCCATGCCCGCTGCCCGGCCGCGGTTCGCCCGGACATGTGGGCGGACCTGATCGAGGGCGAGACCTCCGACGGGTTCGGCTTCATCCTGCGCGATTATGTCAACGAGCGCGGATATGCCGCGGTCGCTGTATCGGGCATTCTGGGCGCGTTCGCCGAAGCTGTGGCAGAGTTCGGCACCATGGACTGGCGCCGGGTGGTGGCGCCCGCCCTCGCCGAAGCCGAGCGCGGCTTCATCGTCCGGCCGCACGTCTATACGGTCTGGACCCAGGACGAGCGGCAGTTCGGGCGGCTGAACTACGGAGACAAGCTTGGCGTGTCCGAGACGGGACGTCAGATCTATCTGCAGGCGGATGGGAGCTACAGGAAGCTGGGCCAGCGCGTGCTCAACCCCGATATGGCGCGCTCGCTCAGGCGCATTTCGGACGAAGGCGCCGACGTGTTCGCAAACGGCTCGATGGCTGCCGAGATCGACGCCGACTTCAGGGCCAATGGCGGACTGCTGCGGGCGGCCGACCTCGCCGCCTACCGCACGGTCCGGACCGAGCCGATCTGGGGCGAGTACCGCGGCCACCGGATCGCGACCAACCCGCCCCCGGGGGGCGGCATCCTGCTGCTCGAAATCCTGCAGATCATGGAGCACTTCGATGTCGCGGCCATGGGGCACAACTCCGCCCGCCACATCGCCGCACTGGCCGAAGCCATGAAGTGCGCGACCCGCGACAAGGACCTGCACGTCAGCGATCCTGCGTTTGTGCCGGTTCCGGTCGAGCGGTTGACGAGCAAGGACTACGCGCGCGACGTCGCCGCACGCATCAGGGGTGGCGAGCGGTTCTCCGTGCCCCGGCTGCAGGCGGAGCCGGCCAATACGACGCACGTGTCCTGCATGGATCGCGATGGCAATGTCGTGTCACTGACCCATTCGCTCGGCATTCCGTCCGGTGTGATCACGCCGGGCCACGGCTTCATGCACAACGGCTGCATGTCGGTGTTCGACCCGCGGCCGGGCCGGACCGGGTCGATCGCGCCGGGCAAGAGCCGGTTCGCGTCCATGGCCCCAACGCTCGTCTTCCGCGGCGACCGGGTGTGCATGAGCATCGGTGCGCCCGGCGGCACCTATATCCCGCTCTCCATCGCGCAGGCGATCATGAACGTGGTCGATTTCGGCATGACCATGCAGGAGGCGGTGTCCGCCCCGCGCGTGTCGGCCACCAGCGACACGATCGCGGTGTCCAACCGCGTGGCGCGGACCGTCACCGACGAGCTGTCCGCCCAGGGCTATCCTGTGGCCCGTTCGCCGTTGAGCTTTGCCTTCGCCGCCGTGCACGGCATTGCAGCCGGGTCCGACGGGCGCTTGACGGGCGGTGCCGACCCGCAGCGCGACGGCATGGCGCTGGCCGTCCGGTGATCATTCAACAGCACAGGGGACACCCCATGAACACGAAGCTGCTGGCCGCCGCCGTTGCCGCCGCCCTGTTCGGCGGCCCGGCCTGGGCCGATAAAAGCACCGACACGCTGACCTGGACGACGGGGCGCGAGCTCTCCTTCTCGCTGCCCTACTTCGTGACCTCGCGCGAGCAGCTGATACTGGAGTCGCTCAGCCATGACACGCTCGTCTACCGCACGCCGCAAAGCGGGCAGTACGAGCCACTGCTGGCCACCAGCTGGCGATGGGTGAACGACACGACGCTGGAGTTCCGGCTGCGTGAGGGTGTGACGTTCCACAACGGCGCGCCATTCGGCGCCGACGACGTGGTCTATACCTTCAACTACGTGTCGGCTCCAGACTCCGGCGTGGTCACGCGCGGCAATGTCAGCTGGATCGACAAGGTGGAGAAAGTCGACGAGCACACCGTGCGTATTCATACCAAGGGCCCGTTCCCCGCCGCGCTCGAGTATCTGGCCGGTCCCGACCCTATCTTCCCGAAGGGGCTGTTCGACAACATCGGCAAGGACGCCGCCGGGCGGCCGAGCTACGCCAACGTCAAGCCGGTGGGCACCGGACCCTACGTGATCACCGGCGAGAAGCCCGGCCAGTCCGTCACCCTGGTGCGCAACGAGCGCTATTTCGGTGGCATCAAGGGCAAGCCGGCCATCAAGACGATCGTGTTCCGCACGATCGCCGACCCGCAGACCCAGATGACGGAGTTGCTGGCCGGCGGGGTGGACTGGATGTGGGAGCTGTCGAAGGACCAGGCGGACCGGCTTCGCGAGATGAACCTGGTCAAGGTGGTCAGCGCGCCCACGATGCGAATCAACTTTCTGCAGTTCGACGCGGCCGGCAAATCCGGCGACACCCCGCTCAAGGACCTCAAGGTCAGGCAGGCAATCGCGCACGCCGTCAATCGCCCGGCGATTGCCAAGGCGCTGGTGGGCGACACCGCTGAGGTCATCAACTCGGCCTGCTACCCGACGCAGTTCGGCTGCACGCAGCAGGTGGCGACCTACAGCTACGATCTCGCCCAGGCGCGCAAGCTGATGGCCGAGTCGACCCACCCCAACGGGTTTACGACCGACTTCATCGCCTACCGTGACCGTCGCGTGGCCGAGGCCATCGCGGCGGATCTGGCCAAGATCGGCATCCGCACGAACCTGCGCTACATGCAGTACAAGGCGATGGTCGACCTGATCTGGACCGACAAGGCCACCCTTGTCGACAGCACCTGGGGCTCGTCGTCGATGAACGACGTCTCGGCCATCACCAGCAACTTCTTCACCGGCGGGCGGGACGACTACTGCATGGACCCCGAGATCGCCAAGGACCTCAAGACCGGCGACACCACGATCGACCCGGCTGTGCGCAAGGCCGCCTATCAGCGGGCGCTCACCGGCATCGCCGCCAAGGTGTGCTGGCTGCCCATGTTCGCATACTCGCTGGATTATGCGTTCTCGAAAGACCTGAAATTCACGCCGACCGCGGACGAGATCCCGCAGTTCTACCGGGCGTCGTGGCAGTAGCAGCCGGCCCGGCATGACCGGGTTTATCCTGCGGCGGCTGGTGCTGCTGGTCTGCGTGCTTGCCACCGTCTCGGTGATCACCTTCGTGCTGTTGCGGGCCAGCGGCGACCCGGCTGTGGCCATGGCGGGCGAGGGGGCAACGGCAGAGGACATCGCTTTCGTGCGCAAGGAGTACGGCTTCGACCAGCCGCTCGCGCTGCAGTTCGCGCATTGGGCCGGCCGCGCGATCCAAGGCGACCTCGGCGTGTCGAAGTTCCTGCAACAGCCCGTCGCCACCATCGTGTTCGACCGGTTGCCAGCAACCTTAATCCTCGGGCTTGCGGCCTTGCTGATTGCGGTCCTCATCGCCCTGCCGCTCGGCGTGCTGGCCGCGGTACGCCAGGGCGGGCCCGCCGACCAGGCCGCCGGTTTCATCGCCATTGTCGGCCAGGCCTTGCCAAGCTTCTGGCTCGCCCTGATCCTGATGGCCGTGTTCGGGGCCAGGTTGCGCTGGTTTCCGATCAGCGGAGACCGGACCTGGCGGCACTTCGTCCTGCCCGCCGTGGCGCTGGCCTTCTACGCGATCCCGTCGCTGATGCGCCTGACCCGCTCCGGCATGCTCGACGTGCTCGACTCCGACTACATCCGGACCGCACGCGCCAAGGGGCTCGGTGAGGGCAAGGTCGTGTTCAAGCACGCGCTGCGCAACGCGGTGCTGCCGATCGTATCGCTCTCGGCGGTGCAGCTCGGTTTCATGCTCGGCGGGTCCGTGGTGATCGAGTCGATCTTCTCGATCAACGGTCTGGGCAACCTGTCCTGGCAGTCCATCAAACGCGCCGACGTTGAAGTCATGCAGGCGGTCGTCCTGGTGCTCAGCTTCATCTTCGTCGCCCTGACCTTCCTGGCTGACGTGCTGAATGCGCTGCTCGACCCGAGGATCCGCGTTTGACCGGCATCGGCTCAACCGCCAGCCCGGCATCCCCGCCGGTGCGACGCCGGTCCTCGATCAGCCTCACGATCGGCGGCTCGATCCTGGCCATCTGGGTCGCCCTCGCCGTGGCCGCGCCGCTTATCACGCCGCACGACCCCTACGCGCAGGACCTCGGGTCGCGGCTTCTGGAGCCGTTCTGGGAAGCAAAGAGCTCGGCCACCAATCTCCTCGGAACCGACGGGTTCGGGCGCGACTACCTCACGCGCATCCTTTATGGCAGCCGGGTGTCCCTGATCATCGGCTTCTGCGCGGCCACCATTGCGGGCGTCATCGGCACGACGATGGGGCTCGTGGCAGGCTATCTGCGCGGGCGGGTGGATTCGGTGATCCTGTTCCTGCTCACCGTCCGGCTGGCGATGCCGGTGATCCTGATCGCGTTGAGCCTGGTGTTTCTGGTGGGCAACTCGCTGCTGACGATCGTGCTGGTGCTTGGCTTGCTGATGTGGGACCGGTTTGCCGTCGTTGCCCGGACATCGGCGATCCAGGCTTCGAGCCGCGACTACGTGCGCGCGTCCGAGCTGCTGTCATCACCGGGGTGGTGGATCGCGCTGCGGGTCATCCTGCCCAACATCGCCGGGCCGCTGATCGTGGTGCTGACGCTGGAGATCGCCCACGCCATGTTGCTGGAGGCTGCGCTGTCGTTTCTCGGCATCGGCATCGCACCGCCTACGCCCTCGCTCGGGGCCATGATCTCCGAGGCCCGGCCTTACCTGTTCTTCGAGTTCTGGATGATCGCGCTGCCCGGTGCCGCATTGTTCTGCATCGTCCTCGCGGTCAACCTCGTCGGCGACGGCCTGCGGGACCTGACTGCCGGGCGACGCCTGTGAACGACCGAGGCGAGGCCATCCTCCAGGTTGAGGATCTCAGCGTTCCCCTGCCGGGCAATGCAGACCGCCGCTTCGCGATCGAAGGCGTCAGCCTCGATCTCCGGCCCGGCGAGGTTCACTGCATCGTAGGTGAGTCGGGCTCGGGCAAGTCCATGCTCGCCCTGGCCATCATGGGCCTGCTTGCGCGCGGGCTGCGGCCCTCGGCGGGTGCGATCCGGTTCGAGGGCGCCGACCTGCTGCAGGCGCCGGCCCACACCATGCGAGGTTTGCGCGGCCGCAAGATCGCGATGATCTTCCAGGAGCCGATGACCGCGCTCAACCCGTGCTTCCGGATCGGCAACCAGTTGCGCGAGGCACTCGACGCACATGGCGCGTCCGTCGGCACCGCCAGGCTGGCCGAGCTGTTGGAGGCCGTGCGCATCCCTCATCCGGCTCAGGCCCTGCGCGCCTACCCGCACCAGCTCTCTGGCGGGCAACGCCAGCGAGTGATGATCGCGATGGCGATGGCGCTCAATCCCAGCGTGCTGATCGCCGATGAGCCGACGACCGCCCTGGACGTGACAACGCAAGCCGAGATCCTGGCGTTGATTGCCACCATGCAGCGGGAGCGCGGTACCGGCGTGCTGTTCATCACGCATGATTTCGGCGTCGTGGCGGAGATCGCGCACCGCGTCACGGTGATGCGCCATGGCCGGATCGTCGAGCAGGGCACCCCGGAACGCCTGCTCCGCCATCCCGCAGAGGAGTACACACGCCAACTGATCGCGGCAATCCCGCGGCTGTCCAACGCGGTGGTCACCACCCCATCCACGGCGGCTCCGGTTGTCAGCGTGCAGGCGGCGACCAGAACCTTCCGCGTGGCCCAAGGGGGCCTGCGGCGGCCGCGGCTTGTCAAAGCCCTGCAGAACGTGTCGCTCTCCGTGCAGCCCGGCCGCACGCTGGGCATCGTGGGCGAGTCCGGCTCAGGAAAAAGCACACTGGCCCGTTGTATCGTCGGGCTCGAGCGCCTGGGTGGCGGCCGTATCGAGGTCGCCGGCATCCCGGTCGGGGAGGCGCGCGGGGCCCGGCTTGAACAACTCCACCGATCCGTGCAGATGATCTTTCAGGACCCCTATTCCTCGCTCGACCAGCGGCGCACGGTGGCATCGATCCTGTGCGAAGGACCCATCAACTGCGGCATGCCAAAGGCCGAAGCATTGCGCCAGGCCCGGGACCTGCTGGACCGGGTCGGCCTCGCCTCCTCCAGCCTGGGCCGCACGCCGGGCGAGTTCTCGGGCGGGCAGCGTCAACGCCTCTGCATCGCACGGGCCGTGTCGATGCGGCCCAAGGTACTGGTGGCTGACGAACCTGTATCGGCGCTGGACGTATCGGTCCAGCGCCAGGTGCTCGACCTGTTCGCCGGGCTACGGCGGGACCTTGGTGTGGCGATGATCTTCATCACGCACGATGTCAGGGTAGCAGCGGAAATCTGCGATGAAGTCGTGGTGATGTACCGGGGGGAGGTCGTCGAGAGCGGGCTGACGGCCAAGCTGTTTGCCGCGCCGCAGCAGGAGTATACCAGGCAGTTGCTGGATGCCGTGCCTGGTAAGAAGCTTCTGCCAACAGTGTTCGGAATGGTCTGATTGCCTCGACAATCTTGTTCGATTTGGGCCCTGCCAAGCTACGCGCCGCCGCCCATTCCGATCGAGAACGTCTGGGCGTATCTGCGGGCCAACGTCCTAAACCGCCGCGTATGCGACAGCTATGACGACATCAGGGCGGCTGGCATCAGGCGACGCATCCTGCTCCAGCCCTTCGGATGCTCATGCTGGATAGATCGACCGCCCCTCAGCATGGCCAAACTCGACGTAATGCAGCAGCGGGTCAAAGCCGGCAGCCTGAACGTCAGGGTTATGGTCCAAGTAGCTTCTGGTGCTGAACGTCCGTGCCGCCCAGCACCCTGGTGTCGGTCAGCGTCCCGCCATCCCGAGCATACAACCGTCCATCTGCCGAGACGACGGTGCCAATCGCGCCGGCGCCGGCGCCCGACACGGTAGCCACGCCGCCGCCGCCGACGCTTGCAGCCGACAAGGTCCCGCCTCCCGCCACTGTGGCGCTGCCTCCGGTGCCGTCACCCACGACCGCACCAATGGCCACACCGCCTGCGGACACCAGCAAACTGCCGCCCGCGTTGATCGTTGCGGCATTGACGAGGCCGCCCCGCCGCACCGCGAGCATTGCCCCGGCACCCAAGGTCGTCCCGCTGTCCACCCCGGTCCCGTTCACCCCAAACACCAATTCCGTCCCGCCCTGGAGCACGGTGGTCGTCGCGGTCCCATCGGCCACCACCACCTGTCCACCAGACTGGACGGTGGCGCCGGTGGCCGAGCCGCCGGCCGAAACGACCAGTCTGCCCCCGGCGCCGACGCCTGCGCTCAACGACGACCCGGCTGCCAGCACCGTCTCGGTAGCACCCGCCGCCAGGAGCGCCGTCGCGGACGTCCTGCCCCCTGCTGACACCATGACGCCGCCGCCCGCCGCCACCTGCGCGCCGATGGCCTGGCCACTTGCCGACACCACCAGAACCCCGCCGGACTGCACCTGGATGGCATCGGCCAGCCCGCCCGCGACGATCTCGGCTCCGCCGCTGGCGACCGTGGCGCTGACTGCCGTCCCGCTGGTCAACACCGTTTCCGTCCCGCCGGAACTCACGACTGTCTTGAAAGAGAAGCCGCTGGAGGTCACGGACACGACCCCGCCCGGAAGCACCTCGAGGTTGTTCAGGTGGCCGCCCGAAAGCACCTGAGCGATCCCCTCGAAGTCGGTCAGGTTCCCCGCGGCGCCGTCCACGGTGCCGCCTGCCAGCGCCAGGGTGCCACCGGCGTCGATCTGAAAGCCAGGTGCCATCCCGCCGGACGCCACGATCTGCACCCCACCCTTGAACACATGGGTGTCGCGGGCAGTGCCGCCGTTGCTGACGGTCATGGTACCGCCCGCGTCCACCAGGGTGGCGCTTGCCAGTCCGCCGCTGAATACGATCTGCGCGCCGACATCCGCGACCTCGGTCGCAATGGACCGCCCGCCATCGCCCACGTACTCGGCGCCGGCGGACGTCACTCTGCTGCCTTGCGTCTGGCCACCGCTGGACACGATCTCGGTCAGGCCGCTGGTGACGTGGTTGAACGATAGCTGCACCGTCTCAGTCGAGGCAGCCCCATCGCCCAGCGTGTCGCCGTCCGCTGGAAGATAGCTTCCCTGCTTGAGCAGGTAGCCGCCCGCTGTCAGCTCGAAGTAGTTGCCCGGGAGTCTGAAGTTCGCGGTGACGATCTCTACCGATCCACTCTCGGGACCGGGAGCCGTGGCAGTGCCGCCGAGGAACACGATCGTCCCGCCCGTATGGATGTCGGCGTGGTCAGCTGTGCCGCCGGACAACAGAACGAGGTAACCGCCGTCACCGACGGTTGTGCCAGTCACCAGCCCCGGGCTGAAGGTGCCGGTGAGGTTGCCGTCATCATCCTCGCCTTGTTCTTGAGCCACCATCAGCAGGCCGCCCGTATTCACGGTAGTGCCCGATGCGAGCGCACCGAGAACCTCTTCGAAGGCACCGTCGTTGACCGTTGCCCCTGTGTCGGTGGTCCCCTCGTCGGACACGTAGTACTTGGCCCCGGCATTGACGACGGTGCCCGTAGCGGACGCCCCGTCATAGACTGACAGGCCGGCCACATGGCTCAAGGTGGTTCCGGTCGCGGTTCCCTTGCCCAGGAAGCCATCCACGAACACGAAACCGCCCCCGGTCCTGCCACCCGTGACCGTGATGTTGTCAATCGACCCGTTCACCTCGACCTCGCCGCCCAGAACTCTCGTGCCGACGGCTCTGCCATCGACAGCGATGTTTCCAGGACTGTCGGGGTCTCCATCGAAGCGCACGAGGCCATTGACCAGCGTGCCACCTTCGTCGACCTGGATATCGTCGCTGACCTGGTTACCGTTGCCGTCATCCACCGTGCCCCCGGTGGTGGTGAGGCTCTTGATCTCACCGGCCTTCACTGTCTGCGTCATGGTTGCCCCACTTGCATCTGACGGCCGAGCGCACTCAATGACGATGGCCTGTGCAAAGGCGGTTACAGGCGTTCGAAGGTCGGCACCAATTCCGATTGACGTTCAATGCATGCCGCAACGTTATGCTCGCATGATCCAGAGCCGACAGATCGAGGCGTTCCGCGCCGTGATGCTCACAGGGAGCATGACTGGTGCGGCGGCTCGGATGAACGTCACCCAGCCTGCGGTCAGCCGCCTGGTCCGTGATCTGGAGTACCAGGCCGGGCTGACCCTGTTTCGCCGCAACGGCAATCAGGTGAGCCCGACCTCCCAGGCTGAGGCATTGCTGGAAGAGGTTGAACGGTTCTACGTCGGGCTCGATCGCATCGAGGACTTCGCGCGGGAACTGCGGCAGGGCTCGATGGACCTGATCCCTATCGTCACCCTACCGGCCATGTCGGCGTTCCTGCCTCGTTTCGTCGCCCGCTTCTGCCATAACCAGCCCGGGCTGCGCGTCGTGGTGGACAGCCTGCACTCAGGGCTGGTACGGGACCGCGTGGCCACCGGCGTGTTCGATCTCGGTATCTGCGCCGCGCCTTTCAGTCATCCCGGCCTGTTGGCCACGTCACTGGACGATGATGCAGTCGCCGTCATCCCGATCGGGCACGCCCTTGCCGCTCGACGGGTGATCCGCCCGGAGGACCTGGCCGGGCAGGACGTGATCGTGATCGACAAGTTCGTGGAAGGCCGCCACCCGTTCGAGTTGGCCTTGCAGTCGATCCGGTTGGGCCGGGTGTTCCGCACGCCACTCTGCACGATGGCTTGCGCCATGGCCGCCGAAGGTGCGGGGATCGCCCTGGTGGATCCTTTTTCCGCCAGCGAGTTCACGGATCGCGGCGTGGTCATCTGCTCCGTTGCCCCGGCCGTGACGATCGGCACCGCCGTGATCCGTTCTGCCACCCGCCCGGCACCGCCGGTTCTGCGACAGTTCCACGATGCTTTCGTGGTCCATGCCCGGTCGTTCACGCGCCAGGCCGCATACATGCAGGTCTGAGCGGGAGACCAGCAGGAGCAGCCGTGACACCCGCTCCCTCCGGTCCCATCAGCGGCGCCTCGCTGGCGTCGTGGCGGTTCATCTTGCCAGCTATGTTCGGGTGATCCACGACGTTCCCGACACCTCACCCGTCCCTTCGATGATCCGGGTCCGATGGAGAAGCACCGATGCCCTCCGGCCTCGCCGCCGTCGCCCTCATTGCCGCGCTCGCGCCGGGGCTGCCCGATCGGCCCGCGCCGGCCCCATCCCGGCTGCCGGGCCACCGCGGGCCGCCCGTTGCCCACCTCTCCCCGGACGGGCGCCTGATGGTCACGCTGGAGCGGGACGAGGCCTTCGGCCAGGTCGAGACCCTCACTGTCCTCGCCGACCCGAACACGGGGCGCGCCCGCCGGATTTTCCGCTCCATCGGTGACACGCCGCTGCGCTTCCTGCGATGGCACGGTGCTCGCGCGGCCGAGTTGGAGTTCCCGCCGCAGGGCGGGGAGCCTGCTTATCGGCTGCGGCTGGCCTGCGGGGACGAGACCTGCACACTGGACCGCGCGCCCATCGTGAGGAGGCGGTAGGCCCCGCCCGCAGGGGCGGGATGCCCTGACCCTGGCGGAGACGCCCGGGACGGCCACTCCGCTTCATGCTCTCGCATCCACCAGGCGGGCCATCGATCCAGCGCAAGCATGATCGAAAAGGCGGACGTGCGGGTGTTGCTCTCGCGGCAGGCTCGTGCTGAACCGGTGCCGGGACGGACAAGGGAGTGCAGCGTCGAATGCCGGCATCACGACGCTACGGGCTGCTCGCTGCCTCGGGCTCGGCTCTGGCCGGGACCTACCTGGTCGCCATCGCGGTGTTCGGCCTGATTCAGCAGCCCCGGCGCTCGGAGCTCGCGGTGGTGCTGGGCAACACGGTCACGCCAGATGGCCAGCCGTCTCCCAGGTTGCAGGCCAGGCTTGATGCGGCAGTGCGACTGGTCCGGTCCGGAACCGTGCGGCGCGTTCTGGTCAGCGGCGGCATCGAGGAGCCTGGGCACCGCGACGAGGCCGCAGCCATGTCGGCCTACCTGCGCGCCCAGGGAGTGCCCCCTGAAGCGATCCTGGAGGACAATGCGGGCACTGACACGATGGAGACCGCCCGGCACACCGCCGCATTGACGGGATCGGGAACAGGTGTGGTCGTGGTCAGCCAGTGGTTCCATCTTCCACGCGCCATCCTGGCCATGCGACGGTTCGGCCTGCGCGAGGTGTCCGGCGACTGGCCGCGCTGGTTCGAGGCACGGGACGCCTACTCCTTCCTGCGGGAAGCGGTGGCGCTGCCGTTCTATGCCACCAGGTTCCCATCCTGAGCGCCGCCTACCGACCCTGCACCGGCAGCCTGCCCACGACCCGGCCGGTGAAGAAGCCGACGATCTCCCCGGCATAGGTCAGCACGTGATCGCCGAACCGGTCCGCCATCAGCCGTGCGGGCGGCCCGCGATGGCGAAGGATGGTTCCCTCGATGCTCCCGGGCGGCCCAGCACCCGGTCGGATCGGTCGAAGAACGCGAGGCCGCGCCGGATGTCCACGTGCATGACCAAGGATACCAGCGATCGGCGGGGAAGCCCTCCCGTTTCCCCCACGGAACGCCCGACGAACTCACCTGCGGGCCTCCAGCAGCCGGGCAGCCGAAACGCAGAGCAGCGCCAGCGCCGACCCGGCGAGCGCCTGCCAGAAGGACTGCACGGCCCCACCCAGGAACAGCATCAGGATACCCAGGGATGCGTTCGGGCCGCCGCTCGCCCGCAGCATGCCGAAGGCCGAGAACAGCCCGACCACGACCGATCCGGCCGCGGTGACGGCCAGCAGGACGCCGACCAGGCGAAGCAGGCCAGGGAGCGTCACGGCGCGAAGGCCAGCACGCGGCCGTCCACCGTGTGCACAATCCAGCGGCTTCCGTTCCATTCGCTTCCCAGGTGCCACAACCAGTGCGAGACGGTGCGGGAAAGCGCGGTCAGGTCCGGGTAAAGCTCGCCCAGGCGCACCACCCGGACCGGACCACCCTCGCGATGGAACGTCATCACGGCCGTTGCCGTATCCCGGTCGCCGAGTGCCAGGAGGTTCTGGCCCGGGTAGCCCACGCCGAGCAGCCGGCAATCGTTGCCGACCAGGAGGACGCGGTGCCAGCCCGGCACGGTCCAGAAGACCGCCTCGCCCCCGGGCGCACGGCCGCCGATCGTGACCTGCGCCGCCGCGACCTCCGCCCGGGCCGCACAGCGTCCGTTGGGGGAGCGCACGACCTGGTCCGCCGCGGGCGGCTGAGGACCGTCAGCGTGGGCGCGCGGGACCGCGAGTGCGAGGAGCAGACAGCACAGGCGGATCATGCGCCAGCGCCCGGCCTTGCCGCTGCAGGGTGGACGCGGTTCACCGGCTGTCATCTCACGGCCTCCTTCGCACCGGCCGGAGAGGCCCGAAGACGCCGCTCCGTTCCTTCTGCACCGCCCAGGCGCGGTTCGCGGCCACGCTGGTCCCGTGCTGCAAGGGACAGCATCTGCCACACCTCGCGCAGGTTCGCCCGGGGCTGGCGCGCGCGGCCAGCAGCGCAGGCTCGCAGCGGCCTGGCAGGGCGCACCTCGTGCTATCCCAGCCAGCCGGCAGCGAAGGCCATGCCCGATCCGGCCCAGAACGCGTCATCGGGCGGGCCGGAGGGCATCTGCCGCACCAGGTCGAAGAACCGCAGGGTTTCCGCCGGGTCGATCCCGGCCTCGGCCGTGCGGGACACGATGTCCGGCACGATGGATGACAGGTTGTCCCGCTCGACGCCGAACAGCACCCCGTCCGTGGCGCTGTCCCCGCAACGCCAGGGCCAGCCCAGCGCGTCCAGCCAGGGCCAGGCGAGGTCCGCGGGGGTGTCCGGCCCGGTCCGGCGCAGCGCGTCCGCCACTGCTTTGGCCACCGCGCGGGGCGGGGCGTCCGCGGGCAGGCCCGGCAGCAGGGCGCGGCCGCGGGCGATGCCGGCGGCGATGACGGCCCGTTCCGCGGCATCGGGCAGCCGTGTCAGGGAGTCGGGGGCGGCGGGCCAGGCAACGGTGTCGCCCGGCACGGGAATCAGCAGCAGGGGTGACGGGTACTCGCTGCGCCGGGGCTGGCCGGGGTCGTTGTCGTAGGCGGTGGTCCAGTCGTAGCCGTCATCGTTGCGGGGATCGAAGGCGATGCCGCCGCCCAGGTCGGACCGGCGCAGGACGATCTCGGCCAGGGCCCGGCAGGTCTCGTAGCCTTCGTGGTTGCAGCCCGGCACCTCCGCCAGGGAGGCGAAGCGGCGGTAGTAATCCGGGGCGGCGCGCCAGTACAGCATCAGCAGCGTGCCGCGCGCCAGCTTCGGGTGCTCGGCCAGCGCCAGGAGATCGGCGGGCTCGGCCCCGTCCTCGTAGTCCCACAGCATTGCCGCCTGGTGCAGCGCCACCGGATCCTCGAGAATGCCGGCCGGCCGGTTCCCGTGCGTGACATCGGCGATCGCCCGGCGGATGGCGTTGGAGAAGACGGGTTCGATCATGTGCTCGCAGCTCCGTTCCTCGAGGTCAGCGATGAAGCAGACTGGCCCAGTGCCGGAGAGACCGCCAGCCCTGTCCCCCCGCCGCGATCCGCATCGCCGTCGGGCCTGCGAGGCGTTTCCGCTGCCGGTGGAACGGGGTTATGAACTGGTCCGGATGCCTGCTGGAGGGTCGGCCTTGACGCTGTCCCGATGTGACGTGGTGAAACGGCGTGCACTCCTGGGTGCAATCCCGCTCGCGCCCCTGCTGGGGTGGCGCGCAACCTCGGCCGCGACGATCCGGGATGGCGAGGAGGTCGTCCTCCCCGATCCGTCCAGGCGCCTGCGCTGGGTGGCCTGGGCCGAGCGCGGCCGGATGGGACGGTCCGTGACCCTCGTTCTCCGGAAGGCTGCGCGAGATGGAGAACGGCTGCTGTGGAGCGGCCTCTGGCGGGACGCCTATGACCCGGCGCTGCGCGCCATTCCCGATTGGCGATCCGGCGGCGTCCCGCTGGTGGCGCTCACCCTCCGCTACGGTGCCGGGGCGCAGGAGGCGGTTCTCCTGGCGCAGCGCGGCGCGGAACCGCCCCGGCGTGTGGCGGAGCGGCTCGACACGGTCATCGAATGGCGGCACGACGCGGCAGGCCGGACCGTGCTCGTCGCCTTCGGCCGGGACGGTTCGGCGCTCCGGCCGGGCTGTTTCGGCTGGGACGGCCGGGCCCTGGTGGCGGTCCCCTGCGGGGCGCGGCCCATCATTGAACCTTCGGGACGGTAAAGGCCCTCCGCGTGCGGGCCGGATCGGCGCACGGCTCCGTCATGGGAACGGAGGGTCACGTCCGTCAACGTGGTGGAATTTGCGGTGTAGTTGAGGTGGCCAGGGATCAAGCGGCCACGGTGGAAATCTGTGGTGGGATGGCATCGATCAGCGGCGGTGTGAGTTCGGCCATGACCTCGGTCTGCATGTAGCGGTGCTGGAGCTGCCACTCGTCGTTGGCTTCCAGCAGCACCGCACCGATCAGCCGGATGATGGCACCCTCGTTGGGGAAAATGCCGACCACGTCGGCCCGGCGCTTCACCTCCTTATTCAGCCGCTCCAGCGGATTGGTGGAATGCAGCTTGGCCCGGTGCGATGCGGGGAAGTCCATGTGGGCCAGCACGTCGGCCTCGCTCTCGTCGATGAACGCGCCGAGCTTCGGCCACTTGCCCCGGAGCTGGTCGGCGACATGGCGCAGTGTCTGGCTGGCGGACGCGCGGTCGGCCTGGATGAACGCCTGACGCAGTGCCGCCGAGACCATGTTCTGCTGGGCTTTCGGGACGTAGGACTGAGCGTTGCGCATCCAATGAACCCGGCAGCGCTGCCAGGTGGAGTTCATGACCCGGCGGATCGCCGCCTTGAGACCCTCGTGGGCGTCGGAGATCACCAGCTTGGTGCCACGCAGGCCCCGGCGCACCAGGCTTTTCAGGAACGTAGCCCAGAAGGTCTCCGCCTCCGACGGCCCGATATGCAGCCCGACGATCTCGCGCTTGCCGTCCGTGCTGACCGCCACGGCGATTATCGCGGCCACACTGGTGATCCGCCCACCCTCGCGCTGCTTGAGGTAGGTGGCGTCCAGCCACAGGTAGGGCCAGTCGCCGACCAGTGGGCGCTCCAGGAAGGCGCTCACCCGGTCGTCGATGTCCTTACACAGCTTGCTCACCGTGCTCTTGCTGATCCCGGCCAGGCCCATTGCCTGCACCAGGTCGTCCACACGCCGGGTCGACACGCCGCCAATCCAGGCCTCTCTGCGACAGCGATGCTGTCGCTGGGATGACGGCCACCAGGGCTTTCTCCGACGTTTTGCGCGGCTCCAGGAACGGCGGAAAGTAGCTGCCCTGGCGCAGCTTGGGGATCCGGAGCTGCAGGCTCCCTCCGCTGCTATTTCACCTGCTTCGCAGGCGAAACCTTGAGCAGCTCCGCCCAGCCGCGTGTCCAGCGTGCGGTCGCGGTACCCATTGCGGTAGGTCGTGCGCTCGCCGGAGCGCTCGTGCCGCCCGGCGCCGATCAGGCCGTCCACGTCCGTCTCCATCAACAACTGCACCACGGCCTCCGCCACGGAACGCAGAAAGTCGCCATCTCCGGCTTTGGCCATCAGCTCGGCCAGCGGTAGTCTGTCCTCGGTCATCGGGTCCTCGTCGGTTCGGGTGAGAGCGTCGCAACTCCACCTTAGCCAGCCAATCCAATGGCCACCTCCGCCTACACCGTTTCGATCAACGAAATTCCGTAAGCGTCTTCTGCTGGCTGCCTGGACGTGAGTTTGGTGTTGAAGTCCGCTCTCGCGCTTTAGCGTAGGGGTAAGGGCGATGCCGGACGGTGTGGCTGGGTTTGAGGTGATTAGCGTGGTGCGCCGTCGCCGGAAGTGGTCGTCGGAGCAGAAGCTTGCGTTGGTTGAGGAGATGGGGCGGCCCGGCTCGTCGCTGGCGGCGGTGGCGGACCGGCATGGGGTGAGCCGGAGCTTGCTGTTCGACTGGCGGCGGCAGCTGCGGGAGGGCACGATGCCGGGGATCAGCCACGCCTTGCCGGAGAGTCCGGGGGCGAAGTTCGCGCCGGTGCGGCTGGTCGAGGGGATCTCACCGACGCCGACGGTCTCCCGCCCGTCTCGTCCGAGTGGGCGAGCGGTGCCCGTGATCGAGTTGGCGCTGCGCAATGGCCGGGTGCTGCGGGTCGCCGAGACGATCGCGCCCGAGACGCTGGGTCGGCTCGCGGCGGCGCTGGACGCGTAGTGCTCGCCCCGCCCGCGGGCCTGCGTATCCATCTCGCCCTGGGCAGCACGGACATGCGGCGCGGGTTCGACGGCCTCTCGGCGCAGGTGCAGCAGGTGCTGCGCGAGGACCCGTTCTCCGGCCACCTGTTCCTGTTCCGCGGCAAGCGCGGCGACCTGGTCAAGGCGCTGTGGTGGGATGGGCAGGGCATGTGCCTGTTCTCCAAGCGCCTGGAGCAGGGCCGGTTCCTGTGGCCGACGCTGGCGCGCGACGGCACGGTGACGCTGACCCCGGCGCAGCTTGCCATGCTGCTGGAGGGCCTGGACTGGCGCACGCCGCGGCCGGCCTGGCGGCCCGAGATCGCCGTGTAGGCTGCATTTCCGGTTGCCCCGACGCGGCGGCCCGGGCGAGACTCGCGCATGTCGCGGCCCATCGACATCGCCGATCTCCCGGACGACGTGACCGCCCTGCGTGGCGTGATCGGCACGCTGCTGGCCGACCTGTCGGCCGAGCGGGCGGCGCGTCAGCGGGCGGAGGCCGGGCTGCGCGACAAGGCGCTGGAGGCCGAGCACCTGCGCGCGCAGCTGGCCCGGCTGCGGCGCATGCAGTTCGGCCAGTCCTCCGAGCGCCTGCGGAACCAGATCGCGCAGCTCGAACTGGCGTTGGAGGAGCTGGAGGCGGAGCCCGCCGAGGCCGAGGCCGCCGGAACCGGCGCCCTGGATGGACCGGCGATCAATGGACCCACCCGTCGTGGCCGCAAGCCGCTGCCCGATCACTTGCCGCGCCGGGATGTGGAGCACCGTCCGGCCGAGTGCGCCTGCACCCGTTGCGGCGGCACCCTGCGCCAGGTCGGCACCGACGTGACCGAGGTGCTGGAGTATGTGCCGGGCCGGTTCGAGGTGGTCCGCCACGTCCGCCCGGCCTACTCCTGCCGCAGCTGCGAGGCGATGTGCCAGGCCCCCATGCCGAGCCTGCCCATCGTGCGCGGCCGCCCCGGCCCGGGGCTGCTGGCCCATGTGCTGGTGTCGAAATACGCCGACCACCTGCCGCTGTATCGGCAGAGCGAGATCTACGCCCGGGACGGTGTCGAGCTGGACCGGGCCACCATGGCCGCCTGGGTCGGCAAGGCCGCGTCGCTGATGCGTCCCCTGCTCGATGCGCTGGCACGGCACGTGATGGCGGCCGAGCGGCTGCATGCGGACGACACGCCGGTGCCGGTGCTGGCCCCCGGGGCCGGGCGGACCAAGACCGGCCGATTGTGGGTCTATGCGCGCGACGACCGACCGTTCGCCGGAACCGCCCCGCCCGCGGTGCTGTACCGCTACACGCCGGACCGCCGCGGCGAACACCCTCGGGCGCATCTGGCCGGGTTCCGTGGCATTCTCCAGGCGGATGGCTATGCCGGGTTCACCGGGCTCTACCAGGCGGGAGGTGTCCAGGAGGCGGCCTGTTGGGCACACGCCCGGCGCAAGCTGCATGAGGTGTATGAGGCCGCGAAGTCGCCGCTGGCCCATGAGGCGCTGACCCGCATCGCCGCCCTTTACGCCATCGAGCGCGACATCCGTGGCCGCCCGCCTGCCGAGCGGCAGCAGGCGCGCGAGACCAGGTCCACTCCGCTGATGCGGGAGCTGCACGAGTGGTTCACAGCCACGCTGCGCCGCATCCCCGGCAAGGGCGCTCTGGCAGTGGCGATCCGCTACAGCCTGTCCCGCTGGGATGCGCTTACCCTGCCGCTGCGGGACGGGCGGGCCTGCCTGGACAACAATGGCGCCGAGCGCGCGATCCGTCCGGTGGCGCTGGGGCGCAAGAACTACCTGTTCGCCGGATCGGACAGCGGGGGCGAGCGGGCCGCCGCGATCTACAGCCTGATCACCACGGCCAAGCTGAACGGCCGCGATCCCGAGGCGTATCTGCGCACCGTGCTGACCCGCATCGCCGACCACCCGGTGAACCGGGTTGCGGAGCTGCTGCCGTGGGCGTTGAACGCTTGATGGCGATCGACCCGGTCACGCGACTCGAAGACCTCGATGAGCGTCTCTCCGCCCTCCCGGGCGAGCCCATGTTGGCGAGCACGCTGGACGGGTTCGTGGCCGGGCTCCTCGTCTGCCCCACGCTGATCCTGCCCGGCGAATGGCTGCCGGAGGTCTGGAGCGCCAACGCGGCCACCGACCCGGAGCCGGTGTTCGAGACCGAGCAGCAGGCCAAGGACGTCACCAGGCTCATCATGGCGCACTACAATGCCGTATCGCGTGCGTTGCACGCCGGGCGCGGCCGCTACGAGGTGGTCTACGATGTCGACACCCGGAACGACGACACGATGTGGGAGATCTGGATCGAAGGGTTCGCCCGGGCCATTGCGCTGCGGCCATCGAGCTGGGACAGCATGGCCGCAGCCGACCGAGGCACCCGTGCGGCCCTGGCGGGCTTGAAGGCGCTGATCGAGATCGCCGACGGAACCAGCAGCCAGGCCAAGACGGAGATCGACGAGCTGACCAGGATGGCGCCCGACCTGATCCCCACCTGGGTCGATGACCTCCACGCCTGGCGGGTCGCGCAGCCCCATGCAGCTACGGGCAGATCAAGCATGCCGGGCGGCAGCAAAGTCGGCCGCAACGAGCTTTGCCCGTGTGGATCAGGGCGAAAATACAAGAAGTGCTGCGGCGCAAACTGACTCTCACGTCACAACCGGTGCCGAGCAGCAGAACGCCGTAGTCACCACATGACGCTTACGAAATTCCACCACCAGCGCGGACGCTACCCCGGCGCGCCGCGACCTCAGCCTGACTGCAAGCCGCATGCTGGCCGCCCAGTTGCGCGAGGCCGTCGAGTGGCGCCACGCCCTCGCGGTGGCGCGGGTTGGGCACAGCCGGGCCTGCCCGCTCGACCTGCACGCCCTCGTGCCGGTCTCATCCGACATCCTAAGGCTCGGGCCTGACCATCCCCATGCCCAGATCTGGCTTTGGCAGCACTGGGGCACGACAGAGCCGCTTCGGCATGTGGCGCCGCGATCCCCCGACAAGGAAGCTTCGGCTCCGGGTACAGCAGCGGGGGAGAGCACGTTCAGGATCGGCTTCTGGGCGGCGGACTGGACGCCGTGGCGAGCCTTCGAGCGGATCCAGGCCGAGTGGCCGGCCCTGCGCTTCGAGGTGCGGCCGGACTACACGGTTCCCTGATGTCGGATGCGGAGACCGCGATGCCGGTCCAGGGCATGCTCGACCTTGAGACGTGGGAGCACCCGCCGCGCCGCGCGCCCGGGCCGGCCGCCGCGCCGGTGCTGACGGTGGACGGCTTCGAGGGACCGCTCGACTGGCTGCTCGACCTCGCCCGGAGCCGCCGCATCGATCTGGCCCGGCTGTCCATCACTGGCCTGGTCACGGCCTTCGAGGCGGCGCTCACCACGGCCCTGGACGCCGCCCCCACCGGCCCGCTGCTGCTGGCCCGCTGGGGCGACTGGCTGGTGATGACGGCCGAGCTCGCCCTGCTGCGCTCCCGCCTGCTGGCACCGGCCGATGCGGCAGAGGCCCGGGCGGCGCAGCAGGATGCGGAGCGCCTGCGCCGGACGCTGCTGGGCCGGGTGGAGACGGCCCGGGCCGCGGACTGGCTGGAGCAACAGGTGCAGGTCGGGCGCGACGTGTTCCTGCGCGGGCAGGCCGACGCGGATGGCGGGACCCGGCGAGAGCGGACCGGCGACATCACCGCCCTGCTGCGCGCTTGCCTCGCGGCCATCCGGCTGCCGGCCGAAGCCGGGTCGGTGTATCGCGTGCCGGGGCCACCGGTGTGGAGCGTGCTGGATGCAGTGGCGCGGATCCAGAGCCTCCTGCCGGAGGTCGGCGAGGACGGGCGGCCGCTGGCGGCGTTTCTGCCGAGGATCGGACCCGAGGCACCGGAGCGGGATCGGCGATGCCGCACGGCCGTGTCGGCGACCTTCCTCGCAGGGCTCGAACTCGCCCGAGAGGGTGCAGCGGCTCTGGGACAGGAGACGGCTTGGCAGGCAATCCAGATTGGCCAGTCGAACACGACTGCAGCGGATCAGCCCTGATCGGTCGAACATCGGTATGATCGACTTGTCCGCTACTAGGACGGGTGAATGGTCGCTTTCACAAAGGATCGCCTGTGGACAGCAATGACGACCTCGATACAGCAGCCGGCGATGGCGGCGGACCGCGCAATGGCGGGCTCCAGGTCCGGTGGTGGCCCAGCCCCACTGATGAGAGCGCCCACAACAACAAGCCAGCATGCAGTCCACAGGCTCGGACGTGAGTGCACCGACGTCATTCCAGCTCCCGCAGCGTCGTGAAGCGGAAGATGAATTCCGGGTCTGCCATGGTGCCGCTCTCGGTCACGCCAGTGTCCTTGAAGCAGTCGGGTCGGCTAGGGATCAGGGTGCCGGAGAACGTGACGAGTTGACCGATGGCAGCGTTGGTCGCGATAGCGAGCACGAGCGTATTGGCCTGGAGCATGGTCAAGTCGCCCATGTCGGACACGGCATTGGACCAGGTTCTGACCAGCACGCCGTCGCCGATGGCCACGCTCAGCACGCCCGTGCCCTGGTCGGTGGCAGAGAACGTGTCCACCACACCCACCCAGTTCTGCACCACGGGCGTGGGTTTCGCGGCGCACAAGGCGTTCGCCCGGTTCGTCCGATACGTGCTCGCGTTGAAGCGACCCCGATGGTCGTTCACGGCCGCAAGGAACTGCCGCTCGTCGGAGGGGCGGCGGTCCACCTGTCCCGCCGTCGCCCCAGTGCCGCCGACCAGAAAGGCTGCGTCGGTGTCCCTAGGCGGCGTCTGCGCGTCGAAGTAGCCGCCCCCATACAGGAGTGCGGCCACAGCCATGCTGGCGAGGGTTACGGCGCGGACAGGTTTGAAGGCCACGCGACCTCTGCGTAAACTGTTGGCTCGCGCCTGGCGCTTTCAGTCATTCCTGACCTGCTGGCTCCGAGTGTGGACGTGGTTAAGGGGGATCGGACTTGATGGGACGGGGGTCATGCGCTCACCGCGTCACGCACTCGTATCGCCGCTGCCGGTAGAACGACATCTTCATGACATCCGTGTCTGGTCCCACGCCGGCAAGCCGAGGAACCGCGCCCTTCGCGGCACAGAACGCCGTCGCTTGGTTCTCGACCTCCTGCAACGGGGCGCTCAGCCCCACGCGGTAGGTGGCCGCCGTGGGCGTCTGGCTGACGAGTTCGACGTTGCTGGGCGTGCAGGCTGTCAGGGCAAGCAGGGCGATGATCGTCAGGCGCATGGTATACCTCCGTTTCGTTTCGGCGACGGTAGCAAGCGTATGCCATGGGGTCACGGGAGCTCATCCTTGCGCGCGCTAATCATCCAGCCTTCGGCGCCCGCCCATCACCCGCATTACTGCATGTGCGCCTTCTCTTCCTCGGTGATGGCATGCACGCCGTGCTGCTCCAGGAAGTTATGCAGTGAGGTCGCCAGCACCCGCGCGCTTGCGATGGGCATGACCATACGCCCAACGGTGACCACGTGCTGCTCCGCCGGCGTGACGGCGTTGTCGAACCGGAGGGATGCGAGCGTCAGCGTGACCACGCCATTGCCGATCGAGAAATTCGGCACGTTGCTGACGAACGTCTCCGGGGCGTGGAGGTTTTCCACGATCAGGTGGTTCGATGCTTCCTTCTTGTCGCTCGATTTCATGACGAGGGTCCTTTAGCGTGGGTTGGTTCGTGGCAGTGTAGCAGCCGAGAGCTTCGTCCTAGGCGCGCGCTGATTTGCCGAGTGCTGTTGTTGATTGAAGACGTTGAGCGAATCGCTCCGGATGGCTCAGAGCACGCTGGTCCAGTCACGCAGGAAGCTGACGGTCTCGGGGAGGCCTTGTTGCAGCAGACTGGCGAGGTATTCGTCCACGGACTTGGGCGGCCTCTTCAGACTAAGCCGCACGGTTCGAACTGCGGCGAGGACGTGCCGGTCCAGATCCAAGGCGTGGCGGATGAAGGCGTCGGGGTGCTGAGCCTTGATGCCATAGGGTGTCAGGGCGCTTGCCGGGAAGTCCCTCAGGTTGGCGGTGACGATCACATCGGCCCTGCCGACAATCGCGGCGGCAAGAACGTGTCTATCGTTCTCGTCCGGCAGCGTGAGAGATGGGATCAGACCCTCGTAGTCGGTCACCAGGCAGTCTTCGACAGCTTCGTTCATCAAACCTGCCGTCCGACGAAGCCGCTCCAGGGTCAGCTCAGGTCGGTTGGCATGGAGATTGATGATCCACTCTTCCTGAATGCGATCGGTCCAGCGGGTGCGGAACAGGTTCGTGCAGGCAAGCTCGATCAGCAAATCTCGGAGCGGAGCCGGGTAGAGAACACAGGCATCGAAGAGGGCGGTAAAGGCCACTTCTCAATAGCCCATGTCGAGTTCCTGAGCCTCTGCGACCAGTGCTTCCCGCGCTGCCAGGGACCGGGCATCGCGCTGCTTTTTGTAGGCGAGCAGGTCCCGCAACGTGATTCGTCGGTGCGTACTCGCCATGTGGAATGGCAGCTTGCCTTCCTCCAGCAGCTTCACGACGTAAGGACGCGACACGTTCAGCATGTCGGCAGCCTGCTGGGTCGTCAGCTCTGCATCGCTCCGAATGACCGAAACATTGCGGCCCTCTGCCAGCTCGACAAGCATCTGCGTCAGCAGGTGCACGGCCGGAGCCGGCAGCACAAACGACTGCTGATGCTCTGTGCCCGCATCGGCCTGTACATGAACACACCCGCGTCCACTCAGGCGCGCCAGAGCACGGCTCGCCTCGCGAGCGCTTTCGCGGTCTTCCGGCGTGAACAGGTCGGGCGGCACGGTGGCCAGGGCGGAAATGGTCATGGGCATGCTCCTCAGCATGCAGACCATATGCTTTCCCAAAGCCTAACCGCAATAAACGAAATAGGGAGTATGTGGATCGGCACCACCCAAGAACCCTCTCGGCGCGAGGGTCCTGCCGGTAAGTATCTGATGAGGCCGCAAGGCAGATCGGGTCAGGTCGGCGCTGATGTCGGCACCATCAGTCGAACGACGTCGAGAAGATCCGAACGCAACTTTGCACTCGGTACCGCAAGATCCACCGTAACGAACCGGAAGCGGTGCCCCTGGATCATCACTGCTTCGTCCACATGGTGCTTGAGGGCGGGGTAAAGCAGAATGCCCTCGGCATTATCTGCAGCGACGTCGCCGAGTCCGGCTTGGGAGCGCAGGTAGGCGTAAAGCTGATACAGGTGACCGCTCTTAAGTCCAAAACCACCATATTGGCGAGCTGTGACAATGTTGGTGAACTTGGTGTCCAGCACGATGCGCCGCGACGGTCCGTGCTGAAGAATTATATCTGCCGACATGGATGGCAGCAATGCCGCCAAGCCGGGCGTGGAGGGCCCTTTCTGCCAGTGCAACTGTGCTTGCGGTCGCACCTGCCAACCATCCTCGCCATGAAGTTCATGACGGTAGAGGCCGGCGACGGCCTGCTCGAAGATGCGCCGGAGCAAGTGTTCATCGCGGTCGAGCCGGCTCAGCTTGCTGCTGCCCGTAGTCTCACTGGGCAGCACCAAGTCGAGGGCAAGCTCGGCCACCTGCACCATGACCCGGTCGTCATCATCGTGCCGGGCAACTTGGTCACGTGACATTTCGGCGCGCGAAGGCCGGACACCCGACACGCCGGCCTGATAGAGGTCTCGGGCAAGGCGAGCGCAATCAAATGCAACTTGGCGATCGGTAACCCTGTGCCGCATCGACTCCAGCGCGACGCGGACCAAACGATTGCGCGGGGTGTCATGCGTTAGTTCCTCGAAGCGGCAGGCGATCTGCCCGCGTTGCAGCAGGAGCTCGGTTTCCGTTCGCAGCCAGTCGATGCGACCCCGTACCCTGGAAAGAACATCTTCCCGCACGCGGTAACCGCGCGACAGGCTGCGGCGGAGCCGACGCTCCACCAGACTGGCCAGCAGGCGCCCCAAGATGTCAGGCAGTTCGGTATCCTCGTCTGTGGCGGCCTCGATCGGGTCGAGGAAGCGTGCCAGACCAGAAGCGTAGGCGAGAAGCATCCATAGGTTATACACCGGGGTTCCGACGTGGCTGTGCCAGGTTTCCCCGCGTTCTTCATGTGCCGTTCCGCTCAAGGTAGAGGGCACGCGCTAGAAGCCTTCCTGAAGTATAGCGATCTGACTCTTCGCTTCCTCTGGGCGGTCATACCAGTATTCTTCCAGCAACGGCGCCACTTCGGCCCGCACCACATCGCGATACCAGTCGGCCCAATGCGTATCCGACGGACCCGGCGCGCCAAGGGGCGTGACGAAGCTGTGTCCGATCTGGAACTGCTCTCCGAGTGTCTTGTCACCGGCGATCGCAGCATTCACGTCGTGGAAGCGTTCCTGGATCTTGTCGAGCAACGAAGACGGACAGCCGTAGGCTGAGCTCCACTTTCGCCACGCATCGTTGAGGAGGGGCGACAGCGACATAAAGGCAAAACGTCGACGCAGGGCCAAGTCGACCAGTGCCAGGGACCGGTCGGCGAGGTTCATGGTGCCGATGATATAGAGGTTGTCCGGAACATACACGTTCTCGTCCGGGTCAGTGGCGTAGGCGAGACGTAGCGCTTCCTCGGGTCGCCGCTTGCTGTCCTCAATCAGGGTCAGCATCTCGCCGAGGATCTGGGCCGGGTTGCCGCGATTGACTTCCTCGATGACCAGCACGTGGGGCTGCTCGGAATCCTGACGGGCAGCATGAACGGCCTGGAGGAAAATGCCGTCGACAAGTTGAAGGCCACCAGTCCCATCTGGCCGCCAGCCGCGCACGAAGTCCTCATAGGAAAGCGATGGCTGGAACTGCACCGCGGTCAAGCGTGCAGTGTCCCGCGTGCCCCATCAGCGCGTAGCCCAGCCGCTTCGCCAACCAGGTTTTTCCAGTACCTGGTGGGCCCTGCAGAATTAGGTTCTTCTTGCGCCGAAGTAGGGCGACAGCACCCTCGATTTCTTCGGCGGGAAGAAAGCAACCTTCGTCGACAATTTGGGCGGCACCGTAGATCGCATTCTCGAGAGAGGATGATTCACCTCCTGGTGGAGGCAAATTGAATTCCTGGATCCGCCACACACTCTCGAAATCGTCTGGAAGTGCGGCGGCATAGTCCTCACCATCCTCGGTCAGCACCAGCTTGTTGCCAGCTCCAATATCTTCGAGTTGCACAAATCCGGTGACTTTGGCCCAGGCAACAATGTAGGCGCCAGGCTGGGTCGACGTCCAGGTTGGGACCAAGTCCATGAGGCGTCGGGCCGCCTCCGTTACACTCAGTTTGCCTGGCTCACGTCGCACCATAAGCAGAAGCTGGCCCATGCCAAAGACCCGACCGACCAATGGAGCTCGGAGCACTGGCACCGGGTCGGGTGCCGCAAGCATGTCCCGTCCGCGATCGGTCGGGCGGTAGCTGTCGCCGTCTAGGCGAAGCAGACCAAGTCCGCCCATAGCCTGGGAAATTGTGGAGGCAGCCGAGTTGGCGTTCAGCTGCGGGGCTTCAGACAAGATCGTCTGGATCAGCTCCGGCCGACCAATACCTTGCTCGGCTTCACGCAGCATTGCCATAAGGACACCGACGTTGTCCTTAAGGCACGCGAGGCCGCGGCGCTGTGCGCTCGCTGGGAGCAGCGACAAAGCCGGTAAGCCGGTAGTTTTAAGATGCGGGACCTGTACCACCACCGCACCCGTTTCCGAAGGAGCCGCACATTCCTCCCACAGGAACCAGCTGAACATCGCATGCTCGGCCTTCTCTGCGTCAGTGTGTGTCGCGGAACCAACCGCTTCCCGGATGCACTCGCGCAGCGCCGGGTTCTGGGCAACAAAATCCCCCGGTAGCCGAATGGCACCAAGTGTCCGCTGGAGTGCCCAGGTACGCCCACTATCCATGAGGCAGGTCATGTCCTCAGGAAACATTGCAGCGAGGAGCCGAACGAGACGCGCCTTGGGCCGACGTCGCGTGTAGCTGGGATACACCAGCGAAATTACTTGGTCGTACAGGGCTTGCAGTCGTTCCCCACGCCTGTCCAGCGGCAGCCCTTCTAAGGCCGCCCTGGCGTCCCAAAGGATCGTGGCAAGGTTTTGATCGGTATACGCACCAACCACCGTGACCGACTGTCCTGGCCCAATGCTGGCAACAGAAGCATCATCCCACAGACGCTGCTGAAAGGCAGCGGTCATCCAAGTCTCTCGGTCGGCTCCGATCACTGCCCGTATTTGATCGGTGTAGTTACGTCGCCATTCAGACCAAGTGCCTTGTAGAAGGTTGGTGAACTTGCCCCTGAATAAAGACTGGATCTCGTCGATTGAAGGCTGCAATCTTCACTTCCTACAGGTTAAATTCAGTCGCCGGCAATCAACAGGCTTTGAGAGAAGCCTAGCCTTCTACGGCTTACTCGGCAAAGAATGTTCTAATGCTCGCAGCGTTTCGGCTCGCGCAGTGACGCGCGTAATCAGCGCCGCTGCAAAGGCGTCGTCCAAATAGCCATCGCAGAAGCGATCGGCGCGGACGCAGGTGGTGAGGATCCAGGCCAAGTCATCGGCAGCGGCGGTTTTCATCGCATCGGGTTCATGCATCAGCCGCTGCGCCTCGGGCGTCTCGCGCCACGCTGACCAATCGAGCGAACGCACCCATTCATAGTCGTAGACCATGGCGTAGAACCGTTGTGCCTCCTCGCTGAGGTGATTGAAGTCCAGCGTGATCATGCCGTCTTCGATCCGGCTCGGCACCTGAGTCGAGAACTCGAAACCCTCTCGCTCGAACACGGGACGGAAGGCGGCAAGCGCCTCTAGCCGTTCCAGCAAGCTCCACTTCTGCGTCGTTTCAGTCTCATTAAGTTCTGCCTCAGGCCAGCCCGCGTCGAAGAGGTGCCCGGCCGTGTCCTCCAGCCGCTCGCGCCAAGCCAGTGCTGCGAGCCACGCCGCTGGAATGCCGCTTATGCCATACACCGCTCCTGCCAGTTGGCCGGCGATTGCCGCCGTCGTGTCGGCATCATCCCCCAGGTTCGCCGCCAGCAGGACAGCAGAACGGAAGTCCGTGGTGCGTGACACCGCCCAGACTGCTGCCTGCAGCGAGCGCACCACGTAGCCCGACCCCTCGATGGCATCCCGATGCAGACCGCGCCATCCGCCCTCGATGCTATCGGCTGCCGGACCAGACAGCACCTCGGTGAGATCGGCGCCAGCGATGGCGTCGGCCAGCATGGTGGCAAAGGCCGCGGAGGCCGCGAGCGTGGCGGGTGAGCCGTGCGTGGTCCGGGTCTGTATTGCGGCCACGCGCGCCATCTCGGGCCGGTCCCGCCAGTGCCGGATCGCCACCGGGGCCAGTCGCATCAGCGCGCCATTGCCGGAGGCGGCCGGGTCCGTGGTGCCCGTCAGCGGTTTGCCGGTCCGGCGATACCGCTGCAGCGCGGACCGGGTCTGGTTGCCAATGTCGAAGCAGTGGCCGGTGCAGGAGTAGCTGGCGGTGTCATACCAGTCGAGAAATCGCCGCATCAGGTCATCAGCGTCGAGCCCGGCATCTGCGACCAGACTGTCGGCCAGCGCCAGCGCCATGGCGGTGTCGTCGGTCCATTGCCCGCGTTTCAGGCAGTGTGGGCCACCCGCCTCCATGTCATCCAGGCGGGCAAACCGTGGCTTGGGTTCGAATTCGATGGCTGCTCCCACCGCATCACCAACAGCCAGTCCCAGCAGCGCCCCCATTGCCCGGTCCCGAACGGGACGACGGTCACGCGCCGCGGGAGGCAATGCGGCAGGGCGTCCTGCCGCGACCCAGGCCTCCTGCGCCGCCGTCTCGATTGCACCCGGCCGGGTCGCCCGCAACAAGGCGAGTGCCGTGGCAGCGTCCATGCCGCTCTCCACCAGCAGGCGCGCCGCAATGCTGCCCGAGCGGCCCAGCCCGCCCTTGCAATGTACCAGCACCCGCCCGCCACGCGCCAGCAGGCCGCGCAGCATCGCTGAACGGGCAGGCCAGTCTGCCATGAAGGCGGCATCTGGCACCTGGTAGTCGCCGATCGGCCAGTGATGCCATTCCATGTGCCGCCGCCGCACCTCGGCGCCAATCGCCGCGATGCCGAGCGCATCCAGCTCCTGCGCCTCCACCAGCGTCACCACCACAGCTGCGTTCCAGGCCGCCACGGCATCGAGGTCGGCACCGAGGTCACGACAATGCGCGGCGCTCAATCCGTCCCGTTGCTGCTTACCGGGTGCGATGGTGAGGCCGATCAGCCCACCGTTTGAGCCGAACGGCACCGCGTCGATGCGGAGCGGATTGGTGGTGCTGGTCTGTGGGGTCATGGCGGCATTCCCGTTGCGTGTTGATGGATGCAGGCTATTCCTGCCGAAGCTGGTTGAGACCCGGCTGTCGGAATTGTCCGGGCAGAACAAGGAGGCGCGCTTGGGTGCGGTCTATGTCGGCATCTACTGGACACTGCCGGTCAACTGGGCCGGGTTCCGCGACCTGCCGCCCGGGGTCGATGCCGCCGCGGCGGCGAGCCGCACCATCCGCTACCAGCGGGAACGCGTGCAGCAGCACGTCAAAGCCGAAGCTGGCAAGCTGATCGACGAGATCGCCTTCATGGACACTCGCACCGATCGTGCGACCGACGCAGTGCGCGATGTCCTGCTCCGACATGCCCCGGCCCTGCACACCACACGGCCGACGCTGCTGACGGTGCGCTTCGACGCAGCGCAGCACTGGCGGCCCAACCCCTTTATCGAGCATGCGGCCGATGAGTTGGAATTGCGTGTGATAAGCCTGCCACCCGATGCCGTCGTGATCGACGGACAGGAGTTTGACCCGGCCCGCCACTTCACTGCCTGGCGCAGGCGTGACGAGAGCGCCATGGCCAGGTTGCGGCTTGCGGCCGAGGAAGGGCTGCGAACCGCCCTGGCCGCAACTGCGGCAGGACCAGGACGATGGAGTGTCGTGGCCGAGATGCTGAACGCCGCCGGCACGAAGACCATCCGCGGCGGTCGCTGGACACCGGAGAACGTCCGCAAGCTCGCGAGCCGGATTACCCAAGCCTGAACGAAGCAATGCTGACATCTGGTCAGACACCACTTGCTCCGAACCAATCCTCCCTGAACGATAGGCTCTCCCCCGCAAATGCCGTGAGACAGGCGCGGCGTAGGGTCAGGCTTCGAGAACAGGCGGATCGCAGGGCAAGACGGAGCGCCAGGCTGCGCTCATAGCCAATGGCGCTGCCCTCCGGTTCGCTTTCCGGATCCTCGCAATCCCGGCTGCACCAGCCGCGCAGGACGGATAACACCATACGCGCGCCGGTTCCCGGCCCATGCAGCACGATGGCAGATACCTCGTCGGCACCAATCTTGACGTCCGTTCCCAAGGCGATGGCAGTCAGCACTCCGGCGCCGAACTCGAACCGCCAGGTCCCGCCGGCCAGGCGGGAACGAAAGCGTCGAAGCGTTCCTATCCGGGCCGCCTCGATCAGCACCGGGCTGATCGCATGCGTTGCCAGGTTCGCAGCGTGAGCGCGGCCGGTGCTGCGGCGCTCACGGCTGGCGAGGAACTCGAGCAGCACGTCACGGTCGGTTGGCAATACGACGGTGTTGCCCGCCTGCTGCACCTCCTCGACCGAGCCGGTGCGGGTCGAGAGCGCCACCACCCAAATTGGGTGGTATTCACCCATCCACGGGGCGTCGATGGGATCGATGCGCCAGTACTCCGTGACCTTGCGCCGAAGCCGGTCCGCGTAGAAACGGCGGTAGTAGGGCGACGCCAGGCAGTTGCCGGCTTCTTGCCCCAGCTGGTTCATCGCTCGCTCGCTCGTCACCCGCGTCGCACGATAGGCCCCGTCGAGGAGCGAGATTGCCTCGGCCGGTGCGTGCACCTTGTCGCGCACGTTGCGACGGATATGGCTCCGGCGCAGGACGCGGAACCGCGACGCGTGTTCCAGCAACATCTCTATGTCCAACCGTCCCGAGCGTAGACCACGCAGTGTCTTCTTGGCTTCCTCTCCCGCCTGCTGCCCGTGATGGTGGCGCTGATCGACCATCCATCCCACGCTACGGGCGAGGCGCGTCAGTGTGGCAGAGGCACTCCGCTCCAGCCGGAGACGACCTGCGGCGTCCGGCTTCAGCCGGGTGGGATCCGCCAGCAACCAGGATGCACCCATGGTGCGAAGCCGGGCGACCAGGTCGACGTCGTCCAGGGTGGCTGGGATACGCGCCGCCACGGTGCGGGACAGGCGCGCCAGCGCCTTGCTGTCGCCACCCATCAGTGGCGCTCCATCCGACGGAAGCGATGGCCGACCGTGACCACCGCACCGTCGGCTGCCACCACGGCATAGGCTGTCTGCAGCTTGCAGCCGTGCTCGCCAGGTGGATGGCGACAACTCCCGGGCCAATTCGTCGCGGCCATGCTGGCCGATGCGGACGATCTCGGCGCCGCCACCAGCGACGAAACGGTCGCCGTAATCCAGCAGCAGATCCAGCACAGTAGCGGAAATGGCGCGTTGCTGCGCCCTCCGGGCGGCGTGGTGCGTCAGGGGGCAGGCTCGTGTGGCGGTTGCGATGGGCATCATTCCACTCCTCGTTGCGCCAGGGAACAATGCTCGGTCGCTACGTCAGGAATGGACGTAGCCAGGAATGCACGGGTTCAGACCGCTGCTGCGCTACGACCGGATCTGACGTAGCACGCCAGCATCCCTGGTTCACAGCCGAGGTGGAACGATCCATGCTCGGTACTAGGGAACGGAGACCGCGATGCGCTTCAAGGGCAAGGCCGATCTGCTGCAGTTGGCTGTGCTGCTGTCCGGCACGCAGGACGGCATTGCCGTCCTCGATGTCGAGCGCGAGTTCGACACCTCCAACCGCACCGCCCAACGCATGATGGCGGCGATCAAGGATCGCTTCCCCTACATGATCGAGGAAGTGGAGGGCGATGGTCCAGCCAAGCGTTGGCGCATGCGCCAAGGCACCCTCCGCGGCTTGATGGAGACGGAAACGTCCGAGCTGGTGGAGGTTGAGATGGCCGCCGGGCGACTGCGGGCCGAGGGAGCGGCGCCGGGTCGTGCGGAGGCGCTGACACGATTGCTGGCCAAGCTCCGCGCCAAGATGAAGCCCATGGACCTGCGCCGCACCGGGACGGACCTGGAAGCGATGATGCAGGCGGAGGGCACATCCATTCGACCTGGTCCCCGCCCCGTAATGCCGCTCACGCTGCTGACTGGCATCCGCTATGCCATTCTGGCCTCGACCAGGATACGCCTGCTGTATGGCGCTAGCCGGGCGGAGGCGAAGGAGCGGGTAGTCGAGCCCCTCGGCATCCTGCACGGGCAGCGCGCCTACCTGGTCGCGCAGATCAAGGGCACGGAGTACGAGCCGAGCATCTTTCGGCTCGATCGAGTGATCGAGCACGACGTGCTGAAGGAGAGTTTTACACGGACCATCCCCTTCGACCTGGATGCCTATGCCGCCGCCTCCTTCGGTATGTGGCGAGAGGAGCCGGTCAATGTGTGCCTGCGCTTCTCGGGCGGGGCAGCGCGGGATGCAGCAGTGTTCCACTTCCATCCCAGCCAGACCATTGAGCCCGATGCAGACGGCACGCTGCTGGTGCGCTTCAAGGCCGGCGGCAAGCTGGAGATGTGCCACCACCTGCTCACCTGGGGCGACACGGTGGAGGTGCTCGACCCGCCGGAACTGCGGACCATGCTAGCTGAGATGGCACGCACGGCGGCGGACCACCATGAGCGACCTCCGGTGGTCGCCGCATGAGCAGGACGGAAGGCAGAGTAGGGATCTTCTGGCTTGTGCCTGATGCCGGGGTCCGTCACCTCGTCACTCGTGCGACGACCCTGGATGCAGCGGAGACCTACGGCGAATTCCTGACCCACCCGGAAGGGCATTCCGAAGTCTGGGAGGCGTGGCAGGCGCTCGGGGCTGCCGGGTTGGCCCGGCACGGCCTACCCGCCGCGATCGCCACCTACGAATACGAGGACTTCCCGCGCGGGCGGGTCGTGCTGCATCGTCCTGAGCGCCATTTCATCGCCTATGCTGATCGCAGGCTGCATGGCCCGGCGATGACGGCCCGCATCCTGGCTGCCTTTGACTTGCCCGAAGGTACGCGCCTGAAGGCTGACGCGCATTACCGCACCAACCGAACCCTGTCCGGAGATGCCGCATGAGGCGCACCGTTATCGTGTCCGGCGGCCATGCCGCTGCCGCTCGCCGCCTTCGTGCCGCACGGCACAGGGAGCATGGGCTGCAAGTGCTCACGGTCGAGCAGGTGGCGCAGCGTCTGGCGGGCGGATTCCTGCGCCCTGTGGATGGAGACACCCTCGCCCGTCTGGCCGCGGAGGCCGTGGCTGCCGCATCGGCTGCGGACCTAGGTGACTTGGCTAGGATCGCCGAACTGCCGGGCCTACCCTCAGCCCTGGCGGGCACATTGGCCAAGGCCTGGCGCGCGAATATCGACCTTGCGGCGGAAGCCGCGAAGCAACCCGGTATGCAGCGCCTCGCCACTCTGGCGGCACTGGAGCACGCCGTCGTCAAGCGTCTAGCGCCAGGCATGCTGCGGCCCGGCGACCTGGCCCGGCAGGCGGGTCGGAACATCCGGAACGCCCCCGCTGTGCTGGGGCCGGTCGAACTGGACCGTCTCATCGACGTGGACCCGGTATGGCAAACGTTGATCCTGGTCCTGCACACGCCGGGCAACCTGCACTGGCGCAGCAACGAGCAGCTGGGCGCCAGGAAGGGGCACGTTGCGCCGGATTGGTGGGAGTGCAAGTGCAAGGACCAGACCTACGACGCCCTGACGAACCCCACAGTCCGCGCCGTTACCGGTGCCACGGCTCGGCACGAGGTGATCGAGGCCATGCGCTGGGCACGATCCCTGCTCGCGCAAGGCGTGGATGCCGCGGACATCGCCTTTGCCGCCGCGTCGCCGGGTGAGTACGACGATCTGGTGCTCGCCATGAGCTTCGAGGCCAGCTTGCCCATTCACTTCGCCCATGGCCGGCGGGCGCTGTCCACGCGCAACGGACAAGCTGCGGCCGCGCTGGCCGACATTGTGCTGCACGGATTGTCGCAGGACCGGGTGCGCCGCTTAGTGGCGCTCGTCCACGAGGCAGGCACACCATTCGAACAGCTTCCGGATGGGTGGCTGAGCGACCTACCCAGTGCCGCACCACTCGGCTCGCTAGAGCGGTGGCGCCAAGCGGTCTCCGGATGGCCAGTGGAGACCACCGCCATCCTGCTACCGGCCATCGACCTGCTCGCGCAGGGCACCGAAGCCGCGGCTGCAGCGGGCGAGATGTTCCTGCGCGGCGCCGCCCGCCTGCTGTGGCGCCGAGCCCTGCTGCGTGCGCCGGCGACGGCGCTCGAGGGTAGCTTGGGTGCACTGCGTCTGACGGAAACCGTGGAGGCCGCAACCTCGATCGGCTGGATGCATGCCGCGACCCTGGCCTGCTGCCCCCGTCCGCACGTCTGGCTGTTCGGCCTAAATGCGCGCTCCTGGCCGCGTGGTACAAATGAGGATCCGCTGCTACCCGATCACGTCATCCCGTCGGCGAAGCTGGAGCCGCTTTCCATCACCCAGGCTGACCGACAGGCGTTCCACGCCATACGAGGCAACACATCGGGCACGCTAATCTGCTCGGCCAGCCGGCGCGATGCAACCGGTCGCCTGCTTGGCCTCTCGCCGCTGATGCCTGCCGTGCCGGAGCGGCTGCGCCGGGCCCGCATCCCGGAGCACGCGATGAGCGAGCAGGACCGCCTCATGGCCCGGCCTGCTGAATTCGCGACCACCGCCCGCGCCATTTCCGCCGCATCCTGTTGGGACGATTGGAACGACACGGGGGTTACCGCGCATGATGGCTTGGTGCGTCCCAACCATCCGGCATTGTTGCGCGCGCTGGACCGGCTGCACTCCGCGACCTCCCTGCGCATGCTGCTTCGCAACCCGCTTGGCTTCACCTGGCGCTACGCCCTGAACTGGCGCGAGCCGGATGCTGGGGTGGAATCCATGGAGCTGGACGCCCTGCAGTTCGGCAATCTGGTGCATCAACTGCTGGATTCGGCGCTGCCGGCGATCAACGAGGCGGGCGGGGTGGGGCGGGCCGCGGAGGGCGCCGTTCGCGCCGCAGTGGAGGCCGCCCGCATCGATGTTGCGGCGCAATGGGAAGCGGTGGCCGCTGTCCCGCCTGCACTGCTATGGAGCACCACGCTGCAACGCGCCGCGGCCATGGCGATCACTGCGCTATGCTGGCAAATGCCAGCCCTGCCGGGCAATCGGTCCTACGCCGAGATCAGTTTCGGTAACCCTGGTGCCGACCCGGGCAATGAGCCCTGGGATCCCACGACGATCGTCACGATCCCTGGCACCGATATTCGCATTCAAGGGCGCATCGATCGCATGGATCTGTCCCATGGCAACAAGACGGCGCGACTTGTGGACTACAAGACCGGCAAGCTCCGCGACCCTGGAGCCTTGAATGGTGGCCAGGAGCTGCAACGCTGCCTCTATGGCTTCGCCGCCCAAGCTCTGCTCGGCAGATCGGTCGAGGTCGAGGCCATGCTGCTGTACCCGCGCGGCGAGGGCGGCTGCTTCACGCTTCACGACGCGAAGGCGACGCTGCTGACGCTGACGCAGGCGCTCGGGCGTGCGCAAGAAAGCGTACGGGAGGGGCGGGCGCTACCGGGCCCAGATACCGGTGGGGCGTATGACGACCTCGCCTTCGCGCTGCCCTCGGGACCAGGGTCGATGGCCGGATTCAAGATGGCTGCTGCACGTCTGGAATTAGGCGATGCGGCGTCGATTTGGGATGTTGCATGATGCGGCAAACGGAACTCGCTCAAGATACCGCTGCCCGGGCGATGGCCCTGACCGCGTTGCATCGCACCCTGCTGGTTGAGGCAGGAGCCGGCTCGGGCAAGACCTCGGTGCTGGCAGGGCGCGTGGCCGCTTTGCTGGCTTCCGGCAGGAAGCCCCGAGCGATCGCCGCTATCACCTTCACCGAACTGGCCGCAGGCGAGCTGCGTGCTCGTGTGGTGGAGTTCGTGGCAGAACTGGCGGCGGGGACGGTGCGCCCGGACCTGGTGACCGGGTTCGGTCCCGCCGGTCCAACGAAGGAACAGCGTCGCAACCTGGTTGCTGCACGCGATGGGCTGGACGAGCTTACGTGCACCACCATCCACGGCTTCTGTCAGGGTCTGCTGCGCCCCTACCCCGCCGAGGCGGGCATGGACCCCGGTGCAACCGTGATGGACCGCGAGGATGCCGATGGGCTGCGCGACGAAGTGTTGGAAGAATGGCTGCGCGAGCGCCTGGTTGGTCCGTTTCAGCCCAACGATCTACTCGCCGGGCTGTTCCTGCATGATGCGGCCGCCACGGGAAAGCTGATCCGCGACGCGCTGCGCTGGATGGCGCACCACCGCGACGCCCCGGTGCGGGAGGTGAAGCCGGCTGACCCCATGCAGGCGCTACGTCAGGCCGCGGCAAAGCTGCGCTCCTTCGTGGATACGGCGGAGTGCCGCGAGGAGGAGACGGCTGTCATTGCGGACGAGCTCGACGCGCTGATGGCAACAGCTCCTGCAGGCGGCCTGGCGGAGGTCGAGGCATTGCTGCACGCCTTCGCGCTGGAGGCCCCAGCCAGCAGCGCCACCAGCAAGGGGCTCTGGAGCGCCTACCGGAAGAAAGGCAAGTGGCAGGCGGCGCTCAAGGCCAGCGGCTCCAAGCTGAAGGCCGATGCGCTGCACGACGAGGCCATGTCCTGCTACAACGCCTGCAAGCTGGCGCACGAAGCTGCCCAATCCTACGCTGCTGGTCGTATCCTGCATCTTGTCGCGGGCGAGCTGCGCACGGTTCTCACCCGGTTCGCAGAGCGCAAGCGCGGTGCTGCGCTGATCGACTTCGACGACCTGCTGTCCGGTGCCCGCGACCTTCTGGCCAATTGCGCCGACGTGCGGGCCGCGCTCGCCGCCCGCTACACTGCCGTGCTGGTGGACGAATTCCAGGACACCGATCCTCTGCAGTGCGAGATCCTGTGGCGCTTGTGTGCTGCGAACCCAATCGCCGCAACCCCATGGCAGGACTGGGTGCCGCGTCCCGGCGCGCTGTTCCTGGTCGGCGATCCCAAGCAGGCGATCTACCGTTTTCGTGGTGCAAACGTGTCGTCCTACCTTGCGGCGCGAGAGCGGCTCACCCGGGCCGACCCGGCTTCCTGTCTCACCATTGGTCAGAATTTTCGATCTGTGGCCCCGATCCTCGACTGGGTGAACAAGCGGTTCGAGGACGTGCTCTCGATCGAGAACAAACAGCCGGGCTTCTCCCACCTGTTCACCACTACCGTCGCCACCGCAGGCCACCCCGCCGTCGCCACTCTGCCGGTTGAAGTTTTGCCGGGCGGTGACGGTTTGCGGGATGCTGAGGCCGAAGCGGTCGCCGCCTTCTGCGCGCGGGTGATCGGCGCCCTGCCAGTTCGCGGTAAAGATGGACCCCGTCCGTGCCGTCCTGACGACATCGCGCTGCTCGCCCCGTCCGGCACCGAGCTGTGGCGCTACGAGCTTGCCCTGGAGGAGGCTGGCATCGCCGTTTCCACGCAGGCCGGCAAGGGCTTCTTCCGGCGGCAGGAGGTGCAGGACCTGTTGGCGCTGACCCGCACTCTGGCTGATGGCAGCGATACACTCGCCCTGGGGGCCTTGCTGCGCGGCCCGCTGGTCGGGTTGACGGAGGAGGCGTTGCTGGATGCCACCGCCGCCCTGCCGCCACGGGAGGATGGCCGTCCGACGTTCCTGCGGCTTTGGACACCGCTGGAAGCGGTCGCCGACCCACTTCTGCGTGAGACGCTCGCCATCCTGCAGGTGCTAGCCCGGGCTGCGCGCGGCACCACGCCGTTCGTGCTGCTGAGCCAAGCGGTGGAGGAACTGCAGGTCCGCCCTCTGCTGCGTCGTCGGCACGATCGCACGGCGGAGCGGGCGCTGGCCAACTTGGACCAGTTCCTGGAAGCCGCCCGGGCCTACGACATACGCGGCCTGCTCGCGTTCGCCCGCGCCATGACGGCCCAGTGGAAGGAGGCGCAGCGCACCATGGAGGGCCGCCCGGACACGGAGCAGCAATCCGTGTCCCTGGTGACGATGCACGCTTCCAAGGGCCTGGAATGGCCTGTGGTGGTGCCGATCAATATGGGCGGACGCCCGGGCGGCTCCGTGGACGCGGCGTTGGACGAGGAAGGCCACCTGCACTTGAAGGTGTTCGGGCATGAAGGGCCTGGTACCGCCGCGGCCCTTGAGGCCGAGAAGCTCGAGGTGGAGCGGGAACGCCACAGGCTCTGGTACGTCGCCGCCACTCGGGCGCGGGACCTGTTGCTATTACCTTCCTTTTCGACCGGGGTTCCAAAGGGCTCCTGGCAGGATTCCGTGGGCCTGGACCACGCTGATCTCGACCACTTCACTCCGGACGCGTTGGGTGCGGGGATGCTGCACCGAACGGAGGACATGGCGAGTGGCCAAGACCATGCCCGATTCGTAGCCGAAGCCGAGGTAATTGCATCGCGTATCCGACAGGTTCATCGGATCACGCCCCACTTGGCAGAGGCGGACGAGGCGATGGCGGTTGATGCAGGACCGGTGCCGATCGCCACAGATGATCCGGCCGAAACGCTGCTCCGTCCTCGAGGCAGTCAGGCCCGCGGCTTGATCATCCATAAGCTGCTCGAGGAGGTGCTGACAGGAGAAACAGCGGGGGAGGGAGCCGCACTCGTCGAACGCGCGGCGGTGCTGGTCGGGCAATTAGATGCGCCGGGCGTGGGTACGGTGGACCCGGCTGAAACCGCTTCAACGGTGCAGCGGGCGCTGGCCTTACCAGAAATAATCGCTATGCGGCCGCGCTTGGAGGCGGAATGCCCAATGGGTAGAAGCTCTGGGGCGGAGAGCGGCGAAGAAGTCACGCAGGGCGTGGCCGATGCGGTGGCATTAAACACACGAGGGCAGCCAGAAACGGTTGTGGATTGGAAGAGCGACGTAATGCCAACAGCAACAGACGTGGCGAGATACTGTGCTCAAGTGCGGGAGTATCTGCAGGTGACGGATGCTGACGAAGGACTAGTGGTTTTCGTAACAAGTGGAAGAGTCGAGCGGGTGACCCGACTCACCACGTCTCTCAAAGGTAGATTCAATGAATCGGCTCGCTAAAGGCGTAAACCAGAGAGGCTTGCTTGATTTCATGAGTTGGGCCAATCACGCGATTACCGATAGAAGGCTGCGCCTGCCCGCGGTTCAGCGTGGAGCGTTATGGGACCATCGGCAAATCACAAGCATCTGGGACTCCCTCCTAGCGGGAATGCCCGTCGGGATGTTCTGCCTTGTGGAGGCGGGTATGGGCGGCCGGCACTTCCTCACAGACGAACGTATCGCTTGCACATCAGAAGACTCGCTTGACCTTCTAGATGGACAGCAAAGGCTAAGGGCTATGATGCTCGGGTTCATGCATCCTGCAGAAAGCAGAATGTGCCTTTGGGTAGATCTGACAAAAGAAGTAAGTAACTGCGCCGGGGTGCAGTTTCTTCTAACGACCCCAGGCCGGCCCTTTGGTTGGAATGTGAATGGAGAAAAGCTCTCATGGAGCTCCCGTAATAATGAGAGTGAAAGACTGCGCGATCGTCTAGCAATCAGTCGGGAAGAACCAGACAACAAGCTATTCGACATTGCCCTCAGAAAGAGAGCAGGCTGTCCGCCTGAGCCTTCTGTAGCAAAGAATGCAGTGCCGCTGCATGAACTTATGGCCTTGTGGCAGAACTGCGAAAGCCGATTTTCTAGCGAGGCGCAGGTAAAATTTAGTGGAAAAGGCGACGTCTCTAATAAGGTGATCGATCAGCTCGCCTTTGGCTTTGAGACGCTAAAAGCATCAAGCATGGCCCTATTTCTGCTACCTCCTGAGAAGGTGAGGGGCGAGGGCGGAGACAAGTGGCTACTGAACTGGTTCGGCCGGATCGGCCGAGGCGGAACCCCATTGAGCATAGAGGAACAGAATTACTCGACATACAAGCATTACCAGCCCGACATCGTCGAAGCTGTAAAGCAAGTGCAAGAGAGTGGCAAGATCATGTCGGCGACACACATTGTCGATACGGCGATTAGGATCGCGAATGCGACGCGGAGCGATGTTCAGAAGCGCAGTTTCGCAAGAGCGGATCCTGCGGATTTCAGTGCATTAATGGAAAAGAACAGCGATTTTGCCGATAGTCTTAAGAGAGTGCTTTCCACAATTGGTGGCGATGTCGGGTTGGCCGCTACAGGCAAGCTGGTGCTTGCCTTCAAGGCATTGTCAGACTCGGTACTTTTCAAGGAAACGGTGCCGAAGCTTCAACCGCATGGCCTCCCCCGCTTCATGGTAGCGAGCCTACCGCGCGAGTTGTTGCAGGTATTAGCGCTATGGCTTGTGTTGTACCCAGATGAGGCGAGTGCTCCTCAAGTGCGGGGCGAAATGATCCGACTTTCGCTTTACTGGTCACTGTGCGTTGGTAACCAGGGACGGGCGCTCACAGCAGCCTTCAAGGTGATTTCGGCTCAAAAGAACTTGGCCCACCGGGGTTCTACGGGCTTCCCGGGACACACCATCTACCGAGAAATTGCCGCGGACCAGAATACGAACTTCCCTCTGATCGCACCAGTAGATCTTCGTAAGTACCTTCTCCGCAAAGGCAGCCCGGCCGGGCTGCCAAGGTGGAGCTTCCTTTTCGAGCAGCCGCTAGATGATTTCGAGGACTGGCAGAAAGGGATCAGCAGGTTTGCGCAGACCTGGTGGCTGCGTAGCCAAACCATTCTCATGTGGTTGCAAGCCGAATATTTGGAGAAAAGACTTCCGAACTATGACCCCCTCGCCATTGAGCAAGAGGACACATCTTTCGACCTGGACCACGTCCTACCTCAAAGCTTCTTTGGACGTCCTGAGTTTCCTGGAGCATCCGTCGAAGTGCGAGAAGGTTTCAATGCTGGATGGCATCTGTACCGCGAATCGATCGGCAATAAATGCTGGCTTGCATCCAGCGATAATCGCGCCGCCGGCGACAAGACTGTCCACGCGAAAATTAAGTCCTTGTCGGAACATCCTGATAGTGCAATCGGCATGCTTCGGCTCGGTGGCAACCATGCCGAAGAAATCGATCTGGTGTGGGCAGAGTGTCCGGAAGGCAACAAATTGTGGTCGCCAGATCGAATCACCGGGTTTCGGACAGTAGTCGAGGATCGTGTGTTGCGTCTTTACGATGAGTTTTGGAGGGAGGCAGGTTTTGCTACGTGGGCTGATGAGCCAAGTGGACTCGATCCGACCGGTATGCGGGACACTCCCGAGCAGACCATGGATGACGCTGGCTCGATACCAGCATGAACGTGGTTCGCCTACTGCCCAATCGGCTTGCACCGCGGTTCCAGAATGGTTCTACGCACGGTCGCCGCTCTGTTCAATGTCCGTAATCAGTAAGATGAACGACAGTGAATGCACCGTTTTTTTGCGCGACGCCATCACAAAGCTGACCTGAATCGGACAGCCGTCTTGAACTAGGGGGTTTGTCTCGAGTTCAAGACGGCTGACGGTTAGAACGGGAAGGCAAGGGCGTCTCTCCGTTCTCACCGCCCTCTAAGATCCTATGATACGGCGAACCCTATCCGTGTCTGCCCACCCACGCGCCCCTCGCACTCGGCTGCCATTAGGCGCAACAACCCGTCTGCATCCTGGTCCAAACCCATCAGGCTGGCCCGCCGCTGAACAAGTGCGAAGTCTGCCGGGGTGAGCATGCGCAGGTCGTCGAGCGTCTCCGGCGGCGGAAGGTCAAAGAATCGCCGGAACGCTAGCTTCGCCTGAGCGGCTGTCATCCAGTCCAGGCCAACTTTCACCAGAAACCGGCGCAAGCTCGCCCTGTCGAGCCGGTCCAAGAGGTTGGTGGTGCAGGCGAACGGCAGTGGGTGATGCTCCATCCCTGTCAGCATCTCATTCACCTGGCTCACCTCCCAGTTCCGCACGGCGCCGGTGCGGTCGGCCAGCAGACTGTCTGCCTCGTCGAACACCAGAAATGCACCATCCTCGCGCGCTTCGGCGAAGGCAGCGGCGATCGCGGCTTCCGTCTGGCCAACATACGGGCCGAACAGGTCCGAGCCGCGCTTGGTCAGCACGGGCAAGCCCATCAGGTCAGCGAGGTGGCGTACCCAGGCGCTTTTGCCCGTGCCAGGCGGGCCAGAGAGCAGCAGCGATACGGATTTTGGTGCATCGGTGCGGCACAGCGCGTCCGCTAACGTCAGCAGGTCGGTGTCGGCGTTCACTAGGGCCGGGTCGTAGGCTGTGAGGCGATCCGCTTCGGGCGGGGTCGGGCGGCTGCCGCTAACGGCGTGAGCGATCCCTTCTACGATCACCTGCGCGGTTCCGGCGTCGCCAGAAACAAGCCGGGTCGCGCGCAGGGCCACGGCGGCCACGGCCGGTGCGGCCGGCACCAGCCGGGCGAGCCGGGCGGCATCCAGTTCCGGCAGTGCAACGCCTTCCGTCTCAGCCATGGCGCGCCAGAGGCGGGTGCGCACGCGAACGGAGGGGATCTTCATCTCCATACAGAGTGTCATGCGCCGCACGGCAGCCCCACCGAGCACGTCGATATCGTTGGCGGTCCAGATCACCGGCACGGGCGTACGCTCCAGCAGCCGATGCATGAACACACGGGATCCGGCCCGGTCCTCGCCATCGGCATTGCGGCGGGCAAACCCATCCTCCGCTTCGTCGAACAGCAGCACGCTCTCGCCAAGGGGGGCGATGCGCTGGGCCAGCTTCAAGCCGGAAAGGCGCTCCCGCCGGGTCGGCTCGTTGCCGATTTCGTCCTGCTCGGTCACTGCACGCAGCCGAGCGTCAATCTGGGCCGCGAGAGTTGCTGCGAAGGAGGTCTTGCCTGTGCCCGGTGGCCCATAGAGCAGGATGTTGATTCCGATCTCCCGCTGGCGCACCGCGATCCGCAGCAGGTCGGCAGCAATCTTGGCCGAGGGGCCAATGTGGGCGAAGGCATCCGGCGGCAGAGTCGCAGGTACTGCCGGGCCGAGCAGCCGGTCCCATGGATCCTCGCCGGGTTGCACGGAGCGCCGCACGAGTTGGTTGATCTGGAACTGCACCTGCAGAATGCCTTGTGCGTCCACCTCCAACAGGCCGCAACTCATCAGCCGTCCGGTGGGCATGAGCGCCTGCTCCACCTCGTCCGGCTCGCTGTCCAGCAGCAGGGCCAGCAGAACGGGATCACACACGAGGTTTCGTTCGCGGCCGCGGGCGGCGTTCAGCTTGTCCACCAAACGCTCCACGCATTGATCCGTGCAGTAGAACAGCGCCAGGGCGAACAACCGGCGCTCCACGTCGCACAACCCCAACCGGCCCGCCACAGCCTCCGTCCAGCGCGCGGCCGGCATGTCCGTTTCGGCGGCCCCAGCATTCAGGCAGCGGGTAACGGTCGCGCAAACCCGGCGCCAGGAGGCGGCGGATAGGGGCATGCGCCTGCCCCCGTCGGGGGAGAAGTCTTCGCTCTCGGGCAAGCCGAGCCGATCGCGATGCTCGTCGAACCAGCCAGCGAGGGCGTTGGCCTCAGGCCTCCGGCGGTCGACACGGCGCGCAACATTGTCGGCGCAGCGCAGAGCCAGGCTGAGCCCACCCGGAATCAAAGTCCGCAGGCCTAAAAGCCCGTTTTAAAAGTCACGGGGCGGGCAGTCGCAGACGGTTTGGTCTGACGGCGCGGTTGAGCATGAGACGGATCATGGCGAGGGTGACCATGGCCTCGGACACCTTCGGCAGGCGCTCGTAGTCTTTTGACAGCCGACGCCAGCGTCCGAGCCAGCCGAACGTGCGTTCCACCACCCATCGGCGCGGTAGAAGCACAAAGCCTTTTGCGCCCCGTGGACGGCTGATGATCAGCAGGACGAGCCCGAGCAGGAAGCAAGCCAGGATTGCCGGCACGCGGTTGTAGCCGCCGTCGGCGAACACGGCACGCAGCCAGCAATACAGCGGCTTGACGCGCCTGAGCAGGCTAGCCATGCCGTCCGCGTCCTGGACGGAGGCGGCATGCACGACGACGCCCAGCAGCAGCCCTTGCGTGTCCACGGCGATGTGCCGCTTGCGCCCCGTCACTTTCTTGGCCGCGTCGTAGCCGCGCGGGCCGCCGGCTTCCGTGGTCTTCACGCTTTGGCTGTCGATCACTGTGGCTGTGGGGCTTGGCTCCCGGCCTGCACCCTCGCGCAGCATGACCACGAGGTGATGGCGCATGGACTCCCATACGCCCGCGTCCAGGAAGGCACGGAAGTAGCCATACACGGTCGTCCACGGCAGGAAGGCGGGTGGTGGCGGCAGTTGTCGCCATTGGCAGCCGGTGCGCAGCAGGTAGAACAGGCTGTCCAGCATGCGCCGCATTTCGATCGTGCGCGGGCGGCCTCCGGGCTTGGCAGGCGGGACCAGTGGCTGCAACAGTCGCCACTGGTCGTCCGTCAGCGCCAGGCCAGCCCCGTAATCTCCAACCAACGCACGATCTTCAGGCGTCCACACGGCATGCTCCACAACAAGCAAACCACCTGGAACGCCGCAACAACCGGCCTGGTCACACCGTCAGGCTCGAACCACAGCCACTTTCAAAACGGGCTTTGATTTCCAGCAAGCCGTGGCAGAGTTGATCGCGTATTTTACTACGCAAGGCGGTGAGATGAGCAATCGCAATCGAATCCCGAACCACTTCATTGAGCGGCGCCTTTTAGACAAGTTGATGTTTTGGGAAGGGTGGTCAGTCGATCGTGGCCGACTGCCTACAGCTTCCGGGTAATACGGGAGGCATCAGCAAACAATTGCAAACAGCGGCGTAAGGCGGCGCTATCTCACTGACGATCACACGGCGTGCCAGGGGTGAATTGCTCATCTACAGCCAAATCTAGGATGCCTGTAAGTGTCCATCCGAGATCATTTTGAGTGTTTGAGGCTGGTTGTGGTTGGGTACGTCCAGATGTGTCTGGACAGGTTTGTGGATGTGGACTGCTGAGAACCGAGGCCGCTACGACCGGAGCAGGTTGCGCTACCCCACGGATCTGACAGACGCCGAGTGGGCGCTGGTGGAACGACTGATCCCGCCCGCCAAGCCAGGCGGCAACAAACGCACGGCCAACATGCGCGCTGTGGTCGATGGCCTCATGTACATCCTGGGCACGGGCTGCCAATGGGCGGCGATCCCCAAGGATCTGGCCCCGCGCAGCACGGTGCGCGACTACTTCAGCCTTTGGACCTGGGACGGCACGCTGACGCGCCTGCACCATGCGCTCTACGTCCAGTGCCGTGAGCAGGCGGGGCGCGAGGCCAGCCCCACTGTGGGCATCATCGACAGCCAGAGCGTGAAGAGCGCGGAAAAAGGGGGCGCTCGGATCGACACGGCTACGACGCCGGAAAGAAGATCAAGGGCAAGAAGCGCCACGTCCTCGTCGACACGCAAGGCCTGCTGATGCACGCGGTGGTGCACGCCGCCGATGTGCAGGACAGGGATGGCGGCGTGCTGGTGATGGCGACCCTGTTCGGGCTGTATCCGTTCCTGCTCAAGCTCTACGCCGACAGCGGCTACGCCGGCCCGAAGTTCCAGGCCGGCCTTGCCCGAGCATGCCGCCAGGTTGACGTCGAGATCGTCAAGCGCTCGGACGCAGCAACGGGCAAGTTCGTGGTGCTGCCGAAACGCTGGATCGTGGAGCGCACCATCGCCTGGCTGAACCGGTGCCGCCGCCTGGCCAAGGACTGGGAGCGGCTGAACCGCAATGCATTAGCGCTCCTGCAATGGGCGTCCGTCCGCCTCATGCTGCGAAAGCTATGCCGCCCAACGGCATGATCCCGGATGGACACTTAGAGACGAATGGAAAGCATAGCGTCATGCAAATGTCTCATTGAGCCATACGACCACATCTGACGCCCTCTCCCGCCAATTCTCTTCTCGCGGGCCAATCTGGCCCAACATGCGGAGTGAGAGATGGCAATCGGATCAGCAGTGCAGCGCGGCAGCTTCGTCTACGTCTACGACGAAAAGGGACGGCAGATTGCCACGGTCCCGGCCGGCGAGGGTTTGCAGGGCTATACCGGCGCGACGATCAGCGTGCGGCGTGGCAGCTTCATCTACACCTATGATGAGCGTGGGCGGCAGATGTCGACCACCCCGGCGCGCTGACATGCCGGATGGATCTTTTGCCCAGATCGGCTCGGTCGTGTCGTGGACCTCAGTACGATCCGAGCCGTGGCAAGAGCCTGCACTGCCACCGACGCAAGCACCGGGTAGTCTGCAACTGGTCTCGCCCCATCCCATGCTGGGCGTCGTGTGCCTTATGTTCGCGGTAGGTCCCGGAGTGCCGGAATGGTCCGAGCGACTGCACCAGTCGGACTGGTATGCGGCACTCCGGCCCCGTCCGTCTGACCTGAGTCATCGAGGTGCGGCAAAGGGTTTCTGGACGACATTGCCTTATGGTTTCGATGGAAATCACCCACTCGCCCAGGCAAATAAGGTCGTAGCGCTCTTTCCTGGAATCTGCCTCGCCACGGTCGCGCTAATGGACGGTGCCTCACCGGCGGAAATCGACGTCGCACTCTGTCTTGTGAAGACACTCGTCAATTGGGTTCGTGAAGGTGGTCGACGGCTTCGGGTCATCGTGACCGTGGGAGCTAGCGAAGCTGAACGAGCAGCGGTCGTTCCGCTGTTCCAGCAAGTCGGGGCGACCGTGATCCGGGGCACTGCAGGCATGGAACCTGACCACCTTCACCATTTTCCGGTGCGCGCAACCTTGCGGTCACCATCCGGTAGGCTGGTCTGCGTGGATTTGGCCGACTGCCTAATGTGTTGGCCGGCAGGGAGGGTGGGTGACCTGCACCTCATTCCGTTCAACGCCGAAGCTGCGAATCAAGCTCTGCAAGACATCGTGGTGCCACACAGGCCGATCACGTTGACTTTGATCGCTCATTTTCCGGAGGATGGACCAGACAGCACACTTTCGGCCATAGATACTTTGGCAGGGCTCTGCAGTGCGCACCTGTTCAAATCCGAACAAGACACGTACATGCTATTCACCACCGGCGGCAGGCTGGATGGGGTGACGGGAACAGCGGACCTATTGCTGATCCACGATGAGGAATAACGTTTTATTAGGCGTTCGCTGCGCGTGTTGGCATCGCAAAGCGGACGCTTATACATGCCTGTTTTCCTCCATCATATTCACTCGGTGCACTTGGACATCAGCTCAGCGGCGAGCATGTCTCGGCGGTGATACCGGCAAGCCGGTAAAGCCGCACCGCCACAACACCGGACCCGGGTAGCGCCCCGGCCACGTGCTTGAGCACGGGCATGCTGCCGAGCACGTGGTCCGCCAAGCCCTGCGACACCAGACTGAGCCCGGTCGTCCCGGCAGCGGTCCAAGCCACCCGTCGCATCAGCGCCAGCGTCACCGCCAGGCCCGGCCGCAGCCCATACAGCGCCGCCACGTGCCGGATGACCAGCAGCCCCCGCCCGCCGGCGATGAGGCCATCCCAGGCCGGATGCGGGCAGATCGCCACCAGGGTCGCCCCTTCCACGGCAGCCCGGCGTCCCAGAGCACCGGCTGTTTCGCGCAGCCGGTCAGAGACCTGGCTGCGCAGCACGTCGCGCAGCTCGGACAAAGTCGGCGCTCCCTGCAGCATTCGATCCACTGCCGCCCGGTCCGGGATCGCCGGGCCAAGCTGGTTCAACCAAGTGGCCGCCTGAGCCCGTCCAACCTCGACCGTGGTGCTGCTGGAGGCCAGCACGGTCCGGAGGCGTTCGACGGTGCCAAGCGAGCGGTAAGCCCGCACCTCCAGCAACACGGCGTAAAGCAGCAGCAGGCAGCCAAGCCCAATTCCGCCTGCCGCAAACAGGCCAAGAGCCAGCGACTGCGCCAGCAGCGCCACCACGAAGGACGCCATCGACAGCACGACCCAGCTGGCGATCAGCACGAACAGCCCGGTGCCAATCCAGAAGCCGGTGCCAACCCGCAGCGGCGGAGCGGCGACCAGCTCCGGCGCCCAGCCGACATTCAAGCGGGTTGGGGCGTCCTGCTCCGCATCCAGCAGCATGGGGCCACGTGGTAGCGGCTGGGACTCAGGCGCTGCGGGTGTGGCTGTGGCGGGAGCGCTACCAGATGGCCCCCCCGGTGGGTCGTTCTGCTCCTCGTCGAGAAAACCGGGATAGCGGGGCGTCACAGCAGATCTCCGATCACGGCGTCCAACACCTCGTCGAGGTTGCGATGGGGGATGCCGGTGCTGCCGGCCGGGTCGATCGGCGGTGGCTTGAACACCGGCAGCTCGAAGAACCGGTCGAGCCAAAAGCCGTCATGCGGGAGCCCAGCAGGCACGTCGCCGTTGAAGTAGGGCCGGACCTGGTCCTCGCCGAGCTTGATGCCCTTGACCACCTCGACCGGCCGCTCCTGGAACTTGGCCACACCGTCCACCGTGGACAGCACGGAGGCGGCGACGTGGTAGCTGACCCGGGTGCCGGCCTCGAGCTCGCCGGCCCCTGCCACGGCCCGCAGCATGTGCTGCAGGTTGTCGCGCTTCATGGCGGGCACGTGGTCGGCCTTGGTGGCCACGAAGGTGATCTTCTCGATCTGCCGGTTGGCCAGCTTCTGCGCGGCGCTGTCGATCGCTCGACCGAACATCGATGGCAGCACCTGGCCGACCCCCTTGGCGAGCCCGGCGGCGATCGCGTGCGACATGCTATTGTCGCCATAGTTCAGGGATCGGGCCAGGTCCTTGATCACCCGGGCGGTATCCTCGAACGCAGCTTTACCGGCGGACAGCGCGCCAAGCACGTCGACCAGCATGATCTGCCGATCGAAGGAGGCGAAGTGGGTGTCGAAGAAGCTGGTGCGCATGTGCTGCTGGTAGGCGGCGAAGCGTTCGGCCAGCAGGGCTGCAGCCGAGCCGGGCTTGGGATCGCCATCCGGCACCGCCATCGGAAAGAACCACAGGAAGGGGGCATCACTGTAGGGACCCGGGCAAATGAAGCGGCCGGGCTGCAGATAGCGCAGGCCGTGTTTGGTGCGGCAGGCGTTGAGCGCCTCGCGGTAGAGCAGGTGGCCCCGGTGCAGCTGGGTCTCCACGGCACGATCGTTGGGGCGCAGGTCACCCACGAACGCCAAGAATTCCTCGCTGCACTCCTTGCGCGGTGACGTGCGCAGTAGGTCCAGCGTCTGCGCAGACCACTCGGCGTAGGACTGGGACAGCATGGGCAGGTCGAGCAGCCACTCACCGGGATAGTCGAGGATATCGAGCCGGACCCGGCGCGGTCCCATCCTACGGCCCAGCATGGACGTGCAATCGATCACCAGGGACAGCGAGATCTGGGCGAGATCCTCGGTGCGCGGTGGCCAGGCGGGCTCGGTGGCAGCGAGGCCCTGCAGCTTGGCGGCATAGTCGAAGAACGGCAGCACGCCGGCTCCGGCCGGCAGCACCTCGACGCTACGCAGTCGGCTGGTGCCGTCCTGGCTGAGACGGGCGGTGATGCGAGGCAAGGTGTCGCAGCCTTGGCCGAGGGCGAGCAGGTTGTGGATCAGCGAGGTGATGAACACGGTCTTGCCGGCGCGGCTCAGGCCGGTGACGGCGAGGCGGATGCGATCCTCGTTGAGCGTGCGATCGATGCCGTCGGCACCGCTGCGGGCGTGACGGTCACGTCCGTCAACGTGGTGGAATTTGCGGTGTAGTTGAGGTGGCCAGGGATCAAGCGGCCACGGTGGAAATCTGTGGTGGGATGGCATCGATCAGCGGCGGTGTGAGTTCGGCCATGACCTCGGTCTGCATGTAGCGGTGCTGGAGCTGCCACTCGTCGTTGGCTTCCAGCAGCACCGCACCGATCAGCCGGATGATGGCACCCTCGTTGGGGAAAATGCCGACCACGTCGGCCCGGCGCTTCACCTCCTTATTCAGCCGCTCCAGCGGATTGGTGGAATGCAGCTTGGCCCGGTGCGATGCGGGGAAGTCCATGTGGGCCAGCACGTCGGCCTCGCTCTCGTCGATGAACGCGCCGAGCTTCGGCCACTTGCCCCGGAGCTGGTCGGCGACATGGCGCAGTGTCTGGCTGGCGGACGCGCGGTCGGCCTGGATGAACGCCTGACGCAGTGCCGCCGAGACCATGTTCTGCTGGGCTTTCGGGACGTAGGACTGAGCGTTGCGCATCCAATGAACCCGGCAGCGCTGCCAGGTGGAGTTCATGACCCGGCGGATCGCCGCCTTGAGACCCTCGTGGGCGTCGGAGATCACCAGCTTGGTGCCACGCAGGCCCCGGCGCACCAGGCTTTTCAGGAACGTAGCCCAGAAGGTCTCCGCCTCCGACGGCCCGATATGCAGCCCGACGATCTCGCGCTTGCCGTCCGTGCTGACCGCCACGGCGATTATCGCGGCCACACTGGTGATCCGCCCACCCTCGCGCTGCTTGAGGTAGGTGGCGTCCAGCCACAGGTAGGGCCAGTCGCCGACCAGTGGGCGCTCCAGGAAGGCGCTCACCCGGTCGTCGATGTCCTTACACAGCTTGCTCACCGTGCTCTTGCTGATCCCGGCCAGGCCCATTGCCTGCACCAGGTCGTCCACACGCCGGGTCGACACGCCGCCAATCCAGGCCTCTCTGCGACAGCGATGCTGTCGCTGGGATGACGGCCACCAGGGCTTTCTCCGACGTTTTGCGCGGCTCCAGGAACGGCGGAAAGTAGCTGCCCTGGCGCAGCTTGGGGATCCGGAGCTGCAGGCTCCCTCCGCTGCTATTTCACCTGCTTCGCAGGCGAAACCTTGAGCAGCTCCGCCCAGCCGCGTGTCCAGCGTGCGGTCGCGGTACCCATTGCGGTAGGTCGTGCGCTCGCCGGAGCGCTCGTGCCGCCCGGCGCCGATCAGGCCGTCCACGTCCGTCTCCATCAACAACTGCACCACGGCCTCCGCCACGGAACGCAGAAAGTCGCCATCTCCGGCTTTGGCCATCAGCTCGGCCAGCGGTAGTCTGTCCTCGGTCATCGGGTCCTCGTCGGTTCGGGTGAGAGCGTCGCAACTCCACCTTAGCCAGCCAATCCAATGGCCACCTCCGCCTACACCGTTTCGATCAACGAAATTCCACCACCAGCGCGGACGCTACCGCGCCGGTCCACTTCGGCGGGCGTTGGATCGTGGGCGGTGCGCCCGGTCAGCAGCGGCCACCACTTCTCGCCCACCCAGGATAGGTCGAGCGCCTGACGGGCGGTGGTTCCGTCCGCCTGCACCGTTTCAACAACGGGACGCAGCCTGGCCCGGCGGTCCGTGCGGTGCGCGAGCAGGAAGGCGATCGCCTGCTCGACGCCGCGGTCCTGTGACGTCGAGACCGGGGCGGCATGGGCCAGGAAGCGTAGGAACGCCGCGCGCTGGCCGCCATACTGGCGCGTCAGCAGCGGCAGGTAGTTGTTCCCGGCGAAGGCGGCGTGCGCCTCGCACTTCGCCAGGATCGCGTCCGCGTCGGGCAGCAGCAGGCCCTCGACGGCGGCCAGGCGCGCATCCCGCTCGGCCCCCTGGTCCTGGCAGGCCAGCACCGTTTCGCGCAGCAGGGCGACCAGGGAGTCAGTTTCGGCGGCGTGACGGGCGCGGTGCGCGTCCAGCGCCTCCCTGGCCCGGTTGTGCATGCGCGTGGTCAGCCGCACGAACATCTCGGCCGCGTCGTCCAGCGCCCGGGCGACCTGGCCGCGCAGCAGCGCCGCCATTAGCGCGAGGCGCTTGCTCTCCATCAGGCGGCCCACGTCGACGGCGCCAAGCGAGCGCGCCTCGGCCGCGAACTGGCGCAGCTTGCGGTCCGGCACGCCTGCGAACGCCTCCGGTGCCACTGCCTGCTCCCGCAGCCAGGCCAGATGGGCCAGGTGCTCGCGCATGCGCTGCGGGCTGGGCCGCGGCGGGTCCGCCTTGACCTGGTCCCATCCGGACCGGGTGGCGCCCGGGGGCACCATGAGCAGGGCGGCCAGGCGAGTGCGCGCTTCGGGCGTCAGGGTGGACGCGACCCGGCGGTGGTAGCCGCGGTTGACCAGTGTGCGGGCGCTACGCGCGAGCCGGAGCAGCGCGCCGAAGGCGGGCAGCTCGCGGCGGCAGCGCAGCAGTTCCTCGATGCCGGCGTTGACGATGTCGGCCAAGTCGTCGCGGGTGCGCGCCGCCTCGATGCACGCCCGCGCCGCCATGCCGCGCGCCTCGCGGTCGTAGCCGGCGACGCCGGCATAACCGCGCACAAGCGTTGCGAGGCGGACGCGATAGGTCGTGTCGTCGTAGCCGGCAAGGCCGGGAATGGCGTCGGCCAGGCTGGCAGAGGCGGCAACGTGGGCGAGGACCGCCACCGGCACATCGGCAAGCCGGACGACGCGCCCGAGATGCTGGAACGTCTTGAGCAGGACCAGGAGCGCCAGGCGCGGGCCGGGCCGGGCCGTCCGCTGCCGCGCGAAAGCGACCTCGGCCGCCCCCGGCGTGAACGCCTCCAGCTCGACCGGCCCTGGCTGGGCGGGCAGCCGCGGGTAGGCGGTGTCGGCGATGACCGGCACGGCGCGCGCTCACGCCTACGGAGAAGAAAGCGCTGGGACGGGCGCGGCCGTCTCGACGCCGGCCTGTTTCAGCATCTTGCGCACGCCCGAAGCTGAAAGGCGCTCCCGGGCGGCGATCTGGCGCAGGCTCAGCCCCTCGCCCTTGAGGGCGACGACGCGGGCCTGTGCGCCGGGATCGCGCACGGGCCGGCCGAGGCGCTTGCCCTTGGCACGCGCGTTGGCCAGCCCGGCCCGCACACGCTCGACGATCACCTCGCGTTCGAACTCGGCAAAGGAGCCGATGACGTGGAAGAACAGCCGGCCCATGGGCGTGGTGGTGTCGATGGCCTGGGTGTGACTGATGAAGTCCACGCCGAGGTCGCGGAACTCCTGCAGCGCTGCGATCAGCGCGCCGAGAGAGCGGGCGAAGCGGTCGTACTTCCAGACCAGCACGCAGTCGAAGCGGCGCCGGCGCGCGTCGGCCATCAGGGCATCGAACTCGGGCGCGCGCTGGCGGCGGCGCACGTCGCCGCTGGCCTGGTCCACGTACTCGCAATGCACCGCGAAGCCGCGGCGGCCGGCATAGTCCCGGAGCTCCCGAAGCTGCAGTTCCGGGCTTTGCTCGCCGGTGGACACCCGGGCGTAGATCGCCACCCGCGTCGCGCCTCGCCCCACGTTCTGCCGGAGACTATACTACAGGTTCGTGCACACTTCCGGCAGCCCTGGAAACAGCCCGGAAATGCTGGGCGCGGCAAGGCCAGAATCAGAGGGGTTTAGTGCACAGCCCACATGCGGCAGCAGCGGTATGCTGCACCGACTCAGCCAAGCGAGGCCGATGTGTGAGGATCCCGCTCGAATCCTTGCCATGGTCCGTAATGGCGCGAGTGGTTGAGCGGCCATCTGCCGCCGTCCCTTCAACGGCCAAGGTCAGGGTAGACTGGATCGTCATGGCTCGCCTCCACGGTTGGTGTCCCAAGTTGCGCCAGGACCCTGTTGGCACGCCGCCGGTCGAAGACGGCCAGCAGCACCTCGCGCCGCCGCTGCCGGGCAAGCGCCAGCCGCAGCTCGTCCTCACCCATCGCGTCCAGTGCCTCGCGTACTGTGCCGTCACGCGCGTCCAGGACGGCGCGGCCGAAGGCGAGCATGAGGTCCAGGTCCTCGGCGTAGCTCAGGCCCAGCAGGTCGCCCCTGATCTCGTCCAGCGCCTCGGAGCCTGCGCACCACTCCGGCGGGCAGGGGTGCTGGCCGCCAACGCAACGCGGGTAGCGGCACCGGAGCTGGGCGGGGCCGACAGCCTCGACGCGCAACTCGTGTTCCCACCTGGCAGAGTGGTTGTACGTGTAGGTGAAGCGTTCGCCCGCGCGCAGCCGCTGATCGGCCAGGAGCACGCGGGTCAGGTCCGCATACTCGCCGTCATACCGCCGGCCGAGGATGCGGAAGCAGTGGAGGTGCTGGTCCTCCCACCCCATGGCCGCCTGGATCGCGTCGTGCAGCCCGGCGAGCGTTGTGGATCCCGACACCTCGATCCGGCGCCAGGGGGCCGGCTTGGCGCCGAGCAGCGTGATCCGGAGCCGCATCACCATGGGCGTGCTCTCCCCAGGCGCCCCCATCACGGCCGTGCCTCGGCCTCGGCGACGTAGGCGTAGAGGGTGGGCTTGGAGATCCCCATCAGCCGGCAGATCTCGCGCACGGTCTTGTCCTTGGCGCGGTAAAGGTCGACGGCGTGGACGCGGCGCTCGGGCGTGAGGCGGTGCTTGCGCCCGCCCATGCGGCCGCGGGCGCGGGCGGCGTCGAGGCCGGCCCGCGTGCGCTCGCGCACCAGCGCCCGCTCGAACTCTGCCAATGCTGCAAAGAGATGGAAGGTGAGCTTGCCGTTGATGGTCGAGGTGTCGATGCCCTCAGTCGAGGAACGGAGCTGGTTGCCCTCCTCCTCCATCCGGCGCACGAGCGCAATTAAGTCGGACAGTGACCGGCCGAGCCGGTCGAGGCGCCACTCCACGACACTGTCACCCCGCCTTGCGTGGTCGAGGACGGCCAGCAGACCGGGCCTGTCGGCCTTGGCACCTGACCTTTGGTCCTCGAAAGTGCGCTCACAACTGGCCCGCGTCAGCGCGTCGCGCTGCAGGTCCAGGTGCTGATCCTCGGTCGAGACCCTGGCGTAGCCGATAAGCATGGAGGTGTCCCCCCCAACGGTCAGCAAACCTGTCAGCCGAGGCGCTGGCTTTTCGTAGTTTGCTTGACGCCATTGGCTTACCGCAGATCGTCAGCAGACGGGAGTAACACGTTGCGCAGCAGCATGGCGGCAGGAAACGGCTCGTTTGCGTTACCAGCCTCACCGTCACCGGTCAGCCCGCTTGCCCACGTTTTGTGATGGGCTCGACGTCCGTGCATCAACGCCGAGCAGAGACCCAGGTCATCGCCGGCCAACCGAAATAGAGGTAATGATCCCTCACGTCTGCCATCTCCACCGTCCATGACACGGCTTCGGCATGGCAGCACGCCCTGTCCGTCGCGCGCTAGGCATTTCGGCGTCGCCGCACTGCTACAATCCCGGCCACGCCCATGCCAAACAGTGCCAGCGATGCAGGCTCGGGTACGGGTGTAGCTTCGAAATCGTACAAGGCGTTGCCAAGCGCATCCTGCACTTTCGCGGTTGGGTGAATCGCATCCCAATACCAAAGATTGCCAATATTGGTGGCCTGGTTAGTCTGCGGATCGATGGGACCGCATGCCGCCGAGGTGGCAGCGGTAATATTGCTCACGTTAGTGCTGGTGTAGCAGGGCGTGCTGGTGTCTGTGATGCCCAACCGGCCCGGATTGGCGAGCAGATCATTGTTGAAGCTGTAGAAGTCGAACAGCTTGAACGTGCCTGCCGGGTTGGCTGCGGCGATGGTCGCGACCCCGGACGCGAGGCCCTGATTGTATGCCAAGCTGCCGTCGTGGGCGGCAGCAACCTGAGTTGGGAAGCCGATCTGAAATTCAGGGATCAAGCCCACGTCAGGCACGTTGACGATCAGGAAGTTGCGGGCACCCGCGTTGTAAAGCGTGGTGATGCCAGCCACCTCGGCAGCCACTCCGGATGAAACCAGGGCTGGCGTAGCTAAGTGCGCGGCCGTGCGGACATCATTGCCGCCTATGAAAACGGTGTAGAGGGCGTTCGGGTCGGTCGAGCCATTGCTTGCCTGGAGAAAGGCCGTGATCTGATTTGGTAGGTTAAAGCCTCGCACCCCGTTTGTGGTACCGGCGGTTGCGCCAGCCACAGCATAGTTGGTGCCTGGCGTCAGGCCGAGTCCACGTGTGTCCTGCCGGCCGGTCGGGAAAAGGGAGGCGTCGGCATTCAGCCCCAAACGTTGCGCCATCACCTGCACAGCCGCGGGGCCATTGGTAAAGCTGTCGTGGAAGAAAGGGGGAGACTGGAAATTGCGACCGAGCAGATCGGCCAGGTTACCGCGGTCCGACAAGCTGTCCCCGAACACATAGTCGGCCGTGATCGTGACCGCGAATGCTGGCGTAGCTGCGAATATCACGCTGGTGAGCAGAACGGCGGCAACGGAAACGCTTCGCCGGGTCGGGCGCAATGGGTGCATGGTCGTTTTCTCCGTGCGGTCGCGAGAACCGACGCTTTCTGCGTCGGGTGGAACCATACCCAGCCAGCCGGAAACTGCAACGCGCAACAATGGTCCGTAGCGGCTACCGACCCGCATTGAGTTTAGCGCAGTTATGGAGCATTGGTGCATGTGTGGACATCGGGTAATCGCGGCCCGAGGCGTCAGGCGCCCATAGCGCTGTGGTCCGAGCGGGAACGCTCGGCGGTTCGCACATGAGAGACAGCGATGGCCCGATTTGTTGGTTTGGATGTGTCGCAGAAGCTGACCTCGGTCTGCGTTGTCGATGAGACCGGACGAAGGATTTGGCGTGGTCAATGCTGCACCGATCCCGCGCAACTCGAGCGGATCGTAAAAGGGCACGCGGGAGAGGACGCTCGTGTTGGGCTGGAAACCGGCCCGAGGTTTGCCCGATCACGATCGGTGAGCGCGCACTTGGGTTTGACGCCGCGGCAGTATCAGTCGGGCGAGGTCGATCGCAGCGGCCGTATATCGAAGTGCGGCGACACACTTGCGCGCACGCTGCTGTATGAAGCGGCGGTCGTTATTCTGGGGCGGATCAAGCGGACATCCGGATTGAAGGATTGGGCACAGGCGATTGCCAAGCGATCTGGACCGGGCAAAGCGCGGGTGGCGCTGGCGCGGAAGCTGTCGGTGGTTCTGCATAGCATTTGGCGGTCAGGCGAGCCGTTCCGTTCGCCCGAGCAGCCAGCGAGCGCGTAACCAGGCCACAACGCAATCCATTCGCGTGACAAGCTGACGCGAATGCGAGTTGCCCTCCGGGGCGAGGGTGCGGGCTGACTGCGAAGGAGGTCGTTGGGCTGCGTGCGTGCACGTGAGCCCGTTGTGGACATCGCAGCGCCCGCGCTTCGGACCAGATGTTGCGGCGGCAAACGCCGACCGCGGAGAGAACCGTGACCCCGGCTCGGCAACACACAGCAGAAGAAACCAGTTGACGTAGGAGATGCGATTAGAGAACGACCCCTTGCACCCAAGGGGTCGTCCACACATGCACCAACGCCATTTGCCACGTATGGCGGAGCACGGCGTGGGTGCTCCCATAGACCTGCGGCACCTCCGCGAAGGTGACCCAGCTTGTGTGATCCAAGGCGGCGATTGACGCCGACCGGGATCACTCTGCATATTACCGGCGGGTAAATTAAGTTGGATGAGTAGCTCGTTACGAGAATAGTCGACTTCCGCGTAGACGGAAGCGTTGGGGGATCAATTGCTGTGAAGAGAGTAGCGCTTGTCGTCGCAATGCTGTTTGCCGCCGCTTCAGCTCATGCCCAGCTCGGCGTCAAGATCGGCGTCCTCAACGATCGCTCCGGGCCGTACGCGGACGTGACAGGGGATGGATCAGTCATCGCCGCACAACTCGCGGTGGAGGACTTCCATGCAGCGTCGCACGGAATGACTGTCGAGGTCGTCTCGGCCGATCATCAGAACAAACCCGATGTTGGCGCCGCGATTGTGCGGCACTGGATCGACCTCGACGGCGTTGACGCGATCGCCGACGTGCCGACGTCTTCCGTAGCGCTCGCGGTCAGCGAGATCGTGCGGCAGAAAAACCGTATCCTGCTGGTGTCGGGCGGCGGCACGTCGGATCTCACTGGCAAGGCTTGCTCGCCGAACACCGTGCAGTGGACATATGACAGCTGGGCCGCGGTCAATGGCGTCGCGAGTGCGACGGTCCAGTCGGGCGGCAATACCTGGTTCTTCCTGACCGCGGACTACGCCTACGGTACCGCGGCACAGGCCGACGCCACGACGGCGGTCTTGAAGGCAGGCGGGCGTGTGCTCGGCTCGGTCCGGGCTCCGTTCCCCACCAGCGACTACTCGTCCTACCTGCTGCAGGCGCAAGGGTCGGGGGCTAAGGTGGTCGCGCTGGCCAATGCCGGCCCCGACACGATAAACTCCATCAAGCAGGCGTCGGAGTTCGGTATCGCAGCAAGGGGCCAGCGGCTGGTCGCGCTGCTATTGTTCCTCAATGACGTGCACTCGCTTGGGCTCGCCTCGGTTCAGGGGCTGTCGTTCACCCAAGCCACCTACTGGGACCTGAACGACGCGACGCGCGCCTTCGCCGCCCGGTATCGCGTGCTGCGCCGGGGGGAGGCCCCTAACGACGTGCATATGGGCGTCTACGCAAGCGTGACTCATTATCTCAACGCGGTCGCCGCCGCCCACAGCAAGGACGCGGGCACAGTCATGCGGCAGATGAAGGCGACGCCAATCGACGATCCCTTCTTCGGTCACGGCCGCATCCGCCAGGACGGCCGTGCGATCCACCCGATGTACCTGGTCACCGCGAAGAAGCCGGAGGAGTCGACATCGCCGTGGGACCTGCTCCGCATTGTGGCGACGATCCCAGCCGAGCAGGCATTCCGGCCCATGGAGGCGGGCGGATGTCCCCTGTCCGGCGGATGAGCCGACCCGCCGCATCTATCCTACTGGGGGCTGCTAGGGTCGCGCATCCCCGTGCCGTCGGATTCCGGCAGTAAGCTGCTGCGCGAAACCGTGGAGATCGGGCTCGATCTCGGTCCGCATCGTCCTGTTCCATCGGTTGAACAAACCGAAGGCGGCGCAAACCAGCGCGATCTCGGTCAAGACCGCCTCCCCGGCCAGCTCGCGCGCGGCTTCGGCATAGGATGACCCGTCCCCCGTTCGCGCCGGCCATCTTGAGCACTATCTGTTCGCCGGGTCCGAAGCCGCCGCCCTCGGGTGAGTAGGCCGCTGCCACAAAGCGCGAAAGGGCCTCGCCAGCCTCGACCGCGCCGTGGGCCGCATGCGTGCCGGAGTAACCGCAGCTTGCGCCGACGCAGGTCGCGTAGGCCGCCATCCACCTCAGGCCGACGGGACTGGCGCCGGGCGCGAAGATCACCTGCTCCACCAATGAAAGCACCGCGACCAGGACCTGAGGGCGGCGCGCCATCGTCGCGAGCGCGTTCGGACGGTAGCCGATCCGGGCCGACATGCGGTCCAATGCGACATCGGCTTCCGGTGACCCGGCGTGTGACAGCGGTTGCAGGATCGCCATCGCCATTCGCCTTTCTCCCTTGCCAAGCTTCGCCGCGTCAGCTCACCCGCCGCTATGCCCTTTCCAGAACGGCGCGCGCAGGTCACGCTTGAGTACCTTGCCGGCGCCCGAAAGCGGCAGCGGGCTGTCCCGGATATCGACGCTGCGCGGACACTTGAACCCGCCGAGCAGGGTGCGGCAGAACGCGATCACCTGCTCCGCCGTCGGTGCCGCATCCGGCCGGGGCACGATGACGGCATGCACCTGCTCGCCCCACTGCTTGCTCGGGATGCCGATCACCGCGCACTGGGCCACGTCCGGATGCTGTGCGATGGCGTTCTCCACCTCGACCGAATACACATTCTCGCCACCCGTGATGATCATGTCCTTCATGCGGTCAACCACGGTAAGGAAGCCGTCCGCGTCCAGCACACCGCCGTCGCCCGTGTGCATCCAGCCATCGACCACGGCGCGCGCCGTCTCCTCCGGGCGGTTCCAGTAGCCGAGCATGACCGTATCGCCCCGCACCGCGACCTCGCCCACCATCCCGGCCGGCACTGGGTTGCGGTCCAGATCGACCACGCGCACCTCGCAGCCGATCACAGCCCGGCCGGCGCCCTTGTCGCGCCGCTTCGCCTGGCCCTCGCCGGAATGCTCATGCCAGTGCAGCACCGTGGCGCAGGGCGACAGCTCGGTCATACCGTAAGCCTGGATGAAGGCGGCATCGGGCAGCGACGTGATCGCCCGCGCCAGCACCGCGCTGCTCATGGGCGAGGCGCCATAGACCACGCGACGCAAGGACGACAGGTCGTGCTGCGCCCGGGCCGGGTGGTCCACCAGCATCTGGATCATCGTCGGCACGAGCAGCGTGTCCGTCACCCGCTCGGCGGCGATGGTGGCCATGACCCCCTCCGGCGCGAAGCCCTGCACCATGACGTTGGAGCCGCCCTGCAGCAGTGCGGCATACATGCCCATCCCGTTCGCCAGATGGAACATCGGCGCGGCGTGCATGTAGCGCATCGCCGGTGACCAGATCCCCTCGCTGAGCGAATTGAGCGCGTTGGTCGTCACGTTCGTATGGCTGAGCATCACCCCCTTCGACCGGCCGGTGGTGCCGCCGGTGTAGAAGATGCCGGCCAAGTCGCCACCTTCCCGCATGGCGTCCGGGACCGGTGCGCTGCGACCGATCAGCGCTTCGACATGCTCGGTCCCGGCGGGCGCGTCTGCGTCATCGGTGTGGACGAGACGCATGCCGGGGAACGCGTGCGACAACTGGCCGGCCAATGCGCCGAACGCCGCATCGGCCATCAGCACGCCGGGGGCGCAATCGGCCAGCGCGTCCTCGACCTCCCGCGCGCTCCATCGGATGTTGAGCGGCACGGCCACCGCGCCGGCCCAAGCGATGGCGAGGTATGCTTCGAGGTAGCGATCCGAGTTGAGCGCCAGCACCGCGATCCGGCCGCCCGGCTCCACCCCCAGCCCGCGCAGGCCGGCGGCGAGGCGGCCGACCCGCTCGCCCGTCTCCCCCCATCTCCGGTGGCGGGTGCCGAACGTCGTCGCCCGCCCACCTGAATTGAGTTGAAGTGCGCGCCGCAGCCCATAGGTGACGTTCATGCTTTCCCCCTTTTTGTTTTTTTTGCCGTCTGCGGGGGGCCTCGCCTCGCCGCAAGGCCGTTCGTCAGGCGCGTGGCGAAGCTTTCCGCGATCGCCTCCGGCCCCGACTCGCCGCCGGGCTGATACCAGTGCCCGATCCAGTTCAGCGACCCGGCGATTGCGAAGATCGTCATCTTGGCATCGCACGGGACGATCGAGCCATCCGCGATCCCCTCGGCAAGATAGCCGCGGAACACCGTGTCGATGCCCCGCTTGGCTGACCGGACGATCTCACCGTGTGGCGGGGCCAGGTCGCGGATATCGAAGCGGACCAAGCTGCGGCCGTAATCGGTGGTCATCAGCTTGGCATAGCCGCGCACCATCTCGCGCAGTTTCACCAGGCCGGTGCCGCCGGCAGCGTCGATCCCGGCAATGCACTCGAACACGGCTTCCTGGCCCATGGCCCAGCACTCGAACAGGATCTCGTCCTTGCCGCGGAAGTAGTTGTAGATCGCGGGCTTGGTGATGTTCAGTCGTTCGGCGACCTCGTTCAGGGTCGCGCGGTGGTAGCCCTGATCGAGGAACAGTTGCACCGCGGTCCGCAGCACGGCCTCGCGCTTGGCGTCGCGGTCCCGCCGCCGCGTCTCGAAGGGCAGCCAGGGTGAGAGGGTCGTTTCGATGTCCATTCCGCTCGCCAGGTCGCCTTATTGACAGTGATCGGGACGTATCTTACTCATGGGTAGCGATAATTCCAATGGGTCATTTCAGGGAGCGGGACCATGGCATCCAGTGTTGTCGTCGCCGGCGTCGGCATGATCCCATTCCGCAAGCCAGGGAGCAGCGCACCCTACTACGTCATGGGCGCGCAGGCTGCGCGGCTGGCGCTGGCGGACGCCGGACTGGAGTATGGTGCCGTGCAACAGGCGTACGCAGGCTTCGTCTATGGCGATTCCACCAGCGGCCAGCGCGCGCTGTATGACGTGGGGATGACCGGTATCCCGATCGTCAACGTGAACAACAACTGCTCCAGCGGCTCGACCGCGCTGTTCCTGGCCCGGCAGGCCATCGAGTCCGGCTCGGCGGAGTGCGTGATGGCGGTGGGCTTCGAGCAGATGCGCCCCGGCGCGGTCGGCCCGGTGTTCGATGACCGCCCGAGCGTGTTCGAGCAGTTCGATGCCGCAGCCGACGCGCTGGTTGACGCACCCGGCGTGCCCCTCGCGCTGCGCCAGTTCGGCGGCGCGGGGCTGAGCCACATGACGAAGTATGGCACCCCGCTGCGTGCCTTCGCGGAGGTCCGCGCCAAGGCCAGCCGGCATGCCCGCAGCAACGAGAAGGCGGTGTTCCGCACCGAGGTCAACGCGGACGACGTTTTGGCGGACAAGGTGCTCTGGCCCGGCGTGATGACGCGGCTGATGGCTTGCCCGCCCACCTGCGGCGCCGCCGCCGCGATCCTCGTCTCCGAGTGCTTCGCCCGCGAGCACGGGCTGCAGACCGGGGTGCGCATTGCGGCGCAGGCAATGACCACCGACACCGAAACCACCTTCGGTGCCGGCGACATGATGCAGGTCGTGGGCTACGGCATGAGCCAGTCGGCGGCGCACCGGGTCTATGAGACGGCCGGCATCGGCCCCGACGACCTGGACGTGGTGGAGCTGCACGACTGCTTCGCGCAGAACGAGCTGATCACCTACGAGGCGCTCGGCCTCTGCCCCGAGGGCGGTGCCGCCAAGTTCATCGGCGACGGCGGCAACAGCTATGGCGGCAAGGTCGTGACCAACCCATCCGGCGGGCTGCTGTCCAAGGGGCATCCGCTCGGCGCGACTGGCCTGGCGCAATGCTACGAGCTCACGCAGCAGTTGCGCGGCACCGCCGGCCCCAGGCAAGTCGAGGGCGCCCGGGTCGCCATGCAGCACAACCTCGGCCTTGGCGGTGCCTGCGTCGTGACCCTTTACGAGCGCGCCTGAGCACTCGATGGTTGACCGTTCCGCCATTGGCCGCAGCCTGGCCCAGGTCACCGCGCGGGTCGAGCCGGGCCGGCTCCGGTTCTTCCTGGACACGCTTGGAGAGACGAGCGGGCTTCTGCGCGGGGACGGTGCGGCGCTGCCGCCAACCTACCTGTTCTGCCTCGAGATGCTGGACGCCGCGGACCCGTTTGGGTGGCTTGCGGAGCTGGACATCGACCTGGCCCGGATCCTCCATGGGGAGCAGGGCTTCACGTACGTCGCACCCGTGTCGGCGGGAGACGTCCTGACGTTCAGCCCCCGCCTAGCGGACGTGACCGATAAGAAGGGAGGCGCGCTGAGCCTGGTCGTGATCGACACGGCGGTGACCAACCAGCATGGCATCCACGTGGCGGCCCTTTCCCGCACCATCGTCGTGCGGAACGAGGCGGCGGCATGAGCGCGCCAGCGGTTGGGGACCGGGTGGTGCACAAGGTTTTCCCAGCCGTCTCCCGCCATACCCTCGCGCTGTACTGCGGCGCTTCGGGGGATACCAACCCGATGCACGTCGACATCGATTTCGCACGGGCCGCCGGCTACGAGGACGTGTTCTGCCACGGAATGCTGGTCATGGCCTACCTGGGCCAGGCCGTCACCGACGCGTTCCCTCCGGCGCGCCTGCGCTCCTTCAAGACGCGGTTCGTCGCGATCACCCAACTCGGGGCGCGCGTCACCTGCGAGGGGCATGTCACCGAGGTGCTGGAGCAGGGCGGCGAGCGCCGGGCGCGCATCAGCCTGGCCGCCGCGGACGAGGCCGGCCAGGTGAAGCTCACAGGAGAGGCGGTCGTGGCGCTATGATGGGAAAGCTGGCGGGCAAGGTTGCCCTCGTGACCGGGTCGGGGCGCGGCATCGGCCGTGCGATTGCGCTCAAGCTCGCCCAGGAAGGGGCGAGACTGGTCGTCAACGACCTCGACGCCGAGCCTGGCAACGCCGTCGCCGCGGAGATCAGGGCAAGCGGCGGCGAGGCGATCGCGGTGAATGGCAGCGTGTCCGATGCAGGGTTCGCCGACCGCTTCGTGGGGACGGCGACGGATCAGCTTGGCGGCATCGACATCATCGTCAACAACGCCGGCTACACCTGGGACGCCACGATCCAGAAGATGACGGACGAGCAGTTCCAGGCGATGCTCGACGTGCATCTGGTGGCACCCTTCCGCATCCTGCGTGCCGCCGCCGAGCCCATCCGCGCCATGGCCAAGCGGGAGGCGCAGGATGGGCGGGAGGTGTTCCGCAAGGTAGTCAACGTGTCCTCCATCGCCGGGTTGTACGGCAATGCCGGACAGGCGGCATACGGCTCCGCCAAGGCGTCGCTGGTCGGCCTCACGCGGACGCTCTGCAAGGAGTGGGGGCGCTACAAGGTCAACGTGAACTGCGTCGCGTTCGGGCTGATCAACACGCGCCTGACACAGCCGATCGAGGCCGCGCAAGCCTCGATCGACGTGGGTGGCCGCGACATCAAGGTCGGCGTGCAACCGGACCTGCTGGAGACAATGGGCCGGATGATCCCGCTCGGCCGCGGCGGCACGCCCGAGGAGGCGGCGGGCGCCGTTTACATGCTTTGCAGCCCGGAATCCAACTACGTCAGCGGACAGGTCCTCGTCTGCGGCGGCGGCCTGCTGATCTGATGCTGACCTGATGGAGATCCGCTTGTCCCACAGCTCGCCCTGGATGACCGAGGAACTGGACGCGTTCCGTGACCCGTTCCGCAAGTTCCTATCCGCCGAACTCGCCCCGCGCGCGGCCGAGTGGCGTCGCGACCGGATGGTGGACCGCGCGGCCTGGCGGGCGCTGGGCCAGATGGGGGCGCTGCTGCCCAGCATCCCCGAGGCGTATGGCGGCCAAAGCGGGACCTTCGCCCACGACGTGGCCGTGCTGGAGGACCTTGAGCGGATCGTGCCCGAGATGGTGAGCGGGGTTGCCGTCAGCAGCGCCATTGTCGCGCACTACATCGCCCGCTACGGAACCGAGGCACAGAAGCGCCGCTGGCTGCCCGGCATGGCGCGTGGCGAACTGGTCGGCGCGATCGCCATGACGGAACCCGGCACCGGCTCCGACCTGCAGCAGATCCGCACCACCGCGAAGCTCAGGGGCAACGGATACGTCATCAACGGCCAGAAGACGTTCATCACGAACGGACAGTCGGCAGACATCATCCTCGTCGTGGCCCGCACCGGGGAGGCCGGCGGCAAGGGCCTGTCCCTCCTGGTGCTGGAGGCCGCGGAGTGCCCCGGGTTCCGGCGCGGGCGCAAGCTCGACAAGATGGGGCTGCACGCCTCCGACACGTCGGAGCTGTTCTTCGATGACGCCGCGGTGCCGCCGGAGAACGTGGTGGGCGAGACCGAGGGCCAGGCCTTCCCGCAGCTGATGCAGCAGTTGCCGAGGGAGCGGCTGACCCTGGCGGTCGGCGCCGTGGCGGCGATGGAGCGCGCCATCGAGATGACCGTCGGCTACACGAAGGAGCGGCAGGCATTCGGCAAGCCCATATTCAGCTTCCAGAACACCGCCTTCACCTTGGCGGAGTGCAAGACGCAGGCGACGGTCGCGCGGGTTTTCGTGGACTGGTGCATCGGCCAAGAGATTGCGGGCGAGCTGGACGCCGTCACCGCGTCCATGGCGAAGTGGTGGTGCACGGATCGGCAGGCGAACACGATGGATGAGTGCCTGCAACTGCATGGCGGCTACGGCTGCATGGACGAGTATCCGATCTCCCGCATGTTCGTCGATGCGCGCATGCAGTCGATCTATGGCGGCACGAACGAGATCATGAAACTGATGATCGCGCGGTCGCTGTGACCGGCCGCATCCAGGACATCCCGGATGAGCCTCGTCACTCTTGAGCGCCACGGCGCGGTCACGGTGCTCACGCTCAATGATCCCGCGCGCTACAACGCGCTGGACGAAGCCCTACTCGCAGCCTTGCACGAGGCGCTGGACGCGGCGATCGGGGACGGCGTGACACGGGCCATCGTGCTGGCCGGCGCCGGGCCTGGGTTCTGCGCCGGGGCGCGGCTGGACGGCGACCTGTTCGAGTCCGGCCGCGGCGTGGCTGCGCTGCTTACCGGGGGCGTCAACCCGGTGATCACGCTCATGCGCGGCGCGGCGGTCCCGATCGTCACCGCGGTGCATGGCGCAGCGGCCGGCGCCGGCGTCGGGCTGGCGCTCGCGGGTGACATCGTGCTTGCGGCCCGGTCGGCCCGCTTCGTGCTGAGCTTCGCGCGGCTGGGGGCGGCAATGGACGCGGGAACCTCGCTGTTGGTTCAGCAGTCCGTCGGCGCCGCTCGCGCCCGTGCGCTGGCGCTGCTCGGCCAGCCGCTCGGGGCCGAGGCGGCGATGCAGTGGGGGATGGTGTGGGAGGTGGCTGAGGACGCGGCCTTGCTCACGCGGGCGCTGGAGGTCGCGGGGCAGCTCGCGGCCGGGCCACCCGTCGGGCTGGGCCTGATCAAGCGGCAGTTGCAGGCAGCCGCCACCGCCGGATTGCCGGAGGCGCTCGCGGCGGAGGCGGCGGCGCAGGCGGGGGCTTTCGCAACTGAGGACCTGCGAGAGGGTGCGCGGGCATTCCGGGAAAAGCGCCCGCCGCGGTTCGTGGGTCGGTGATCATGGCGGCAACTGGCCCGCTCAGCGGGATGACGGTCATCGAGATGGCGGCGATCGGCCCGGTCCCGCATTGCGGCCTCGTGCTGCGGGAGCTTGGTGCGGACGTGCTGCGGATCGACCGAACCGTGCCGTCCCAACTGGGGATCGACCTCGCGCCCGAGTTCGACGCGCTCGCCCGCGGGAAGCGGACGGCCGCCTTCGACCTGAAGGTGGCAGCCGGGCGGGACGCGGCGATGGACCTCATCGGCACGGCTGACATCCTCATCGAGGGTTTCCGGCCCGGCGTGATGGAGCGGCTCGGCCTCGGCCCGCGCCCCTGCCTGGAGCGCAATCCGCGGCTGGTGTACGGGCGCCTGCCGGGTTGGGGCGCCGCAGGGCCGATGGCGGACCAGGCCGGGCACGACCTGAACTACCTCGGCCTCTCGGGCGCCCTGGCCGCGATGGGCCCACCCGGTGCGCCGCCGCCGGTGCCGCTGAACCTGATCGCCGATTTCGGCGGTGGGGCGATGCAGCTGGCTGTCGGCGTGCTGGCCGCGTCGTTGCAGGCCCGACAATCCGGCCTGGGGCAGGTCGTTGCGGCCAGCATCCTTGAGGGCACGCTGGCACTCACGCCGATGATGCACGGCATGCGGGCCGCCGGCGCCATGTCCGACACGCGCCACGACAACATCCTGGATGGCGGGGCGCCGTTCTACCGCTGCTACCTGTCCACCGGCGGCGGTTACGTCGCCGTGGCGGCGATCGAGGCCAAGTTCTACCGTGCCCTGCTCGAGGGCCTTGGGCTGCTAGGCACGCTTGACCCCGCGTTGCAGATGGACAAGACGCAGTGGGGCGCGGTGCACGAGCGGTTCGCGGCGGCGTTCCTGACCCGGACGCGGGACGACTGGGCGGTGCATTTCGCCGGTACAGATGCGTGCGTCACGCCCGTGCTGAGCTTTGCCGAGGCGGCATTGCACCCGCAGACCGCCGCCGCTTTCACGGTTCAGACGCCGGGCGGCTGGCCCGTGCCGCGCGCCGTGCCGCGGTTCCTTGAACCTTCGAATGGATGGGGGCGTGACGATGTTCAGCGGCCTACATGATCCGACGCGATGGGTGCTCCCCGCCGTCCTGACCGAGGCGGCCGTCACATCACCGCATGCACCCTGGCTGACAGACAATTCCGGTCGCACCCTGACCTTCGCCGAGGCCGAATCGTGTTCCCGCAAGGCCGCCTCCTTTTTCCACGGCCTGGATGTGCAGCCCGGCGACCGGGTCGGCATCCTCATGTTCAACGGCTGCGACTACGCATGCGCCTGGCTCGGGCTCGGCAAGCTGGCAGCCACCGCCGTGCTATTCAATACGGAACTCCAAGGTGAGTTCCTGCGCCATCAAGTCACCGATTCCGGGATCGCGTGCCTGCTGATCGATGCAGAGCTGTTGCCAGTGCTGCTGGACATCGCGGAGGCCCTGCCGAACCTGACGACGGTAGTGGTCGCAGGCCCGGTGCCGGCCTCCCTTGACGGTCCCTGGCGGGTGGTGCCGTGGCGGGAGTACGGGGAAGCAGCGGAATGGGCCGGTCCTGGCCCGGGCTTCGCGGATATCGCCTGCATCATGTACACCTCCGGCACGACGGGACCGTCGAAAGGTGTGCTGATGCCGCATGCCCACTGCACGCTGTTCGGCATTGGCTCGATCCGGTGCCTGGCGCTGACGCCTGCAGACCGTTTTTACGTCAGCTTGCCGCTGTTCCACGCCAACGGGCTGCTGATCCAGCTTGGAGCGACGCTGCTGATGGGGATCCCCGCCTTTGTTCGGTCGCGTTTCAGCGCGAGCAAATGGCTGGGCGACATCCGCGACAACAGGTGCACGGTGACGAACCTGTTGGGCTCGACCGCTTCGTTCGTCCTGATGCAGCCTGCTAGCGAATTCGATCGTGCCCACGGTCTGCGCGCGGTGATGACGGCTCCCAACTTGCCGCAGCACGAAGCGCAGATGCGCAGCCGCTTCGGTCTGCACGACGTCGTCTCCGGCTTCGGGATGACCGAGTCGAATATCCCGATCTGGGGTCGGATCGGCCGCTCGGTGCCGGGTGCCGCCGGCTGGGTGCACGATGACCATTTTGACGTGGCCATCGCCAGCCCGGACGATGACCGGATTCTGCCGACGGGCCAAGTCGGCGAAATCCTCGTCCGGCCGAAGATCCCCTTCGGCTTCATGGCCGGCTACCATAACGCTCCCCAGAAGACGGTGGAGGCCTGTCGTAACCTATGGTTCCACACGGGCGATGCGGGGATGGCCGGCACGGACGGGCTGATCACGTTTGTGGACCGGTTGAAGGACTGCATCCGCCGGCGCGGGCAGAACATCTCCGCCGTCGAGATCGAGGCGGTGGTCGAGGGCCTGCCCGGCATCGCCGAAGCCGCGCAGTGGCGGTGCCAGCCGACATACCGGGCGCCGAGGACGAGATCCTGCTGGCGCTCGTCGCCACGAGCGGCGCAGTCATCGATTGCCATTCAGTGGTGCGGCGGGCAGCCGAGCAGCTCCCCCGTTTCGCACGTCCACGATACATCAGGATCATGGCGGATTTGCCAAAGACCGCCACGGGGAAGGTGCAGCGCGCCGTGCTGCGCAGGCAAGGAACGGTCGGTGCGGACGACATGTCGGAAGTCTTGAAACCAGCCTGACGAATCGTTCCTCCGACGACACCAAACGAGATGTGAACACGCCTGAAGTCGGGCACGGGACCGTTGCCTGCCCGTCGCTGACCAGGCAATTTGGCTTTCGCGAGCCTTTGACCACGCTCACGGACACCATGAACGAGACCTACCTGTAGGCGCTTGCCATCATTGTCGCTTGTGCTCGCAAACAGCGCTGATTCCTGCTCGGATTATCTGACAACGGGGCGGACGCCATGCTCACATTACCTGCCACTGTGCTCGCCATCATCGGCCCGTGCTCGCCAACGGAGGGTCGTGCTCACATTGGCTGCCAACGGGCCAAGCGGTCCGGTTCACACCGGCACGCCGGCGACCCGCAGCTGCTCGGTCAACGGGGGTCCGGTAGATGCCGTAATGGGCCTGCACCGGAGCTGACATCCGGGGCGGGTCTCTTCCAGAGTGATGGCACAACGCGGATCCGAGCAGTTCGGGTCCGTCCATCAGGAGAGCGGTCATGGAACACCATGTTGGGATCGACGTATCGCTGGAGTTGAGCAGCCTGTGTGTGCTGGACGCGACCGGAAAGGTCATCCGGGAGGCGAAGGTCTCCAGTGAACCGGAGGCGCTGGTTGCGTTCCTGCGTGGTCTCGGTGTGGCGATCCTGCGCGTCGGCTTGGAGGCCGGGCCTTTGTCGCAGTGGTTGTATGACGGGCTCCAGGCAGCAGGCTTCGAGGCGGTGTTGCTTGAGACGCGCCACGTCAAAGCGGCGCTGTCGGCCATGGCGATTAAGACCGACCGTCGTGACGCCCGTGGGATCGCCCAGCTGCTGCGGATGGGTTGGTATCGGCCGGTACACCGCAAGTCGGTCCCGTCTCAGGAGGTCCGGGCGCTTCTTGCCGCACGCAAGCAGATGCAGATCAAGGCCATGGACCTGGAGCAGACACTGCGCGGGTTGCTGCGCGGGTTCGGGTTGAAGGTTGGAGATGTGAGCCGAGGCAGGCTTGCGGCACGCATCCGCGAGCTGGTGAGCGGGCACGCCATGCTGGAGCGGATCGCAGAACCCATGCTGACGGCGCGCGAGGCGTTGTGGGGCGAGTTCGCCAAGCTGCATCGCGAGGTGCTGGCGATCGTCAAGGAGGACCAGGTCTGCAGGCGGCTGATGACGGTGCCGGGTGTCGGCGCCTTGGTGTCGCTGACCTACCGTGCTGGCGTCGATGATCCCGCACGGTTTGCCAAATCCAAGTCGGTCGGCGCCTTCTTTGGCCTGACGCCGAAGCGCTACCAGTCCGGCGAGATGGATGTCACAGGCGCAATCACGAAAGTTGGCGACGCCGGCGTGCGAACGGCCCTGCACGACGCCGCCAATGTGTTGCTGACACGGGCAACCAGGTTCAGCACGCTGAAGCGCTGGGCCATGGATGTGGCCAAGCGGCGGGGCATGCGGAGGGCAAGGGTGGCGCTGGCGCGGAAGCTGGCCACGGTGCTGCATCGGATCTGGGCGGACGGAACGGAGTTCGTCTGGGGCAAGGATCCGGCCACGGCCGCCGCCGCATAACGCCAAGGAGGCACACGGTTCGGAGCGGAGCCAACGCGGTTCAGCTCCCATGAGGTCCCGTCGCCGGGACGCGGAGATGGTGAGGCAGGTTCCGCTGCAGTGGCCGGGAGCAATCCCGAGACTACGCCCGGTAGATTGCTCCGCCACTCCCTCTTACAGCATGAAGTGGCGGTCTCGCGCCGACCACGGACAGAAGCACGAAACCGGCGATTGGATGCATTCTGAGCTTGACGACCGAGGGCCCATTACAGAAGCAACGGAACCGAAAATGCATTTCAGCCGAGCCTGGGCGCGCTCAGCTTTGCGCGACGCCGTTCAGCGCAAAATCGAAGATGTCGAAATTGCGCAGGTCACCCCGGCCGGCTCGCTCGATGTATGCGGTCGTGAGCGGATGGGACAACAGGAACGGCACGCGCTGCTCGGCCAGACCGCCGTGGGAGCGAAGCCTGTGACCCGACAGGCCCGACAGATCGTGCTCCCGCACTGAGGCGCCGATCACCGTGCCGCGGTCGCCAATCACGGCGAAGTCGCCTTCGAACTCTGCCGGCAAGTCGAAGCGGTCCGCTGCTGCCTCGCCGCTTAGCACCAGCTCCACACCTGGTAAGGCCGCTACGGCGGCCATCATGGCGTTTGGATCGGCGCCATTGCGCGCATAGACGCGCACGTAGGAGCCAAGGGCGCCGTGGTGGCGCACAAAGGGGTCCGTGATGGGGCAGATCACCCGCGCCGACCCGGCGCCAAAGTGCGCGGTCAGCTCATCTTCCAGAAACACCACACGCGGTGTGCCGTCCGGCTGCGCCTTGTCGTTCATGCCGTGATCGGCCACCACGCCAACCACCGCCCCCATTTCCATGAGACGCCCGATGCGCGCGTCCACCGCGGCGTGGAACTGGTTGGCTTGAGCCTCGCCCGGAGCGTGCGCATGCTGCACCAGGTCCGAAAGGGACAGGTAGAGCAGCTCCGCCATGCCACGCTTGACCAGGTGCACGCCCGCATCCATGACAAACAGGGACAGGTCGGGATCGTACTGGTCCGGCGTCCTGCGGCCAACCAGAGCTTCCACATCGGCGATGCCGTTCTCCGCCTCCGTCGCGTCCCCGGCGCACTGCGACGAGAAAGCGATGCCGTGCAGGTTGTGAGCCACCATGCGACGGAGCTTGTCCTTGGCCGTCACCGCGGCGACCCGCACGCCAGCCTGCGACATGCGGCCGAGAATGGTGTCGCAGCGCAGCAGCCGCGCATCCGTGACCATGACCTCCTCGCCGGTTTGCCGGTCGAGGTAGTAGTTGCCGGAGATGCCATGCACGGCCGGTGGCACGCCGGTGACGATGGAGGTGTTGTTGGGGTTGGTGAAGCTGGGCACCACGGCGTCGGCCAGCGTGGAGAAGCCCCGATCCCGGCACTGCGCCAGCGCGGGCAGGATGCCGTCGGCCAGTCCCCGGTCCAGATAGGCCGGGTCGAAGCCGTCGAAGCACACCACCACCGTCGGGCGGACCGGACGGCGGTACGATCGGCCGTTGACCTCGACGGCGTCGAAGGAAGCGTCAGACATGGGCAGGCACCTCGGGTGGCAGGACCATGGGTTCGGGGGACGGCACAATCCGACCCAGGCGCACGGCGGTCAGCCCGGCCCATAGCCGCTGCGACGGCATGATGGCCACGCAGTCATCGTGCGGTGTCACGACCGGCTCGCCGCCGTCGTGGCCGATCACGGTGCCTGCTTTCGGGATGATCTCACCACCACGCAGCGGCAGAGCGAAGGTGAACTCATGCTGGACGGTCACTGGCATGGTGATCTCGACGAACCGGCTGGCCTGGTCCGGCAGGTGAGCCGCGCCTTTCTCAGTTACGGCAGCATTGGGCAGCATGCCGAGCCGGTCCAGCATCCGCAGGCAGGCAGCAATGGCGACCACGGGACTAACAGCGGCCCAGTGCTGGCCGCACTCAATGAGCAGCGCAGTCTTGTGCGAACATGGGTCGGCGAATGCGCCGTAGTCTCGCATGCGTGCGCCCTGTGCATGGCCGCGGTCCACCATGACCAGATCGGACAGCCCCATGGCGCGCGCAAGCTGGCGGCTACGCTCCAGCGGCCCCGCCAGAACGAGCGGCTCATTCGGGTGCTGGGTCGTGTGCAGGTCGAGCAGGTAGTCCGCTTGCTCAACGAAGGGCCGCAGCGCCGCCGCCCTCGCCACGTCGGCGCTGCGTGGCGCTTGCGCGTCCAGGATGTCCGGCGACCAGACGCGGTTCATGTCTTCGTCCACCCAGCGGCTAGCCCGCGGGTTGGTTGGATCGAAGCGGGCATAGGCATCAGCGTTCGCGAAGGCGACGGTGAGGGTCCCCCGGCCCGGCCGTAACCCGCGCGTCAGCAACCGATCAAGCCCGATCGCGCCCGCTGGTTCGTTGCCGTGCACGATGGCGGTGACCATGAAGTGCGGGCCCGGTCGTCCGGACGGGAAGGAGTGGACAAAGGGCGTATCCGTGTTGCCGTCCCGCCAGCGACTGATGTTGGGGATCTCGATTTCGATCGGATAGTCGATTACGGGCTGCGTCTGCGAGCGCACGGAAGAGGCCTTCATCACCGCGGTCCCTTGCTGCTGGTCCGCATTGGACCTAGGTTACGCAAGTGGTATAGACCTCTGTATGAGAGTCAAGTCGGAGTAATCCAGGCATGAGCGATCTGGCCGATGAGAGTGTGGGCCATCGCCTTTGGCGGGCCGTTGCCGACCGGCTGGCCGGGGAGATCGCGGCCGGGGTGTTCAGGCCGGGGGAACGGCTGTCCAACGAGCGCGCGCTGGCCGAGCGGTATGCAGTCCATCGGCATACGCTGCGCCGTGCCGTCTCCGACCTGGTGAACCGCGGACTGCTCGATGTGCGCCATGGAAGCGGGACGTTCGTGCAGTCCGCGCCGATCCCTTACCGCGTGGGAGCGGAAACCCGGTTCCGACGGAACATCGCGGCGCTGAACCGCGACCCCGGTGGGTGCCTGCTTTCCTCCGCGACGTTGCCGGCGCCCGCGCACGTGGCCGCGCCGCTCGCGATCACGCCCGGGACTGATGTCGTGCGTTTGGATATATTGCGGGAGGCGGACGGCGTGCCGCTGATCCGGTCCGAGCACTGGTTCCCCGCCAGTCGCACGCCGGACATCGCCGCCCGCTTCATAGAAAGCCAGAGCATCTCCCATGCGCTAGAGATGCTTGGCGTGCGTGGCCTGCGTCGGCGAGACAGCACGATCACCACCCGCCTATCGACGCGGGCCGAGGCGGCGGAACTTCGGCTGGCACCCGGCGCGCCGCTCCTGGTGTGGGAGTCGCTGAAAGTAGAGGGGGACGGCACCCCGGTGGACTTCGGAGTGGCGCTCCTCGTCGGTGAGCGCGTGCAACTGGTTCTCGATCTCGGTGAGGTGCCTGCCGAATGAGTCACCCCGGCGCTCTCACCGGCCGGGAAGCGCCTTCCCAGTCTTCGCGGGACACCAGGCGCACTCTGGCCGTCGCCGGGTTGGCGCATGCGTTCCACGACGGTCTCACCTCCAGCATCTACCTGCTGATGCCGCTCTGGCAGGTGCGGTTCGGACTCGATTACGGCGCGCTGGCGATGCTGAGGGCGCTCTACATCGGCGCTCTGGCGGGGTTGCAGATCCCATCCGGCTGGCTCGGCCGCAGAATAGGTATTCGGGCGGTGCTGGGGATCGGCACGCTGCTGAGCGGCGGCGCGTTTGCTCTCAGTGGTATTTCGGGCGGCCTGCTCGGCTTGGGTGCCACCCTCGTGCTGGCGGGCGTCGGCGGAAGCACGCAGCACCCGCTCGCCTCCGCCGCCGTTTCGCGGGCCTACGGCGGCGCGGCACGCGGCCCGCTTGGCCTCTATAACTTCGCGGGCGATCTTGGGAAGGCGACGCTCCCGCCGGTGCTTGCCCTGGCGATGGGACCGCAGGGCTGGCACCCGGCGTTCTGGGCCGTTGCAGCCCTAGGGGCGGGAGTGGCGGTGTTGATCCTGTGGCTCATGCCCCGGCCCAGCAGCTACCAAGTCAACGCTGCCGCGCCGGCTGTTGCGGTCGCGAGAGCACCGGATCACGGCCGGCGTGGTCGCGGGTTCGGGCTTCTGGTCGCGATCGCCATGCTCGACGGCGCGGCCGGCGTCGCCCTTCTGCTGTTCCTCCCCGCGCTGATGCAGGCCAAGGGCGGAACCCCGGCCACCCTGGGCCTGGCCTTGTCCCTGTTGTTCGTGGGGGGTGCCTGCGGCAAGGCAGTCTGCGGCTGGCTGGGCAGCCGCCTCGGCCTGCTGGCGACCGTGATCGTGACCGAGATTGGCACCGCCGCGGCGATCATGGCCCTGCTCGCCTTGCCGTTCCTTCCAGCCTTGGTGCTGCTGCCGGTCTTGGGCGTCATGCTCAATGGTACGTCTTCCGTGCTCTACGGCACCGTCCCGGAACTCGCGCCGGGTTCCCGGATCGAACACGCCTTCGCCCTGTTCTACTCCTGCACGCTTGGTTCGAGCGCCCTGGCTCCCGTGCTGTATGGATGGCTGGGCGACGCCGCTGGGCCGCGCTGGGCCGTCATGTTGGCAGGTGCGACATCCTTGGCGGTCGTGCCGCTCATGATCCTGCTGGCGCCCCAGCTCGCACCATCCCGGCCTGCGGCACGGGCCTGATTCGGCCACCCCGGCCTACTCCGGCACTGTCGGCATTAGTCTCGTTCGGAGCTCGACCATGCTGACGCGCGTGGCCGTTTTGCCGATGACAACCTATGGGCTTGAAATCTTCCCTCCACCCCAGCGAGTCATAGCCCCACTGGGGTAGACCCTTGTGGCATTGCCGAGTGGAACATTTCCGGCGTGCCATTAGGGTTGCTTCCGGTATTCTGGAACGGTAGCGTTCCGGGGTCTAGACCCTTTCGGAACAAAATGGCCTCTTACGGCTACGCACGTGTCCAGCACTCTCGACCAAGACCTCACGATCCAGCGTGCGACCCTCAGGGCGGCCGGCTGCAGTGTCGTTCGCGCCGAGAAGGCCAGCGGTTCCCGCCGCGACGGGCGAACCGAGCTTCAGGTGCTGCTCGACTTCGTGCAGCCCGGTGACACCCTGGTCGTGACCCGCATCGATCGCCTTGCCCGCTCGATGAAAGACCTGCAGGACATCGTGCATGAGTTGAAGGGCCGCGGCGTGGCGCTGCGCGCAACCGAGCAGCCTGTGGACACCGGAACGGCGGCTGGCAAGGCGTTCCTCGACATGTTGGGCGTGTTTGCCGAGTTCGAGACCAATTTGCGGCGCGAGCGTCAGCTTGAAGGGATCGCGCTTGCAAAGACACGCGGCGTCTACAAGGGGCGCAAGCCCAGTGTTGACGCTGCCGAGGTAAGGCGTCTGCGGCATGAGGAGAAGCTGGGACCCGCCGCCATAGCGCGCCGGCTCGGCATCGGCCGTACCAGCGTCTACCGCGCCCTTGGGGCCGCGATGGTCGCCGGCCGCGTGCGATGAGTAGCACCCTCACGTGTCTCGGCTGAGCGGGTGCCGGTCTCGTTCCTGACCGCCGAACAGGAACGGCGCTATGGCCGATATGCCGGCGAACCGAGCGCGGAGCAGCTCGCGCGGCACTTCCACCTCGACGATGCCGATCGCGAGCTGGCCGGCACCAAGCGTTGGGATCACATGCGGCTCGGGTTTGCCGTCCAGCTCGGCACCGTTCGATTTCTCGGCGCGTTCCTGGACGAGCCTGCCGCTGTCCCCGGCGGGGTCGCAAGCCATTTGGCCCAGCAGCTTGGCATCTCCGATGCGGGCTGTCTGACCCAATACGCCACGGCGTGGGGTCGATGGCTGCATTCGGCGGAGATCAAGGAGCGCCATGACTACCGCGAGTTCGCCGATCCTGCCGTCCACTTCCGACTAGCGCGCTGGCTCTATGCGCTGTGCTGGACCGGTACGGACCGGCCCAGCGTACTGTTCGACCGCGCGACCGTCTGGCTGGTGACGGAGAAGGTGCTGCTCCCCGGCGCATCCGCTCTTGAGCGCCTTGTCGCTCGCATTCGCGCCCGGGCCGCCCGTCGCCTCTGGCGCACGCTCGCCCGCGATGTGACGCCTGAACAGCGCACGACGCTCGATGCCCTGCTGATCGCAGGAGAGGGCGGCCGCCCCAGCCCGCTCGACCGCCTTAGGGACGGGCCATACCTACGCAGCGGCGCCGAGCTGTCCCGCGCCGTTAGCCGCCTGGACGAGGTCCGGGTGCTGACGCTGGGCTTGCCCACCATCGATCATGTGCCGCCGGGCCGGGTTACGGCACTCGCCCGGTTTGCGACCGTGGCCAAGGCGCAAGCCGTGGCGCGCATGCCGCTTGAGCGGCGCACGGCGACGCTGCTCGCCTTCGTGCGGACGCTGGAAGCGACCGCGCAGGACGACGTGCTCGACCTGTTCGACCTCGTGGTCACCGCCCTGTTCACCGACGCAGCCAAGGTAGGCAAGAAAGCGCGGCTGCGCACCCTCCGCGATCTCGATGCCGCAGCTCTTCAGCTCCGCCAAGCGGGCGGGGTGCTCATGGACGACGCGGTGGACGACGGCTCCGTGCGCGGGGCGGCCTTTGCGATCGTGCCGCGCACGATGTTCGCGGCGGCGCTGGAGCAGATCGACGCCATCGTCCAGCCGCCTGGCGACCTCTACTTTATCGAACTGCGTGCCCAGACCGGCAAGCTGCGCTTCCTGCCGGCCATGCTGCGATCCGTCTCCCTTGGCGCCACGCCAGCCGGGCAGCCAACGCTGGACGCGATACGCCATCTGCGCAGCACCGATGGGCGCGGCCCGGCTCCGTCGGCACCGCTCGGCTTCGTGCCAAGTGGCTGGAAGCGGCAGGTCAAAGCCGCCGATGGCGGCGTGGATAGCCTCGGTTATCGGCTTTGCCTGCTCGACGCGATGCGGATCGGGATCCGGCGGCGTGACCTGTTCGCGTCACCCAGCCTGCGCTTTGCCGACCCGCGGATCGGCCTGTTGGCGGGTTCAGCCTGGGAAGCGGCGCGGCCGTCCATCTGCCGCACCCTGGGTCTCTCGACCGATGGACCGGCCGAAGTTGCGCGTCTGGGCGAGCGCCTGGACACCGCCTATCAGGATACCGCGGCGAACCTGCCCAAGAACGCCGCTGTGCAGGTAGACGGCGGCGAGCTGGTGCTGTCCGCCCTCGACAAGCTGGAGGAGCCGCCCAGCTTGGTTGCGCTCAAGGCGGCCGTTGCCGCACGCATGCCGCTGGTGGATCTACCAGAGCTGCTGCTCGAAATGCACGCTCGCACCGGCTTTGCCGACGGGTTCACCCATGCCAGCGAGGGCGGCGCACGGGCCGGCGGCGTCGCCACCAGCCTATGCGCGGTGCTGCTTGCCGAAGCGTGCAACACCGGGTTCGAGCCGCTCATCCGGCGCGACAACGCGGCGCTGCGGCGCTCACGGCTGAGCTGGGTGCGGCAGAACTACATCCGGGCCGAGACGCTCACCCGAACGAACACCATCTTGGTCGCAGCCCAGAACCGCATCCCGCTCGCCCGCGCCTGGGGCGGGGGTGACGTAGCGTCCGCGGACGGGCTGCGCTTCGTGGTGCCCGTCCGCACGATCCATTCGGGGCCGAACCCGCGCTACTTCGGCCAGGAGCGCGGGGTGACGTTCTACAATCTCGTCTCTGATCAGTTTACCGGGCTTAACGGCATCACCGTCCCCGGCACCCTCCGCGACAGCCTGACGCTGCTTTCCGTGGTGCTGGAACAGCAAACCGAGCTGCAACCGACCGAGATCATGTCCGACACCGGGGCCTATACCGACACGATTTTCGGCATCTTCCACCTCCTGGGCTACCAGTTCAGCCCGCGTCTGGCCGACATCGGCGGCACCAGGTTCTGGCGCGTGGACGGCAAGGCCGACTACGGCGCTCTGGACGAGCTGGCCGCCCAGCGCATCAACGTGAAGCTTATCGTCCAGCACTGGGAGGACCTGCTCCGCCTGGCCGGTTCGCTCAAGCTCGGCACGGTGCAGGCCGCGGGCCTGATCCGAACCCTGCAAACCAAGGACCGCCCGACCAAGCTAGCCCGCGCGCTGGAAGAGTTGGGGCGGCTGATCAAGACGCTCTATCTGCTCCGCTTCATCGACGACGAAGCCTATCGGCGGCGCATTCTGGTGCAGCTCAACCGCGGCGAGGGCCGCCATCAGCTCGCCCGCGTCGTGTTCCATGGCAAGCGCGGCGAACTGCGGCAGCGCTACCGCGAAGGTCAGGAGGACCAACTCGGCTCGCTCGGCTTGGTGGTGAACGTCATCGTGCTGTGGAACACGATCTACATGGATGCCGCGCTGAACCAGCTCCGTGCCGAGGGCTTCGACGTGCGCCCGGAGGACGTGGCCAGGCTCTCGCCGCTCGGGTTCGATCACATCAACATGCTAGGCCGGTACGCCTTCATCCTGCCCGACCAGATTGCCCGTGGAGAGCTTCGGCCGCTCCGCGATCCCACCATCATGGACGACGAGAGCTGAAATGCAGTTTCGGTTCCGTTGCTACCGGACCCCCAGCTCCTTGGCGGACTTCACGCCGGAGACGGCGGGCACCAGAAAGCCGGTGCCGTCGTAGAAGTCCACGGAGGTGAACATCAGGCCCAGGCTCGCCTCCCGCCCCAATGTCCAGGTCACGCTTCGGGAAAGCACGTCCACCTCACCCGACTGCAGCGCAGTGAAGCGGTTGACAGAGGAGAGCGGGACGAACTTGACCTTCTCCGCATAGCCCAGCGCGGCGGCGGCCACGGCCCGGCACAAATCGGCGTCGTTGCCGCGCATCACGCCCCGGCTGTCGGGCAGCGAAAAGCCCGGCGTCGTTCCGGAGACGCCGCAAAGCACCTGGCCGCGGGCGCGTACCCCGTCAAGCGTGGCGGAGCCGGAGCTTTGCGCCGACGCCGCCCCACTGGACAGCCCGAGCATGAGGACGGACAGGCCGAGAAAGGGTTTGAACATGATGGGGTGCTCCGGTCGGATCAGGCGCGGACGGCGTCGAACAGGCCGGACAGGTCGGCCCAGAGGTCGGCCGGGTCTTCCAGGCCGATGCTGATGCGCAGGATGGTGCCGTCCTCGGGCCAGGCGGTCGCAACCCGGTCAGCCGTCACGGTCATGGGCGCGATCAGGCTCCGGGTGCCGCCCCAGGAGGCGCCGATGGCGAACAGGCGCATGGCGGTGAGCGCCGGGCCCAGTGCGGCCTCGGCAGCGGCGGGCAGAACGACGCTGAACAGCCCGCTGGCGCCGGTGAAGTCCCGCGCCCAGAACTCATGGCCTGGGCAGGAGGGCAGGGCAGGGTGCAGCACAAGCAGCCCGGGCAGCGCCTCGATCCGCCGGGCGAAGTCTAGCGCGACCCGGCCCACATGGGCCAGCCGCACGCCCATCGTCTCGATCCCGCGCAGCGTCAGCGCCGCATCGTCGGGCGACACGCCGATCCCGATCATGCGCATCGTATCCTTCAGCCGCTGGCGCAGGCCCAGGTCGCGCACACTGACGGAGCCCAGCAGCAGGTCCGAATGCCCGCCAACGTATTTCGTCAGCGCCTCCATGGCAAAATCCGCCCCATGGTCCAGCGGCTTGAACAGCAGCGGCGTGGCCCAGGTGTTGTCGCACCCGACCAACGCCCCAGCCGCATGGGCCGCGTCGGCGATGGCGCGGAAGTCCTGGACCTCCATCGTCGTCGAGCCCGGCGATTCCAGCCACACCAGCTTCGTCGTCGCGTCCATCAGCCCGGCGATGCCCGCCCCGACCATCGGGTCATACACGACGTGGCGAATGCCGCGGGGCGCCAGGTAGTTCATGCAGAAGCCGCGCACGGGCGGGTAGGCGGTGTCAGGGATCAGCACGGTGTCGCCGGGCATCAGCACGCTCAGCAGCACGACGGTGATCGCGGCCTGGCCGGAAGGCAGCAGCACCGTGCGCTCCGCGTTGTGCAGGGCCGAAAGTTGCGCCTCCAGCGTGCGGGTCGTGGGCGTGCCGTGCAGGCCGTAGCTGTAGCCGTCGGGCCCGCGGTACTTGCGGTCGGCATAGGCCTGCGCGTCGGGGAAGACGATGGTGGACGCGCGGTATGTCGGTACGGCGAGGCTGGCGAAGCCGTCATGGGACACGGCGGGATGGTGAACGCAGCGGGACAGGTCTTGCACAGGGGCCTCGTCGGAAAGGGTGGCAGACCCTGGCCCGCAGCGGATAGAACCTCAATTGATCGGAGCGCACCGGTCCATGCACAGGTGTTATGGGCGATGAACTTCCGCCAACTCGAGATCTTCCGCGCCGTGATGGTCAGCGGGTCCGCGTCCCGCGCGGCCGAACTGCTGCAGATCACGCAGCCTGCCGTCAGCCGCGCGATCGGCGACCTGGAACAGGCGCTCGCCTTCCCCCTGTTCAACCGCCTGCGCGGGCGCCTGGTGCCCACGCCCGAGGGCCAATTGTTCTTCCGCGACGTGACCGCTAGCTTCGTGGGGCTGGATCGGCTGCGTTCCGCAGCCGCCCGCATCCGGGACTTCGGATCCGGTGCCATCCGCGTCGCCAGCCTAGCGGCCCTTGGCTCGACGCTGGTCCCGGATGCAATCCGGCTGTTCCGGGAGCAAAACCCCAAGATTGCCGTCACGCTGCAGATCCTGTCCTCCGCCACCGTGCGCAACCTGGTCGCCGACGGACAGTTCGACCTCGGCCTCGCTGCCGATGAGGTCGATCTCACGGGCGTCGACCACACCCTGTTCAGCCGCTTCCGCGCCCTATGCGCCATCCCGCCCGGCCATCCCCTGGCGGATAAGCCCGTAATCCGGCCGCCGGACCTGCACCGCATTCCCTTCATCGCCCTGGCGCCCGAAGACGCAACGCGCCTGCGGCTCGAAGCGGTGCTGGACAAGGAGGGCATCCAGCCGGAGATCGTTGTCGAGACGCCGTATTCCCACACCGTTTGCGCGCTCGCGCTGTCCGGCGTCGGCGTGGGTCTGGTCAGTCCCTCGGCCGCCGACGGCTACGCCGAGCGTGGACTGGTGCTGCGCCCGTTCCAGCCGACGCTGCACTTCACAAGCTACCTCCTGTTCCGTCCCGACGCGCAGAAGGCACGACTGGTGAAGCAGTTCGTGCACGCCTTGACGGCTGCGCGCGATGCGCGGCGGACCGCCTGACACAGGCCGACCTATAACATCCATGCATCGACCAGCGCCTCTGGTACGATTGTCACGACGCCTCCGGCCGCGCAGCCTCGCCGGACAGAAAGGTGGAGACGCCGCATGGACGACGCATTGGCTGAAACGCTGACCGGATGGCGCCGCCATCTGCACGCTCACCCCGAGCAATCCGGCCACGAGGAACAGACCGCGGCCTTTGTGCAGGCGCGGCTGCGGGAGATGGGCGTCCCGTTCACCGCCGGCGTCGGAGGGCATGGCATCGTCGCGACGGTGGCGCGCGGCAGTTCCAACCGCAGCGTCGGCTTGCGTGCCGACATGGATGCACTGCCGATCGAGGAGACGACCGGCGTCCCCTATGCGTCCACGAACACCGGCGTCATGCACGCCTGCGGCCATGACGGGCACACCGTCTCGCTGCTCGGCGCAGCCGCCCTGCTGCAACAGGACAAGGGCTGGACCGGAACCGTGCAGCTGGTCTTCCAGCCCGCCGAGGAGGACGGCACCGGCGCCCTGGCGATGATCGCGGACGGCCTGTTCGACCGCTTCCCGATGGAGCGCATCTTCGGCTACCACAACTGGCCCGGCATGCCCGCCGGCCAGGTCGGTGTGCACGCTGGCCCCGTGATGGCCCAGGGCGGCCGTATCAAGCTGACGGTGAAGGGCCACGCCGGCCACGGCGCAAAGCCGAACGAGACGCGCGACCCCATCGTCGCGGCCGCGCACCTCGTCGTCGCGCTGCAATCCGTGGTCGCCCGCAACGTCGATCCTCTGGAAGCCGCGGTCGTCACCATCGGTGCCATCAACGGCGGCACCTCCTCTAACCAGATCCCCGAGCTGGTCACCCTGCTGGGCACCGTACGGTCGTTCCGCCCCGGCCAGCGGGAGGAGATCGTCGCCCATATCCGCCGCATCTGCGACGGCGTGGGCGCAACCTTCGGGGTGGAGGTCACGCTGGATGCAGCCGCGGGCGGCAGGGTTCTGACCAACAGCCCGGCAGAAGCCGACCTGGCTGCCGAGGCCGCGGCGATGGCCGGGCTCGCGGTGGACCGCACCGTGCGGCCCAGCGCGAGCGGCGAGGACTTTGCCCGCTACCGGGCGTTGCGGCCCGGCGCCTTCGTGTGGATCGGCAACGGCGTCGCCGGGCCAGGACACGAGATGCACAACCCCGGCTACGACTTCAACGACGCGATTCTGCCGGCCGCCGCAACCTGGCTCGCAATGGTCGCCAAGCGGGCGCTCGCAGCATGATGCGCCGCCGAACCCTGCTCCTGGGCGCAACCGCGGCGCTTGCCCGGCCCGCGCTCGCCCAGACCGCAGCAAGCCGGACCCTGCGCTTCGTGCCGCAGGCGCCGCTGACCATTCTGGACCCAGGCTACACCACCGCCAACGTCACGCGCGCCCATGCGGCGCTCGTCTTTGACACGCTGTTCGCCGTCGACAGCGGGTTGAACCCACGACCGCAGATGGCCGAGGGCCACACAGTGTCCGACGACGGCCGCCTGTGGACCATCCGCCTGCGGGACAGCCTGCGCTTTCACGACGGCACGCCGGTGCTGGCCACCGACTGCGCCGCAAGCATGCGCCGCTGGTCCGCGGTCGACGCCCTCGGCCAGGTCGCCGCCGCCGTGATCGACGCCTGGGACGCGGCAGACGACCGCACTCTGCTCGTCCGGCTGAAGCGGCCCTTCCCGTTCCTGCTCGACGCGATGTCGTCGCCTACGGGCAACATGCCCGTCATCCTGCCGGCGCGGATCGCTGCCGTGCCGCCGGGTCGGCAGGGGCTGGAGATGGTCGGCTCCGGCCCCTACCGCTTCCTCGCCGACGAATTCAACGCCGGCAGCCGGGCCGCCTACGCCCGCTTCGACGGCTATGCACCCCGGCCGGAACCGTCGAGCTGGAATAGCGGCGGCAAACGAGCCTTCTTCGACCGTATCGAATGGACCGGCATGTCCGACCCGGCCACCGCGGCGGCGGCCCTCCAGGCCGGCGAAGTGGATTGGTGGGAGCAGGCGCTGTCCGACCTGCTGCCCGTCCTGCGCCGGAACCGCGGCATCACCATCGATCGCGCCGATCCCACGGGATATCTGGCGATCATGCGGTTCAACACGCTGCAACCGCCCTTCGACAAGCCGCTGATGCGCCGGGCCATGCTGCTGGCCGTGAACCAGGACGACTACATGATTCCCGTGACCGGCGGCGACAGAGCCCAATACCGCACGTGCCACGCGCTGTTCCCCTGTGGCACCGCCTATGGCCAGCTGGCTTCGCCAGACCCCATGAGCGAGACCCCGAACCTCGACCAGGCCCGCGCCCTGATCCACCAGGCGGGTTATGCCGGCGAGAAGATCGTCATCATCAATCCCACCGACTTCCCCAGTATCGCGCCCTTCGGCCAGGTGACCTACGACCTCATGCGCCGGCTGGGCCTCAACGCCGAACTGGCGGAGACCGACTGGGGCAGCCTGCTGACCCGGCGGAATAACCGCGGCTCTGTCGATCAGGGCGGCTGGAGCGTGTTCCACACCTGGAACAGCGGCGGCAGCATCTTCGACCCCGTCCGCAACAGCACCATCCGCGGCCTGGGCGAAAAAGGCGCCGCCGGCTGGTATCGCAGCGATCGCATGGAGGCGCTCGTGCAGGCCTGGCTGGATGCCGGGTCCGCAGCTGAGCGGGTGCGACTTGCAGCGGAGATGCAGGCGCTGGCCGCAATCGATGCGCCAACGGTGCCGATCGGACAGTTCTACATCAGCACAGCCTATCGCACCTCCATCACAGGCGTAGCGCCCTCGCCGACACCGGTGCCGTGGGGCGTTCGGAGAGCATAGTGTCGGCGTGATCGCCTTTAGGCCGGGTATGCCGACCTAAGCCGGACAACTGGCGTAAGTTTTTGTTTCGATTGCTTTTGCCCCCTACCAGCGCGCAAATGCTATGCGAAGGGGCAAAGCTATGAATTTCAGTGGACTAACCATTGAGCAGCGACGGCGATCGGTGGATGTTCAACAGATCGCCGAAGCTCTCCGTGCAGCAGAGGCAGAGAGTCGCCATCGTTACGCGGGCTCCATGCTTTGGAAGCACCGTAATGGGCAGGACTATCTATACCGCCGCCGCGGGAAGATCGAGAAGTCGCTGGGACACAGGGACCCGGAGACAGAGGCCGCCTACAAGGCGTTTTCCGAAGGAAAGGAGGCTGTGCTGCTGCGAGTATCCACCTTGCGGCGTACGCTGGAGGACATGGCGCCAGTGAACCGCGCGATGGGGTTGGGCCGGGTCCCGCAGATCGTGGCGCGCATCCTCCGCCAGCTGGACGCAGCAGGGCTGCTCGGAGATCAGGTTTGCGTTGTCGGCACGAATGCCCTTTTCGCTTACGAGGCTATGTCGGGACTTCAGTTCGGGACGGGGCTGTTGGCGACGAACGACCTGGATATTGCTCTAGACGCCCGCAAAAATCTTGCCTTGGCAGGCAGAATCCTTCCGGCCGGACTGATTGGGGTGCTCCGGCGCGTGGACAGCAGCTTCGAGCTTCTCAATCAGGGGCATTACCGTGCGGCGAATGCGACGGGGATGCTGGTCGATCTTATCACGCCGGAACCACGTCAGCGGATGAAGGTCGTTCCACCCCGGCAGCGGCGCCTGGGCGGGTCGCCGGATCCGGTGCCGGGCGACGTGACCGCGGCCGAGGTGCCTCGGCTTGAGATGATCGTCGACGCGCCGCGCGTGACGTCGATCGCCTTGGACGAGCGCGGGCTGCCAGTGGCGGTGTCGGCAGCCGATCCCCGCTGGTGGGCCGCGCACAAGCTCTGGCTTGCGGGGCAGGACGATCGGGACCCGTTGAAGCGCGACCGTGACCATGCTCAAGGGATGGCGGTCGCCGGCATGCTGGCATCGCACTGGGCAAACCTGGATGTGTCAGACGCTGCACTCACCTCCTTGCCATTATTTCTGCGGGACAAGCTTCGTGCCGCCATTTTGGCGGAGGGTGAAGGCAAAACAGCAGCAGAGTGGTAGCCGGCTTCGGCCGCTTACCCGTCGATTCCCAATCCCGCCGCATCGAGCAGGTAATCACGCAGCAACGATACATGAGGGTCCTGACGTGCGTCGGGCAGCATGCGCAGGGTGAAGGCCAGGGCGCAGGGTAGCGCAAGCGGCTCGAACAAGCGCACGAGACGCCCTGCATCAACCTCCGCATCCACCATGGGCGACCGCGCAAGAGCAACCCCAGCGCCGGCAACCGCCGCGCCAATGACCTGATTGAAGTTGCTGAAACGCACGATGCGCGCCTTGGCAGCCGGCCGTCCCAGCATCCGCAGCCAATGATGCCATCCCTTCTCGGGACTGAGCGTGCGGTGCTCCTCTTCAAGCAGGTTGTGCCGCAGCAGCGCGTCCGGGTCACTGGCGCAGCCAAGCCCGGGACTGCAAACCGGGAACACGGTTTCTTCGAACAGCAGGCGGTCGGGCGCCACGATCTCGGCTGGGCGGGCCCTGAGCACGGCCAAATGGATACCCTCGGCCGCCATATCGGGCACCTCGGCCTCCACTGCGCGCATATGCCAGGACACGGACGGGTGCAGCGCTGCAAACGCCGCCAGGCGCGGCGCAAGCCACAGCGAGGCAAACGAGCCATTGGCGGACACCACCAGGTTGGACCGTTGCCGCCCGGCCTGATGCCGGATGGACTCGCAGGTTTCGGCCAGCCTCGCCAAGACCTCTTCCACCACGCCCAGCAGTTCCAACCCGGCGGCGGTGGGGGCTGTGCGGCTATGGCCGGATCCGTTGCGCGCCCGGGTGAGCAACGGTGTCTGCAACTGCTCCTCCAACTGCCGGATCTGATGGCTGACGGCGCTGGCGGTCACGTTCAGCCGGGCGGCGGCGCGGACGAAACTGCCGTCGTGCGCCACGGCAGCGAAGGTAGCGTCCGCGCTGGTGGTGGAATTTCGTTGATCGAAACGGTGTAGGCGGAGGTGGCCATTGGATTGGCTGGCTAAGGTGGAGTTGCGACGCTCTCACCCGAACCGACGAGGACCCGATGACCGAGGACAGACTACCGCTGGCCGAGCTGATGGCCAAAGCCGGAGATGGCGACTTTCTGCGTTCCGTGGCGGAGGCCGTGGTGCAGTTGTTGATGGAGACGGACGTGGACGGCCTGATCGGCGCCGGGCGGCACGAGCGCTCCGGCGAGCGCACGACCTACCGCAATGGGTACCGCGACCGCACGCTGGACACGCGGCTGGGCGGAGCTGCTCAAGGTTTCGCCTGCGAAGCAGGTGAAATAGCAGCGGAGGGAGCCTGCAGCTCCGGATCCCCAAGCTGCGCCAGGGCAGCTACTTTCCGCCGTTCCTGGAGCCGCGCAAAACGTCGGAGAAAGCCCTGGTGGCCGTCATCCCAGCGACAGCATCGCTGTCGCAGAGAGGCCTGGATTGGCGGCGTGTCGACCCGGCGTGTGGACGACCTGGTGCAGGCAATGGGCCTGGCCGGGATCAGCAAGAGCACGGTGAGCAAGCTGTGTAAGGACATCGACGACCGGGTGAGCGCCTTCCTGGAGCGCCCACTGGTCGGCGACTGGCCCTACCTGTGGCTGGACGCCACCTACCTCAAGCAGCGCGAGGGTGGGCGGATCACCAGTGTGGCCGCGATAATCGCCGTGGCGGTCAGCACGGACGGCAAGCGCGAGATCGTCGGGCTGCATATCGGGCCGTCGGAGGCGGAGACCTTCTGGGCTACGTTCCTGAAAAGCCTGGTGCGCCGGGGCCTGCGTGGCACCAAGCTGGTGATCTCCGACGCCCACGAGGGTCTCAAGGCGGCGATCCGCCGGGTCATGAACTCCACCTGGCAGCGCTGCCGGGTTCATTGGATGCGCAACGCTCAGTCCTACGTCCCGAAAGCCCAGCAGAACATGGTCTCGGCGGCACTGCGTCAGGCGTTCATCCAGGCCGACCGCGCGTCCGCCAGCCAGACACTGCGCCATGTCGCCGACCAGCTCCGGGGCAAGTGGCCGAAGCTCGGCGCGTTCATCGACGAGAGCGAGGCCGACGTGCTGGCCCACATGGACTTCCCCGCATCGCACCGGGCCAAGCTGCATTCCACCAATCCGCTGGAGCGGCTGAATAAGGAGGTGAAGCGCCGGGCCGACGTGGTCGGCATTTTCCCCAACGAGGGTGCCATCATCCGGCTGATCGGTGCGGTGCTGCTGGAAGCCAACGACGAGTGGCAGCTCCAGCACCGCTACATGCAGACCGAGGTCATGGCCGAACTCACACCGCCGCTGATCGATGCCATCCCACCACAGATTTCCACCGTGGCCGCTTGATCCCTGGCCACCTCAACTACACCGCAAATTCCACCACGTTGACGGACGTGACCCGATCTGCCGGCTATGATCAGGACGCGGCGGCTTGGGCCAGCTTCGGAAACAGCGTGCACGCATTCCCATGCATCACGTCCTCCCGCAGCGCCCCGTCGAGGAGAGGGATGCGGTCGAGCTTGCCCGTGACATCCGTGCAGGGGCCAGCGCGGTATAAGGCCAGTCGCTGCCGTACAGGATGTGGTGCGGGTCAGCGATCTGAAGCAGGGCATTCAGCAACTCAGGAACAGGGGCGCCGGTGAGATCGTAGTAGAGCTTCCGCATCTCGCGATGCAGGTTGGGTGATTTGTGCGCCGAATTCGCCTCGAAGGAGGGCATCATCAAGTCCACCCGGCTGGCCAGAACAGACGGGGCCGCCCCTGCGTGCGGCACGATCACGCGGATGTTCGGATAGCGGAGCGTCACGCCGGACAGGATCATGTGGTGATCGTTCGCGTGGTCTCGAACATGAACTCCAGCATGGGCGCGGGATAGCCCAGCGTCAGCGAGGTGCAGCCCTGGCTGTAGAACAGCGTGCAAATGTTTCCAGGTTCTGGAGTGCGCCCCTGCGAGTGGACAGATTGAGCGAAATGGATTGACCCCTCTGGCTGGGCTTCCGGAGGATGGAAGTCATGGCACGGCATCGTTCACAGAGCGTCGCGTTCAAGCGGCAGGTCGTCGGAGAGTTCATCGCAGGTGAAACCCTGCACGCCTTGGCCAACCGGCACGACATCTCGCGTCAGTTGATCCGGATCTGGACTGCCAAGTTCGAGGCTGGAGCTTTCGACGAGGACGCGCAGGCAGCGGATCTGATCCAGGAATATGAAGCCAGGATCGCAGCCCTGGAACGGATGGTGGGTCGGCAGGCGTTGGAGCTCGAGCTGCTAAAGGGAGCTTTAAAGCATGCTCCCCGGCCGAGAAACGCGACTACCTCCGTCATCACCGGCCCCGCGATGTCTCCGTTGCCCGGGGGTGTGAGCTGATGAGGCTTTCTCGATCGACCTTCTACGACACGGCAGCCATTCCGCTGGATGCCGAAGCTCTCCTGAGCCGGATCGGCGCGATCTGCGACGAGTTCGAGTGCTACGGCTACCGCCGGATCGGAGCGGCGTTGCGGCACGAAGGCGTGGTGGTGAACGGCAAGAAGCTCCGGCGCCTGATGCGTGAGCATGGCCTGCAGCCCAGGCGACGACGCCGTTTCGTGGTGACGACGGACAGCGACCATGGCGGCCCGATCTACCCTGACCTGGCCAAGGATATCGTGCCCGACCGCCCCACCAGCTCTGGGCGGAGCCACCCAAGGTTCCACGTGCGAAGCACGTGGAATGGTGGCGGAGGGGGCAGACTTGACCTACGTGGCCATCCCTGGCGGCTTCGTTTACCTGGCGGCTATCCTGGACGCCTGGTCACGCAAGGTGGTCGGCTACGCGATCAGCCGGTCGATGGACGCGCGGATCGCCGTCGCGGCGCTGAAGGCGGCGATCCGGAACCGCGCACCGCCCAAGGGCTGTACCCACCACTCGGACCGTGGGTCACAATACGCATCCGAGGCGTATCGCGAGCTGCTGGCAGCTCATGGGCTGGTTGGTTCGATGAGCCGACGCGGCAATCCATACGACAACGCCAAGGCTGAGAGCTTTATAAAGACGCTCAAGGTCGAGGCCGTCTACCTGGCCGCCTACGAGACCTTCGAGGACGTCACCGCCGACCTTCCGCGGTTCATCGACGAGGTCTACACCTCACGACGGCTGCATTCCGCCCTGGGCTATCTCAGCCCCGTGCAGTTCGAGCTTCAACACGCCCAGCAGACGGTCAAAACAGCAGCCTGACCCTGTCCACCCGCAGGGGCGCACTCCAGCAATGCCATGAGCCTGTTCCCGATCCGCCCGGGTTCGCTAGGCCGTCCTGTGCCGGGCCATGCCGTGACCGTTGTGGATGAGGGCGGTGTGCCGGTGGCGATTGGCGAAACCGGCACCGTCGCGGTCTGGCGGCCGGATCCGGTGATGTTTCTGGGATACTGGAACAACCCGCAGGCGACCGCCGCCAAGTTCATCGGCGACTTCCTGCTGACCGGCGACTTGGCCCGGCAGGACGGGGACGGGTATCTCTGGCAGGATGTTTCCCGGATGGTGATGTAACCGGGGCAGCGCCCCGGGCGAGATGGTTCCACTGGGAACGGTGGCGTGAGTCACAGCCGGCATTTCGCTGCCTGATGCCGCACATCCGGAGGCGTTCTCCTTTACCGAGTTGCGGGCGTTTAGAAAACCATGAGAAAGTGCGGGGTGTTCACGCCGCTTCCTAACCGGCGCTGAACAAATTGTCGTTTGCCAGGGTGTTGGTTACACAGGTTTTCCGTTCGCGTGCTCCGCAGACCCCAGGCCCAAGCGCCGCGAAGGGCGGTCAGAACTCTCACGCGAGTGGATCGTTCGGCAGGACTCGGTAGCGCAGCACGTCGGCGGCCAACGCGTGCCGCGCCGGGTCGCAGAGCGAAGCCGCCTCCCAGGCCAGCGCCGCGGCCGAGGTGACGTTGTAGAGCGCCGTCGCAGCCTGTCGGGCCAGGGCCGGTTCGCTTGCAGCGCGGGTGGCGAGCGCGGCGGCGCGGTCGAAGACGGTCAGCAAGCCGTCGAGCGGCGCGGACTCGAGCAACCCGGCGATATGGGCGCGTAGAGCCTCCAGCGATCCCTCGCGCGCAGCAGCCCGGAGCACGTCTAGGGCCACCACGTTGCTGGTACCCTCCCAGATCGAACCGAGATGGGCATCGCGCAGCAGGCGGGCGTCGGGCCACTCCTCGATGTAGCCGCAGCCCCCACGCACCTCCATCGCATCGCCCGTGACCCGGCGCGCATCGCGGCAAGCGCGGAACTTCAGCAGCGGCGTGAGAATTCGCAGGAGCGCGTAAGCGCCGGGCTCACCGGCATCGGAGCGGCGTAGCGCCTCCGCAACTTGCAGGAACATCGTGCGGGCCTGCTCGGTCGGCAGAGCCAGCTTGGCCAGCTGTTGCTGCATGAGCGGCATCTCGATCAGCCGGCGGCCGAAGGCGCGCCGATGCTCGGCGACGTAGGTGGCCTCCGTCAGCGCCCGCCGCATCAGCCCGGCCGCGCGAACGCCGTTCGACAGGCGCGAGTTGTTGACCATGTCGGCCATCTGGCGGAACCCGGCGCCCGGCACGGCGCGCGGGTCATCGCCGACGAGAAAGGCGAGGGCGCCATCGAGCCGGATCTCGCCCGACGCCATGGAGCGCGTACCCAGCTTGTCCTTCAGGCGAACGATCCGATAGGCGTTGTGGGTGCCGTCGGGCCGGGTACGCGGCAACAGGAACAGTCCAATGGATTTCAGCCCCGGTGCGGCGTCGGCGGGACGGGCGAGCACCATCGCCAGCGCGGCGTCCGGATTGGAGCAGAACCATTTGTCGCCGGTCAGGCGCCAGCTGCCGTCGGGCATTGCTTCGGCGACGACGGTCGTAGCCCCGACGTCGGAGCCGGCGCCCTGCTCGGTCATGAACATCGCGCCCTGAGTGAAGGCCATACCGTCGAGATCGTCGGCCAGAAGCGCCGGGAGATGGCGGGCAATCAGGTCGTCGGAGCCGAACTTGCGCAGCGTGCGGATGAGGCTATCGGTCATGCTCACGGGGCACAGCAGGCCGAACTCGGCCTGCGCGAACAGATAGGTCAGCAGATATTTCGCCGCCGGCGGCATCGGGTCGGGCCAGCCGAGAACCCCGCCACGGTGCGACAGGGCGGCCAGGCCGAACTCGCCGAAGGCCAGACGCTCCATCTCGCGATAGGCCGGATGCTTGTCGATGGACTGGACGTCTTCGCCACGGCGGGTACGCGGGCGGAGAACGGGCGGGTGGCGATCGGCTTGGCCGGCGAGCTCGTCCAGCGTGGAGCCGGCTAAGCCGCCAAGACGGTCGAGATGCGGCAGCAGATGGTCGGCGAGCGCCGGCGGCAGATAGAGTCGGGCGAGGGATGCAAGCGCCGGGTCGGCGCGGAACAGGTTAAGTCCCGCGCTATCCGGGACGGCACTCTCGGAAGTGGCGCGCTCGCCAAGCGTCATCCCGTCCATGTCAGCCTCGGGCCATTTGGCAGGCGCTTTCTGCCAGCGGTCGGTAGGCATCGACGCCCGGGGTGGTGGCGATGGCGTTGTAGATGTCCCACGGGCTTCGGCTCTGCGCAGGTGTCTTGGCCTGAAAGAGGTGGAGATCGGAGAGGAAGCGGCCGTCGGCGCGGATGCTCGCGGTGCCGAAACAATCGTCGTCGGTTGGGATCGCCTTCATTGCGGCAATTGCCGCCCGGCCGGAGCGCATGAATTCGGGGCCATTCGCCTTGGCGGTCTTCATCCAATGCAGCGTTGCGGCATAGCAGGCGGCGTGCAAGCTGGACGGGTAATTGCCGTTGGTCTTGGGCAGGAACCGGTTGGTGAACGCGCGTGTGCGCTCGTTCAGATCCCAGTAGAACGGCTCTGACAGATAGAGACCCTCGGCGATGGGGAGGCTCATGGCGTGCACCTCGGTGATGAAGCCGAACATTGCCGCGATGGTGACCGTGGTGCCGAGGCCGAACTCGTGGGCCTGCTTGACCGCGTTTTCCATGTCGCCGCCGGTGCTGCACATGGCGACCACGTCAGCGCCGCTGGTCTGGGCTTGTAGCAGGAAGGCAGCGAAATCCGTCGTGCCAGGGAAGGGGTAGCGCGCACTGCCGATCACCTGGCCGCCGCCGGCCTGCACGACGTTGCGGACCTCAGCCTCGAGCGTCTGGCCGAACACGTAGTCGGCGACGACGAGGAACCACTTCCTCTTGCCTAACTTGAGCACGGCGTTGCCGGTCGAGTGCGCATTGCCGTAGGTGTCGGGCGCGAAATGGATGGTGTTCGGGTTGCACCATTTGCCGGTCAGGTCGGCCGACGCCGCGCCACTGATGAGCAGAGTTTTGTCGCGCTCGATGACGAGGTTGCGCACGGCGAGCGCGATGGCCGTGTTGTTGACGTCGGCCACGGCTTCGACCGACTCGCGATCGAACCAGGAGCGTGCGACCGAGGCGCCGATGTCCGGTTTCTGCTGATGATCGGCCGCGATGACCTCGACCTTGAAGCCGTGCGTCTCCGGCCGGAAGTCCTCGACCGCCTGCTTGGCCGCCAGCACCGAGGTCGGCCCAGAATTGTCGCGGTATTGCCCGGAAAGGTCGGTCAGCACGCCGAGGCGCAACGTCGGCAGTTGCTGGGCACGTGCTCGGGTGGTCAGAAGCAGGGGTGCTGCAAGAGTTGTGGCGACGAGCCCACGGCGATTGAGCATGACTGAACCTCCCGTTTTTCGGAACGCTAGAAGATAGGACCCATCAGTTCAAATCGTGGCTCCAGCGACGGGCGAATGCCACGTCGCAATAAACCAGCCGATCGTCCGCATGCGCCCGAGCCATGCCCTCAACGACCGTGGTCTCGACGAGCCTGAGAGGGTGGCAGAGAAGTCTCTGCGCGGGTGACTCTGTTGCAGGGATCACCGCCGTATTTACTGGGGTAAGGTGAAGCAGGGGCGTGTTGCCCATCACTGTCTGAGGTGGGTTGTCGTGCCGTTCAAAGCCGATGCCGAGCGCCGCCGTCACATCCCGAAGCAACGGCATCGGGTCACGAACTCTGCGACCTGCGATGCGGCCCTGCGGCAACGCGGTAGCCTCACGGTCTGGTTCACCGACGCCGCCTCGCGGCCTGGAAGGCTGAGCCTCGAACGACCCGAGGCGGCCAGCAGCACTGTTCGGCCCTGGCCATTGCGACGGCGCTGACATTGCGGTCGGTGTTCCGCCTGGCGCTGCGCCAGACCGAAGGGCTGATCGGCTCCATCATCGCCCTGCTCGGCCTTGATCTCGCCATGCCGGACCATACGACGCCCAGCTGAAGGGCCGAGAGCCTGGAGGTGGTCCGCCCGCGTCCGGACTGCGATCCCGTGCACCTCCTGGTGGACAGCACGGGGCTGAAGCTTTGCGGCTCGGGCGGAGCTGGCCAAGGTTCCGCTCGCGCAGCGAGTGGAATGCCAGTGGAGGGGAATGGCTGCTCGAGAAGCACGGCACGAAACCCGGCGGCCGTGGCGCAAGCTGCACATTGGCGCGGACACCAACACAGGACAGATTGCCGCTGCGGCGTTGACCGCCAGCGATGTCGATGACGCCTCGCAGGTTGGATCCTTGCTCGACCAAGCGGCCAGCCCGGTTGCGTCCTTCACCGCCGACGGCCGATGCCGCCATGGGGCCCAAGGAGCCGCGCTCCACCGCCCTGACGCCGGAGCAGGAGGCCATCCATGGTGGTCGCATTCCGCCGGCACACGCTGCTGCCGCTCGACGACTGCCTCTATGCCCTCCAGCCCAGCATCGCGCACCTGACGCGCTCAACCCTGCACCGCTGCCTGGAACGACACGGCATCTCCCGCTACCCTATCGGCTACTTCCACATCGACATCGCCGACGTCAGAACCGAGCAAGGCAGGCTGCGGCTCTTCGTCGGCATCGATCGCACCAGCCGCTCTTATGCACTGGCATGGCTGTGATTCGCTGGCGGGTGTCGCGTAAGCCGCTGATTGTGTTTACGGGTTGGGTGTCGAGACCATCCACTTCACCGATCCCGCCGGGCCACACCCGCCATGTCCGATGATACGGCCACGCCGTTCCTGTTTCCAGCCGCCGCCCGCAAGAAGGTCACCGCTGCTTTCGATGGAGGCCGGCTCACCTCCGACGGTGGCGTCATGCTCCTGGCTGCCGCCGAGCGCCGCCTTGGCGTTGCCGACCGATTGGCCGCGTTGACCGCCGAGCCGCGCAATCCGGCCTTCGTGACGCACAGCATCGCCGATATCCTGCGTGCCCGCATGCTCGCCATCGCCTGCGGCTACGAGGACGCCGACGACCTCGACCACCTGCGCACCGACCCCGGGTTCAAGCTCGCCTGCGGCCGCCTGCCGGACACGGGGGCGCGACTGCGCCAGCTACGCCCGCCCTCCCAAGGCGGTAACGCTCGATGTCGATGATACCGTGGACGTCGTGCACGGCCACCAGCAGCAGGCGCAGTCGGCGGGCGCAGAGGCGACGATGCGCCCGCGCGGCAGGTGAAGCTGGCCAAGTTTCCGCCTGCGAGGCAGGCGGAATGCCAGCGGAGGGTCCTCCGTCTCGGCAACGATCCGGAGTTTCTGCTCCGGCCGCCTGCGGCGTCGACGCTCAACCTCGGTGACGATCCCCATCCAGCCTGCCCCTGATCTTAACAGCGCCCATGCGAGCGCCGCTAAGATCACCCACCCGCCTAGGCCGGAGTAGGCCGTCCCGACCCTAGGGAGACGTTCCATCCCGCTTGATCCCGGTTTTCCTTACGGTTGGGTGCCCTCAGCGATCACGGCGGCCACGAGATGACGGTGCCTCCAGGCCCCTGCAGCACGCCGGACGGCACGTCGTATTGCGGCTGCAGCACCGTCACGGCGGCATGTGCGGCAGAGATGTCGTGCGCCGCCTTCGTGCCGTCGAACGACACCCGGGCGATGGAGACCAGCGCCGTGCCCTGGCCAGGATCTATGGCGATCGGGGTCGCGCGCCACGAACTGAAATGCAGGTCGTGCAGTTTCACGCCGGTGGCCGCGGCGGTGATCGAGACCCCGCCCAGCGTGCCGGCGGCGCCCGGGTTCGCGCCGATGAACACGTCGGCGATCTCCACGCTGCGGATCGTGTCGCGGGAGGCTTCCAGCCGGAAGCCATAGCCGCCCCGCCGCGCCTCGGCGCACATGCCGCCGCGCCAGACGATATGCACGCCCGCGCCCATCCGCAGGCAGAAGCCGTCGTCGATCCCCTGGATCACCTGCAGGTCGGAGATCAGCAGACCCTCGACATGCGGATAGATGGTGCCGCTGATGTTGGCCGGCAGGTCCACGCCCCGGCCGCCCTGCACCAGCGTGCCGCCCGCGATGGTGTCGTTGACCGTCGCCGAGCTGGCGGGCTCATAGGCGAAGGCCACGCCGTTGTTGAGGTAGAAACCGCCGAACACCCTGACCGCATCACCCGACACCAGACGCATCGCCCTGGGAAAGCCGATCACCGTCAGCTGAACCAGGTCGACCGGCAGCGGGTTCTGGTCCCCCTTGGCGATGGTGACGCCGGTGGCGGCCAGGGTGCCGGACTGCTGCAGGGTCACGTTCTCGACCGAGCTCTGCCCGCCGGTCACCAGTATCACCGCCGCCACGGGAGCGGCGGGCGCGATCTGCGAGGCGGGTCCCAGCCCGACCAGGCGGACCTTCGCGGGCAGGTTGATGGGAGCGGAGACCAGGCAGCTCCCATCCGGCACGGCAACCGTGCCACCGCCCCTGGCCGACGCCGCGGCGATGGCGGCCGTGAAGGCAGCCGCGTCATCCTGCCCGGTGCAGGGCGGATGGCCCGCCGTGCCATAGGCGACGAGGCTGATCGCGCCGCCCGGCACCGCCGTGTCCGGCCCGGCGCCCCTGGCGGCCGGCGGTAAACCGACCAGGGCTGGCGGCAGCAAGGCCAGCACGCTCAGCAGCGGGATCAGACGCATCATCCGTGGCTGCCGGCTGCCGCGTGATCGCCGGGTGGGGGAGGATTCATGCCGGGCCATCCAGTCCAGGTGTATGCGGCACGGTGCCAGCCACGCCGATGATCCGCCACCAGGGCCGGAACACCAAGCCTGCGGCCCGGCGCCGCCCGCCTATTTCGCCCCCACCGACTGCACGGCGGAGAAATCCGCCTGCAGGCTGCCCAGCGCCACCTTCATCGAGTCGCCCACCTTCTGCACCCCGGTCGCCGTCGCCAGCACCGTGAACGGCACGGCGCTCCCGTCCGCCCCGGCCGCGACCACCTTGTAGGCGCCATCCGGCATGGTCTGCCCGTTGGCGCCCCTGCCGTCCCAGCTCCAGGTGTTGGTCCCGGCGGTGCTGGTCACGGCGGCGTCCTGCAGCTTGGTGCCGGACAGCGAATAGACGCCGATCGAGACCGGCTGTGCCGTCGTGGTGTTGAACTGGATCGCCGCCCTGCCGCCCTGCAGGCTCAGCTCGTCGGAGCTGAGCGACACCTGCTGCCCCACCAGGGCCGAGGATTGCAGCAGGGTGCTGCCCTGCGTCGCCTGGATCAGCTTGGTCAGGCTGCTGTTGGTGTTGATCTGCTGCTCCACGCTGGCGAACTGCACCAGCTGCTGGGTGAACTGGTTGGTGTCCATCGGCGCCGTCGGGTCCTGGTTCTGCAGCTGGGTCATCAGCAGCTTCAGGAAGTCGTTGAAGTTGCCGGCCAGCGAGGTGAGCGAGCCGGTGGCGGCCGGCTTGGCGGCGGCGCTGGCGGCGGCGGCGCTGGTGGCGGTGGTGGTGGTCATCGGCCGATCCTTTCTGGCTATGCGGTGATGTCGACGCCGGCGCGGGCCCAGGCCTGGGCGGCACGGCGGTTTCGGCTGGGTGCCTGGTCCCAGCCCTCTGTCTCCCGGGCCTGGGCGCGGGATTGTTCCCCGTGGCCCGAGCCCTGGCCGCTGGTCTGGCCCGAGGTCTGGCGCCCATCCGGGGTGCCGGATTGCGGATCTCCCAGGCTGAAGCCCACGGTGCGGCCGGCCTGCGGCACGCCGGCAAGGTCGAGCGCCTGGTCCAGCCGCGGGCGGTCCTGCAGCAGCAGCAGCAGCGTGTCCGGGCGCTCCACGGCGAGCTGGACATGGGCCGCGCCATCCCTGGTGCGGTCGACACGGATCTGCACACGGCCCAGTTCCAGCGGGTCGAGGCGGATGACCAGGGATTGCGGGGCGCCGGATGCGGTGGGGGGCGGCAGGGCCACGAAGGCGGCACCGAGCTGCGCCACCGGCCCGGCAGGTGCGGGCCGCGGCGGCGGGGCGGCCTCCGCGGGGGCAGGTCCATGGAGCGGGGCGGCGCCCTGGACGGCGGCCGGCGCCGCCGGCGGCGCCAGGGTCGTCGCCTCGGTCGCGGCTGCCGCAGCATTGGGCGGCGCTGGCTCCGCGGGCTGTTGAAGGTGCGCATGGCTTGGCGGGCCGAACGCCTGGACCGCTGCATCCGGGGTTGCATCCGGGGCTGTGTCTGAGGCTGCGGCGGGCGGGGCTGTGGGCTCAGGCCGCGTCCGCGTCGGGGTGGCTTGTGCAGGCGTCGTGGTGTCGCCTGGCGGCAATGACCGGCCCGCAGCGGCTTGCGGCGGCGGCGCAGCCGATGGCGGCAGGGGGGCTGCGCCCCCTGGCACAGGGGCCGGAGACCCGGCCTGGTCCGGCGCCAGGACCGGGTCCGCAGCCTCGGGTGTCCCAGGGTTCGCGCCAGCGCGGTCCGACGCGACAGCAGCGTCAGCCATCGCAGGAGAGGCCCCGCCCGAAGCAGCCTTCAGGCTGTCGCGGCCATCAGCGTGCGGGCTCGCGAACGCAGCCGGCGGCGGAGGCAGCTGGAGGGGCGCAGCCGGCACCGGCGCGGTGCTGGCCGTCGATGGGTCCGCGTCGGCCGATGCTGCCGCGGGAGCGGTCTTTGCGCGGCTGGCGGCGGGCTTCGCCAATGGTCCACCGGTCGCCACCGCTTTCGACGAGGCAGCCGGCCCGGTGGGCGCGGACGTGGCAGCCGTCCCGGCCGCCGGGTTCGCGGAGGGCCCGGGCACTGGCGGGCTCCCCGGCCCAGGGCCGCCGGGTGGCGCTGGGGCCACCGCAAGCGCCAGGGTCACCTGCCCGTCAAAGTCGCCCCCGCTCCGGTCGGCACCCGGGTTCACGGCGGGTGCCGGGCCGGGGCCCGCGGGGGACGAGATCGGAACAGGAGGAGTGATTGCCATTGCCGCCACGGGTTGCCATTGCCGCCATAGCAGCAAGCGCCAGGCCAACGCGTGCGCCAGTGTTTCCGGGCCATGCCGCACCGCACCCGGCAGTTGCTGCCGGGCCATGGACGCCGAAGCGGCAGGAACCGCCGGGCGCCATCGCCCCGCCCGACCCGGCAAAAGCCGCGCCGTTGCAGGCCGCCGCCGCCTGGCACGCTTCCTGCCATGGGTGCGGCAGCCCCCCGGCCATTCCGCGCCGGCACCCAACTGGAAGGACCCCCCATGTCGCTCTTCGGTGCGATGAACACCGCCATCAGCGGACTGACCGCGCAATCCGCCGCGTTCGGCAACATCGGTGACAACGTCGCCAACAGCCAGACGGTGGGGTTCAAGCGGATCGACACCAGCTTCGAGGACTACCTCACCACCAGCACCCAATCCAACAACCAGTCCGGCGCCGTGGTGGCCCGGCCCGACTACATCAACAGCGTGCAGGGCACCATCACCCAGACCGACAACCCGCTGGACCTCGCCATCACCGGCAACGGATTCTTCTCCGTCAGCCGGCCCATGGGCGAGGCCAAGGGCGTCACGGTGTTCCAGCCACAGACCGAATACACCCGCGCCGGGGACTTCTCGCTGAACAAGGACGGCTACCTGGTGAACGGCAGCGGCGACTACCTGAACGGCTGGGCCGCCAACCCCGCCACCGGCGCGCTGGACCAGACCAGGACGGTGCCGATCCAGGTCGGCCAGTCCGGCTACAGCCCGGTGCCCACCCGGACCGCGACGCTGGCCGCCAACCTGCCGGCCTCGCCCGACGGCACGGCGATCGCCACCCAGATCCCACTGACGGACGCGCTGGGCCGCTCGCAGACGCTCAACGTCTCCTGGGCCCCGGTCAGCGGTGCGAACAACACCTGGACCGCCACCATCACCCAGGGCGGCGCCACCTCGCCGCTCGGCACCGCAACGGTCGCCTTCGGGTCCGCCGGCAATGCCGGAGCCACAGAAGGCACCATCGGCAGCATCATCGGCAGCGGCGGCATCACCGGCAGCAGCTTCAGCGCCGGCGGCACCGCCTCGCTGGGCATCTCGGCGGATTTCGGCTCCGGCGCGCAGGCGATCACCCTCAACCTCGGCCATTTCGGCCAGGCGGACGGGCTCACGCAATATGCCGGCACCACCTACAACCTGCGGTCCCTCACGCAGGACGGCGTGGCCCCCGGCAGCTACAGCGGGGTCGCGATGAAGCCGAACGGCGACGTGGTGGTGAACTACGACAACGGGCAGTCCCGCACCCTGGCCAAGGTGCCGATCGTGACCTTCGCCAACCCGGATGCCCTGCAGCGGGAGGACGGCCAGGCCTTCACCGCCACGCGGGAGAGCGGGGCGCCGCAGACGGTGCAGTCGGGCTCGAACGGCGCCGGGGTCCTGGTGGCGAGCGCGACGGAGAGCAGCAACGTGGACATCGCCAAGGAGTTCACCAAGCTGATCGTCGCGCAGCGCGCCTATTCCGCCAACACCAAGCTGGTGACCACGGCCGACGAGCTGCTGCAGTCCACGCTCGACATGAAGCGGTAAGCGGCCATGCGGCTCGATGGGGTCATCAGCCAGGCGTCGAGCGGGCTGGACAGCGCGACCCGGCAGCTGGCCATCGTCGGCCAGAACATCTCGAACGCGAACACCGCCGGCTATGTGCGGCAGAGCGTCCGGCTCACCAGCGTCTCTGCCTTGGGCGAGGGCATGGGGGTGCACACCGGGGTCGCGACCCGGGCGATGGACGTGGCGCTGCAGGCCGAGCTGTTCGGCGCCGGCGGACAGAGCGCGGGCGAGCAGCTGCGCAGCACGGCACTGGCGGCGGTGGACGCGGCCTCCGGCCCGCCCGGCGCCGGGCAGGACCTGGCCAGCCTGGTCGGCACCCTGCGCGACGCCTTCTCCACCCTGTCCAACGACCCGGCCAACCAGACCCAGCAGCACACCGTCACCACCGCCGCCGGCGCACTGGCACAGGGCATCAACACGCTGGGCCGCTCGATCTCCGATGCCCGGCAGACCTTGCAGGACGGATTGACCGACGACGTGACGCAGGCCAATGCCGGGCTCCATCAGCTGGGCGTGCTGTCCGACGCCATCATGCTCGCGCAGTCCCGCGGCGGCAGCACGGCGGACCTGGAGGACCGGCGCGACACCGCCATGCAGTCCGTGGCCCAGCTGACCGGCGCCCGCTTCCTGCGGCAGGGCAACGGCGACCTGCTGGCGATCAGCGGCGGCACGGTGCTGCCGATCCGCGCCGCGGCCGGGCCGTTCAGCATCGCCACGGCGGCGCTGGCGCCCGGCGTCCCGGCCCCGCCGCTGCTGCTGAACGGCGCCCCGGCGGCCCTGGGGTTCGGCGGCGCGGGCGGCGGGCGGATCGGCGCGGCGCTCGACCTGCGGGATACCGTGCTGCCCGGGCTGCAATCCGGTGCGGACGGGTTCGCGCAGTCCCTGGCGGCCGGGTTCGGCAGTGCCGGGCTGGCGCTGTTCACCGATGGCAGCGGCACGGTGCCGGCGGGCACGGCCGGGTTCGCACAACTGATCCGGGTGAACCCGGCCGTGACCGCCGCCCCCGCCTTGGTGCGCGACGGCGCCGCGGGCCCCACCACGGCGGGCAACACGGCGCTGATCGCCACCGTGCTGAACACCGTGCTGGCCACCGGCAGCGGCACCGTGGCCGGGCTGGCGGCAGGGCTGGTGGCCAGCAACGCCGGCCTGTCCGCCGCCGCGGCCAGGCGGCTGGAGACGGAGCAGGGCGTGCAGTCCAGCCTTTCGACCAAGCTTGCCGCCGGCACGGCGGTTTCGGTGGATTCGGAGATGACGGACATGGTTCGGCTGCAGAACAGCTACGGCGCGAACGCCAAGGTGCTCTCCGCGGTGCAGGCGATGTTCACCCAGCTGCTGGACAGCGTGCGGTGATCATCAACACCACCACCGATGCCGGGTTGCTGTCCCGCCTGTCGCAGAACAGCGCCGGGCTGCGCACCCTGCTGGACACGACGCTGGAGCAGCAGTCCACCGGCAAGATCGCCGATGCCTATGCCGGGCTGGGCACCGGCACACGCGTCAGCCTGGACCTGCGGCCGGCGTTGCAGCACACCCAGGCCTGGTCGGACAATATCGACCGGGTGGCGGGCCGGCTGGAATCCACGCAGACGGCGTTGAAGCAGATCAGCGCCATTGCCGCGGATTTCTACGCCCGCACCGGCACCATCAACCAGCTCGGCGCCTCGCAGGTCGGCACCATCGGCGTGGCCGCGAAGTCCGCCTTGCAGCAGGTGGCGCAGCTGCTGAACACGAAGTATGGCGACACCTACGTCTTCGCGGGCCAGGACAGCGCCAACCCGCCGGTGCCCGACACGGACCCCGCCGTGCTCGGCAGCGCCCTGCTGGCCAGCGACACCGCGACCGCCCCATTCTCCGCCACGCTGGGCAGCGCCACCGCGACGGTGGAGGTGGGCGAGGGCCAGTTCGTGCAGACCGGGCTGCTCGCCAACCGGAACACGCTGGCGACCTCGGCCGCGCCCACCACCGGGTCCTTCATGCGGGACGTGATGCGCGCCCTGGCCTCGCTCGCCACGCTGTCGGACAGCAGCCCCAACCCCGAGGTGCTCGCCGCCGACACCCGCACCCGGCTGAGCAGCGCGATCTCGGCGATGGGCGCGGAAGCCGGGTCGCTGGGTGACGTGCAGCAGTCGCTCGCCGCCCGCAAGACCACGCTGGCGACACTCGGCACCACGCTGTCGAAGCAGGTCTCCGATGCCGAGGACGTGGACATGGCGGCGACGCTCACCCGGGTCTCGGCACTGCAGACACAGCTGCAGGCGTCCTACCAGCTGATCGCCGGGGTGCGGGACCTGTCGCTGACGAAGTACCTGTAGGTGCGGGCTAGGGCAACCACTTCGCCGTGGCCCGGCCCCGCTCGCCCGTCTCGGCCGAGAGGTGCAGCCACTGGTCCACATACTGCTGCCACACCAGGTCCCGCGGCAGCAGATACGCCAGCTCGGAGAAGTCGAACGGCGCATCCGGATGGATGGCGCACAGCTCGGGGTGCAGCTTCTGCTGCAGCCGGGTCTCCACCGCGTCGGTCATCATCACGTCGGCCCGGTTGGCGACGATCTCGTCGAAGATGGTGGCATTGCTGGGGAACAGCACCAGCTCGGCCTGCTTCAGGTTGGCGCGGGCGAAGCGCTCGTTGGTGCCGCCGGGGTTGAAGATCACGCGCACGCCGGGCTTGTCGATCTCGGCGATGGTGCCGAACTTGTCCTTGTCCGTGCAGCGCGCGATCGGCGTCTTGCCGCTGCGCATCACCGGGGTGCTGAACAGCGCCGTCTTGGCCCGGTCCAGGGTCACGGAGATGCCGCCCATGCCGATGTCGAACTTGCCGCCCGTCAGGTCCGCCATCAGCGTGCCCCAGGCGGTCGGCACGATCTCCAGCTTCACGCCCAGCGCCTTCGCCAGGCTCTCGGCCATGTCCACGTCCAGCCCCTCGAAGTGCCCGGCCGCATCCTTGATGCTGAACGGGCGGTAGTCCCCGGTCAGCCCGACGCGCAGCGTGCCGCGCGACTGGATGCCGTCCAGCGTGGCCTGGGCCCGGGCAGGCATTGCGGCTGGCACCGCGGCCAGCATCAGCAGGAGCATGAGAGCGTAACGCATGATCATTCCTTCAACATGGATTCGAGGGCGGCGGCGATGGCGAACAGCCGGGCATCGCTGCCCGTCTCGCCCACCAGCATGAACCCCACGGGGGCCGACCCGGCCCGGTGCGCCGGGATGCTGATGCTGCACCGGTCCAGGAAGTTCGCCAGCGACGGGTTGCGCAGCACCAGCGCGTTGATGCGGGTGAAGTCCGCGTCATCCGCCATCGCGGCAATGCTGGGCGGCGTGATCGGCGAGGTCGGCATCGCCACCGCGTCGTAGTACTCGGTCGCCTCGTTCATGGAAGCGATGATCCGCGCCCGGTCCGCCGTCAGCGCGATCAGCGCCGAGGCGGTCATGGCGGCCCCCCGCTCGATCCGGCTGCGCACCCGCGGGTCATAGCCCGCGGCCTGCTCGGCCAGCAGGGTGCTGTGCCAGGCATGCGCCTCCGCCGCCGCGAAGCCGCCCGTGGCATTGGCGGCGGCGATCATCTCGAACTGCTTCAGCGGCAGGTGCGTCACCCGCACGCCCAGATTGTCCATGCGGTTCAGCGCCCGGCTGAACGCCTCGGTGGTGGCGGCGTCCATCCCGTCCATCACCCAGTTGCCCGGCACCGCGATCCGCAGCCCGCGCAGCGCGATCGGCCGGATGCTCCGCGGCACCTCGCCCGCCAGCACCGCATCCACCGTGGCGCAGCACTGCACGGAGCGCGCCAGCGGGCCCACGCTGTCCAGCGTCGGGCTCAGCGGCAGCACGCCCAGGGTCGGCACCCGCCGGGCGGTGGGCTTGTAGCCGACGATGCCGTTGAACGCCGCCGGGATGCGGCAGGAGCCGCCGGTGTCGGTGCCCAGCCCCATGAACGCCATGCCATCCGCCACCGAGACGGCGGCGCCGGAGCTGCTGCCGCCGGGCACATGGCCGGCCTCGCGGTTCCAGGCCCCCTTCGGCGTGCCGAAATGCGGGTTGGTGCCGATGCCGGAAAAGGCGAACTCCGTCATGTTGGTCCGCCCCACCGGCACGAACCCGGCGGCCAGCAGACGCTGCACCACCGGCGCATCGGCCGCAGCCGGCCTGGCCCCGGCCAGCACCTTGCTGCCTGCGGCCGTCACCTCGCCCGCCACGTCGAACAGGTCCTTCAGGCTGACCGGGATGCCGGCGAAGCGGCTCGGCGCCCGCCCGGCCTTGCGCAGCAGGTCCATGGCATCGGCGCTGGCCCGGGCCTGCTCGGCATACACGCGGACGAACACGCGCGCGCCCTCCCCGCCCGGGTCCTGGATGCGGGTGAGGCTCTCCTCAACCAGGGTGCGGGCGGTGGTCTGCCCGGCTTCGAGTGCGGCGGCGGCTTCGGCGATGGTTTGCATGGCCCGAACCCTGCCGCCTGGTTGACCCGAGGGCAAGCCCGCACAACAGTGCCGGCCCGAACAAGACCAAGAGGCGTGCATGACCGAACCGCAGCCCATCCTGCTCACCGGCGCAAGCGGCAACCTTGGCCGGGCCCTGGCCCCCGCCCTCGCCAGGCACGGCTGGACCCTCCGGCTGACCGACATCGTACCCTTCCCGGACCCGCTGCCCCCCGGTGCCGGCTTCACCCGGCTGGACCTGAACGAGGGCGTGCCGCTGCTGCGCCTGGCCGAGGGCTGCGGCACCATCCTGCACTTCGGCGGCGTCTCCACCGACCGCCCGTTCGAGGAGGTGATGGGCCCCAACCTCATGGGCCTGTATCACATCTACGAGGCGGCCCGGCGCGAAAAGGCCCGCGTGGTGTTCGCCAGCTCCAACCACAGCATCGGCTTCCACGAGCGCGACACGGTGCTGGACGCCGAAAGCGCCTTCCGCCCCGACAGCTTCTATGGCCTCTCCAAGGCCTTCGGCGAACTGATGGGCCGGATGTACTGGGACAAGCACGGCGTGGAGAACGTCAACATCCGCATCGGCTCCAGCTTCCCCGAACCCATCGACGCCCGCATGCTGGCCAGCTGGCTGTCCTACGCGGACCTGGTGCGCATGATGGAGCGCTGCATCCTGGCCGAGGCCGTGGGCCACAGCGTGATCTGGGGCGCCTCCGCCAACACCCGCATGACCTGGTGGCGCCGCGACCACCGGGCCCGCCTCGGCTGGGCCCCGCAGGACAGCGCCGACAGCTTCGCCGCCCAGCTTGAGACCGTGGCCAGCGACGACCCGGTGCAGGAGCGCTACCAGGGCGGCGCCTTCGCGGCCAGGGACTACACGCGCCAGACCCCCTCGCCGGTCGATCCCTTCGCCGACTGATGCACCCGGTTGCCGTCCTCGGTGGCGGCCCGGCCGGGCTGGCCGCGGCCGAGGTGCTGGCGCAGGCCGGGCACGCCGTCACCCTCTATGACCGCATGCCCAGCCTGGGCCGCAAGTTCCTGCTCGCCGGCAATGGCGGCCTGAACCTCACGCATTCGGAGCCGCTGGAGCGCTTCCTCGCGCAGTACACCGGCTCCGTGGCCGCCACGGCCGTGGATGCGGTGACGGCATTCCCGCCGGCGGCGCTGCGGGACTGGGCGCATGGGCTGGACCAACCCACCTTCATCGGCAGCAGCGGCCGAGTGTTCCCGCAGGCGTTCAAGGCCACCCCGCTGCTCCGCGCCTGGCTCGGCCGCCTCGCCACCCTGGGCGTGCAGCTGCGAACCCGGCATCGCTGGACCGGGTGGGACGGCAGCGCCCTGGCCTTCGACACCCCCGCGGGCCCGGTGCGGATCACGCCCGCCGCCACCGTGCTGGCCCTGGGCGGCGCCTCCTGGCCGCGCCTGGGTTCCGATGGCGCCTGGGTGGCGGCGCTGCCCGATGCAGTGGCGCCGCTCCGCCCCGCGAATTGCGGCTTCCTCTGCTCCTGGTCCGCGGTGTTCCAAGCCCGGTTCCCAGGCGAACCGCTGAAGCGCATCGCCGCCAGCTTCCGCGGCACCACCATCCGCGGCGAGGCGCTGGTCACCGCGGATGGCATCGAGGGCGGCGCCATCTACGCCCTGTCCGCCCCGCTGCGCGACACCATCGCGGCCGCGGGCCACGCCACGCTGCACCTGGACCTGCGCCCGGACCTGGACCGCACCGCGCTGGCGGCCCGGCTGGGCGGCCCCGGCGTCTCCACCGCCAACGCCCTGCGCCGGGCCGGGCTGACGGGTGCGGCCGCCGGGCTGATGCGGGAGGACACGTCGCTGCCGCTGCCGGAACGCATCAAGGCGTTCCCGCTGCGCCTGACCGGCACCCGCCCCATCGCCCGCGCCATCTCCACCGCCGGCGGCGTGCGGGCCGATGCGCTGGACGGGCTGATGCTGCGCTCCCGCCCCGGCGTGTTCGTCGCGGGCGAGATGCTGGACTGGGAGGCGCCGACCGGCGGCTACCTGCTGCAGGCCTGCTTCAGCAGCGGACGGGCGGCGGCGCACCAGCTGCTGCGCTGGATCGGCTGAGCCGACGCGTCCTACGGCGGCTTGCCGGAGGTGCGGGCCCGCCAGATCAGGAACTCCTGGTAGATGGCCCGGCGCTGCCCCGCGGTCGCGTTCTGCAGATCCCGCCCGGACGCTGTCAGGTACGACTCGAACTCCGAGCGCAGCTGCGCCGTGGCCTCGTCCTGCGGCGGGCCGGGCAGCAGCACCGGCGGCTCGGCCTCGGTCTCCGGCGGGTCAGGCATCTCCAGCAGCGCGGTCCCGCTCTCCGCCACCACGGGCGGCTCGTTGCCCGTCAGTGCGATATAGACCGCGAACGTCACCGCCGCGAAGCCGCCCAGCGTGCCGGCGACGATGGCGACCTTCGTGGTCAGTCCCTGGTTCCAGATGGCGCCGACCTGCTCCAGCAGCCCGGGTTCGCGCGCGACATAGGCGGTCTGCGGCATGTCCTCGGGCGCCTCCGCCAACGGGCCGAACGTCGGCTCCACCTCGGTCGGGCGGTAGGCCTCCAGCTGCTGCGTCTGCTCGTCGAACCCGGCATCCGGGTCGTCCATCATCCGCTGGAACTCCGGCCGCCCCACGAACAGCAGCTGCAGCCGCGGAACGCCATCGGGGAACAATGACGCCGTCTCGCCGAAGAACCGCAGCACCTCCGGGTGCAGCGTCTCGGCGCGCTCGATCACCAGGATCACCCGTTCCTCGTCGCTGCGCCGCGCGGCGATGCGGCGGATGATGGAGGCCGGGGTGTCGTCGGCCGGGTCGGTGCCGCCCTGGATCACCTGGATCAGCAGGCGCTCCAGCGTCAGCCGGGCGCGCAGCGGGTTGGTGGCGCGCACGAAGCGCGTGGTGGTGTCGGCAATGGCGTCCAGCGTGGTGTCCAGCATCGCCTCGCGCAGGCTGTCATCATCCACCAGCAGCAGGCTGAACGGGTGCCCGGCCTGCAGCGACGCCACGGTGTTGGTGCCCGCGGCCGAGGAGTGCAGGAACTCGTCGGAGGGGCGGAACTCGTCGTTGGAGAACCCGCTCATCGTGGCGCGCCAGAGCGGCTGCGCGGGGCGGGTCCGGCCGCCGGGTCCCGCGACAGCCCCTGGATGGCGAGGGCCTCCAGATAGGCCTGCCAGCGCTGCGACTGCTCCCGCGCCAGGTCGTGCAGCAAGGCCCAGGTGTAGATGCCGCTGTCATGCCCGTCGGTGAAGCGGATGCGGACGGCGTAGTGCCCGATCGGCTCCACCGCCTCCAGGTTGATGCCCAGCTTGCCGGCCACCCATTTGCGCTGCCCGGGGCCATGGCCCTGCACCTCGGCACTCGGGCTCTCGACCCGGAGGTATTCGGCCGGCAGCACCGCGCGCACCCCGTCATCGAAGTCCACCTCCAGGCACTGGCTGGCCCGGCGGAGACGGATCTCGATCGGAGCCGGCGCAGCCTCAATCATCGAGAGCCCGCGCCTCCTCGGGCAGCATGATCGGGATACCGTCGCGCACGGGATAGGCGAGGCCGGCCTGGAGGCTCACCAGCTCCTGCTGCGCCCGGTCCCAGCGCAGCGGCCCGCGGGTCACGGGGCAGACCAGCACCTCCAGCAGGCGCGGGTCGATGCCGGGTGGGGCGGCGGAGGGGTCGGGGGTGTCGCTCATGCGGGCATGCTCCGGCTCAGGTGGCACGACGAGCGGACGGGTCGGCCTCGCCCTGGTCGTGGGCGCCCATCTCCAGCAGCGTCACCAGCGTGGCGGACTGGTCGGAGGGCGTCAGGGCCTCCAGCAGCGCCTGCTTCTCCGGCGCCTCGAAGGGGCAGATCATGCTCAGCGTGCGCACCAGGTCCACATCCGGCATCGCGTCGATCGCCTCCCAGTTGGTGTCGAAGCCGCGCACGCCGAAATAGGCCCGCAGCGCCTTGAGCAGGCGGGTGCGGTCCACGCCCTCCGGCGCCGGCTCGTGCAGGTCCGCCTCGAACCGCGCCAGGTCCGCCCGCACCCGGCGATAGCCGCGATGCAGCTCAAGCTCCACCTGCACCCAGAACCGGGTGATCCCGGTGAGCGTGACCAGGTACCGCCCATCCTCCGTCTCGCTGAACGAGGAGAGGCGGCCCAGGCAGCCGACGCGATACAGTGCCGGGCCGCTGGGCGTGGCGGGCCGGATCTCGTCCTGCTGGATCATGCCGATGACCCGGCCCGCACCCAGCGCATCGTCGACCATGCGCAGGTAGCGCGGCTCGAAGATGTTGAGCGGCAGTTGTCCCTGCGGCAGCAGCAGCGCGCCGGAGAGCGGGAACACCGCAAACTCGGTCGGCAGGGGAGAGCCGGTCCGCATCGCCGCCATGGTGGCTGCCATCAGCGGAACAGCAGGGCGGAGAGCTTGCGCCGGGCCGCCAGGCTGGAAGGGTCGGTCAGGCCCCAGGCCTCGAAGAACTTCAGCAGCTGGGCACGGGCGCCATCCTCGTGCCAGGTGCGGTCCCGCCGGACGATCTCCAGCAGCGCCGCCGCCGCTTCCTCGCGCTGCCCGGTGGCGTTCAGCGCGGTGGCGAGGTCGTAGCGCGCCTGGTGGTCATCGGCGTCGGCGGCCAGCCGGGCCTCGAACACCTGCAGCTGGGCCGCGGCCTCCCGCCCCTCGGTCGCCAGCGTCATGGCGCTGCGGGCCCCGGCGATCTCCGCGTGGTCCTTGATGGTGGCAGGCACCTGGTCCAGCGCATCGGCGGCCTGGTCGTCCTGGCCCATGGCGAGCAGCACGCGGATCAGCCCACCCCAGGCGTCCGGGTTGTTGTCGTCGGCCTGCAGCATCTCGCTGAACAGCGCGCCTGCATCCTCCAGCCGCTGCTCCTCCAGCGCGATCCGCGCCTCGGCCAGCAGGTCCGCGGCCGGCATGGTGCCGCCGGCCAGCTTCAGCAGCGCCTCCACCAGGCGCTTCACCTCGCTCTCGGGCAGGGCGCCCTGGAACACGTCGGCGATCTGCCCCTGCCAGAAGGCGGCGACCGTGGGCACGGACTGCATCGGCAGACCCAGCTTGGCAAGCTGCTGCACCAGCGCCTGGTTCGCGTCGATGTCGATCTTCACCAGCCGCACCCGGCCGCCCGCCGCGCGCACCACCTTCTCCAGCGTGGGCGTCAGCTGCTTGCAGGGGCCGCACCAGGTGGCCCAGAAATCGACCAGCACGGGAATGTGGCGCGAGGCCTCGATCACATCCTGCATGAAGGTGGCCTGGGTGCCGTCGATGATCACATCGTCGATCCCCGGCTGACCCCCCGGCTGACCCCCCGGCTGCCCTCCCGGCTGCCTCTGCGGCGCGGCGCCGGCCGGCGTTCCGGCAGGGGCGCCGGTGTGGATGAGCCCCGGGCCGGGCGCCTTGGGCTTCTGGCCGATCAGCATTTCCATCGTAGGTCCTAGTTGCGGTTACAAGGCAGGCGGGGACGCAGCACCATCTTATAGATGTTGCGTGCCGCCGGAGAGTGCAACCCGAGCCTGGTCACACCGTGGCGGATGGATCAAAACCGTTCGCCAGCACCCCGCGCGGCCGGATCATGTCATAGGCTGCCACCGGCAGGTACCTGCCCAGGCCCGGCGCCGCCCGCACCACCCCATCCTGCATCGCCACCGTGCCGCGCAGGATGGTGGCCACCGGCCAGCCCGTCACCTCCAGCCCCTCATACGGCGTGTAGTCGATGGCGTGCTGCATCAGCGCATTGGTGAGGGTCACGCGCCGGGCCGGGTCCCACAGCACCAGGTCTGCATCGGCGCCCGGCATCACGCTGCCCTTCCTGGGGTGCAGGCCGAACAGCCTGGCGGGCTGCGTCGAGGTCAGGCGCACGAAGTCGCTGGCGGAGATGCGGCCCTTCGCCACCCCCTCGCTGAACACGATCGGCAGCCGTGCCGCAAGGCCCGGCACCCCGTTCGGGATATCCCGGAACGACGCGTCCGTGCCGTTCACCCGCTTGCCGCGCGGCGTGTCATAGGACCAGCCGCTATGGTCGCTGCTGACCACGTCCAGCGTGCCCTGGCGGATCGCCTCCCACAGCCCCGCCCTGGCCGCGGCGTCGCGCGGGGCCGGGCTGCACATGAACTTGGCGCCCTCGAAGCCCGGGCGGTCCATGCTCTCCGCATCCAGCACGAAATACTGCGGGCAGGTCTCGCCCCACACCTTCAGGCCGCGCCGCTTGGCCCGCGCCACCTCCGCCGCCGCCTCGGGGCCGGAGACGTGGAACACCTGGATCGGCGTGTCCACCAGCTCCGCCAGCGCGATGGCCCGGTGCGTCGCCTCCCGCTCCACCACGGGCGGGCGGGACCAGGCATGGTATTTCGGCGCCGTCAGCCCGGCCGCCAGCAGCGCCTCCGTCATCCAGCCGATCGCGTCGTAGTTCTCGCAGTGCACCGTCACCAGGCAGCCCAGCCGCCTCGCCGCCGCCAGCACCCGCAGATAGCCGCGGTCGTCCAGCCGCAGCGGGTCGTAGGTGAGGAACACCTTGAGGCTGCGCACCCCGCCCGCGACAATCCCCGGCAGTTCCGCCAGCACCGCGTCCGTGGGGTCGGTGATGATCTGGTGGAAGGCGTGGTCCACCATGGCCCGGCGCGCCCGCCGCCGGTACTCGTCCAAGGTGGGCCCGATCGGGTGGCCCTTGAACTGCGTGCTGAAGCTGACCACGCTGGTGGTGCCGCCCGCCAGCGCCGCGCGGCTGCCGGTCTCCCAGGTCTCCTCATCCGCCCCGCCGCCCTCCTGCAGCTGCTCGATGTGGCAGTGGCTGTCCACCCCGCCGGGCATCACCAGCAGGCCCGCGGCATCGATGGTGCGGGCGCCGCGCAGATCGCTGCCCACCGCGGCGATCCGCCCGCCCGTGATGCCCACATCGGCGGCGAACTGCTCCGACGCCGTGACCACCGTGCCGCCGCGCACCACCAGGTCGAAATCGTCCATGCGGCGTCCCACCTTCGTTGCCGGCACAGGATCGCCCGTCCGCCCCGGCCTGCATAGACGCAATGCCGCCCGCCCGCGGAGAACATGGCGGAAACGATCACGGCCTTGTGCATCGGCCCGTGCCGAAGCGGAACCCACCCGGATGGCCGCGGACCGGCAGCCGCCGGTACAGCGCCCGTTCCGGACATGACAGGCCCGCAGCCGCGCCATTGAACTTCCCTGCAAGGCAACCCTTAACCTGCGGACCGGAGATCACCGTATGCGTTTGTTCAAATGTTGCAGCTGCAACCAGGTCGTGCACTTCGACAACGACCATTGCGGCCACTGCGGCCACAAGCTCGGCTACATCGCACCGGATTTCGAGATGGCGGCGCTGGAGCCGGCCGGCGAAGGCCGCTGGCACGCGCTGCGCACGCCCCGGCGCCTGTTCCGCTTCTGCGAGAATGCGGAGATGGATGCCTGCAACTGGCTGCTGCCGGATAGCAGCCCGGACCGCTACTGCGCCGCCTGCCGCCACAACCGCACGGTGCCGAACCTGTCCGAGGACGACAACATGGTGGCCTGGCGCCGGATGGAGGCGGCCAAGCACCGGCTGATCTACACGCTGATGCGCCTGGCCCTGCCGCTGCCGAACCGCACGGACGACCCGCATGGCGGCCTGGTGTTCGACTTCCTGGCCGACCCGCCGGCGCATCGCGGCCCCAAGGTGCTGACCGGGCATGATGACGGGCTGATCACCCTGGCGCTGACCGAGGCCAACGACGCGGAGCGGGAGCGCCGGCGCTCGGCGATGCACGAGCCCTATCGCACCCTGCTGGGCCATTTCCGCCACGAGGTCGGGCATTTCTACTGGGACCACCTGGTGCGCGACCAGGGGCTGCAGGCGGAATGCCGGGCCATGTTCGGCGATGACGAGGCGGATTACGGGGCGGCGCTGAAGGCGCATTACCGCGACGGCGCGCCCGCGGACTGGCAGCGGAGCTACGTCAGCTCCTACGCCACCACCCATGCCTGGGAGGATTTCGCGGAGACCTGGGCGCACTACCTCCACATCGTCGACACGCTGGAGACCGCGGCCGCCCATGGGCTGGAGGTGCACCCGACCATCGGCGACGCGCGGGAGACCAGGATCGGGTTCGACCCCTATGCCCCCGGCGACTTCACCCGCATGATCGAGGCCTGGCTGCCGCTGACCACCGCCATGAACAGCATGAACCGCAGCATGGGCCTGGCGGACCTCTACCCCTTCGTGCTCTCCGCCCCCGTGATCGAGAAGCTCGGCTTCATCCACGGCCTGGTGCACCGGCGCAGCGCCGCCATCCATCCGGCCGCGGAACTGTTTGCCGATAGGCAAGCCTAGGCGCCAGGCCTAGGCTCCGCGACCGGAACGCGGGCTCCGGCGCCTGCGAGGCACAGGGGAGCAGCCAATGGACCAGGCGATCATCGAACACGCGGGCGGCAAGATGCTGGGCCACGTGGCCGAGGGCGTGGGCACCATCACCTTCAACCAGCCCGAGAAGCGCAACGCCATGTCCGTCGAGATGTGGGACGGCATGACCGCCCTGCTCGACGCCTGGCACGATGACCCGGCCGTTCGCGTCGTCGTCCTCACCGGCGCCGGCGACAAGGCCTTTGTCTCCGGCGCGGACATCAGCCAGTTCGGCCAGAGCCGCAGCAACGCGGAGGCGCAGAAGGAATACGACAAGCTGACCAGCGCGGGCCGGGCCAGGCTGGGCGGCTTCCCGAAACCGGTGATCGCTGAGATCCGGGGCTTCTGCCTGGGCGGCGGCCTCGGCATCGCCATGCAGGCGGACCTGCGGATCGCCGCGGATGACGCGCAGTTCGGCATCCCGGCGGCCAGGCTCGGCATCGCCTACAGCTTCCCGATGGTCGCCCGCCTCACCTCGCTGGTGGGCCAGTCCGATGCAAGGATGCTGCTGTTCACCGGCGACCGGATCGACGCCGCCGAGGCGCTGCGCATGAAGCTGGTGAACCGCGTGGTGCCCGCCGCCGAACTGTCCGCCGCCGTGGACAGGCTGGCCCGCACCATCGCCGGCAACGCGCCGCTCTCGGTCAGCGGCATGAAGCTGATCAGCAACACCGTGCTGCAGGATCCGGCCCAGCGCGACATGCCGGCGGTGGACCAGGCCGTGCTGACCTGCTTCGACAGCGCGGACTACACGGAAGGCCGCACCGCCTTCATGGAGAAGCGCAAGCCGGCCTTCACCGGGCTCTAGGCGCACCCGGGGGCCCGAAGGGCTCCCGGGCTTGCAGCTACTGCGTGACGGCCCGTGCGGTGATGGCGGGCGTGGTGAAGGTGTAGATCAGCTGCAGGAACTTGTAGATCTGCACCGTCGGCGCGTTGGCGATGTAGATGACGTCCTTGTCGTTCATCGCGAACTGCTGGATCGCGAAATAGCTCTGCGGGTCCCGCATGTTGATGCGATAGACGACAGGGATGCCCTGCGCCACCGCCCCGGGGATCACCGGCGCACTGGGGCCCAGCGAGCCCGGCGGGATCAGCCCCAGCGCCTGGGCGTTCACCGGGCGCTCGTAGCGGAACAGGAACACCGCCTCCGGGTTGGCCCGGCTGTCATCAAGCCCGCCCACCCGCGCCACGGCCTCGGCCAGCGACACGGTGGCGGCGTCGAACTGGATCTGCGCGATGCGGCCCGTGGCGCCGAACGACAGGAAGGAGCGCGGCAGGTAGTCCACCTGGATGCGGTCCTGCGGATCGACCGCGATGTTCTCCTCGGCAATGGTCTGCACCCGGGTCAGCGAGGTGGTCGCCTCGCGGCCGCGGCGGCTCACCTTCACCAGCGTGTCCTGCGGGCTGTGCGTCGGGCCGCCGGCCAGGGCCACGATGTCCAGCAGCCGCTCATGCGCCAGCGTCAGCGGATACCGGCCCGGCGCCCGCACATCGCCCGAGACATAGACGATGTTGCTGCCGTTGGTGACCAGGCTGACCACCACCTGCGGCTGCGCCGTGCGGTCGGAAATCCGGTTCTCGATGATCTTCTGCACCTCGGTCATCGTATGCCCCGAGACGCGGATCTGCCCGGCATAGGGCACCGTGATGGTGCCGTTGCGGTCCACCTGCAGCCGCGGCAGCGTCTCGGCGGTGGAGCCGGAGGAGCTGTCGCTGTCCGCCGTGCGCTTGGTGTTGAACAGCCCGTTGCCGGCCTCGTAGATGGAGACGGAGACGACGTCACCCGGCCCGAGCCGGTCCACGGAGGCATTGGTGCGCAAGCCGTCGATCACGCTCAACGAGCGGTCCGGCCGGTCACGCAGCGCCTTCACCGCCGCGGGCGTCAGATCCACCAGCTTCGCGCCCAGCGGGTTGTCCGGACCGGTGATGTTGTCCACCACCTCGCTGTTGCTGGGCCCCGAGGTCGGCAGGCTGGAGCATGCCGGAAGCAGGGCCGCGGCCAGCAGGGCCAGGCAAAGGGGGGCGGCGCGCAGGGGGGCGGCGCGCAGGGGGGCGGCGCGAGGGCGGGACGGCCTCATGGTGGATCGGATCATATGACTTCCATGCACGACGACTTGCCCGGCCGGAACGCCGGGTCCGTTCGTCCTCGCGCGAACGGGTAGAGTGTCGATCGTGCAATGTCCAGGCTGTGCCTGCGTCTGCGGCTACTCCGGCGCCCAGCTACTCCGGCGCCTGGCGCAGAACTTGCACCACCCCAAAAAGGCTCAGGCCGCACAGGCTGAACCAGGTGATGGCATAGACCAGGTGGTTGTTGGGAAAGGCGATCAGCGTCAATCCGCCGATCGGGAAGCCGCCGGGGTTCGGCGTGGCATCGGCATCGATGAAGTATGGCGCGGTCTCGCCCAGCCCCCGCGCCTCGGCGATGGCGGCGACGTCGCGGGAGTACCAGCGGTTGCCCGCCCTGTCGTTGGTGCGCAGGAAGCCGCCGCCGGGCTCGGTGATGCGGAGCAGGCCGGTGACGCTCGCGCCCCGGGCGGATGCGGGCCGGTGCAGCGCCGGGTCGGCGTGGTCGGCCGGGACGAAGCCGCGGTTCACCAGCACGGTCCAGCCGGCCGGGGTGCGCAGCGGGGTGATCACCCAGGAGCCGGCGCCGAAATCGGTCACCGCCTGCACCAGCGTCTCGCGGTCATTCAGCCACACGCCCTCGGCCCGCACGTGGCGATAGGCGTCGTCCGCCGCGGTCACGCTCCAGGCGCCGGGGCCCGGGGCCGGGGCCGCCGCCACCGTGGCCCGGCGGTTCACCGCGTCGATCAGTGCGAGCTTGCCCGCCCGCCGCTCGATCTGCCACGCCCCCAGCGCCGCGAAGGCCAGCGCCAGGAAGGCCAGCAGGGCGGCGAACAGGGCGCGCCGGCGGGGGCGGGGTGGGTGATCCATGCGCCTCATGTGTCAACTCGCCGCGGAAAAGCCATGCTGTTACGATGACCGGGTCCGAAACCGCCGCGAGCCCAGGCCCATGTCCCGCATCATCCGCATCGCCGCCGCCCAGATGGGCCCGAACCAGAAGGCCGACCCGCGCGAGGCCATCCTGGCCCGCATGATCGTTCTGCTGGAAACCGCCGCAGCCCGGGGCGCCACGCTGGTGGTGTTCCCCGAACTCGCCTTCACCACCTTCTTCCCGCGCTGGCTGCTGGAAGGCGCGGCGCTCGATCAGTACTACGAGCCCGCCATGCCGAACCCGGCGGTGCAGCCGCTGTTCGACCGTGCCCGCGAGCTCGGCGTCGGCTTCAACGTCGGCTATGCCGAGCGTGCCGGGGGCCAGCGCTTCAACAGCGCCATCCTGGTGCAGCCGGATGGCAGCGTAATGGGGCGCTACCGCAAGGTGCATCTGCCGGGCTCCGTGGAGCCGCGGGAGGGCGCGCGGTTCCAGCAGCTGGAGAAGCGGTATTTCGAGTATGGCGACCTGGGCTTCCCCGCCTTCCGCGCCGGGCCGGCCTGGCAGGGCGCCATCATGGGCATGATGATCTGCAACGACCGCCGCTGGCCGGAGGCCTGGCGCGTGCTGGGGCTGCAGGGGGTGGAGCTGGTCTGCCTCGGCTACAACTCCGCCGCCTACGACCCGAACGGCGGCAGCACGGAGAACGAGGAGATCCGCACCTTCCACTCCCGCCTGGTGGCGCAGGCCAACGCCTACATGAATGCCTGCTGGGCCGTGGCTGTGGCCAAGGCGGGGAACGAGGACGGCTCCGGCCTGATCGGCGGCTCCTGCATCGTGGACCCCAACGGCGTGGTGGTGGCGGAGGCGCGAACGCTGGAGGACGAGGTGCTGGTGGCGGATTGCGACATGGCGCTGTGCCGGCAGGGCAAGGACAAGATGTTCGACTTCGCGGCCCACCGGCAGCCCGCGCAGTACGCGGCCATCACCGGGCGCGCCGGGGTGATCGAACCCGGCTGAACCGCGCGCTCGGTCAGCGGTCACAAAATGTTACAAGCTTTCCTGCAATATCAATGTGATCTAAGTTCGGATTGGAATTGCGGGCGGGATCGGCTATTGCAGGGCCCATGGACGGATTAGACCTCAAGCTCGCCGGCACCTCCACCCACAACGGGGGCTATCGCGGCATCCCGGCCCGGCGGTCGCCGTTCCGCAAGCTGCTGCGCATGCTGCCGTTCCTGCTCGTGGTGGTGTTGCCGACCGTCGCCGCGGGCACCTATCTGTTCGGGTTCGCCGCGTTCCAGTACGTGTCCGAGGCAAAGTTCGTCGTGCGCGGCCCATCCAGCCAGTCGCCCGGCATGTTCAGCAGCCTGCTGCAAACCGCCGGCGTCTCCCGCGCGCAGGATGACACCTATGCGGTGCAGGACTTCATCGGCTCCCGCGACGCGCTCGACCTGCTGGTGCGGGACAACGACATCAAGGCCGTGTTCGACCGGCCGGAGGCGGACATCCTGGCCCGCTTCTCCACCTTCTGGCGCGGCGATACCTTCGAGCATCTGTATTTCTACTACCAGAAGCACGTCGAGGTCCTGCTGGACACCACCACCGGCGTCTCGTCCCTCACGGTCAAGACCTTCCGCCCCGAGGATTCGAAGGCGATCGCCTCGGCGCTGCTGGGCAGTGCCGAAGCCCTGGTCAACCGCATGAACGACCGCCAGCGCGACAACGCGATGCGCGACGCCAAGAAGGAGGTCGAGCTGGCCGAGGCGCGGCTGCAGTCCGTGGCCACCCAGATCGCCGGCTTCCGCAACCGCGAGCAGATCCTGGACCCCAACAAGCAGTCCATCCCCATGCTGGCCGGGATCACCGACCTGCAGATGATGCTGACCAAGGTGAATCTGCAGGTGGCGCAGCTCAAGGTCTCCTCGCCGCGCAGCCCGCTGATCGCCGAGTATCAGCGCCGGGGCACCGCGTTGCAGGGACAGATCGACGAGGCCAAGGCCAAGATCACAGGCACCGACTCCTCGCTGGTGCCGAAGATGATGGCCTTCGACATGCTGACCCTGCAGCGGGACCTGGCCGACCGCCAGCTCGTCTCCGCCACCACCTCGCTCGAGACGGCGCGCATGACGGCGGAGCGTCAACAGCTTTACCTGGATCTGATCGTTCAGCCCAACCTCGCGGACTACGCCGCCTACCCGAAGCGCTTCGCCGACCTGGCGATCGTGTTCGCCACCCTCATGGGCATCTATCTGATCGGGGCCCTGATGGTCTCGGCCGCACGGGAGCACCGCATCGTCTGAGCGGTCGCCGATCGTTGCGGCCGATCACCAGGTGCGCTTAGGACTGGTGTCATGATCCGAAGTTTCGTCATTCAGTTCCGCGTTATGGCTGCGCTGGTCATGCGCGAGATCCACACCCGGTATGGCCGCGAGAACATCGGCTTCCTGTGGGTGGTGGGCGAGCCGATCCTGTTCTGCGCCGGTGTCGCGGTGCTCTGGACCGCGATCCGCCCGGCGCACGAGCATGGGCTGCCGGTGACGGCCATCGTCATCACCGGCTATGTGCCGCTGACGATGTGGCGGCACTGCATCGGCCGGGCCGTCAAGGCCTATGAGTCGAATGGCAGCCTGCTGTTCCATCGCCAGGTGACTCCGCTCGACATCATCACCGCACGATGCCTGCTGGAGATCGCCGGGACCATCATGGCCGGGCTCATCGTCACGCTCGGCGCCATCATGACTGGGTACATGGATCCGCCGGTCAACCTCGGCCTGCTGTATCTCGGCATCGGCTACCACATGGTCTTCTGCTACGCCTGCGCTCTGCTCATCGCGTCCCTGAGCGAGGTATCCGACATCGTGGAGAAGGGCCTTTCGGTCATCCTCTATCTGTCGCTGCCGTTCTCCGGCGCCTTTACCATGGTCGACTGGGTGCCGACCGCCATGCAGCCGATCCTGCTCTGGTCGCCCAGCGTGCATAACCTCGAGATCATTCGCGAGGGCCAGTTCGGCCCCGGCGTCCATGCGATCTACGACCTGTACTACGACACCTGGTCCACGGCGCTCCTCCTGCTGCTCGGGCTCTCCGCGACCTTGCGGGTCCGCCGCTATCTCGTGATCCAATGATCCGCTGCGTCGATATCGTGAAGGAGTACCACGTCGCCAAGGGCCGGCGGCGCGTGCTCAACGGCATCAACTTCCAGGTGGAGCGCGGCCAGAAGCTCGGCATCCTGGGCCGCAACGGTGCCGGCAAGTCCACGCTCATACGGATCGTGGGCGGGGTCGAGCAGCCGACTTCGGGGCGGGTCGAGCTGGACATGACGGTGTCCTGGCCCCTGGCGTTCGGCGGCGCCTTCCAGGGCAGCCTCAGCGGGCTGGACAACCTGCGCTTCATCACCCGCATCTATAATCTCGACTACAAGCTGACCCGGCAGTTCGTCGACGACTTCGCCGAACTCGGCGCCCAGCTCGCCGAGCCCGTGAAGACCTATTCGTCGGGCATGCGCGCCCGCCTGGCCTTCGCCCTGTCCATCGCCATCGAGTTCGATTGCTACCTGATCGACGAGGTCATCATGGTCGGCGACGCCCGCTTCTTCCAGCGCTGCCAGGACGAGCTGTTCGCCAAGCGCGGCAACCGTGCCCTGATCATCGTCTCGCACGACATGCGCTTCATCGAGGAGGTCTGCGACACCGCCGCCGTCATCCACGATTCCACGCTGACCATGTGCAACAGCGTGCCCGAAGCGATCGACTTCTACAAGGCGCTCTGAGCCTCAGCGGCCGCGGCGCACCAGCCGCCCCGGCTTCTCCCCCGTTGCCCCGCCCAGCTCGCCCTTCCCGGCCACATAGGTCGGCACCCCGTTGCACCACACCTGGTCGATCCCGTCGCTCACCTGCTTCGGGTCCTCGAAGGTCGCGCGGTCGCGCACCGTGTGCGGGTCGAACAGCACCAGGTCGGCGAACGCCCCCTCGCGCAGCACGCCGCGGTCCACCATGCCGAAGATCTCCGCGGCCCGGCCCGTCATCTTGTGGATCGCCGTCTCGAGGCTGAACAGCCCGATATCCCGCACGTAATGCCCGAGCACCCGCGGGAACGTGCCCCACAGCCGCGGATGCGGATGCTCGTCATGCGGGATCCCGTCGGAGCCGATCACGGAGAGCGGGTGCGCCAGGATGCGCCGCACGTCCTCCTCGTCCATCTGGAAGCTCACCTGGCCCGCCGGCAGCAGCCGGGCCGCAGCCTCCTTGATGTCGGTGTTCCAGCCGCGGGCGATGTCGTGCAGGTACTTGCCCGCCATCTCGGGATGCGGGACCGACCAGGTCAGCATCACTCTCACGTCGTCCCGCAGCTTGTCCGGCATCAGCACCGTGGACCCGGCGGGATACGGATACACGTCATAGGTCATCTGCTGCGTCCGCGCGAACTCCTCCAGCAGCGGCAGCGTCTGCGTGGAGCGGCCGTAATTCTCCGGCATCGAGCACTTGTGATGGCTCACATGCACCGGGATGCCGGCGCGCAGCCCGATCTTCGCGGTCTCCTCGATGGAGCCAAGCACCCGGTCCGCCTCGTCCCGCATGTGGCTGGTGTAGAGCCCGCCGGAGGTCTTCATGACGGAGGCGACCTCGATCACCTCCTCGGTCGTCGCGTGCTCGTTCAACGGATAGTACAGCCCGGTGGAAAAGCCCGAGGCGCCCTCCGCCAGGCTGGCGCGCAGCCGGTCCTGCATGCGGGCGATCTCGCGGTCGTTGGCGGGGCGGTACACGTCGCCGTTCATCGCCTCCACCCGCATCGTCTGGTGCCCGATAAAGGCATAGGTGTTGACCTCGGAGCCCTTGCTCCGCAGCGCCTCCGCGTAATCGCCGAAACTGTCGAAGGTCCACCAGGTCTCGTCGCCCATCAGGTCCAGCGGCGGCGGCGGCCGGGTCGTCATCCGCAGCGGTGACAGCGACACCCCGCAATTGCCGACCACCACGGTGGTGACGCCCTGGCTGGTCTTGCAGGTGGTGCAGGACGGGCCGCACAGCACGGCGCGGTCGTCATGGGTATGGCTGTCGATGAACCCCGGCGCCACCGCCCGGCCGCTGGCGATGATGTCCCGGTCCGCCGTCGCCGCCCCCAGGTCCCCCAGCCCCACGATCCGCTCGCCCCTGATCCCGACATCGCCGGTGCGCCGCGCGCCGCCGGTGCCGTCGAACAGGGTGGCGTCACGGATGATGGTGTCGCAATGCAGTGCCATGGATGGTGCCTTCCGTCGCCGCACGACCATGCCACGCGGCCGATCCGGGGGTCCAGCCCGCGCCAGGGCCGGCATCTGCCACAATGGCCTTGCCAAACCTCGGCGCATCGTCCAAGGCCGCCTGCCCATGGTCTGGACGCCCCCCATGCACTCCGTCCCGCAGCATTGATGACCGGAGCCGGCACATGAGCGCACGACGCTGGTGGTGGGGCGGCGCCGTGGTCCTGCTGCTGGTCCCCGTCGCGGCGCTCGCCGTGCTGGTCGCGCAGTTCGACCCGAACAGCCTCAAGCCCACGCTGATCGAGGCCGCCCGCAATGCCACCGGGCGCACCCTCGACCTGAACGGCGACCTGCGGCTCAGCCCCTCGCTCTGGCCCACGCTGGAGGCCAGCGACGTGCGCCTGGCGAACCTCCCGGGCGGCAGCCGCCCGGACATGGCGCGGGCCGAGCGGGTGCTGATCGCCCTCGATCTGCCGGCGCTGCTGCATCGCGAGATCGCCATCACGCAGCTGACGCTGATCGGCCCCAACATCCTGTTCGAGCAGGTGGCCGGCAAGCCGAACTGGCGGTTCGATCTGCCGGACGACCCCGCCCCGGCACCATCTCCCGCTCCCGCCGCCGCCCCGTATCAGCTGCAGATCCGCGACACGCAGATCCGGAACGGCATGGTCACCTGGCGCCTGCCCGCCCGCACCAAGGTGCTGGGCATCCGCACCATGGCGGTGCGGCACCACAGCTTCGGCGGCCCCGCCGAGTTCGGCGGCACCTTCGTCTATGGCGACAACCAGCCCTTCCAGCTGACCGGGTCCGCCCTGCCGACCGCGGGCCTGGCCGGGCCCTGGAACACGCGGCTGGACCTTGCCGCCTTCGACACCCAGGCCTCCGCCAGCGGCACGATGGACACCGCCGGCACCTACGACCTGCAGCTGGAGGCGACCGCCGCGGCGCTCGAGAAGCTGAACGCGCTGCTGCCCGAGATGCGGCTGCCGGTCATGCACCAGGTCAAGCTCTCGGCCCGGCTGGGCAACGGCAGGCAGCCCGGCGATTTCCCGGTCATCGGCGCCACCAGCCTGCACTTCGCCAGCGCGGACCTCGGCAACCGCGTGCCCGGCCTCACCCTCGGCCCCACGAACGTCACCATCGACAAGCCCGGTGGCACCGCCACCCTCGCCACCGCGGGGCTCTACACCGGCCAGGCGTTCAGCCTGGGCGGCACCACCGGCATGCCGGTGAACCCCGACACCGCCACCAGCCTGGCGATCGACCTGGTCCTCAAGGCCGGGGCGGGCGGCAAGGGTGCGGACTTCACCCTGGGGCTCAAGGGCAAGGTGGCCGTGCACGCGCTGGCCTTCGCCGGGCTGGATGCGACGGCGACCCTCGCCACGCCGGCCCTGGCCGGGCTTCGCGCGCTCGGGCCTGACACCCTGCCCGCCCTGACCGGCCTGCACGCCGAGGCCCACCTGGTGCTGCCGGAGAACCTCGGGTCCGCCGTGTTCCGCGCCATGAGGCTCACGTCGAAGGAAGGCGACCTGGCCGGCGACGGCACCATGACCTTCGCCCCGCCCGCACTGACGGCGAAGCTCCGCTCCGGCACGCTCGACGCCGATGCCGTGCTCACCGCCTTCGGGATCGATCCCTGGCCGTCATTCTCCCGCACCCCGGGGCGCACCGTCCTCTCCGACAGCCCGCTGCCCTGGTCCCTGCTGCATGGCCCGGCCCTTGATGTCACCGGCACCATCGGCGCGCTGAGCTACGGCCGCGAGCAGTGGCGCGGCGTGGATGTCGCGGTGCTGCTGAAGGCCGGGCACCTGCAGCGCGGCACGCTCTCGCTGGCTTCGGCCGGCGGCCCGATCTCCCTCGCGGTCACGGCGAACGCCACCGTCACGCCGGTGCCGGTCACGTTCAGCCTCGATGCCCCGGCGCTGCCGCTCAGCCTGGTGGCGCGCTACGCCGGGCTGCCGGGCCTGGTCACGGGGTCGGCGCGCATGGAGGCCCGGCTGCGCGGCGCCGGCGCCAGCCTGCACGAGCTGGCCGCCACGCTGGACGGCACGGCCTCGCTCAGCGCGGTGGGCGGGCGGCTGACCAACGAGGCCTTCATCCAGCTCACCGGCCCGTCGCTCTCGGCCCTCGGCATCAAGGTGCCGGCGCAGGGCGAGACGGTGCTGCGCTGCATCGCCATCGGCGCGGCGCTGCAGCGCGGGATCGGCAAGCTGTCGCCGATCGCGCTCGAGACCAGCTACCTGTCGCTGGAGGGCGCCGGTCAGATCGACCTGGGGCGGGAAACGGTGGCGCTGCGGCTGAAGCCGCTCGCGGTGGTGTCGGGCGCCACGGTCTCGGTGCCGGTGGTGGTGCAGGGGCCGTTCCGCAACATCGAGGGCCATCTCGACGCCAATGCCTTCGACAAGGCCGGGCTGTTCATCGATGCGCTGTTCGGCGGCAACAGCTCCACGGCCTGCGCCGATGCCGGGCTGGTGCCCCGGGCAGAGTAGGAGCGGCGCCTACACGCCCCGGCTCAGGGCCTGGCGGGCGCCAAGCTCCTCCAGGTCCAGCTCCGCCTCCAGGATGTGCAGCACGCTGTCATGGATCCTGGCGGTGCGGTGCAGTTGCAGCAGCCGGGCCCGGGCGGCGCGGTTGGCATCCAGCACGGCCTGATAATGCGCCTCCCGCTGGGGCGTGTCGCGCCCGGCCGAGTTGGCGAAGCGCGTCGCCATCGCCGCCCGGTGCGTGTACTGCTCCACCAGCCGCGGGTGGCGCTCGGTGCCGTCCGGCGCCTGAGAGCCTTGGCGGATTGCCGCCAGGGCCTCGTCGGCCAGCAGGACGCGGGCCTGCGCCTCCCCCAGCGTGGTCTCGCCCTTCTGCGTGAAGCCGCCGAGCCGCAGCAGCCGGATCAGCGGGGCCAGCGTCAGCCCCTGCAGCAGGATCGAGATCAGGATCACCGCCAGCGTGACCGCCAGCAGGAAGTCCCGCCCCGGAAAGCCCGCCGGCAGGGACAGCGCCACCGCCAGGCTGACCACGCCGCGCATCCCGGCCCAGCTCATCACGACCGGCACCGAGATCGGCGGATACGGGTCCCGCCGCCGCAGCGAGGGGGTGAGGAACCGCGGCAGGTAGGCCCCCGGCACGATCCAGACGAAGCGCGCCACCACGATCGTCGCCGAGATCGCCGCGACGGGCAGCAGCAGCGACGGGATCGACAGCCCCGCCGCCGGCAGCCGCTCCAGCACGCCGCGGAGCGACAGGCCGATCAGCACGAAGATCAGGGATTCCAGCAGGAACACCACCACCGACCACACCGCATTGGCCTGGGTGCGGATGTTGGCCGCCAGCACCTCGTGCTGCCGCCAGCCCAGCACCAGACCGCAGCTGACGGTGGACAGCACGCCGGACACATGCAGCAGCTCGCCGCCAATATAGGCGCCCCAGGCCGACAGCAGCCCGCCCACGATGTTCAGCTGCGGGTCGCTGAACCGCGACAGCACGGCCGCGACCACCCGCCCATACACCACGCCAGCCACCACGCCGCCCACGGACAGCACGACGAACGACCCGGCTGCCGCCCCGGCATCGAACACCCCCGTCATGCCAGCCGCCACCGCGATGCGGAACAGCACCAGGCCGGTGGCGTCGTTCACCAGGCTCTCGCCCTCCAGCAGCGTCACCAGCCGGGCCGGCAGCGGCAGGCCCTTCAGCACCGCCTTGGCCGCCACCGCGTCGGGCGGCGAGACGATGGCGCCCAGCGCGAAGCAGGCCGCCCAGGGCAGCCACGGCACCATCAGGTGCGTCACCACGCCCACCGCCAGCATGGTGAAGGCCACGGCGCCCACGGCCAGCTGCAGGATGATGCGGAGGTTGGCCCGGAAATCCCGCCATACCGTGAAGAAGGCGCCGGAGAACAGCAGCGGCGGCAGGAACAGCAGCAGGATGAGGTCCGGCTCCAGCTCGATCGGGGGCATCCCCGGGGTGAGCGCGATGGCGATGCCGCCCAGCACCAGCATGGCGGAAGGCGGCACGCGCAGCCGCCGGGCCAGCAGCTCCAGCAGCAGCACGGCGGTGAGCAGGCCGAGCACGATCTCGAAACGGGTGGCGGCGCTCATCGGGCGGGGCGCCATGGCCAGGAACGCGCTGCCACGCCGAACGCCGGCGGCCCGGCGCCGGAAACCAGGACGGCAATGACAGAGGGGCCGGCGAGCGGCAAACGGGGTTGGGCCATGGGCGACATCGGATCCTGATCAAGCCGGCTCACGCTACGGGAACATCTCACGCCAGCCTGGCCACCGCCTGCCAGAACCCGGCCTTGCGCCCATGCGCGGACCGCAGCGACCCTTCATAGGCCGCCTGGTCCGGAACGGCGCCGAACTCCTCCACCCGCGCGGCCGCGGCCCGGCACTCCTGCAGATGCCGCGCCGCGTGCTTGTAGCGCGAGGCGCGGGCGCCGCCGAGGGTGAAGCCGATCACCGCACGGCGCAGCACGATCGCCGCCAGCGGATACCGGCTCTCCAGTGCATCCGCGGCAGTGGACAGCAGCTCGTACCGGTCCCCGTTCAGCGCCCGTGCGCGGCCGCGCACCAGCGCATCGGCGCGCCGCAGGTCCGGCCATGTGGTGAGGAACAGCAGCGCCTGGTGCACATCGGCGAAGCCCGCGGCATGGTCCAGCGCGCGCTGCTCGGCCTCCGCGTCATCGAAGTCCGGCAGCTTGCGCAGATAGGCGCGCAGGTGCGCGGCGTTCAACGTGGCGAGGAACCGTTGCCAGCGGAAGGCCTGCGCCTCCTCGGTCCGCGCCAGCGCCTCCAGCGTGTCCAGATAGGTGGTCTCCCACTCCATCGGCGCCTGGTCGCGCTGCCGGGCCTCGGCCGCCGCCAGGGCCGCCAGGGCCTCCTGCGGGCGTTCGGCATCCAGCAGGCGTCGCGCGATGGCGGCCGCGATGGACGGGCGCCGCCGGGCCGCCGCGTCGATCTGCGCGATGTAGCCGTCCACGTCACCCATGGCGTCGGCGATCTGCTGCAGCACCAGGGTGGCGGCCTGCACCTCGCGCGGCGGCGGCGGCTCCGCCAGCCAGGCCCGCGTGAGGTCCCGCAGCAGCTCCAGCCCGGCCGGGCCGAGCGCGGGCGCCAGGATCGGCACCAGTTCCCCCCAGGCGGCATACCCCCCCGCCGCGAGCACCCGGAAGGCCCGCGGCGCCAGCTCCTCCGGTTCGAGCGTCGCACGCTGGGCCAGCGGACCGAGATCCCGGGCCGCCGCGTGGAAGGCATCGGCCAGATGGCCGCCGCCATCGTCGCTGCGGGCGAACACGAGGGGCGCGCAGCCGACCAGGCGCCACAGCAGCTCGAATGCCTCCCGCGGATCGCTCGGCGCCACCAGCTCCAGGATGGCCCGGCGCTGCGTCTCCAGCTCCGCCACGAAGGGCTTGATCTTCTGCCAGTCCAACCAGGTCCTGGACTGCCCGACGCTGGCCAGCCGCTTGGTCACGGCCCGCGCCGTCTCCGTCGCACCGGCGCTGCCGGCCAGCGCCAGGCGCAGGCGGCGCTGGGCGGCGGCCTGGCCCTTGCTAATCTCCATCAGCAGCTGCGCCAGCTGTGCCGCGCCGAGGGCTTCGAGGTTCGCGGCGTTGAGCGTCTTGGCCATGGCGTGCTTGTGGCGCGCCCGGGCCGCCGCTTCAACCGCGTTCGTCAGGGCGGGATTGGGGAAACGGCGGGAGCATCCTAAACTGCCGGCACGTCCACGGAGACTCGCCACGCATGACCACGCCGATGAAGCTCGGGCTCTCGATGCGCTACCTCGGCTACCACGACGCCGCGTGGCGCCATCCGGACGTGGATCCGGACGGGTCCTCGGATTACGAGCACTTCCTGCGCTGCGCCCGCATGGCGGAGGACGCGAAGTTCGACATGGTGTTCTTCGCCGACGGGCTGGGCGTGCGGGCCAACGACAACCCGCCGGGCTCGCTGAGCCACTCCAACCGCAACGTGGAGCTGGAGCCGCTGACGCTGCTCTCCGCCATCGCGCCGATGACCCGGCACATCGGCCTCGTGAGCACGGCCAGCACCACCTACAACGAGCCCTACCACATCGCCCGCAAGTTCGCCTCGCTGGACCACATCAGCAAGGGCCGGGCCGGGTGGAACATCGTCACCTCGTGGTCCGAGCAGGAGGCGTGGAACTTCAGCCGCTCCGAGCACCTGGACTACGACACGCGCTATGAACGGGCGCGGGAGTTCGTGGACGTGGTGCGCGGCCTGTGGGACAGCTGGGAACCCGACGCCTTCGTGCACGACAAGGCCACCGGCCGGTTCTACGACCCGGCCAAGCTGCACACGCTGCACCACAAGGGCACCCACTTCCAGGTGCGCGGCCCGCTGGCCGTGAAGCCCACGCCGCAGGGCCGGCCCATCCTGGTGCAGGCCGGGGCGAACGCCATGGGGCAGGAGATCGCCGCGGCGGATGCCGACGTGGTCTATGCCTCGACCAACGATTTCGCCGCCGCCCGCGACTACTACGCCGCCGTGAAGGGCCGCATGGCGAAGCATGGCCGCACCCCGGACATGCTCAAGATCATGCCGGCGCTGATCCCCGTCGTCGGGCGCACCCGGGCGGAGGCGCAGGCCAAGCTGGACCACCTGCAATCGCTGATCGACCCGCTGGCCGGGCTGGCGCGCATCCATGGTCTGATGGGCGACCTCTCGGGCCACGACCTGGATGGGCCGGTGCCGGAACCGGTGAACGCGAAGATGAAGTCCATGGCCTACAGCTGGTGGGAACGGTCGAAGCGCGAGGGACTGACCATCCGGCAGATGTACAGCGAATACGCGGTGGGCGAAGGCTTCCGCCTGGTCGGCACGCCGTCCGACATCGCCGACACCATGGAGCAATGGATGGATGACGGCGCGGCGGACGGGTTCAACATCACGCCCACGCACCTGCCGGGCGGCATGGAGGATTTCGCGGCGCTGGTGGTGCCGGAGCTGCAGCGCCGCGGCCGGGCACGGCGGGAGTACGAGGGCGCCACCCTGCGCGAGAACCTCGGCCTGGCGCCCTATGTCAGCCGGTGGAAGGCCTGAATGTCCGCCGCCGTGAACGCGTCCAGCATCGCCGTCATCGGGGCCGGGTTCTCCGGCACCATGGGCGCCGTGCAACTGCGGCGCGCCCTGCCGGACAGCGAGGTGCACCTGTTCGAGGCCGGGCCACGCTTCGGCGAGGGCCCGGCCTATGCCGCGACCGACCCCGGCTACCTCCTGAACGTGCGCTCCGGCAACATGAGCGCCTTCCCGGATGACCCCGGGCATTTCGAGCGCTGGCTGGCTGCCGCCGAGCCCGCGGCCGGCGCGCCCGCTTTCGCCCAGCGGGCGGCGTATGGCCGCTACCTGCACGGCCTGCTGGCCGAGGATATGGCGCATGCCCCCGGCCGCCTGCATCTGCACCAGGACCAGGTGCTCCGGCTCACCCGCGGTGCGGCGGGTTGGCAGGTCCGGTGCGCGAGCGGCCTGGCCGTCGATGCCGATACCGTGGTGATCGCCACCGGCAACCTGCCCTCCGCCACGCCGGATGATGGCGTGACGTTCCACAACCCCTGGGCACCGCAGACCCTGGCCGGGCTGCGGCCCGATGAGCCGGTGCTGATCATCGGCACCGGGCTGACGATGGTTGATCTGGCCCAGGGCCTCCGCGGCGCGGGCTTCGCCGGGCCGGTGCTCGCCCTCTCCCGCCGCGGCCTGGTGCCGCACGCCCATGCCGCCCCGATGCCGCCCTGGCCCTGCCCGGAGGCGCTGCTGCAGCCCGGCCTGCCGCTCTCGGCGCTGCTCCGCACCCTGCGGCGCACGGTGGCGGCGGCAGCGGCGCAGGGCGTGGACTGGCGCGCCGTGATCGATGGCCTGCGCCCCATCACCACGCGGCTCTGGACCAGCTGGCCCCCGGCGCAGCGCGCCCGCTTCCTGCGCCATCTGCGGCCGTACTGGGATACCCACCGCCACCGCACCGCCCCCGCCGTTGCCGCCCGCTTCGAGGCCCTGCGCGCCGAGGGCCAGCTGCGGCTGCGCGCCGGCCGCCTGCTCGGCATCGAACGGCATGAAGGCCAGTGGGGGCCGGTCGCCGAGGTTTCGATCCAGTGGCGCGGCACCACGGCGGCGGACCAGGTGACGGTGCAGCGCGTCATCCTGGCCACCGGAGCCGGCACCGCGCTGGCCGATGACCCGCTGCTCGCCGACCTTATCGCGACCGGGACCGCGCGCACCGACCCGAACGGGCTGGGACTCGCGGTCAACGACGCACTTCAGATCCTGGATGGCGAGGACCGTCCGGTTCCCGGCCTATGGGCCCTGGGCCCGGCGGTGCGCGGCATGTTCTGGGAGTGCACCGCAGTGCCGGACATCCGTCAGCAGGCGCAACGCCTGTCCGTCGCGATCGCACAAGCCGGGGCCTAGCGCTCAGGACCGGGAGCGGCCTCGGCCCCCCGGTCCCCCAGGCTTGCCGCCCCCAGGCTTGCCGCCCCCAGGCTTGCCGCCACCAGGCTTTCCACCCGGCTTGCCGCCCTCCGCCCGGTCCGGCCGCTTCTGCGGCCGCTTGCCGTTCTGGTTGCTGCGGCCGATCGCCTGCTGCTGCAGCACCGCCTCGATGAACCCGTCCAGCCGCTTCCGCTCCTGCGTGGCGAAGGCGATGTCCGCGTAGCTGTCCGGGAAGTGCTGCGACAGCCAGCGCCAGGCGACCAGGCGCTTCGACACCTTCTCCGCCCGCTCCAGCGCCGCCTGGTCCGCCCGCTGCGGTGCCGGCAGATGCCCGGCGGTGGGCACCCGCACCCGGTCGCCCGCCGCATGGTCCAGCCCCCAGCGCAGCAGCCGGTCGATGCCGGCGTCGCGCGTGTCCACCGGGCACAGCGCGTAGGTCCAGCGGTCCAGCAGCGACAGTTCGGTGCCATCCATCACCGCCGCGATCTCCATCTGGGTCTCGAGGTCGGCCAGGCGGTAATTCGGGTCCCCGGGCCGCAGCACCGCGCCCCGGATGCGGCGCAGCGTCTCCAGCAGGCTGCTGGTGCCCAGCTCGTCGGCGATGGCGGCGACGATCTGCCGGTCGGGCGAGACCTGGGGCCGGAGATCGGTGGGCGGCACCGGGTCGGTGTCCATCAGGGTGCGCAGCAGCGCCGGGTCGCCGCCGCCGGCCAGCACGGCGACGACGCCCTCCTCGTGCTGCCCATACCGCCCGGCGCGGCCGCCGATCTGCCGCACCTCGGCGGGCGTCAACGACCGCTCCTGCCGCCCGTCCCACTTCACCAGCGCCGAGAACACCACCCGGCGGATCGGCAGGTTCAACCCCATCCCGATCGCGTCCGTCGCCACCAGCGTCGGCGCGCCGCCCTCGCGGAACCGCCGGCTCTCGGCCCGCCGCACCTCGGGGCCCAGCGCGCCATAGATCACCGCGACGGTGCGCCCGCGCGCCACCAGCTGTTCGCGCAAGGTGAAGATCTCGCGGCGGGAGAAGGCCACCACGGCGTCCGCATCGGTGATCGAGGCGAGGCCCACCGCCTCGCTCGCCACCCGCAACGGGCTCTTGCGCTCCAGCCGCACCACCTCCATCGGCTCGTCGCACAGCTCGGCGATGCGGCGCACCAGCGGCAGGCAGTCGGGTGCCCCCAGCACGATCACCTCGCGGGCCGGGATGCCCATGATCGCGGCGGTCCAGGCGGCGCCGCGGTCGGGGTCCGCCAGCATCTGCGCCTCGTCGATCACCGCCACGTCCACGATGCGGCTGGTATGCGCCATCTCCACCGTGGCAGCGACGTGCCGGGCCCCCGGGAACACCTGGCGCTCCTCCCCGGTCATCAGGCTCGCCAGCACGCCCCGGGCGGCCAGCGCGTCCTGGAACTCCAGCGCCAGCAGCCGCAGCGGGGCCAGGGCGGCGCCGCTCTCCGCCGTGGCCAGCCGGTCCAGCGCGTAGTGCGACTTGCCGGAGTTGGTGGGCCCGATCACCACGGTGATGCGCCGGTTGAGCGCCCGCGCCTCCGCGAAATGCGCGGCATACCGGTCCAGCCCGGCCCGGCGCGCGATCACCCCGTTCGAGATGCGGGCGCGTTCCGGGCTGGCAGGCGCCTCCCGCGCCGTCCAGCCCGCCACCTGCGGCAGCAGCGCGCTCACCTGGTCCGGGTGGAACTCCAGGTCCTCCGACACCTTGCCGCCGCGCCGCACCCGCGTGCTGCGCGCCACCGGGACCAGCCCCTCCGCCACCCAGCGCTCCGCCAGCTTGCGCGGCACGCCGAGCAGGCCGGGCAGCGCCTCGGGGCCGACCAGCTCGCCCTCCCATTCGCTCAGCCGCCGCTCCTCGGCCTGCTGGATGTCGCGGGCGCGCTCCTTAGCCTGCCGGGTCGCGGCCCGGCGGCTGCGCTCGGTGGCGACCAGTCGCTGCCGCAGCGCCTTGGCCGCCCCGGGGTCCAGCCCGGCCGCGGTGGCGACCAGCGTCGCGATCTCCTGGATGGCCGGGATGCCGGGCGGGCGGCCGGTCAGCACCTCGATGGCGTCGGCGGCCCCGGCGAAGGCCGCATCCACGTCGCCCCCATTCTCCGCCGCCATGCGCGCGCCGATGGTGCCGCGCAACGCCGCCAGCGCCGCCGCGTCGCTGGCCGGCCCGGCGGCGAACAGCGGGCCAGCCGCCGCCTCGGCATCTGCGGGCGTGGCAGGCACGTCCCCGCTGGCCCGGGCGAGGGCGAGCAGGCGCTGGCGAAGTTGCTGCAAGGCGATGGCATCACTCATGCCGCACCATATGCGCGCGGCCCGGCGTGCCGCACAGGGGGCATGGTCGGGCTGATCAGGGCACCGGCGAGGCGTGGTGCAGCGAGATCCGCCATGCCCCGTCCTGCCGCGTGAACACCTGCGTCATGCGATACGGCAGCCCGGTCTCCCCCGCGGCCTCCGCGCGCACGAAGGTCACGCGGCCGAAGGCGCTGACGGTATCCGGCCCCAGCGCCAGCACGTCCGGCACGTCATACACGGCGCGCCTGAAGCCGGGCGGCAGGGTGGTGAAATACTCAGCCACGCCCGCCCGGCTGCGATAGAGGCGCGCCGTGGAGCCCCAGAACTGCACCTCCGCCGCATAGAGCCGCGACAGCGCGGCGGCGTCGCGGGCCGCGAAGGCCGCGGTCCAGGCGGCCTGGATGGCGCTCACGATCGCGAGCAGTTCGGCGTTGTCCATGGCGGGTCCTTCCGGTTCGGGCGATCGGCGCACATCAGGCGCGGTGCAGACCCGGCTTGCTGGCATACCCGCCGCATGGTCAAGTCCGGTGAAGCAATGAAGCCGAGATGCATGAGCCGCTACCCCGCCGAGGCCCTGATCGCCACCACCGCCACGCTGTTCCGCCAGGGCGGCATGGACGCCGGCAAGGCGCAGGTATTCGCGGAAACCCTGGTCGAGGGCGACCTGCTCGGCCATGACACGCACGGGCTGAACCTGCTGCCGCAATACCTCGATGCGCTGGCCAGCGGCGACATGCTGGGCACCGGGGCGCCGGACGTGGTGGCGGACGTGTCGGCCGGGCAGACCTGGGACGGCCACAAGCTGCCCGGCCCCTGGCTGGTGCGCCAGGCCGCCGACCTCGCCAGCGAGCGCGCGCGGGAGACCGGCCTCTATGCGGTCTCGATCCGCCGCGCCCACCACATCGCCTGCCTGGCCGCCTATCCCGAGCGCATCATCGGCCGCGGGCAGATGATGATCGTCACCTGCGCCGACCCGGCCGCCGCCTCCGTCGCACCCTTCGGCGGCACCCGCCGCCTGTACACGCCCGATCCGCTGGCCGCGGGCTGGCCGACCGATGCCGGGCCGGTCATCATCGACGTCTCGATGTCCTACACCACCAACGGCATGACCGGCCGGCTGCGCAGCGAGGGCGGCAGCTTCCCGCATCACTGGCTGCTGGACCGCGACGGCACGCCGACCACGGACCCCAACGCCTTCGCCGACGAGGGCACCTTGCAGCCGCTGGGCGGTACCGCCGGCGCCGGGCACAAGGGCTTCGCGCTGGGCCTGCTGATCGAGGCGCTGACCTGCGCCCTGTCCGGCTATGCCCGCGCCGACGAGCCAAAGGGCTGGGGTGCCGCCGTGCTGGTGCTGGTGATCGACCCCGGCCGCTTCGGCTCCACCGAGGCCTTCACGCGGGAGACCGGGTGGATGGTCGCGCAGTCCCGCGCCAACCCGCCCGTCGCCGGCGGACCGCCCGTCCGCACCCCCGGGGAGCGCGGGCTGCAGCGCAAGGCGGACCAGCTGGCGCATGGCGTGCTGCTGCATCCCGCCATCCCGCCGATGCTGGCCGACCGTTGCGCCCGCGCCGGGCTGGCAATGCCGGCAGAACGGCCCGCCGGCTGAGCCAAGGCCCACGCCGGATGCAAAGGACCCGGTTCGCCGGATGCCACTTGCGGCCACGCCGGAAGCCGACTAAGCCAGCCGGATGCGCTCACCGTTGCCCACGCGACGACTGCTGTCCGGCGTGCCCTGCGCGTTCCTGGCGATGGTGCTGGTGCTCGCCCGCCTGCTGGCCCCGGCGATCGCCATGCCGCAGACCGCCGTGCCGCAGACCGTCATGCTACAGACGGGCGCCGCCCTGGCCGTGTTCGACAGGCTGGCGCGTGAGGCGATCTGTCATGCCGCGCCCGAAGGCAGCGGTGGCCCGGCCCGGGAGGCACCTGCCGGGCATGGCGACTGCCTGCTCTGCCCCGCCTGCCACCTGGTCGCGGCCACGGCACTGCCGACATCGGCCGGACCCGGCCTGCCGTTGCCCCGCCTGGCCCCGATCGGCCTTGTGGCACCGCCGCCATCTGCCACCGGCCCGCCGCCCGCCCGGCGCTTCGCCACCCCGCCCACCGGACCGCCCGCCCGCTCCGCCTGAACGCCCGTCCGCGCCCGTGCCCCTGTGCCTTGTGCCAGGGCCCGGCAGCGCCTGCCGCTTCATGTCCGGAGACCCCTCATGCCGTTCCTCCCCCATGGCCTGAGCCGCCGCGCGGCGCTCGCCCTCGGCCTCGCCGTCCCGCTTGCCCGCCCCACCGTCGCCCGCGCCGCGCCGCTGACCGTCATTGATGCACGGGGCCGCAGCGTGTCGCTGAAAGGCCCCGCCGAACGCATCGTGCTCGGCTTCAACTACGAGGAGTTCACCGCCATCGCCGGCCCCGCCGGCTGGGACCGCGTCGTCGGCTTCGGCCGCACGCTCTGGACCGAGTGGCGCCCCTCCACCTTCAAGCGCTATCTGGTGCCGATCCCGCGCCTGGCGAACCTGCCCGACGTCGGCAACACCGAGGACAACACCTTCAGCCTGGAGAAGGTGCTGTCCTTGCGCCCGGACCTGGTGGTGCTGGCGGAATGGTCGTTCGCCCAGCTCGCGGACCAGGTGCGCCAGCTGGAGGCGCTCGGAATCCCCGTGCTGGTGATCGACTACAATGCCGAGATCCTCGAACGCACCGTGGCCAGCACGCTCGCCCTGGGCCAGGTCACCGGCAACGAGGAGCGGGCGCGCACCCTGGCGAGCCTGTACACGGACAAGATGGCGGACGTGAACCGCCGGGCCGCCGCATCCGGCACGCATCCGAAGGCCTATCTGGAGCTGGGCCAGGGCGGCGCGGACGTGGTGGGCAACACCTACAGCGACACAACCATGTGGGGCCGGCTGCTCGGGCAGATCGGCGCGGACAACATCGCTGCCGGGCACATCGGCAAGGCTCTGGGGCCGCTCAGCCCGGAGTACGTGCTGGCGGCCGATCCGGCGGTGATCTTCATCGCCGGGTCATCCTGGGTCGGGCGGCCGAATGCGGTCATCACCGGCTATGACGCTCCGGTCGAACTCACGCGGGCCCGTCTCGCGCCCTATGCGCGGCGGGACGGCTGGCCCGGCCTCACCGCCATCCGCACCGGGGAGCTGCACGCCATCGAGCACGGGCTGTGCCGCGCCCTGTTCGACTACACGGCCACGCAATACCTGGCCAAGCAGCTGTTCCCCGCCGCGTTCGAGGATATCGACCCCGTCATGGAGCTGCGCCGCTACCACGAGCACTTCCTGCCGATCACCTTCGAGGGCACCTGGATGACGCGGCTGAACCCGCGCACTGCCTGACTCCCCGGGCAGACCACACATCCAGGACACACCCATGACCCATTGCGTTTCACGCCGGGCCGCACTGGCGCTTCCGCTCGCCCTGGCGCTGCCCGGCCGCGCCAGGGCGGCGGCGCTGTCATTCCCCGATGCACTCGGCCGCACCATCTCGCTGCCCGGTCCGGCACAGCGCATCGTCATCAGCTTCAACTTCGAGGAGTTCACCGCCGTGGCCGGGGCCGCGGGCTGGGACCGCGTGGTCGGGTTCAACCGCCGGCAATGGGAGGTGAACCGCAACAGCAACTGGGTCCGCTACCAGGCCGCCATCCCCCGCCTGAAGGACCTGGTGGACGTGGGCGCCGGCGAGAACAACAGCTTCAGCGTGGAGCGCGTGCTCAGCCTGCGGCCCGACCTGGTGATCGTGCTGGCGCTGGAATACAGCGGCCTCGCCGGCGCCATGCGGCAGATCGAGGCGGCGGGCATCCCGGTAATGGCCCTCGACTACAACGCGCAACGGCTGGACAAGCATGTCGCCAGCACCCTGGCGCTGGGCCATGCCACCGGCAGCACGGACCGCGCGCAGGCGCTGGCGGACCTTTACAAGGGCAAGGTGGCGGAGATCGCGCGGCGGGTGGAGGGCCTGGCGAGGCCACGTGTGTACGTGGAGCTGGGCCAGTCCGGGCCCGGCACCTTCGGCAACTCCTACAACGACGTGATGTGGGGCCGGATGCTGGAGCTGGCGGGCGGCGCCAACGTGGCATCCGGCCGTATCCCGGTGGGTTTCCATCCCATGGCCGCGGAAAGCGTGCTGGCGTCGGCACCGGAGTTCGTGTTCATCACGGCCTCGTCCTGGACCGGGTCGCCCAACGCGGTGCGCGCCGGCTACGGCGTGGACCTCGAGACCACGCGCCGCACCCTGGCCCCCTATGCCGAGCGGCCGGGCTGGGCGCAGCTCCCGGCGATCCGGGCAGGGAACCTGTATGCGATCGAGACCGGGCTGGCCCGCAGCCTGTGGGACTGGACCGCCAGCGAGTACATCGGCAGCCAGCTTCACCCGGCCGCCTTCACGGATATCGACCCGGTGGCCGATCTGCGCCGCTATCACGAACAGTTCCTTCCCGTGGTGTTCGAGGGCACCTGGATGGCGCGCCTCACCCCGAACCCGGCATGACGGCAACCCTGCCGGACAGCGCGGCCCACGCCTGGCGCCGCCGCAACGCCCGGCGCACCGCCGTGACCTGCGGCGGGGCCGTGCTGCTGGCCTGCTCCTTCGCGCTGGATCTGGCCACCGGCCCGGCGCTGCTGCCGGTCTCGGCCGTGCTGCGCTCCCTGCTGCGGGCCGGCAGCGACCCGATGCTGGATGCGATCGTCCGCACCCTGCGCCTGCCCATCGCGCTGATGGCCGCCGTGGTGGGGGCGGCGCTGGGCGTTTCGGGCGCCGTCATGCAGACGATCCTGAACAACCCGCTGGCCTCGTCCTACACGCTGGGCATCTCGGCGGGCGCCGGGTTCGGGGCGGCGCTGGCCATCCTGGTGGGCGCGCAGCTGCCCCTGCCGGAGGCCTGGGCGGTGCCGCTCGCCGCCTTCCTGTTCGCCGGCCTTGCCTGCGCCGTGGTGGCCGGGGTGGGGCGCCTGCGGGGTGCCACGCCCGAGCTGCTGGTGCTGGCCGGCATCGCCTGCCTGTTCCTGTTCCAGGCGCTGCTCTCCCTGCTGCAGTTCCTGGCCTCGCCGGAGGCGCTGCAGCAGATCGTGTTCTGGCTGTTCGGCTCCCTGCTGCGCGCCACCATGACCAAGGTCGGGATCGTGGCCCTGGGGCTCGCCGTCACCATCCCCGTGCTGCTGGCCGATGCCTGGCGGCTGACGGCGCTGAAGCTGGGTGACGACCGGGCCCGGGCGCTGGGCGTGCGGGTGGATGCGCTGCGGCTGCGGGCCTTCGTCATCGTCTCCGTGCTCACCGGGGCGGCCGTGGCCTTCGTCGGCACCATCGGCTTCGTCGGCCTGGTGGCGCCGCACATCGCCCGCATGCTGGTGGGCGAGGACCAGCGGCACCTGCTGCCCGCCGCCGCCGTGTCCGGCGCGCTGCTGCTGTCCGCGGCCTCGGTGGTCAGCAAGCTCATCCTGCCGGGCACCGTGTTCCCCATCGGCATCGTCACCGCGCTGATCGGCGTGCCGTTCTTCGCCTGGCTCGTGCTCGCGGCGCGGAGGGGGTTGTGAGCATCGCCGCCCGCGCCGTCACGGTCCGCTATGGCCGCCGGGTCGCCGTGAACGGCGTGAGCCTGGAGGCCCGGTCCGGCGAGGTGCTGGCGATCCTGGGCGCCAACGGGTCCGGCAAGACCACCCTGCTGCGTGCCCTGGCCGGGGTGCAGCCGTGCGACGGCACCATCGAGCGCGGGGCCGGGGCGCTGGGCTACATGCCGCAGGACAACGCGGTGCGCGCGGCGCTGACGGCGTTCGAGGTCGTGCTGCTGGGCCGGCTGCGCTCGCTGGCGTTGCGGGTGGGCGAGGCGGACCTCGCGGCGGCGGAGGCGGCGCTGGCGGAGCTGGGCATCGCCGCCCTCGCGTCGCGTCCGATCGGCGAGCTGAGCGGCGGACAGCGGCAGCTGGTGTTCATGGCCCAGGTGCTGGCGGGCGACCCCAAGGTCCTGCTGCTGGACGAGCCGACCAGCGCGCTGGACATCGCCCATCAGCTGCATGTCCTGGCGCTGCTGCGGGCGGCGACGCGCCGGCGCGGCCTGACCACCGTCGTCGTGCTGCACGACCTGAACGCCGCCGCCCGCTTCGCCGACCGGATCGCCCTGATGTGCAACGGCCGCCTGGTCAGCACCGGCAGCCCGGCCGAGGTGCTCGCCGCTCCTGTGCTGCAGGACGCCTATGCGGTGGAGGTCTGCGTGCTGCCGGGGCCGGACGGCCATCCCGTCGTCATCCCGCTGCGGCCCGTCCCGGGTGCAGCGGCCCACCTCGCCAGCCATGCTGGTTTCACGTTTCAACCTTCAGGAGCCTAGCCGATGCAACGACGCCGATCCCTCGCCCTGCTGACCATCATGGCGGCGGCCCTGCTGGGCACCGCCCACGCCCAGCCGCCGCAGGTGAGCGTCGGGAACGCCTGGGCGCGAGCCACCCCGCCCTCGGCCAGCACGGGCGCGATCTACCTCACGCTCGCCAGCCCGGCGGGCGACCGGCTGACCGGCGCCTCCTCACCGGCCGCCGCCACGGCGCAGGTGCACGAGATGTCCATGGACGGGTCGATCATGCGGATGCGTGAGTTGCCGGACGGCCTCGCCTTGCCGCCCGGGCAGACGATCACGCTGCAGCCGGGCGGCTACCACATCATGCTGATCGGGTTGAAGGCGCCGCTCCGGCAGGGCGACACGGTCGTGCTGCACCTGACCTTCGCCAAGTCCGCCCCCATGGACGTCACGGCCCAGATCGCCGGCCTGGGCGCCTCCGCGCCCGTATCACAGCCCGGCTCAACCAGTCCGGGCGGCACGAACCCGCTCTGACACCCCCGCCCTCAACCCAGACAGGAGTTCATCATGCGTCACCCCATCCCGGCCGCCATCCTCGCCCTCGGTCTGCTGTCCGGCAGCGGCCCGGCCTTCGCCCACGCCCACCTGCGCAGCGCCATCCCCGCGGTGGACGCCACCATCCAGGCCGCGCCGCCCACCATCGCCATCACCTTCTCCGAAGGGGTGGAGCCGAAGTTCAGCACCATCGAGGTGCAGGACGCCGCCGGCAAGCGCGTCGACAAGCAGGATCCGCACACGGCGCCGTCCGACAACAAGGTCCTGCTGACCAGCCTGCCGGCGCTGCCGCCCGGCACCTACACGGTGATCTGGCACGCCACCGCGGTCGATACGCACAAGACCGACGGCACCTTCAGCTTCACCGTCAAGCCGTAACAGGGCGCTGCTCCCGATCGTGCCCGAGGGCGGGTTCGCGCTCGCCCTCATCCGCGGGCTGACGGTGGCCGCGCTGCTTTCGGCCTTCGGCTGCCTGGTGTTCCGGCTGGTGGTGCTGCCCAGGGTCATCGCCCGCGTGCCCGCCGCCCGTGGCACGGACCCGGCCCTCCGCACCCTGGCGCAACGCAGCCTGGCCGCAGCGGTGCCGCTGCTGCTGGCCTGGTCCGTGCTGCAGGCGGCGGAGCTGGCGCAGACCGGACCGCACCTGGTGCGCATCGCCGCGGCCTGGCCCGTCGTCGTCGCCAGCACCGTGTTCGGCCATGTGTGGCTGGCGCAGCTCGCGGCGGTGGTGGCGGCGCTGGGGCTGGTGCCGCGCTGGCCGGGCGCGGCCGCCGGGCCGTGCACGCTGGCGCTGCTGCTGCAGGCCGGGCACAGCCATGCGCTGTCCATGAATGGCGGGCCGAGCCTGCTGCTGGGCTCGGACATCGTGCACCTGCTGGCGGCGGGCGCCTGGCTGGGCGGGCTGTGGCCGCTGCTGCTGGTGGTGCGCGAGACGGAGCCGCGGGGCGGGGCGCTGGCGGCGCGCTGGTACTCGCCGCTCGGCAAGTGGTGCGTCGCCGGGCTGGTGCTCTCCGCTGCCTATCAATCGTGGGAGCTGATCGGCGGCCTGCCCGGGCTGATCGGCACCGCCTATGGCCGGGTGGCGCTGGTCAAGCTCGGTTTGCTGGCCATCCTGCTCGGGTTCGCCATGGCCAACCGCTACCGCCTCGCCCCGGCCCTGCTGCGGGGCCCGCCCGAGGCGGCACGGCGCCGGCTGATCCGCAGCATCGCGGTGCAGACCGGGTTCGGCCTGGCCGTGGTTCTCGCCGCGGGCGTGCTGAGCGAGCTGCCGCCCTCGCTGCACGAACAGCCGCTGTGGCCGTTTCCCCTGCGGCCCAGCCTGGTGGCGATGGCCGAACCGGAGCTGGCGGCCGAGGTCTGGACCGGGCTCGGCATGGCCGGCCTTGCCGCCTGCCTACTCGCCGCCCTCGCCTGGCGCCGGCTGCGCCGGCCCGCGGGCATGGTCCTGCTGCCGCTGGCGGGCGCCGTGCTGGCCTGGCTGGCGCTGCCGCATCTGTCGCTGCTGCTCGTCGAGGCCTATCCCACCAGCTACTACACCTCGCCAACCGGCTTCGCCGCCGCATCGATCACCGAGGGCGCGCGCCTGTATCCCGGGCACTGCGCCAGCTGCCACGGCGCCACCGGGCACGGCGATGGACCGGCTGCCGCAAGCCTGCCCATCCCCCCCGCCGACCTCACCGCCGCGCACCTGTGGGAGCACGCCGACGGGGAGATGTTCTGGTGGCTCACGCACGGCATCCCGGCCCCGGACGGCACGCCCGCCATGCCGGGTTTCGCCGGGCTGCTGTCCCCGGACCAGCGCTGGAGCCTGATCGACGCGGTGCGTGCCAACAACGCCGGGGCCGCCCGCCGGGAGACCGGCACCTGGCCCCGCCCGATAGCGGTGCCGGCGTTCACGATCGATTGCCCCCGCGCAGACCCTTCCGCGCCCGAAGCCATGCGCGGGCGCGTGCTCTACCTGGTGGCGGATGCGGCGGCGTCCCTGCCGCCCGACACCCCCGGAATGCTGAGTGTGCTCCTGACACGCGGCCGCCCTCCCCCCGACCCGTCGAGGTGCTCCGCCACCGACCCGGCGGCGTGGGATGCCCTGGCCCTGCTCACCGGCGCATCCCCGGACAGCTTCGCCGGCACCCGGCTGCTGGTGGACCCCAACGGCTGGCTGCGCACGGTGCGGACCCCCGGGACCGCACCCGCCTGGAACGACCCCGCCATTCTGAAGAACGACGTGCGCGCCATCCTCGATGAGCCGCTGGCCCCGGCGGGCGGGGGCCATCACCACCACTGACCATGCCGCGGGAGCTGCGCCGCCGCCCCTTCCCGGACCTGCCGCCTGAACCCATATCCCTGGCTCCCCACACGCCCATCGCCAGGAGCCCTCGTGGCCGAAACCTTCCAGATCATCTACCAGCCCTACCTCTCCGGCGCGCGTGGCAACCTGAAGGCGGGCATCGCCATGGCCTGCCGCACGGCGGAGGAGGGTATCCGGCGCGCCGAGCGGGCCATGGCGGGCGGCTCCATCCTGGGGGCCGAGGTGGTGCGCGTGGTGCACGACACGGAGGCCGACGAGTTCGGCGAGCCGGAGTTCCTCGCCAAGCTCGGGCGTGTACCCGAGCCCGCATGACCGGCACGCCCCTGCCTCTGGAGCACGGCCTGTTCGGCCGCCTGCGACGCGACGCCGGCCCTGCCTGGAGGGGCTATGTCGCGCATGATTTCGTGTTGGGGCTGGGCCGCGGCACGCTCCCGGCGGCGGCGTTCCGGCACTTCCTGGTGCAAGACTACCTGTTCCTGATCCAGTTCGCCCGGGCCCATGCGCTGGCCGGGTTCAAGGCGACGGCGCTGGTGGATATCCGCGCGGCGGCCGCCGCGGTCAGCGCGATCGTGGACGTGGAGATGCCGCTGCATGTCGGCTACTGCGCCGGCTGGGGCATGGACGAGGCCGGCATGGCATCCACGCCGGAAGCGCTGGAGACCGTCGCCTACACCCGCTTCGTGCTGGAGCGCGGGCTGGGCGGCGACCTGCTCGACCTGCAGGTGGCGCTGGCGCCCTGCCTGGTCGGCTATGGCGAGAGCGCCGGGATCCTGCTGGCCGACCCGGCAACCCGGCTCGACGGCAACCCCTATCGCGACTGGATCGACGCCTATGCCGGCGCGCCCTACCGCGCCCTGGTGCGCGATTCCATCGCCACCCTCGACCGGCTCGGGACCGAGCGTGGCGCCGAAGCCCGCTACCCGCAGCTGCTCGCCACCTTCATCGCGGCGACCCGGCTGGAGGCGGCGTTCTGGGACATGGGCTGGCGCGCCGGCCTGGTCGAAACAGGCACAGCTTAGCGGTTGGCCGCCTTGTTGGTCCCGACGTTCTCGTGCCACTCCACGGGAAGCCCGTCCCATTCCGCCAGCTGCCTGCCCGCCCACTTCTTGCGGACATGGACCACGAAGCTAGCGGCCGTGGCCTCGACATAGCCCGACTTGCCATCGGTCAGCCGCAGATGCTGCGCCAGGGCATCGGCCTGCTCCTTCATGTAACCGTCGCTCATGGTCATAGGCTCCTCTCGGGGGTTGATGGCCCTGGTGGGAATGCGGTTCCACCTGGCCTGTTGCGGACGGGTTGTCGACTCCTGCTCCATGCCGATGTCCATAAGCGTGGCGTATGGACCGATGCACCACGGTATATTCCGCGGCAAGCCGGGCTGCTGCATCGTTCCGGCGATCACCAGGGGATATCGCCGTGCGCCACCTCGCCGTCCTTCTGCTCCCGCTCGCCCTGCTGCTCCCGGGCGGTGCGCATGCCCAGGGGTCCGGCTCCGTCACGCTGGACAACGCCCGCGCCCGCGGCGCGCTACGCTGCGGCACATCCGGGACCAACCCCGGTTTCGCGTTCCCGGACAGCCGGGGCGAGATGCGCGGCAGCGAGGCCGATTTCTGCCGGGCCGTGGCGGCGGCCACGCTGGGGGATGCGACCAGGGTGCAATGGGTGACGGTCACCTCCACGACCCGGTTCACCGCGCTGCAGTCCGGCGAGGTGGACCTGCTGGTGCGCACCGCGACCTGGACCCTGGGCCGGGAGGCCAGCCTGGGCCTGCTGTTCGCCGGCATCACCTTCTTCGACGGCTCCACGCTGGTGCCGCGCGCCATCCGCGTCTTTCGCGACAGGCACCCCGATATCGCCATCAGCCTGCAGATCACCACCTCGGCGCAAGTGAGGGAGCTGATCGTCAGCGGCCAGTTCGGCATCGGCCTGGCGGCGGACGAGGTTGATCTTTCGGGAGTCGACCATCGGGTGTTCTCCAGCGCACGAGCCCTGTGTGCGGTGCCGCCGGGCCATGCGCTGGCCTGTCAGAAGGTGATCCATGCGGCGGACCTGGATGGGGAGCCGTTCCTCGCCCTGGCACCGGAAGACCAGGCACGGGCACGGTTGAGGGCGGTGTTCGATGCCGCCGGCGTGCGGCCCAGGATCGTGGTGGAGACATCCTTCTCCAACACCGTCTGCGCCCTGGCGCTGGAAGGCGCAGGCATCGGGCTGGTCAATCCCGGCGCCTCGGAAGGCTTCGCGGCGCGGGGCCTGGTGCTGCTGCCGTTCGAGCCCGCGGTGCACTTCAGGACGTTCCTGTTGTTTCGCCCGGATGCGCAGAAGGCGGTTCTGGTGAAGCACTTCGTCGCAGCCCTGCTGAACGCGCGGCTGGCCCCGCCGCGCCCGGCCCCGGCCGCTCCCGGTTCACCGGGGAGGGCGCGATGAGCTCACCAGGTGCGCTTGCCCTGGGATAGTCTACCAGAGGCCATCCACGGCCCTCGTCACGCCGGCAGTGCCGCAAGCATGGTGTCGAGGTCGCGCCACAGCTCCTCCTCCTGCTCCAGCCCGATGCTGATGCGCAGGATGGTGCCGTCATGCGTCCAGGGCCGCACGGTCCGGTCGGCCTTCACCGCCATGGGTGCGACGAGCGACCGCGTGCCGCCCCAGGAGGCGCCGATGGCAAAGACCGACAGCGCGGTGAGCGCCGCATCGAGCTTCGCCTCCATGCCGGGCTTGAGGACGATGCTGAACACGCCGCCCGACCCCTTGATGTCGCGCGCCCAGATCTCGTGCCCGGGGCAGGACGCCAGGCAGGGGTGCAGCACCTGGTCCACCGCCGGATGGCCCTGCAGCCACCGCGCAAACATCGCCGAGACCCGGCCGACATGCGCCAGGCGCACCCCCATGGTCTCGATGCCGCGCAGGGCCAGCGAGGCCTCGTCCGGTGACACGCCGATCCCGATGCCGCGCAGCACCTCCTTCATGCGCTGCCGCAGCGCGATGTCCTTCACGGTGATCGAGCCGAGCAGCAGGTCGGAGTGGCCGCCCACGTATTTGGTGAGTGCCTCCATGGCGAAGTCGCAGCCATGCTCCAGCGGCTTGAACAGCAGCGGCGTGCACCAGGTGTTGTCGCAGCCCACCAGCACGTTCCTGGCCTTCGCCGCCGCCGCGATGGCGGGTACATCCTGCACCTCCATGGTGCCCGAACCCGGCGATTCGACCCAGACCAGCTTCGTCGTCTCGTCGATCAGCGCAGCGATGCCGGCGCCGATCAGCGGGTCGTACGCGGTGTGCAGGATCCCGCGCGGCTCCAGGTAGTCCACGCAGAAGCTGCGCACCGGCGGATACACCGTGTCCGGGATCAGGACACGGTCGCCCGGCAGCAGGAAGCTCAGCATGACCACGGTGACGCCGGCCTGTCCGGAGGGCACCAGAACGGTGCGCACGCCGCCATGCAGCTCGGTCAGCTGAGCCTCGAGGGTCCGCGTGGTCGGCGTGCCGTGCAGGCCATAGGTGTAGCCGTCGAAGCCGCGTCCAGACCGCGCGGCAAAGGTGGCGGCATCCGGATAGACGATGGTGGAGGCGCGGTAGGTGGGCACCGCCAGGCTGCTGAAGCCGTCCTGCGGCACGGCGGGGTGGTGGACGCAGCGGGTCAGGTCATGCATGGCCGGCCTCTCGATGATGCGGCAGACCTTACCGGCGAGCCCATCGCAGGCAAGTGACGCGGGCGTATCACCCGATGCGCGGAGCTTATGGAGCCCGAGCACAGCGGCTTCACCCGCCGCCCTGCTGCCGCTGCCCGACCGGGACCAGGATGCCCGGTGGTGCAGCCCGGCCCACCCTCCGGCCACCACGTCGCGGACCGGCCAGCCGCCAGGCAGCGCAGAGGCAGGGTCTTCGGACCCGGCAGTTCCACGGGCGCGGCTCAGCAAATCTTTAGATTGTCTTTATGGAAATGGCCACGGGATGGAATGGAATCCTTATGTCATACCGTCTATTGCTGCACACGCCGATTGTTGATGTCGGCTTCGATAGACTTGCACAGTGCAACAACAGGTGGCGAGCAGACCGTAGCAGTCCTGCTGTTGTTCTCTACGCGATGTCCAGGTAATTGCAGGAGTCCCCTCGTGCTCGTTCAGATGTATGAAAAATCTGGAGCCATCGCCGCCGCGCGGCCCCTCGACAGTTCGGGCGACCCGCTCGGCAGGTCCGATCATGCACTCCTTTCGATTGCCGATGCCGGGCGTGAGAGCCGCTGCGTCGTGTTCGTGCCCGGCGCACTGGACCTTGCCTGCGCCCTGATCAGGCATGGCGTCAGCGAGGTGACGATCGCGCGCCTCGGAGATCGTCACCCCGCGGCGAAGGCCGATCTGGTGATCGTGCCGGACGCCGGGTCCCGCGACTACCTTGAGCGCGTCATCCCGTGCGCCCGACGCATGCTGATGCCGCTGAGCACGCTGGTCATCCGCATCGGACAGGACGGAGTGAACGAGCTGTCCCTGGGCGCCCGGCGCCTGCTCGTGCTCCACGGGTTCTCGGCCATACGCACCCGCGCGGTGAACGGTGATGTCGTGCTGCGGGCCGAGATGCCGCTGTGCGGGCGGGCGACATGCGCCTGAACCACCAGCTGGGACTCGCCTGGCCGCGCAACGGCACCAGGCCAGCCCGGACACTCGCCCAGATCGAAGGCTCGCTGGTCGCACTCGTCACGCCGTTCCGTCACCGCACGATCGACGGCAATGCGTTCTCCACCCTGTGCGAGCGGCAGGTCCGCCGCGGCACCGCGGGGCTGGTGGTCTGTGGCAGCACGGGCGAGGCGACGGCCCTTTCGGGCGAAGAACACGGCCGGGTCGTGGCCCTGGCGGTCGAGGCTGCGGCCGGGCGGGTCCCGGTGATCGCCGGGTGTGGCGCCCTGGCCACCGAACAGGCGGTGGAACTGGCGATCGGTGCTGCATGCAACGGGGCTGACGCCCTGCTGTGCGCCCCGCCCCCCTATGTCCGCCCGACGCAGGAGGGGATCATCGCCCACGTCCGGGCTGTCGCGCATGCGGGTGATCTGGACGTTGTGCTCTACGACGTCCCGAGCCGGACCGGCGTCGCGGTCGAAGACGCGACAGTGGCAACCCTGTTCGAGAGCGGCCTCGTCGTCGGCATCAAGGATGCCGCAGGGGACGTGTCCCGGCCACCCAGGCTGCGGGCACGGTGCGGCGATGGCCTCCGGCAGCTCGGAGGCGACGACTCAACGTCAGCGGCCTATCGTGCGATGGGCGGCCACGGCTGCATCTCGGTCACGGCGAATGTCGTTCCGGCGCTTTGCAGTGCCATGCACGGGGCCTGGGCCAGTCAGGACCTGCTCGAGTTCGGTCGCCTGCGGGACCTTCTTGCCCCGCTTCACCATGCGCTCTTTGCCGAGAGCAACCCGGTTCCGGTGAAGGCGGCCCTGGCCCTGGCCGATCTCTGCATGGGCGAACTCAGGCTCCCGCTGATCCGGGCAACCCGTCCGACGATCGACCGGCTGGGCTCGATCCTTCCAACCATCATGGCAGCCGAAGATCAGGCGGCCCAACAGTCACGTCTGTGGCTTACGGCCTGATGAGATGGCACAGCCAAGCCGTGACAGCGCGCTGCTGCAGGCCGTGATAATGCTCGCAGCGGCCCTGGTGCTCGCGCCCGTCGTGCGCGGCGCAACCCTCGAGTTCAACCACCTGCTCGGCCGGGTGTGGCCGTTCTCGCTCGGTCACTGCGTGAGCCGCAACGCCCGGGGCTGTGACACGACGCTCCGTGTGGACGTGGTCGAGATCCCGGCACATGCGTCAACCGGGGCAACCCGGTGAACACGGTGCCGGGCCGGTCCAGCGCCTCCGAGACCCGCCTCGTGTACCTGGGCGTATGCGTCCGGATCTGTATCGTCGGCGGCATTCTGTGGGGAATTCGCAGCAGGCATGCCGTGTTCGACATCACTGCTGGCCTGGTGTGCCTCGGGATCGTCGTTCTGGCCGTGCGACTGAAGCATGGATCGCGTCCGCGGCGCTGGGCCGACACCTGCCGCGAGGCGGTGTGGCTTGTGATCGGGGGTTCATGTCTTGCGAACCTCCTCCTCTCCTCCTTCGGGTCAGCCCCCTGGTTCACCGCCTGACCCGGCTGATCGACTCCGGCGCTGCCGATTGAGCATCGGACAGCCGCCCGGCGTTGCCCTGATCGCGGCCGGACACGGTCCGGGCGCACGCTCAGCTCATCCAGTTCCCGCCATCGATCCCGTAGGTCTGGGCCACGACATAGCCGGCGTCCGCGCTGGCCAGGAACACCGCCAGCCCCGCGATCTCCTCCGGCTGCGCCATCCGCCCGATCGGCACGGCCTCGCCCACCCGGCGCTTCTTCTCGCCCACGGCAAGCCCCTCCGCCCGGGCGAAGCGGGCGTCCACGTCGTCCCAGTGCTCGGCATCCACCACGCCGGGCGCGATCGCGTTCACGTTGATGCCGTGGCGGATCAGGTCCAGCCCGGCGCTCTGGGTCAGGCTGATGACGGCGGCCTTGGACGCGCAGTACACCCCCACCAGCGCCTCGCCGCGACGCCCCGCCTGGGAGGCGAAGTTGATGATGCGGCCGCCCCCGCCCTGGGCGATCATCTGCCGGGCCGCCGCCTGCAGCGTGAACAGCAGGCCCTCCACGTTCACGCCGAACACGCGGGCGTAGCTGGCCCGCGTGATGTCGACGATGGGCGCCAGGTCGAACACGCCGGCATTGTTGACCAGGATATCCAGCCGGCCGAACCGCGCCACGGTGGCGGCCATCGCGGCATCGATGTCCTCCTGCCGGGTCACGTCGAAGCGCAGCGCCTGCGCGGCGGGGCCGATGGCGGCCGCCGCGGCCTGTGCCGCCGCCTCGTCGCGGTCCGCGACCATGACGGAGGCGCCTTCCTCCGCATAACGCCGGGCGATGGCCCGGCCGATGCCGCGGCCCGCCCCGGTGATGATCGCGACCTTGCCTTGCAGCCTCATGCCAGGTCCTTCGTCTTCAGCGCCTCGACGCGCGCCAACGCCCGATAGTCCTGCACCCGCCGCGCATAGGCGTCCACCAGCGCAGGGTCCGGCAGGATGGTCTCCTGGCGCCGCGGCGGGGTGCACACGGCGGAGATGGGCTCCCGCGTCAGCGCCAGGCGGGCGAGCCGCGCCGCGCCGAACGCGCCGCCCTGCTCGCCGGCCGCCAGGCGATGCAGCGGCAGGTCCAGCACCGAGGCGATGATCGCGACCCATGTGCGGGAGCGGGAGCCGCCGCCGATCACGTCCGCCGCCGCGATCCGCGTGCCGGACGCGGTCAGCGCATCCAGCGCGTCGCGCAGCGAGAAGGCCACGCCTTCCAGCACGGCCTGGGTCAGCGCGGGGCGGCCGGTCTCGTGCGAGAGGCCGGTGAAGGCGGCGCGGAGGCGGCCGTCATTGTGCGGCGTGCGCTCGCCGCCGAGATAGGGGAGGAACAGCGCGGGGCTGGGCGCCAGCGGCTGCGGCAGCTCCGCCAGCAGCGCCGCCTCGTCCAGGCCCGCCACGCCCGACCACCAGGCCAGCGACGCCGCGGCGGAGAGCGTGACGCCCATCTGGTGCCACCGTTGCGGCAGGGCATGGCAGAAGGCGTGCACCGCGGCATCGGGGTGGGGCCGGAACCGGTCCGTGACGGCGAACAGCACGCCCGACGTGCCGAGCGAGACGAACGCATCGCCCGGGTTGATCGCCGACAGCCCCACCGCCCCGGCCGCGTTGTCGCCGGCCCCGCCTGCGAGCAGCGGCGGCCGGGACATTCCCCAGCGGGCGGCCAGGGCGGGGCGCAGGGCGCCGCCGGGTTCGCTGCCCTCAACCAGGCGCGGCATGGCGGCCGTGGACAGCGAGGTCGCCGCCAGCGCCGCGTCGGACCAGGTGCGGGCCGCGACATCGAGCCAGAGGGTGCCGGAGGCGTCCGACATGTCCTCCACCATCTCGCCGGTCAGGCGGTAGCCGAGCCAGGCCTTCGGCAGCAGCACGGTGCGGGTTCGGGCGAAGGTCGCGGGTTCGTGGTCCCGCACCCACAGCAGCTTCGGCGCGGTGAAGCCCGGCATGGCAATGTTGCCGCTGACCTGCCGCAACGCCGGGAACACACGCTCCAGCGTCTCGCACTCGGCCGCGGCACGGACATCGTTCCACAGGATGGCGGGACGGAGCACGGCGCCGGCCTCGTCGAGCAGGACCGCCCCGTGCATCTGCCCGGAGAGGCCGATGCCCTGCACGGCCGAGAGCGCCTTCGGGTGCTCGCGGTGCAGCGCATCGATGGCCTCGAGCGCCGCCTGCCACCAGTGTTCCGGGTCCTGTTCGGCATGGCCCGGCGCGGGGCGCGAGACGCGGAGCGGGACCGAGGCGCTGCCGACCACCTGCTGGTCGCCATCCACCAGCAGGGCCTTCACCGCGGAGGTGCCGAGATCGATGCCTAGGAACATTGCGGCCTCATCCGTTGGCATCCGGTTCGGTCGAGCAGGAAGGTTCCGAACGTGTCGATGCCGGGCGCGCACGGAAACGCGGCGGGGGCGCCCAGCCGCGCGAGGATCAGCGCCGCGCCGCAGACCAGGATCATGGCGGGCTACAGGGTCAGCGCGTGCCGGGCCAGCCGGGGGAAGGCCAGGCCGGCGGCGTCGAACAGGTGGCAGGCCCCGGCATCGGCCGCGAGGCGGATGGGCTGGTGCGCGCGGGTGGCGGCACTGCCCTCGATCTGCACGGTCAGGTCCTCGGCACCTTCCGCGGCGACGTGCAGCAGGGTCAGGCCGCCGAGCTGTTCCACCATGCTCACGGTGCCGCCGATGACGCCGGCCGGGTCCGGGCGCAGCGCCTCCGGGCGAATGCCCAGCAGCACGGGTGCGCCGGCGGAGACCTGCCCACGGACCGGCACATGCAGCGTGGCGCCCGAGGCCAGGGCCACGGTGGTGCCGCCCTCATCCGTGCCCTGGACGGTCGCGGGCAGCATGTTCATGCGCGGCGAGCCGATGAAGCCGGCGACGAAGCGGTTGGCCGGATGGTGGTACAGCTCCAGCGGCGTGCCCGCCTGCTCCACCCGGCCGGCCTGCAGCACCACGATCTTGTCGGCCATCGTCATCGCCTCGACCTGGTCGTGCGTGACGTAGATCATGGTGGCGCGCAGCTCCTCGTGCAGGCGCAGAAGCTCGATGCGCATCTGGCCCCGCAGTGCCGCATCCAGGTTGGACAGCGGCTCGTCGAACAGGAATACCTTGGGGTCGCGCACGATGGCCCGGCCGATCGCCACGCGCTGGCGCTGCCCGCCCGACAGGTCCTTGGGCCGCCGGTCCAGATAGGGGCCGAGCTGGAGGATGCGGGCGGCCTCGCCCACCTTGCGCGCGCGCTCAGCCTTCGGAACGCCGGCCAGGCGGAGCGCGAAGCCCATGTTGTCGGCCACCGTCATGTGCGGATACAGCGCGTAGGACTGGAACACCATGGCGAGGCCCCGATCGGCCGGACCGGTCTCGTTGACCCGCCGGCCGTCGATCTGCAGCTCCCCGCCGGTGATGGCCTCGAGGCCGGCGATCATCCGCAGCAGGGTGGACTTGCCGCAGCCGGAGGGGCCGACGAACACCACGAACTCGCGGTCCGCGATGTCGAGGTCGATGCCCTTGACGACTTCGACGTCGCCATAGGCCTTCCGGAGGCCGCGGAGGGAAAGGGTGGACATGGGCGGCTCCTACTTCACGGCGCCGAAGGTCAGGCCGCGGACGAGCTGTCGCTGGCTGAACCAGCCGAAGACGAGGATGGGTGCCACCGCCATGGTGGAGGCGGCGGAGAGCTTGGCGAAGAACAGGCCCTGCGGACTGGAGAACGAGGCGATGAAGGCCGTGAGCGGCGCCGCCCCGGACACCGTCAGGTTGAGGCTCCAGAACGCCTCGTTCCAGCACAGGATGAGCGAGAGCAGCCCAGTCGAGGCGACGCCGGGCAGGGTCAGCGGCAGCAGGAGGTGGCGGACCTCCGCCCAGGTGCTGGCGCCATCCATGCGCCCGGCCTCGAGGATCTCGTTCGGCACCTCCTTGTAGAAGGTGAACAGCATCCAGACGATGATCGGCAGGTTCATCAGCGCATAGACGATGATCATCCCGGTCCAGGTGTCCAGCAGGTTGAAGGTGCGGAAGATCAGGTAGATGGGCACCAGCACACCCACCGGCGGCAGCATCTTGGTGGACAGCATCCACAGCAGCGTGCCGCGCGTCCGCTTCGTCGGGTGGAACGCCATGGCATAGGCGGCCGGCACGGCGAAGGCCAGTGCCAGTACGGTGCCGCCCACGGAGATCACGACGCTGTTCAGGGCGAAGCCGAGGTAGTTGGCGCGCGACAGCACCTCGGCATAGGACCCGAGCGTGGGCGTGAAGCGCAGCGTGGCGGTGATGGCGTCCTGCTCGGTCTTGAACCCGGTGAGGACCATCCAGAGGATCGGGAAGAACAGCAGCAGCGCCACCCCCCAGCCCAGGACGGCGATGGCGGCGCGCTGCAGGCGGCTGGGCTCCATCTAGACCTCCAGCCGGCGGGCGATGCTGCGGACCAGGAAAAACGCGACGACATTGGCCAGCACGATGGCGATCACGCCGCCGGCGGAGGCGCCGCCCACGTCGAACTGCAGCAGGGCGCGGGCGTAGATCAGGAAGGCGAGGTTGGTGGTGGCGTTGCCGGGGCCGCCGGAGGTGGTGACGAAGATCTCGGCGAACACGGTCAGCAGGAAGATGGTCTCGATCATCACCACGACGCCGATGGCGCGCGACAGATGCGGCAGGGTGATGAAGACGAACTGCGCCACCACGCCGGCGCCGTCCATGCGGGCGGCCTCCCGCTGCTCATGGTCCAGCGACTGGATGGCGGTCAGCAGGATCAGCAGCGCGAAGGGCAGCCACTCCCACGAGACGATGGCGATCACGGATGCCAGCGGGAACTGCGCGAACCAGTCGACGGGTTCGAAGCCGAACGCCCGCGCCACCACCCCGGTCACACCGTAGATCGGGTGCAGCATCAGGTTCTTCCAGATCAGCGCGCTGACGGTGGGCATGACGAAGAACGGCGAGATCGCCAGCACCCGGGCGATGTTGCGGCCGGGGAAGGGCTGGTCGAACAGCACGGCCAGCAGGGTGCCGAGCCCCACGGTGATCACCAGCACAGACCCCAGCAGCACCAGCGTATTCCGGAGCGAGACCCAGAAATCGGGGTCCGTCACCAGGAACGTGTAGTTGTCCAGCCCGGCGAACCCGGCAACATCCGGGCTCACCAGGTTGTAGTACTGAGTGGAGAACCAGAGGGTGAGGACGAGCGGCACGACCATCCACACCAGCAGCACCAGGATGGCCGGCATGGCGAGCCATCCCCCGGACCGGCGGGGCGCCGTGCCGGAGGCGGCCGTGACCGTGGGGGCCATCGGCCTTGCGCCTATTTCTTCGGGTATCCGGCCTGGCGCATGGTCCGTTCCGTGGACGTCTGGGCCGTCTTCAGCGCCTGCTCCACCGTGGACTGGCCGGTCAGCGTGCCGGCGATCGTCTGGCCCACCTGGGTGCCGATCCCCTGGAACTCCGGGATCGCGACGAACTGCGCGCCCTCATAGGGCCGGGGCTGCTGCGTCTGCCCGGCCGGGTTGGCGACGCTGATCGCCTTCTGCACGAAGCCTGCGAACGGGGCGGCCTTCTGATACTCGGGGTTGTCATAGGTCGACAGCCGCGTGCCGGGCGGGACCGAGACCCAGCCGTTCTCCTTGGCGACCAGCTGGATGTACTCCTTCGAGGTCGCCCAGGCGACGAACGTGCGCGCGGCATCCGCCTGCTTGGTGGAGGCCGGGATGGCCAGGTTCCAGCTCCACAACCAGGTCGGCCCGCCCTTGAAGCTGCCGGTGGGCATCGGCGCGAAGCCCACCTTGTCGGCGACCTGGGACTGCTTGCTGTCATACAGCAGGCCGCCCGCGACGGTGGAGTCGATCCACATGCCGCACTTGCCGCTGGCGAACAGGGCCAGGTTCTCGTTGAACCCGTTGGAGGACGCGCCGGGCGGGCCATCGGCCTTGAGGATGTCGCTGTAGTAGGTGACGGCCCGCGTCCAGGCCGGGGTGTCGATCGTGGTCTTCCATGCGTCATCGAACCACTGGCCGCCCATCGCCGTGACCAGCGTGGTCACATAGGCCATGTTCTCGCCCCAGCCGGGCTTGCCGCGCAGGCACATGCCATAGACTTGGTTCGGCTTGTCGGTGATCTTGTCGGCGAAGCCGCGGATCTCGTCATAGGTCGGTGCCGCCGGCATCGTGATGCCCGCCTTCTGGAACAGGTCGGTGCGGTAGTAGGTCATCGCGCTCTCGGCATAGAACGGCAGGCCGTACAGCTTGCCCTCGTAGGTCAGCCCGTCGCGCACCGGCTTCAGGATGTCGTCCACGGCATAGGAGGCGGGCAGGCCCTCCATCGGCAGCAGCCAGTTCTGCTTCGCCCAGATCGGCACCTCGTAGTTGCCGATCGTCAGGACGTCGAACTGGCCGGCCTTGGTCGCGATGTCGGTCGTCACCCGCTGGCGGAGCACGTTCTCCTCCAGCACCACCCAGCGCAGCTTGATGTCGGGGTGCAGCGTCTCGAACTGCGACGACAGCTTCTGCATGACGATCATGTCGCCGTTGTTGACGGTGGCGACGGTGATGGTGGATTCGGCCAGCGCCGGGGCGGCGAGCATGCCGGCTGCGAGCGCGCCCATGGCGAGCCTGCCGGTCAGGGCGCGCAGGTTGGACCGGGTGTTCTGATGGCGTGCACGATCGGGCATTGGACATTTCCTAGAATGGGTGGGTTTTCCCGTTGGGCCGATGCTGCCGCATGCGGCGGTTCATGCCTAGTGAGTTCGTGCAGGAGACTGCCGCGGTCGGGCAAGCCGGCTAGAAGCCGAGCGAGCGGGATGCCTCCGCCAGGGTTGCCCGGCTGCCCTGCCGGTACAGCGAGCCGAGCCAGCGCCGGACGGGTTCCACCAGGCGCGGGTCATCCCCCAGCTCGCCGAACAGCTGTGTCAGGCCGAGCAGCGGGGCCGGGTCCTCGCCGCCCAGCTCGGCCTTCTCCCGCAGCAGCGCCGCCAGCGGATGGCGCACGTCGATCGCGCCGCCCTGCTCGTCCACGCCGCGGACCCGGCGCAGCCACGCCGCCAGCGCCAGCGCCAGCAGCTCGAGCGCACCGCCCGTCCGCAGCACGTCGCGGATCGGGTCCACCAGAACGTTCAGCGGCGCATCGGTGTTGACGCGCTCGACCGTGTCCTTGATCGCCGGGTTGGCGAAGCGCTCGATCAGCGTGGCCTTGTAGCGGACCAGGTCGATCCCGGGGACGGGCCGCAGGGTCGGCCCGGTCTCCCGGTCCATCAGGGCCACCATGTACCGGGTGATCAGCGGCTCGGCCATCGCCTCGCCGATGGTGACGCAGCCCATCAGGCGCCCCAGCCCGGCCACCGCCAGATGGCTGGCGTTCAGCAGCCGCAGCTTCATGAACTCATAGGGCGCCACGTCATCGACGAACTGCGCGCCCACCGCCTCCCAGGCCGGGCGGCCGGCAACGAAGCGGTCCTCGATCACCCACTGCGTGAAGGCCTCGGACAGGACCGGCCAGCGATCCGCGATGCCGTGGGCCCGGGCCAGCCACTCCACATCCGCCGGGAGCGTCACGGGCGTTATCCGGTCGACCATGGTGTTGGGGAACGGCGTGTGGGCGGCGATCCAGCCGGCCAGCGCCGGGTCACGCAGGCGGGCCAGGGCCAGCACGGCCTCGCGCAGCACGTTGCCGTTGTGCTGGATGTTGTCGCAGCTCAGCGCCGTGAACGGCCCGGCCCCGGCATCCCGCCGCCGCCGGCAGGCCTCGACGATGATGCCGATGGCGCTGGCGGGGCGCTCCGGCTGCGCGAGGTCGAGCTGGATCAGCCGGTGCTGCGGGTCGAGCAGCTTGGTCGAGCGGTCCAGGCAGTAGCCGTTCTCCGTGACCGTGAGGCTGACGATGCGGATGCCGGGCCGGTCGATGGCGTCCAGCAGCGCGGCACTGTTCTCGCCGGCGAAGACGACACCGCACAGGCTGCCGATCACGGTGACAACCTCGGCGCCGCCGCCGCGTTCGACCAGGGTGTAGAGGTTGTCCTGCGGGGCGAGGCTCTCCTGCATGCGCCGGTCATCCGGCATCAGGCCGGCGCCGACGATGCCCCATTCCAGCATGTCGGGCCGCTGATCCATCAGGCTATGCGTGTAGCGGGCCATGTGCGCGCGGTGGAACCCGCCGAGGCCCAGGTGCACGATCCCGGGCGTGACGGCCGCCGGGTCGAACAGCGGGCGCCCGATGGAGGATGGCAGGTCTGGGAGTGCCGTTCGTTCGAGTTGACGGGCCACGGCGTGTTCCTTGCGAGTGTGTTGCACAGATCAGCGGACGGCGGATGCCCGGCAACGTCTTCAAGCGGCGTCCGTTGCAGGGCCGGCCTGCCGCAGCCCGGCCAGAGTGTGCATCGAATCCCTGAGCGCGGGATACAGCCCGGCGAACACGGCGAACACCGCATCGTAGTGCCGGGCCCGTGCCGCGTCGGGCACGGCGCGCTCCACGAGCGTGGTCCAGGTGTCGGGATCGTCGGGCCGGATCAGTCCGCCGCCGATCGCCGCCAGCCGGGCCGCGCCCAGCGCCGCCTCCACCTCCTCGCGGATGGTCCAGACGGCGAAACCGGTGATGTCGGCGATGATCTGCATCCACAGGTCCGACTTCGCGGCGCCGCCCACCACGATCAGCCGCCGGTCCAGCGCCGCCGCGCCGCGCGCCCCCGCCTCCATGTTGTGGCGCAGCGCGAAGGTCACGCCTTCGAGCACGGCCCGGTACAGGTGCGCCCGGGTATGGAACAGGTTGAGCCCGATGAACGCGCCCGAGGCCCGGCTGTCCCAGACCGGCGAGCGCTCGCCCATCAGGTAGGGCAGGAACACGATGCCGTCCGCCCCCGGGGCCAGTGTGGCCGCGGCCTCGTCCAGCAGCGCGTGCGGGTCGCGCCCCGCGATCCGGGCGGCGGCGGTCTCCGCGTGGCAGAACTGCTCGCGGAACCACGACACCGCGGCCCCGGCCGTGGCGGCGCCGCCGAACACGTAGAGGTCGGTCGGCGTGTTAATGACATAGGGGAAGGCGACCAGGCCGTGGCTCGCATCGGCCTGCCGCGCGATCGTGCCCCAGCACATGGAGGTGCCGATCATCGCCACGTGGTCGCCGGGGGCCACCACGCCGGCGGCGAAGGTGGCCACCGCGGCGTCCACCCCGCCCGCCACCACCGGGGTGCCCGCCGCCAGGCCCAGCCGCGCCGCCGCGGCAGGCGTCAGCCCGCCCACGGTGTCGGTGGGGGCCACCAGCCGGTCCGGCATCATGCGCCGCGGGATGCCGAGCGCCTCCAGCATCTCCGCCGACCAGGTGCGGGCCTGCAGGTCATAGACGCCGCCGATGTTGCCGGCCGAGGAGTGATCGACCGCCACCTCGCCCGTCAGGCGCTGGATGACATAGGCGTTCGGCGGCAGCAGCAGCGCCGTTTCGGCCCAGACCTCCGGCCGCTCGTCGCGCAGCCACATCATCTTGGTGAAGCCGTGATAGCTGTCGACGCCGTTCCCGGTGACAGCACCCAGCCGCTCCAGGTCGAGATGGGCGCGCACCCAGTCCACCTGCGCCTCGGCCCGCCGGTCCATCCAGATCAGGCAGGGGTGCAGCGGGCGGAAGGCGGCGTCCACCGGGATGCCGGACCCGCCATACAGGCTCGACACGCAGATCGCGCGGACGAGGGCGCCGGGGGCGGAGCGCACGACCTCCGCCACGCAGTGCTCGACCGCCGCAAGCCACACGTCCGCGTGCTGCTCGGCCCAGCTGGGGCGCGGCGTATCGGGGGCATAGGCCTTCTGCGCCTGGGCCAGGATGCTGCCGTCCCGCGCCACCAGCAGCGCCTTCGTGCTCTGCGTGCCGATATCGACCCCGATCACCGCCTCCATCCCTGCCTCCGCCGCTGTCTCCACCGCCGCCATCCTACAGGTCCAGGCTCTGCGGCAGGATGACCAGGTCGCGGATGGTGACGTTGGGCGGCCGGGTCAGCATGAACAGCACGGCCTCGGCCACCTCCTCCGGCTTCATCAGGCTGCCCTTGGCCAGGGCATCGTCCAGCTTCTCCTGCGGCCAGTCGTCCAGCAGCGCCGTCACCACCGGCCCGGGCGCCACCGCGCCCACGCGGATGCCGTGCTGCATCACCTGCCGCCGCAGCGTGTGCACGAAGGCCTGGATGGCGTGCTTGGAGGCGGTATAGACCGGCTCCACCACCACGGGCACCAGGCCCGCGACCGAGCTGGTGACGATGATGTCGCCGCTGCCCCGTTCCACCATGTGCGGCAGCACCGCATGGATGGTGCGGAATGTCGCGTTGACGTTGAGGTTGAGCATGCGGTCCCAGCCATCCGGGTCGCCGCCCAGCACGTCCCCGCCCACGTATGACCCGGCATTCGCGTGGAAGATGTCGAGCCGCCCCGCCCGCTCCAAGATCGCCGGCACCATGGCCGCGACGTCGGCCTTGTCCAGCAGGTCCGCCGCCACCGCATGCGCCCGCGGCCCCAGCTCGGCGCACAGCGCCTGCAGCCGGTCCGCCGCCCGGTCCACCAGCACCACCCGGGCGCCGGCGGCCAGCAGGGCGCGGGCGCAGGCGAGGCCGATGCCGGAGGCCGCACCCGTGATGGCGGCGACCTTGCCCGAAAGATCCTGGCTCATGTTTGTGTCTCCAAGCGGTTCAGGCGCGGCCGTGCGACACGCGCGAACGCCGGGCCAGCGAGTCCACGATGACGGCGACGGCCAGGACGCAGCCGGTGATCATGTACCGCAGCGACGACGACAGATCGAGCAGCGTGAGCCCGCTGGCGATCGACTGGATAACGATGATGCCGAGTAGCGCGGAATAGGCGTTGCCGCGGCCGCCGAACAGGCTGGTGCCACCGATCACCGCGGCGGCGATGGCGTTGAGGTTCACGTCGCCGGTGCCGGCCTGCTGGCTGGCGGAGGCCAGGCGCGCGGCGGACAGCACGCCGCCCAGGGCGGCAAGCGTGGAGCACAGCACGAAGGCGCTGAGATAGGTGCCCCGCACGTCGATGCCGGCCCGGCGCGCCGCCTCCCGGTTGCCGCCCACCGCCGTCATCGCGCGCCCCCATCGTGTGCGCCGCAGCGCGTAGTCCATCGCCACCACCAGGATGCCGAACAGGGCGAACATCACGGGCACCCCGCGATCGGTGTTGAGGTAGGCGGCCACGCCGAGCAGCAGCGCCGTCAGCACCGCGGCGCGGAGCAGGATGCCGCCCGGCGAAGCGGGCGTGAGCCCGGCAGCACGGCGCCGGGCCGCGGTGCGCAGGCTGGATGCCAGCACGCCGGCCCCGGCCAGCAGCGCCAGCGCGTATGACGCGAGCGGCGGCATCACCAGAAGCTGCCCGAGGTTCACCAGCGGCGAGCCGTAGGGCAGGTTGATCGAGCCGGTGGAGCCCAGCAGGTACAGCTGCAACCCGAGGATCGCCAGCAGCCCGGCCAGGGTGGACACGAAGCTGGGCATGCCCAGCCGGTTGAACAGCAGGGCATAGACCACGCCCACGACAGCGCCAGCCCCCAGCGCCAGCACGATGGCGCCGGCCACCGGCCAGTCGCCGTTCACCCACAGCACGCCCAGCACCGCCGACGCCAGCCCGGACATCGAGCCGACGGACAGGTCGATCTCGCCGACCATGAGGATGGCGACGATGCCCAGCGCGATGACGCCGACGGTGGAGCAGTCGAACAGCAGGTTGACCAGGTTGTTGGCGGAGAGGAACACCGGGTTCAGCGTCTGGAACACGGTCCAGATCACCGCCAGGCCCACCACCACCGGCAGCGCGCCCAGGTCGCCGGCGCGCACCCGGTCCAGGAAGCCGCGGACTGCGCCGGCGGCGCCCTGATCATGGCGCACGCGGCTGTCGCTGCGGTCCAGCGCCGGCTTGTCCACCGGTCCGGTGCTCATGGCCGCGCCTCCGCGCCCGACTGCAGGCGTGCCGTCCGGCGGGAGACGGAGTTGTCCGCGGCCCCCGTGATGGCGCTCACCAGCTCGCTGTTGCTGGCATCCGGCCCGAACACGCCGTTGTTGCGGCCCAGCCGCAGCACCACGATGCGGTCGGCCACGGCGCGCACGTCCTCCATGTTGTGGCTGATCATGATCACGCCCAGGCCGCGGTCGCGCACCCGCTCGATCAGGTTCAGCACCTCGGCCGTCTGCGCCACGCCCAATGCCGCAGTGGGTTCGTCCAGCATGATGAGCCGGGGCTCCAGCAGCAGCGACCGGGCGATGGCCACCGTCTGCCGCTGCCCGCCCGACAGCGAGGCGACGGGCTCGCGCACCGAGGGGATGCGCGCCGCCAGCTCGTTCAGCAGCGTCCAGGAGCGGATCTCCATCGCCACCTCGTCCAGGCCGAAGCGGCCCAGCTCGCGGCCCAGGAAGATGTTGGCGACCACGTCCAGGTTCTCGCACAGCGCCAGGTCCTGGAACACGGTGGCGATGCCCAGGGCCAGGGCTTCGCCGGGGCCGGCCAGCGCCACCGCGCGCCCGCCGAAGGTCATGCTGCCGCTGGTGGGCTGGTGCACGCCCGCCAGCACCTTCACCAGCGTGGACTTGCCGGCGCCGTTGTCGCCGACCAGCGCCACCACCTCGCCGGCATGGACGTCGAGGTCGATGTCGCTCAACGCCGAGACGGCGCCGAACTGCTTGCAGATGCCGCGCAGGCTGAGCACGGGCTCACCCCGGGGTGCCGTTCTGTCTGGCATGTGGATGAGCCCCCGGGTGGCGGATTAAGGCGTGATGCCGAGCGTCTTGCAGCCCGCGGCGTAGCGGCCGGTGCACAGTGTCGCGGCGGGGGTGATCGGCTTGCCGTCCACCATCTTGTCCACGATCTCGGCCTTGAGGTTCGCGGCCGTGACCAGCGCCGGGTTGAACAGCCGGGCCGGGGTGTTGAACAGCCGGGTGTCGGACGGCGGCACCTTGCCCTCCAGCAGGTCCGCCGCCGCGTTCGCCGCCGCTGCGGCGACGATCTCGCTGGGCTTGGAGATGGTGTTGTACTGGTCGCCCGCGATGATCAGCTGCAGCCCGGCGATGGTGGCGTCGTTGCCGGTCACGGGCGGCACCGGATTCACCCCCGCCGCCTTGAAGGCCGCGATGGTGCCGCCCGCCGTGCCGTCATTGGCGGCCACCACGCCCACGATCTTCTTGCCAAAACGCGAGATCTGGCCGCTGACCCATTGCTGCGCCCGGGCCGGAACCCAGTCCGGCGTGTCGTACTCGGCCAGGGTCGGGTAGCCACCATCGGCCAGGCCCTCGTGGATCCCCTTCTTGATCAGCCCGGCGGCAGCATCGGTCGGCGAGCCGTTCACCTCCAGCACCCCGGCGTCGGCCGCCGGCACCTTGTTCGCCTTCAGGTGCTCCACCAGCGACTTGGCGATGGAGCGGCCGATCGCCTCGTTGTCGAACGACACGTAGAAGTCCGCCGGCGTGCCGGGGATGGGCCGGTCATAGGCGATCACCTTCACCCCCTGCGCCTGCGCCGCCTTCACCAGCGACACGGCGGCCGTGGAGTCCACCGCATCCAGCACGATGGCCTTCGCACCCTGCGACAGCACCGAGTTGAACTGCTGCTGCTGGCGCGAGGCATCGCCGTCGGCGTTCTGGTAGAGCACGCGGCAGGTGGGGCAGAGCTTCTTCATCTCCGCGACGAAGCCGGGATGGTCGTGCTCCTCGTATCGCGTGGAGCTCTGGTCCGGCATCAGGAAGGCGACCACGGTGTTGGGCGGCGGCGCGGCCGCGGCCGGCCCGGCCAGAAGGCTGAGGGTGAGGCCGAGGAAACCGGTGGCGATTCCGCCTGTTCGATAGGTCATTGACGCTTCCCTTGTTGCTTGGTGTTCAGGTGTCTCAGGCGGCCACGGCCTGCCGGCCTGCGCGTTGCAGGCTGCGGAAGCGGGTGGGTGGCATTCCCTTCATGGCCAGGAACTGCCGGTTGAAGTTCGACACGTTGCCGAACCCGACCTCGAAGCAGATCTCGGTGATCGCCAGCTCGGTCTGGACCAGGTGCTGGCAGGCCAGCTCGATGCGGAGCGCGTTGACGTAGTGCACGAAGGTCATGCCGGTGTGCCTGCGGAACGAGCGCGAGAAGGTGCTGATGCTCTGCCGGCCCAGCCGGGCCATGTCCGTCTCGCAGAGCGCATGGGTGAAGTTCTGGCCAATGTGCTGCAGCACCAGGTTCATCGTGCCCGACAGGTACGCGGGGGCATCGGGCCGGAAGCCGACGCTGGCCAGCGTCGTGGGCGCGCGCGCATGGCCGAGGCGGTCCATGATGGCGATGAACAGGGCGATCCGCCGGCCATCCGTCGCATCGAGCAGTTCGCGCAGCATCGGCCCGACCTGGTCCGTGACGGCCGGCCGGAACAGCAGGCCCCGGTGGGATGCGTCGAGCATGGGGCGCAGGAAGCGCAGCTCGGGGAACACCGTGATGCAGTTGCCGATGAAGCTCTCGGTGAACTGCAGGATCAGGCAGCGCTCGGCGACCGTCTCGCCGGCGGGCAGGTCGGTGATCCAGTTGTGCGGCAGGTTGGGCCCGACGAGCACCAGGTCCCCGGTGCAGAACGCCCCGATGTGATCCCCCACATAGCGGTTGCCCTCGGTCGCGGTGATGAGATGCAGCTCGTATTCCGGATGGAAGTGCCAGCGGACCGTGCGGAACGGGTAGCCATGCGACCAGACCTTGAACGACTGGTCGTCGCGAACCTGAACCACCTCCAGATCGGGCTTCACTCCCACGCCGTTCTCCCTCGCCCCGTGCCGCGGTCCCGCAGCCATCGCGCGGGACGAGGCCGGGAGCCGGACGGGACGTATTCTTGGTTCGATCCCGGGCGGGATCCGCGCAGCCTCTCCGGGCCTGCACGGTCGTAGCCCGGCTCAACCGCACCACGCCACCCACTTTGCAGCGCAGCACCGATACTTTTCTGCTGGTTCGTTGCCCGAGCCGCACATCATCCAAGCGCGCGAACCTCCTCTGTGTCCATGAAGCCAGCAGCGGGCGCCGGGTTGTCTGGCGTCGCCCGCGGCCGTGAGCTTCGGGCAGCGGCCGGACCGGTCGAACAGGGCGACGCCGATCTGCCGCTCGAGGTCGCCCTGTCACCCGGGCAGCAGCCCCAGGATGAAGTCCGCCACAACCTGAACCCGTGTCCGCTTGTGACCGGCGCGCGTGTCCGGCGCGGGGTCATCAGGCTGGGGAGGAAGACTCCCGTCCCGCATCTCGGTCGTCGGGATCGCATGTTGCAGGTCAGACGTGCCGCGCGTGCCGTCGGTCATCGCGGACACGGGCCGGGTTCGGTTGGCGGTGGTGCCTGACCCGTCGCGCACTGGCATTTGGAGCAGACCCTTGCAGTTCTTCAAGACGGCCATCGTTCGGTTCCAGGGCCCGGGAACCGACGCTAGCAACAGGAACGAAGCCGTCAAGCAGGCCGGGCCCCGATGCGACGGGCGGTAGCCTCCCTCCATCGAAGCAAGCTATACCGGCCCTTCCACGACAGGAACAACGCCATGGCAGCCTCGCTCCGTCCCGACCACCTGGTCTTCGTCCGGCTTGGCGCAGGGGAGAGCGCCGCCGCCGTGGACGGCCCGGGGCCGCGTGTGGCCGCCTAGCCATGGACCTTTCGCACTGGACCGGCGTGCCGCGCCCGGACCGCGTTGCCCTGGACGGTCGCTATGCCCGGCTGGAGCCGCTCGACCCCGCGCGCCATGGGGCGGACCTCTTCGCCTCCGCCCAGCAGCCCGGCGCCGATGACCGCTTCCGCTACCTGTTCGAGGAAACGCCGCCGGACATGGCCGCCTTCGCGCCCTGGCTGCACCAGGCGGCCGCCTCGACGGACCCGCTGTTCTTCGCCGTGATCGACCGTGCCACCGGCCGGGCGGAAGGGCGGCAGTCGCTCATGCGGATCGATCCCGTGCATGGGGTGATCGAGATCGGGCATATCCTGTGGGGGCCGGCCATCGCGCGCAGCCGCATCGCGACCGAGGCGCTGTTCCTCCTCGCGGCTTACGTATTCGACAGGCTGGGCTATCGCCGGTTCGAGTGGAAGTGCAACAGCCTGAACGAGCCGTCCAGGCGCGCGGCGCAGCGGTTCGGGTTCACCGCGGAGGGTGTGTTCCGCCAGCACATGATCCAGAAGGGGCGCAACCGCGACACGGCCTGGTTCGCGATGACCGATGCGGACTGGCCGCGCCTGAAGGCAGGCTATGAGGCCTGGCTGGCACCGGAGAACTTCGACGCCGAGGGGCGGCAGAAGAGCCGACTGGCCTTCGCGGGAGCGGCGGCGTGACGGTCGGCATCCTGCAATGCGGCGACCCGCCCGAGGCGTTGCGGGCCGGGCATGGCAGCTACGGCGGCATGATGCAGCGGCTGCTCGGCCCGGGGCGGGACACGACCGTGTACGACGTGACCGCGGGAGCCTTGCCGCGCGGCGCCACGGCGCACGAGGCCTATCTGCTGACCGGCTCGCCGGCCGGGGTGTACGAGGATCTGCCATGGATCGCCGGGCTGACCGGGTTCATTCAGCAGGCGCGGGGGCGGGCGAAGCTGGTCGGCATCTGTTTCGGCCACCAGGCGATGGCGCAGGCGTTCGGCGGCAGCGTCGTCAAGTCACCGAGCGGCTGGGGCATCGGCCTGCAACGCTATGAGGTGAAGCATCGCGCCCCATGGATGGACGACGCCGCGCATGTGGACGCGCCGGCCTCGCACCAGGACCAGGTGGTCGCGCTGCCGCCGGGTTCGCGCGTGGTGCTGGCCAACCCGTTCACGCCCCACGCCGGGCTGGACTACGGCGACGCGATCTCGTTCCAGTTTCACCCGGAGTTCGGGCCGGAGTTCGGCACCGCGCTTGTCGAGGCGCGGCGGGACCGCTACGGCGCCCTGGCCGACCCGGCCATCGCGTCCTATGCCCAGCCGGATGATTGCGCGCGGGTCGGGCGGTGGATCGGGCGCTTCCTGGACGCACCCTGACCGCAACGCCCGGCCGGGCTGGGGGTTACGTCGCGTCGTGGAAGATGACGCCCAGCGTGTGCCGCCGGCCCGAGCGCAGCGCGCTGACGCCGTGGCGCAGCACGGTGCGGTAGAAGCCGCGGCTGCCCTGCACCGGGCGGTGGCTGACCGCGAAGGCCACCGCATCGCCCCGGCGCAGCGGCACGACCGCGGCGCGGGACTGCATGCGCGGGCGCTGCTCGGTCAGCACGAACTCGCCACCCTCGAAATCCTGCCCCGGCTCGGAGAGCAGGATCGCGACCTGCAGCGGGAAGACGTGCTCGCCATACAGATCCTGGTGCAGGCAGTTGTAGTCGCCCGGGCCGTATTGCAGCAGCAGCGGCGTCGGCCTTGTCTGGCCCGCCGCGTGGCAGCGTTCCAGGAACCCGGCGTGCGACGCGGGATAGCGCACCGCGATCCCCATGGTCTCGTTCCAGCGGTTCGCCACGGGTGCAAGCCGGGCATAGAGCGCATCACGCAGCCCGGCCACCAGGCCGGGCAGCGGATAGGCGAAATACTGGTATTCGCCGAGCCCGAAGCCGTGACGCGCCATCACCACGCGGCTGCGGAAGCGGCCGCCCTCGGCGTACAGACCGGCCACCGCCTCGCACTCCCCGGGGGTCAGCAGCCCGGCCAGCACCGCCCAACCCTGGGCGTCCAGCCCGGCGGCGATGCCCGGCCAGTCGAGCGACGTCACCCGATCCGCGGCATCGGCGGCGGCCGGCGGATCGTGGGCCACGCTCACGCCTGCGCCGCCGGCTTGCCCTTGCGCTCGGTCTCCAGCAGGGCCCGCTTGCGCTCCACGCCCCAGCGATAGCCGGACAGCCCGCCCCCGGTCCTGACCACGCGGTGGCACGGAATGGCGACGGCCAGCGCGTTCGCCGCGCACGCCGCCGCCACCGCCCGCACGGCCTTCGGCGCGCCGATGCGCCGGGCCACCTCGGTGTAGCTTGCGGTCTCGCCGGCCGGGATGTCGCGCAGCACCTGCCAGACCCGCTGCTGGAAGGCCGTGCCGCGCATGTCGAGCGGCAGGTCCAGGCCCAGCCCGGGTGCCTCGACGAAGCCGACCACGCGGGCAACCAGCGCCTCGAACCCGGCGTCGCCGCCGATCAGCTTGGCCTTCGGGAAGCGGTCCTGCAGGTTGCGCGCCAGGGCGTCCGGGTCGTCGCCCAGCAGGATGGCACACACGCCCTTGGCGCTGCGCGCCACCAGGATCGCCCCGAGCGAGCACTGGCCCACGGCGAACTGGATCTGCGTGTTGACGCCCCCGGCCCGGTAGTCGCGCGGGGTCATGCCGAGCACGGCGTCGGACTGCGCGTAGAAGCGGCCGCTGGAGTTGAAGCCGGCGGCGTAGATCGCCTCGGTCACGGTGCCGCTCCTTCCGAGGCCGTCCCGGAGGCGCCCCGCCCGGTGTGCGTCGGCGTATCCCTTGGGCGTCACGCCCGCGACCGCCTTAAAGACGCGGTGGAAATGGTGCGGGCTGAGGCCGGCACCCTGCGCAAGCCTGGCCAGGCTCGGCGCCTCATCCGCCTCCTCGATCCGCCGGCAGGCCTCCGCCACTCTGGCAGCGTGCTGCTGCGCCAGTGGCGGCTGGTCGGGCCTGCAGCGCTTGCACGGGCGGAACCCGGCCCGTTCGGCATCGGCCGGCAGGGCGTGGAACCGGACGTTCCCGGGGTTGGCCAGGCGCGCGGCGCAGGACGGGCGGCAATACACGCCGGTGGTGCGCACCGAGTAGTAGAAGGTGCCGTCCGCCCCGCGGTCACGCGCGACCACGGCGGCCCAGCGCGGATCGAGTTCGGTCGGGGTGGCGGTCGCCGGCGCCTGCTCCGGCCGTTTCGTGATGGGAGCGTCCATGGCCAGTTCCTCTCGATATCGCATCTGATGCGGCAATCTGACGCATCATGCGGCCCCGGGCACCCCGGCTCTTGCGGTCGAATCGAAAAGCCGGTTCCCGTGCGGCTCAAGGTGTGTTCAAGATCATGGATATGGCGCCGATCCCGCGCGGCCTGGCTTCGCACGCCTGTCCGCCGGGCATGTCATGGCTGGTAGCGCCCGACGTGAACGGCAACAGACCGCGGCGGGAGCCGCACCTTCCGCAACCCGGCGTTCACAGGTCAGGAAGTCCCGTGGGATGCGCGGCACGGGTTTATTGGATGTTGGACCAGGCGCCTGACTGCTTCCGACAACAAGTTCATGGGTCAAGCATCGGGCTTCAGCCTGCTGTCCAGCCCCTTCGCCGTGCTGGGCGCCACCCCTCTCACGCCGCTTGAAGAGCTGAACGACCTGGCAAGCCGCGCAGCCAGCCCTGCCGCAGCCGCAGCCGCTCGGTCCCTCAGCGTGCCGCGCTCGCGTCTTACGGCCGAACTCGTATTCCTGCCCGGCTCGGCGGAGGCTGCCCCGGCCGTGCTGGCCGCCCTGACCGCCGGCCTGCGGCCCGCCCCGCGATCCTGACGCCGTCCGCCCGGGCCAATGTCGTCGCCCACCTGTGTGCCGCGGGACGGGCCACGGATGGCGAGCAGGACCGTCTGGCGTTGCTGCAGCCCGCGCCCGGCGAGCCCAAGCTGGCCGACGCCATCGATCTGGCACCGGGCGAACATGGTCGCCGTGCCGCTCAAGCTGCTCGGGACGAAGAAAACCCGGTCGGGCCACGTTTGGACGGTGCAGGCCGAGAGCGGCAAGACGGTGCACCGGACCCTGCCGCGCCGGGCCCGGGCCTTTCGTGCTGGGCCCGGCGGCCGACCGGGTTCCGGGGCTGATGGTGTAAGGCGGCGGCATCATGCCGTTGGACGCCGGGCTGCGCTGGGTGGAGCTGTCGGGTGCCGAACGTGCGGCGGTGCTGCACCCGGCCAAGGCCGGCACTGCATCGACCTGATGCCGTCCCGCGGGCCTGGAACGGCGTGGGGCGACTGCGTCTGCGCGCCAGGTCCATGCAACACGCCGGCCCGCTGGCTCTGCGCAGGACAATGCCGGCATTGACGCCGCCGCCTCCCGAATAGATTGTTGCCCAACTCTCCTTGAGGACACGCGCATGCCCCTCCGTCCCCTTCTCCTCGCCGGCGCCGCGGCACTCGCGCTTGCCGCCGCCCCGGCCCGCGCCGCGACGCTGGTCTACTGCTCCGAAGGCTCGCCCGAAAGCTTCGCGCCCATGCTGGTCACCACCGGCACCACCTTCGATGCGACGCATCCGATCTACAGCCGCCTCACCGAGTTCGAGCCCGGCAAGACCACGATCCGGCCCGGCCTGGCGGAACGCTGGGACGTGTCCGAAGACGGCAAGACCGTGACGCTCCATCTCCGCAAGGGCGTGAAGTGGCAGAGCAACGCCAAGTTCACGCCCAGCCGCGACTTCGATGCGGATGACGTGCTGTTCACCTTCAACCGCCAGTCAGACGCCCAAAACCCCTACTACAAGGTTTCCGGCGGCACCTACGTCTATTACGGCGACATGGGCCTCAAAACCCTCATCACCAGGCTGGAGAAGATCGACCCCCAGACCATCCGCTTCACCCTGTCCAAGCCCAACGCCCCGTTCCTTTCGGACCTCGCGATGGAGTTCGCCTCCATCATGTCCGCCGAATACGCCGAACAGATGCTGAAGGCCGGCACGCCCGAGCAGATCGACCAGGCGCCCATCGGCACCGGTCCGTTCAGCTTCCTCGCCTACCAGCGCGACGCGACGGTCCGCTATCGGCGGTTCGACCAGTTCTGGGGCGAGAAGGCGAAGCTCGACGGCCTGATCTTCTCCATCGCCAAGGACCCGGCCGTCCGCCTCGCCAAGCTGCGCGCCAACGAGTGCCAGGTCTCCGCCTATCCTGCCCCGGCGGACCTGCCGGGCATCCGCGATGACAAGTCGCTGACCCTCATGCAGCAGCCGGGCCTCAACATCGGCTACCTCGCCTTCAACACGCAAAAGAAGCCGTTCGACGATGCGCGCGTCCGCCGCGCGCTGACCATGGCCATCGACCGCGCCGCCATCCTCAAGGCCGTCTATCTCGGCGCCGGGGAGCCCGCGGTGAACCTGATCCCGCCGATCATGTGGGGCTACAACAAGGACATCAAGGCCTGGCCGCACGACCCCGAGGCCGCCAAGAAGCTGCTGGCCGAGGCCGGCTATCCCAACGGCTTCGAGGCCGACCTGTGGGCCATGCCGGTGCAGCGCCCCTACAACCCCGACGCCCGCCGCATCGGCGAGCTGATGCAGTCCGACCTCGCCAAGATCGGCGTGAAGGCCAAGATCGTCAGCTTCGAATGGGGCGAGTACATCAAGCGCTCCCGCACCGGCGAGGGCGACATGATCCAGCTCGGCTGGACCGGCGACAACGGCGACCCCGACAACTTCTTCACCCCGCTGGCCGGGTGCGACGCGGCCCGCAGCGGCGGCGGCAACAACGCCAAGTGGTGCAACCAGGACTTCCAGAAGCTGATCGACAAGGCCGTCACCCTCACCGACCAGGGCGAGCGCGCCAAGCTGTACGAACAGGCGCAGGTCATCATGCACGACCAGCTGCCCTTCTACATGATCGCCCATTCCGTCGCGTTCCAGCCGATGCGCAGCAACGTCGAGGGCTATGTCATGAGCCCGTTCGGCCGCCACGACTTCGACCGGGTCGGCCTCAAGTAGCTTGTTCCGCTTCCTCGCCCGGCGGGTGGCGCTGATCGTTCCCACGTTCATCGGCGTCACCCTGCTCGGCTTCGTCCTGATCCACTCCATCCCCGGCGACGCGATCGAGACCCTCGCCGGGGACCGCACCCTGTCCGTCGAACAGCTCGCCTACTACCGGCACGAGCTGGGGCTGGACCAGCCGTTGTGGAAGCAGTTCGCCGCCTATGAGGCAAAGCTGTTCCAGGGCGATTTCGGCGTTTCGCTCACCACGCAGAGAAGCGTCTGGTCGGAGTTCATGACCCTGTTCCCCGCCACGCTCGAGCTTGCGACCTGCGCGCTGCTGTTCGCCATCGTCATCGGCCTGCCGCTCGGCGTCATCGCCGCCGTGCGCCGTGGCTCGGCGCTGGACTACGGGCTGATCGGCATCTCCGTCACCGGCGCCTCCATGCCGATCTTCTGGTGGGGGCTGATGGCGATCCTGCTCTTCTCCGTGAACCTCGGCTGGACCCCCGTCTCCGGCCGAATCGACGTGCTCTACTACATCGAGCCCCGCACCGGCTTCCTGCTGATCGACTCGCTGCTGAGCGACGAGCCCGGCGCCTTTCTCTCCGCCGTGCGGCACCTCATCCTGCCCGCCATCGTCCTCGGCACCATCCCGCTGGCCACCATCGCCCGCATGACCCGGTCCTCGATGCTGGAGGTGCTGAACGAGGACTATGTGCGCACCGCCCGCGCCAAGGGCCTGTCGCCAGGCCGGGTCACGGTGGTCCACGCGCTGCGCAACGCGCTCATCCCCGTGGTCACCGTGCTCGGCCTGCAGGTCGGCACCCTGCTGGGCGGCGCGATCCTCACCGAAACCATCTTCTCCTGGCCCGGCGTCGGGAGCTGGCTCATCCAGAGCGTGCAGCGCCGCGACTACAACGTGCTGCAGGGCGGCACGCTGATCATCGCCGCCCTCGTCATGCTGGTGAACCTCGGCGTCGATGTGCTCTACGGCGTGCTGAACCCACGGCTGCGGGCATGAGTGCCGCGGTCGCGCCCAACGCCGGGCTGTTCCGCCGCGTGGTGCAGAACCCGGGCGCCGCGGCGGGCCTGGCCGTCATGGTGCTGCTGGTCATCGTCGCCGCCCTGGCCCCCGCCATCGCCCCGCACGGGCCGGCCGAGCAGTTCCGCGACCACTTCCTGTTTCCCCCGTTCCAGGACCCAAGCTTCCCGCTCGGCACCGACGACCTCGGCCGCGACATGCTCACCCGGCTGATCTACGGCGCCCGCCTCTCGCTGCTGATCGGCACCTTCGTGGTGGCGCTCTCGCTCGTTGCCGGCGTCCTGCTCGGCCTGCTGGCCGCCTTTGCGGGCGGCACGCTCGACATCGCGGTCATGCGGCTGATGGACGTGCTGCTGGTGTTCCCCAGCCTGCTGCTCGCCATCGTCGTCGTCGCCATCCTCGGGCCTGGCCTCACCAATGCCATGCTCGCCGTCGCCGTGGTGCAACTGCCCGCCTACGTCCGGCTGTCGCGCGCCGCCGCCCTGGGCGAGCTGTCGCGCGAATACGTCATCGCCACCCGCAGCGCCGGCGCCGGCGTCTTGCGCCTCATGCTGCTCGTCGTGCTGCCCAACTGCATGGCGCCGCTGATCGTGCAGGCGACGCTCGGCTTCTCCGGCGCCATCCTCGATGCCGCGGCGCTGGGATTTCTGGGCCTGGGCGCACAGCCGCCAACGCCCGAGTGGGGCACCATGCTTGCGGACGCGCTGCAGTTCTACCAGCGGGCGTGGTGGCTCCTCACCTTCCCGGGCCTCGCCATCCTCGTCACCGTCATGGCCTTCAACCTGCTGGGCGACGGTCTGCGCGACGCGCTCGACCCGAAGCTGCGCCGATGACCGCCCTGCTCGAGGTCACCGGCCTCAGCGTCGGCTTCGGCGGCTTCCAGGCCGTGGACCAGGTGGACCTCACCGTCGCCGAGGGCGAGGTCCTCTGCGTCGTCGGCGAATCCGGCTCCGGCAAGAGCGTCTCCATGCTCGCCGTCATGGGCCTGCTGCCCGGCACCGCCCGCATCGCCGCCGAGCGCGTCGCTTTCCGCGGCAACGACCTGCTGCACGCCGCCCCGCGCCGGCGCCGGGCACTCACGGGCCGCGACATCGCCATGGTGTTCCAGGAACCCACCACCTCGCTCAACCCCTGCTACACCATCGGCTGGCAGATCCGTGAGGCGCTGCGCACCCACCACGCCGTGCCCCGCCACCAGACCCGCGCCCGCGCCACCGAGCTGCTCGCCCAGGTCGGCGTCCCCGCGCCCGAGCAACGCCTGCGCGCCTTCCCACACCAGCTCTCGGGCGGCCTCAACCAGCGCGCCATGATCGCGATGGCCATCGCCTGCAACCCCGCCCTGCTGATCGCGGACGAGCCCACCACGGCGCTCGACGTCACCGTGCAGAAAGGCGTGCTCGACCTGCTGGTCGGCCTGCAGCGCGACCGGGGCATGGGCCTGGTGCTGATCACCCACGACATGGGCGTGGTCGCCGAGACCGCGCAGCGCGTGCAGGTGATGTACGCGGGCAAGGTGATGGAGGAACAGCCGGCCGCCCCGCTGTTCGCACACCCCCGCCACCCCTACACCGCGGCCCTGCTCGACGCGCTCCCCGAACGCGCCGAGGGCAAGCCCCGCCTGCCCACCATCCCCGGCGTCGTGCCCGGCGCCGATGACCGTCCCGCCGGCTGCCTGTTCGCCCCCCGCTGCGCCCACCGGACTCCCCGCTGCGACGCCGAGCGCCCGGCCCTGCGCATGGCGATGGGCGCCCGCCTGCGCTGCCACTACCCGCTGGACGATGCGGGCCAGCCGACCGGGCGCCCCGCGTGATGGTGCCGGGATGACGGTGCGGGAAGCGATGGTGCTGGAAGCGGCGGACGTCGTTCGCCACTACAAGGTCGGCGGCAAGACCCTCCGCGCGGTGGACGGCGTCTCGTTCCAGCTCCGCGCGGCCGGCACCCTGGCCGTTGTCGGCGAGTCCGGCTGCGGCAAGTCCACCCTCGCCCGCCTGGCCGCCCTCATGGAGCCGCCCACCGCCGGCGCCATCGCCATCGCCGGCCAACCCGCGGCCGGACCCACCCGCGGCACGCTGCAACTTCAGAACCAGATGGTGTTCCAGAACCCCTACGCCTCGCTCAACCCCCGCCGCACCGTGGGCGAGGCGCTGATCGAGCCGCTCACCATCAACCGCCGCGGCGTCCGCGCCGACCGCATCCGCGACGCCCGCCAGATGCTCGACCGGGTGGGCCTCCGCCCCGAGGCGTTCGACCGCTACCCGCACCAGTTCTCCGGCGGCCAGCGCCAGCGCGTGGCGCTCGCCCGGGCGCTGATGCTGCGCCCGGCCGTCGTCACCGCCGACGAACCCGTCTCCGCACTCGATGTCTCGGTGCAGGCGCAGGTGCTGAACCTGATGCGCGACCTGCAGGACGAGCTGGGGATCGCCTACCTCTTCATCAGCCACGACATCTCCGTCGTCCGGCACATGGCGCAGGACGTGCTGGTCATGTACGCCGGCCGCCCCGCCGAGCAGGGCCCGCGCGACGCCGTGCTCGGCCGCCCGCGCCACCCCTACACCCAGCTTCTGCTCGCCTCCACGCCCTTCGTTGACCCCACCCGCCGCAAGTCCGCCACCGTCGTGGGCGGCGAGCCGCCCTCGGTCATGGACCCCATCCCCGGTTGCGCCTTTGCCAGCCGATGCCCCCACGCCACCGGCCACTGCCGGGCCGAACGGCCGGCGCTGCGCAACGTGGACGGACGGCTGGTTGCCTGTCACTACGCGGAGCAGATGGCCTGACCGGCCAGGCGGCCCGCTGAGGGGATGGAACCGAGCCTTGCCAACGAGCGACGACGACATCGCGTGGCTGCAATTGTTCCGGGGCCTGAACCGGTCGGGCGCCGCGTTGCAGACCCAGATCCGGCAGTTGCTGGCGGCGGCAATCGAGCAGCAGCACCTCTCCGCCGGGCACCGGCTGCCGTCGTCGCGGCGGCTGGCCGGGATGCCGGGCGTGTCGCGCAGCCCCTGACTCACATGGTTCAGCGGCGAACAGAGAGGGGCTTGGCGGTGCGGATCAAGCGGTCGAGCACCTGGACAGCGAGGGCGACCTCGCCATGCTGACTGAGCCTGGATCGGGCGCGCAGCTTGGGCCCGACCAGGTGCTTGTATCGGCCCATGGTGGTTTCTGCGTAGTCGCGCTTCCCGTACTCGGTCGCACGCTGCCATCCGATGCGGCCCCGTTGGCGAGAAGCCGGATGTGACGGTCGCGCGGGCTCTGCCCATCCGGATCAGCTGAACCCAGCACGGCCCGAACACTGTTGATGCGCTTGATGCCCGGCAAGAGACGTTGGCACGACTCGACCAAGCCGGTGGCGATCCGACCAAAATTCGATGTAATATGATGAGGTTGGAGCACCGCGTCACGCGGCCAGCCCGGGTCTGGTTCGTCGAGCGGGCGCTGGTTGGCGACGCGGTCGATCAGGTCGCGGGCGGCGGCGGCCAGGGCCTGACGCGCATCGGTGGAGCGGGGATGGCCTCTGGCATCGGTGGCGAGGGCCTGGACGAAATCGCGGAGGTGGTTGTCGAACCAGTTGCGGCCGGCTTCAGGCAGCGGCGGACCGTCATCCGCTGCTGCGGGGCAGGAGAGGCCGTGGCGGCGGCGGTGGCGGGGACGATCTTCGTGCTCTCGTCGCCAACCGCAGGGGCCGGTGGCTGCATCAGGCGTTGTGGATGACGATGGCGGTGATGTTATTTTTCGCGCCGCCGATCAGGCTGTCCTGGATCAACGCTTCCACCATGCCGCCGGGATCGGCGGCGGAGAGCGCCTGGACGATGTCCTCGGTGTCGAGGACCTTGATGATGCCGTCGCTGCAGAGGAGGAAGGTATCGCCGGGCTGGATGACACCGTGGGCGGTTTCGAGGAACGCGTCGGCATGGGCGCCGACGGCGTGGGTGACGGCCCCGCCCGTGCTGACGGCATGATCGGTCGTCAGCAGGTCGAGCGTGGTCCCGCGGAGCCGGTAAGCCCGGCTGTCGCCGGACCAGATGAGGCCGTATTGCCCGGCATAGGCCAGCAAGACGACGACGGTCGAGGCGACCATGGCGCTGTCGGAGATGGTGGCGGCGCGGGCCCGCAAGGCGGCGTTGGCCTCCTGGAGCAGCTCCGTCGCATCGTCGAACAGGGTGCGGAAGCTGAGGGGGGCCAGCACGCGGTCGAGGTGGTCGACGACCATGCGGCTGGCTTCCGCAGCGGCCTGATGGCCGCCGACGCCATCGGCCACGGCCCACAGGCCGAGGTCGGGGCGCATGAGCATGGCGTCCTCATTGTGCTTGCGCCGGCTGCCGGCATGGGTGCGGCCGGCGCTGGGCAGCACGGCTGATGGCTTGAGGAACAGCAGCGGAAGGTCGTCGAGCGTGGCCGCGCCGCCCGGGTGTTCCCAGCCCCATTCGGACCAGTTCCCGTCGAGGGAGGCGGAGAAGTTGCCGGGTGGGGGCAGGCCGGTGCCCAGCAGCACGCTGGCGCGCACCTTCTCCGAACCGACGGTCCACCAGAGGCTGAACTCCACGTTGCTGCCCATGAGCACGCGGTCGAGGATGTGGGCGTACGTCCGGGACATGTCGCCGCCGTCGTTGAGGTCGAGGCGAATGGCGCTGGCGGCCCCGGGCAGGCGCGTGCCGGGGCGGGGATAGGGGGGCAGGCCGATGCGGGCGACGGCGGTGTCGAAGGCGTCGAAGTCGAAATCGTCGTCGAGTGCGGTGAGCACCAGTTGTTCGGCGGCGTCGAACCAGGTTCGGGCACTGTGGAACAGCGTGCCGGGGGACGCGCAGCCGGGCAGTTGGGCGGCAAGGATCAGCGGGAAGTAGCGGCCGACGCGATCCACGCTGGGGATCATGACGCCGGCGCTGGGCTCGGGACCACAGAGGCCGGGGCCGGGGACGAAGCGCCAGATGGGCGTATCGGCGTTGATGGGCATGGGTCAGCGGGTCTTTGATGGGGATGGCGGGCCGAACAGGGCGAGGCCGCCCGGGTAGGTGACGAGGCCGACCTCGCCATTCGCCGGGTCCCTGGCCAAGGTGAAGCTGAAGCAGCCGCCTTGGAGACGCTTGCCGTGCGATGTGCAGTCCGAAACGCCGATCTCATAGAAGACGAAGGTGCGATCCCCGTCGGGAAGGTCGGTCGGTGCTTCACCGGACTTGACCTTCAGGTAATCCAGCAACGTGCCCTTGGTTTCCGCAAAGCCGATGACGGTGCCGTCGAAGATGTCCCAGAGCTGCAGGTGCTTGCCGACCGTCACGCGTCGACCGACCAGGTCGTGGATTGTCTTGGTTTCCAGAAGGAGCGGCTGTTCTCCAGTTGCAGAGCGGATGACCCAGCTGCCCTGCAACTCGGCAGGCAAGGGCTTGTACTGCGGTTTGGCGCCGGCACTTGGCATGGGGGCCGGCGTGGGAACCTCGATGGGCACGGAGACCGAAGCGGCGTGGGCGACGCCCGACAGCATCAAACCGAGGACACCGATGATGGGGCCAAGCCGAGCGCTGCGACGGATTGGCATCCTACTTGGCGATCCAGACGACGGTGAAATCGCGGATCTCGCCGGCGAAGGCGTTTGCCGTGGAGGAGCCGGGTCCCTGATGCTCGCGGGAGCCGCTGACTTCACCGCTGACGATGCCGTAGGACGCACCGACCTTGCCGCCGATCGTGTCCTTGTTCGACGATGCGGTCGTGCTGTCTGTCTGCGACGACTTGACGATCGAAGCCTGGAACAAGGCGTGGGCGTTGGTGATCTTGCCGTAACGGCAGGTGTGGCGCCGTTCGATCGTGTCGATGCTGCCCATCTGGTTCAGACGAAGCGCAACCAGGGTCATCAGGCCACCGTGCGGATCGATCAGCTTGTGTTGGAACACGAGCGCGCCGTTGTCGTTGAGCGGGCGGAAGTCGCCCATCGCCGCATGTTTCACGTCGTAAACGATGTTGCCGTCGAGATCGCTGATCCCGACGAGGAACTGGTAATGCATGAGCGGATCGGCGTCTTCGAAAAGCACCTGCAGGTTCATCGGTTGCAGATGAGACCGTACTTTGATGTCAGTCGTTGCGCTTCCACTCATTCTAACCGCCCCTCGTTACCATTAGCGATAGGCGACGGCCCGGCGGACGCATAGCTCACATCCGCGTGATCCCCAAGAAATACCTGGCACACTGGAATGCGCCCTTCCGGGTGGGCAGATCAGGCGAAATGGATGGCTCCTCTGCCTGGGCTTCCGGAGGATGGATGCGTGCTCCTCAACGGGCTCGTGGCGCTCCCGCAGCAGCCCGCGAGGAAGGGGAGGAAGCCGTGACACCCGGCGTCGCCATCCTGGCTGCCGCACGAGCCGAGGCCGCGCTCCCCGCCACTTGGAAATCGTGCCGTGTTGGACCGGCGGCCATGCGCCGCGAGATCTCCAGCGTCGTGGTTCGTGGTGCAGACGTGCCAGATGCCTGAACGCCAGAACTCCCAGGCTACGCTGCGCCGTTCCGAGGACTGCCTCGGATCAGAGATGCGCCCGGGCCGCGATACCGAGCAGCGCCTGCAGATCGGTCCGGTTGCCGGCGAGGTCTGCCAGCGTGTAGCCGTCGAGCACGCGGATGAAGGCGGACCGGGCCTGCTGCAGCGCACCGCGCAGCCCGCATGCCGGGATGATCCGGCAGGACGCGCAGACCGGCTCGAAGCAGGGGACCAAGGCCATGTCGGGCTCGGTGCCGCGCACCACGCTTCCTATGATGATCTGATCAGCCGGTCGGCCAAGCCGCAGGCCGCCGCCCTTGCCGCGGACCGTCGTGATGGTGCCGGACAGGCCGAGTTGATGCGCAACCTTGGTCAGGTGGTTCTTCGGAATACGATAAGCGTCCGCAACTTCGCCGATGGTCGAGACGCCGTCGGGCTTGACCGCGAGATATATCAGGAGCCGTAACGAAAAGTCCGTGTAAACGGTGAGCCGCACAGTTCGTCCCCGATCAGCTTCGGCCATAACATGCATTTTGAATCTTGTTTTTCAAGCCGGCCGTACTTAAACATGCAATACCGATGCATGTTATGGACCGGAAGATGCCTCCATGGTTGTCGCTCGCAGGCTCCTCGCCTTTTTCCGCTGCCTGGAACTCTCGTCTGCGACGCTGTCGGTGCGCGTGCCGGTGATGGCCGGGCCATGATCCGGAGCCTCGTCAACACTCTGGCCTGGAACTTCGTTGCCGTAATCGCCGTGGTGACGCCGTGGTGAGCGCCGAACTCCCTGTCGGCGAACTGGTCAGCCGCTTCTATGGCCGGGTTCGCACGGACCCGCTGCTGGCGCCTGTGTTCTCCAAGACCCTGGGCGAGACGGATGCGGCGTGGTCGGCGCACCTGACCCGGCTGACCGACTTCTGGTCTTCCGTCATGCAGGGCAGCGGCCGCTATCACGGTGATCCGTTCTCCGCCCATCTCCGCCTGCCGGACCTCACGCCGGCCATGTTCGACCGGTGGCTCCATCTGTTCCATGCCACGTGCCAGGAGGTGCTGCCGCCAGACCAGGCCGCAGCTTTCGGCAGCCGGGCAGAGCGGATCGCCCTCAGTCTCCGGATGGGCCTGTTCGAGCGCTTGCCGGCCCGCAAGGCGCCCGATCAGGCTTCAGGCCCACCCGCCGGATAGAGCCTCGTTCGACCATCCCCGCAGTCACCCGCCCCGCTTGCGACCCGCAGGCGGCACCAGAGAAGGCTTGCCCCATGCTGTCCGACCGTCATCGCGCCCTCGTCTCCGCCACGGTTCCGGCGCTTCGCGCCCATGGCGGGGAGATCACGCGCGTCTTCTACCGCGACATGCTCGCGGCCCATCCGGAGCTGTTCGACTACTTCAACCCCGCCAACCAACGCGACGGTGGCCAGGCGGCCAGCCTGGCGGCGTCGGTCCTCGCCTACGCCAGCCATGTCGCCGACCCGGCGCCGCTTTCGGGCATGATCGAGCGTATCGCCAGCAAGCATGTGAGCCTTGACGTCAAGCCGGCGCACTACCCCATCGTCGGCCAGTATCTGCTGGGCGCCATCAAGGATGTTCTCGGCGAGGCGGCGACCCCGGAGATCGTCGAGGCCTGGAGCGCCGCCTACGGCCAGCTTGCGAACATCATGATCGGCCGGGAGGCCGCATTGGCCGAGGCAGGCGCCGCCCGGCCGCAGGGCTGGCGCGGGTTCAAGCCGTTCCGAGTCACTCGCAGGGTGCCGGAGAGCGATTTCACTGCGTCGTTCTATCTTGAACCCATCGATGGCGCTGCGCTGCCGCCGTTCCTGCCGGGTCAATACATCTCCATTCGGGTCAGGGTGCCCGGGTTCGATCATAATCAGGTCCGGCAGTACAGCCTGTCCTCCGCCCCGAACAGCCGGGAGTACCGGATCAGCGTCAAGCGGGAGGCTGCACCGGCCAGCGTGCCTGGTGCGCCGCCGGGCCTGGTCTCCGGTTGGCTGCACGACACGGTGCACGAAGGTGACCTGCTGGACATACATATGCCGCTGGGCGACTTCGTGCTGCAGCCCGGCACCCATCCGCTCGTGCTGATCAGCGGCGGCTCGGGCATCACCGCCGTGCTCAGCATGCTGGAGCATCTGACCGGCCATGACGGAGGCGAGCGCGAGGTCGTGTTCCTGCACGCGGCCCGGCACCGCGGGCACCACGCCTTCGGCAGCCATGTCCGCGCGTTGGCCCGGCGCCGCCCGGGTGTTCGGGTGACGGTGCTGTTCGACGAGGTTGGGCCGGAAGACGAGCCGGGCGTCCACCACGATGCGGTTGGCCGCGTGACTGCCGACGTCATCCGTGTCCACCTGCCGGCAGTCCCGGCCGAGTTCTACTACTGCGGCCCGATCGGGTTCATGGCTGACGTGGACGCCGCGCTCGACACCCTTGAGGTGCCGCAGGCCCGGCGGTTCAGCGAGGCCTTTGCGCCCGATCCGTCTTTCGCCAGCACACGGGAGCGACATGGCACATCATGACACCAGCAGCGGCAGCGAAGGTTTCGATCCAGGCTTCCGCACGGGGAGCGACGCGCCAGCGGGTTGCGCCACACCGCGCCATCGACCACCTGCGCACCGGCCCCGGGTTCAAGCTCGCCTGCGGCCGCCTGCCGGACACGGGGCGCGACCTGTGCTCGCAGCCGACCGTCTCGCGCCGGGAAAACGCGCCGACGCTGCGCGAGGTGATTCACCTGACCTACGCCATGATCGACACCGGCTCAGGTGGGCCCGCGCGGCGCAACAGCTTCCCCAGGCTCAGATCTTGGTCGGACATGGCGGTTTCCTGCAGCCGGCGAATCGGTTGGCATTGAAAGACGTCACGCGTCCCGCTGTTCCCCGCCGCAGCGGAGGGCCGAGCGCACAAATCCGACACGTTCATGAGGATTTCATGGTAAGTGCTCAGCGTTCATCAATGGTGCGGCATTGACCATCTTCGCTGCCCGGCGCCTGGCCGGCATAACGTGCTCCCTCGCGGCCGGGCTGATGCTCACCGGGTGCGGTGCGCTGGACCGCGGCTTCTTGTCGCCGGCCGGGCCGGTGGCCTAAGCAATCCACGACGAGTTCTTGCTGGTTTGCCTGATCATGTTGTTCGTGATCGGCCCGGTGCTGTTGCTGGTGCCATTGATCGCATGGCATTATCGGCTGTCCAACACCAAGAGTGTTTACCGGCCGCAATGGGGCTTCAACTGGCCGCTGGAAGGGCTGATCTGGATCCCGCCGACGGCCATCGTGGTGATCCTGGCCGTGTTCCTGTGGCGCGACACGCACCGGCTCGACCCCTACAAGCCGCTGCCCGGAGAAGCGATGACCGTGCAGGCGATCGCGGCCGACTGGAAGTGGATCTTCATCTATCCGGGACAGGGCGTCGCCACCGTGGACCGGCTGGTGATACCGGTGGGGCGGCCGGTGCACCTGGATCTGACCAGCGCCACTGTGATGCAATCGATCTTGATGCCGCGCCTGGCCGGGCAGATCTATGCCATGGCGGGGATGCGCACCCAACTCAACTTCCAGGCCGATCTGCAGGGCGCCTATTTCGGCCAGAACACGCAGTTCAACGGCACCGGTTTCCAGAACGAGAAGTTCACCGTCGACGCGATGGACGAGGCTGGCTTCGCCCGCTGGCTGGCTGAGGTGCGGGCACAGCCCAACCGGCTGGACGCTACGGAATACGAGAAGCTCACGCGCCGCACTACGCTGCCGCGTCCATTGGCTTATGCCGCGGTGCAGCCCGGCCTGTTCGACCGGGTTGTGGCGCTGGAGCAGCCGAGTGGGCACGCGCTGGAACTCACCAAACTGCCGCCACGGCCCCTGCCGGTGGCGGTGGACAAGGGCATGCCGCACGAACACGGGAAAGCCCGATGAACACTCCGAGCCTAGCCACCTTCCTGTTTGGTCAGCTGAGCTGGGGGGCACTGCCGTTCGTGCGCGCCTGGCGCGACCCGAGCGTCAGCGAGATCATCGGGGCCGGGGCCGGGGCGATCGTGGTGCTGGGCGCGGTCGGCGCGACCGCGCTGATCACCTACCTTCGGGCTTGGAAGTATCTGTGGAGCGAGTGGTTCACCAGCCTCGACCACAAGAAGATCGGCATCATGTATGTGGTGCTGGCCGGCGTCATGCTGTCGCGTGCGCTGATCGAGGCGGTGCTGATCCGCACCCAGCAGGCCGTCGCCGTCAACGCTCCGGGTTTCGTGGAGCCTGGGCATTTCGCCCAGCTCTTCACCACGCACGGCTCCATCATGATCTTCTTCATGGCGATGCCGTTCCTGACCGGGCTGATCAACTACGTGGTGCCGCTGCAGATCGGCGCGCGGGACATGGCGTTCCCCTACCTCAACTCCGTGGGCTTCTGGCTCACGGCCGGCGGGGCCGGGTTGATGATGGCGTCGCTGGCGGTGGGCGAGTTCTCCACCGGCGGCTGGAGCGGCTATCCGCCTTACACCGAGCTGAACTTCAGCGGCGGGCCGGGGCCGGACTACTGGATCTGGGCCGTGACCCTGGCGTCCCTGGGCTCCATGACAGCCGGGTTCAACGTTGCCTGCACCATCTACAAGTTCCGCGCACCGGGCATGACGTTCTTTCGCCTCCCGCTGTTCTGCTGGACGTCGCTCTGCACCGCCATCCTGATGATCTTCGCCATGCCGCCGCTGACCGTGGCGACGCTGCTGCTCGCCTGCGACCGCTACCTCGGGATGCACTTCTTCACCGATGACGGTGGCGGGAACATGATGAACTACGTCAACCTGTTCTGGTTGTTCGGCCATCCCGAGGTGTACATCGTGGTCTTGCCGGCCTTCGGGGTTTACTCGGAGGTCATCTCCGCCTTCTCGTCCAAGGAACTCTACGGCTACAAGTCCCTGGTGATCGCCACCATGGCCATCGCCGTGATGTCCTTCATGGTTTGGCTGCACCACTTCTTCACCATGGGGCAGAGCGCCAGCGTGAACGCGGCCTTCGGCATTGCAACCATGATGATCGGCGTTCCCACCGGCGTGAAGATCTACGACTGGATCTGGACCATGTTCCGAGGCGAGGTGCGGTTCACCCCGTCCATGGTGCTGTCGTTGGCCTTCATGGTGACATTCGTGCTGGGTGGCTTCTCCGGCATCATCCTGGCCACGCCGCCGCTCGACTACATGATGCATAATACGCTGTTCCTGGTGGCGCACTTCCACAACATGCTGATCCCCGGCACGCTGTATGGCTTGCTGGCAGGCTACATGTTCTGGTTCCCCAAAGCCTTTGGCTTCCGCTTGAACGAGCGTTGGGGCTGGATCAGCAGCGGGTGCTGGATCGCCGGCTTCTACCTGGCGTTCTTCCCGCTTTACGTGCTCGGCGCGTCCGGCATGGCGCGCCGCACGCAGCAGGTGTTCGACCCGGCGTTCCGTCCCTGGCTGCTGGTCGCCTTGTTCGGAGCCTTCCTGCTGGCGACGGCCCTCACCACGCTTTTCGTCCAACTCTACGTGTCCATCCGCGACCGCCACGCCAATGCGGTGCCGGTGGGCGACCCATGGGACGCCCGGGGCCTTGAATGGTCCGTCGCCGCCCCGCCGCCGGAATGGAACTTCGCCACCATCCCCCAGGTCGGCGACCGTGACGCGTTCTATTGGCGCAAGCGGGCCGGCGGCGCCTACCGCCCCGCCGATCATTACCGGGATATCGAGCTGCCCCGGAACAGCGCCTGCGGGGTCGTTGTTGGCGTCGCCGCCGCCTTCTGCTGCTTCGGGCTGGTATGGCACATCTGGTGGATGACGCTGCTGTTCGCCGGGGTGACCATCGCCACCGTCGTGGTCCGCTCCTTCATGCGGAACGTGACCAAGGTGATCCCCGCGGCGGAGGTGGAGGCCACCGACCGGCGCTGGCTCGCCCTGGCCCATGCGGCCGAGCCGGTTCCCCGGCAGCAGGAGCAAAGTGCCCTCAACCAGGGCCGCGCCAAAATCTTCCCCCAACCGACGGCCAAGCACGCATGACTACGCCACCGCCTGGCCCGGCGCTGCTGCACGCCGGGCTGAACCTGGACCACGCCACCCCCGAGCAGGCGGCGCAGGTCGAGAGCGACGTGTTCGGCTTCTGGCTGTTCCTGATGAGCGACGCGGTGATCTTCGCGCTGCTGTTCGCGACGTTCGGCACCTCCCTGGAGGCGACGGCGGGCGGCCCGGATTTGCACCGGATCGTCAAGCTCGGCCCAGCCTTCATCGAAACCATGCTGCTGCTCACCTCCTCGTTCACCTTCGGCCTGGCCTCGGTCATGCTGAAGCGTGGTGCGAAGCCCAGGCTGGCGCCGCGCTTCCGACCCGCCGTGCTGTTGCTTGTGCTGACCTGGGTGCTGGGCGTCGGCTTCCTGGTCATGGAGATCAACGACTTCATCACCATGGCGCGGGAGGGCGCTACGGCCGACCGCTCATTCTTCCTGTCCGCCTTCACCGTGCTGGTCGGCACGCACGGCCTGCACGTGGTCTCGGGCGTGATATGGCTGCCCGTCCTGCTGGTCCAACTTGCCTCCGGCGGGCTGGATGAACCCTTGAAGGTGAACATGATCCGCTTGTCGCTGTTCTGGCACTTCCTCGACATCATCTGGATCGCCATATTCTCTGTGGTTTACCTGCAAGGGGCCCTGCGATGAGTTCCCCGGCCATCGAAAGCGGCGAGATTCGCGCGCTCGTGCTGGGCTACGGCCTCGCGCTGCTGCTCACCTTGTCCGCATTCGGGCTGGTGGTGTTCCAAGTGCTGACGGGGCAGCAGGCCTTCTACGTGGTGCTCGGCCTCGGCCTGTTGCAGATGCTGGTGCACTTCCGCTTCTTCCTGCACATCGACCTCAGGCGGAACAGCCGGGCCGACCTGCAGCTGCTGCTGTTCTCGGCCCTGATCATCGCCTTGATGGTGGGCGGCACGCTGGTGGTCCTGTTCAACCTGCACGAGCGCATGATGTGACCATGTCCAAGCCCATCGAGGACTACGCCCTGATCGGCGACGGCCGCACGGTGGCGCTGGTGGCCCGGGACGGCGCCATCGACTGGTTGTGCTGGCCCCGCTTCGACAGCGACGCCTGCCTGTCCGCCCTGCTGGGCACGGAGGAGCACGGCACCTGGCGCATCGCTCCCATCGGCCACGCAACCGTGACCCGGCGCTATGCCGGCGACGACCTCGTGCTGCAAACCGAGTTCGCCGCCGGCAACGGGCGTCTGGTGCTGACCGACTTCATGCCCATACGGCGCGACGGCGTGTCCGCCGTTGTACGGCGGCTGCAGGCGTTCGACGGCACGGTCGAGGTGGACGTCCTGCTCCGCCTGCGGTTCGGCTACGGCGAGATGCCGCCGTGGTGGGAGCCGAAAGCAGACGGCATCGCCGGCGAGGTCGGCCCCGACGCCGTGATGCTGCGCGGGCCAGGCCTGCGGCTCGATGGCGAGGTGGTGCGTGCCCGCCTCACCCTCCGCCCCGGCGAGCGCGCCGACTACGTGCTGCAGCACGGCCGTTCCGAGGCGGGCGTGCCCGAACCGATCGACCCGGCGGCGGCGCAGGAGGAAACCGAGTGTTGGTGGCGGGGCTGGATCGCCCGCTTCGACAAGCCGACGGACTGGCCGGCAGCGGTGAAGCGCTCCTTGCTCACGCTCAAGGCGTTGACCTACTTCCCAACCGGCGGCATCGTCGCAGCACCCACGCTTGGGCTGCCGGAGAAGCCACGCGGGTCCATGAACTGGGATTACCGCTACTGCTGGCTGCGGGACTCGACCTTCACCCTCACCGCCCTGCTCAACGCCGGGTTCCAAGAGGAGGCGGAAGCGTGGCAGGACTGGCTGTTCCGGGCCGTGGCGGGCGAGCCGGCCAAGATGCGGATCATGTATCGCGTGGATGGCGGCCGTCGCATCGACGAAACGGAAATACAGTCCCTGCCGGGCTGGAACGGCACCAAACCCGTCCGCCTCGGCAACGCCGCCGCCGGACAGACCCAGCTCGACGTCTATGGCGAGGTGCTGGACAGCGCCGCCCTGTGCGACCGTGCCGGGATCACGCGCACGGACCGCAGCCGCGAGGTAGGCGCCCGCCTGGTGGCCCATGTGGAGCGGATCTGGCAGGAGCCGGACCAGGGCATGTGGGAGTCGCGCGGCACACCGCAGGATTACGTCTATTCCAAAGTGATGGCCTGGGTCGCGGTGGATCGCTTCCTGAAGCTGCATGGGCGCAACGGGAGCCTGCCCGATGACCGCCGGGCCGAGCTGGAAAGCCTGCGCGCCGCCATCCACGCGGAGGTGTGCGAAAAGGGGTTCGACCCCGGCCGCAACAGCTTCATGCAGTGCTACGGCTCCTCCCATCTGGACGCGAGCGTGCTGCTGCTGCCGCTGGTGGGCTTCCTGCCCGCGGACGATCCGCGCATCGCGGGCACGATCGCCGCCATCGAGGGCGGGCTGCTGGAAGGCGGCCTCGTCCGCCGGCAGGAGGCGCCTTGGTTCGGGCGCGAGGAAGGCGTGTTCCTTCCCTGCTCCTGCTGGCTGGCGGATTGCCTGAACATGCAGGGCCGCAAGGACGAGGCACGCCGCCTGTTCGAACGCGTGCTGGCCCTGTCCAACGACGTGGGGCTCCTGTCGGAAGAGTACCACGTTCCCTCGAAGCGCCTGCTGGGCAACTTCCCGCAGGCGCTGACCCACATCGCGCTGGTGAACACCGGCCTCGGCCTGTGCGGCGAAACGCTGCAGCGCGCTGGTGGCTGATGCCGCACGGAAGCGCAAGCAAGGAGAAAGCAATGCCCAAGATCGCCGTCATCACGGGTGCCGGGGCCGGCGTGGGCCGGGCGACCGCCGAGGAGTTCGCCCGCAACGGCTGGCATGTGGCGCTGTTGAGCCGGGACAAGGACCGGGTCGAGCATGCGGCCGAGAGCCTGATCGGCCGCTACGGCATCCGCGCGATCGCGGTGCCGACCGACGTTGCCGATGCCGATGCCATGGAAGCGGCGGCGGATCGGGCAGAAGCCGAACTCGGCCCGATTGACGCCTGGGTCAACGTGGCCATGTCCACAGTGTTCTCGCCGGTCAGCAAGCTCACGGCCGCCGAGGTCAAGCGCGGCACAGAGGTCACCTATCTCGGCCAGGTCCATGGCATGATGACCGCGCTGGCCCGCATGCGGACGCGCAACCGGGGCACCATCGTCAACGTCGGCTCCGCGCTGGCCTACCGATCGGTCCCGTTGCAGGCGATCTACTGCGGCGCCAAGGCGGCCATCCGCGGCTTCACCGACAGCCTCCGCTCCGAGATCATCCACGACAAGCTGGACGTCCACGTCACCATGGTGGACCTGCCGGCGGTGAACACGCCGCAGTTCGACTGGGCGATGAACAAGATGGGCAAGAAGGCGCAGCCGGTGCCGCCGATCTACCAGCCGGAGGTGCCGGCCCGGGCGATCTACTTCGCCGCCACCCATCGCCGCCGAGACGTTTGGGTCGGCTTCCCGACCGTGAAGGCCATCCTGGCGAACCGCATCGCCCCCGGGCTGATCGACCGCTACCTGGCCAAGGCCGGCTACTCCGGGCAGCTCACCGATGACGACCTGCCTCCCGATGCGCCGGCCAATCTCGATCATCCGGTGCCGGGCCCCTACGGCGCCCATGGCCGCTTCGACAAGCGCCACCCGCGCACCGGCAGCTGGGAGATGTTCACGGACCGGCACAAGATGGCCGTCGTCGCCGCCTGTGCCGTGCTCGGCGTGCTCGGGCTGCACGAACTCGCCAAGAAGCTCGACATCTGACGGGAGTCCCCGATGACCCTCCTTTCCCTCGTGTCCCGTGCCTGCCTGGTCTGCTTGTTCCCGTTCAGCGCGCTGGACAAGATTAGGCACCGGGAGCAGGCGCTGGAGCAGGCCAGGTCCGGCCCGCTGCCGGACGCGCCGCTGCTGATCGACGCCGGCACGGTGATCGAGGCGGTGGCGCCGCTCTGCATCGTCACCGGCAAGTTCGACCGGCCGGCGGCGTTCCTGCTAGCCGGGTTCTGCGCGGCCACGGCGCTCCTTTATCACCCGTTCTGGACCTATGACGACCTTCGCGCGCCCGGGAAAAGCAAGGGGCGCGACGAGATGTGGGAGTTCCTGAAGAACTTCGGCCTTGTCGGCGGCCTGCTCACCGTCGCCTTCCCCAGGCAGACCCGGCGCTGATCGGAACCGGCATGCCCCGCGACCAATACGGCATCATCGTCGTCGGCAGCGGGCCGGGCGGCGGCTCGCTCGCCCACCGTTTGGCGCCCACCGGCAAGCGCATCCTGATGCTCGGACGCGGCGAGTACCTGCCGCGTTCGCGGGAGAGCCGGGACGCCAAGACCGTGTTCGGCGATGGCCGGCATCAGGTGGACGAGACCTGGTACGGCAAGGACGGCCGAAGCTTCAAGCCGGGCCTGCACTACCGGGTCGGCGGCAATTCCAAGGTCTACGGCGCCGTGTTCCGCATGCGCGAGGATCTGCCGCTCCCAAAGAGCCGCGTGTCCTACCGGGAAGGCAAGGTCGTACTCAACGTCGAGCAGACGAACCAGGAAGCCGCCATCCGGCTGAGGGTCAAGCACCAGGGCCTCCCGGCGCTGATGAACGCCTGGCCGAAGCTGATCGATCGCGACCTGTGCCTCGGCAAGGGCATCCCGCTTAGCGGCACCGCCCACCAGGCCGGCACTATGCGCTTCGGCACCGACCCGGCCACCTCCGTGCTCGACCTCGACTGCAAGGCGCACGAGTTGGACAACCTCCACATCACGGATGCGGGCTTCTTCCCGTCCATCGGCGCCGCCGACGCCATCGGAAAACGGATGGGCGGCTAACCATGGCCGACCGCCCCCTGTCCATCGACGTCCGCCATCCCGTAATGCTCAAGAGCGGCGACCTCGCGCTGCTCACCCGCGAGGACGGCGAGATCGTCGAGGTCGTACCGGGCTTCGGCCTGTTCTACCGCGACACCTGCTATCTCGCGTCCTACGCCCTGCGCCTGCACGGCACGCCGCCACTGTCGCTGATGTCGTCGGCTCGCGAAGGCATTGCGGCGCGACTGACGTTGACGAACCACGCGCTGGACAATGCGAACGGCACGGCGATCCCTGACCACACGCTGACCCTGCGCCGCACCTTCCTTGTGCTGGACGACGGCGGCCCGGTCTGGACCGACACGATCGAGCTGACCAACTACGGGCAGCACCCGATCTGCCTTCCGCTGACGCTGTCGCTCTGCACCCGGTTCGAGAGCATGTTCCGCCTTCGCGGCGCACCGCCGGATCGCCGGGGGACGCTGCATCGACCGGCGTGGGAGGATGGAACGCTCCGATTCGTCTATGACGGCGCCGACGCGGTCCGCCGTACGCTGCTGGTCGGCTTCTCCCTGCCCGCGACCGTCGCGCCACGGACGACGGAAAGCACCACCGCGCATTTCGACCTGTCGCTCCAGCCGCTCGAGACGGTGACCCTGGTGACGACCTTTCGCGTGGACGAACGCGGGCTGGACGACGTGCCCGTCGCGATCCGCGAGCCCGCCAGCGCCGAAGCGCTGCGTGACGCGCAGGACCACGCGACGAGGCACCTGCTGGACGGCTTCGCCCGCGTCGAGACCCCGGACGAAAGCTTCGGCCAGGCGATCGCCCGTTCGTTGTCCGATCTCGCCCTGCTGAGCACGCAGCGCGGGCCACACCGCTTCACCGCGGCCGGCATACCCTGGTTCGTCGGCCTGTTCGGCCGCGACAGCTTGTTGCCGACCCTGCAATGCCTCGCGCTGAATCCGGCCATGGGCCGCGACACCGCACGCGCGTTGGCGCAGTGGCAGGGCACGAAGGACGACGCCAAGACTCGCGAGCAGCCCGGCAAGATCCTGCACGAGCTGCGTGTCGGTGAGATGTCGCATCTTCACGAGGTGACCCAGACGCCGAGCTACGCCGCGGTGGACTCGACGCTGTTGTTCCTGATCGCCATCGCCCGACACGTGAACTGGACCGGCGACATGGGGCTGTTCGAGGAACTGCGCCCGAACGTGGACGCGGCGCTCGCCTGGCTCGACCGCAAGACGGCTGAAAACGAAGCAGGCTACGTCACCTATGATGGCATCGCCGATGACCAGGGACAGCCTATCAACCAGAGCTGGCGCGATTCCGGCACCGGCGTGCTCCAATCCAACGGCTCTTACCCGACGCCACCGCTCGCGCTGGTCGAAGTCCAGGGCTATTCCTTTCAGGCGCGCGTCCTCATTGCCGGGCTGTTTCGCCGGGCCGGCGAGGCCGATCGCGCGGCGGCTCTCGAGACGGCAGCCAGCCGACTTCAGAAGTGTTTCCTGCGTGATTTCTGGATGGAAGGAGAGGGCTGCTACGCCCTTGCTCTCCAGGCTGATGGCAGCCAAGTCGCTTCCGTGACGTCCAACACTGCACAGGTGCTTTGGACCGGTATCGCTCCGCCTGACCATGCCGCCCGCATCGCCGAGCGGATCATGCGTCCCGACATGTTCTCCGGCTGGGGTGTTCGCACCCTTTCGTCGGAGCATCCGCGGTTCGACCCGCTCGCTTACCAGCAGGGCAGCATCTGGCCGTTCGACACATCGTTGATCGTAGCCGGGCTGCGGCGCTACGGCCTGGACAGGGCGGCGATGCATCTGGTGGGCGCCACACTGGACGCTGCCGCCGCCTTTCGCCTGCACCGGCTGCCGGAGTTCATCGCCGGCACGCAACGGCGGCCCGGTGACGAGCCTGTCCACACCCCTCGCGCGGATCCGATGCAGGCCTGGTCCGCCGCCGCCCTGCCATTCATGTTGACCACCCTGCTCGGCTTGGAGATCGACGGATTCAATCGCCGGGTCACTGTACGCCGACCGATGCTGCCGCCCGGGGTGCGGCGCCTACGCTTGGCCGCGCTCGAGTGCGGTGGCGACCGAATCGCGCTCGACATCGCCACTGGTGAGGATCAACGCACCACCGTTTCCCTTCCGGGCGCCTTCTCCTCCCTTTGTCACGATGAAACGCCGCAGGGAGCCTTGCACTGCACTATGGTGCATGGGCGGCCTGAACCAGCTGGGTCGGAGTAGGACAGGGGTGCCAATCTCCCACCATTGGTCAAGGATGCTTCCTTGCCGTTCAAGGCCAACGCTGATTGCCGCCACCACATCACGAAGCAGCGGCATCGGGTCACGAACTCGGCCGTCTGCAATGTGGCACTTCGCAAGCGGGGCAACCTGACGGGCTGGTTCATGGCTCAGCCATCCCCTCATCTCGCTTGCGCGTAGAGGTTACTGAATTCGGACGTTGCTGACACTGCCTGGGCGAACGCTTGCATGAGCGGGACAAGCCGGTGTTCGGGCATGTTAGGGATGATACCAGCGGCATCAGACGCTGACCGCCTTGGCCCATTCTCGTGACGCGATTGTTCTGATGCGCTCTGGTTGTTGGATGAGGGCGTTCCAGGCGTCGCAGCATGCCTGGACGATGTGGTCGTAGGTGTCGAAGACGCGGTTGGCGAGGTAGTTCTGCCGAAGGAACTGCCAGATGTTCTCTTGCGGGTTCAGCTCGGGTGCGTAGGCTGGCAGGGTCAGGGTGCTGACGTTGCAGGGTCAGGCGTCGGCCCGGTTTGTGCCATCCGGCGCCGTCAACGATGACGATGGCATGGGCGCCAGGCGTGACGGCCTGGCTGATCTCGGGCAGGTGCAGCGTCATGGCCTGCTTGTCGGCGAACGGCATGACGAGGGCGGCGCCAGTGCCGCGAGCCGGGCGGACAGCGCCGAAGATGTAGGCCCGGCTGTATCGGCAATCCCGCGGGGCGGGGGGTCGGCTGCCCTGCTCGCCCCACAGGTCACGTCCGTCAACGTGGTGGAATTTGCGGTGTAGTTGAGGTGGCCAGGGATCAAGCGGCCACGGTGGAAATCTGTGGTGGGATGGCATCGATCAACGGCGGTGTGAGTTCGGCCATGACCTCGGTCTGCATGTAGCGGTGCTGGAGCTGCCACTCGTCGTTGGCTTCCAGCAGCACCGCACCGATCAGCCGGATGATGGCACCCTCGTTGGGGAAAATGCCGACCACGTCGGCCCGGCGCTTCACCTCCTTATTCAGCCGCTCCAGCGGATTGGTGGAATGCAGCTTGGCCCGGTGCGATGCGGGGAAGTCCATGTGGGCCAGCACGTCGGCCTCGCTCTCGTCGATGAACGCGCCGAGCTTCGGCCACTTGCCCCGGAGCTGGTCGGCGACATGGCGCAGTGTCTGGCTGGCGGACGCGCGGTCGGCCTGGATGAACGCCTGACGCAGTGCCGCCGAGACCATGTTCTGCTGGGCTTTCGGGACGTAGGACTGAGCGTTGCGCATCCAATGAACCCGGCAGCGCTGCCAGGTGGAGTTCATGACCCGGCGGATCGCCGCCTTGAGACCCTCGTGGGCGTCGGAGATCACCAGCTTGGTGCCACGCAGGCCCCGGCGCACCAGGCTTTTCAGGAACGTAGCCCAGAAGGTCTCCGCCTCCGACGGCCCGATATGCAGCCCGACGATCTCGCGCTTGCCGTCCGTGCTGACCGCCACGGCGATTATCGCGGCCACACTGGTGATCCGCCCACCCTCGCGCTGCTTGAGGTAGGTGGCGTCCAGCCACAGGTAGGGCCAGTCGCCGACCAGTGGGCGCTCCAGGAAGGCGCTCACCCGGTCGTCGATGTCCTTACACAGCTTGCTCACCGTGCTCTTGCTGATCCCGGCCAGGCCCATTGCCTGCACCAGGTCGTCCACACGCCGGGTCGACACGCCGCCAATCCAGGCCTCTCTGCGACAGCGATGCTGTCGCTGGGATGACGGCCACCAGGGCTTTCTCCGACGTTTTGCGCGGCTCCAGGAACGGCGGAAAGTAGCTGCCCTGGCGCAGCTTGGGGATCCGGAGCTGCAGGCTCCCTCCGCTGCTATTTCACCTGCTTCGCAGGCGAAACCTTGAGCAGCTCCGCCCAGCCGCGTGTCCAGCGTGCGGTCGCGGTACCCATTGCGGTAGGTCGTGCGCTCGCCGGAGCGCTCGTGCCGCCCGGCGCCGATCAGGCCGTCCACGTCCGTCTCCATCAACAACTGCACCACGGCCTCCGCCACGGAACGCAGAAAGTCGCCATCTCCGGCTTTGGCCATCAGCTCGGCCAGCGGTAGTCTGTCCTCGGTCATCGGGTCCTCGTCGGTTCGGGTGAGAGCGTCGCAACTCCACCTTAGCCAGCCAATCCAATGGCCACCTCCGCCTACACCGTTTCGATCAACGAAATTCCACCACCAGCGCGGACGCTACCGGGAATCCAGTGAAGCCGGACTATCGCAAGGGGCGAGCTGTCGAGTGGTAGGCCGCCTCTGACTACTGCACCCGGCACGCGCCTTCACCATCAGCCGAGGATGATCGCAAGGTGCATTGGCGCGTCACCTACGCCAATGATGGATGCGGGGACGGCGACCAGGTGGAAGGCGAAGTCAGCGACGAACCTGCCGAGCTGGAAATCGTAGCGGACTGACGAACCTGGCGACGTCGTCCGGAAAGCCCGGAACCAGCACAGGAAACCGGATAGGTTGGATTGACCAGTGGTAACACATGAGTTACCTTTCCAATGTGGCTGAGCTACAGTTCTATCTGTCCGGTGACGGGTCTGCCCCGTTCGAGACTTGGTTCTCCGGCCTTGAAGCATCAGCGGCAGCCAAGGTGACAGTGGCTCTCAGCCGCCTGGAGCGAGGGGCAATCTCGAACGTCAAGGCGGTCGGAGAAGGTGTGTCCGAGTACCGGATCGATTGGGGACCGGGTTACCGAGTGTATTTCGGGCAGGACGGGGCGACGCAGGTGGTCCTCCTTGTGGGCGGAACCAAGCAACGTCAGCAGCGAAATATCGACCAGGCGAAAGCGTTGTGGGCAGATTACAAGCGGCGCAAGGCACCGCGGTAGGAGAGGCAAGGGATGGCACTGACACGTAGTTTTCGCGACCTCGTGCAAAGCCGCGTCGAGAACGATCCAGCGTTTGGGGCCGCTCTCCTGCGCGAGAGCGTAGACGTGATGCTGTCCGGCGACGTGGATGGCGGCAAGGCGATCCTACGCGACTACATCAAGGCGACGGTCGGCTTCGAAAAGCTGGGCGAGGTTACGGGAACGCAGCCGAAAAGCCTGATCCGTATGTTTGGCCCGCGCGGCAATCCGCAGGCCCGCAATCTGTTCGGCGTTCTGGGCTACCTGCAACGACAGGCAGGGGTGCAGCTGCACATCAGTCCGGAACCCAGCTGATTAGCAACCTGCCGTTTCAAGAAGTGAGGTTGCCCCGATCTCGTGGACGGTTTGTGGACTTAGGAGCTACGTGTCGGCTTCTGCCGTTTGCATGTTGGCTTCGTAAGTCATGGGAGAACGGTAGCCCAGGCCGGAATGCAGCCTGATGGGGTTGTACCAGCCCTCGATGTAGCTGAAGCATGCCATCCGTGCCTCGGCCTGGGATGCGAACCGGCGTCGGCTCAGCAGCTCTGCTTCCAGCGTCGAGAAGAAGCTCTCGGCCATGGCGTTGTCGTAGGCGTCACCCACGGATCCCATCGAGGGACGCACGCCAGCCTCCCCGCAGCGCTTGCCGAACGCCACGGACGTATATTGGCTCCCTCCGCTGCCTTTCCACGTGCTCCGCACGCGGAACCTTTGGCAGCTCCGCCCTGGTCGCTATGATGAATGACATCCTTCGGCCGACGCTGGCCAACTGCCATCTCCATCGCGTCCAGCACCAATTCCGCCCGCAGGTGGTTCGCCATGGACCAGCCAACGATCTTGCGGCTCCAGGCATCCAGCACGATGGCCAGATACAGGAACCCGGCCAGGGTCGGGACATAGGTGATGTCGGCGACCCAAAGCTGGTTCGGCCCTGACGCGGTAAAGTCGCGATTAACCAGGTCCGGCGCTGGCCGGGCCTCCTTGTCGCGCCGCGTCGTTGTCGGGCCACCGTGCCGGTGGCTGGCACCCACCAGCCCAGCCAGGCGCATCAGTCGCGCGATCCGCTTGCGACCGTGACGCTCGCCCTGGCCTTGCAGATCGGCATGCACCCGCGGCGCTCCGTAGGTCTGGCGCGAGCTGGCGTGCACGGTCCGGACCCGTTTCAGCAGCGCCTCGTCAGCGACCGCATGGGCCGAGGGCGGACGACGGAGCCAGGCATGGTAGCCAGCTTTGGACACGCCGAGCACGCGCGCCATGGTGGCAATCGGGAAGCAGGCCTGGTTCGCGCTCATGAACCGGAAGAGCCCGACGGCACCGCGCCGCTCTCCCGTGCAAACCAGGCCAGGGTCCCATTGCAGCTAGCTGCAATGGGTGCCCGGTGCGGCTTTTGACAGGATGTCGCGCTCCACTCGGAGCTGCTTGTTCTCCCGCCGCAGCCGGGCCAACTCGTCGCGCTCGGCGGCAGCCAGGCCCGGGGTCGTCTCCTCCCGTCGGCCCTCCTGCTTGTCGGCCGCAGCCACCCATGCACCGATCGACTGCGCCGTCGGCTCGAACTCTCGGGAAAAATCCTCGGGTGATCGTCCGGCACGAACCAGATCGACCATCTGGCGGCGGAACTCAGGCGAATATGGTGGACGCGTCTTGGGCATCAGGAACACCTCTGGCGAAAGCTTCAGGGTGTCCACAAAACCGGGTCAATCCCAAAGCTCATGGATGACCGCACGGCGCAGAGAGGGTAGAGCGTCGGCTGTCACGTGGGCAACGCTAAGAGGACTGCTGGTTAGACCAAGCGTTTATGTAGGCCGCCCCCGACCGCTCGTTCCCTGAGCGCCAGCCTGACAACCGGGCTGCAAGGCTCAAAGCAAGGTTTGTGTAAGGGGTGGACGGACGTGCGCCGTTTAGTCGATCGTTTTCCAGGAACCTATGGTGAACACCATGGCCGAGCAGATCGTCATTACCGAGAAGACCAGCCAGGCCCGAGACATCCGTGATGCCGTCGGCAGCCGCTATGGCACGATCCTGCCCGCCGAGGGCCATCTGTTCGACCTGGTTGAGCCCGAGGACGTCGAGCCCACCTGGAAGCGCTGGACCGCCATCCTGCTGCGACCCGAGGGACTCTACGCCACCAAGCCAGCCACCGGCGGCAACAAGGCCTCCAAGCTGCAGGCGATCCGCGAGGCGCTGCGTACGGCCAAACTGGTCTGGCTGGCCACCGACTGCGACCGCGAGGGCCAACTGATCGGTCAGGAGATCCTTGAACACTACGGGTACACAGGCGAGGTGCGCCGGGTGATGTTCACCGCCCAGGATCCTCAGACCATCCGCGACGCTTTTACCCACGCCCGGCCGAACAAAGACCACCTCGCCCTCTACCAAGCAGCGGTTGCCCGGCGGCAGGCCGATCAGATCTATAACCTGTCGCTCACTCGCACCGCCACCGTCACCCTGGCCAACGGCACCCGCACCGTGATCGGCGTCGGCCGGGTGAAGACGCCCACTCTGGCCATTGTCTGCCGCCGCGAGCTGGAGATCCGCGATTTCGTGGTGCAGCCGTACTTCGAGGTGGTGGCGACCGCCTCGGTAGCCGCCGGGCCATTCCGCATGCGCCACGCCCCCAAGGAGCGCATCGTGGATCGGGCCGCAGCCGAGGCGATCGCCGCCCTGGCGCTGGATGCCATCGGTCCGTTGGCGGTCAAGGTGGAGCAGAAGCGGCAGGCTCCGCCCCGGCTGCACGACCTGCCCTCGCTGCAAAAGCTGTGCGCCTCCCGCTTCGGCTGGTCGGCAGCGCACACGCTGGATGTGGCGCAGCAGCTCTACGATGGGCAGGGCAAGAAGATCATCACCTACCCGCGGGCCGAAACCCGCTACCTGCCGGAGAGCTTGATTCCACATGTGCCGCAGATCGTCGAAGGCCTCCAGGTCGGCCAGAGCTTTGCCGCGATCCCGGTGCCGGACCCGCCGCTGATCCGGCGCGGCATGTCGGGCACCTTCAGCGACAAGGGCCTGGCCGGCGCCAGCCACCACGCCGTCATCCCCAACCACAACACCATCGACACCCTGAGGGAGGTCTGGCCACGGCTGAGTGCCGACGAGCGCCGGCTGTTCGACGTGATCGCCCGCGCCTACCTGGCGGCTATGATGCCGGACTTCCGCTACCGGCAGACCACGGCGGGGCTCGATGTGCAGGGACACGCCTTCCGCGCGGCCGGGCGGCAGCCGATCAAGCTGGGCTGGCGCGCCGCCTTCCCGGAGTGGACGCCGGCCGAGGAGAAGGGCGACGAGGCGCAGCTGTTGCCGGCGTTGAGGGACGGGGAGGGGACGGTGCTGTCCGACCCGGTGGCGGAGGCCAAGGAGACCCGGCCGCCGCCGCGCTACAACGAGGGCACGCTGATCGATGCCATGCAGAATGCCTGGCGCTTTGTGGACGACGAGGTCCTGTGGGAACGGCTGAAGGAAGCCAAGGGCATCGGCACGCCGGCCACACGGGCGGAGATCATCCGTGGCCTGAAGGCGCAGGAGTTCCTGGTCGCGCAAGGGAAGAACATCATACCGACCGAACGCGGCCTTGCTTTGTTCGACGTGCTGTCGATGGCGGACCCAGCGCTGGTCGATCCGGGTGTCACCGCCCAGCTGGAACGGCTGCTTGATCAGGTGCTGATTGGCGAGACCCCCATGATGGGCGCCATTGATGCTGTGTGTGCCCAGGCCTCGCGCATCATCGACCGGTTGACCGAACGGGCCGCCACCGGGGTAGCCTCGCTTGTGGGTCCGGCCGGTCCTGATCGTCCGCCGACGCCGGCGATGAAGGTCTACGTCGTTAGTCTGGCTCAGGGCAGGGGCCTCAAGCCGCCCCGCGGCTATGCCAGCTCAGGTGCTATCTGCCGGGCATTCCTCGACAAGCACGCGGGACGGAAAGGAGCCACGGGCGATGAACCGGCGGCAGCACCGATGACACGTGCAACGTCCGCCAAACGGCAGCCAGCCTCCGGACGTCCTATCCTACCTGCACCCGCCTCGAAGAAAGTCGGCAAGGGTGCACACCGCTCCCCCAAGGGCTACACGAAGAACACCGCCGCGCCACCTTCACCAGCCTCATCGACGGCCGATGCAACCCCGGGCGACACGCGCCTGGACATTCCCTATGGCAACAAGGAGGCCGCACAGAAGCTTGGCGCCCGGTATCGCGACGGTGCCTGGTATGGGCCTGTCGGGCTTGATCTTTCGGAGTTCCGGGACCGAGGATGGCTGTAATGCCATGGGTGGGGGTTCCCGCCCCAACGCTCGCGACCGCACCCTGCGGCCAGTCCACGGCCGCTGAGTCGGATCGTCGAGCACACCAGGGAGATCAGGAATGAGGGTATCGCTTCCAGCCGTGTCAGCCGCCCTGCTGCTGACCAGCGTCGCCGCCTCCGCACAGACGTCAGCATCGATGGTGAACCCCGGCACGCCGGAACCCGACTGCACGATGCACGTCAACTACGACCGCAACGCCGACCTGCCGGGCTACCGTGTCGGTGCGTCCTGTATCCCGTTCACCCGGACCTACCAGCTGATGCCCGCCGGTCACGGGCGTGAGTTCTACGTCACCGGGTTCAGCGACGCCGCAATCCGCAAGCGTTGGGAAACGTGCCGGCAGGACACCGCATGCCACGCTGCCGCTGTGACGGGCGCCAAGCCGTTCATCGCCTATGAGCCGCGGCTGACGGGCACGGTGGACCCGTTCGGCAACATCGATCCGGAGGGCGACGTTGACTTGAAGGCCATCCGGCGTCCCGGCTACTTCGGTGCACCCGCCTATGCCGAACCGGTGGCGCAGGCGGAGGCACGGACCTACACCGTGGAGTTCACCGTGCCACGGGACAGCTACGAACGTCGTCACCTGGGCAAGACCGGCACCATCAAGCTGCGGGGGTGGTACTTGGAGGGCACTGGCATCGCCGAGGGCGATGAGCCCAGGCGCCGCGCGCTGGTGATCCTGAACAACGGCGGCGGCAGCGAGCTGACCGCGATCGACAACCCGAGATCACCCGGCGTCGAACGCAACGCGGCGGGCCAGTACGTACTGAGCAAACAGCCGGACGCCCTGTCCGAACAGTATGGCATGCGTCACTGGCGGGGCTTCGTGGGCATCCTGAATCAGGCCGGGTTCGATGTGCTGATAACGGACCGCCGCGGCAACGGCATTTCCGGCGGCGTGGCCGGCTTCAACACCGCGGAGCAGGCCAACGACATGGTCCGTGAGCTCGACGAGATGCAGAGCGGCGAGGGTCTGCGCTTGCTGACACCGGCCGGTGACGTGCTGGCTGGCCCAGCTGCCGCGGGCAAGCTGATGGCGGGCATGGCGGCCACGGAGATCCCGGTTGTGCTGGCCGGCTACTCGCGTGGCTCCTACGCCGTAGCTTGGGCTATGCAGAAGAACTTCGTGCGCAATTGCGACCTGGATGTGCCGGATGGCGGGTGCAAGCCGGCGCTGGGTCGCCCCAACATCAAGGGTGCCATCCTATATGGGCCAAATGCTGGTGGCCTCGGCTACCGCCCGGCGGGCCATGACATGGTCGAGGCGGCGCTGCGGACCGAGTACAACACCACGTATTATCCAGACTCCGACGTGTTCGCGAACATTGACAAGTGGCCGGGATTGCTGATCGTCAAGGGAACCTGGGACTACGTGGAGAGCATGGAAGGCTCGCTGGACGCCTACCGCCATGCGCGGGAGCCGAAGGAGATCTACCTGTTCCGCGGCCCCCACCCCTTGGCCATGCAGAACCCCGAGAACATGCGGCTCGCCGGCGCCCGCATGGTGGCCTTTGCCCGGGCGGCCGTGCTGGGGCAGCCCAAGGTGGAGGGTGCACGTGCACCCGCCGATCTGCGGGACATGGTGACGGCCAGTCCCGACTATTGGGAGCGCACCACAGCACCGGCCCAACCCTGATCCTGCAGATCATCTGGATCAATGGTCGCAAGTTACGCTGGTCGCGCGAGGACATCAACATGGCCTGACGTGCGGCTCCCAGCACCAGCTTTGCCCTGAAATCTTTGCCGGCCGAAACTGTTGACCAAATTGGCAGCACCACGTGCATGGTCGTTGCCATCATAAGGTCCTAATTTGCGTCAATTCTTTGAGCGATCGATGTGTACCTTCTCACAGTTCAAGCCGTCCTTCCTTGTCGCGCCATGCGTCGGGCTTCTGCTCGCCACATCGGCTTGTGCGCCATCTCCGCCTCCGATCGTTCTCCATCTACCCGTCGCGGTCCGGCATCCCACCGCCGTACGCCCGAAGGACGCTGCCCGCGACCGCCGCTGCGAGCAGCCCGCGCACCCCGCCCTCACGGAAGCTGAGAAGACACGCCTGTTCCAAGAGTTCGACGGGTGGCAGGGTGAACACCGTCCTGCCGGAACCACCGCCGATGCTCCCGTTCCGCCGCCGGCACCGACAGGGAACCGTGTTGTCCCGCCAGGATGCCGCGTGTCCCGCAACTGACGTGCATCCGCGCTCACCACCGACCAATCCGATGTTGGCCGCTCTGCGCGGCGACGCTGCTTTCCTGGTGCTGATCGGGGAAAACGTTGCCGTAGACTTCGAAGCCGCCCTCGCTGAGCTCGATCCTACCCGGGTCTCCACGGTCCGCATCCGCAACCCACTCGCCACGCCCTTGTCACCGCACCGCATGATGCTTCAGCTCGCCCCGAACGACGGAGAAGAGGATGGCTCGGCGTGCGATGACGCGGGGCGCCTGCTTCGCGCGGTCAAAGCCCGCGCCGGGGGACGACCCTCGTTGTTGGTGGTGGTGGAGCAGGCGGAAACCCTGACCCCCGCAGCCCTGGCCCTGTTGCAACTCCTGCCGGAGCTGCACGCGCCCGGCGTCCCTTCCGTGCGCGTCGCCTTTCTCGGGAGTTCGGGGTTCCACGACTTGTTACGCGATCCACGTTTCAGCCCGATCCGCGATCACCTCGCCCATTCGCCGCTGCTCGGCGACGCAGGGGCTCCTCCCACCTTGCAGGATGGGCGCTGGCCGAAACGGCAGCGTTTCATCGTGGCAGCCGCCTTCCTGGCCGTGGCTGTCGCCCTCGGGACCGGAAACCTGTTCTTTCACCATCCGTTCCCGACTGCCCCTGTACCGATCCCGACGCAGGTGCCCGCTCCATCGTCGGCGGCGGCAGCCCGAGCGGATCCCGCTACACAACTTTCGGCTGCTCCCACTCCTGACGCATCGCAAACGGCCGCTCCGCCGCTTCCGAAAGCGACCGCGGAGGACCCGGTCGCCGCACGAGCGCGGCTGTTCCGGGAATTCAACGCCTTCGTCGAAGCCCGCGGTCTCGCCGGACGGCTGTCACAGCTTGATCGAGAGACCTTGTTTCAGGAGTATCTCGTCAGACGTCATGGGGCCGCGGCAGGGACTCCCTCCACAACGGTGGCGCCCGCTGTTGTTGCCGCTGACAATCGACACGACGTGGTCGTATTGTTCCCCATCGGAGTTCCCGGTGCCGAAGCTCTCGCGGCAAGGGATGCCACCCTGCTTCGCCAACAGGTTCAGAACGTGACGCTTCGTCCAACGGACCGAAGTCCTGTGGATTCCGAGATCCATTACTCCTATCCGGAGGATCGGGATGTCGCGATCGCCCTCGCGCTGGCCCTGCCACCGGCGCCGGGAGAATGGCAGGTCATGCACATGGCTGGTGTCACTGAGTACCCGAGTAGGCCCACCATCGAAGTCTGGTTGCCTCGCTCGCGTCCCGTGCCTTGAGACGGATGTGCCCAGTCGCATGGCCGCCGCAAAAACGCGAAGGCGCCGCCGCCATCCAGGAAGTTATGGCCGGCATCCGCCGCAGCCACGGTATCGCTCCCACCCGCAAGCGCGCCGCCGACGCCGACGTGCTGCGCGACATGGGCCCGTGCGTCTAAGCGGTACGGTGTACTGTCATAAGGCGGCTTTTGCGGCCTGAGGTTCGTTCAGGCAGCGATGGATGGTGGCGGGGTGGACATTGAAGGTCCTGGCGACTTCGCTGATGGACCGTAAGCATTCGGCGTGGACCGCGGTGTTGCCTGGATTTGGCTGACGGGGGTTCAGGCAGCCTGGTTGACGGCGGCGGCTCTGGTTGCAGTCCAGTTCCAGGGCAGCAGATCGTCGAGGCGCTGAACTGATTGGTCGGCAATGCGGGCCAGCACGTCGGCGAGCCAGGCTTGCGGATCGACGTTGTTCATCTTGGCCGTGACGATCAGGCTGTACATCACCGCGGCGCGCTGCCCGCCACGGTCCGAGCCGCAGAACAGCCATGACTTGCGCCCAAGGGCGATGCCCCGCAGAGCCCGTTCCGCGGCGTTGTTGCTGACGCAGATCCGCCCATCGTCCAGGAACCGGGCGAACGCCGTCCAGCGCTTCAGCAGGTAGTCGATGGCTCGGGCGACGTCGTTGCCGCGGGCCAGCCTGGCGCGCTGCTCGCTCAGCCATCGGTGCAGGTCGGTCATCAGCGGTGCCGATAGAGTTTGCCGGGTCGCCTGGCGTGCTTCAGCAGGGTGGCCGTTGATGGTGCGCTCGATGTCGAACAGCGCGTCGATGCGCTGCACCGCCTCTAAGCAGATCGGCGACAGCACCGCGGGCGCCTTGCCCTGTGCCGCCCGGCGCGCGCTGCCCGCGACGTCGGCCAGCACAAAGAACTTTCGGCGCGCGTGCCCCTCCGCTGCTATTCCACGTGCTGCGCACGCGGAACCTTGAGCAGCTCCGCCCAGCAGGCGGCTTCCAGGATCGGCCCAGGTGTCCGGCCGGGTTCGTAGAGCTTGCCGTAGCCGCCATAGGCATCGGCCTGCAGAATGCCGCTGTATCCTGCCAGATGGCTTTGTGGGTGCTCGCCCCCGCGATCGCGCGAATAGTGGAACACCGCCCCCGGCGGCGCGGGACCGCCGAACGACCGATCGTCGCGCACATACGTCCAGAGCCTGGCGGTGTCGGTTTTGACCCGGGCGAGCACGGGCACGGTGGTGTCATCGCCGTGCAGCCGCTCGGCGGCCATGACGTGAGCCTGCAGGCGATGGAACAGCGGCATCAGCACCGTGGTGCAGGCGCCGACCTGGTCGGCCAGGGTGGACAGGCTGAGCGGCACACCCTCGCGGGCATAGCGCTCGGCCTGGCGGTTCAGCGGCTGGTGCTGGCCAAACTTCTCGAACAGCATCATCGCCAGCAGGCTGGGTCCGCCCCAGCCCCGCGGCGTCACGTGGAATGGCGCGGGTGGCTGGCTGATGCGCTCACAGTCGCGGCAGGAAAACTTCTCGCGCACATGCTGGATGACCTTCCAGGTGCGCGGCACCACCTCCAGGGTCTCGGTGATGTCCTCGCCGAGCTTGGACAGGCGGGTGCCGCCGCAGCAGGCGCACGCCTCGGGGCGAGGCAGGACGACGCGCTCACGCGGCAGGTGCTCAGGAAACGGACGCCGGGCCGGGCGGGCGCGGGTAAAACCAGCCACGGTGGTGGTCTTGGCTGCCGCGGTCTCGGCGGCCAGCTCGTCCTCGGTGGCCGTGGCCTCCAGCTCCTCGAGCTGCAGTTCCATCTGGTCCAGCAGCCGGGCGGTGCGCTCGGAGCGCGGCCCGAAGCGGTCGCGGTTGAGCTTCTCGATCTGCAGCTTGAGGTGGGCGATCAGCGCCAGGTTGCTGGAGTGCTCGGCCAGGACGATGGCTGTTTCAGCCCGTGCTACCAGCAGGGCGGCCTTGAGCGCATCCACATCATCCGGCAGGTCGGCAAGCTTGGCGTCCATGCCAGGATTGAATCACGAACCCGGCGACCGCGGTACTGTTTTCAGCAGCCCGGGGCGGCTATCCCGCCGATTGTGGGCGCCAGGTGCGTTGCGGGTTTCGCCAGTCGATACCATCCAACATGTAGCCGAGTTGGGACGCGGAGATCGCCACGCATCCATCGGCAGGCGACGGCCACAGGAACCGTCCGCGCTCCAGCCGCTTGGCGTAGAGCGACATGCCAAGCCCGTCGTGCCACAGGATCTTCAACAAATCGCCGCGGCGTCCCCGGAAAACATAAAGATCGCCCGCGTGCGGATCCCGTTGCAGGGCTTGCTGCACCTGGAGCGCCAGGCCGCTCATGCCCCGGCGCATGTCGGTATGGCCGTTGGCCAGCCACACCCGCACACCCGAGGGTGGGGCGATCACCGGCGCACCGCGGCCATGATCCGGCGCAGGCTCGCCAGGCCGACATCGGAACCGACGCGGACACAGGTGCCGTCTGGCAGCGTGATCTCCACCCTGGTGTCCTCGGCCTGGACTGGCGCCGGAGCCGGACGAGGCGGCGGCAGCGCCAATGGCGGGTCGGGCATGATCTGCACCGGCACGAACATCGGCATCGGCTCCGGTATTAGGTCGCCGCGCCGAACCTGCTGGCGCCAGTTCCACAGCAACCCTCGGCTGACCTCGTGGCGCCGTGCCACGGCGACGAACGAGGCGCCAGGCTCGTCCGTCTCGGCGACGATCCGGAGTTTCTCCTCCAGCCGCCAGCGGCGTCGACGCTCAACCCCGGTGATGATCTCCATCCAGCCTGCCCCTGATCTTAACGGCGCCCGTACGAGCGCCGCTAAGATCACCCACCCGCCTCAGCCAGGGTAGGCGGCCCTCACCGTAGGAATACGATGGACCGGCCTTCGCGGACCAGGGAAAAGGCGAGCGCCTTCTGATCGGGGCGTAGCTTCTGCGGCCGGCCGGCCGAACGACACGCCGCGCCGTTTGGCGGCCTGGCGACCTTCGTCGGTTCGATGCCGGATGAGGGCGTTCGAACTCCGCAACGCCGGCGAACATGGTGAGGACCATGCGTCCTGCGGGGGTCGTGGTGTCCGCCCAGGGCTCCTCAAGCGACTGCAATCCTGCATCTTTCTCTCGGATAACCTCTGCGATGCGCAGCAATTCGGCGGTTGAGCGCGCGAGCCGGTCCAGGCGCGTTACGACCAGGATGTCGTCGGCCCGAACTTCCTGGAGCAGTTGCTCGAGTGCAGGCCGAGCTCGGGCGGCGCCGGAAATTTTCTCCTCGAACAGCTTGCCGCATCCGGCGTCCTTCGTAAGCGTAGGTCCGCGGCCCTTCTTTCGTGAGGCGGGTTAATTGTGGTTGGTCTGCTTGAGGCTGGGAGCTTCGGGCTGACATTATGTTTGACGTAAAGGCTAGCGCGAGCACGGGATATCGTCGCATCGAGGTGCTGACCGGACCCGGTCGACGGCGGCGCTGGTCGGATCAGGACAAGGCCCGCGTGATCGCTGAGAGCCTGGTTCCCGGGGCCAGGCCTTCACAGGTCGCGCGGCAATGGCAGATCTGCCCGCAGCAGCTCTTCACGTGGCGCCGCCAGGCCCGAGCCGGGTTGTTGGTCCTGCCGCCGGACCTAGCGGCCACCATGGTTTCCGAGCCTGCCTTGGTGCCCATCCTTACGGATCGGCCTTTGCCGTCTCCACCTCCAGCACCGGCGATCGCCGCAGCACCTCCTGCCTCGATCGAGATCGAGATCGCCGGGGCGATCGTGCGGGCGCCCGTAGGCCTGGACGCCACGGTCTTGACGACGGTTCTGCGGGCGAAGCCGCTCAAGGTTCCATGCGCCATGCGCATGGAATAGCGGCGGAGGGGGTGCGGGCCTCGGCGACCCGGCGGTGATCACTATCCCGTCCGGCGCCCGGGTCCTGCTGGCGACGCGCCCGGTGGACTTCCTGCCGCCCCACTTGCCGAGAGGCCTGATGCGCTGCGGGCCTTGCTGCTGGCGGCCTGGGCAGAGCGGGACAACGCCGTGGCCGAGTGCCGCAGCATTGCGGCCGAGCGGGACGAGCTGGCGTCACAGAACGACCGGCTATGGCACCTGCTGCTCAAACTCCGGCGGATGCAGTTCGGCGCCAAATCCGAGCGCCTGCCCGAGGAGCAGTTGCAGCTCGGCCTCGAGGCCATCGAGCAGGCGATCGCATAGGGCGAGGCTGAGGCCGAGCAGCGCGATCCCCCGCTCAAGCAGGAGCGTGCGGCCAAGCGCCGGGCCAACCGCGGCAAGCTACCCGCCCATCTGGCGCGTATCGAGCTCACGTTGGAGCCCGAGGACACGGCGTGTCCCTGCTGCCAGGGCACCATGGTGGTGATCGGCCACGACACGGCCGAGCGGCTGGACGTGGTCCCGGCGCAGTTCCGGGTGCTGGTGACACGACGGCCGAAGCTGGCGTGCCGGAGCTGCCCCGACGTCGTCGTGCAGGCCGCCGCCCCGGCCCGGCTGATCGAGGGCGGGCTGCCGACCGAGGCCATGGTCGCGCACGTGCTGGTGGCACGCTACGCCGACCATGGCCTCGGTCGGCAGGCGCAGATGATGGCGCGGCAAAGGTTTGGACCTTGATCGCTCTACGCTGGCGTTCTGGGTGGCTTTGCTGCGGCGGAGATCACGCCGGTTGTGACCCGGCTGCGCGAGACCCTGCTGGCCTTGGCGCGGTTGTTCGCCGACGAGACCACGGTGCCGGTGCTGGATCCCGGCCGGGGCCGGACCAAGACAGGCTACTTCTGGGCCATCGCCCGCCATGATCGCCCCTGTCAGCTTCGCTGACATCACTCCGTGGGATCGCTTCGCGATGGGGCGGCACAGACCCACCAGCGGTGGTCTACAGCTACGCTCCGGGACGCGGGCAGGAGCACAATGACCGGTTGCTGGGCGGCTACCGCGGCATCCTGCAATGCGATGGCTACGTGACCTACAAGAAGCTTGCTGCTGCCCGGCACGACGGGCCCGGCGTGACGCTGGTCTACTGCTGGAGCCACGTGCGCCGGGGCTTCTACGATCAGGCCAAGGCCGGGACGTCGCCGATCGCGGCCGAGGCGCTGGTCCGCATCGCAGCGCTGTATCGGATCGAGGCCGACATCCGCGGCAAGGACGCCGCCCACCGGTTGGCGCTACGGCAGGCGAGGAGCCAGGCGCTGGTGGCGGATCTGCGCACCTGGTTCCAGGTCAAGGCAGCAACACTGCCCGCCCGGGGTCCTGTCGCCCAGGCCATCAGCTACGCGCTGAGGCACTGGGACGGGCTGGAGCGGTTTCTGCACGACGGCCGCATCGAGCTGGACACCAACACGGTCGAACGCGCCATGCGGCCAGTGGCGATGAAAGGTTCATTGTGCCCCTCTTTCTCAAACCGCTGTAAATATTGAAAGTTCGTTTTGCTGCATACCGCGACACGGGGGTGTTCGCCGCTTCACGGCGGCGCCAACCTCTTCAGTTTGCAGATCGAGCGCCCGGATTTGGTGGGGTGCGCCGGATACGACTTGTTCAGCGGCCAGCAATTTGTCACGGATCAGGCGGCGGATTACGTGATGGGTGACCCCAAGCGCAGCGGCGGCCTCGCTCAAGGTCAGCCACTTGCCATCCTTCTCTGCGGAGCGATAAGCACGGATTTCATGAACTTGCCGGAGCGAGCCAACCCGCCTGGCCGTCCACGTCTTACCCTGGCCGGTCTGCAATCCCATGCGGTTGAGCGAGGCTGCGATGTGATCGTCGTTCCATCGTCCGGCCATGCTCCGCATTACCGCCAAAGCGTCGTCCGGGGTCTGGCACCCGTGCTCGCCCGTTCTGGGTTTCTTGACCCGCAGCTGCGAGTGCTGGCCGCCCTTCCAGTGGATCACCAGGACGACCTCACGCGCAGCTTCATCAACGTCGGCCACGATGTCCACGATCAGAGTGCGCACAAGACGCTGCCGGGCTCGCATGCTTGTGGCAGGCGCCGCCCAGGCTTGGGAGAGATCTGCCGAAAGGCCCGTCAGGTCTGGCGCTGGCATGGCCGTCGGGTTCGGCACCCGCGCAGCGTCCAGCCTTGCCTGGCACGCCTCCACCCGGCGCAACGCCGCTTCCCAGTTCTTCTCCAACTGTGCGGCGAACAGGCGGTTATCCGGATCGCAAGCCGCGTAGCGCCGCTCCGCAAGGCTGGCCTCGTAGCGTGCCTGTTGCAGCTCCAACTCTGCGATGCGGTTCCGCTCCGTCTGGCTTTCCATGTGCATCCGCCCGGCTTGTAACGCTGCCTCGACCGCCAGCGGCTCCACGGCCCGTACCAACTCGGCCGCGACCGCGGCGTCAATGCGGGTACCACCAAAGCCGAGGCAACGCGTCAGGCCAAGCATAAGGTTCGGACGGTCGCAGCGATACACGGGCCGGCCCGGCGCCTTGCCAGCATAGACGACCGCCAGGTGGCGACCGCAGCGCGAACAGGTCAACAATCCCGCCAACAACGCCCGACCACCACGTCCAGACTTGACGCCGCCTGCCTTGCCAAAAGCATTGGCCGCAAGCAGAGCCTGGTTGCGCTCATACTCGGCCCAGCTGATGTAACCCTCATGGTGGCCCCGCAGCATCACCTCCCACTCGCCGAAGGGCTTGCCATGGCCATAGCTCTTGCGGGCATGGCCATCGACGATGGCTGTGCGCTTCTCGCTTTTGCCGTAGGCGTAAGCGCCCGCGTAGAACGGGTTCTTCAGCACTGAGATGATGTTGCGGTAACGAATAGGGCACCACTCCAGGGCGGTCATTCGCTTGCCGTCGCACGGATGCGGGAAGTGGACCCCGTCCGCCGTCATCCGCAACAAAACCTGGCGCGCGCTGCCGCACTCCCCAAACCGAGTAAACACCAGGCGGATGACCTCCTGCATGCGCAGATCCGGGTCCAGGCCCAGGCCGATCTCCCGGTGCCACAGATAGCCGAATGGCACAGGAATACGCAGTTCGCCGCGCCGCGCCGCGCCTTCTGCCGAGCGGCATCCAGCATGCGGGCCCGCATGGTCCCGAGTTCGAACTCGCTGATGCTACCCTTCATGCCCAGGAGCAGGCGGTCGTTCGGACAGCACGGATCATACACGCCTTCCATGTCGATCACCCTGGCCTCCACCAATCCACAGAGTTCGAGCAGGTGGTGCCAGTCGCGCCCGTTACGAGCGAGACGGGACGCGTCGAAGCACAGCACGGCGCCGACATCGCCGGCGCAGAGCCATGCCACGAGACGCTCGAAACCGGGCCGTGCGACCGTGCCGCTGGCCGAGCGGCCTAAATCATCGTCAATCACCTCGATGTTGTGGAAGCCGTGCTGCCGCGCGACCTCGACCAAGTCGTATTGCCGCCGTTTGCTCTCAAGATTGGTCTGCACCTGCGACTGGCTGGACTGCCGCACGTAAACCACCGCCCGGCGGCGCAGCACAGCGGGCGGCAGAGCGTCAGCCGTGGTCATCGCGGTTCTCCTCGGCCGACGTGCCGGCCGACTCCAGCAGCAGCCTGGCCAATGCGCTGACTGCGATCTCGCGCTCAAGCGTCGTCATCCCCATAGGCTTTTGCCGTCCAGCGGCATTACCGTCTGCCGCGGTGATGGCGGCGCTTTCTGCTGTGTTGATCTCATTGCTACTCCCCAGGGCGACGGTCGAGTCGTCCCGGAATTCTGTCCTGAAACCAAGCGTGGCCAGCAGGCGGTGCAAGTCTGCCAGAGCCGGAACCGCGACACGGGGCGCGCCAATCTCCATGCCTACACAGGCAGCTGCATCCAGCATCCAGGCCGCGACCACCGTCACCACACCGGGCGCTACTTCGACATGGACCACGTCACCGCCGGCGTGGCGTTCGCTACGGTGCCGGCGCAACTGGCGCCCGTAAAGCGCATGCCATCGATAATGGACGACGACCTCTTGCCCGATATGGGCAGAATGACCCTGCGGTGGCGCTGTCCAGGAAGAACTGGCTGTTCTGCGGCTTGGACGCAGGCGGTACGCGGGCGGCCGCGATCATGTCCCTGGTCCAGACCGTCAGGCTCCAGGGCCTCGATCCCGAAGCCTATCTGCGCCACGTCCTCGAACGCATCGCCGAGCACCCGGTGAAACGCATCGCCGAACTGCTGCCCTGGAACGTCACCAGCGTCGCCAACCGCCTCAACCAGAGCTGACCCCCAGATAGGCCGGACGCTTACGAACCAACCCGACCGCCAGGTCCGAATAGCGCGGCTGCCCGCCCGGCGTGCTTCGGCGCGGTGCGTGCCAGCCGGCCAGGACAGCTTCATCCATCCAGAACGTCAGGTCACCCCGCCGTCGCAGTCCCGCCTCATAGGCCGGCTAGTTGATGACCTTGTAGCGCGCTTCCAGAATGCGGTGGCGACGCGAGGCGTTGTGCTTGAACGGCATGGAAGGAACATGCCTGCCCGGACAGGATCAGGCTACCAAGGCATCTCTATACCAACACCATTATTTACTTCGAATTGAATTCGCGGGCCGCGCGGTAAAATGATTTTGTGATCCGTACACAAGAGCATTCCAGTTTACTTCCGCTAATCATTCGCCTCCGATGAACGAGTTCGGTCCGGCACCCTATGCTGACCCCCACCTAAAGCGGCCAGGGGGAACAGCATCTGACCAATCCTGAAAAACCAGCAGAAAACCAGCCGCGATCTGCCAAGAAATAAATGTTGGTGCATAGGCAATATTAACCAATGGCTGTCAGCCTGAGCCCCTGTCCAATGAAGGGGCCACCCACGATGTCGCGTCGTTTTCCCTCGGGCTCTGCCGGGCCAGGCGCATTGAAGAATTCCGGTCCGGGATGAGCCGTGACGGTCTGGATCTCGCCGGCTTCAAGCTTACGTTTGACGACGAGTTTAACGGCTTCAGCAGCAATGGTCCCTCAAACCCTTTCGTGACCGGCTATGCCGGCACCTGGGACACGACCTACTCGTACGGCGAGCGCAAGCTCAACGACGAGGTACAGTGGTACTCCGACAGCACGACCGGCACCAACCCGTTCTCGGTCCAGAGCGGCGTGCTGTCCATCACCGCAGCCCCCAGCACCGATCTGGCTGCCAGCCAGGGACAGGCCTACACCTCCGGTGCTATCACCACGTTCCACTCCTTCTCCCAGCAGTACGGCTACTTCGAGATACGGGCGGAGTTGCCGGAGGGGATTGGCATGTGGCCGGCGTTCTGGATGCTGCCGACGCAGCATGTCTGGCCGCCGGAGCTGGATCCGCTGGAGGCTTTCGGTTCCAACGGGCCATCCGGGGAAGGCGGGGCATACGCCCTGCACAGCGGCCTGGTGGAAATCGGCAGCGGCGGGCGCGGTGCGTGGCACGGCACCGCGGGGGCCAACCTCTACACGCAGTTCAACACCTTCGGCGTGAACTGGGAAGCCGACATTATCACTTTCTATCTCAACGGCACCGCCTATGCCTCCATGCCCACCCCGGCAGACTTCGACCAGCCCATGTACCTCCTGGCCAACCTGGCGGTGGGCGGGAACTGGGCAGGCGCGCCGGTGGGTGAAACGGCTGCCCTGAAGATCGACTACATTCGCGCATTCTCGCGCGACGGGGGCAATCCGGTCATCGTCCAGCAGCCGATCTCCTCCCCGGACGGACGCGGCTTCGATTTCTACGGCGCCGTGGATGCCGACGACCGCCCGGCCCTGGGCGGCACGGATGCGGCAGCCCCGGCTGCCACGGCGGCGGACCAGGTGGTGGCGCCCACCGGCACCCAGATCATAGGTCAGGGCGCGAATACGCTGGCGCTCGGGATGAACGAAGACGCCTATCTCGGGGATGCTCAGTTCCTGGTTACGGTAGACGGGGTGCAGCGCGGCGGCGTGCTCTCCACTTCGGCCAGCCGTGCCGCGGGAGCGGTGCAGACGTTCCTGATCCAAGGTGATTTCGAACCGGGTCGACACCAGGTCGGCATCAACTTCATCAACAACTACGGCAGCGTGCCGGGCGCCGACCGCAACCTGTTCCTGACCAGTGCCACGATCGACGGCAGCGCAATCCCCGGTGCCTTGCTCGCCGAGTACTCGGGTGGCGAGCAAGATTTCAGCTTTACCGTCGGCGACCCGGCCGGCGTCTCCACCACTATCCTGGGCAGCGGGCCCGACAGCTTCGTGCTGAACTTGTCGGAACAGGCCTGGGCCGGCGATGCCCATTTCACCGTGATGGTGGACGGCGCGCAGGTGGGCGGCACCGCGACCGTCACCGCGATCCATGCCGCCGGGCAGACCCAGGCCTTCAAGGTGCGGGGCACGTTCGGAACCCTCTCGCACGTGGTGCAGGTGAACTTCACCAACGACGCCTATGGCGGCACGGCCGACCAGGATCGCAACCTCTACGTCGATTCCATGACCCGCGACGGCACTGCCACCCCGCTGGCGCTCACCATGCTCAACCAGGGCGCGGTGGCGTTTGCCTTGCCGGCATCCCCCGTCCCATCCTTGTTCGATGCCGCCTACTACCTGGCGCAGAACCCCGACGTGGCTGCCGCCGGAGTGTCGCCCTACCAGCATTACCTGCAATTCGGCTGGCGTGAGGGCCGCAACCCTTCGGCGCTGTTCAACACTAGGTTCTACCTCAACCAGAACCCGGACGTTGCCGGAGCCGGCATCGATCCGCTGGCGCACTACGCCGCCTGGGGCTGGAAGGAAGGCCGCGACCCGTCCATCCTGTTCTCGACCCGGCACTACCTGACCGACAATCCCGGCGTTGCGGCAGCCGGCACCGATCCGCTGCTGGACTACATCACATTCGGCGAGGCCGCAGGCCGTTCGATCAGCCCGGCAACGCCGCACCCTGTCGGTCCGCAGGACCCGCTGGTCGACGATGCCTTCGTCAACGCCGCCCATCCCGGAATAGCGGCGCAGGGGCTGGATGCCTCGTCCTGGTTTCACGCAACCGGCTGGAGGGAGGGGGCCAACCCCGATGCTCTCTTCGACAGCAGCTTCTATCTCAAGCAGAACCCCGATGTCGTAGCGGCGGGCGTAGATCCGCTGCTGCACTATGAAGTAAGCGGCTGGCGGGAAGGCCGCGACCCGAGCCTGCTGTTCTCCACGGCTGAGTGCCTGAACCACAATCCCGACCTTCGGCTTGAAGGGACAAATCCGCTGCAATACGAATTGCAGCACGGCGTCCAAAAGGCCGGAACAGATCCCTTATTTGTCGTGGTCGGCGATGCGGATTTGTTGGTGGATGCCGGGTTCTACGATCGTCAGCTCGGCGCCACCCTGATCCCCACCGGGACGTCGGCCGCGATACAGGCTGCCCGCAGCTACGACACCATGGGCTGGCAGAAGGGGCTGGATCCCAACGCCATGTTCGATACCAGCTACTACCTCGCCCACAACCCGGATGTCGCCGCAGCGCACATCAATCCTCTCCTGCATTACGAAACCTATGGGTGGCATGAGGGGCGCAACCCTTCCGCCCAATTCAGCACGGACCGTTACGAGGCTGCTTACCCCGACGTACAGGCCGCGTCTTTGAACCCCCTCCTGCACTACCTGGCCTATGGATTGGTCGAGGGACGGCAGGCGTTTTCTGTGGCCTGAGGCAAAACCATCCAGCGATTTGACTGGATACTTTGTGCAAGGACCAAAGCTTCACGACCGAGTACGAGCAGCAGAAAGATCATGAACGATAAAATTCAAGCCGGCTCAACTGCAATGATGCAACGGATGACTGGAACTCCCGATTACGGCGATGCCGGATTTGAACAGGCTCTGTTTGCGAAATTGCAAACGCCCCGCCATTGTTAATCATGCGTATTCTGAGTTGGAACATCCTCCGAAAGACCGGCGCGACTGCGGATGATGTTGCCGAGCTTGTCGTTCGGCATCGACCGGACCTGGTGCTGCTCCAGGAGGCCACAAACCATCTTTCCAAGCTGCCAGACCTCATTGGTGGGCACTATGAATGGGCACCCATGTACACCCGAAGCCACGGACCCGCCGCATGGAGCCTCAGTCCCTTCGAGACCTTCGCCCTGCCATTACCAGTGGCAAGCTGGCTCGACCTACCAGTTCCACAATTACGGACGCGCGTTGCCCGGCACGCGATGATCATCAGCATTGGCTCCCTGAGGATCGCCAATGTGCACCTCGATCACGGGCAGCGCGCAAACCGGCGGCAGCTTCGCAGGATTGCGGCTCGATGTAATCCGGACATGATCATCGGTGACTTCAATGCCCTAGGTCCCACCACATTGCCCGGCTTCATCGATGCCGGGCCAAGACGGTCGACGCACTTCGCCTATGGCATTCTGCCGCTGCGTCTGGACCGCTGCCTGCTTCGCAACCTGAGCGGCCATGGGTCAGCTTTGGCCTATGGTAGGTCAGATCACCGGCCCATCCTCATTGACGTCGATGCGGATGGCATGGCGGAACTCTCTTACCGCACCGCAACCCCTGCACCGGTTTGATACGGTCAACCAGGTGCCGCGGCCCAACGGTCCTATCACCTGGGCAGGAATCTCAAACCCTGACTGACGGAACCATCAGCGGAGCGTCGGACCACGGATCCGACGTGGCGCCGCAGGGCCCTCGTCAATTTGACGGCCAGACTTCTTATTTAGCTTGTTCTATTAACGCGCTAAAAGATCACTTTAAAGAGAACAATGATCACGATTGTGTTACTTCTTGATCGCTGTTTAGTCCAGAGAGATCCAGCCATGCCGTCCACACCCCCGACACCTTTTCCGCTCGGTGCCTATCTCGGAAACCCTGATAATAGCTCGGCGGAGAACCAGGCCGCCTACAATCGGGCCTATAACAACTTCACGGCACTCATGGGTGCTCCGCCGTATTATCTGACAACTTTCGTGGATCAGCGGCAGGCGGTCAGCCAGTGGGTCGGGAACTCAATGTGGGCGGCTGATTCCGCAGCGCAGTCAGCCAACGCCAGGTCCATGACCCCGGTCATCGCCTTGCCGTTGTCGTCGAACGCCGCCGGCTCGGGCACGCCCGACCAGCAGTTCAAAGCCTTTGCGTCCGGCCAGTATGACGCGGTGATCAAATCCATCGTCCAGGTCTGGGCACAGCGCGGCTTTACCAGCCTGGTGTTCCGGCCGGGCTGGGAGATGAACCTTGCCGGCCCGACCTATGCCGGCGACGACAAGCACAGCCAGGCTGACTGGGTCGCCGCGTTCCAGCATGTCTCCACTGTGCTGCGCCAGGCCGCCGCGGCAAGCAACGTCGGTCTCCAGGTCGTGTGGAACCCCGGCGTCACGAACTACAGCAATGCCGAGGCAACGACCAACCTTTACCCGGGAGATGCCTACGTCGACGTGATCGGCGCGGATGTGTATGCCGACATTCATCCGTACTCGGACGGCGGCGCCACACCCGCCTATCATGACTGGAACACGGGAGGCACCGACACCAGCGTCGCCCAATTCATCGCGGACCCGGTCAACCGGACGCATTACTGGAGCTATCCAGCCGCCACCAAGTGGTCCAACGACGGCAGCGACGGGCATAGCCAGAGCCTGACCAGTCTGATCCAGTTCGCCCAGGCGCATGGCAAGCCTTTCGCAGTCCCGGAGACCGGTGCCGGCAACTCCAATGCGGGCACCGACGTGAACGATAATGCCGCCTTCCCGCAGTGGCTGTCGCAGCAATTGCTGGCAGCGCAGGCGTCCGGCCTGCAGGTCAAGTTCGTCAACTTGTGGGATAGCAATGGCGGAGGCAACTATGCCTTCGGCGCTGCCGCCGACGGCAAGCCGCTGGAAGCCGCAGCCTGGGCCAAGTATTTCGGTGCAACTCCGGCAGCGAACACGGCCGCCGCGGTCACGATCGGCAGCGGCAGCCACGTCCTGGCTTTACTTGTTTCCGAAGATGCCTGGAACGGCCACGCGCAGTTCACGGTGAGCGTGGATGGGGTGCAGGTTGGCGGCACCCAGACCGCGACGGCATCGCACGGTGCCGGGCAGACGCAACTGCTCAACGTGCTGGGCAACTTCGCGGCCGGCAGCCATGCCGTCAGCGTGAACTTCCTGAACGACGCCTATGGCGGAACCGCAGCCACCGACCGCAACCTTTACGTGAACAGCGCCACCATCGACGGCACCGCTGTATCGGGCAGCGCCTTGTCGCTGATGGGCGGCGGTGCGCAGGGTTTTACCTTCACCCAGCCCACCACAACGTCCGTGCCAACACCCACGGTGTCCAACGTGCTCGATCTCCATGTATCGCAGGATGCCTGGAATGGTGACGCGCAATTCACCATTGCCATCGATGGAACCACGATCGGCGGTGTGCGCACCGCGACCGCCTCCCATGCCGCAGGCCAGACACAGGACATCTCCCTTACCGGCACCTGGGGCGCCGGCCCGCACACGGTCGGCATTTCCTTCATCAACGACGCCTATGGCGGAACCAGGGCGACCGATCGTAACCTCTACGTGAACCAGGTCACCTATGATGGTCGTATCGCAAGTGGCGCGCCGGCGGCCCTCATGTCCAATGGCACCTCGACCTTCATCGCGCCAGGCGTCAGCGTGAGCACGGCGCTGACCCTGCACCTGGCGGAGGATGCCTGGAACGGGAACGCGCAGTATTCGATTGCCGTCGATGGCGTGGTGCTGGTGCAGAACGGTACTGTCACCACGCTCAATACCTCGGGGCTGTCGCAGACGGTCACCCTGCAGACGATCCTTTCAAGCGGCACACACGATCTGGCGGTTACCTTCCTGAACGATGCCTATGGCGGAACGGCCGCGACAGACCGCAATCTTTACGTGAAGGGAATGGAGGTGAACGGCACCTCTGTCTCTGGAGCGGTCGCCGGCCTGATGAGCAACGGCACGAGCCACTTCCAGTTCGTGGTTCCAACGGTCTGAACCGACGCGGCTCACTCCAGGGCGCCGCAGGCAAGGCAGCTAAGTCCGGGTCCAGACCCGGACGTAGCTGATCGGCCAGTCCCATCCGCTGCCGCCATCCACGATCCCGCTGAGGTCGTTGAATTTAGGCGCGATCTGCAGGCTGGCGATGAGGTGGGCCGGCGCGCCGTCCCTGCTGTTCCACTCATAGTAGGCTTCCCGGTAGACATGGCCGTCCAGCACGAAGCGCAGCGTGTTGTCGGTGCGCCAGTCCAGGGCATAGACATGGAACCCGGCTGTCAGATCATCCTTCGACTGATAGTACCACTTGTCGCCCCAGTCTGGATCCTTGAAGATGTCATGCGGATGGCCGTATGCCGCGTCGTTACCGCCGGTCGGCATCGCGCTCACCAGGGCGCGACCCGGCGGCACGCCCTTGAAGCCAAATTGATCGAAGATGTCGATCTCGGGGGGCCAGGCCAGCGTCCCGGTCCGCGCGTTGGCGCCGCGCGGGGCCGGGAATTGCTCGCCGGGGTTCAGCCAGAAGGCGGGCCAGGCATGGGCGGCGGCAGGCATGCGGCAGCGCGTCTCGATGTAGCTGCCGGGTCGGATGGGCAGGGCGAAGCGAATGATGCCGCTCTCGATGTGCCCGTCCGAGCAGTCTGCGCGGCTGCCGCCGTCAAGCCCGCAATGCGCCTTGAGCACCAAGGCGCTCCCGCTGAGATCATGCAGGGATCGCGGGTCGTCCCCGGCATAGTCGCGGTGGCGGCTGCGATAGTTCCTGTAAAGCCCGTCTGTGCCGTCGCCCGTCGTGGCCGCATCGCCGTAGATGAAGCGGTAACGGCAGATGCGGTCCAGCTCCGCTTTGGTGCGGATGGTCGCGTCGGGCTGTGTGCGGCCGAACGTGGCATCCAGGCGGTTGACGAAGCGTCCCTGCGCCTTGAACGGCTGCACGTCCCCGGTCGGCGGATGAGCGCCGGGTTCGGTGGCGCCGGCATTATCGGGTTCGGCACGCGCACGCAATGCCACCAGGAACGTCGCAGCTCCCGCCAGCATTCGGCGGCGGTACATCAGAAGCGACGTTCGAAGACTTGCACCACGTCACCGGGAGCGACAAATGAGCTGGGTTGCGCGATACCATCCACGCTCTTGCCCCCCGTGGTGCGGATGACTTCGGCATAGTCTCTCACGCTGCGATAGGTGAATCCGCCGGCCACAGCCACGGTGGTCAGGACCGACATGCCGGGCTGGTAGGGATACTGGCCGGGCTTGGCGACTTCACCGAGCACGAAGATGGGCCGGTATGCGAGCACCTCGACGGACACGCTGGGGTCACGCAGCAGCTTGCCGGCCTTGAGCTTCTGCGTCAGTTCGGTTTCAAGCTCCTGCGTCGTCAGTCCTGCGGCCACTATGCCGCCGAGCAACGGTACGGCGATGCGTCCCTGGTCATCGACGCGAAATTCGCCGGTCAGCTGGTCCTCGCCGAAGGTGATGATCCGCACCTGGTCGCCGCCGCCCAGGCGGTAGCGCTGCGCCTGGTACTCCGGCAAGGGGGGCAGATTTCGCCCCGGAGCACAGCCGGAGGCAGCCGTACACAGGGCGATCGCCACGAGCCAGGTCCGGGCGCCGGTCAGCCCGGGAGATGTCGTGCTCATGATCCATTCCGCTCCGTTAACACCATCTGACCACAACGATGGGATGCCGGACGAGTTCGATTGTGGCCGATCAGAGGCCGAGCCTGAGCTGCAAAAGGAAGCGGTTCTCATTGTAGCCCGACGTGAAGGCGAAATTGTTGGGCAGCCGGGCCGAACTGCCCAACCCGTTCTGCAGGGACGAGGAGGATTGCAGCGACGTGTGATCGTAGGTCGCGGCCAGGCGCATGTTGCGGTTCAGCAGGTAGTTCGCGCCGGCGCCCAGCGTGTAAAGCATCTGGTTGCCGCCGCCCTTGTAATCGTCAAACGTCGCCTGGGCCCGGCCGGTGAGTACAACGTTGCGCAAGTACTCATGGTCCACGACCAGCTTGACGGAGGATTCCGTGAACCCAACCGTCGTCTCGTCGGCGGAATCCTGGATGCGGCGGGCGACGGTGCCCGTCAGCGTGGTCAGCCCGGTAGGCGAGAAGATAACGCTGGCCTCGGCGATCGGCGCCTCGATGGTCTTCAGGGCCGCGCTGTTGAAGGTGCGCACCTCGTAGCCGCCCAGAAGCCGAAAGCGCCACAGCCCGCCGGTGTCGTAGTCGATCCCGGCCATGGCGGACACGTCATTGAAGTCCCGGTTGACGAACCCGGCTGGGCGGTTCGTATAGCTGGCGTTGAGGTCGTTCACCACCACGACGATATTCCGCCGCGGCGCCAGCTCGTAGGCGGCCACAATGTCCGGGCTGACCGTCACGCGGTTGCGGTAGGTCTGCAGGTAGCGCGCGCCGGCCACGGTGCCGTTGTCGAAATTATAGTTGGACACCACCAACCCGGGCCGCAACGATAGGCGGTTGAACACCGCGCGGTAGCCGAGCCGCACGGTGTTGATGCGGTAGGCGACGGACTCGTCCAGCAGCGGCACGTTCAGGTCCCGCGGCGTCTGGTTCAGGTTGGCGTGCGAGTAGGCGATCGTCACGGTGTCGCGGCCGATCTCGTAGCTACCGCCAGCCATGGCGGTCCAGTTGGTGAGCGACTGCCGGGGATGATCGACGAAGCGGTAGTCGTCCACCGTGATCCTTGCGGAGACGCCGTAGCGCGATAGGTCGGACCGGACCTGCACATCGGCCCGGCTCTGCACCAGCAGGCTACCTTTCGCGTTGCGCGTGCCGAGCACATTGTCGTCATAGCCGATGGATTCGGAGAGTTCGGGCAGCACCAAATAGCTGCCGAGGCGGACCCCGGAATAGTCGTACTCGGGATGCCGGCGGGAGGCGACGGACACGCCGGGCTCGGTGTTGTCGCCGGGAATGCTGGGTTCGAGTGCCTGGTCCAAACGGAGTTGCTGGGCCAGGGCCGGGGGGGGTGCGAGCATCGCCAGCACGCCCGCCAACACGAAAGCACAACTCGCCAGGGGCCGTTGTTCAACTGTATGCATGAGCGAGGCTCGGCCTTTCGAGTTGGAGATCTGGCTCATGTCGCATCCGCGCTGCCTTAACCGGGCCGGTCTGGCCGGCCTAGTCGGCTTAGCCGCCGTCTGGTGGACGACGCCGGCATCGGCCCAGACTGCGCCCGCCGTTCGCACCGCGGCGACCCGCGCCGCTATTGCAGCCGTGCCCCCGACCTGCAGGGCGGAGATCATCCGGTTCTGCCCGGCTTTCGCTGCAGCCGAACCGCAGGGGCGGAGTGCCGCGATTTGCCTGAAGCCGTTCAAGAGCAGCCTGTCACTATCCTGCCGCAAGGCGGTGCGTGCCGTGTTTCCATAAAGGGTGTTGCAGGCATGTCCGTGTCCCCCGGCTTGACGACCTTGCCAGACCAGGTGCCCGGCCTGAAGAGCCGCCGCGTGGGCCAGGCATTGCTGTTCACGACAGTGGTGGCCGGGTCTGCGCTGTTTCTGCAGCGTTTCGGCGTGCCGGCGGGCGAGAAAGCCATCAACGTCGTGGGTTTCATCGGACTGGGGGCCGCAGCTGCCGGGCTGCTCCGCAAGGAACTCGCGTTTGACCGGGTGCGGTTCTGCGCATTTTTGCTGCTGTGCACTTTGGCGGTGCTTGGTCTGGCGTACAATCAAGTTTTTCCCAATCGGTTCCAGGTGCCGCCCAGTCAGCAGTCTCTGCTGCAGTTCCTACTCTTTAGCAGCTTCGCCACTTTGTCGTTTGCCCGGCCGATGCCCGAAGCAATATTCTTCCGGCGTGTGACCAATTTGTTTGGTATCGTTGCGGCAGCCGGAGTCGTGCAATTCCTGGCACAGTTTGTCGGGCTTGGGCTGTTCGCCTTTCGCGGCCTTGTTCCGGACAAGGTGCTGTTCGAGGACGGTTACAACCTCCAGATCCCGGCCGGGTTCGGCGGCCTGTTCAAGTCTAATGGGTTCTTCCTGCTGGAGCCATCGATCTTCTCGCAAGTCATGGCGCTGGCCCTGATGATCGAAGTGCTGACCTTTGTGCGGCCCCGATTCCTGTTGCTGTTCCTGGCCGGGCTGCTGCTGTCGATGGCGGGGACGGGCTGGCTGGTGATCGCCGCCTTCGTGCTGACGGTGACGTTTGGGCTCGGATGGCGCGGCGTCGGCATGGCCGTGGCGACGCTGGCTGTCCTGGCCGGCATTGGCTTCGCGGTGGCGCTGTTCGCGCCGGATGCGGCGGCGGCTTTCAGCGGACGGCTCGACGAGGTGTTCCTGCCGCGAACCAGCGGGCACCTGCGCTTCGTGACGCCGCTCTGGCTGCTGTCCGACGTGCTGCAACTACAGCCGGACTCCCTGTGGGCCGGGTTGGGGGGCGGGGTCAGCGAGCGCGTGCCGCTATCATACGAGTACAACGTGAACACGCCGGTGAAGATCGTGCTCGAATACGGTCTGCCGGCGCTGCTGACCTACCTGGTGCTGCTGGTGGGCGGAAAGCGAACATCGCGGCAGCGCATCCTGGTGCCGCCCTGCCTGGTGCTACTGATGTTCACCGGCGGCTACCAGCAGTTCCCGCCGCTGCTGTTCCTCGTGCTGCTCATCATCTCGGTTGCGCGGCTGGAGCCCATGGCCCGGGCGTGACCGCCACAGGCGGCGGCGGCAGAACGTCCCGGTAGATGGCTGTGGTGAGACTTCCGATCTCGTCCCAGCCCGGCCCTTCCCCGGCCAGGCGGCGGGACGCGGCGGCACAGGCGGCGGCATGGGGCCGGTTCGCCAGCAGGCGCGCCATTGCGGCAGAAAGTGCCGCGGCATCCCCGGGCGGCACCAGGGCGCCCTGTATGCCATCGTTCAGCGTTTCAGCGAACGTCCCGAGCCGGGACGCGATCACCGGCCGCCCACAGGCGAGCGCCATGGATAACACGCCGCTGGCCTCGATCTCGCGATAGGGGAACACCGCCACGGTGCCCGGCGCGAACAGTTCCGGGATCTCGGCATCGTCCACGAAGCGTGGCTCCATGCGGACCTGCGCCGCGATGCCCAGCCGCTCGGCCAGCGCGTGCAACGGCGCAAGGTCCATGTATGGTTTGCCGACGATCCGCAGGCCTGCCCCGCTCCGCAGCGGCTCCGGCAGGGCCGCAAAAGCCTCCATCAACATGTCCACGCCTTTGTAGGGCTTGATCTTGCCGAACAGCGTGAAGGTCATCGGCCCGGCCATGGCGTCGGTGTCGCGTGGCGGCGCCTCCAGCAGGGTGCCGTGCGGCAGCACCGCGATGCGCGGCCCGGACACCCCCGCCGCCTGCAGGCGGTCCCGCCCCTGCGCCGTATGCACGATCAACCGGGCGAAACCCTCGAGCGCCGTAAAGAAACCACGTCCCTGTAGCCCTGCCGAGGGGTCGCCATTGAACGGATTGGTGTCGTGCACCGTCAGCACCAGCGGGGCAACGGCCCGGAATGCGGCTAGGAAGCGGTGGTCCACCACCGGCAGCGGCATCCATTGGAAGTGGATGATGTCGGGCCGCTCCCGCCGCAGCCGCCGCAGCAGGCGGAACATCGAGAGCGTATGGTCGAGCCCTTTCAGGCTGAGGCGAACCGGTTTGGGCAGCCGTCGCCCGGCCCTGCTGTCGCTCAGGCGATAGAAGTGCGGCACCAGGTCGATGCCGTCTGCGGCACTGTCGTCTGGCCCCGGGGCCCGGCCGAACAGCGTGACCTGGTGCCCGGCATCCCGCAGGCCCCCGGCCAGCGCGCGGTCATACGGCAGGGTGAACAGGGAGGGGTCGATGAGGGCGATGCGCATGGGTGTCAGCCTCGGGCGGCCGGCAGCGGCAGCCGGGCCATGTTTCGGGCGGATTGCGGCGGCGACCAGGTCTGGAACCGGTCGCCGCGCCACGAGCGCGCCACGCCGATGCCGGTCGCCACGAAGGCGGCACCAATATCGCGCAGGGCCGCCAGGGGGCCGGAGCGCGCGACCAGCACGGCACCCAGGGCGACGATGCCCAAAACCGCCAAACCGCCCAGCCACCAGAATGCCCCGGCCACCGCCAGCGCCGCGGCGGCGCACAACAATCCCGTGGCGAACAGGTACACCGTCAGCCAGCGCAGCAGCTTGTGGGAGACATACTTGTAGAGGTCCGGCAGCGGCATCCGGCGCAGGCGTGGCCAAAGGGCACGATGGACATTGAATGCCTGGCAGGCGATGCGGATCTTGCGCCGGGTCTCCTCGCGGGGATTGGACACCGCTTCCTCGAAGGCCAGGGCATCGGCCGCGCGCACCACGCGGTAGCCGCGGCTCAGCACGGCCAGGGAGATGTACATATCGTCGATCAGGTCCGGCGGCGGGGGCTCGTGCAGGATGCGGCGCAGGGCGAAGATCGAGCCGTCGGCTCCCATGGCCGAACCGGTCAGGCTCTCCAGCCGCTTGATCGCTTCCTCCAGCCGCCAGTAGAGCGAGCCGGTCGAGGCCGTGGCGCTGCCTTCGTCCCGCGTGTAGATCAGGTGGCCGCAGACGCAGCCCACCTCGGGGTCCGCGAAGGGCGCTAGCAGCTTCGGCAGGGCGTCGGGCGCGAACAGGACGTTGGCATCGCTGAACACCACGTAGTCCGCCGTTGTCGCGGCCACCAGGGTGTTCATGCCGGCAGTTTTGCCGGTACGGATCGGCGACGCGATCAGCCGCACCTGGTCACCAAAGGCGCGGACCAACGCGGCGGTGGCGTCGGTGTTGCCATCCACGTAGATGCCTGGCTCGACGCCCCCAATGGCCTTGCCTGCCATCAGCATGTTGGCGACCTTGGCCTCGATGACGCGCTCTTCATTATAGGCACAGACACAGAGCGCGACGGAGCCTGTCACCGGCCCGACCGCCACGGGCCGGTGACGCAGCCGCGACCAAACCCAGAGGCTCAGCGGATAGGTGGTGAAAGGATGCACCGCGAGCCAGAGCAGCAGTAGCCCAGCCAAGGCCAGCGTGGGAGCGAGCCCGATGCTCATGCCGCCACCAACACGAAGGCCAGTGGACAGCGCGAGGTGCGGCCCAGCGCACTGACCGCGCCCAACAGCATCTCACGGTCCTCAAGCCTACCATCCAGCACTACGACAGTGACATCCGCCCGTTCCGCCAACAGCAAGGTATCGACAATCGCCGCCGAGGGCGCGGTGAGCACAACAAGGTCATACTCCGCCTGTGCATCGGAAAGTACATTCTGGAACTGCGCGGATCGCAGCAAGGCGTGTGGGTTCTCCAGCGGCTGCGTCACCGTCAGCACGTCCAGCGGGGCCGAACCGTCGCGCTGCGTCTGGTCGCGCCAATCCCCGCCTGCCGTCAGCACGTTCCGCAGGCCCTCGGCCCGCTGGGCCAGGATCGCCGTAGCGCGGGGTCGCTGCAGGCTGCCCTCGATCAGCAGCACCCTGTCGCCATCCATCGCCGCCACACGGGCCAGCGCCACCGCGATCGGGCAGGCCGCATCGTCCTCTGCCGTCCCGGTAAACACGAAGGAGCGCGGCCGCCCGGCCCGGCCCAGCTTTGACAGCTGCACCCGCAGCCCGCGTAACGCCTCGGCCTCCGGTCCGCCCGGCGCCTGGACCACGCGGTTTGCGATGCCGCTCCGGCCGCGGCCAATCAGCGGCCGGCGCAGCACCGCCGTCACCGGAAAGCCGAGCTGGGCGTTGATGTCCGCCGGGTCGCGCATGCGGGCGGCCGGGCGCATCACGGTGAGCGCCAGCAAGACGCCGAGTAGGCCGCCACCGACACCGCCGGCACCGAGGGCCACCTTCATGTTGGGTGCGCTGGGGTAGAGCGGCGCCGCGGCTTGGCTGACGACACGCACATCCGTGGTCTCGGCGCTAGCCGGCTGGGCGACGGTCTGCTGGGCCCGTTCCAACAGGTTCTGGTACAATGCGCGCCGCGTGGTCGCCTCCTGCTGCAGCTGCGCCAGCTGGGCGGCCGCGTTCTCGGATGTGGCGCCGACCCGGCGCGCCGCCTCAAGCTGCTTTTGCAGCCCGGCGAGCTGCGCCTTGGCGGCACCAAGCTGGGTACCCAGCGAGGCGATGATACGCTGCGTCTCCTCTCGCACCCCGCGCTGCGCGGCTGCGAGTTCCGCGGCGGCGGCCCGTACGCCGGGATAGCCCGACCCATAGCGGGCACCCAGGTCCGCCATCTTGCTCCGGGCAGTGCCTTCCTGCTGGCGCAGGCTGGAGATGGTAGGCGAGTTCAGCACTGAAGCCAGCGCGTCGGAGGAGCCGGCCCCCACCAACGTCGAGGCGCGGTCATACTGCGTCTGCAGCTGCGCCGCTTCCACGCTGGCCCGGGCGACAGCAGTGGCCAGCTCCTCGGCCTGCTGCTGCCCGATGGAGCCGGCGCGCACGCCGACCAGCTCGTTGCGGCTGCGGAGGTCCCGCATCTGCCGCTCGATGTCAGCCAGGTCGTTGCGGGCCGATTCCACCCGGCCAGTCAGCGCCTTGTTGGCGTCCTCGTTCGCCGCCACCCGCCGGCCACCACGGGACGCGATGTAGGCCGCCGCCAGCCGGTTGACGAAATTAGCTGAGAGCTTCGGGTCCTGTGAGGTAAATGACAGCAGAATGATGAGGCTGCGCCCATCGTTGAACACGGAGAGCGCGCGCATCGCCTCGCCGAGCACGACCTCGTCGGTCTGTGCCGGGCCGTCATCGGGCTGCTTCGTTTGCGGCAGCAATATCAGCATGGCCTTCTTCGCCGCCTCCATCGCGTCTGCCATGAAAGTGTGCGGGCGGAGTTGCGGGTTGAACTCGGGGCGCTCGCGCAGCTGCAGGTCGGTGGCCACCTGCATCACCAGGTCGCGCGACGCGATGGCCAGCGTCTCGGTACGGACCCACGGCATCGGGTCACCCGGGCTGTCGTTCCGCAGCACGCCCTTCAGTTCGGGAATGGCGACGCGCTCGCCTTCCACGGCCACCTGAGCGGAGGCGGTGAACGACTTGGGCACGGTGCGGGCCATTCCATAGGCCGCTGCCGCGCCAATCGCTGCCAGCACGCCAATCAGCCAGGCCCGGCGCCGCACCGCCCTGACAAGCTGCCCGACCTGCCACCCGTCAGCGGCCGGCGGACCCATTTGAGAGAGGGACGGAGACACGACCTGCGGCGGCATTCCGGTGCCGGCGACTGAGACGTCCATTCAAACCTCGGCCTGATAAGAGGGAGATGCCATGTCCACCGCCTTAGCCGCCCGTCGCCAGGTGCGGTCCACCGGACACCAGGCTTGGCGCGGTGACGCTGGCCGGGGCCTTGTGCAGCAGGGCCGACAGCAACAGGACGTGGTGCATCAGGCCACGGTCGGCGAAGGTGTGGCGGTAGGCGTGGCCCGGCGCCGGCCGCACGAACCCGGACCGGAGCAGATGGTCCCACGTGTCGGACCCGATCATATCCGTCCCGGCCATCACGCCGTCGCGAATGGACGGCAGCACCGCGATCCGGCCCCAAACATCCTGCTTCAACCAAGCCAGCGCATGAACGGCACGCGCTACCTTCGAATCGGTGCCGGCCGCCGTCAGCTCCGCATAAGCGGCGAGCACCGGCAGCGGCGCCTCCTCGATGAGCTGGCGGACGGCATCGCCGAAATCGGCCTCCGTCACGGCCGTTCCGCCCCGGCGCTTGGCCGCCTGAATGAGGCGAAGCCCGGCGAGCTGCGCCATGTAGGGGCTGCCCCGGACGATGGAGGCCACCTGATCGGCCACACCCGGCTGCAGCGTGAACCCGGCCTCCGCCATCCCATACTCCATCAGCCGCACGATCTCCGCGTCGTTCAGGAAGGGCAGCGGCACGGCAACCAGGTTGCGCTGAATGGACGGATGCTGGCCGAGGATCGCCTCCAGGTTCTCCGACACGCCGACGATCAGGAAGGCCATGGGCACCGCGGCATCCGACAGCTGTTTAATGGCGTCGGCCAAAAGGGTGCGGGTGCCCACATCCGTCACACGGTCGAACTCGTCGATCACGCACACCAGCCGCTGGCAGGTGAGCCGCGATGGCAGGGCCACGATGTCGCGCGGGCGCAGCTCGCCCGCAGGCAGCGCCTCCTCGCAGCCGGGCAGGCTGGCGCCGCCCGGCACGGCGAGCAGCGCATGCGGCAGGTCCCGGACCAAGCCACGCATGATGCTGTCGAAGGTGCTGCCGGACTCGCAGGTGTGTCGGGCCACGATGACGCTGCCCTGGCGGAGCAGCTCGACCACCAGGTTGGCCAGCGACGTCTTGCCCCGGCCGCGGTCGGTGTAGAGGACGACGTGGGCCTGCTCCTCCCACAGCGCCTGCAGGATGCGCGCAAGCTCGTTCTGGCGCCCCGTCATGCTGCGGCGGCCGCGTTTCGGCTGCGTGGGCGTGAATGCCTCGGGCTGCGGGGGACGGGGAGCCAGGTTGAAGGCGCCCGTGGGTTGTGCGGCGGGCGGCATGGCCGGACCAGCCGGGGCTGGGATATGGCCCGGCGGCGTGAACTTCGGCGCCGGAGCCATGACCGGAAGCGACTCTGGCCCCAACCGCCGCAGCAGGCGGCGGACCAGCCCGTCCCCGTCGATCGCCGCATTCGATGTCATACAGCGCCCCTTTGCTTTAACACGGCGGGGATGGTGCGGCACAGGATGGCCAGGTCGGTCCACAGCGTCCAGTTCTTGACGTAGAGCACGTCGAGTTGAACCCGGCGGCCATAGCCCACGTCGCTGCGGCCGCTGACCTGCCACAACCCGGTCAGGCCCGGCCGTGCATGGTAGTAGTAGGCAATCTCCTGACCGTAATGCGCCACCTCCGCATCCACGATGGGACGCGGGCCCACCAGGCTCATCTCGCCGCGCAAAACGTTGAACAGCTGCGGCAGCTCGTCCAGGCTGGTGGCACGCAGGACCCGGCCCAGCGGCGTCACCCTGGGATCGTGGCGCAGCTTCTGCGTGGCCGCCCATTCCGCCGCCATGGCGGGGTTGGTCAGCAGCAGTTCCCGCATCACGGCCTCACTGTCCGTCCGCATGGACCGGAACTTGAGGCAGCCGAACCGCCGGCGGCCAGCGCCGATGCGGGTATGCGCATAGAAAGCCGGGCCGCCATCCAGCTTCACGGCTACGGCGATGGCCGCCAGCAGCGGCGACAGCGCCACCAGCAGCACGGCCGCGCCACCCAGGTCGAGCATGGCCTTGCCGATGCGCGCCAGATACTGGGCGTCGCTTTTCGCGAAACCGAGCATCACCAGGTCCTGCTCCGGAAAGCACGTCAGCTCGGCGGTCAGCAGGGGCAGGCCATGGGTGGGCGCCATCAACGCGAAGGGCTGGCGGTTGCGCTGCAGCGTTTCCTGGATTGCCCGCATCCCGTCGCCGCCGTCGGATGCGAGCACCAGCATCTGCGCGCCGTGGCGCTGCAGCAGGTCGTCACCGGTGCCGCGCCGCGCCGCATCCGTGCCGACGATGCCGACGATCTCGTAGCCGAGCCGCTCCGATACCAGGGCGTCGACGACGAGTTCGACCGCCGGGCCATTGCCGACCACGACCGTGCGGATGGTCCAGAGGCTAGTCGCGCGAAGCAGCGCTATCGCGAGATGCCGCATTGCGAACAGCGTGAACGGGAACAGCAACCAGGTGCCGATCACGACCAGACGGGAGGTGTCGGTCTTGAAGGAATATTCGATGAAGCCGTTGCACAGCACGGCAACGCCCGTGGCCAGCATCACCTGCCGCAGCGTCCGCCAGAACGGCTGCCGCTTGTGGTAATGGCCGTGCGCCGCCAACCAGGCGATCAGGGCTGCGAATACCAGGCCAAACTCGACCAGGGTGGCGTGAAGGTTCCGGGGCATCCCGAACGCGCCGAAATGGCCTGCGCTGAGGTGGGCAGCCAGCAGGATGAACAGGCAGGACAGCAGCGCCGCAGCGATGTCCGCGACCACCAGGATCAGGGCACAAACCCGCCGCGAGAACTGCAGCGGCGTATCGCGTCCGGCTGGGGTGCCAAGCGGAACATCCACGAAGCGGCTGGACTCACCGGAGACCAGCCGCTGGGATCGCGTCACGCCGACATCGTCTTGCGAAACAGAGTTCATGAAATGCCTCCTAGCGGAACCTGGGCTGCTGCCCGCCTCGTCTCGTAGGCGTTTCTTCCCTGTGCGCTCATTGGTTTGCCGCACCTCTGCCGGGTGCGTTGAATGCGGATCCATCACTTCACGAACTCCGCCTTGCCGGCGACCCGCTGGATCAGGCGGCGCAGCCTGACGGGAACCGCGGCCCGTAACGCGAACCGGGCCGCCGTGTGCGGCAGGAGCCGCGGCGTGGTCAGGCACATCGCCGATCCCATCTGGCCCCGCGTCAGCAGCCGCGCCGCGGTGCCTGACATCATGCGGATGCAGCCGCCCCGGCTGTCCGCCGGCATGGTGGAGAGCGCCGGGATCAGGGTGCGGCCGATGAGCGTGCAATCCGCCTGGTCGAGCTCATAAGGACGATATCCCGCAAGTTCGAGCAGCTTGGCACACGCGGCAACACGCAGGCGCGCTGACTCCCGGACATCGAGGTCGCGGCAGCCCACGGCGATCACCGCCTCGAACGTGCCGGCCGCCTGGTATTCGACCAGCACGGACTTCGGGAACTGCAGATCCGCACGCCCGGCCCGGCGCCGCATCGCCGAGAGACCGGCACGCTGCGAGTTCACCGCCGAGATGCGGCCGTTCAACGGCGACAGCCCGGTGACGCTCCCCGCATGGATGCGATAGTCGCCCAGTACCTCGTCCATGTTGGCGAGGCCGCCGGTTTCCTGCAGGCGCCAGTAGAGATCGGTGTCTTCGGCGTGGAAGACATGCCGGTAGCCGCCGGCCGCGACCGCCGCATCCCGCCGCATCATCAGGAACGGATGCATCAGGTAAGGCTCGCGCTGTGGGAACAGCGACAGATCGGCGAGATCGGGCGAGGCGAGCCGCAGCACGGAGCCGAGCACCCGGCCATTCTCGTCGATGTGCCGCACTGCGCCGGACACGGCGTTGGTTTCAGGGTGGGCCAGCAGAAAGGCGGCCTGGGACCTGAGCCGATCGGGTGCCGCCAGGTCGTCGGCGTCGTGCCTTGCCACCAGCGGTGCGGTGCAGGCCTCGAGCCCGGCATTCAAGGCATCGACGATGCCACCATTGGGCTGCCGCAGTAGCATAATGCGGCGGTCCGCTTCAGCCAGGCGCCCGACCTGGTGCGCGGTGTCGTCGGTGGACCCGTCATCCACGACGATGATGCGGAGGTCGTCGAGGGTCTGGGCCTGGATGCTGGCGACCGCGGACTCGATGGTTCGCTGGCCGTTATACACCGGGATGACGACGTCGATCGCGGCGGTCATGCGTCGCTCCGTCCCACGGCAGACCGGTGCAGGGCCGGCGCTGGGCGCAGCGGCCGCCAGCGGGTGGCGAACCAGGTGCGGATGATCGCCTGCCACAGCAGGGGCTTCAAGGATTCAACCAAACTCTTGAGCGAGTTGCCCCTGATCCGCAACGGGTGCCAGACCGGCACGCCTTCGGGCTTTACCGGATGCCAAAGCGTGTTGGCCCGGCGCAGCGGCTTTTGCGCCGGACGAAACACGAAGGTTCCGGGCGAATGGGAGTAGTTGTCGCCGCGGGCGAAATAGAACCGGTTGCGGTTCTCCGGCCGCACGAACCTGCCCTGGCCGCCGAAATCCTCCAGCACCATGCCCAGTTGCGACGGGACCGATGGCACGTTGATCTCGTAGTGCCCGCCTAGCCCTGCGGCGTAGGCGGCGCCCAAGGCATCGAGCGCCCGCGCGCTGATGCGGCAGGCCGGCAGGAATGCCTTGATGATCTTCGCGGGGTCCCAAGCCATTCCGGCCGGCACGACCTGCGCGGGATAAGAGCCGATCTTGTACTTGCTGGGATGGTCCTGCACAGGGAACACGGTCGCAGCCAGCACGTCCGCCGTGCTGTTCCGGAAATGCTCGAAGAACACGGTCCAGGCGCCTTCCCAATGCACATCGTACTCGATGAACCAGTACACGTCCCGGTCTGGATGCCTGCGGCGGAACTCCAGGAACACGAGGTCGAGATTGCCGGCCATGTCCCAGTCGGTCTCGTCGCACTTCGCGGGATAGCCGAACCCAAGGATGTCGCGCCGGCTGATCCGGTCCACGCGATGTTCCGGCACGCCGGCCAGGTCCGCATGGGGATCATCGGTGCTAAGGATGAACCGTACGTCGTGGTCCAGCGGCGCCTGCCACGCGATGCGCTCGTACACGCCGCGCACCGGCCCGTTCAGCACGTGGCTGACCACGGCCACCAGCCGACGGGATGGAGAGCTCATCCCGCACGTTCCGGAAGATAAAGTCGCAGGCGGCGCGGCATGCTGTCGGCAAACAGGGCATAGGCGATTGGGTTGACGCGCAGGGCGGTGCCCAGCACGGTCAGTCCCACCGCCGCGGCGAAGGCCGTCGCGCCAGGCAGCGACAGGTCGGAGAAGGCCGCCACCGCCCAGCATGCCACGACAGCGGCGGCTGGTGGCAGCAGTCCCAGCAGGCGGCGGCTCCAGAAGCCGCTGACAGCCAGCAACAGCAGCGCATCGATGGCGACGCGGACCATCCAGGCCACGGCGGCGCCGGACAGGCCGAACCGCGTTGTCAAGAACCACAGCAGGGCGAAAAATGGCAGGGCCTCGGCGGCGTGGATGCGCGCGGTGATATCCGGCCGCCCCTGTCCCTGCAGCAGGGTGAAGGGCAGGAAAGCCAGCCCATTGCACCAGGCCCCGACCATGAGGACCTGGGCCACGGGAATGGAGTAGACCGCGAACTCGGGGCCGACCCAGAGCTTTAGCGCGGGTGCAGCCAGGATGATCGCCGGGCCACAGACGGCGGCGAACATGTAGGCGAGCAGCAACTCGGAGCGTTCGGCCAGCAACAGCGCTTCCGCACGCCCGAGGCGCGACAGACGCGGAAACAAGGTCTTTGAGAGAGCGGAGGAGACAACCAGGCTGCGGGTTGCGAGGTTCATCGGCACCGCATAGTGGGCGACGGCGGCCGGTCCGAGCATGGCGCCGATCAGGATCTGGTCGAGCATCTCCAGCAGCGGACTGATGATGCTGGTGACGCTGACCCAGGCGCCGTAGCCGAGCAGTCCGCGGATCCGGCTGCGGTCGAACTGGCGCAAATTCAGCGGCCCTTCCGCATGCATCACCAGCAGCCAGACCAAGCCGGTCATGAACAGACGGGACAGGAACGCGGCGGGGATGACCACGGAAAGGCTGGGGGCGATGAGCCAGGCGCACAGCACCGGACCCGCCTGACCCAGCAGGCCGCCCAGCGTTGTGAGCACGTTCGATGCCATGAACCGTTCGCGGCTTTCCAGCGCGCCGGCGCCCACGGCGGAGACGAGCGCCACAGGTAGCATGAAGGCGATCCAGGGCAGGGCCGCTTCAATTTCGGGCCGCAAGGCCGTGGGCATGGTGTCGGTGAACTGGAGCAGCAGGCTGGCCACCGCATAGAGGATTACGCCGCCGAACAGGCCGAGCCCGAGGTTGAGATAGAGGGACGTGACCAGCACCGGCATCCGCTCGGCGGCATTGCCATGGGCGAGGCGGCTAAGCGCGTTGGCGGATGCACGGGACAGCCCGAAATCAAGGAAGCCAAAATACCCGAGAAGCAGCCAAACGACGGACAGCACCCCGTAACGCGCAGCGCCGATCAGGTGGATATAGAGGGGAACCGTGATCAGTGAGCACAGCATGGGCAGTGCCATGCCGCCGACATTGAGCAGGAAGTTGGTGCGGACGCCGCGCATGGCTCAGCTGGAAACCCGTGGGGCAGCCATCATTAAAGATACTCGGCCAAGCATATCCGACTCCCGTTTTAATCTGAGCGCGATCGTGGTGGCGGACGCGATTTTTGTGTGGTGCAACATCACTAGCGAACCTGCATCCCATTGCAAGTAAAACATGGTGATTAAATCGTGAACTCAGGTTAGAGCCCTAAAGGTAATGTATCATACATTCGTGTTGTAAGATCATGCTCTTGGACACGGTTGTAGAAGGTGGCTGCCCTGGGAAAGCTCGGCCAGGTTGTCTGCGATGCGCCATACGGAACCCATCGCGCCACGATGACCAGCAGTTCGATTGCCGCGTATCATCCGCCGGCGAAAGGCTCTCACGCCACAATCCTGCACGGAATGATTGGTTTTAACTCCTCGTGGTCGATCGCGCTGGAGCCAGGAACCTTGACCGGAGTTGCAGCCGACGAGGGCAATCCTGAGCGTCAAGGTGCAAACCGTCCCGGCACTGAGATCAATCAGGGGTTGTGTGTATTTGAGCAAAACAACTCACGATACTATGATACTCGTGGCGGTTGTCATTTCCGGTGTAAGGAGTCCCGGTGGAGTTCTGAGTTCCGGCACTGTCGAACCGGGTTGTCCTGCCGATGCACCAGCAGTCGGCAAGAGGGACAGCGCTCGGCTGGAAGCGATAAGCGTCCGCTTGGCAGGTGAATCAATTTCCGAGTACAGTCGTTGCAGGAAAGCAAGCTTTGATCGATAGGACCATGACTGAATATCCCTGCGCCCTCCCCATCGGCATGAGACGCTTCGGCAGGGGCGCGGTCGTTCCGCTTGCCCGTGTCCGTTGGTGAGCCCACTTCCCACACCTCGGTCGGCCGACCCGGACCAGCGGGATATTCGGCTCGGCCACATCCCGAACGCCAGGGAAACGCTGCAAGGCGCCTCCGTTGCCGCAGAGGCTGATGTGCGGGGACCCTCCAGGTCGCCGCGAAGTGGCTTTGCGCGCGGTGTCATGGTGGGTCTGGCCATTGTGACGCCGTTCTGGCTGACCGTGCTCGCCCTTGTGGTCTGGTATCTGTAGCCGGCAACGGCCCTGCGGCACTTGCCGCGTATGTACGATACAGTACAAACGGGGTATCCCGGTAAGATCTATCGAGTCACGATAGGGTCATCTCGGTGAATTCGGGCATATTGCCGTTTACAGCCGGGTCTGCTCCGACCTACTCAAGTCCCGCTCCCAAAAGGAACCCCGAAGCGCCTGCTGGACTTTGGACAGTGCGCAAAAGCCGGGCCAACTCTGAGCACTTGTGCCAGCGCCATTGAGGTTTTCGCGTCTTGGTGCGCCCGAGTTTTCCAGGGAGTTCTGATTTCACTGCTGCGATGCAGCCTGGGCCGCCATGCGGTCTCGCATCGTACAACAAGGGAGGCCTTGATGGCATCTGAGGCATCTCTGGCGGCCACTATCGCCATTCCAGTGTTCAACAGTGCAGCCACATTGGCGCGCTGCCTACGCTCCGCCATGAACCAGACGCGGCGTGACATTGAGATCCTGGTGCTCGACGATTGCTCGACCGACTCCAGTGCGGAGATCGCCCGCAGCTTCGCGCAGGAGGATGGGCGCATCCATGTGATGTCCGCCGCCACCAACCAGGGCAAGCCGCATGCCATGAACCAGATGGTGCAACGGGCCCGGGGCCGCTGGCTGGCCGTGCTGGACGCCGACGATGCATTTCACCCGGAACGCCTGGAACGGCTGATCGAGGCCGCGGAGGCGGCCCAGGTCGAGATGGCTGCCGACAACCTGGTTTATATCGACAGCGGCGCCGACATCGTCGTGCGCACCGCCTTCGAGACCGGCAAATCACCGAGACTCCTCTCACGGAAAGACCTGGCGTTCCACTCGAACTCCCATGCCGAATTCGATTTCGGCATCCTGAAACCGGTGATGCGAGTGGAGTTCCTGCGTCGCCACGACATCGCCTATTACGAGCGGACGCGCCTCGCCGAAGACTTCTACTACCTGATGAATTTCTTCGTCGCCGGCGGCCGGGCCGTCCTGCTCAGCGAACCGCTGTACTACTGGACGATGCCGTTCGGCACCATCTCGCGCCAATGGACCAGCACCGGCAGCGGCAGCTGGCGCTATGATTACCGTCCTGCCCTGCAGGCCAACGAGCACTTCATCAGGATCATGGCCGAGCGGGGGGAGCACGACATCGTCGCCATGCTGCGGGGCCGCTCCAGGCAATACCATGCGATGATCCACTACCTCAACGCCCAGCGCCGGGCCTCAGAAGGCGCTTGGTTCCGCAGCCTCGCCATCATCGCCGCCCATCCGTCGACTTACGCGCTGCTGCTGCGCCGGGTCGCCGGCCGTATCAGGCGCCGGCTGTTCCGGAGCACATCCGGCGCGCCCGCTTCCCTGTTGACGCATCCCAGCCTGCGCGCCTCCGAGGCGGCCCCGGCCGGTGCCGGCCAATGACCCGGCCCCGCGTCCTCCTGGTCAGCGCGTCCGACTCCCGCTTCATGATGTTCCTGCGCGGCATGATCGACTCCCTCGGCCCCGTCCTGGCCCGGCCCGATATGCACATCGCCTGCTTCGACCTGGGTCTGGCACCCGCGGACAAGGCCTGGCTCGCCGCCCGGCAGGTGGCCATCGCCACGCCCCGGCCGCATCTCGGGGTTGGCGACGAGCAGCCCGTGGCCCTGCTGTCCTTCCTCGCCCGGCCATTCCTGCCCGAGTACTTCCCGGGATACGACGTGTATCTGTGGGTCGATTCCGACGTGTGGTTCCAGGACCCTGCCGTGATCGACCGATACATCGACGGCGCCTTGTCGCACGGCATGGCGATCACCCACGAGCGCGAGCGCGCCTACCGGTTCCAGCCTTGGCTGTTCGGCTGGACGGCCAAGCACTTCCTGCTCGGGTACGGGCCATCGACATCGGGCTATCTGCTCACGCGCCGGCATGTGAATGCCGGGCTGTTCGCCGTGCGGGCCGGGGCGCCGCAATGGGCATTGTGGGCCGAACGCTACGCCGCCGCCATCCAGCGGACCGGCGCGCTGGTGCCGCACGACCAGTTCGCGCTCAACCATGCGCTCTATGGCGACGGCCCGAACCGCCGGGGCGAACAGGCGGTGTTCCTCGACCCGGCCTGCAACTGGATCTGCGACCGCGGCATCCCGATGTGGAACGATGCGCTGCACGCCTTCTGCAAGCCCTATGCGCCCCATGCGCCCATCGCGGTGATGCATCTGGCCGGGCCGGCGAAACGCAAGATCTACACCATACGGCGCACCGGCGGCGGCGTGTTCCAGACCTGCCTTGTGCACGGCGCCTCGCCGTCCCATCCCGTGGGGAGCAGCCCGCTCGACATCGCCCTGGCGGCATGACCGGCATGGCCGCGGCAGCGAGGGCAGGGCTGGCTGTGACGGCGATGATCATCTGGTCGTGCCACAAGGGGCCGGCTCGGGCCGCAGAGCCCGTGGCGCCATCGGACGATGCCGCCCAGTGCCAGGGTGCGATCGAGGCCGTGGAGCAGCAGTCCCCGCTCCCCCGCCGGCTGCTGTCGGCGATCTCGTTGGTCGAGAGCGGCCGGGTGGTGCCGGGTCGTCGGGTGGCCGCCTGGCCGTGGACGATCAATGTCGGCGGGGTCGGGACCTTCTACGAAACGGCGGAGGCCGCGATCGCCGCCGCGGAGGCCCTGCAGGGCAGCGGGATAAGGTCGTTCGACGTGGGCTGCATGCAGGTCAACCTGAAGCACCATCCTACCGCCTTTGCCTCGCTGCACGATGCCTTCGCCCCCCGGCTGAATGCCAGCTATGCCGCGCGGTTTCTGGAACAGCTCCATGCCGAGCTGGGCGACTGGTCACAGACGGTGGCAGCCTATCACTCGCGTGCGGCCGAACCGGGGGCCGACTACCAGCGCAGGGTGGTGCGCGCCTGGCCCGAGGCCGCGGCCTACGGTGTGGCGGCGCTGCCTGGGGCAGTCAGGCGCTCGGTCGTGGAGGCACCCATCGGGGAGCAGACGCCCGAGTTCGCCGCCCGGCTGCGCGAGGCGGCGGCGGACCACGCGGCCCTGACCCGGCGCATCGTAGGAGGCAACCTGCCCAGGGCGTCGCGCATCGCTTCCGGAACCGGAAGTCCGCGCTTCACCTCCGCAAGCAGCCAGCTGCGCTTGACGCAGGGAAGTAACAGCCTAACCGCAATTCTGCGCCAGTAGCCGCCGTCACACCCGCCGGAAGTAGGTCTCGTTGAGGAACCTGGCGGTAGGCTCCATGCCCTGCTCGAAGTTGAACGCCGGCGCATAGCCAAGCTCCCGCCGGGCCTTCTCGGAGCCGATCGTCGCACTACCCTGCAGGAAGGCGAGGTGTTCGGGCGTGGGCAGATGTAGATGGCCGGGCCGGCGCGAGGCGGGTGTGTAAAGCCGTTCGTCAAGCGTTCGCCGTATCCTGCCAGGCAATACCCGCATGATCATCCGCACCAGCTTGCGCGCCGGTCCGATGCCGGCGACCCGGCGGATCACCAGCTCAGGGTCTCGCATCAGGCGCCTGACCTTGCCCGCCTTGCCATTCGCACGTGCAATCGCGCTCACGGGCATGAACCTCGGCCCTTTCGCGCCCACTGCCCGTGCCATGCCCTCGTAAAAGGTTCGCCAGGTGATCGGCATGGGCCCGGACACCAGGTAGCGCTGGCCGATCGCCTCGGGCCGATGCGCCGCAAGGATCATGGCGCTGACGACATCGTCCACATAGACGGCGTTGCACGTGCCTTCCCCTTTCCCGGGTAGAACAACGGTGCCGTGGCGCAGCGCATCGGCGGGATCGATTGTCCAGGGGCGGGAGAGCGGTCCGTAGACGATCGTCGGCTGCACGATCGTCGCCGGCACACCCTCCGTCCGCACGGCCTCCAGCAGTTGCCGCTCCAGCGCGAGCTTGGTGTGGGCGTATCCCCCGGTGGCCGTGCACTGCGGGGCCTCCTCCGAAAAGCTGCCCTGGTCAGGAATGTCGTACACGGCGAAGCTGCTCACATGGACCAGCCGGCTGCACCCATTCGCCTTGCAGGCAGCGAGCAGGGACCGCAGCGCCTCGGCGTTCCAGGCGTCGTTGCCCCAGTCATAGGCCAGGTGGAACACGACATCGATCCCTTGCAGCGCCGTGCGAACCGCGGCGCCGTCGGCCAGATCGAGCTGCGCGATCCGGGCGCCGGCGCGATGCAGGCGGGTGCCCGCATCCCTGCCGCGGATCAGGCACGTGACGTCGACGCCAGATTCGGTGAGCCGCTCCACCAGTCTGCCTCCGATGAAGCCGGTGCTGCCGGTGACGGCAACGGTGGTTCCAGAGGGAAGCCTCAGCGACCCGCCTGCATGACTCTCCATGGTCAACACTTCCTGCGTTCCTTCCGGCAGCGCCGCTCATGGCACACCAGACGCAGTCAGTCGCCAAATATTACCTGTTCCTGCCTCGTCGCACCCGTCTTGCGGGACAGCTGACCCCTCAGGTGCTCCGCCAACCGCACGGCCATCGCCACGATCATCAGCGTGGGATTCGCGTGGCTCGTGGTCGGGAACACCGAGCTTCCGGCCACGTACAACCGTTCCACCCCATGAACCCGGCAGTTGGCGTCGACCACACCTTCACACGGATCAGCAGCAATGCGCGTCGTGCCGCTTGGGTGACAGCCATCCGTAAATTCGGCTTGGTCGAAGTGCCTCTCCCGCACCCAGTCGGCGAGGCGGATCGGTGGTAGGCCGAGGCGGCCGAACTCCGCCGCGATGGTCTGCGCCAAGGCGGCGTGAGACTTGGCTTCCAGCTCCCCCACCCGCCATTCGACCTTGGACACCGGCAGACCGAACCGGTCCAACCGTCCGCCCAGGACCACGCGGCTGTCCGGGTCGGGCACCTGTTCGGAGGAAACGAGGAAGCCGATCCGCTCCACCTTGCGTCGAACCTTCTGTTTCTCCAGGAGGCGGGGCCGCAGACCGCGCAGCAGGGTGCCGGGCTGGCGTCCGACGTGTGCCGCATCCCGCAAGGCCCGGTTGCGCGGTCCCCTGACCAGCCGCTTGATCGCGTCGAACGGATCGTCTTCCGCCAACGTCTCGAAAGGCCAGGCGGCGGTGTTCAGCAGCCGTTCCGCGCGCTGCCGCTCGGGGTTGAGCACGAAACCGTAGCTGAACTCGTGCCGGCCGCGGGGGCTGTCGAGCTTGTAGGGTCCGAACTGGTCTCGGAACCGGTCGGTGTCCTGCGGACCGACCCGCGCGATCAGCTCGAAGTCGCGGGGATGGTCCATCAGGTAGCGCCCGACGGTGTCATGCGCGTTACCGAGGCCGGCGGGGTTCACCCGGTTCGAGTACAACAGGATGCGCGGGTTCTCTATCCCGCCGGCGCAGAGCACGACGACCCTGGCGTGTATCAGAAGGCATCGGCCGTCGGCATCGGTCACCTCGACTGTGTCAATCTGGCGGCCCGACAGGTCGGTGTTGAGGTGCGTGACCGTCGCATGCAGCAGGATCCAGAGGTTCGGGTTGCGGCGCTCGGTCAGCACCCGGCCGAAGTTGATGTAGGCGGGGTTCTCCCACCAGGTGGAGCGTATCAGCGCCGGGTTGACCGCTGGGCGTGGGTGCAGCCCGTCCGGCAGGGGCCGGCGCTGGATGCCATCGTAGTAGGGTCCGGCACCTAGGTGCTCGGACGCGCGATCCACGTAAGGCGCCATGGCGCTGGCCTGCACCGGCCAGCCCGACAGCTTCACCCAGTCCCGCACCTCGTAGTCGATGTCGTCGAACGGCATGCACCGCCCGGCCCACACGTGCGAGGTGCCGCCAAGTGCGCGGGTGCGTCCGTTGAACAGCGGCCTGCCCACGTCTTCGATCTGGTTCAGCGCCTCCGTGTCAGGATGAATGCCCATACCGCCGCTTTCCAGCATGAGGATGCGCAAGCCGCTATCCTTCAGCTCCTCGGCTATGGTCCAGGCTGCGGGACCGCTTCCAACCAGACAGAGATCGGTTCTGATCGGCGCATCGTTGTCGATCGTGCGGAGATCATTGATGCTCATGCAGGATCCTGCTCCTATTCGCTTGACGTGAGCGCAAGCGATGCAGACAGCGAGCACGTCAGGCCCGGCATCTCGCTCATGCTTTGTTACGATCAGTCTCTACAGCGACTATAAGAAGACAAATTGTCTCAAATAAAATCACGAAATAGTTTTTTGTAAGGTTCCATACATATTGCCGCGTCTGCCTCGACTTAGAGAGGTCCTAAGATCTGTTGGATTGAATGCACATCAGCGTAAGCCCGCCTTCCCTCACTCAGGTGTCTGTTCCTTTCCCCGTGATTGCTGGTTTGGGAGAGGTGATACGGCATCCGGGCTGGGTAGAAGCGCTGAATGCGGTCAGGACCGGCCTGAAGGCAGGGTCTTCCGTCGTGCTGGCGGGCGAACCGGGTTCGGGGAAATCGCTGCTGCTGCTGACCCTGATGCGTGAGTTCGAGGCGGAAGGGCGGACTGTCATCCTGCTGCCGGGCAGCAAGATCGAAGCGGGTGTGCAGCCCGACCTCGTTCTGCTCGACGAAGCCGACCGGGTGCCGCGAGACATGCTGACGCATTTGGTAAGTCGTGCGCCGCGCTGCATTCTTGTGGGTTCGCGAAGGTTGTTGGACGTGGTCGAGGGCGCCGCCGCCGCGCCGCTGCTGGTTGAGATGAGGCCGCTGCTGCCGAAAGAGGTTGCGGCCTATCTCCTAGAGCAAATTCAACGGGCCGGATTGCCAGACTCCCTTCTGGGACCCGGCACCGTCCAGGCCATTGCTCACCATGGCCGGGGTAATCCCCGTCAGATACAGAAGCTCGCGAGCCGCGCGCTGTTTCGCGCCTGGATAGACAATGCGAACGAGGTGTCTACGGCACACGTCGCCGATACGGTGGCGCAGAACGATCCATCAGGCGTTCGATCCGCAGACCCGCCGCACCAAGACGCTCCGCCATTCGCTGAAAAGACCGAGCCGCCTCGTCTCACTGTGCCGTCGGCCGAGCGACAGCCCGTGCTCTCTCCCGCTCTCCTGCCGTCCGGAGGGCTGTCGCTGGCGCACCACCCGTTCCGGGTTCATAGCCTGGCTTCCGGGATGGCTGTCGTTGGCCTAGCGGTCCTCGGGTTGCTTGCGTGGCACGGAAGGGAGCCGGCCACCGTCGCCACCTTGCCGCCGCAGCCCATCATCCCGGGTGGGACGACAGAGGCGCCTGGACGCATGGTGTCTGGACCTGGGCCAGGCGTCGCTCTTGATCCCGTGCCTCAGCCTACACCGCCAGCGCTTGTGGCCAGCGGCGCGCTTACCCCGGTCATGTCGCCGCACAGCAAACCCATCGAGCCGCCTTTGCCGCTCGCCGCTGCCAAAACAGCGTCCCTGGCTGCCCCTCCGGCGTCCACATTCCCCGAACCCGCGGCCGCGATGCCGCCTGATCCGCCTCGAACGCCCCAAGATCCGGTTCTGTCCCTGGTCGCCGCGATCCCGGCACTGATCCGGGCTCCTTCCAGCCAGGATGCCACGGCGGCTCAGTTGCCCGAGGCTGCCATGGCGCCGCTACCAAGGCCCGGGACGATCCCCGTGCATGTCCTGGTCACATTCCCACGGTCCGATGCTGCGGCCGGTAATCGTGGCGTTTCCCTGACCGGGGCTTTGAAGGAGGCCGGCATGGACGCGGTTCTCATGGTGGGATCGGTCACTGCCCAGAAATCGGTCGTCCGGTATTTCTACGGTAGCGACCAGGCCGCCGCGGCCCGGGTGGCCCGGCGCATGGGTGAGCCGGGTCACGAGCAGTTGGCCGTCATGCACGGGGATCCACCTCGGCCTGGTACCATTCAGGTGGTCCTCTCGTCCCAGCTGACACCAGGCCGGTGAACGCCGTGCATTCAGAGTCGAACCCGCCCTTCAGGAAGGAAACATTCATGAGTATCCGTGTTGCAAGCATGACTGCCGGGTTCTGTGTCCTGGCGGGGCTGGCGTCGGCGCAGGTGGCGAGTCCGGGTATCAATCCGGCGGCAACCCCAGGGGCCGACGGCGCGCCGGCGGCTCCGACAGCTCAGGCCCCCGCTTCCGCATCCTCTCAGTCGCGACTGGAGGCTGGGTTCCAGGGGCCGCTCGTGGTGCATTTCAGCACCGGCAGCTCCAACGTCGCGCCGGCGGATGAGGCCCTGCTGGACCAAGCCTCCCGCCTTTATCGGGAAGGACATCCGCTGGCAATGATCCTGACCGGCGGCACGGATGCCGTCGGGTCGCCAGAGGGAAACCTCCGCATCTCGCAGCAGCGTACCGCGGCCGTGCTGCGGGGACTGGTTGCGCGTGGCATCCCGGCTGAACGGTTCCAGCTTTTGGCCAAGGGTGAGTCGGACCCCATCGTGCCGACCCAGCCGGGGGCCGCTCAGCCCGAGAATCGTCGTGTCGAAATCCGCTGGCGTTGAGCGCCGTCGCCAATGGCGGGCGTGCGGAGCCGCCGCGTTGCTGATGCTCGCGACACCTGCTGTTGCAGAAAGGCCCGGCCAGCAGGCCGATAGTGCCAGCCAAGGCCAAGAGGCCGTGAATGCCTGGGAAATCAAGGCGCAGGCTGGCGACAAGGATGCCAGCTTTGCCCTGGGGGTCGCCTACGACCTCGGGCAGGATGTCGTGCGGAACCCGGTGCTCGCCTGCCGTTACTACAGCGAGGCCGGTGATCGTGGCCATGTGTCCGGCGCGTTCAACACCGGCGTCATGTATGACAGCGGCCTGTGCACCGGGAGCCGCCGGGCGGATCTCGCGGCAGTCTGGTATGGCCGAGCCGCTGTCGCGGGATCGGCACGAGCCCAGTTCAATCTGGCACAACTGTATGCCGCGGGGGACGGGGTGCCACGCAACCCCACCGTTGCCGCCGCCTGGTTCCGCATGGCGGCCGCCAACGGCATCGCGGCCGCTGCCAGCCGGGGGCATGACACCGTCCGCGCGAGCGAGGGCCAGGGTCCGTTGCTGCCCGTGGCCCCAGCCTTCCCTGGCCCGGCATACCCCTTCCTGCGCAGCGAAGCTGCGGCACTGGTCTGGACCGCGCCAAACCAGCCGGCGCCCGTGCGTTTCTTCGTCGAAGTCTATGGTCTGACCCCTTCGGGCCCCGTCGAGCTTGCCGGGCGGTATGTCGACGTGACGGCCCTCAGCATTCCTTTGCCGCCCGAAATCGCCCGGTTCACCTGGCGCGTGCTGACCGTGGGCGTCGAGCTGCCCGAATACACGATTGGGCAGTGGCAGGACTTCGAGCTTGCTCCGGCCGTTCCCAAACTGCCATGAATGGATCCAGTCACGTGAAGAAACCGCTCCGGAAAGCCGTTCTGCCGATCGCCGGGCTTGGAACCCGCTTTCTTCCTGCGACCAAGGCGATGGCGAAGGAGATGCTGCCTGTCGTCGACAAGCCGCTGATCCAGTATGCGGTGGAAGAGGCGCGCGCTGCGGGGATCGAGCAATTCTGCCTGGTGACCGGCCGCGGCAAGACGGCGCTGATCGACCATTTCGACGTCGCCTATGAGCTTGAGGCGGTGCTGCGGGAGCGCGGCAAGTCCGAGATGATCGCCCTGCTGGACGGCATGAAGATCCAGCCCGGCTCGATCTCCACGGTACGCCAGCAGGTGCCGCTGGGCCTGGGCCACGCCATCTGGTGCGCCCGCGCCTTCATCAGCGACGAGCCCTTCGCCATCCTGCTGCCGGACGACCTGGTGCTATCCGAGACACCATGCCTGCAGCAGCTTGCCGATGCCTACAACGAGACCGGCGGCAACATCGTCGCGGTAACTGAGGTGCCGGCGGACCAGACTAACCGATACGGCATCCTCCGGACGGGCACCGACGACGGTCGGCTGGTGGATGTGCTCGGCCTCGTCGAGAAACCCAAGCCCGCCGACGCACCCTCGAACCTCAGCGTGATCGGACGCTATGTGCTGATGCCCGAGGTCATCACTCACCTGTCGCGCATGGAGCGCGGGGCGGGAAACGAGGTGCAGCTCACGGATGCCATGGCCAAGCTGATCGGGCACATGCCATTCCATGGTCTGCGCTACGAGGGGAGGCGGTTCGACTGTGGCGACAAGATCGGCTTCCTGGAAGCACAGATCGCGTTCGCGCTGAAGCGCCCGGAGCTGGCGGAGAAGGTTCACTCCTTCCTGCGGCAGTACGCGGATGATGCAGCCTACGGCCTATCATCGTTTGGCAAGGGGCCACAGACCACGGATGCAAAGCGTGGTAGCAGGACATTCAATCCCGGTGACGCGGTGCCGCCCAGCGTCGCCGCGCAGGGTCCGGCACCGCTGAAAGCCGAGGCCAAGGCGGTCTTTAAGGTGCTTGAGACCCACCAGTCGGATCCCCGGTAGGTCCAGCAGTCGCAATCTGCACTGAAGTCAACATGGTGGTGGAATGAGTCGTTATCTTGTGACCGGAGGCGCCGGCTATGTGGGGAGCCACCTTGTGCAGGCCCTGCTGGACCAGGGGGCGGAGGTCGTCGTGGTGGACAACCTGCGCCAGGGCCACCGGTCCGCCCTACCGCCCGGCTTGCAGCTGGAGGTGTGCGACGTGTCCGACATGGACCGCCTGACGCCGATCCTGCAGGCCGGGCCATGGGATGGCGTGTTCCATTTCGCGGCCCTGTCCCTTGTGGGCGAGAGCATGCAGCAGCCGATGCACTATTTGCTTGAGAATGCCGCCGGGGGCATGAAGCTGATCGATGCGTGCATTCGTCACGGTGTGCCGCGCTTCGTGCTCAGTTCGACCGCCAACCTGTTCGGTGAGCCGGACAGCATCCCGATTCAGGAGAGTGCCCGGCTGGCCCCATCCTCGCCGTATGGGGAGAGCAAACTGATGCTAGAGCGTGCCCTGGCCTGGGCTGACCGGGTCCATGGCATGCGTAGCGCCTGCCTCCGCTACTTCAACGCGGCCGGCGCCGACCCGATGGGGAGGCTAGGTGAGGATCATGACCCGGAAACCCACCTGATCCCACTGGCGATCGACGCCGCTCTTGGTCGGCGGCCGCCTCTGACGATCTTCGGCACCGACTATCCAACCGCTGATGGCACCTGCATCCGTGACTACGTTCATGTGACAGATCTAGCGCAGGCCCATTGCCTTGCGTTGCAGCAGCTCGCTTCCCGCAGTGTCACCTACAATATAGGCAGTGGGATCGGCCATTCGGTGCGCCAAGTGCTGGATACGATCGCTCGTGTCCTCGGTCAGCCAGTTCCTTGCACGACCGGCGAGAAGCGCGCTGGCGACCCAGCCTCCCTAGTTGCCGGTTCAGCTCGTATCGCAGCGGAAACTGGATGGTCGCCTCGTTACGCCAAGCTTGAAGATATTGTCGAAACAGCAGCAGCCTGGCGCAAGACGCATCCCAAAGGATACGATGATTGAAGGGCTCGCGGCTTGGCAAGTCGTGTCCAAGTCGGTGCTGGTGCATGGACCCGAGCAGACATAGCGGCGTCTCTGTCATGTCTGGCTCAGCGACGGAGACCGACCACAATCTGAACTACGCGACCGCAATCGCCCTGCTGGACAGGCAGGTGCTCCCAGAGCAGTTCACGTCGCAACGCATCAATCGCGCCGACGTGCCGACGCTTCTGTAATGGGTGATGGTGCAGCCAAACCGCTTTTACACGCGCCGAATCCCGCTTAAGATGCGGTGTGACCTCAGGTGATGCTGGACAACGGTGCGGCGCTCCGGGCGGACGGCAGAGATTACGATAGCTTCTTCTCAAGCCAATGAGCTGGGACGAGGTTGCGGCGAAGTTCGAACGGCCGGCAGCAGCTCAGAAGGCGGAAGCGCGGTCGGCGGCGGCCTGACGGTTCACGCCCTGGCTGTCCGGGGTGCTGCCCACGTAGGGCTTCCGCCGTGGCAGCATTCCTGTGCACCTTTGGCTTGATCGTGCTGGTGCACGGCAACCCCGTGCCGCTGGCCCTGGTCGGCGTGTTCCTTGGCTCTGCTGTCCCATCAAACTACGCGTTCTACTCCTGGCGGACGAGGTCGCTGTTCAGGAACGCGGCCGCTCCGGACATCCATACCTGAAATAGCTCTGTTCCTGCTTCGTGCCGCCTACCGTGCTATCCTGCCCGTTCCATGGCGTGACCCCAGGGCAGGCCATCTGCCCCGATACCCACCGGCACGCGGAAATCGGCGTGGAAAGCAGTCGCGCTGCGGCTGTTCAGCCGGCGAGGGCGTCCTTGACCTGCTTGGCCGGAGCAAACGTCAGCTTGCGGGAGGCGGCGATCTCGATCGTCGCCCCGGTCGCCGGGTTGCGGCCCTGGCGGGCGGGGGTGTCCTTGACCTTGAACTTGCCGAAGCTGGGCAGGCTCACCTCGTTGCCCGCCTTGGCTGCCTCGGTGATGCCGGCGAACACCGCCTCGACCGCCTTCTTGGCCTGACCCTTCTCGATCCCGGCGGCTTCCGCCACCTGGTCAATCAACTCCGATGCCTTCATCAAACCCTCCAGTTGGCGGGGCGGACGTCGCACATCGAGCGCCGGCTGTCATCTTTTCGACCGCCCCCAGAGCATTCAGAAGGAAGAGGCGGCTTGCTGGCGAGGTTGGGTGAGCAGGCCCGGCACTCGGCTATGATGGTCGATCCAGCGCTGCACCTCGGGGTTGATCCAGCCTGTCACGGTCAAGATCGATCTGTGGTCGGCAGCAAGATGCCGACCACAGATCGGCTCATGGTGTGCGATCCGGTTCCTGAAGGTACGCAGGTAGTCCAACTGGCGGTGAGCAGCGGCGCGAGCGAGCCGGGCATGCGGGAAGGTGCGTGATAGGGCCGGGCGCCAGAGCGTCATTTCGTAGTCGCTCTTGGCCTGCCCCGGTCGGCCAGACGAACCACCACGACCGAGCAGGGAGACCCAGAAGCCGAAGGTCAGTGCGGCGACGAGGTGAGGCGGGTCAGGCGTGTAGCCGCCGCGGGTCACGTCGTCCTTGGCGGTCTGGATGCGCTGGCGTGTGCTGGCGGAAAGGCCGGCTTTCGGATTGTCATACCAGGCAGGGCCATAAACGGACGTGAGCTGCTGCCCATGCATGCCGTTGCGCAACGCCACCTCCAACCCCTGCAGCGGTCCATAGAAGGCAGCACTCAGCGCGGTGTTCCAGGTATAAAGGCGCATGGCCTCAGCCCGATCCCCTGACGCGGCGGTCGGGTAGGTGCCGAAACGTTCCGGGGAGAGTGATACTTTCAAGACCCCGAGCACCGTCTCATTCAGAGCGAATTCCTTGACCATGCTCCTGCTCATGCCTATTTTCTGCTGCGTATCCCCCGGGTCCGCCTCTGCTGCAAGGCATGCGCCCGGGGGCAAGCGTTCTTCGAGCCTCGCATTGCGGGGCTTTTTGTTGAACGTGCTGTGGTGCTCAAGCCGCGTCCGGAACACCCTTCTTTCTGGTCTCGAGCAACCGCCTGACCTGCGCCGGATGCCAATACTGGCCGCCGCCGCAGTGGTCCTCATTTTCGGCTTTGCCGTATTGGATAAGCGGGTGCGGCCGGGCCGCCAGGAGATCGGCGATCTCGTTATCGAACTTCAAGCTGGCGGAGGGCCTGTATCCGAACTGAGTCGTTAGATAGTGATGTGCAGCAAGCTCCTCAGCGACCTGCACAGCGGACTTTGACAGGCGGCTCAGCGCGGAGATCATCTGGTTTCGGGCGGCAGGTAGCCGCTGAAATGAAACCTCGAATGCGGTGGAGAGCACCACCTCGCTGGCGTTCCAATCAAAGAACGTGAACACCGGCTCCTCGCAGTCGAACGGGACGACCCCGGCATCGACGGACGGCCAGACCGCAAAAAACCGCCAGTGCTCCGATATGACGTACAGGCCCGTTTTCCCCACGCAGTATGTCCTATCGACGATCTTCACCTCAGTTTCCAGACCGGCCTCCCATACTTCCATCCCTGCTCTGTCGAGGCTGCGCTCGACAGACTCGAGACAGGCCTCGCACGCGAGCTGACGGATAAGGTCTTCAACGCTGCTGTTGCCCCGAAACGCACGGGTGTCCCCATCATGCCGCGGGACCAACACCGGCCTAGGCTCGAGCGCCCATCCGTCCTCTGGGCTGTTCCATCGTGGAGCTGGTGGAAACACCAGAGGCGCAACTCTCCTTGGCTGCCGGCAATTGATGATCTCGCTGAATTGGGTCGGCTTGATAGAAACTCCCGGCACCAGACGGGGTGGTCCGCCTGCGTCCTTCAAGCGTCCGTTGCATTTGCGGTGCACGTCAACGATCGTCTAAGCGCAGCTTGCAGATTTGTTGAAGTTCCGACCGCGCAGAGGTCGATGATCGTCTGCCTCTTCCCCGGAAGTAGATTTCTGGGCGACGTCCTGGCGGCATCGATCGTCGGGATCATCACATGATACTGGCGCTGCCGATCAGCGCTGTCCGCGCTCACCAGTGTGCGGCCGGTTTACGACGTGCCTGCGAGGCCGCCTTCTCCATCGCACAGGCGTCGGACCCTGGCGTGTCTCGGGCTGCGTAGAGCGAGGGGAGCGTCACTCAGGGCATGACCAGCAGGGCGGAGCACGCTCCGATCATCAGTACGAGCGTCCTCCAGAACGTCTATGGGTGCTCATGCGAAAATTGTGATCCATTTCAACAAATTAGTTGACATGCATGGCCAGGATGGCTATACATTGCACCGTTCCGCAAGATGGAACGGCCGAGCAAGGTGCTTGCAACACCTCACCCGGCCTAACCCAAGACAATGGTGTTCTCATGTCTCAGGCTATGTTGACCCGTAGCACGTTTGTGCCCGGTCATGTCACCCAGTTTTCGCTCACCGTAGGCGGAACAACTTTCGCCGACCCTGCGATGTCTTCCAACGCCGACCTGCAGCAGGCCTGCGACCGTGCCCGCGTGGTGCACCGAGCCATGGCAGCGTTGGCCAGCTCGGTCGCTGCACTGTCTCCTGAGGACCTCCGGCATGCCGCTGCCCACGCCGCAGCCGAGCTGCTCCGCCCCGAGTGGCTGCGTCAACTCGGGATGGCCAGCTGCCTGGCTCCCGCCACCAATGCCGACTGGGTCGCCAAGTCAGGGCTGCTCGCATCCCTGGTCGAGCGAGATGAACTGGATCGCGTCGTCGGCGGACCCGCGCTGCAACTCGCGGCGTCACTGGCCGATGACCTGCTCTGTGCCTATGGAGCGGGCACCTAGCAGCCACGTCTGCCCGGCTGCCACACGCCAGCCGGCCACCCTCGCCGAACCAATTTCATGACCGCGACGTCCATGCCCATGCGCGTGCGTGACCGCGGCTATCCAAGGCATGTCCCACCATGACCAAGACCATTCGTAAGCAGCGCGCTTCGCGTTCCGGAGTTGTTGCAACCATCACCCACTCCACCAGTGTCACGACCGGCACCGACGCCGCTGCTGCCGCTTCAGCTTCGCTCCGCACCCTGTTTGAACCGCCCCCGTTTCTGGTTCGACAGGGCAAAATGCCACTCTCTGTCGAGACCGGCCCCTGGGCTGTCTACGTCCTCACCCATATCCGCACCGGCAAAGTCTATGTCGGGCTCACCAGACGCACCCTGGCACAGCGCGTGTCCGCCCATCTTAGCCAGGCTCGGCGCAATACGGGCTACCGCGCGGGCGGCCTGCTCGAGACACTACGCTGCGAGCTGGAGGCCGGTCGGCTCTTCGACGACGCGTTCCTGGCTCGGGTGGGTCACGTCCGTCAACGTGGTGGAATTTGCGGTGTAGTTGAGGTGGCCAGGGATCAAGCGGCCACGGTGGAAATCTGTGGTGGGATGGCATCGATCAACGGCGGTGTGAGTTCGGCCATGACCTCGGTCTGCATGTAGCGGTGCTGGAGCTGCCACTCGTCGTTGGCTTCCAGCAGCACCGCACCGATCAGCCGGATGATGGCACCCTCGTTGGGGAAAATGCCGACCACGTCGGCCCGGCGCTTCACCTCCTTATTCAGCCGCTCCAGCGGATTGGTGGAATGCAGCTTGGCCCGGTGCGATGCGGGGAAGTCCATGTGGGCCAGCACGTCGGCCTCGCTCTCGTCGATGAACGCGCCGAGCTTCGGCCACTTGCCCCGGAGCTGGTCGGCGACATGGCGCAGTGTCTGGCTGGCGGACGCGCGGTCGGCCTGGATGAACGCCTGACGCAGTGCCGCCGAGACCATGTTCTGCTGGGCTTTCGGGACGTAGGACTGAGCGTTGCGCATCCAATGAACCCGGCAGCGCTGCCAGGTGGAGTTCATGACCCGGCGGATCGCCGCCTTGAGACCCTCGTGGGCGTCGGAGATCACCAGCTTGGTGCCACGCAGGCCCCGGCGCACCAGGCTTTTCAGGAACGTAGCCCAGAAGGTCTCCGCCTCCGACGGCCCGATATGCAGCCCGACGATCTCGCGCTTGCCGTCCGTGCTGACCGCCACGGCGATTATCGCGGCCACACTGGTGATCCGCCCACCCTCGCGCTGCTTGAGGTAGGTGGCGTCCAGCCACAGGTAGGGCCAGTCGCCGACCAGTGGGCGCTCCAGGAAGGCGCTCACCCGGTCGTCGATGTCCTTACACAGCTTGCTCACCGTGCTCTTGCTGATCCCGGCCAGGCCCATTGCCTGCACCAGGTCGTCCACACGCCGGGTCGACACGCCGCCAATCCAGGCCTCTCTGCGACAGCGATGCTGTCGCTGGGATGACGGCCACCAGGGCTTTCTCCGACGTTTTGCGCGGCTCCAGGAACGGCGGAAAGTAGCTGCCCTGGCGCAGCTTGGGGATCCGGAGCTGCAGGCTCCCTCCGCTGCTATTTCACCTGCTTCGCAGGCGAAACCTTGAGCAGCTCCGCCCAGCCGCGTGTCCAGCGTGCGGTCGCGGTACCCATTGCGGTAGGTCGTGCGCTCGCCGGAGCGCTCGTGCCGCCCGGCGCCGATCAGGCCGTCCACGTCCGTCTCCATCAACAACTGCACCACGGCCTCCGCCACGGAACGCAGAAAGTCGCCATCTCCGGCTTTGGCCATCAGCTCGGCCAGCGGTAGTCTGTCCTCGGTCATCGGGTCCTCGTCGGTTCGGGTGAGAGCGTCGCAACTCCACCTTAGCCAGCCAATCCAATGGCCACCTCCGCCTACACCGTTTCGATCAACGAAATTCCACCACCAGCGCGGACGCTACCTTTGACCGTCTGCTGGGCGTGTTGAAGCTCGAACTGCACGGGGCTGAGATAGCCCAGGGCGGAATGCAGCCGTCGTGAGGTGTAGACCTCGTCGATGAACCGCGGAAGGTCGGCGGTGACGTCCTCGAAGGTCTCGTAGGCGGCCAGGTAGACGGCCTCGACCTTGAGCGTCTTTATAAAGCTCTCAGCCTTGGCGTTGTCGTATGGATTGCCGCGTCGGCTCATCGAACCAACCAGCCCATGAGCTGCCAGCAGCTCGCGATACGCCTCGGATGCGTATTGTGACCCACGGTCCGAGTGGTGGGTACAGCCCTTGGGCGGTGCGCGGTTCCGGATCGCCGCCTTCAGCGCCGCGACGGCGATCCGCGCGTCCATCGACCGGCTGATCGCGTAGCCGACCACCTTGCGTGACCAGGCGTCCAGGATAGCCGCCAGGTAAACGAAGCCGCCAGGGATGGCCACGTAGGTCAAGTCTGCCCCCTCCGCGACCATTCCACGTGCTTCGCACGTGGAACCTTGGGTGGCTCCGCCCAGAGCTGGGTGGGGCGGTCGGGCACGATATCCTTGGCCAGGTCAGGGTAGATCGGGCCGCCATGGTCGCTGTCCGTCGTCACCACGAAACGGCGTCGTCGCCTGGGCTGCAGGCCATGCTCACGCATCAGGCGCCGGAGCTTCTTGCCGTTCACCACCACGCCCTCGTGCCGCAACGCCGCTCCGATCCGGCGGTAGCCGTAGCACTCGAACTCGTCGCAGATCGCGCCGATCCGGCTCAGGAGAGCTTCGGCATCCAGCGGAATGGCTGCCGTGTCGTAGAAGGTCGATCGAGAAAGCCTCATCAGCTCACACCCCCGGGCAACGGAGACATCGCGGGGCCGGTGATGACGGAGGTAGTCGCGTTTCTCGGCCGGGGAGCATGCTTTAAAGCTCCCTTTAGCAGCTCGAGCTCCAACGCCTGCCGACCCACCATCCGTTCCAGGGCTGCGATCCTGGCTTCATATTCCTGGATCAGATCCGCTGCCTGCGCGTCCTCGTCGAAAGCTCCAGCCTCGAACTTGGCAGTCCAGATCCGGATCAACTGACGCGAGATGTCGTGCCGGTTGGCCAAGGCGTGCAGGGTTTCACCTGCGATGAACTCTCCGACGACCTGCCGCTTGAACGCGACGCTCTGTGAACGATGCCGTGCCATGACTTCCATCCTCCGGAAGCCCAGCCAGAGGGGTCAATCCATTTCGCTCAATCTGTCCACTCGCAGGGGCGCACTCCAGAACCTGGAAACATTTGCACGCTGTTTTGCAGCCACAGAGTACTGGCGCATCGATCCCATCGACGCCCCCGGATGGGCGAATACCACCCTATCTGGGTCGTGGCGCTCTCGACCCGCACCGGCTCGGTCGAGGAGGTGCAGCAGGCGGGCAACACCGTCGTATTGCCAACCGACCGTGACGTGCTGCTCGAGTTCCTCGCCAGCCGTGAGCGCCGCAGCACCGGCCGCGCTCACGCTGCGAACCTGGCAACGCATGCGATCAGCCCGGTGCTGATCGAGTCGGCCCGGACAGGAACGCTTCGACGCTTCCTGTCCCGCCTGGCCGGCGGGACCTGGCAGTTTGAGTTCGGCGCCGGAGTGCTGACTGCCATCGCCTTGGGAACGGACGTCAAGATTGGTGCCGACGAGGTATCTGCCATCGTGCTGCATGGGCCGGGAACAGGCGCACGTATGGTGTTATCCGTCCTGCGCGGCTGGTGCAGCCGGGATTGCGAGGATCCGGAAAGCGAACCGGAGGGCAGCGCCGTTGGCTACGAGCGCAGCCGGGATCATGTTGTTGTTTGGCATAGCTTTCGCAGCATGAAGCGGACCGACGCCCATTTCAGAAACGCAAGGGCGTTGTGGTTCAGGCGCTCCCAGTCCTTGGCCAGGCGGCGGCATCGGTTCAACCAGGCGATGGTGCGCTCCACGATCCAACGCTTCGGCAGCACCACGAACTTGCCTGCGGCTGCGTCCGAGCGCCTGACGATCTCGACGTCAACCTGGCGGCATGCTCGGGCAAGGCCGGCCTGGAACTTCGGGCCGGCGTAGCCGCTGTCGGCGTAGAACTTGAGCAGGAACGGATACAGCCCGAACAGGGTCGCCATCACCAGCACGCCGCCATCCCTGTCCTGCACATCGGCGGCGTGCACCACCGCGTGCATCAGCAGGCCTTACGTGTCGACGAGGACGTGGCGCTTCTTGCCCTTGATCTTCTTTCCGGCGTCGTAGCCGTGTCGATCCGAGCGCCCCCTTTTTCCGCGCTCTTCACGCTCTGGCTGTCGATGATGCCCACAGTGGGGCTGGCCTCGCGCCCCGCCTGCTCACGGCACTGGACGTAGAGCGCATGGTGCAGGCGCGTCAGCGTGCCGTCCCAGGTCCAAAGGCTGAAGTAGTCGTGCACCGTGCTGCGCGGGGCCAGATCCTTGGGGATTGCCGCCCATTGGCAGCCCGTGCCCAGGATGTACATGAGGCCATCCACCACGGCACGCATGTTGGCCGTGCGCTTGTTTCCGCCTCGCTTGGCGGGCGGGATCAGTCGTTCCACCAGCGCCCACTCGGCATCCGTCAGGTCCGTGGGGTAGCGCAACCTGCTCCGGTCATAGCGGCCTCGGTTCTCAGCAGTCCACATCCACAGACCTGTCCAGACACATCTGGACGTACCAAACCACAACCAGCCTCAAACACTCAAGATGATCTCGGATGGACACTGACATGTCGGCCGTCTCATAGTCGTTAACAAGTTCCGAGATCGAAGATCAGGGTGCGGTGCCGAACATTCCGCCCAAGCGCACCCGGAGATTGAAGAGCTGCTTCAGCCCGGTGCTCTACCGCGGCCGCAACGCCATGGAACGCATGTTCTGCTGCCTCAAGGGCTTCCGCCGTATCGCCACCCGATACGACAAGCTCGCCCCAACTTCCTCAATGCCATCTAACCTTGCCGCTGCCGTCAGCTACTGGCTATAAGGCCAGACTCTAACCAACCCTTTGACCGATCTCATACATCACCGATCCTTGTTGTCCGTAGCCCAACAAGATTATGTAAGAGCAACTAGCACCGGCAAGTTTGGGGACTGTTCTAGCAAATCCAGTTGGCAGACGCCTTGAACGAGCGTGTTCAGGTGCGGCAAGCAGTGACCATCAATGATCTAGGAGCCGCCGATGTCGGTCGAATCAGACCAAAGCCTCCACGCCGCGTCGCAGCATCCCAGTGGTTCCATCAATGAGACGGCCGAGACGATCAGTCTGCTTGAACAAACATCGACGCCGGATTAATTGTTTTGGTCACCAACACGTACTGCTCGAGAAGGGTGGAGATCAGGGGGCAAGCCAGAATGAAGAGCCTTCAGCCGTTCCTCGGGGCGGGCCGGCACGTGGCGGTGATCGGCACCGGGGTGATCGGCGCCAGCTGGGCCGCGACGTTCCTGGCCCAGGGCTTCGACGTGCGCGCGACCGATCCCGCGGCGGACGCGGAAGCGATGGTGCGCGACTTCGTGCAGGACTGCTGGCCAACGCTGGAGCGGTTCGGCCTGGCGCCGGGTGCCGCCCCGGACCGCCTGCGCTTCGAGGCCACGCCGGAAGCGGCCGCCGAGGGGGCAGGCTTCGTGCAGGAGAACGGCCCCGAGGTGCTGGCGGTCAAGCGCGACCTGTTCCACCGGCTGGACGAGGCGGCGCCGCCGGACGCGATCCTGGCCACCAGTTCGTCGACCATCATGGTTTCCGAGTTCCAGGACGCCTGCCGCCGCCACCCGGGGCGCGTCGTGCTCGGCCATCCGTTCAACCCGCCGCACCTGATCCCGCTGGTCGAGGTCTGCGGCGGCGCCGGCACGTCGCCGGAGGCGCTGGACAGGGCGGTCGCCTTCTATCGAGGCTGCGGCAAGCACCCGATCCTGTTGCGGCAGGAGGTGCGCGGCCATGTCGCCAACCGGCTGCAGGCGGCGCTGTGGCAGGAGGCGTTCAACCTGGTTCGCAACGGCGTCGCCACGGTGGCGGACGTCGATGCCGCCATCTCGCACGGGCCGGGGCTGCGCTGGGCGCTGCTGGGCCCGTTCCTGAACCTGCACCTGTCCGGCGGCGCCCAGGGCATCGCCGGGCTGTTCGACAAGCCGCTCTGGGACGCCACGGAGCGGATGTGGCGCGACCTCGGCACCGTGTCGGTGGATGGGGCGCTGGCGGCAACCGTCGCGGCGGGCGTGAGCGACGAACTGGCGGGGCGCGACCGGGCGGCGACCGTGGCGGCGCGCGACCAGGTGCTGACCGGGCTGCTGCGGCTGAAGGCCGGCGCGGCGGACCTTCCGTGATGCCGCAGCACGTGCCGCACGACGCCTGGCGGCAGGACCGCCCGGACGGCAGCATCCTGCTCGGCTCTCACCTGGCGCTCGGCCCGGTGGCCCATACCAGCGCGGACTGGCTGCACCGCTGGGCGGCGGAGGCGCCGGACCGCGTCTTCGTGGCCGAACGGTCCGGCGCGGGCTGGCGAGAGTTGCGCTACGGCGTGCTGCTGGAGCAGGTCCGGGCGGTGGCCGCGGCGCTGGCCGGGCGCGGGCTGGGGGCGGGAACGCCGATCGCGGTGCTGTCCGGCGCCGGGGTGGACCACGCGGTGCTCACCTTGGCGGCGCAGTACGCCGGCATCCCGGTGGTGCCCCTGGCCGAGCAGTACTCGCTGGTGCCGGCGGCGCATCCGCGCCTGGTCCAGGCCATCCGCACCGTTCGGTCGCGCCTGGTGTTCGCCGACCGCGCGGCGCCGTTCGCCGCCGCCCTGGCGCTGGACTGCATGGCCGGGATCGAGGTGGTCTGCAGCGACCCGGCGGGCGCCCCCGGCCCGGTGACGCCCTTCGCCCACCTGCTGCGCGGCGATCCCGCCGTTGTTCTGGACCAGGTGCAGGCCGGCGTGGGGCCGGACACGGTGGCGAAGATCCTGTTCACCTCGGGCTCCACCGCAAACCCCAAGGGCGTGCTGACCACCCAGCGCATGATGTGCGTGAACCAGGCGCAGATGCTGGCCGCCATGCCCTACCTGCGCGCCCGGCCACACCGCATCCTGGACTGGTTGCCCTGGAACCACGTGTTCGGCGGCAGCCACAACTTCAACCTGATGCTGGCCAATGGCGGCAGCCTCTACATCGATGACGGCAAGCCCACCCGGGCCGGCGTCGCCGCCACCATCCGCAACATCCGGGAGCACGCGGGCACGCTGGCGTTCAACGTGCCGGTCGGCTTCTCCCTGCTGGTGGCCGCCATGCGGGAGGACGCGGCGCTGCGCCGCGCATACTTCGCCGAGCTGGACCTGATCTTCTACGCCGCCGCCGCCGTGACGCCGGAGCTGTGGGCGGAGCTGGCGGCGCTGGCCCGGGCGGAGACGGGGCGGGTGCCGCTGATGTTCGCGGCCTGGGGCATGTCGGAAACCGCGCCCGCGGCCACGCAGACGCACCAGCCGGTGAGCCGCCCGGGCAATGTCGGCGTGCCGCTGCCGGCAGTGACGCTGAAGCTGCTGCCCGATGCCACGGGCCGCTGCGAGCTGCGGGTGAAGGGCCCCAACGTGATGCCGGGCTACTTCGAGGAGCCGGAGCGGACGCGCGAGGCGTTCGACGACGAGGGCTTCATGCTGACCGGCGACGCCGTCCGCTTCATCGACCCGGCGGACCCCAATGCCGGCCTCGCCTTCGATGGGCGGGTGGCGGAGGACTTCAAGCTGTCCACCGGCACCTGGGTGCGGGCCACCACCCTGCGGCTGGACGTGCTGGGCCAAGTCTCGGCGTTCGCGGCAGATGTGGTGCTGACCGGGCATGACCGGGACGAGCTGGGCCTGCTGGTGTTCCCGGACCGCCGTGCGCTGGAGGCCGCGGGGATCGAGGTTGCGGAGGAGGCTGGCGTGCTGTCCGCGCCCGGGCTGTCCGCGCTGGTGGGCGCGGCGCTGCGCGGGCTGTCCGGCCCGCAGGCTGGCTCCTCCACCCGCATCGCGCGGGCGCTGGTGCTGGCGGAGCCGCCCTCGATGACGGCGGGCGAGCTGACGGCCAAGGGCAGCATCAACGCCCGCCAGGTGCTGCAAAACCGGAGCGCCATGGTGAAACGGCTATACGATGACGCCGACCCGGCGGTGATCCGGCCCGGTTCGGAGACCACGGCATGACCGGGCACGCCTTCGCGCCGGACTGGCTGCCCGCCTCGCTGTCCTGCACGGTGGACGGCACGGTGGCGGTGCTGGCGCTGAACCGGCCGGCGAAGCGCAACGCGCTGAACACGGAGCTGATCGAGGGGCTGCGGCGCTTCTTCTCGGACCCGCCGCCCGGGGCGCGGGCCGCCGTGCTGCACGGGATCGGCGAGCATTTCTGCGCCGGGCTGGACCTGTCCGACATCCGCGAGCAGGACGCGACCGAGGGGGTGTTCCACAGCCGGCTGTGGCACCGGGCCTTCGCGGCGATCGAGGGCGGCGACCTGCCCGTGGTGTCCGTGCTGCGCGGCGCGGTGATCGGCGGCGGGCTCGAACTGGCGGCGGCGACGCACATCCGGGTGGCGGAGCCCTCGACCTTCTACGCGCTGCCGGAGGGAAGCCGCGGCATCTTCGTCGGCGGCGGCGGCTCCGTCCGCATCCCGCGGCTGATCGGGGTGGCGCGGATGGTGGACATGATGCTGACCGGGCGCACCTATGGCGCCGCGGATGGCGGGGCCATAGGCCTGTCGCAGTACCTGCCGGCGGCGGGCGAGGGATTGGCGCTGGCGACGGAGCTAGCCCGGCGCATTGCCGGCAATGCGCCCCTGAGCAACTTCGCCGTGCTGCAGGCCCTGCCCCGCATCGCCGGCGCCGACCCGGCCACGGGCTACCTGACGGAAAGCCTGATGGCCGCGGTCGCGGCGTCGGACGGCGAGGCCAAGCAGCGCCTCGCGGATTTCCTGGAGAAGCGCACCGCCAAGGTGAGCCACAACACGCAGGGCAGGGAGCCGTCATCATGAAGCGCAGGACGATGTTGACCACCGCGGCGGCGGCCGCATTCGCAGGCCGGCCGGCCCGGGCCGTGGAGAAGCCGTTGCGCATCGGCGTGCTGAACGACACGAGCGGGGTGTTCGCGGACTTCCAGGGACCCGGCTCCGTGCTGGCCACGCAGCTGGCGGTGGCGGATGCCGGCGGCACCGTGGGCGGCCGGGCCATCGAGATCGTCTCGGGCGACCACCAGAACAAGCCGGACGTCGGCATGACGGTGGTGCGCCGCTGGCTGGACCAGGATGGCGTGGACGTGGTGATGGACGTGCCGAACTCCGCCATCGCGCTGGCGGTGTCGCAGTTCGTGAGCGAGCGGAACAAGGTGTTCATCGGCCTGGGCGCCGGCACCGCGGACCTGACCGGTCACCGCTGCACCGCCAACACGCTGCACTGGGACTACGACACCTGGCAGACCAGCCAGGCGCTGGGCCGGGCCATCACGGAACGGGGCGGCAAGACCTGGTTCACCCTCGCCGCGGACTACGCCTTCGGCGCGGACCTGGACCGCAACGTGACGGCGGCGGTGCTGGCGGCGGGCGGCAAGGTGGTCGGCGGGGTGAAGGCGCCGTTCCCCTCCTCGGACTTCTCCTCCTTCCTGTTGCAGGCCCAGGCCTCCGGCGCGCAGGTGCTGGCGCTGAACAACGCGGGTGACGACACCACCACGGCGCTGAAGCAGGCGGCGGAGTTCGGCCTCACCCGGTCCATGCAGGTGTGCGGACCCATCTACAACATCAACATCACCAAGGGCGTCGGCCTGGCGGTGGCGCAGGGCGTGCTGGGCGTCACCCCCTTCTACTGGGACGCCAATGACGGCACCCGCGCCTTCTCGCGCCGCTACGCCGCGCAATCCAAGAACCACGCCATGCCGAACGACATGCAGGCCGGCATGTACTCGGCCGCCGCCCACCTGTTCAAGGCCGTGGCCGCCGGGGCCGACCCGGCGGATGGCCGCGCCGTGGTGGCCAAGATGAAGGCTATGCCGACCGACGACCCGATCTACGGTCCCGGCTCCATCCGCTCGGACGGGCGCAAGCTCCATCCGGTGTACCTGTTCAGCACCAAGGCCCCGGGCGACAGCACCGGCGAGTGGGACCTCTACAGGATCCTCGCCACCATTCCGGCCGACAAGGCATTCCGCCCGCTGGCGGACGGCAAGTGCCCGCTGGTGGCGGGCTGACGCCCAGAGCGCGACCGGATCAGACTGAACCAATCTGATCCGTGAGTCGCCCTCATCGACGACAGCTAGACCATACCAGGCCGGCTCATCTTGAGCCGGACATGGTCTAAGCGTCAGCTCACCAGACCGGTGTAGTTCTCCGCCATCACCGTCTGCAGCTTCTCGGACGAGACCAGCGCGTCGAACTCGGCCCGCTGGAGGCGGCGGGTGAAGGCGTCCGCCTCCGGGAAGGTGTGCAGCAGCGCGGTCATGGACCAGGAGAACCGCTCCGTGCGCCAGATCCGGTCCAGCACGCGGGCCGAGTAGCCGTCGATCCCGGCATCGGAGCCGCCGCGGAACCGCTCGCGGAACGCCTCGTGCAGCAGGCGCACGTCGGCCATGGCGAGGTTCAGCCCCTTGGCCCCGGTGGGCGGCACGATGTGCGCGGAGTCGCCGGCCAGGAACAGGCGGCCGAAGCGCAGCGGCTCCGCCACGAAGGAGCGCAGCGGCGCGATGGATTTCTCGATGGACGGACCCGGCTGCAATGCGGCGGCGACCTCCGCCGGGATGCGCCGGGCCAGCTCGGCGTAGAAGCGGTCGTCGGGCCAGTCCTCCAGCTTCTCGTCCATGGAGCATTGCAGGTAGTAGCGGCTGCGGGTGGCGGAGCGCATGGAGCACAGGGCGAAGCCGCGCGCGTGGTGGGCATAGACCAGCTCGTGCGCTGCCGGGGGCTGGTCCACCAGCACGCCGAGCCAGCCGAAGGGATACACCCGCTCGAACAGCCGCAGCCGGTCCGCCGGGACGCTGGCGCGCGACACGCCGTGGAAGCCGTCGCAGCCGGCGATGACGTCGCAGTCCAGCGTCTGCCGCTCCCCGTTCCGGGTGAAGTGCACCGTGGGGCTGGCGTCCAGCCCTTCCAGCGCCACGTCGTTTGCCTCGTACACCGTCGGTGCCGTGCGCAGCGCCATCAGGTCGCGCGTCACCTCCGTCTGGCCATAGACCATCACGGAGCGGCCGGTGAGCACCTTGAGGTCGATGCGCAGCGGGTCGCCGTCGAAGGACAGGGTGAAGCCGTCATGCGGCAGGCCCTCCGCCCGCATCCTTGCCCCGGCGCCGCTTTCTTCCAGCAGGTCCACCGTGCCCTGCTCCAGCACGCCGGCGCGGATGCGGCCCAGCACGTATTCCGGCGATTGCCGCTCGATCACCACGTTGTCGATGCCGTCCCGCGTCAGCAGGTGGCCGAGCATGAGCCCGGCCGGCCCGCCGCCGATGATCGCGACCTGGGTGCGCACGGCTATTCCCCTTCCGCCGGCAAGGCCGCCCGCGCGGCCTCGGCTTTCGCCAGCGCCTTGTCCAGCTTCAGGATGCGGGTGGCGTTGCCGGTGAACAGCTTTTCCGTGATGCCGGGCTTGAAGCCCTGCATCTCCCATTCGTCGCAGCACTGTGCCGGGCTCCAGCCCGGATAGTCGGAGCCGAACAGCACCTTGTCCTGCAGGCGGCGCTGCATGTCGTGCTTCAGCGGCGCGGGGATGTATTTGGGGCCCCAACCGGAAATGTCGATCGACACGTTGCGCTTGTGCAGGGCCACGGCGATCAGCTCCTCCGTCCAGGGCCAGCCGGGATGGGCGGCGACGATGTTGAGGCGTGGGAAGTCGGCGGCCACGCTGTCGATGTGGATGGGGCGGCCGTGGTCCAGCTTGTAGCCGAGCCCGCCCGCCTCGCCGGCGCCGATGGCGGTGGTGCCGCAATGGATCAGCACCGGGGCGCCCAGGGATTGCAGCAGGTCCCAGATCGGCGCGAAGCGGGGGTCGGCCGGGCAGAAGCCCTGCACCGGCGGCTGGTACTTCACGCCCATCAGGCCCAGGTCGCGGATGGCGTGCTCGATCAGCTCCAGCCCCTTGCGGCCGCGCCAGGGGTCCACCATCGCCCAGCCCGGCAGGAACACGTCCGGGAAGTTCCGGGTCAGCGCCGCCAGGTCCTCGTTGGAATAGACGCCGCCGCCCGCACCATGCTCCGCGTCCCAGGCGATCGGGATGGCGACCGCGTCGTCGCGGCGGAAATCCAGCGCGATGCGCTCGTCGGGCCGCGCGTCGAACTGGCCCTTGAACATGCGCTGGGCGGAGGCGATGAACGGCGCGGAGGCCTCCACGTAGGCCTGGTTCATCGGATGGACGTGGACGTCGATCGCTCTCACGCGGGGACTCCTGGGGTCATGGCGTCATGCCAGCTTGCTTCGATGGCGGCGGCCAAGGCGGCGCCGCGGAGAATGAGCACAAGGCGGGAGCGGTGGTCCGCATCCGGCCAGGCTTCCAGCTCGGCGGGCGGGTGCAGCACGTGGTGCACGCCCTGGATCACCACCGGGCGGCGGCGGCCCTGGATACCCAGGATACCCTTCACCCGCAGCAGGTCCGGCCCGTGCTCGGTCCGGACCCGGCGCAGCCAGCGGTCGAGGGCCGGCCAGTCCAGCGGCTCGTCGGCCAGCAGCGAGACGGAGGCCACGTCCGCCCCGTGCCGGTGGGCATGAGGCGGGTGCCGGGACAGCCAGTGCGGGACGGGCGAGGCGATGCGGCCGGGTTCGAGGAAGGCGGGGGAGAACAGCAACGCCGGGTCGATGGCGCCGTCCCGCACGTCCAGCACCGGGGCGGCGGCGTTGATGGCGACCAGGCGCGCCTTCAAGGCGGCGGTGTCGGCCAGGTCGCCCTTCGACACCAGGCGGATGTCGGCGATCTCCGCCTGCTGGCGGGCCTCCGGGTGTTCGTCGAGCTGATGCAGGCCGAACACGCCATCGACTACGGTAACGATCGCTTCCAGCCGCATGGTGCGGGACAGGGTGGGCTGGCGCAGGATGGCCTCGGCGATCGGCGCCGGGTCGGCGAGGCCGGAGGGTTCGACGATCAGGCGGTCGAAGTGCGGGATGGCGCCGTCCTGCCGGCGGGTGAAGATGCGCATCACCGCGTCCTCCATGTCCCCCGCCACGTTGCAGCACAGGCAGCCATTGGCCATCACCACGGTCTTGTCGGCCCCGTGCTCGATCAGGTGCTGGTCCAGCGGCACCGCGCCGAACTCGTTGATGGCGACGGCGGTGTTGGCCAGGCGCGGATCCTTCAGCAGGCGGTTCAGCAGCGTGGTCTTGCCGCTGCCCAGGAAGCCGCTCAGTACGGCGACCGGCAGGCGGGCCGCGTCCTCCGCCGGACTGAGCGGGAACACGGCTATTTCCGCACCAGCGGGCAGTCGCTTTCGGCCAGCGGGCGGAAGGCCTTGTCGCCGGGCACGGTGGCGACGATGCGGGCCAGGTCCCAGGCGCCCTTGCTGTCGGCGGGGGCCTTCACCTGCAGCACCTGGATCGGGCGGATCACCCGGCCATCGGCGCGCACGGTGCCGCCGCCGGGGGTCATGAAGTCCTCGACCGGCAGTTCCCGCATCTTCGCCATCACGGCGGCGGGTGCCGCGGTGCCGGCGGCGCGCACGGCTTTCAGGTAGTGGGTGACGGCGCCGTAGATGCCGGCCTGGTAGCTGTTGGGGGCGGCGCCCACGCGGTCGAAGAACCGCTTGGACCAGGTGCGGCTGGCCTCGTCCTGGTCCCAGTAGAAGGCTTCGGCGAAGTAGATGCCCTTCGCGGTTTCCAGTCCGATGGCCTTCACGTCCGTCACCGTCATCCAGAACCCGGCGAGCTTCTGCCCCTTGTCGATCAGGCCGAACTCGCTGGCCTGCTTGGCGGCGTTGACCAGGTCGCCGCCCACGTTCATCAGCGCCACCACCTGCGCCTTGGATGCCTGCGCCTCCAGGACGGGCGAGGACATGTCCGTGGTGAACAGCGGGTGCATCGTCTGCCCCACCACCGAGCCGCCACCGGCCTTCAGCACCGGCAGGATGTCGCGGATCAGCGCCTTGCCCAGCACGATGTCGACGGCGAGCAGGAACCAGGTCTTGCCGCCCGCGGCCAGGATCGGCGCCGGCACCGCGTGGTCGATGGCATAGGTGTCGATCACCCAGTGCAGCCCGTTGGGCGAGCACTGCGCCCCGGTGATCTCCGGTGCGCCGGACCCGGTGATGATGCTGATGCGGTTCTTTTCCCGCGCCATCGCCTGGATCGACAGGCCGATGGCGGAGTTGCTGAGACCGGTGACCATCTGGACGTCACGGTTGTCGAACCATTCGCGCACCAGCGCGGAGGCGACGTCCGGCTTGCTCTGCCCATCGCCGGTCAGCAGCTCGATGCGGCGGCCGATCACCTCCGGCCCCCAGTCCTCCACCGCCATCTGCGCCGCCACCACGGCCCCCTTGCCATAGACGGAGGACATGGTGGTGCTGAGGTCTTCTTCCATGCCGATCCGCAGCGGCGGTTGTTGCGCGCGGGCAGGGATGGACGCGCAGCACAGCGCGGTGGCGGCAAGCAGGCCGAGCAGCAGGCTCTTCATGGTCGTTTCCTCCTGTTATCTTTGTGGCTTGAAGTCGATGCCGACCGGTTGCGACTCCCGCCCCAGCTCCGTGCCCCAGGCGGCGGCGATGCCCTCCGCGGTCCAGCCGCCGGGGCGGTACGCCGCCTCGACCTCCTGCGGGTGGGACCAGACGGACAGCCGGTCGCCGCCGATGCCGATGCACTGGCCGGTGACGGCGGCGGACTGGTCGGACGCCAAGAACACGAACAGCGGCGCCACGTCCGCCGCGGTGCCCATGCCCATGCCGACGCGCAACGCGTCCGGCACCGCCTCGCCCCGCTCCACGGCCGCCGCGGCATTGGCGAACACCGGCATGGTGGCGACCATGCGGGTCAGCGCGTTCGGCACCACCGCGTTCGCCGTCACCCCGGCCTTGGCGCCCTCCATGGACCAGGTGCGCGCCAGGGCGGCGACGCCCGCCTTGGCCGCGGAATAGGCGGTCTGGCCGAAGTTGCCGCGCTGCCCGGCGATGGAGGAGAGCAGGATCAGCCTTCCGCCGCCCGGCCGGCTGCGGAAATGCCGCATGGCCGCCCGGGCGCAGGTGAAGGTGCCGCGCAGGTGGGTGGCGACGACCGCATCGAAATCTTCGTCCGCCGTGTTCCACAGCACGCGGTCCCGCAGGATGCCGGCATTGGTGACCATGGCATCCAGCCCGCCGAACGCCTCCAGCGCGGTGCTGACACATAGCTCTGCCGCCGCCGTGCCGCCGATGGCCGCCACCGCCGTCACCGCCCGGCCGCCCGCTGCGGTGATCTCCGCCACCGCCGCATCGGCCGCCGCCGCATCCACGTCGTTCACCACCACGGCGGCCCCAGCGGCGGCCAGCGCCCGCGCCGCCTCCAGCCCGATGCCGCGCCCGCTGCCGGTCACCACCACGACCTTGCCATTCAACCGGATCATCGCCTCACCGTCCCCTGAACCGTGCCGGACGCTTTTCCATGAAGGCGCGCGGACCTTCGCGAGCATCCTCCGTCGCCATCACCACGCGCTTGCTCGCATCTTCCAGCCGGTATCCCTCGGCCAGCGGCACGCCGCTGCTGGCGCGCACGGTGCGCTTGATCTCGCGCAGCGCTACCGGGCCGTTGGCGGCCAGGCGCGCCGCGAGCGCCATGGCGCGCGGCAGCACCTCCGGCCCCGGCAGAACCTGGTTCACCAGCCCCATCGCTAGCGCCGCCTCCGCGTCCACCATATCGCCCAGCAGCAGCAGCTCCATGGCCCGGCAGTACGGCACCTGCCGCGGCAGCCGCACCAGCGATCCGGCGAAGGGGATCAGCCCGCGCTTGGCCTCCGGCAGGCCGAAGCGCGCATGGGCGACGGCGATGCGGATGTCGGTCGCCAGCACCGTCTCCATGCCGCCGGCCAGGCAGGTGCCGTTGATCGCGGCCACCAGCGGCTTATCGAACTCGAAGTCGCGCAGGGCGGACCGGTTGATCACCGCCGGGTCATCGAGCAGACGGCGGTCCCAGTGGTCGGCGGGCAGCCGGTCCCCGGTCATCAGCGGCAGGGTCAGTGCAAGGTCGCCGCCGGAGCAGAAGGCCTGGTCGCCGGCCCCGGTCAGCACCACGGCGCGCACCGCATCGTCGGTTGCCGCGTTGCCCAGCGCATCGGCCAGGCGGCAGGCCATCTCCGGCGAGATGGCGTTGCGCGCCGCCGGGCGGTTCAGGGTGAGCAGCAGCACGCCCTCGCGACATTCGGCCAGAAGGTGGTCGGTCATCGGCGCTCCAGGATGGCACGGGCGCGGGTGCGCAGCTCGAACTTCTTGATCTTGCCGCTGGCGGTCTGCGGCAGGCTGTCCACCACCTCGATGTAGCGCGGCACCTTGTGACGGCTGAACCGGGTGCGGCACGCGTCCCGCAGCCCGGCCTCGGTCAACACCGCGTCCGGCCGCGCGACGACGAAGGCGAAGGCTTCCTCGCCCAGGTCAGGGTCCGGCACGCCGACCACCTGGACCTGTTCCACCAGCGGGTCGCCCATCATCAGCGCCTCGATCTCGGCCGGGTACAGGTTCTCGCCGCCGCGGATGATCATGTCCTTGGCCCGGCCGACGATGCGGAGGTAGCCGCGCCCGTCCAGGGTCGCGAGGTCGCCGCTGTGCAGCCAGCCCTCCGGGTCGATCGCCTCCGCCGTGCGCTCCGGCATGTCGAAGTAGCCCGGCGTCACGCCGTAGCCGCGGATGCACAGTTCGCCCTCCCGGCCCAGCGGCACCGTGGCCCCGGCCGGGTCGATCACCTTCACCTCGGTGAACGGCAGGGGCAGGCCCGCCGTGGTGCTGCACAGCGTGAAGTCGTCCCGCGGCAGCGTCTGCGTGATCAGCGGGCTCGCTTCCGTCATGCCCATGATGACCATGGGCTCGGCCCCGAAGGCCGCGCGCATGTCCTCCAGCACCACGGCCGGGATGGCGGTGCCGCCCATGAAGGCGGTGTGCAGCGTCGAGGAACGGTACACCCCTTCGCGCACGCCGGGCTCGGCCAGCAGGCGGAGGAACATGGTGGGCACGCCGTTCATGATCGTGGCCTGCTCCGCCCGGATCAGCGCCAGGGCGTTCGCGGCGTCGAAGGCGACCAGGGCCAGCAGCGTGCCGCCGCAGGCCAGCATGCCCAGCACGTTGCACACGCAGCCCGCCGTGTGGAACAGCGGCATCACGGCCAGCAGGCGGTCCCGCTGCGTCCAGCCGGCGCGCAGCCCCATCAGGTTCGCGTTGTTGACGGTGCCGCGATGGGTGAGCATCACGCCCTTCGGCGCCCCGGTGGTGCCGCTGGTGTACTGGATCTGCGCCACGTCGCCGGGCCGGACCGCGGCCTGCCGCGCCCGCAGCGTTTCGGGCGGCACCGTTTCGCCACCGCGCAGGAGGGCGGCAAATCGCTTCATCTCCGGTGCCGGGCCATCGCCGATCAGCACGACATGGTGCAGGTCCGGCAAGGCCTGGTCCGCCCGGGCCTGCACGAGCGCGGCGAGGTAGTCGTTGCTCCGGTAGCCGGCCACGGTGAACAGCGCCCGCACGCGCGCCTGGCGCAGCAGGTAGCCGAGTTCCTGCGCGCGGAACGCCGTGTTGACCGTCACCAGCACCGCCCCGACCTTGGCCAGGGCGTATTCCAGCAGGATCCATTCCGGCAGGTTCGGCGCCAGCACCGCCACCCGGTCACCCGCCACGATCCCCGCGGCGATCAGCCCGCACGCCACCTGGTCCACCCGCCGCCGCAGCTCCGCGTAGCTCCAGCGCAGGTCGAGCCCGAACTCCGCATCCCGGAACACCAGCGCCTCGTGCCCGGCCAGGCGGTCCGCCTGCCGGTCCAGCAGGTCGCCGATCGTGATCTCGAGCAACGTGGCGCCGAAGGGTTCGGCGGACCAGATCGACCGGTCGGCTTCGATGGCCACGTGCGCTCTCCCTTCCCGTTGCGGGCGGCGGGCCGTCTGGGCAGCCCGCGACGGCAGATTGTTGATCAACCTGTCCTGATATCGAACAATCTGGCCGGCGGGCATGCTTGTCAAGTTCACCGGAGGCTTGGACAAGGGAGACGGCCCACTGCCGCTGGTCTATCTTCCGTCCATGACGAGCAAGGTTGCCCCAACCCTCACCCCCGGCCCGCTGTCGGCCACGATCGGCTTTCGCCTGCGCCTGGCCCAGATCGCTGCCTACCGGCGATTCGAAGGCAGCCTTACCCGTTACGGTATCGCGCCCCGCTACCTCGGGCTACTCGGCATCATCGAAACCCACCCCGGACAGCCGCAGAGCCGGCTGGCGGAGGCCATTGCTCTGAAGCGCTCAAGCCTGGTGCCGATCATCGATCGCCTGGAGGCGGATGGACTGGTCGAGCGGCGCTCCTCCGCAACCGACCGTCGCTACAAGTCGGTGTGGCTGACGCCGAAGGGCAGCCGCGTGGTCAAGGAGCTGATGGCACGGGCCGATGTGCAGGAGGAGCGACTCACGGAGGGCATGACGCCTGCCGAGCGCGAAATCCTCGCGACTCTGCTGGGCCACGTGGTCACAAACCTGATGAGCGAATGAACTCCGGATTGTAGCTGCGACGACCGAACGTAAGCATTGAACCGTTCTGGTGTCCTCGACCGGAACTGGCGGCGGATCGGCCATTGCCATCAGATCACCAGAGTCCGTTGCTGAGAAGACGTTCGCGGCGCTTGAACGTCCGGTATGAGGCGCGAAGCGGACGGAGTTGAGGGCACCGACGTCCGTTCACCTACAAGCCGGGGCATGTCTTGGCTGAGTTCGGTACAGGCCCTAGTCGGGTCGCCGGCAGCGTGAACCTCACGGTCTCAACAGGTCCGACGGCGTTGATTGAGCTGAGGGTTCGGCATCCTCGACAGGGCAAGTGCCACCCACCTGGGTCTCCGCAAGCCTGCGAAGCCGTTCGCCGATTGCGGCCTGCCCCAGCATGCGCCCGAACCGGGCTACCTCGACCTGCTGTCGCGCTCGGCGACTTTGGCCAGACGGTTGACCTGGCGCTCCAGACCCTCGACCCGGGTGACCAACGTCTCCAGCAGCCCGATCAACACGCCAACCCGATCTTCCGCGCTCTCGTCCGGTTCCGGCGGGTTCAGTAACGCCAGCACCTGCACCACGGTGTCCGCCGCCTTGACCGCGGCCCAAGCTGGAGCCGACAGGCCCGAGGGATCGCCGCGGCGCAGCCGGTCGGTCGCGGCGGTCCCGTCCAGGATCGACCGCAGATCCTGCTCCGTCCAACGCCGACCCGAGGGCTGGAGAGCTGGCGGTCTCCGGCTCGATGACCGAGCGTCGCTCGCCACCATGGATGGGATGTCTGAGGTGGTCCCACTCGGTTGGACAGTTTGGCGACCGAGTTAAGCTTGGTTCTGGTTGTTGTCAGGCCGCCAGTCTCTCCGCCACGTCGATCCCATACGCCTCGTCGGGCGTGCGCCCGCCCAGAGCTGAATGGGGTCGCCGGGTGTTGTAGTAGCCGATCCACCGCGTCAACCCGGCCCGCAGCTCGGATCCAGTCTCGAATGCGTGCAGATAGACGCACTCGTACTTCAGACTGCGCCACAGCCGCTCGATGAACACGTTGTCCATCCATCGTCCCCGGCCGTCCATGGAGATGGGCACCTGGGCACCCCTCAGCACGTCGGTGAAGTCGTCCGAGGTGAATTGGCTTCCCTGGTCCGTATTAAAGATTTCTGGGCGGCCAAACCGGGCCCAGAGCCTCTTGCAGCGCCTCAACACAGAACGCCGTGTCCATGGTGTTGGACACCCGCCAGGCCAGCACCTTGCGCGTCGACCAGTCCATCACCGCGACTAGATACAGAAAGCCCCGCCGCATCGGGATATACGTCAGATCGGCACACCAGACCTGGTTCGGACGGCTCACCACCAGATCCCGCAGCAGGTAGCGGTAGATCCGGTGCTCGGGGTGCGGCACCGTCGTGCGCGGACGCTGGTAGATCGGCGCCAGACCCATCCTGGTCATCAGGCGCCGAACCCGCTTGCGGCCGACCTCGTGCCCCTCCCGGCACAGGTGCCGCGCCATCTGGCGAGAGCCATACCAGGGCGGAGCTGGCCAAGGTTCCAGCGGCGAAGCCGATGGAATGCCAGCGGAGGGGTCTCCAGGAATTGCGCATCGATGAGCCGCATCAGCGCCAGGGTCTCTGCCGTCTCGCCCACGGGCTGGTGGTAGAATGACGACCGGCTGATCGACACCAGCGCGCATTGCCGCACGATCGACAGCTGCCCGTGCTCCGGATCGATCAGCCCGCGACGCTGCTCGACGCTCATCGACCGGAGGCCTTGGCTAAAAAATCCCGCTCCACCACCAACTGGCCGATCTTGGCGTGCAGCTTCTCCAGCTCGTCTTCCCGGATGCCCTCTCTAGCCTCCGCCTTGCCCGAGAACACCGACACCAGGCCCTCCATGGCCTGGCGCTTCCAATCGCCGATCATCGTCTGGTGCACGCCGTGCTTGGTTGCCAGCTGCGACATCGTCAGCTCACCCCGCAACGCCTCCATCGCCACCTTGGCCTTGAACTCAGCCGAATACCGCTTCCGCTTGCCCGTCATCAGGTCCGTCCTTCATCGGCGAACCAAGCTTAACCAACTGTCCGAGAAACCGGGACCACCTCACACTTCACTTGACCGGCCCCGTGCAGCAACACCGCATTGCTACCGGAGCCCGGTGACCGGTCTACCCTCGGGCGCCGTGATCTGCCAGCCGAAGCGTATTTTGCGCTCCTCCTTTGGTGCGTAGGTCGCGATCCAGGCGAGAACCCCGGGCTTGTCGTCGACGTTCCTGGTGTTGGGCTGCGGATCCGCTGTGATGGTCACGACAAGGTCCGCATCGCCGGAGACGGGCGCTTGGTCGAGGGTCGTGATCTCGATGGGTTGGTCGTGGAAGCTGCGGATGGTGACGAGGCCCTGGGCGGCTTGCGTCACCTTCTTCGAACCGATGATCGACCAGCCTTCCGTGGATTTCTTCTGTTCCTGGTTCTCGAAGGTGACCTTGATGCGGTCATCGGGGCCGAAGGGCCATGTGATCGGCTCGCCCGGGCGGACCAGGCCGGACTGGGTACGGCCGACGAACGTGTTGTCGAGATAGAGCGCGACCGGACCTGGCAGCATGGGCACAGTTGCCGGGCTGGTGAACCGCGCCTGGAGGTAGGCGTGCGGGTCCACCCGCGGGGCGGTGGTGGCGGCTAATTTTGCGATGACGTCCATGTCGGCGATCCGGACGCGGTGCTCGGCCCCGTCGCTGGGGATGCCGCTGCGGCCGGGGATGACGTATTCGACCGAAAGGCCGGTGGCGGCCATGGTGGCGGCCGCCCGCTGGGCTTCGACCGGGATGGGCTCGGCTTCATCATTGGAGACTTCGGCGCTGACGGCCCTGGCTCGTTCGAGCGGGGCGGGGGACGGCGCCGGGGGCGGGGGCGGGGCCATGGCCGGCATAGGCAGGACCGAACGGGCCTTGGCTAGCTGGGGGTCGTATAAGGCGATGCGCCAGGGCTGCAGCACCGGCGCCTGGATGCCAGCCGAGGGCCGGGCGGTTGAAAGGGTGACGGCGATAGAGCCCCAGTCCTCGCCGGTGCGCTGGACGACGGCGGCCTCCTCGCGAAGCCCGAGCTTGCCGGTGGCGCTATCGAGCCGGGCCTCATAGACCGGATGCCAACTGGCGCCGTGCACCTGGTAGGTGACGGAAAGCTCCAGTGTGGTGGCGGTGGCGGCATTGATGGCGATGGCGATCTCCAGCGTGCCGGTCGCGGGGGTCGTGGCGGCAGCCTGCTCCGCTTCCAGCGCCGCCTTCTCGTGCTGCAGCTCAGTACGGGCCGCGGCCGCGGCCCGGGTGGCCTCGCCGATCTCGGCGGCGCCCTCGCGAACAGCGGTGCGGGCGGCCTTCCAGGCGGTCGGGTCATCGGCGAGACGGGCCTTCGGCTCCTGGCCAACCGGCGGAGACGGTGGGCGGCCCTCGGCGGCGGCGGCGGCCAGACGGTCGAGCAGGCTGCGCTCGGCGGCAAGGCTGCCGAGGGTGACATCGAGGCCCGCGATGCGCTCGTCGAGGGCGCTCAGCTTCGCCTCGATGCTGGCGCCGCGTTCAGCCAGTGCATTGCGGTCGAAGGTCACCTGGCGCGTCTCGACCGAGCCGATGGTGACGGCGCCAATGGCCCGGGCGCGGGCATTAACGCTATTGGCCACGAGTCCAGCCGGAACCCCACCGATGATCACGGTGCTATCGCCAGCGGGAACGGCGATTGAGGCAGTGCGGGTGACGGCTGCCTGGTCCGGGTAGACGGTGACCGCGGAGGGCAACGCCTCGGCCCTAACCCGACGCGGCGCGTCGGCCCAAGCGGGAGCAACGAGAACGGCGGCAGTTGAGCCGAGCAACAGGCCGGTGATCGTGCGCATGGCGTGTTCCTGTCATTTCGGACAGGGTATCGCATAGCAGGGATTGGGACGGTTCAGAGGGACATAGGACTCTATTGCTCCCATCTTGGTGCAGGGATGTTGCGGGGAGGCGCGCAGGTGGCGCACCAGCGCCGAGATCAGCGCTTTCAGGCGTGCGTCCGTCTTACCGCAAACTTGTCGGGGACAGCGTCCGTGATGGTCTGCTCGTTGGCGTCGCGGATGGTTCGGCTCCTCGTAGTCTTCGGCGTCTGGTCAGTTCCTGATAGCGGGCGCACTGGCTCCAGCCTCAAACTCGGCCCCCGCCAGGGCGGCGGCGAGGGACTGCAGGGTTCCGGCGACGCTCTCGGGATTCCAGGCGCCATCGTTGGGCCAGCGATGGATAGAGCCGAACATGCCGAAGATGGCCTGAGAGGCCAGCAGCGGGTCGGGGATGTCGAACTGCCCGGCGGCGCGCCCGCGGCGGAGCAGGTCAAGGTTGACGGCCTCGAGGGTCCGCTTGCGGGCCGCGAGCGCGTTGAGCCGGGCCGAGCGGGCGATGGCGGGCTGGGAGAAGAACTGGCGCAGTGCCGGCACCTCCGCCGCATAGATTTCGGCGAAGCTCCTTATGAACAGGGAGAACTGCCGGCCAGGGTCAGCCGTGGCAGTTTGTGCCGCGGCCATCGAGCTCTCGACTCGGCCCACGATCGCTTCGTAGCTGTCCAGCGCCGCCGGGTCCGCCCGCACCAGGCTGGCCCAGGTGCCGTCCATGAACAGCAGCGGCGTGGTGGTCGGCGTGACCCGCACCAGCCCCACCACCAACACGTGCGACGACAGTTCCACCTCCTGCACCAGCTCGCAGTCGAAGCTCGCCGCCGCATCGCCGAGTATCGGAGCGCCGGTGCGGAGCACGCCCCAGGACGCCTGTGCGGCACTGAAGCGCGCCTCACCCTCCAGGCCCAGCATCCCGGCAAAGGAGGCCGCGACATCCGCCTGCTCATGCGACAGCACGTTGACCGCAAAGCGGCGGCTACCAACCACGGCGGCGTAGGAGGCATTGGTGCGGTTGATCGCCACCCCGATCTGCGGCGGATCGACTGTGAGCGACGAGACGGAGGTCGCGGTCATGCCGGCCCGCCGGCCCTCATGCTCACTGGCGATCACGCTGACGGCGGCGGCGAGTTGGCGCATGCCACGCCGGAAGTCGGTCGCCTCGACCACGTCGCCCGGCCCGGCGCTCACAGGTCGAGCACCAGCTTGGGCGTCCTGGCGCGGGAGCAGCACAGCATCATCTGGTCGTTTCCCGCCTTCTCGTCGTCGGTCAGGTAGGAGTCACGGTGATCCGGCGTACCCTCCAGCACTTCGCACAGGCAAGTGCCGCACACGCCCTGCTCGCAGGACACCTCCACCCGCACGCCCACGATCTTCAGCGCGGCGACGATGGACTGCCCGGCCGCCACCCGGACCGTCCTGCCGGACCGAGCAAGCTTCACCTCGAAGGCGTCGCCGCTCGTGTCCACCTCGGCGCCGAAATACTCCTTGTGAAGCCGGGCCTCGGGGAAGTTCAGCGTGCCCGCGGCGCCGATCACCCAGTCCATGAACCCGGTGGGGCCACAGACGTAGACGTGGGCGCCGCCGTCGGGCCGTGGGAAGTCGCGGGCTAGGTCGAGCCGTTGCGCCGGGTCCTCGTCGTCGAAGTGTAGGCGGACGCTGACGGCGTAGGGCGCCTCGGCCAGTTCATCCAAGAAGGCGGCCCTAGCCCGGCTGCGGGCGCAGTAGTGCAGCGTGAATGGCAGGCCCACAGCATGCAGCTGGTGCGCCATGGCGAGCAGCGGCGTGATGCCGATCCCGCCGCCCAGCAGCACCGTGGCCGTGGCGTCGGGCGCCAGGGGGAAGTTGTTGCGCGGGGTACTGATGCGGATTCGCTCGCCGACGTGGAACCGCTCGTGCACCCCCACCGAGCCGCCGCGGGACGCCGGGTCGAGCAGGATGCCGAGGCGGTAGCGATCGGTCCGTGCCGGGTCGCCGCAGAGTGAGTACTGGCGCACCAGGTCCGGCCCGATCTCGACGTCCACGTGGGCGCCAGCCTCGAACGGCGGCAGTATCGTACCCTCCACCGGCACCAAGTCGAGCACGATGATGTCGTCCGCGGCCTTGCGCCGCTCGGCGATCTGGACATGAAGCATGGAATCGGACATGGGCCCGGAACCTTCTTGTCGAATGTTGTGGCTGCGCGGCGTCACCGGCCGAGCATGAGGCGGCTAATCCGGAAGCGGCGTTGCCTCGGCCAGGAACTCGTCCACCGGCATGCCTGCCGCGAGGTCATCGTCCTCGGGGTCGGCGAAGCGCAGCATCGGGCGGCCGAAGGGGTCAGTCCATTGCTGGATCACCGTCACCTGGTGCCCGCGCCAGGCGAAGCGCTGCCACATCGCCGCACCGGTCATGCGAACATGGTTTCCTGCAGGTGGCGCCAGGCCGGCACCGCCTCCGCGCCGCGGTCCAGCATGACGACTGTGCTGAAGCGGTCGGTGAAGGCGCCGTTTAAGTGCTGCCGCTCGTTGTAGGTCATCACGGCAACGCCGGGGGCGGCATGGACCAGCGTCTCGTGCGTGATCTCCATGACCAGGCCCGGGCGGCTGCCCCAGAAGTCCGGCAGCGCCGCGCGCAGATTGTCCAGCGTCAGCAGCGTTCCGGCCGTGGTGACCATGGTGTAGCCGGGATCGAAGTGCGACAGCACCAGCTCTGCGGACTGCTCGCCCTCGGCACGGAACCAGCGCTGCAGCACGCGGTGCAGGCCGTCGATCTCGGCCAGAGCGCGGTCGGTGAAGTCCATCGCCCCCTCCCCTAGCGCCGCATCAGCACGGAGGTGTCGCCCACGCTTTCCGCCCAGCCCGGCGTCAGCGGGGCGACGAACACGTTCTCCGTGCGGGTGCGGCTGATCCTCCAGGCGCCATCCACCTTGCGGAAGCCGTTCCACAGCCGCGAGGACCGCAGCAGCGACTTGCCGTCGGAGAAGATCCACGGCTGGATGTGCACCCAGTGCCCGGTGGCCTCGTCGCCGTCCACGATGATGTGCTCGGTGGTGAGATAGTGCACATTAAGCACCAGCGCCGGGTCGCGCTTCTGGCCCCAGAAACCCTCGAAGTGCTTGCGGATGGCGTCCCGCCCAACGCTGCGGCCGAACTGGTTGTCGTAGTAAGTGCCGACGCCTTCCCAGATGCCGTCCTCAGTGTAAAGGTCGACGATGCGGTTGATCCGCTCCGCGTCGTCGTCCACTCCGGCCTCCGGGCATGGCGTGTCGCACAGAAACATGTAGCGGGCCTGGATCTTGCGGATGTCGGCCTCCGCGGTCAGGCGTTCCACCTGGGCGGAGAGCGTTCGCACTGCTGCGGCGAGTCCGCCTATCGATGCCGTGTCACTCATCGTTGCTTCCTTAGTTGCCGTGCTCATCGCATGTACAGCCCGCCGTTGACGTCCCACGTGGCCCCCGTCGTGAAGGCGGCCTCGGGCGAGGCGAGCTGTACCACCAGGGCCGCGATGAAGCGGGGATCGCCGATCTCGCCGACCGGGATGTTCGCCTTCAACCCGGCCAGCCGTTCCGGCGGCACCGTGCGGTGCACCATGGGCGTGTCCAGCGGGCCGGGGGCGATGGCGTTCACCGTCACCCCGCCCGGGGCCAGGTCGCGGGCGAATACCTTGGTCAGGGTCAGGATCGCGCCTTTGGAGGCCGCGTAGTGCGCGCCCGTGGAGGTGCCGCCGTTCTGCCCGGCCAGCGAGGCCAGGTTGACGATGCGACCATGCCCCAAGTCGCGGAAATGGGCGCCGAACACCTGGCAGCCGAGGAAGGTGCCGCGCACGTTCACCGCCAGTACGGCATCGAACTCCTCCGGCCCGATCTCCATGACCGGACGCGCGACCGTCATCGCCGCGTTGTTGACCAGCACCTGCACCGCGCCCCACCGGGTCAGCACGCTGCCCAGCGCCTGTTCCCAAGCGGGCTTGTCACGCACGTCCAGCTCCAGCGCTACCGCGGTCGTGCCGGAGGGGTCAAGCGCGGCGGCGGCGGCGGCGGCGGCCGGCGCGTCCTTGTCGGCCAGCGCCACGCGATAGCCGGCAGCGTGCAGCCCGGCGGCCAGAACCATGCCGAGGCCCGCCCCCGCCCCCGTGACCACCGCCACCCGTGACGCGGATGCGCTCACAGAATGTAGCCGATTCCGCCCAGTGCCTCGGTGCCGTTGATCAGGCGGATCACCTTGCGCTCGATCCGCAGCCCTTCAGGGGTGCGGACATAAAGGAACTCCACATCCCCCGCATAGGTGCGCTCCCGCCCGCGGCGGAACTCCGTTACCATCTGGGCGCAACGAAGCGCGCAGCCACCGGCATCCGAGCGCAGCACGCGGAAGCGCGACAGCACCCGCACGGTGCGCGCCACTGGAGAGGCCGAGACAGACTGTCCGCTGACCAGCCGCTCCGCCCGCTTGGCCCGCATCGCCGTGTCGTCATAGGCGTAGTTGAGCGTGTTCTCGTAATCGGTGACCCCTGGCTCGATCGGCACCACGTAGCGGGCGGTGGGGGTCCAGAGCGCCTGCCACTCCTCGTAGGCGGCGCTGTCCAGCAGGTCCGCCTCATACCAGGCGAACTGCATCGCCTGGTCCAGGGTGACCGGGTTGGTCGTGGTGATCGCGTCCATGATCAGGCCTCCATCAACTTCTTCCACTGGGCGTAGGCTGCCCGCATCCCGGTCTCGGCGCTGACGTCGCTGCGCTTGCCGCCGTCCGGCAGCGTGTCCTCGTGGCTGAGACCGCGATGCAGCATGATCCACAGGTCCGAGCCGCCTTGGGCCCCGTGTTGCACCCGGTCCCAGATCTCGGCGTCGTCCGGGGTGCCGAAGCCCATGGGACCCTGGAAGAACTCATGGATGCGCAGACGTGCGCGGTTGGCCGCCGCCGGGCCGCCCTGCATACCCAGCGCCACGTGGCGGATTTCCGTCTCCTCCACCGACACCGGCTGCAGCACCCGGAAGAAGGCGGCGGAGCAGCCCAGATTGGGGAACAGGTTCAGGTTGAAGCCGCAGCCGCCCACGGCGCGGACGATACGGCGCACCTGGTCCTCCGGATGGTCGGCCCGCAGCTCGGCGGCCAGCGCCTCGAACTTCTCGGGAACCGGCGCGTCCAGGCCCTCCTCCAGGTCCACCAGCTCCGGCATCATCACCATGATGCTGTGGCCGTTGCCGAGGTCCTCGACGTAGCCGCCCTTGTTCATGATGTCCCAGCTATCCTCGGTTTCCCGGTCGGCGGCGGACAGGAAAGACTTATGCACCAGCGGGAAGTGATAGGCGTCCGTGGTATTCTCGAGCTGGATCTTCCAGTTGCCGGGAAACCGGAACTTGTGCTCACCCACGGCGACGACCGGGAAGCCAGCACCCTGCTTCATGAACAGGTCGATCCATTTTTTGGCCCCGCCCAGGAAGTCAGTGAGCGGCATCATATCCTGCTTGAAGGTCGCGAAGATCAGCCCGTTATACTGCTCCACCCGGAGCGAGCGCAGCGGGAACTCGGACTTGTCGAGCTGGCCGTCATAGCCGGCTTCGAAGGGCACGCCACGCAGCGAGCCGTCCAGGGCGTAGGACCAGCCGTGGTAGGGACAGACGAAGGAGTTGGTCTTGCCGCGGGCCACCTCGCACACCGTGGAAGCGCGATGGCGGCAACGGTTGACGTGGACGTGGACCACGTTCTTGCGGTCGCGCACTACGATCACCGGCTGCAGGCCGACATGGGCGGTCTTGAAGTCGCCGGGCTTGGCGATCTCGCTGGCATGGGCGACCCAGACCCAGGTGTTCTCGAACACCTTGGTCATCTCCCGCTCGAACAGGTCGCGATCGGTGTACATCAGTGTGCGGGCGCGATCCGGCCGAACCAGGTTGTCTAGATCTATGTCTGGCGTGACCGTGGCTGGCATGTGCGTGTCCATTGCGCTTTCCTTTGGTTATTCGTGTGGGCGGTGGGTCAGGCGCCGCCCAGGTACGTCGCGATCAGGCGCGGGTCGTCCAGCAGATCGGCGGCGGGCCCATGGCTGACCAGCTCCCCGGTTTCGAGCACGAAGCCGACATCGGCCGTCTGCAACGCAGCGCGGGCGTTCTGCTCCACCAGCAGGATGGACACCCCGGCCGCGCGCAGCCCGGCGATTATGACGAAGATCTCCCGCACTACGATGGGCGCGAGGCCGAGGCTCGGTTCGTCCAACATGAGCAGCCGCGGCCGGCTCATCAGCGCGCGGCCGAGCGCCAGCATCTGCCGCTCCCCGCCCGACAGGGTGTTGGCGAGCTGGGCGCGGCGTTCCCGCAGGCGCGGAAAGCGGTTGTACACCTCCTCCAGCGCCCGGTGCAGCGCCGCCCGGCCGGGATGGCACGGGAAGGAGCCGAGCAGCAGGTTGTCCGCCACCGACATCTCGCCGAACAGCTCCCGCCGCTCCGGCACCAGGCAGAGCCCGCGCTCCACCCGGTCCTCCACGTCCAGCTCGCAGACGTCGGTGCCGTCATAGGTCACCCGCCCCCGGCTGCGGTGCAGGCCCATGACGGCGCCGAGCATGGAAGTCTTGCCGGCGCCGTTCGGTCCAATTACCGTGGCAATCTGCCCGGCCTCTACCGCCAGCGACACGCCGCGCACCGCCTCGATACGGCCATAGGACACGCCCAGCTCCTCGACGGACAGCAGCGGCATCAGGCCACGCTCCCGAGATAGGCTTCCTGCACGCGGGGGTCGTTGCGCACCATGGCCGGATCGCCCTCGGCGATCACCGTGCCGAACTCCATCACCACCACCCGGTCCACCAGGCCCATGACGAACTCCATGTCGTGCTCCACCAGCAGCACGGTCAGGTGCTCGTCGCGCAGCGACCGCAGTAGGGCGGCGAGCGCCAGCTTCTCCTGCCGACGCAGCCCGGCCGCGGGCTCGTCCAGCACCAGCAGCACCGGATCGGCAGCCAGGGCACGGGCGATTTCCAGTACGCGCTGATTGCCCAACGGCAGGTTGCCGGCCAGCTCGAAGGGACGGTCGCCCAGCCCTACCCGCTGGAGCAGGCGCATGGCCTCCGCCCGGGCCTGCGCCTCCTCGTCCCGCCGCAAGGTCAGCGCCCCGGCCAGCAGCCCGGCGCCGAGCCGCGCATGGGCGCCCAGCAGCACGTTGTCCAGCAGGGTCATGCGTGGCCGCAGCTTGATGTGCTGAAAGGTCCGCGCGATGCCGGCGCGCGCCACGGCCCGTTGCGGCTTGGCCGAGATCTCCTGCCCCGCGAACACCACCCGGCCGCTGTTCGCGTGCATGGCGCCGGTGAGCAGGTTGAACATGGTGCTTTTGCCGGCGCCGTTCGGCCCGATCAGCGCGAGGATCTCGCCGGCCCGCACTTCGAAGCTGACGTCGTTCACCGCGACCAGTCCGCCGAAGCGACGCCGCAAGCCCTGCACGCTCAGCAGGGTCTCGCCGGGCCGCGGCTGCGCCCGGCGCGGTAATGGGGCGGCGGCACCCGGCAGCACCTGCCGCACAGTGGGCAGCAGCCGGGCCAGGTAGGGCACGACGCCATCGCGCGAACGCTGGAGGAACAGGATAAACAGCGCCGAGAAGGCGACGACCTGCAATGAGCCCGATACGCCCGGGAAGATCACGGGGAACCAGTCCTGCACCGCGTTTTTGAGCAGCCCGACCACGGCGGCGCCGACCACCGCGCCGAACAGCGATCCGGCGCCGCCGATCATGGCCATCATCAGGTACTCGATGCCGGGCCCGGTGCCGTAGGGGGTGGGGCTAACGAAGCGGCTGAGATGGGCGTCCAGCCAGCCGGACAGCGCGGCCAGCAGGGCTGCAATGACGAACAGCGACAGCCGGGCGCGGAAAGCGTCGATACCCAGGCTCTCCACCAGGATATTGCCGCCGCGGAGCACCCGCATCGCCCGCCCCATGCGTGACCGCAGCAGGTTCGCTGCCAGCAGCATGGACAGGCCGACCACGAGCCAGATCAAGTAGAACATGGGCACGGTGCCGCCCAGGTTGACCGGCCCCAGGGTGATCGGCGGGATCTGTGAGATTCCGTTGAAGTTGCCGAGCCCGTCGATGTTGCCGAACAGAAAGGAGATCGACAGGCCCCAGGCGATGGTACCCAGCGATAAGAAATGCCCCTTTAGCCGCAGCGTCAGCGCCCCGAGCAGCAGCGCCACGATCCCGGTGAGCGCGAGTGCGAGCAGCAGGCCCAGCCAGGGCGAGGCGTTGTGCCGGGTTGTGAGCCAGGCGGTGGAATAGGCCGCGATGCCCACGAAGGCCGCCTGGCCGAACGACACCATGCCGCCCACACCTGTCAGCAGCACAAGGCCGAGCGCCACCAGCGCATAGATGCCGATGTAGTTCAGCAGCGTCACGGTGAAGGGGTTCACCACCAGCGGCGACAGCGCTAGCAGCACGAACACAGCCAGGAGGGCGCCGCGGAACGCGAGCGGACTGATGTCGGGCGCAGCCCGGTTCGCCTGCGGCACGGCTGCGGCGGCGCTGTCCGTGAGGCTCGACGGGCTGGCCGGCGTGCTGGACGGCATCATTCCTCGACCTCTTCTTCGGAATGGATGGTCGCGACCGAGCGCCATAGCAGCACCGGGACCAAGGCGGCGAAGACGATTACCTCCTTGAAGGAGGACGAGAAGAACGAGGCATAGGAGCCGAGCAGCCCGACCAGCAGCGCCCCCAGCGCGGTGCCGGGATAGCTCGCGAGGCCGCCGATGATGGCGCCCACGAAGGCGAACAGGCCGAGCAGGAAGCCGCTGTCGTAGAACATGGTGTTCACTGGCGCGATCAGCACGCCGGAGATGGCGGCGAGCAGGGAGCCGATCAGGTAGGCGATGGTGCCGGCCCGGTCCGGCCGGATGCCGACCAGGCGAGCGCCCACGCGGTTCACCGCCGTCGCCTGCAGTGCCTTGCCGATCAGCGTATGGTTGAAGAACAGGAACAGCAGCAAGCTGAACAGGGCGGCAGCGACCACGATCATCGCCGTCTGCCCGGAGACCAGCACGTCACCGAATCCCAGCGCCGCATCCGTCAGCGGCTGGGTCCGCACCCCCTCCGCCCCGAAGAACAGCAAGCCGATCCCGGCCAGGGCGAAGTGCAGCGCCACGGAGATGATCATCAGCAGCAGCACGCTGCCATCCGCCACGGGCCGGAACACGATACGGTCTAGCAGCGGCGCCAGCGGCAGCACGGCGGCGATCGCCAGCACGATGCGCGCCGCCATAGGCAGAGCGAGGCCGGCGGCTGCCCAGACCACGCCAGATACCACGAGCGGCAGTACTAAGTAGAAGCTAAGCGCCCGCGGCACCGCCCGCGCCTTGCCTTGCCGCAGCAGCCCCACGACCTCCATGGCGGCCGCGAGGACCGCGAGGATCACAACCAGCCCGGCCGTGCCCGGCACCTTCTTCGCCTCCAGCGCCGACAGCGTCAGGGCGGTGAAGGCGGCGATGTCGCCGAAGGGCACGAAGATCACCCGCGTTACGGTGAAGATCAGCACCATGCCGATGGCGAGCAGCACGTAGACGGCACCGGTGGTGATGCCGTCCACGGCCAGCAAGGTCGCGATGTCGAGGTCCACGGCCCCTGCTCCTATGGGCTATAGACCCAGGCGCCGTTCTGCAGGCGCACCATGACCAGCGAGCGTTCGTCGGCGCCGTAGGACGATGCCTGGGTGTAGTTGTACACCCCCTCGGTCCCCGGTAGCTCTTTGGTCTGGAAGATCGCGTCCTTCAGCGCGGTGCGGAATTCGGGCGTGCCGGGCTTCGCGGTCACCATGGCGCGCTTCGCCGCATCAGCCATGACGAGCCAGGCGTCGAAAGCATAGGCCGAGAAGCTGTCAGTGGTGGGGGTGCCGTTGGCCTTTTGGTAGACATCGCGAAAGGTGAGCGAGAGCTTCCTGGCGAAGTGGTCGTCCGGCAGCTGCTCGGCGACGATCACCGGGCCGGTCGGCAGCTCGATGCCCTCGGCCGCCTTGCCGGCGACGCGGATGAAGTCCGCGTTCACCAAAGCCGGGTTACCATAAATTTTGCCCTTGTAGCCGCGCTCGTGCAGCGCCAGCAGCGGCAGTGCGCCCTGAGTCGCAGATCCGCCGTCCAGCACACCCTCGGGCCTGGTGGCCAACACCTTCAGGATCTGCCCGGTGACGGAGGTGTCGGTGCGGGTGTAACGCTGGTCGGTGGTGACGGTGAGCTTGCCAGCGTCCTGCGCCGCCTTGGCCCCGTTGTAGACTAGGTCGCCCCAGGCATCGGAGAAGCCGATGTAGCCGATGGTCTTGGTGCCGTTGCGCGCCATGCGGTCGGTTACCGCCTTGATCATCAGCGGCGGCGGCTGCGGTATGCAGATAGCCCAGCGCTCACCGTTCTCGGCCGCGACGATGGTGACCGGTGAGATCGCGATCATGGGCACCTTCAGCTCCGTCGCCACCGCGGTCATGGCGATAGTAGACGGGGCGGAGGAGGTGCCGATCAGGATGTCGACCTTGTTCTCCTCGATCAGCTTGCGGGCGTTGCGCGTGGCGGCCGAGGGGTCGGACCCATCATCGAGCTGGATCAGGCGAATCTTCTCGCCCGATATCTCGTCCTTGAACGTCAGTGCGGCCTTGATGCCGTTGCCGTAAAGGATCCCGATGGAAGCGGCCGGGCCACTGAGCGAGGTGACGAAGCCCACGGTGATGTCCGCCCGGGCGGGAACTGCCAAGAGGAGCGCGGGACCGAAGACGGTGCAGAGTAGGAGGCGTTTCATGGTCGGATGCTCCTTGGTGTGAGGGGCAGGCACGTGAAAGGCAGGCGCGTGAGAGGGGTAGTTGCGCCGGGGATCAGGGGTAGGCCGGACCGTTGGGCACGGCGCCCGCCAGCATGGCACCTGCGTTCTCCAGCGTGCCCTCGCTCAGGAAGGCGTGCTGCGTCACCACCATGGAGTCCCGTACGATCTGCTGCATGCGGTGGCCCTTGTGGATGGCGGACATGCCGGCGATCCGGTAGGCGCGGGTGATGACGTCGGCACAGGTATGGGCCGCGTTGGTGGCCGAAAGCCGGATCAGGTTGGCCTGCTCGGGCGACACCTCGTCGCCGCGCGCCAGGGCGTCCCACGCCGCCTCGGCAGTCTCGTAGAAGAAGGCCCGGGCGCCGCGCCAGGCGGCCTCGGCCCGCGCCAGCTCCAGCTTGTAGTAGCCACGGTCGGCCAGGCGGGGGGCGCCGGTGATGGTCTTGGTGACGCCGCCCGCCTCGGTGGCGAGGTCCAGCGCGGCACGCGCCAGGCCGACGTTGCAGGCAGCGTGCACCTCCGCTTGGAAGCCGATGGCGGGATAGCGAAACAGCGGCTCGTCAATCGTGGTGCCGCCCCCGCGCACGAAAGTCCAGCTGGCGGCGTAGATCTTGTCGGTGACCTGGGTGTCGTGGCTGCCTGTGCCCTGCATGCCGACCACGCTCCAGTTCGGCACGATCTCGACCTCATCCGCGGGCGACACGGCGGCGAGCTGGCGCGGCTTGCCGTTCGGCTCCTCCACCTCGATGCCGACGCCGATCCAGTCAGCCCCCATGCAGCCGCTGGCGAAGCGCCACCGTCCCGTCACCTGCCAGCCGCCAGGAACGGCTCGAGCCTTTTGCGCGGGATACAGCCCGCCGGCGAACACCTGGTCCGGGCCGGTGGCGTAGATGATCCGTTGCGTGTCGATCGGCAAGGAGGCCATGTAGGTGTTGGCCGAACCGAAGGCGGCGACCCAGGCGGCCGAGCCGTCCGCGGTGGCGATCCGCTCGATGATTCGCATGAACTCAGCGGGAGGTAGCGGCTCGCCGCCGAACATGGTGGGCGTGGTAGCCCGGTAGATACCGACCTGCTTCATCATCGCGATCACGTCGCGCGGCACGTAGGTCAGCTCGTCGAATTCTTGGCGGCGGCGCACGACCTCGTCCACCAGCGCGTCCAGGCTTAACTTGCCGCTGGTGCTGGACGCTGGGTTGAGCCGAACAGCCAAGCGGTCGTCGGTGATCACAGACATGCGTGCCTCCTCGGGTTGCAAACATAGTCATGCATTGAATGCATGGCAGCGTCGATCTGACGTAAGGCTGTAGCAGAACGTTCTTGAAAACATCCAAATCATAATCTTCATAGACACTATGAATCCTGCGAATAGGGCGCTGCACGACTTCAACCTAATTCGGGTGTTCATCGCCGTGTGGGACACCCGCAACCTCACCGACGCCGGGGCGCGGCTCAGCCTGACACAACCGGCTGTCAGCCACGCGCTCCGCCGGTTGCGGGAGACCTTTGAGGACCCCCTGTTCGTGCGGGCCGACGGCGGAATGATGCCGACGGAGCTGGCCCGGCGCCTGCACACGCCGTTCAGCCAAGCTATGCGCATGATCCAGCACGCAGTGCATGAGAGCGGCGGTTTCGACCCCCGCACGGCGCAGCGGGTGTTTCGGGTCGCCATGTCCGACGTGTCCGAGTTCTTCTTTCTTCCGGCGCTGATGCAGTGGCTGGCCGGCGAGGCACCCGGGATCCATCTCCGCGTGATTCCGCTGGACCCCTCGACCGTGCAGCAAGCCATGAAGGCCGGAGAGGTCGACCTGACGATCGGCTTCCTTCCGGATCTCGATGACGAAGTGATAAGCCGCAATCTGTTCGAGGATGCCTTCGTATGCCTCGTGCGTGCGGGACATCCGATCATCGGGAACAGCACGTCCGACCCTGATCTCGGCTCCCTCGGGTATGTCTACGGCAGCACGACGGCCGCAGGCCACCTGGTTGCCGAACGCTGGCTGACCGAAATCGGGATCAAGCGGCAGATCGTGCTGCGGCTGGGCCATTTCACCGTGGCGCCTGCGGTGGTCAGGGTCTCGGACCTCGCCGTAATCTTCCCAAAGAGCGTCGCCACCCTGATCAACGACGATGGCGCCTTCGTTTTATTGCCCTTGCCCGAAGGCCACCCCGTGATCAACATCCGCGTCCATACGCACATGCATTTTGAGGGCGACGCCGGGATCAACTGGGTCCGGGATACGCTGCTTCGGCTGTTCGCCGATGGTCGCCATCCCTCGGCCTGACAGCCGGGGGTAGCCGGGCCGGTGCTTGCCATGCCGGCACGAGGCGAATATCGGCCCAGTCTTGCTGGAGATGAGAGATGCGGAAACCAAGGCCCCCGACAACGCGCGCCTTTGTCGAGACCCGCGCCGGCCTGCTGCATTACGCGGCCTGCGGCGAAGGGCTCCCTGTGGTGCTCCTGCATCAGACGCCCCGGTCCTGGAACGAGTACCGCGATGTCCTGCCCCGTTTGGGCGAGCACGTCCGATCGATCGCCATGGACACGCCGGGCTTCGGGGACTCCCCGCCTCCCGCCGATGGCTGCCCCTCGATCGAGGCATGGTCAGAGGCGGTACTCGCTCTGCTCGATGCCTTGGGCATCGAGCGCGTCTGCCTGGTAGGCCACCACACCGGGGCGGTCATTGCCATGGAGGCGGCGGCGCGGGCGCCGGCGCGAATTGTCGCCCTGGTGCTGTCATCGTGCCCCATGGTCGATGCCGAACGCCGCCACCACCATGTCGGCAAGGTGCCGATCGACACCGTGGTTGCGGACGCGGACGGAGCGCATCTGCTGCAGCTCTGGCGGGGCCGCCAGCCATTCTACCCCGCCGATGCGCCAGACCTCCTGAACCGGTTCGTCGCCGATGCGCTCCGCGCTGGCACCATGGCGGCGGAGGGACACCGCGTGGTGAACCGCTACCGCATGGAGGACCGGATCGGCCTGGTCCGAGCGCCAACCCTGGTGATCGCCGCCACGCACGACCCGCATGCCTTTCTGGCGGCGCCGCGTGTTGCCGGATCGATTGAGGGGGCGGAACTGGTGGAGATCAGGGGTGGCACCGTGCCGCTGCCCGACGCCATGCCGAAGGCGTTCAGCGAGGCGATCCTCGGTTTCCTGCGACGCCGGGCCGGCCTGGGGTAGGTTCGAGATACGTGTTTCGCGACAGCGGTGGGTACACCCACCCTAATCTCTCGCCGTCTATGGTGGGCCGCGAAGACAATTGCCTTCTTACCCCAGGCAACGCAGTCTGGTCCATGCAATAAAGTCACATCCTGCTTCACCAGGCCAAGCTTGCGGAAGCTGATCGTACGCGTGAGCCTGCGGCGGCAGGACCTCGGAACCGGACGCGATGTCGCGCAGCATTACCGGCCTTCCAGCGGCGGCCATCATCGTCAGGATGCGGCCGCTCACCTCTACTGAGTGCAGGCTGCAGCCAGGCATGTCCATACGGGTGCGGCGTTCAGTCTACGTGCGGCTTGACGGTCTGGACGGCCGGAGCGACCCGGGCGAGGTGGCGGGCGGCGATGTAGCCGAAGGTTAGCGCCGGGCCAAGCGTAATGCCACCGCCCGGGTAGTTACCGCCCATGATGCTGGCCATGTCGTTTCCAGCGGAATACAGGCCGAGGATCGGCTTGCCAGCCGCGTCCAGCACGCGGGCATTGCCGTCGCTGCGCAGCCCGGCGAACGTGCCCAGGTCACCCACCACCACCTCCACCGCGTAGAATGGCGCTGACGCGATCGGGGCCATGCAGGGGTTGGGCGTGAACTCCGGGTCGCCGTTGAAACGGTTATAGGCGGTTGAGCCCTTGCCGAAGGAGTGGTCCTCGCCGCCCGGCACGTCGCGATTCCAGCTGGCGACCGACTCCGCCAGCCCCGCCGGGTCGATGCCGGTGGCCGCCGCAAGCTGCGCCAGCGTTCGCCCACGCTTGAGGTAGCCGGAGCGCACCTGCGAGCCCGAGGGCACCGGGAAAGGTTTGACGAAGCCCAGGCCGAAGCGGCGCAGGAACGGCTTGTCCACCACTAGGAAGGCGCGGGCGGGCTTGCCCGCCTCGCCGGCGGCGAACAAGGCCTGACAGAAATCGTGATACGAATTGGCCTCGTTCACGAACCGCCGCCCGTTCGGCAGCACGGCAATAAGGCCCGGCTTCCCACGGTCGATAAAGTGCGGGAACACGCCCCAACTGCCGTCTCGGCGCGGCACGCGGGACACTGGGACCCAGGCTGCAGCATTCGGATAACCCTGTTCCACCGTGGCACCGGCCTCTTCCCCCAAACGAAGCCCGTCCCCAGTGTTGGACAGCGGTGCCGGGGAGTGGTGGCCGGTGTTATCGCCGTCGTGCGGGAACATGGTACGGCGCCGGGCCTTGTCCTGCGGAAATCCACCCGCGGCCAGCACGACGCCGCGGGCGGTGCGGACCTGCACCTCGCCCTGTGGCGTGGTCAGCGTGGCGCCCCGCACCGCGCCGTCCACCACATGCAGCCGGGTCGCCGGGGCGTTCGTCAGCACGGTGGCGCCGCCATCCAGCGCGCTGCGGAACAGCCGTCCGGCGAGCGCATTGCCGTTGGTCAGCAGCATACCGCGGCCATTGCCCGCCATATCCCGCGCGTGCTGCGCCAGGCGGCGGACCACGAAGGCTGCGGATTTGACCGACCGGGTGACGTTGAAAAAATGCCGCAGCTCAGGCCCCGAACCCATCATCAGGCCAAGGAAGGTCAGCTCCGGCAGCGGCAGCCGCAGCCGCTTCAGCTCGGTGCCCAGCTCCTGTCCACGGAAATCCTTGGCCTTGATGGAGCGCCCGCCGGGCAGCCCGCCAGGTGCGGTGGGGTGGTAGTCGGAGAAGGCGGACGCCGGCTCGAACTGCACGACGGTCTTGTCCTCGAAGAAGCCGATCGCCTCCGGTCCGGCCTCAAGGAAAGCGTCCACGCACTCGGCGTTGAAGTGGTTGCCCGCCTCGTGGCGCAGGTAGGTGCGGGCGGCCTCGACGGTGTCGGCGACGCCGTCGCGGCGGGAAACGGGGTTGTTCGGCACCCACATGAATCCGCCGGACAGCGCCGTGGTGCCGCCTACCACGCTGTCCTTCTCCGCGACGATCACCGTCAGCCCGCGCGCCTGCGCAGCGACCGCGGCGGCCAGCCCACCGGCGCCGGAGCCCACGACCAGCACGTCGCAGTTGAGCGTCTCAGACATGGATGCCTCCGTTCAAAATGGCCATCAGGTCGCGAGGTAGCCGCCATCTACCACCAGCGTGGTGCCTGTGACGTAGCTAGACATGCCAGAGGACAGGAACACCACTGGGCCGACCAGCTCCTCCGGGTCGCCGTAGCGGCCCATGGGGATGCGGGCGAGGAAGCTTTCGGACCGTTCGGGGTTAGTGCGCGTCGCCTCCGTCATGGCGGTGGCAAAGGTGCCGGGTGCCACCGCGTTCACCCGCACGCCGTCCTTCGCCAGCTCATGCGCCATGGATTGCGTCATCGCCCGCACTCCCGCCTTGGACACCGGGTAGCTGACCGAGGTCGCGGTGGAGACGAAGGCGGCGATGGAGGCAATGTTGACGATCGTGCCCCGGGTTGCCCGCAGCGCCGGCAGGAAAGCGAGGCTGGTGTTCAGCGTGCCTTTTAGATTCACGTCGATGCCGGCAGCCCACCATCGCTCCAGCTCCGGGCTGTCCAGGCCGTGGCGCGGACAGATACCGGCATTGTTGACGAGCAGCGACACCGGCCCGGCCGCTTCGGCCACGGCCACGGCGAGCGCGTTGCAACCCGCCACATCCGTGACGTCGTGGGCGTGGTCCCAGGCAGTGCCGCCGGCCGCGCGGATAGCAGCGGCGGTGCGCGCAGCGGTGGCAGGATCGAGATCCGTGGCGAATACGGCAGCACCTTCTCGGGCCAAGCCCTTGGCGATCGCCTCGCCATTGCCCTGCCCGGCGCCCGTGACGAGCGCAATTCGTCCCGCGAGCAGCATGCAGCCCGGCCCTCCCCCGTGATGGATGACGCGACCACGGGGCGCCCTCACGGGCAAGCCTTTTGTTGGCGTCGAGCGAATGGATTCGCAAAAAACGAATGAACTAATGCCGCCTCATTGCAGTTCGCGCTTTGCGGGACCGTTCGGCCGATATACCGTCGTTGCCAATCAGATGGCCGCAACGATGGTCGCCTAAAAGGGGAGCACGATCATGAGCCAAGCCGGATTTTCAATTGGCCGCCGCACCACGTTGGCGGGGCTGGCCGCTGGCAGCCTTGCGATGCCTTGGGTGCGCCAGGCCACGGCCCAGACGGCACCGCTTCGCATCGGCATGATGTCCGACCTGTCGAGCTGGGGGCGCGACAATGGCGGCTCGGGCGCGGTGTACGCTGCCCAGCAGGCTTCGCGCGAGTTCAACAACACGGTGGCCGGGCGCCCGGTCGAGATCCTGATCGGCGACCACCAGATGTCGCCCGACGTCGGGCTGACGATCGCGCGCAAATGGATCGACCAAGACCATGTACAGGCCATCGCGGACGTGCCAAACTCCGCCATCGCGTTCGCGGTGCAGGGATTGTTGAAGGAAAACGATCGCATCGGGCTGTTCTCCGGCCCTGGCTCCAGCGAGCTGACCAACAGCCGGTGTAATGATCGCACTGCGTCGTTCACCTACAACACCTACGCCACGGCCAAGGTCGTCAGCACGGCACTGGCGAGCCAGGGCGTGAAGAGCTGGTATTTCATCGCCGCCGACTACGCGTTCGGCAAGCAGTTGCAGGCGGACGCAACCACGTTCATCCAGCAGGGCGGCGGCAAAGTCTTGGGCGGCGCGCTGCACCCGACCGGACTGACTGATTTCTCGTCGCTTTTGCTGCAGGCGCAGGCGTCCGGGGCGGACGTGATCGCGCTGTGCAACACCGGCGCCGACTGCACCAACGCACTGAAGCAGGCGAACGAGTTCGGCCTCGTCAAGTCCGGCCGCCGCCTGGCGGCACTCGGCATGTTCCTCAGCGACGTGAACGCGGCCGGGTTGGAAGTGACGCAGGGCACAGTCTATGCCACCTCCGCATACTGGGCGATGTCGGATGCGACAAAGGCGTGGTGCAAGCCGTATTTTGACAAGGTCGGCATGATGCCGACCATGCTGCAGATTGGCACCTACACCGCCGTGCGGCATTACTTGAAAGCGGTGGCCGCCGCGAACTCCATAGACTCCGCGACCGTGATGGCCAAAATGCGCGAGCTGCCGGTGACGGACGCCTTCGTGCAGGGCGCCCGGCTGCGGGAGGACGGGATGGTGATCCGCGACATGTACTTGGCGAAGGTCAAGCGTCCATCCGAATCGAAGTTTCCGTGGGATTATCTGGACATCGTGCAGACGGTGAAAGGGGAAGATGCTTACCGGCCAGCGTCCCAGTCCAGCTGCCCGCTGCTGAGTAAGATCTAGGTGTTTGATCCTCGGTGTGGTGGTACAATTAATCACGACACATCGAGGAACGAGCTATAGGCCAAGTTCTCCACGGATGCGCCCGCATAACGCAGGCAGTTCGCCGCGCGATCCAGCTACAGCAAGAGAGCGTAAGGGATCTGGCCCGGTGCTGCGCTAGTGCGAGGGCACACTGGCCAGCATGACCGCGGACGGCGACTACAACCGTGACCCGGTCTACCAGGCCGCCGCCCGACAGCCCGGATCACCGCCCGCCGTGGTCATCCCGCCTCGCGCCGATGCCGTCCTGAGCACCGGCGATCCGAAGCGGCAGACCCCGCGCGACCGCCACATCCAGATCATGGCCAACCGTGGCCGCATCGGCTGGCAGCAGGCGACCGGATACGGCAAGCGTAACCGTGCCGAGACCACCACAGGCCGCTACAAGCACCTTATCTGGCCCAAGCTCCGTTCGCGCACTCGGCCCGGTCAGCGGGGCGAGGTCGCGCTCACCGTCCAAATGCTCAACCGCATGATCCGCGCCGCCAAGCCGGCATCTATCCGCCGCTGAGCCGCCTGGGTGGGTGACTCCGCTGTCGCTGCTGGGGTCCATGCCCCAACGCCCTGCGCCAGCGAAAATTGACGGTGCCGTCAGGTTTGAGCCTGCTCGGCTGACTCGAAGACACAGCGTCCGCCAAGCCAAATTGTCCCGTTGTCGGTCAGTCGTGCGTGCAGTGTCGAGTTGCGGCCTTGCCGAACAATAAGATTGCGATTCACCTCGGTAGCCAATCGAACCACCGCGGCGCCGGATGCTTGGCCTTCCGCTATGCCGAGGCCGGGTGCGAACATCCGCGTCCGCACGTGCCCGGCGGCTTCGTCGATCCAGGCCCAGGGGTAATAGTAGCCGACCCCATCGGGGGCGCCCGTCAACGCCTCTACCGCTGACGGGTCGGCAAGCTGATCGATCTGCATGGGCGGCGACCAATCAGCCCGCGCTTCGAGCCAGTCTACGCCGTCGATATACTCGCCGCGCACCAGACCGATTCCGGTTTCGATCAGCATCGGCCGGCCCTGACGCCTGAGCAGATGGAGCGCGCCGAGCACGGGCTGCCCGGAGAACGGCAGCTCCGTCGTCGGCGTAAAAGTTCGCATGCTTGCCAGGGCACCTTCCGACAGCAACACCACTTGGTTCAAGGCTTCTGCGGCCAGAATCTCATTCGCCAACCGGCGTGGTTCGTTGAAGACGCCGGACAGGATGGCCAGCGGATTGCCGCTCCCGGCGGCCGTCGAGCAGAACACACGCAGCCGCACCGTCTCTGGTCGGCCCATCTCGGCATTCATACCGAAACCTGCGGGCGGCGCGGGTAGGCGAGCAATACGAAGACAAGCGACAGCAAGGCGATTGCCGCCTGCACGTAGCCGAATGCAAGATGGTTGCCGGTCTGCGAGATGAGCCAAAGCGCGACCAGGGGCGCCGTGCCACCGAAACTCACCTGAGCTGTGTTGTAGGCAAGATTGCCGGCCGTCACGCGGGTTTCCGGCGGGAACAGGTAACTCATGCTGACGGCGATGGCCACCGCAAGCAGCCCTTTGCCGGTCGCCATGATCAGCGCCGCCGCAATCGCGCCGAACGGCCCGAGGCCCGCGAGATAAAAGGTCGGAACCGCGAGAACGCAGACCCAGATGCAGCCCGTAGCCAGCATCAACCGCGGGCCGACCCGATCCACGAGCGGGCCGAGCAGGATCACGAATACCACCAGCCAGACCTGGCCGATCGCGCCGTAGAAATAGGCATCGGTGCGCGGCACCTGCACCACGGAGATCAGGTAGGACACGTAAAGCGTCGAAAGGTTATAGGTCGCGATCGCGTAGGTGGCTGCAACCACGAACAGTAGCGCCATGCGCCGGAAGTTTTTCTGAAATGCATCCGTGACGGGCTGCGGTTTGATGCCGCTTTCCGCCCGGCGCCGTGCGATCTCCTGGAACTCCGCGGACTCGGCCAGCAGGCGCCGGAGATAAACTGAAACGACGCCAAACACGAGGCTGACTAGAAACAGCAGCCGCCACCCCCAGGCCGCAAAGGCAGAGGCGGACATCAGCGAGGATACGATCCCGCTCAACAGCGTGCCAACCAGCACGCCAAGGAATGTGCCGGCGACCAGGTAGCTGACCAGCGTGGCCCGCCGCTCTGGTCGGTGCTCATAGACATAGGTGACGGCGCTGCCGTACTCGCCCCCGGCGGCAAGGCCCTGCACAAGACGGCAGATCATGAGCCCGGCCGGTGCGAGGACACCGACCTGCGCGTATGTCGGCAGCAAGCCGATGGCGCCAGTTGCGAAGCTGGTCATCGCCACCGTGACCATCAGCGTGTTCTTGCGCCCCCAGATGTCACCGAGGCGGCCAATCAGCAACGCCCCAACCGGTCGGGCCAGAAACGACAGCGCGAAGATCGCATAGGTTTGCAGCAGCGCCACGGTCGGATCGGTTTCCGGGAAGAACTGGCCGGCCAGCACTGTGGCGACCACCCCGTAGACGCCGAATTCATACCATTCAGCGAAATTGCCGCCGATCGCGCCGAGCAGCATCCGAAGGTCGCTGGTGTCTCCCGGCTGTGCCGGACGATGTCTATCGACGGGGATAGATCCACTCATGTTAGCGTCTTTGTTGCTTGCGGCGCGAGGGCCGCCTCTATAAAAGTCCGCCAATTGTTGCCGAGTATTCCGTCAACATCAGTCTGTGCGAAGCCGGCCGCGAGTAATCCACGCTCGAGGTTGTCGAAGCCGCGGCAGTCGGCAAACCATGGTGGCTGCCGTGGGAAGGTGGCACGCGCCGCGCCGGACGGTGGGCGGATCCAGCGTCCCTCCCGCATCCAATCGACCACCGTATCCGGCTGATCCTGACACAGATCGGAGCCGATGCCGATCCGGGACACGCCGATCTGGCCTGCCAGGCGTACCACCATGTCGCAAAATTCGACCAACGTTGTTTCCGAGCCGTGCTGCATGTGGTGCGGGTAGAGCGACAGGCCGAGCATCCCGCCGGTTGCGCCGATTGCCTCAAGCATCGCATTAGAGGCATTGCGCCGCGTTTGCCTCCACCAGAACGGGTTTGCGTGCGAGATGGCGACGGGGCGCCCTGAGGTCTCGATCGTCTGCAAAGCGGTGTGTTCGCCGGCATGCGACAGGTCGATCACCAGGCCGAGCCGGTTCATCTCGCGGACAACCTCACGGCCCATCAGCGTAAGACCGGTATCGTTCGGCTCGGTCCAGCCGCAGCCGAGCAGAGATTGCGTATTGTATGTCAGCTGGAAGAAGCGGATGCCGAGCGCGCGCAGAATTTCGAGCAGGCCAAGATCATCCTCCATCGGCATGGGATTCTGCAGACCGAAGAAGATAGCGGTTCGATTCTCCTGCTGGGCCCGGGCGATATCCGCCGCATTAAGGCCAGGGCAGATGACGTCGGCATTATCGCGCAACCGAGTGTTCCACGCGACGATTGCATCAACCGTCTCGCGCAAGCTGCCGTGGTAAAGCACCGTTGCGCAGACAGCGGTCAATCGGGCCTCTCGCATTTGTTCGAAAATTTGTCGCGACCAGTTGCAATACTGCGCCGCATCGACGCGAACCGGGCTTCTTATCGCCTGCATTGCCGTAAGCTCCCCCGCTGGCTGTCCTCGTTTTTAGGTGGGACCAGCTCGATTTCTGACAGATCTGCCCGCTTATCCGCCAGAGACAGATTTCACACAAACGAGAAATTCTGGGTTAATGTTCAATTCGCCTGAAGCGGAGCGCCAGTGATCACACTCGTTGAATTTCGTACTATCGCCGCGGTCGCCGAGGGAGGCGGGCTCAAGCGCGCGGCCGAGCGGCTGGGGCGCACGCCGTCAGCAGTGTCGATGACGCTGAAACAACTTAGTGAGCGGATCGGCGCGCCGCTGTTTGAAGGTCAACGCAAGGCCGAGTTCACAGCAACCGGGCGGCTCGTGCTCGAAGAGGCGCGCGACCTGCTTGAACACTACGATCGCAGTTGCGCGGCCATCCAAGCCTTTGCCGACAACCATCTGGGTGTTTGCAATCTCGCGACTGTTCCCTCGGTAGCGGTCGCTTTCCTGCCGGAGGCGCTGCTGCGGCTTCGGCGCGCCAAGCCATTCTTCGATGTGCAAATTCTTGAGGCAGATTCACGCTCGGTGACTGACGCGGTCGCGTCAGGTGCGGTCGAGATCGGCTTCGCCAGTCTGTCGGTGACACCGATGGGGCTGGACCTGACGCCGATCCTGCGCGATCGCTTAGACGTGGTGTGTCGCGCCGACGACCCACTAGCACGGCGCAAGCTGCCGCTCCCGTGGAACGCCCTCGACGCACGTACGTTTCTGGTGAACGAGAGCTACGGCACCCTCAGCGATCCTGCATTTAGGACGATCGAACACGCGTCAAGCTTGCATATTCGCAGTGTGGGTTCCCTGTTCGCCATGGTGCGGGCGGGCGTCGGCGTAACCGTCCTGCCACGCCTGGCCCGCTCACAAAGCGATCTGGATCTGCGGTTTATGCCGGTCGCCGACCCAAGCGCATTCCGAGTTCTAGGGATTGTCCGCAAGGCTGGACGCAGCCTGACGCCAGCGGCTCAGCGTCTCGTTTCATGCGTGTTGGAGATCGTCGCTGAACACGCGGAGGTGCTGGCCTACGACTCGACACCTGCCGACGCAGCGCGGGAACGCCTGAAACTGCACTGACGGCCTTCATAAACATGGTGCTTGTGTCGACACCGGGCAATCCCTGCCGGTGGCGTGAGGCGCCTACCGTGCGGTGATCCGAGCTATGGTGCGGATTCCGACGTAAGCCGCCCACCGTTCCAATCTGATGCCGCCCACCATTCTGATGATGCCGCCTACCCCAGCGGGGTAGAGGGCATCCGGGAAAGGATTGTCTCGCTGGTCAGCAATGACCTGGCTTCCAGTGCCGCCATCGCAAACGATGGAGAGGCGGGATGCCGACACAGAGGCTGTCCATGCGGCGGATCAAGCAGTTGCTTACAATGCGCTTCAGCGCCGGAGCGAGCACGCGGGTGATCGCGCGCGAGTTGGGTGTGGCACCGAGCACGGTGCGTGAATATCTGAGCCGGGCGGCTGCCGCGGGGATCGTTTGGCCGCTGGCGGCGGACGCGACCGACGACAGCCTGATGGCGCGGCTGTTCGTCAATGGCGGTGTTCGAGCCGGGGCGCGGTTCCTCCCTGAACCCGATTGGGCCGCGCTGGTGCGTGAGCTCAAGCGACCCGGCGTGAACCTACTGGTGCTGTGGGAGGAATACCGGGCCATCCACCCGGCGGGTTACGCCTACAGCCGATTTTGTGAGCTCCTGCGTGAGTTCGAACGGCGCCTGTCGCCGACAATGCGTCAGCAGCACGTCGCCGGGCACAAGGCCTTCGTGGATTACTCCGGCAAGCTGGTGCCGATCATCGACCCGGTGACCGGCGAAGTGAGCACGGCGGAAATCTTCGTCGCGGTGCTCGGCGCCTCCAGCCTGACCTACGCCGAAGCGACCTGGACGCAGCAGCTACCGGATTGGATCGGCGCGCACGTTCGCATGTTCCGGTTCTGGGGCGCATCGCCGCGGCTCCTGGTGCCCGACAATCTCAAGAGCGCAATCCACAAGGCCTCATTCTACGACCCCGAGGTGAACCGCAGCTACGGCGCGATGGCAACGCATTATGGTGTCGGCATTCTCCCAGCCCGGCCAAAACGCCCCCGCGACAAGGCTGCCGTCGAGGCGGGCGTGCGCTTCGCGCAGTCTTAAAGCCCGTTTTGAAAGTGGCTGTGGTTCGAGCCTGACGGTGTGACCAGGCCGGTTGTTGCGGCGTTCCAGGTGGTTTGCTTGTTGTGGAGCATGCCGTGTGGACGCCTGAAGATCGTGCGTTGGTTGGAGATTACGGGGCTGGCCTGGCGCTGACGGACGACCAGTGGCGACTGTTGCAGCCACTGGTCCCGCCTGCCAAGCCCGGAGGCCGCCCGCGCACGATCGAAATGCGGCGCATGCTGGACAGCCTGTTCTACCTGCTGCGCACCGGCTGCCAATGGCGACAACTGCCGCCACCACCCGCCTTCCTGCCGTGGACGACCGTGTATGGCTACTTCCGTGCCTTCCTGGACGCGGGCGTATGGGAGTCCATGCGCCATCACCTCGTGGTCATGCTGCGCGAGGGTGCAGGCCGGGAGCCAAGCCCCACAGCCACAGTGATCGACAGCCAAAGCGTGAAGACCACGGAAGCCGGCGGCCCGCGCGGCTACGACGCGGCCAAGAAAGTGACGGGGCGCAAGCGGCACATCGCCGTGGACACGCAAGGGCTGCTGCTGGGCGTCGTCGTGCATGCCGCCTCCGTCCAGGACGCGGACGGCATGGCTAGCCTGCTCAGGCGCGTCAAGCCGCTGTATTGCTGGCTGCGTGCCGTGTTCGCCGACGGCGGCTACAACCGCGTGCCGGCAATCCTGGCTTGCTTCCTGCTCGGGCTCGTCCTGCTGATCATCAGCCGTCCACGGGGCGCAAAAGGCTTTGTGCTTCTACCGCGCCGATGGGTGGTGGAACGCACGTTCGGCTGGCTCGGACGCTGGCGTCGGCTGTCAAAAGACTACGAGCGCCTGCCGAAGGTGTCCGAGGCCATGGTCACCCTCGCCATGATCCGTCTCATGCTCAACCGCGCCGTCAGACCAAACCGTCTGCGACTGCCCGCCCCGTGACTTTTAAAACGGGCTTTTATATTCTCGGCCGCTTGCGTAACGCGACGTTCTTCTCCCTGGCCGACTGCAATGCCGCCATCGCCGCCGCGGTCGAGCGAATGAATAGCCGCGAGATGCGCCGCCTGGGGATGAGCCGCCGCCAATTGTTCGACACGATCGAGCGTCCCGCGATGCGTCCCCTGCCGCAAGATGACTTTGAATACGCAGAGTGGCATCTCGCCCGTGTCGGCATCGACTACCACGTCGAGGTGAGCGGCTTTCTCTATTCGGTGCCGCATGCGCTGATCCGCGAACAGGTCGACACGCGCGCCACTCAGCGCACCGTCGAGGTGTTCCACCACGGCAAGCGAGTAGCGGCCCACGCGCGCCGCTATGGCGGCCAGCGGCATGGCACCCATCCCGAGCACATGCCGAGCGCGCACCGGCGATATGCCGAGTGGACGCCGGAGCGTCTGCAACGCGATGCCCGCAGCATCGGACCCGCCACGGAGGCGCTGATCATCGCGGTGATGGCCAAGCGGCCGCACCCTGAACAGGGTTTCCGGACCTGCCTTGGCATCCTGCGATTGTTCCGCGGCCTCGACGCCACGCGCGTCGAGGCCGCCAGCAACCGGGCGGTCGAGATCGGCGCGCTGTCCTACGCCTCGGTCGCCTCGATCCTCAAGCATCGGCTCAACCAAACGGCCGCGGCCGGGCCGACCGACGACGTGCCGCTGCTGCACGCCAACATCCGCGGCTCTGGCTATTACCAATAGGAGACTGACCTTGCTCACACATCCCACGCTCGACCTGCTCGCCGACCTCGGCCTGCACGGCATGGCCAAAGGCTTCCGCGACCTGACCGACAACCCGGAGGCCGCAGCACTCGCTCACACCGAATGGCTCGGCATCCTGCTCGAGCGAGAGAGCACGCTGCGTCAGCAGAAGCGCTTCGAGGGCCGGGCTAAAGCCGCCAAGCTGCGCCACTTGGCCGCGGTCGAGGATGTCGACTACCGAACGCCGCGCGGTCTGGACCGGGCGATGTTCCTGAAACTGGCGAGCTGCGACTGGATCCGCGAGCGGCGGCATTGCCTGCTCACCGGTCCCGCTGGCGTCGGCAAATCGTGGCTCGCCTGCGCGCTCGGCTACAAAGCCTGCCGGGAGAACCTGTCGGTGTTCTATCAGCGGGTGCCGCGGCTGTTCGCCGCGCTGGCGCTGGCCCGCGGTGACGGCCGGTATGCCCGGCTGTTGAAGCAATTGGCCCGGGTCGATCTGCTGATCCTCGACGATTGGGGCCCGGAGCCGCTGCTCGCCGAGCAGCAGCGCGACCTGTTGGAGATCGTCGAGGATCGCTACAGCGCCGGGTCGCTGATCATCACCAGCCAGGTGCCGATCGACCGTTGGTATGAGATCGTCGGCAATCCGACCCTGGCCGACGCCATCTTGGACCGGATCCTCCACAACGCGCACCGCATCGAACTCAAGGGCGAGAGCCTGCGCAAGCAGCGCGTCGCGAGCTGAACTCCCACTGCAATGCGTTATGTAACGGAGAACAGAGCTATGCCGAGAGGCCGTAAACCTGCTGGCGGGCAGGCATTGAGCAACGCTGAACGACAAGCCCGCTATCGAGCGCGACGCGTGATGGAACCTGTGACCATCGTGACCCGAGCGCGCCGTCCAGCCGATCGCCGCAGCCGACCGCAGCGCTGGCGCGATGCGGTCAACGAACTGCTGGCGCTCCAAGCCGGATATGCCGAGTGGCTCACGACGCTCCCGCAGGCCCTGAGCGACAGCCGAACCGCCGCGGCGCTCGAGGCTATCGTTGATCTGGATCTCACCGACATAGCCGCGTGCGAGCCACCGAGAGGCTACGGGCGCGATTAGCCTAAAAGCGCCTGCCAGAGGGTCCGATTGCTTGACCCGGACTTCACCAGCGTGACATGACAAAAGCGGCCTACGAGACCGTCTTGCCTGGGCGCCATCAGATCGGAATGATGGGCGCCATCAGATTGGAACGGTGCGCGGATGAGGGTTGGAATACCCGGGCGGCATCATCGGAATACGCAGCCATGGCCGAAAATGGGTAAAGGTGGATTGAGCAAGGCGGCGCACCGAGGCGGGTGAAACCAGCTTGAATTCCTGAAGGAGCCGCTACGCTATGAAGGGCGATTGCAGTGTTGTTTCCTTCCGTCAGCCCGACAGCATAGACGACCCGCTCACGGCAGTTCGGAGGATTGGCGCTCGCTGGCTGCTGGCTCAAGCCATTGAGGTGAAAGCCGACGCGCTCCTTGCCGAGATGAAGAGCTTTCAGCTCCCTGACGACCGTGACCGTGTGGTTCGCCGCGGTCACGATCCAGAACGCCAGGTGCAGACCGGCACCCAGCAGCGCAGGGGCCGCCGCCACGCGTGCGGAGGACGGTGCCACAGGTTGGGACTGCGCGACCTCCTGCGCTGTTGCCCCATCGTCCGTGGTCTCTGGCGCAGGAAGTGCCTCGGGCCTGACCTCCACCGCGGCGAACCCGGTCATCGCCGCCCGCAGCATCTGCTTGCGCCAGGTGTAGAGCAGCCCGGTGCCGATGCCGTGCCGGTCGGCGATCACCTGCACCACCGCCCCCGATACCAGCGTCTCGCGCACGACGGCCAGCTTGTCCTCAGGGCTCCATCTGCGGCGCCGTTCGGATCGGACACGGACCTCGACCACGTCCGGCAGAGCACTCCTACGAGCCTCGTATGAGCCCTCGTTCGATCCCGTCACCTGCCGCTCCACCATCCAGGGCAGCCAGCCTGATCAATTCCAGAACCGAATGGTAGGTGGAGGTCAGCTTCCGCTTACCGACATGCCAAACCTCGAATACGTCCTGATCGACAGCACGATCTCAAAGGTCCACGCCGATGCAACCGGCGCAAAAGGGGGACTCAAGCTGCCGCGATCGGCCGCTCGCGCGGCGGCCTTACGACCAAGCTGCACGCAGCCGTCGACGCGATCGGCCTGCCGATCCGCATCCATCTAACACCGGGCCAGTATGGCGACCGTCCGCAAGCCGAGACCCTCCTCGCCGGCTTGCGAGGTGTTGGTCACGTCACCGCCGCTACACCGAACTCCGCTATGGCGCGAAAACTTGAGGCTGCGAACGTGTCAGGCGACAGGGGAAACCCATCCGCGGACGACATCAGGAACCCAGCCACCCTGCGTAGCAGGGAGAGGCAAGTTGACGGATCGATCGGACGTATTTCCGCCGGGCAAGGATGGGCGGAGACAGGTGATGCGGACGCCGGACGAGGTGGCGGCGATGCAGCGTCTTCACGGTATGTGCTGGGGCTCCCGGCGGATCGCGGCGGAGATCGGGTGCAACTGCGAGACGGTGCAGCGGTATCTGGCCGCGGGGGGCTGGGCCCCGTGCCGGGCTCCGACCCGGCCCAGCCTGCTGGTGGGTCACACAGCCTGGCTGGATGAGCGGCTGCGGCGCCACCGGGGCAACGCCGACGTGGTGCGCCAGGCTTGGGCCATGAAGTGGACCAAGGCGTCCGAGCTCGGCATCGTGATCAGCCTGCGCACGGTGGAGCGGGCAGTGTCGCACCTGCGGCGCGAGCTGGCGGCCGAGGCGCTGGCGACGGTGCGGTTCGAGACGCCGCCTGGCCGTCAGCTGCAGATCGACTTCGGCCAACGCCGGATCGCGATCGATGGCGAGCGGGGCAAGATGTTCCTGTTCGTGGCGACGCTCGGCCACTCGCGCCGGATCTACGCGGCACCGTTCCGGCATGAGCGGCAATCGTCCTAGCTGGAGGGGATCGAGGGCGCGTTCCGCCACTTCGGCGACCTGCCGGGCGAACCGCTGCTCGACAATGCCAGCGCCCTGGTCAAGCACCACGACCCGGTGACGCGGGTCAAACCGAGAGGTTTGCCCGAGGAGGTGGAGTTCAACAGCCGCCTGCACGCGTTCACCCGATACTGGGACGTGCGGCCGGTCGCCTGTGCGCCCTATCGCGCCCGCACCAAGGGCAAGGACGAGCGCGGCGTCGGCGACGTCAAGCACAACGCCATTGCCGGGCGGCGCTTCGCCTCGTGGGGTGCCCTGGAGGCGCACCTGGCCTGGTGGATGCGCGAGGTGGCCGACACGCGGGTGCACGGCACGACGGGCGAGGCGCCGATCGTGCGGTTCGAGCGCGAGGAGCGGCAGGCACTGCGCCCGCTGAACGGTCGACCACCGTTCCGGCAACTGCGTGAGCTGACCGGCGGGTGCAGGTCGAATCGAGAGGTTTGCCCGAGACCGACGCCAGCGTGGACGCGGACACCAACCACTACAGTGTGCCGTGGCGGCTGATCGGCGCCGAGGTCAGCGTGGTGGTGAGCGACCACCAGGTTCGCATCCATCATGCCGGGCTCGAGGTGGCCTGCCACGACAAGCGTCTCGGCCGCCGCGAGCGTGCCGTCGATCGCGCTCATCTGCACGGCATCGTGCCGTGTCGGCCGGATCCTGCCCATGAACGCGATTTTGTATCGCGATCGCCCGCCGTGCTGCCCGGCATCGATCTGCTCCGCCCCCTGGCTGAATACGAGCAGGCGGCGGGAGGTGGCTGGTGAGCGTCGAGGTGGATGCCCTGCCGGACATGCTGGCACGGCTCAAGCTGATGGCGATGCGTGACCGGCTCGACGGGCTGCTGGACGAGGCGGCACGGGGCGACCTCAGCTTGCGCGAGACGCTGGCGCTGCTGTGCCGGGCGGAGGTGTCGCACCGCGAGGAGCGGCGCATCCAGATGGGCACCGGGATCGCGAAGTTCCCGCACCAGCGCACGCTGGAGGGGTTCGACTTCGCTGCCCAGCCCTCGCTGGACGCCAAGCAGGTGCGCGACCTGGCCGCCTGCCGCTGGTCGCCAATGGCGACGCCCTGCTGATCCAGGGTCCGCCCGGCGTGGGCAAGACGCACCTCGCGATTGTCCTGGGGCGCGAGGCGATCCGGCACGGCTACTCGGTGCTGTTCACCCCGGCGACGTCCCTGGTGACGACGCTGGTCAGGGGGCATGCGGAGGGGAGGCTGGAACAGCGGCTTGCGCAATTGGCCAAGCCGAAGCTGCTGATCATGGACGAGTTCGGCTACCTGCCGTTCGAGCCCGCAGCGGCCCACCTACTGTTCCAGCTCATCAGCCGCCGCTACGAGAAGGGCAGCATCCTGATCACGTCCAACCGGGCCGTGGGCGACTGGGGCACGATGCTGGGCGACCAGGCGGTGGCGACCGCCATCCTGGACCGGCTGCTGCACCACAGCCATGTGCTCACCAGCCGCGGTGACAGCTACCGGCTGCGCGAGAAGCGCCGCTCGGGGCTGATCAAGGCAACACCCGCACCGGCATCCGCCGAGGCATCACAGCAGCGGAGGTGGCCGGGTTCTCGGTGTCGCCCCCGGATGGGTTCCTGATGTCGCTTGATATCGGCGATGTCGATATGAAAGTAGCCGAGCGGATAGGTCTTGAACTTGCGCCTGCCTGGAGCGGCGCTCTCAATCTCGGGCAACCGGGAGATGCCGAGCCGTTGAAGGCAGCGGTGTAGGGAAGATCGCGTCAGGTGCGGGATGGTGGCCTGAAGGGCATACAGGCAGTCATCCAGGGGCAGCAGGGTATGTCGACGGAAGGCGACCACGACGGCCTCGTCCTCAATGGATAGCACGGTGGACTGGGCCTGCTTCGGCCCGGTCGGCAGGTCCTGGATGGAGCTGCGGTTGCGCCACTTGGCGACGGTCTTGGGGTTGATGCCGTAGCGCTTGGCGAGGCCCCTCAGGCTCTCTTGACTATGCTGTATTGCTCCACGGATTGCCGCAATCGTTGTGGCGCCGCAGTGGAGAACCTGGCCCATAGCGCATCCTTCCAATCACGCGAGAAGACTGCACCATCAAACCCTGGGATCAGACATCTAGACGGCCGCGGGGACGCCGGCTTCGGTGAGGGCGGCTTGTTGGCGGGCGGCCAGGGCTTCGGTATTAAAATCGTCGACGAGTTCGTGGAAGAGTTCGGACCAGTTCAGTTCGGCCTTCAGGCGGAGGAAGACGCTGCCGAGGCCGATGGCGCTGCGGTCCATCAGGACGAATTCGCGGGGGGGGCGGACGCTGCCGGTTTCGCGGAGGCCCTTGTGGACCTTTTCGGCGACAGAGCGGCCGTAGGTGGGGTCGCCGTTTTCCTGGATGCGGCGGACGCGGTCTTGCAGGAGGGGTTCGTAGACGAATTCGGCCCATTGGTTGAGCACGGCCATCTGTTCCCTGGACGCGATGGTGAAGCCCCAGCCTTCGTAGGCGTGCCGGGCCTTGTCGAGGTCGTGGTCGCGGATGGCTTCGTAGAGGTCGATCACGCCGCGGACGAAGGTGGGGGGGAAGACGCGGATGGCGCCGAAGTCGAGCAGGTTCACGCCGTCGTCTTCGCGGACCTGGTAGTTGCCGAGGTGGGGGTCGCCGTGGATGACGCCGTAGCGATAGAACGGGATGTACCAGGCACGGAACATGGCTTTGGCGATCTTGTTCCGGGTTTCCAGCGGGAGGTCGTCGTCGATGCGGGACTGCATGGGGCGGCCGTCCAGCCAGGACATGGTCAGCAGGCGCTTGGTGGTGAGTTCGGGGATGGCGCGGGGGACGGAGACGCCGGGTTCGTCGCGCAGCATGATCTCGTAGAGGCGCATCTGGGCGGCTTCCCGCTCGTAGTCGAGTTCCTCGCGCAGGCGCTCGGCGATCTCGGTGTAGATGTCGTCGCCCTGGATGACGCTGTCGATGCGCTTGTAGAGGTTCATGGCGAGGCGGAGCTGGCGGAGATCCGCGTCCACCGTGCTGGGCATGTCGGGGTATTGCAGCTTGCAGGCGACCTGGCGGCCATCGGGCAGGGTGGCGCGGTGGACCTGGCCCAGCGAGGCGGCGGCGGTGGCGGTCTGGCTGAACTCGGTGAAGCGGCTTTGCCAGTCGGGGCCGAGTTCGCCGGCCATGCGGCGGCGGACGAAGTTCCAGCCCATGCTGGGGGCGTTGGCCTGGAGCTCGGCCAGCTCCTGCGCGTATTCGGGGGGGAGGACGTCGGGCACAGTGGAGAGGATCTGGGCCACCTTCATGAGCGGGCCCTTGAGGTTGCCGAGGACGGCTTTCAGGTCCTCGGCGTGGGCGGCCTTGTCGGTCTTGATGCCGAAGACCTTGTTGCCGGCGACACGGGCGGCGATGCCGCCGACGGCGCCGGAGGTTCGGGCGAAGCGCCTGATCTCGCCGAAGAGGTTGGAGCCGCCGTTCTCGGTAGGCATCAGTTGCGTTCCAGTTCGTCGATGAAGCCGCTGATGACGTCGAGGCCGCGGCGCCAGAAGGCCGGGTCTGTTGCATCGAGGCCGAAGGGGGCGAGGAGGTCCTGGTGGCGTTTGGTGCCGCCGGCTTTCAGCATGTCCAGGTATTTCTGTTCGAAGCCGGGGTGGCCGGACTGATATGTGCTGTAGAGGGCGTTCACCAGGCAGTCCCCGAAGGCGTAGGCGTAGACGTAGAAGGGGGAGTGGATGAAGTGGGGGACGTAAGCCCAGTAGACGCTGTAGTCGGGGGTGAACTCGAAGGCGGGGCCGAGGGATTCGGTCTGGACCTGCATCCAGATCTCGCCGATGCGGTCTGGCAGGAGTTCGCCGTTGCGGCGTTCGGCGTGGACGCGGGTCTCGAACTGGTAGAAGGCGACCTGGCGGACCACGGTGTTGAGCATGTCCTCCACCTTGTTGGCGAGCATGATGCGGCGGCGGGCGGGGTTGGTTTCGGCGTCGAGCAGGGCGCGGAAGGTCATCATCTCGCCGAAGACGCTGGCGGTTTCGGCGAGGGTGAGGGGGGTGCCGGACATGAGGTAGCCCTGGTCCGCGGCCATGATCTGGTGGACGCCGTGGCCGAGCTCGTGGGCGAGCGTCATCACGTCGCGGGTTTTGCCGTGGTAGTTGAGGAGGAGGTAGGGGTGGACGGCGGGGACGGTGGGGTGGGCGAAGGCGCCGCCGGACTTGCCGGGGCGGGGGGCGGCGTCGATCCAGGCGTTGTCGAAGAAGCGCTGGCCGATGCGGGCGAGCTCGGGGGAGAAGCCGGCGTAGGCCGAGAGGACGCGGTCCTGGGCTTCGGACCAGGTGATGGTGCCGTCCTGGTCCTCCGGGAGGGGTGCGTTGCGGTCCCAGTGCTGGAGCTTCGGCAGGCCGAGCCACCTGGCCTTCAGGGCGTAGTAGCGGTGGGAGAGGCGGGCGTAGCTTTCGGTGACCGCGGTGTCGAGGGCGTCGACGACTTCGTCTTCCACCATGTTGCTGCGGTTGCGATAGCTGGTGGGGCGGGCGTAGCCGCGCCAGGTGTCGACGATCTCCTTGTCCTTGGCGAGGGTGTTGGTGATCAGGCCGAACAGGCGGAGGTTTTCGGCGAAGGTTGCGCCGATGGCGGCGGCGGCGGCGGCGCGGGTGGGGCGGTCGCGGTCGCTGAGCTTGTTGAGGGCGGCGGAGACGGTGAGGTCCTCGCCCTGGACGGTGACGCGGAGGCCGGCGACGGTTTCGTCGAACAGGCGGGACCAGGCGCTGCGGCCGGTGACTTCCTTTTCGTGGAGAAGTTTTTCCACCTCGTCGCTGAGCTGGTGGGGGCGGAAGACGCGGAGGTCCCGGAGCCAGGGGGCCCATTTCGCGAGGGTGGGGTCGGTGAGCTTGGCATCGAGGGTGGCGTCTTCGAGGCGGTTGAGTTCGAGGGCGAAGAAGAGGAGGTCGCTGCTGATGGTGGTGACGCGCTCGCTGACGGATTGGTAGAACTGGCCGAGGGCCGGGTCGGTGCCGTCGTTGCTGAAGCAGAGCTGGGCGTAGGAGGCGAGGCGGCCCTGGATTTCCTCGATGCGCTGGTATTCGTCGAGGGCTTCGGCGAGGGCCGGACCGGGGATGGCGGCGAGGGTTCCGGCGTATCGGGCCTGGAACGCCTTTGCGGCGCGGGCGGCTTCGGCGAAGTCGGCTTCCAGTTCCGGGGATTTCGGGCCGGGGTAGAGGTCGTTCAGGTTCCAGGACGGCAGGGCGTCTTGCAGGGCGGCGTGGTGGCCGTCGGGTGCGGTGACGGGGCTGGTCGGGCGGGTCGGGTGCATCTGGTGCCGGTCCTGTCGTGCTGATACGTGCTGTGGGTAAGGTGGGGCTTCGGCCGCACGGAGCAAGCCATGGTGGCGGGTGGACGGGGTTGGGGGATCGGGTGACGGACTCGCCGAACAAGGATTGGCCGAAGACAGACTGGCCCAACCTGGCCACGATGATGTTCTCGCAGGCGCGGCTGCTGGGCGGGCGCACGATGCTGCGGTTCCATGCCGATGGAGCCTGGCACGACATCAGCTGGCGGGAGTTCGCGCGGCGGGCGGCGTCGCTGGCGCGGGGGTTGCGGGCGGCGGGGGTGGGGCCCGGGGACCGGGTGCTGCTGGTGAGCGAGGGGCGGCCGGAGGTGCCGATCGTGGAGACGGCGCTGATGGCGCTGCGGGCGGTTCCGGTGCCGGGCTATACGACGAACACGCCGGAGGACCATGCGCACCTGCTGCTGGACAGCGGGGCGCGGGTGGCCGTCGTGTCAACGGTGGCGCTGGCGGAGCGGGTGATGGCGGGGGCGGCGCTGGTGGGGGGGCTGGCGCTGCTGCTGTGCATGGAGGCGGGGCGCGGGATGCTGCTGGGGCCGTTGCTGGAGGATGCGGCCGGGCCGGAGGACATTGCGGCGGAGGCGGAGGGCATTGCGGCGGGGGGGCTCGCGTGCCTGATCTATACCAGCGGGACTTCGGGGCTGCCGCGGGGGGTCATGCTGCCGCACCGCGCTATTCTATCCAATATCAGGGGTGTGGCGACCTTGGCGCGGCCGCTGGATCTCGGGCATAGCGTCTATCTGTCGTATCTGCCGCTGTCACATGCGTTCGAGCATACGGTGGGGCAGTTCATCATTCCGGCGTTTGGCGGGACGGTGGCCTATGGGCGGGGCATCGAGCACCTGGCTGCCGACATGATGGCGACCCGGCCCACCATCGTGACCGTCGTGCCGCGCATCCTGGAGGCGATCCGCGGCCGGGTGCTGTTGCAGGTGGGGCGGGACAAGCCGTGGAAGCAGCGGCTGTTCCGGGCGGCGCTGGCGGCGGGGCTGCGGCGGATCGATGGTGAGACGACGGTGGCGGACCTTGTGGCGGGACCGGTGCTGGAGCGGCTGGTGCGGGCGAAGATCCGCGGGCGGTTCGGCGGCGCGATCCGGGCGGTGGTGAGCGGGGGGGCGCGGCTGGACCCGGAGGTGGGGCGGTTCTTCCAGGCGCTGGGGGTGCCGGTTCTGCAGGGGTATGGGCAGACGGAGGCGGGTCCGGTGGTGAGCGTCAATCCGCCGGGCCGGGCGCAGCCGGCGACGGTGGGGCCGGCGCTGGATGGGGTGGAGCTGCGGCTGGCGGAGGATGGGGAGATCCTGGTGCGCGGCGACCTGGTGATGGACGGCTACTGGAACCAGGCGGAGGCGACGGCCTCGGCGCTGCGGGACGGATGGCTTTACACCGGGGATGTGGGGGTGCTGGGGGCGGATGGGTTCCTGACCATCACGGACCGGAAGAAGGACATCATCGTGCTGTCGGGCGGGGAGAACGTGAGCCCGGCGCGGGTGGAGGGGCTGCTGATGGGGGAGGCCGAGATTGCCCAGGCGGTGGTGACCGGGGATGGGCGGGCCGGGCTGTCGGCGTTGCTGGTGCCGGGGGATGGGGAGGATGCGGCGACGGTGGCGGCGGCGGTGGCGCGGGTGAACAAGCGGCTGGCGGTGACGGAGCGGATCCGGCGGCATGCGCTGGTGCCGCCGTTCACGATCGCCAACGGGTTGCTGACGCCGAGCCAGAAGATCAAGCGGGCGGCGGTGCTGCGGACGCACAAGGCGGCGCTGGAGGGTTAGAGGCCGGATTCCTTCAGGCGGTTCTCGACGGCGGTTCGCCAGGGGGCGTCGGGGGCGGCGGCGAGGGCCTGGCGGAGGAGGGCGGCGCTGGTGGTGGAGAGGCCGCCTTCGGCTCGGGTGGCGGCGTCTGCGGTGCGCAGCGCCAGGGTGGGGTTGAAGCGGGTGGCCAGGGCGGTGCGCCAGGCCTGGGCGGCGGCGGCGTCGTTGCCGCGGGCCTGTTCGACGTTGCCGAGGAGGATGAGGCCTTGCTGGGCTTGGTCGGAGGCCGGGTCGAGGGTTTGGAGCTTGTCGCGGAGGATGGCGACGATGCGGGTCTCCTCGTTGGCGCGCTGCTGGCGGATGGCGGAGCTGCCGGGGGGGAGCGAGGGCATGGTGGGCTGGCCGCCGACCAAATAGAGCGCGAGCGCGATCATGGGGACCAGGGCCATGGTCAGCAGGATGGGGGCGCGGGAACCGGTGCCTGGCGTGATGTCCGGCCGTTCGGCGGCGGCGAGGAGGCGGCGCTGGATCTCGAGCACCGCGGTGGCGTGTTCGGGGGGGAGGATGCGGGCTTCGACGAGGTCGCGGTCCAGCTCGGCGAGCTGGGCCTGGTGCAGGGAGACGGCCATGGCGCGGGGGCCGCGGGCCTGGGTGGCCCGGCGCAGGACGACGAGGAGCGGCAGCAGGGCGGCGGCGGTGAGCAGGGCGATCGCGATCCAGACCATGGCGGACGTTACGGGCCTGTGAGTTCGGCGAGGCGGGTGCGCTCGGCTTCGGTGAGAGGGACGGGCGGAGTTGGTCGGCGGCGGCGGGTGATGAGGACGGTGGCGAGGCCGATGAGCAGGGCCAGGATGGGGGAGGCCCAGAGCAGCGCCGTGACGGCGTTGAAGGAGGGGCTGAGGCGGACGAACTCGCCGTAGCGGGCGACGAGCCAGGCTGTGACCTGCGGGTCCGTGTCGCCGGCGGCGATGCGGGTCCGGACGATGCGGCGGAGGTCTTTGGCGAGATCGGCGTTGCTGTCCTCGATACTTTCGTTCTGGCAGACGAGGCAGCGGAGCTGGCGGCCGAGAGCTTCGGCGCGGGCTTCCTGGGCAGGGTTGGGGAGCATTTCCGCCGGGTCGCTGATGGCGTGGGCGGGGGTGGCCAGGAGGAGGGCGAGGGTCAGCGCCTGGATGAGGGTTTGGGGCTTCACGACAGGGTTTTCAGCAGGGGGCGGAGCTGGTTGGCGGCGATCTCGGCGGTGATGGGGCCGGGCATGCGCCAGCGGATGATGCCGGCGGGGTCGATCAGGTAGGTTTCGGGGACGCCGTAGACGCCCCAGTCGATGGCGACCTGGCCGGGCCTGTCGGCGGCGAGGCGCTGGAAGGGGTTGCCGCGCTGGGTGAGGAAGGCCTGGGCGGCGGCGGGCGTGTCCTTGTAGGCGATGCCCCAGATGGTGAGGCCTTCGCGGGAGAGGGCCATGAGTTCGGGGTGTTCGATGATGCAGGGGGCGCACCAGCTGGCGAAGAAGTTGATCAGCATGGGGCGGGCGGTGGTCTGGAGGTGGGCGCGGATGTCGGCGGCGGTGAAGCCTGTTGGGCTGTCGAGGCCGGGGAGAGTGAAGTCCGGCAGGGGTTTGCCGATGAGGGGGCTGGGGACGTCGTGGGGGTCGAAGCGGCCCTGCTGCATGCGGGTGAGCACGGTGCGGAAGCCGGCATAGGCGGCGATGCCAAGGCCGAGGGGGGCGAGGAGGAGGAGGCGGCGGTTCATTACGCGGGAGCCGTGCCGGGGCGGAGCTTGTTGCGGGCGGGGGTGGCGGCGCCGACGCGGGTGCGGCGGTCCAGCAGGGAGAGGCCGCCGCCGGCTGCCATGACGAGGGCGCCGATCCAGATCCAGGGGGCGAGCGGGTTGTGGTGCAGGCGCATGAGGGCGGCGCCGTCGCGTTCCTCGCCGAGGACGGCGTAGAGGTCGGCCATGCCGTTGGTCTCGATGGCGGCTTCGGTGGTGGTCATGCGCTGGACCGGGAAGGTGCGGCGGGAGGGCTGCATGGTGAAGCTGTGGCCGGGGCCGGGGCTGCCGAGGGGGGTGACCTGGAGGGTGGCGACGCGCTCGGTGTAGTTGGGGCCGGGGCGGTCACGCAGGCTGGCGAGGGTCCAGCTGTAGCCGGCGGCCCGGGTGGTCTCGCCGGGGTGGAGCAGGACGATGGTCTGGGTGGAGAGGGACATGCCGGCGACGCCTGCGACCAGGATGCCCATGCCGGCGTGGCCCAGGGTGGTGCCCCAGACGGAGAGGCGGAGGCCGGCGAGGCGGGACAGGCTGTTGAGGGCGGGGACGCGAAACAGGCGGGTGCGTTCGATGATCTCGGCGAAGCTGCCGAGGATCATCCAGGCGGCGGCGGCGAAGGCGAGGGCGGGGAAGGCCTGGGCCGGGCCAAGGGCGGCGGTGAGGCCGACGGCGAGGGCGGCCAGCGCGGCCCACCAGAGGCGGATGAGGGCGGGGGCGAGGCGGGCGCGCTTCCAGGCCAGGCCCGGGGCGATGACCATGGCGGCGAAGATGGGGCAGGCGAGCGGGAGGACGGTGGCGTTGAAGAAGGGGGCGCCGACGGAGATCTTCGAGTTGAAGATGAAGTCGGCGACGAGGGGGTACATGGTTCCGGTGATGACGACGGCGGCGATGCTGCAGAGCAGGATGTTGTTGAGCACGAGGGCGCCTTCGCGCGACAGGGGGGCGAAGAGGCCGCCGGGGGCGAGGATGGGGGCGCGGAGGGCGAAGAGCAGGAGGGCGCCGCCGATGATGACGGCGAGGAGGCCGAGGATGAAGACGCCGCGGGTGGGGTCGTTCGCGAAGGCGTGGACGGAGTTGAGGATGCCGGAGCGGACCAGGAAGGTGCCGGAGAGGCTGAGGGCGAAGGTGGCGATGGCGAGGAGGACGGTCCAGACCTTCAGGGCCTCGCGCTTCTCCACGACGATGGCGGAGTGCAGCAGGGCGGTGCCGGTGAGCCAGGGGAGCAGGGAGGCGTTCTCCACCGGGTCCCAGAACCAGAAGCCGCCCCAGCCCAGCTCGTAGTAGGCCCACCAGGAGCCGAGCGCGATGCCGGAGGTGAGCAGGCACCAGCTGGCGACGGTCCAGGGGCGGACCCAGCGGCCCCAGGCGGCGTCGATGCGGCCCTCGAGCAGGGCGGCGACGGCGAAGGCGAAGGGGACGGCGAAGCCGACGTATCCGGCGTAGAGGATGGGGGGGTGGAAGGCGAGGCCGGGGTCCTGCAGGAGGGGGTTCATGTCGCGGCCGTCGATGGGCGGGGGCCAGATGCGGTCGAAGGGGTTCGACGCCAGGAGGCAGAAGAGCAGGAAGCCGGCGGAGCTGCCGCCCAGCACGCCGATGACGCGGGCGCGCAGCGCGGAGGGGAGGCCGCGGCCGAAGGTGGCGACGGCGCCGCCGCAGAGGGCGAGGATGAGGCCCCAGAGGAGGATGGAGCCCTCGTGGTTGCCCCAGGTCCCCGTGATTTTATACAGCAGGGGTTTGAGGGTGTGGCTGTTCTCGGCGACGTTGAGGACGGTGAAGTCGTCGGTGACGCTGACCCAGACCAGGGCGCACGCGGCGGCGGCGAGGGCCAGGAGCTGGGACAGGGCGAGGGCGGGGGCGGCGGCCATGAGGCGGGCATCGGCGCGGTGGGCGCCGTAGAGGGGGAGGATGGCCTGGGCGCAGGCCAGGGCGCAGGCCAGCGCCAGGGCAAAGTGGCCGAGTTCGGGGATCATCCGCCGGCCCTGCGGCTGGGTTCGAGGGTGTTCCAGGTGGCGGCGGGCGGTGGGGGGCCTTGTTCGGGGCGCCACTGGCCGGATTTCCTGAGGGCTTCGGCGACGTCTTTCGGCATGTAGGTCTCGTCGTGCTTGGCCAGGACTTCCTGGGCGCGGAAGGTGCCGTTTGGCTCCAGGGTACCGAGGGTCACGGCGCCCTGGCCTTCGCGGAACAGGTCCGGGAGGATGCCGGCGAAGGTGACGTCGACCGCGGCCTGGCCGTCGGTGATGCGGAACCGGGCGATGGGGTGGCCGGCCTCGCTGCCGCGGTGGATGCTGCCGGCCTCGACCAGGCCGCCGAGGCGGAGGGTTCGGCCGGCGCCCAGGGGATGGGCATGCAGGTCCGACGGGGCGACGAAGAAGACCAGGTTGTCGCTGAAGGCGTTGAGGCCGAGGGCGGTGGCGGAGCCGAGGCCGGCGATGCAGGTGAGGACGACCCACAGGCGGCGGCGCTTGCGGGTCATTCCGGGCCGCTTTCGATGTTGCGTTCCGAGCGGGGATCAATCGCGGCGAGCATGCGGCGGGCGCGGTTGAGGCGGTGCCGGGCCAGGAGGCCGAGGAGGAGGGGGAGGCCGAGGCCCATGGCGTAGCTGGCGGCGATGTAGGGGAGATGGGTCATGCCTGGTGGACCCGCGCCATCAGGAGGGCGCGGAGGCGGCGTTCCATGACGGCGGCGCGGAGCCGGGCCAGCGTGATGGCGGCAAAGGCGAGGGTGGCGCCGAGGGCGCAGGCGAGCAGCGGCATCAGCATGTCCTTGTGCATGCCGGGGGCTGACGTGAGGGTGATGCTGCTGGGCTGGTGCAGGGTGCTCCACCAGTCGACGCTGAACTTTATGATGGGGAGGTTGATGGCGCCGGCGAGTGCGAGGATGGCGCCGGCGCGGGCGCCGCGGACCGGGTCATCGAAGGCGCGGACCAGGGCGATGTGGCCGAGGTAGAGGAAGAAGAGGACCAGGACGCTGGTGAGGCGGGCGTCCCAGACCCACCAGGTGCCCCACATGGGCTTGCCCCAGAGGCTGCCGGTGGCAAGGCAGAGGGCGGTGAAGCTGGCGCCGACCGGGCCGATCTCGATGGCGGCGAGGTCTGCCAGGGGGTGCCGCCAGACGAGGGAGGCGAAGCCGCAGAGGGCGAGGCTGGCATAGCCGGCGGAGGCGAGCCAGGCGGCGGGGACGTGGACGTACATGATGCGGACGCTGTCGCCCTGCTGCCAGTCCGCGGGCGAGAGCAGCAGGCCCCAGAGCAGGCCGCCGCCGAGGATGAGGATGGCCGGGATGGTGAGCCAGGGCTGCAGCGCCCGGGCCAGGCGCAGGAAGCGGCCCGGGTTGGCGAAGCGATGCAGGGAGCGCGTCTGTCGCGCGGGGAGGGCCTGGGCGTCCACGACCGCTAGATAGCACGGTTGGCGCGGCTTTGAAGGGACCGCCTGCTTGCTGTTATGGTGGCGCACACATCATCGGGGGCTGCCATGCTGTTCGCCATCGTCTGCACCGACCGGCCCGGGGGGCTCGATCTGCGGCTCGCGACCCGGCCCGCGCACATCGCCTATCTGACCACCTATGCCAGCCGGGTGGTGCAGGGGGGGCCGATGCTGGACCGGGATGGGCGGCCGTGCGGCAGCCTGCTGCTGGTGGAGGTCGAGGACCTGGCGGCGGCGGAGGGGTTTGCGGCGAGCGACCCGTATGCGAAGGCCGGGTTGTTCGAGAGCACGGTGATCCGGGGGTTCCGGACGGTGTTCCGGGATGGGGAGGCGGCCGGCTGATGTCGTACTGGCTGATCAAGTCCGAGCCGGACGTGTTCGGCTGGGACCAGCAGGTGGCGAACGGGGTGGAGCCGTGGACGGGGGTTCGGAGCCACCAGGCGAAGAACAACCTGGTGGCGATGCGGGTCGGGGACCGGGCCTTCTTCTACCACTCCAATATCGGCAAGGAGATCGTGGGGGTGGTGGAGGTGGTCCGGACGGCTTATCCGGACCCTTCCATCGAGGCGGGGGAGAAGCCCGGGTGGGTCTGCGTGGATGTTCGGGCGGTGGGGGCGTTGAAGCGGGCGGTTGGCTTGGCGGAGATCAAGTCGGACCCGGCTTTGGCTGAGATGGCCCTGGTGAAGTTCTCGCGACTTTCGGTGGCGCCGGTGACGGCGGTGGAGTGGAAGCATGTGATGGGGTTGTCGAAGGCGGGGGCGCATCGCGCCGACTGAGCTGTCTGGTATTGGCGGGCGGTGGGTTGTAGCGTCCGGGCAAGAAGACCGCCCGGAGACGCCCTGATGACCGAATTGCTCTATCATGTTCCCCCCGCGATCGCCGCTGGTTCGGGGTTGAATGCCCAGCAGCATGCGACCTGGACCGAGCAGGCGCGGACGCAGCCGGAGACGTTCTGGGCGGCGCAGGCGGAGCGGATCGCGTGGATGACGCCGCCGACGCGGGTGCTGGATGGGGATTTCACCGGCGATGTGCGGGTGCGGTGGTATGAGGATGGGGTGCTCAATGCTTCGGTGAGCTGCCTGGACCGGCACCTGGTGGAGCGGCCGGAGCAGGTGGCGATCATCTGGGAGGGGGATGACCCGGCGGCGAGCAGGAGCGTCACGTACCGCGAGCTGCATGAGATGGTTTGCCGGGCTGCGAACGTGCTGCGGGGGCTGGGGGTCCGGAAGGGGGACCGGGTCACCATCTACATGCCGATGGTGGTGGAGGCCGCGGTGGCGATGCTGGCCTGTGCGCGGGTGGGGGCCATTCATGCGGTGGTGTTTGGCGGGTTCTCGCCGGACAGCCTGGCGAACCGGATCCAGGATTGTGACAGCACTATCTTAATTACTGCGGATGAGGGGCGGCGCGGGGGGCGGCGCGTGGCTTTGAAGACCAACGCGGACCTGGCGTTGGCGAGCTGCCCGACCATTCAGCATGTGCTCGTCGTGACTGTCACCGGGGGTGAGGTGCCGATGCAGGACGGGCGGGACCAGCGGTGGGAGGCGCTGGTGGATGCCGCGGCGCCGGCCTGCGAGCCGGAGGCGATGGCGGCGGAGGACCCGATGTTCATCCTCTATACTTCGGGGAGCACCGGGAAGCCGAAGGGGGTGCAGCATTGCACGGGCGGCTACATGGTGTGGGCCAGTTTCACCCATGAGTATGTGTTCGACTACCGGCCGGGCGAGGTTTACTGGTGCACGGCGGATGTGGGCTGGGTGACCGGGCACACGTATATCGTGTATGGGCCGCTGGCGAACGGGGCGACCACGCTGATGTTCGAGGGGGTGCCCAACTATCCGGACAGCTCCCGGTGCTGGCAGGTGGTGGACAAGCACAAGGTCAATATCTTCTACACCGCGCCGACGGCGATCCGGTCCCTGATGCGGGAGGGGGATGGCCCGGTGAAGGCCACCTCGCGCGCCAGCCTGCGGATTCTGGGGAGTGTGGGGGAGCCGATCAATCCGGAGGCCTGGGGGTGGTACCACAACGTGGTGGGGGATGGGCGGTGCCCGATTGTCGACACCTGGTGGCAGACGGAGACGGGGGGAATCCTGATTGCGCCGACGCCGGGGGCGGTGGCGTTGAAGCCGGGTTCGGCGACGTTGCCGCTGCCGGGGATCGAGCCGGTGCTGGTGGATGGCGAGGGGCGGGTGCTGGAGGGGGCTGTGGAGGGCAACCTTTGCATCGCGCGGCCCTGGCCGGGGATGATGCGGACGTTGTACCGGGACCATGAGCGGTTCGTGCAGACGTATTTCTCGACCTTCCCGGGGCGGTATTTCACCGGGGATGGGGCGCGGCGGGATGCGGATGGGTATTGGTGGATCACGGGCCGGGTCGATGACGTGATCAATGTGAGCGGGCACCGGATGGGGACCGCGGAGGTGGAGAGCGCGCTGGTGGCGCATCCGAAGGTGGCGGAGGCGGCGGTGGTTGGGTTCCCGCATGAGATCAAGGGTCAGGGGATCTATGCCTATGTGACGCTGATCTCGGGCGAGGAGCCTTCGGAGGCGTTGCGGCGCGAGCTGGTGGCGTGGGTCCGGAAGGAGATCGGGCCGATCGCTTCGCCGGATGCGATCCAGTGGGCGCCGGGTCTGCCGAAGACGCGGTCTGGCAAGATCATGCGGCGGATCCTGCGGAAGATCGCGGCGAACGAGACGGATGGGCTGGGGGATACCTCCACGCTGGCTGATCCGGGGGTGGTGACGGAGCTGGTGGAGAACCGGGTGGGGTGATGATGGGCGGCCATACTCCTGCCATGGGGTCGCCTTGAAGGAACCGCAGGCGGAGTGGATGGTTTGTGTCTGCAAGGAGATCACCATCATGACCATTCGCCGAATCGTTCCGCTTTGCCTGGCTCTTGGGATGCTGGCCGGGCCCGCGCTGGCTCAGCGGGGGCAGGTCCGGAACCCGTATGACGATGCGGCGCCGGCGGCGCCCAACACGACGTATCAGGGGCCGCAGGGGTTCTCGTTCCAGGGGGATGAACTGCCGCCCTCGTATGACCGGAAGCATCTGGGCCGGCCGGACGACCGGTATTCACAGACCCAGCAGGAGCAGCAGGCGCAGGTACAGGCGCAGAAGCCCGGCGGCGGTTGCCTGCGGTATGGCGCGGTGGGTGCGGCTGGGGGGCATCTGGCCGGGCATGGCGTGATCGGGGCCTTGGCCGGGTGTGCCGTGGGCTCCTATGTGAAGCACCGGGACAAGGTGCGGATCGAGCAGCAGTCGGGCCAGCGCTGAGGTTTTTCGGCGGGCGGAAGGCGCTTGGCCTTTCCGCCCTGCGGGGTGGGGTTCGCCTTGCTTCGGTTCAGATCGTCGTGGCGCCCAGGAAATCGCGCTTTTCCAAGGCGACGCCCTGGTTTCGCAGGATGTTGTAGGCGGTGGCGGTGTGGAAGTACAGGTTCGGCATGACGAAGCCGAGCAGGTAGGCGTGTCCGGTCAAGGTGATGGGTGTGCCGTTCACCTTGAAGCTGATGGTGCGGTCGGCTGAGGTGTTGATGGTTTCGGAGGGGAGGCCGGCGAGATAGCCCAGGGTTCGCTCGATGCGGTCCTGGAGCGCGGAGAAGCTGGTTTCCGTGTCCGGTGTGGCGGGGGGTTCCTGACCGGCCAGGCGGGCGCCGCCGTTCTTCACCATGTCGGTGGCGATCTGCACGTGGCGGATCAGCGGGAGCATGTCGGGGGCCAGGCGGCCTTGCAGGAGCCGGGCCGGGTCGATGTCGTGGGCTTCGGCGTGGGCGGCGCCTTTGGCCAGGACGCCGCCCAGGGCGACCAGACCGTGTATTGCGGGGGGGATCGCGGCCTGGAACATGGTGATCACGGCTTTGGCTCCCCGAGGTTCGTCAAAGGGCCCCGCCCTTGCGACCGGCCATGGCGCCCAGGCGGAGGCGGAGGGCGTTGAGCTTGATGAAGCCCTGGGCGTCGAACTGGTCGTAGGCGCCCTGGTCCTCCTCGAAGGTGACGTGCTTCATGGAATAGAGGCTGTTCGGGCTTTCGCGGCCGATGCAGCTGATGTTGCCCTTGTAGAGCTTGAGGCGGACCCGGCCGCTGACGCTGGCCTGGCTGGCGTCGATGGCAGCTTGGAGCATGCGGCGTTCGGGGGTGAACCAGAGGCCGTTGTAGATGAGGGTGGCGTATTTCGGCATCAGCTCGTCCTTGAGGTGGGCGGCCTCGCGGTCGAGGGTGATGCTTTCGATGGCGCGGTGGGCAGCGAGGAGGATGGTGCCGCCCGGGGTTTCATAGACGCCGCGGGACTTCATGCCGACGAAGCGGTTCTCCACCAGGTCCAGGCGGCCGATGCCGTTGGTGCGGCCGAGGTCGTTGAGTCTGGCCAGCAGGGTGGCGGGGGACATCTTCACCCCGTCGATGGCGGTGGGGTCGCCGTGTTCGAAGTCCACGCTGATGACGGTGGGGTGGTCGGGGGCGTCTTCGGGGCGGATGGTGCGCTGGTAGACGGATTCGGGTGCTTCGTCGGCCGGGTCTTCGAGGACCTTGCCTTCGCTGCTGCTGTGCAGGAGGTTGGCGTCGACGCTGAAGGGGGCTTCGCCGAGCTTGTCCTTGGCGATGGGGATCTGGTTCTCGGTGGCGAATTCCAGGAGCTTCGTGCGGCTGGTGAGGTCCCATTCGCGCCAGGGGGCGATGACCTTCACGTCGGGCTTGAGGGCGTAGTAGGCGATCTCGAAGCGGACCTGGTCGTTGCCCTTGCCGGTGGCGCCGTGGGCGACGGCGTCGGCGCCGACCATCTCTGCGATCTCGATCTGGCGCTGGGCGATGAGGGGGCGGGCGATGCTCGTGCCGAGGAGGTACTGGCCCTCGTAGACGGTGTTGGCGCGGAACATGGGGAAGACGAAGTCCCGCACGAAGGTTTCGCGGAGGTCGTCGACGAAGATCTCCTTCACGCCGAACATCTCGGCCTTCCTGCGGGCGGGTTCGAGTTCTTCGCCTTGGCCGAGGTCTGCGGTGAAGGTGACGACTTCGCACTGGTAGGTGGTTTGCAGCCAGCGAAGGATGACGCTGGTGTCGAGCCCCCCGGAGTAGGCCAGCACGACCTTCTTCACGTCCTTGACCCGCATTGCCGCCGACTCCATCCGCTATCGATGGGGGTGGTATCCTATGGCGGCGGGGCTGGGGCAAGGCTGGTTGGGTTTCAGGGTGGGAGCGGTGGGCTTCGGCGCCGGGGTCTCGTTGTTCACGAGATGGCAAGGTTTGGGGTTCATCGTTGAGGGATGTCGAACCTCTCGTTCAGCCTGCAGACCGGGACGCTCTATGCTTCGGGGGATGCCAGCACCTTCAGCGGGACGGGGGGGCCGTTCGGGTTCAGCCCCTACACCAGCCAGTTCGGCGGGGTGATCTCGAGTGCCGGGCTGGCGGGGGAGGCGTTCGACGACACGGTCTATGACGTGGCGGTGGGCGATGAGGTGATCTTTGTCATTGCGCTGCAGAACCTGAGCGCGGGGGTGCGGGCGTTCGATGTGGGGGTGCGGGCGACGCTGCCGGCGGGGTTCGGGATCCCGGCGGACGGGATGAACCTGACGGTGGCGGATGGGACCGGGACGGATCTGGGGTTCAGCGGGGATCTGTTCGGGGCCGGGTTGCGGCTGGCGGGGCCGGTGGCGGGGTTCAATGCGGATTCCGGGCTGAACGTGGTGCTGGTGACCTATACGCTGGTGGCGGGGGGCGCCCTGCCCGGCCCCTATGCTAACGTTGTATCGACGGCGAGCCTGAGCCATGCGGCGGTGGTTTCGGGCGGGGCGGATGTGAGCACGTCTGCAAGTCCTGGGTTGAGTGCCAGCACGACGGTGGTGACGGCGGCGCCGACGCCGGTGGTGATGGCGGAGACGAGTGCCGCGGCGGTGGCGAAGGGGCAGCTGATCGCGTTCGACGTGAGTGTCGCGGTGCCGGCGGGGACGATGCGGGATGTTCGGCTGGACACGGTGCTGCCGGGGGGGGCGAGCAGTCTGCGGCTGGTTTCGGTGGTGGTGACGGGGGTCGGGTCCGCGTTGCAGGTAGGGAGCCGCAGCGTGGCGGCGGATGGGGGGGTGCGGTTCGGGACGGTGACGAGTGCGGGGCCGGTTGCGGGGAATGCGGCGGCGAACGTGGTGACGCTGCGGGTGGTGGTGCAGGCGGATGGGACGGCGAGCGGCAATGCCCTTCTGCAGACGGTGCTGAGTTCGGCCGGAATGACCGATGCGGCGCCGCGGTGGGTGGCGACGGTGGGGAGCAGCGTGGGGGTGGTGGTGCCGCCGGTTGCACCGGGGATTGGCGGGGTCTGGGCGAACCAGGTGGCGGCGCTGGGGATGGCGGTGCATCCGCTGGCCGGGCTCGTGCTGTCGGATGCGGACCCGGGGGCGGTGGCGACGCTGGCGGTGACGGTGGTGGATGGCGGTTCTGGGCGGTTGAGCAGTTCGGGGGCCGGGCTGTTCGATACGCCGGGGACGACGTTCTATCTGAGCGGAAGCCTGGCGGTGCTGCAGGCGGCGGCGCGGCAGCTGGTGTTCAGCCCGGCGGTGGCGGGGGCGGCGCAATTGAGCGTGACGCTGGTGGATGCGGCGGGTGGGGTGGCGCAGGAGGCCGGCACCAGGATTGTGACGGGGGCGGCAGGGAGCGTGGTGTTGCCGGCCGGGTCGAGCGTGGCGGTGACGGAGCTGCGGGGGGCCTATGTGTTCCGGGGGGCGGCGACGCTGCAGGCGGATGCGGTGGGGGCGGGGGCGACGGTTGTGGAGTTTGGGGCGGGGGGCCGGTTGATCCTGCCGGGGGCCGGTGGGGTGAGCTATACGCCAAGCGGGGCTGGGAGCGGGGTGCTTTCGACCGGGGCGGCGCAGGTGACGCTGGTGGGGCGGTATGATTCGGGGCTGTTCCAGGCCAGTGCGGCGGCGGGGGGGATGGTGGTGATCGGGTTCCGGGGGGATCCGTTGTTCGATGCCGCGTATTACCTGGCGCACAACCCGGATGTGGCGGCGGCGGGGATCGATCCGTATCAGCACTACATCGCCTATGGGGCTTGGGAGGGGCGTGACCCCTCGGCGCTGTTCAGCAGCAGCTTCTACCTGTCGCAGAACCCCGATGTGGCGGCGGCGGGGATCAATCCGCTGCTGCATTTCGAGGCGAGTGGGTGGCGGGAGGGGCGGGAGCCTTCGGCGGTGTTCAGCGATGCGCTGTATCTGGCGGCGTATCCGGATGTTCGGGGGGCGGGCATTGATCCGCTGCTGCACTATGTGACGGCGGGGCGGGCCGAAGGGCGGAGCGCGTTCGTGAAGGCCGCGCTGCCGGCGGACGTGCTGCTGGATTATGGGTATTATTACGCGCGGAACCCTGATGTGGCGGCGGCGGGGATGGATGCGGGGGCGCATTACCTGGGCGGCGGGTGGCGGGAGGGGCGCAACCCGGATGGCTGGTTCGACAGCAACTACTACCTGACGCAGAACCCGGATGTCCGGGCGGCGGGGGTGAACCCGCTGCTGCATTTCGAGGCGTCCGGGTGGCGGGAGGGGCGGCAGCCGAGCCTGCTGTTTGATGATGGGGCGTATCTGACGGCCAATCCGGATGTCCGGGCGGCCGGGATCAATCCCCTGGCGCATTTCGTGGGTTCGGGGATGGCGGAGGGGCGGCAGGCGGTGCTGGTGGGGGGCCGGGCGGCGGCGGACCTGCTGGTGGATGCCGGGTTCTATGACCGGCAGCTGGGGGCGACGCTGATCCCGGGTGGGGCGGCTGCGGCGCAGCAGGCGGCGTTCAGCTATGATGCGACGGGATGGCGGCAGGGGTTGAACCCGGATGCCTGGTTCGACACGGGGTATTACCTGGCACACAACCCGGATGTGGCGGCGGCGGGGATCAATCCTCTGCTGCATTACGAGACGAACGGGTGGCGGGAAGGGCGGGATCCTTCGGCGCAGTTCAGCACCGGCAAGTATCTGGCGGCCAATCCGGATGTTCGGGCGGCGGGGCTTGATCCGCTGCTGCATTATGTGGGGAACGGGCTGGCGGAGGGGCGAGCGATCTATGCGGTTTGAGGTGCGGTCTGAGGTGGCATGCGATTGAGCAGGGCCGGGTCGTGGTGGACGCTTGGGAACCATGGCGGGGTCCAGGCGCTGTCTCCTTGTAGGCGATGTTGCCGGCCGGGTCTGCGATGCAGGGTGTCTGTGCTGCGGGGGTCCGGGGTGACGTTGGCAAAAGACCGAGGAGATGCCCATGACGCAGATGTTGAAGGCGACATTCCTGGCGGCCGTTCTGGCTGGCGGTGGTTTGGTTGGCGGTGGCTTGATGGCCCAGGCGAGCGCCCAGACGGCGACCAGCACCGCGCCCGCCGCGGTGACGACCACCACCGAGCCGTCCCGCACCACCGCGGCTCCGGTTTCAGGCGCGAACAGCTTTACCGAGAGTGAGGCGCGGCGGCGGATCCAGGACAAGGGATTCGGTGCGGTGACCGACCTCAAGAAGGACGACAAGGGTGTCTGGCGCGGCACCACCACCAAGGATGGCAAGACGATGACCGTGGCCCTGGACTATCAGGGCAATATCGTCAGCCAGTGATCGCGATACGATCGAACTTTCTACAGGAGACCTTCCCATGAGCACAATCGTTACCCGTCTTTTCGATACCTATGATCATGCCAAGTCTGCGGTTGCCGAGCTGGAGGCCAATGGCATCCCGCACTCCGACATCAGCCTGGTCGCGAACAACACCGATGACCGTTACAGCAGCGCGGTGCCCTCGACGACTGACACGGCGGCGGGTGCAGATGCCGGGACCGGGGCTGGCACTGGTGCGACGCTCGGCACGGTGCTGGGTGGGGGCGCGGGTCTGCTGGCCGGGCTGGGGATGCTGGCGATCCCGGGTGTGGGTCCGGTGGTTGCCGCGGGCTGGCTGATCGCGACGGCGGTTGGTGCCGGCGTGGGCGCCGCTGGTGGTGGTCTCCTGGGGTCGCTGGTGGGTGCCGGCGTGTCCGAGACCGATGCGCATGTGTATGCCGAGGGCGTTCGCCGCGGTGGCACCCTGGTGACCGTGAAGACGGCCGATGGCCAGACCGCCTCCGTGGAGCGTGTGCTGGACAAGCATAGCGCCGTCGATACCACGGCGCGCGGCGATGCGTATCGCGCCGAGGGCTGGAGCAAGTTCGATGAGACGGCGCCGTCCTACGTTGCCGGCGGGTCGCCGACGATGGGCACGCCGCGGGTCTGATCTCGCGCATCTGATCGGATGATGGAAGCGGCGCAGCGATGCGCCGCTTTTGTTTTGGTGGCGGAAGGCCATATCGCTGAGATGGCTCATTCCGTGGTTCCGCATATCAACCGCATCGCGACGGCGACGCCGCCGAACGATGTGCATCAGACCTTCATCGACTTTGCGCGGGACATGATCGTCGATCCGCGGGCGCGGCGGGTGTTCGACCGGATGGCGGATCGGTCGGGGGTCAGCCACCGGTTCTCGACCTTCGTGCCGGCGGGCGAGGCCGGGGGGGCGCTTGACGCTGCCGGGTTCTATCGGCGGGGCGGGTTCCCGGCGACTTCGGCGCGGATGGCGATCTATGAGAGGGAGGCGACCGGGCTGGCGGCGGCGGCGGTGGAGCGGCTGGCGCCGGGGGCGGTCACGCATCTGATCGTGGCAAGCTGCACCGGGTTCACCGCACCGGGGCTGGACCAGAAGCTGATCGACCGGTTGCAGCTGGGGGGGCATATCCAGCGCACGCTGGTTGGGTTCATGGGGTGTTACGCGATCGTGCCGGCGTTGCGGCTGGCATATCAGGCGGTGCGGTCGGACCCTTCGGCGCGGGTGCTCGTGGTTTCCCTGGAGATGTGCACGTTGCATCTGCAGGAGACGCAGGACCTGGAGACGGTGCTGTCGTTCCTGATCTTCGGGGATGGGACGGCGGCGGCGCTGGTGACGGCGGAGCCGCATGGGATTGCGATGGATGGCTTCCACGCGACGACGCTGCCGGACACGCAGGACCTGATCACATGGCGCATCGGCGAGCAGGGGTTCGACATGCACCTGAGCGGCAAGGTGCCGGGGGCGATTGCCGGGGCCTTGCGGCTGGAGCTGGAGCGGAATGACGGAGGCGGCATCCTGGGCGGCGGTGACCCGGCGGAGGTCGCGCTCTGGGCGGTGCATGCCGGGGGGCGGACCGTGCTGGACGCGGTGGAGCAGGGATTGCGGCTGCCGGGGGATGCCCTGGCGACCTCGCGGGCGGTGCTGAACGATGTGGGGAACGTGTCCTCGGCGACGCTGGGGTTCGTGCTGGAGCGGATGCTGGCGGGAGATGTGAAGGGACCGGGCGTGGCTCTGGCGTTCGGGCCCGGGCTTTGCGCGGAGACGTTCCGGTTCACAAATGTCTGACCTTGGGCGGCGGAGTTCGCGGGCGGAGTTGATGGATACGGAGGCGGTGAGTGCGGCGGACTTTGCCGCGTGCCTGGCGGATCTGGCGGCGGTGAACACGGTGACGCTGGCGCGGTTGCCGACGCTGGGGTTCATGGGGCGGGCGGTGCGGCGGGCGGGCGGCCGGAGGCTGCGGGTGCTGGATGTGGGATGCGGCGAGGGGGACATGCTGCGGCGGGTGCATCGGTGGGCGGTGCGGGGCGGACACTCGGTGGCGCTGACGGGGATCGACCTCAACCCGCTGGGGATTGCCGCGGCGCGGGCGGCGACGCCGGAGGAGGTGCCGATCGAGTTCCGGGTGGGGGATGCGTTCGGGCCGGGGTTGGAGGGGTTCGATGTCGTGCTGAGTTCGTTGTTCACGCATCATCTTTCCGATGACCAGGTGGTGGCGTTCCTGCGGATGATGGAGCGGGTGGCGGCGGTGGGGTGGTTTGTGAACGACCTGCACCGGGACCGGGTGGCGTATCATGGGTTTCGGGTGCTGGCCGGGTTGGCGGGATGGCACCGGTTCGTGCGGCATGACGGGCCCGTCAGTGTGGCGCGGAGCTTTCGTCGGGCGGACTGGGTGGGGTTGCTGGCGCGGGCCGGGGTGCCGGGGGTGGTGCGGTGGCAGGTACCCTACCGGTATTGCGTGTCGCGCCTGAAATGAGCGTGCTGATTGCCGGCGGGGGGATTGCCGGGGCGGCGGCGGCTTGCCTGCTGGGGGAGGAGGCCACGCTGTTCGAGCGGGAGGCCGGGGGGCATGACAAGATCTGCGGGGAGTTCGTCAGCTGGGAGGCGCAGGATGCGTTGAGGCGGCTGGGGGTGGACCTGGTGGCGCTGGGGGGGGCGGCGATCCATTCGGTGCGGCTGGTGCATGGGGCGCGGGTGGCGTGCAGCCCCCTGCCTCGGCTTGGTCTCGGGGTATCGCGGCGGGTGGTGGACGAGGCCTTGCTGGCGCTGGCGGCGCGGCGGGGGGCGCGGGTGGTGCGAGGCCATGCGGTGCGGCGGATCACGGCCGGGGGGTTGCTGGTGGAGGAGGTTGGCGAGGTTGCGGGGCGTCGGGTGCTGCTGGCGACGGGGAAGCACGATCTGCGTGGAGCCGGGCGGGGGGTTGGGCGGGCGCGGGGTGGTGGGGGGGCGTCGCTGGTTGGGTTGAAGATGTATTACCGGCTGGCGGCGGGGGCGGACCGGGACCTGGCGGGGCATGTGGAGGTGGTGCTGTTTCCGGGGGGGTATGCCGGGTTGCAGCATGTGGAGGGGGGCCGGGCCAATCTGTGCCTGTTGATCCAGCGGCGGGTGTTCGAGGCGGTGGGGTCGGACTGGGCGGGGGTGGTTGGGCATCTGACTCGGACGGCGCCGCATCTGTCCGGGTTGGATGGGGGGCGGCTGGCGGGGGCCGAGGCGTTGCTGGCGCGGCCGGTGGCGATCTTTCGGGTGCCTTACGGGTTCGTGCATCGGGCGGGGGTGGCGGACCTGGATCATGTGGTGCGGCTGGGGGATCAGATGGGGGTGATCCCGAGTTTCAGCGGGGACGGGATGGCGATTGCGCTGCACACGGCGTTCGCAGCGGTGCGGAGGGGTGATGCGGCCGGGTATCATGCAGAGATGCGGGAGGACCTGGTGGGGCAGATCGGGCGGGCGATGGTGCTGCATCGGCTGGGGCAGGCGCATCCCGGGCTGGTGGCGGCTGCGGCGCGGGCCTGGCCGGGGGCCTTGGCCTGGGTGGCGCGGTTGACGCGGGTGGGGCCTAAGCAGACTTTTACGGCTTGAGCCACGAACGTCTGCCTAGGTGTTTGGCCCCGGAGAGTCGTGACGCTACTTTGACCCGAGAGGGAGAGGAAGCGCCACACGGCGTGACAAGGATGCCCGTCCGGCGCCGGACCTGGTTGATCGTGATTTCACGGCGTCGGGGCCGAACCAGCTTCGGGTGGCCGACATCACCCATGTGCCGACCGTGGCCGGGTTCCTGTATCTGGCCATCGTGCTGGACGCCTGGAGCCACAGGATTGTCGGCTGGTCGATGGCGGAGCTGCCCAAGGTTCCGCCTGCGTGGCAGGTCGAATGGCAGCGGGGGCGCCAATATACGTCCGTGGCGTTCGGCAGGCGCTGCGGTGAGGCTGGCGTGCGTCCCTCGATGGGATCGGTGGGCGACGCCTATGGCAACGCCATGGCAGAGAGCTTCTTCTCGACACTGGAGGCCGAGCGGCTGAGCCGGCGCCGCTTCGCAGGCGGAGGCGCGGATGGCAAACCGTCCATGAGATCGGGGCAACCTCGGTCAGCGGGCGATGGCGTCAGCATACACGCATTCGGGTATGCCGATGTCGGAAATCCGACAGCCGGCCGGACCGTGCTGACCTACAGGGGACGCATGGCCGAAGCATGCATCCAGCTTCCGAACCGGACCACGCGACCGCAGGGCGGACGGGTGGCCACCTTGCGCACGGGCCCATGGCGGCGAGCCCGGCCGCATCACCGTCGATGGCCCGCCCGTGCTGCTGGGGCGAACCTGGCCGTCACGGTCAGCCTGTCCTTTCACGAGCTTGCCACCAATGCCGCGAAGTCCGGCGCATTGTCCGTGCCCGCGGGCCCGGTGGAGGTGTCATGGACCACCAGCCAGAACCGCAAGGGCGCCTGCAAGGTGGCCTGGAATGCCGCATGTGCCTGCCGCTGGGCGGCCCACCCCATCAGGAGACAGCATCACGGACATCCGTGACTGCATGAGCACCGACGTGCGTCTCACATCCCCCCAGGGCACCATCGGCGATGCGGCGCGCATGATGAAGGATGCCGGCACCATGCCGCCTGACCGGTTTCGGCAGCTGTTTGCATAAGTTGACAACTGGACAGACCCGAGCCGGGAGCGTTCAAGCGATCAGCGATCGGTGGCTCAAGCGCGTGGCCTGAGCAGGTTGGGTGGAAACCGACAGCGCCGGTCGCGTTCGAGGTCCATGGCTCACGACTCCAAGATGACCATCTATGCCGCTCTGGCCGGCAACACCGCGATTGCGGTGACCAAGTTCGGCGCGGCCTGGTGGACCGGCAGCAGCGCCATGCTGAGCGAGGCGGTCCATTCGCTCGTGGATACCGGCAACCAGGTGCTCATGCTCCACGGGCTGCGCCGCTCCAGGCGCACGGCCTCGATGGAGCACCCGTTCGGCTTCGGGTTGGAGCTGTATTTCTGGACCTTCGTGGTGGCTATCCTGATCTTCGGTCTCGGCGCCGGGGTGTCGATCCTGGAAGGCGTCGACAAAATCAGGCATCCCCGGCCGGTGGAGTTCCCCTGGGTCAACTACGCCGTTCTGGGAGCATCGGTGGTGTTCGAGGGGACCACCTGGTTGATTGCCTTGCGGGCCTTCCGCCGCCAGGACCGCAACCATGATGTGGTCGAGGCGGTGCGGCGCAGCAAGGATCCGACGGTTTTCACCGTGTTGATCGAGGACAGTGCGGCCTTGACCGGGTTGGCTATTGCTGCAGCTGGGCTTGCAGGGACCCAGATGCTCGGGGTGCCATGGCTGGACGGCCTGGCGTCCGTCTTGATCGGCCTGCTGCTGGCAGGAACTGCGGCGTTCCTGGCCCGGGAATGCAAGGGCTTGTTGATTGGCGAGTCGGCCGCCCCCCGGGTGCGGGCCGGGCTGCAGCACATCGCCCTGAACCACCCCGGGATCTCCGGCGTAAACGAAATCCTCACCATGCACTTCGGCCCGGCGGATGTGCTTGCTGTCCTGAGTCTCCAGTTCGAGCACACCCTGACGGCAAACTCGATCGAGGAGATCGTCAGCGACATCGAGCGTCGCATCAAGCAGGAGTTCCCCACGGTTCGCCGCATCTTCGTGGAAGCCCAGAGCCGGGACGGCCATGAACGCGCGCGGCGGGAAGCGGCGCCGCTCGACGAGGCCTGATCCGGCCATGAACGGGATAAGCTGACCCTTCGATGTCCATGCCTGTCACTCTGGCGGATGCCCTGGGACCAGGCGGGCCTTCGTGCGGGTCACATCCTCTCCTTGATGCCGCGGCGGATCAGCCACCAGTTCACCGGATAGGTCGTCAGGAACCCCACGATCATCGCGGCCTGCATCAGCAGCCAATAGGTCCAGCTTGTCGGCCGCAGTTCGGGGTAGAGCCATTCCCGCCCGCCCATCACGACGAACATGCCGATCTCGTAGGCGAGCAGCGACAGGGTGTCGATCTTGACCGCCTGCCAGACGCCCTCGCGGAAACCGAGGTGGCGCATGGGCACAATGGAGAAATACTGGAACACCACGCCCAGCAGGTAGGCCAGCGCGAAGGAAAGGGCGAGGCTGCCGGCGAAGGCCGAGCCGAACAGGGCGAAGGCGGTGGCGAAGGCGATCCAGTCCCCGGTAAAGTCGCCCAGGGCGCACCCGGCGCCACAATGCGTTGCTCCCTTGAACGTCGCCTGCCACATCGGCGCGTCGGCGTGGTTCATGGCACCGTGCTTCATGTGAGCCGGGGCGCGGCCGAACCAGGCGTAGAAAGGAAGGCCGAGCGGCCCCCAGTACAGCATGGTGAGCGGCCAGACCGCGTCCATGACCGCCATGTGCTGCCGCCGCCCGAGAACGAATATGTCGGCAAGCACCAGAACCCCACTGGCTATTGACAGTGGCACATAGACTGACGCGACGCTGTGAAGCCAAATGAGGGTCATAGCGGCTCACCTGATCAAGTGTATGGTCCCGGGATGGGGTGACTTGGGCTAAGCCGCGTTCCAGGTTCTGTTAGGCTTGCTCAGTCTCGCAGCGGCGAGCCGGGCCTTGATGACCGCACATTCCTCGAAGCGGTCCGCTACTTCAAGGTCCACGATCTGACCTGGCGTGCCCTGCCGGCGGAATACGGCAATTGGAACAGCGTATGGAAGCGGCTGTAGCGGCTGAGCCGGTCTGGCGTGTTCGAGGCGTTCTTTCAGTTGCTGGCCGAAACCGGCAAGACCGCGCATCGTGTGCACATGTTCGACAGCGCCGTCATACGTGCGCATGTCTCAGCTGCCGGCGCAAAATGCGGCAGCAAAACCAGGCACCCGGGCGCTCGCGGGGTGGGTTCACGTGCAAGATCCACCTCAAGAGCGACTGCGCAGCCTTGCCCATCGCCTACCATCTGACCGGCGGCGAGATCAGCGACTCAACCCAACTCGCCACTTCGTTGGACATCGGACCAGACATCAGGCCGCGCGCAGCCATGACCGACAAAGGGATGACTCGAGGCTAACCGCGCCGTCTGTCGCGAGCGCGGCATCGCCCCCGTGATCCCACACCGTCCCAATGCCCAGGGACCGGCCAACGTGCTTCCCCAAAGCACTCTACAAAGGCCGCGCTCGCATCGAGCAGGCGTTGGGCAAGCTCAAGCGCTTCAAGCGCGTGGCGGCCGATGCGAGAGAACCGCAGAAAGCTGCGCAGCACTCCTCGCCACCCGCCTGCACGACACCCCGGCCCCCCGCGCGCGGCGCAACACCCCCGCACGCCCAGCCGGAACTCCACCCGCCCCCCGGCGTCTCCCCTTCAACGCAGGAGCACCGCATGACCACCGAGCTGTTCTATCTCACCTGGGCCAGCGTGCTCGGCCTGGTCCACGTCCTCGTCACCGGACAGTTCACCACCCTGCAGCACGGCCTGGCCTATGGCCTCAGCTCGCGGGACGAGAAGAAGGAGATCACCGGCATCGGCGGCCGGGTCCAGCGCGCGTTTGCCAACTACATGCAGACCTTCCCGTTCTTCGCCGCAGCGATCCTCGTCGCCCACGTGCTGGACCGCCACAGCTGGATGACCGTCCGCGGCGCCGAACTCTACTTCTGGTCCCGCCTGGCCTATCCCTTCCTCTACGCCTTCAACGTCATCGGCGTCCGAACCCTGGCCTACCTGGTCTCCATGGCCGGCATCGCCCTCGTCCTGGCCGGCCTCACCTAACCCGCCAGCGCCACGACAGCGCGAAGGTCCTGGACGAACAGCGCATACTCCCGGGCCTTGGCCGCCTCATCCGGCAAGCGCAGCAGATAGCTCGGATGCACCGTGACGAACCCGGTCCCTCCACCCCCGGCCAGATCCCCCGGCAACTCGATCGCCCGGCTCCGCTCCCGTCCGATCGTCACAGCCCGCCCCAGAACCGCCCGAGCCGCCGTGGCCCCCATCATCACCGTCAGCGCCGGCCGAACCTCCGCCCGCTCCAACCCCAGCCAGAAGTTGCAGGCCACGATCTCCGAAGTCCCCGGCTTCTCATGGATCCGCCGCTTGCCCCGCGGCACGAACTTGAAATGCTTCACCGCATTGGTCACGTAAACCGAAGCCCGGTCCAACCCGGCCTCCGCCATCGCCCGGTCCAGCAACTGCCCCGCCGGACCCACGAACGGCCGCCCCGCCAGGTCCTCCTGGTCCCCCGGCTGCTCCCCCACGATCAGGATGCGCGCATCCGCCGGCCCCTCGCCGAACACCGGCTGCGTCGCCGGCTCCCACAACGGGCACCGCCGGCAATCATGGATGTCCCGCGCCGCCTGCAGCAGCCCGGTCGCCGCCGGCTCCAGCACCGGCTTCACATGCGCCCGCGTCGGCTTCGGCGCCGAAAACACCGGTTGTTCCACCATGCTCTCCGTCCTGCTTCCCGCCGTCCGGATCAGCTCCGGGATCACCGCCGCCTCCGGCAGGTTCTTCCAGTACTTCCGCGGCATCTCCGAAGTCATCGCCCCGATCTTCAATCGCGCCGGATTGAAGATGCTGCTGTAATAAGCCCGCCAGTAAGCCTCCAATGCGTCATCATCCGGAATGTCGGCCTTCAACGCCCCCGCCGCGAACCGAACCTCCGCCCCATCCCAGTGCGCGCTCCGGTACGGCGTCAGGATCGACCACGTCATCGTCGCGAACCGCCGCACGAAGAACGCCGCATTCGCCTCGACGATGTAGTGCTCCGGCTCGAACCAGCTCACATAGCGCACGCCCTCCGGCTCCGGCACCTCCCTGAACCGCACGAACGCCCGCATCTTGTGCGTGTCCCGCCGCACCGCCTGCACCAGCCGCTGCACCCGCTGCACCTCGGCATCGGTCGCCAGCTCCAGCACATGCTTCTCCCCCGCATGCGCCCGCCAGATCAGCCGGTACAGCAGGGCGAACCGCTCGGGATCGCTATGCTGGATCGCCGTCTCCGCCACATCCACCAGCGCCCGCGGCACCGTGAAACTCCCCTTCACCCCGGCCGGCGCCGCCTCGGCATCCCCCGCCTCCGCGAACAAATCATCCGGCGCTCCCACCGCCCAGCGGACCTCCTCCGGCGCCACCCCCTCCAGACACAATCCCCGCGCCGCCTCCCGCCAGCCCGCCCAGTCCACCTGGTGCGCCAGAACCACCGACCTCACGCGAACAGGTCCGTCTGCACCGGCTTCGGCACCAGCCGCTGCTGCAGCCGCGCACTGTCCAGAAGTGGCCCGGGATGATGGTCCGCCGTCACGATGAACGGCGCGATCTTGGTCATCGGCAACCGCAACCGAACCAGGTCCTCCAGCCGCAACCCCCCATGCCGCCGGGCCCGCAGCAGCCGGTCCACGGTCTTCACCCCCAGGCCCGGCACCCGCAACATCATCTCCCGCGGCGCCTGGTTCAGATCCACCGGAAACTGCGCCCGGTGCTGCAAGGCCCAGGCCAGCTTCGGGTCCATGGTCAGATCCAGGTTGCCCGACCCATCCAGGGCGATCTCGTCCTTGGCGAAATCATAGAACCGCATCAGCCAATCCGCCTGATACAGCCGATGCTCCCGCACCAGCGGCGCCTTCTGCGGCGGCAACGCGGCCGAAGCATCCGGGATCGGGCTGAACGCGCTATAGTACACCCGCCGCAGCCCGTAATTCCCATAGAGATTGGTGCTCAGGTTCAGGATGTCCCGGTCCGTGCTGGCATCCGCCCCCACGATCATCTGCGTGCTCTGCCCGGCCGGCGCGAACCGCGGCGACTTCTTCTCCGCCTTGGCCTCATCGATCCTGAGCCGCATCCGTGCCATGGACCGCCTGATGCCCGGCATGTCCTTCTCCGGCGCCAGCGCCCCCAGGCTGTCCTCGGTCGGCAGCTCCACGTTGATGCTCAACCGGTCCGCATACCTCCCCGCCAGCGCCAGCAACTCCGGCGAGGCATCCGGGATGGTCTTCAGATGGATATACCCGCGGAACCCATGCACCTCCCGCAGCAGCCGGGCCACCTCGACCACCTGCTCCATGGTATAATCCGGGCTGCGGATGATCCCGGAGCTGAGGAACAATCCCTCGATGCAGTTCCGCCGGTAGAACCCCAGCGTCAGCGTCACCACCTCTTCCGGCGTGAACCGGGCCCGCTGCACATTGGAGGAGCGCCGGTTGATGCAGTAGAGGCAGTCATAGACACAGGCATTGGTCAGCAGGATCTTGAGCAGGCTGATGCATCGTCCGTCCGGCGCATAGGCATGGCAGATGCCCATCCCCTCGGTGCTGCCCACCCCGGTCGTCTCCCCCGCCGAGCTGCGCTTGGCGGTGCCGCTGGACGCGCAGGACGCATCGTATTTCGCAGCATCCGCCAGGATCTCGAGCTTCTGCAACAGGTCCATGGAACGTTCGTTCTCCCCACTGCGGACTTGTGACCATCAGCTCGATTTTCAAGCGCAGCCGGGAAGCGTAGGTTGCACCGATGCCCGCTCCAGCCGCCTATTCCCGAATCGATGCCGCCGCGGCCCCGGCCTTCTCCCAGGATGGCCGCCGCCTTTTCCACCTCCGCGGCGCCGGGCTGCAGCAGGTCTGGGTGCTGGACCTCCACAGCGGCGAGCAGCGCCAGCTCACCCATCACGACGAAAAGGTCGCCACCCTCCGCCGCGCTCCCGACGATGACCGCCTGATCTACACGATCGACGCCGGCGGCGACGAACGCCACCAGCTATGGCTCCTCGAGAACGACACCAGCCATCCCCTCACCACCGACCCGGCCGTCATCCACGGTCCCGGCACCTGGTCCCCCGACGGCACCCACGTCAGCCTCACCGCCAACGACCGCGACCCGGCCCACTTCGACGTGCTGACCCTGAACCTCGCCACCGGCCACCGCACCCGCCTGCTGGAAGGCACCCATGAGGCCACGGTCGGCGCCTGGAACCCGGATGGCCGCATGGTTGCCGTGCTGGACCGCAGCACAGCCGATCAGCGCCCCATGATCCTCTCGCCCGAGAGCGCCACCCCGCTCCCACGCCCCACCCCGGCCCGCTACGCCAGCCTCCGGTGGGACGCCGGGTCCCTGCTCGGCCTCAGCGACGCCGGCCGCCCCTTCATGGCCCTCTGCCGCATCACGCTCGATGGCACCGTCACCCCGCTGTACGCGCCAGAGGCCCGCGACGTGGACGCCTGGGCGCTCTCCGCCACCGGCCTGCTGGCCACGCTCGAGAACGACCGCGGCTACACCATCCTCCGCGTCGGCCCCCGCGACACCGGCCGCGACGCCGAGCGGCCCGTCGTCGCCCTGCCCCCCGGCGTGACCACCGACCTCACCTGGTCCCCCGACGGCCAGACCCTGGCCTTCGCCCACGGCACCCCCAACCGCCCCAGCGGCCTCTGGCTCTGCGAAGCCGATACCGCCCGCCCGGTCTGGGAACCCGGCTGCACCCTCCCGCTCCAGGACTTTGCCCTGGTCGGATGGACCGGTTTCGACGGCCTCGCCATCCCCGCCTGGTTTGCCGCCCCGCCCGGCGCCGCCCCCGCCGCCGGCTGGCCCGCCGTCATCTGGGTCCACGGTGGCCCGGCCATGCAATGCCGCCCCAACTTCCGCGCCGACATGCAGGCCCTGCTCGATCAGGGCTACGCCGTGCTGATGCCGAACGTCCGCGGCAGCACCGGCTATGGCCGCCCCTACATGGACGCCGACGACGTGGACCGCCGCCTCGACAGCGTGCACGACCTGGCCGCCGGACAGCACTGGCTCGCCGCCCGCCCCGACATCGACGCCAGCCGCATCGCCGTCATGGGCCAGTCCTACGGCGGCTACATGGTGCTCGCCGCCATCACCGAGTACCCGGCGCTCTGGCGCTGCGCGATCGACTTCTACGGCATCGCCGACTACGCCACCCTGCTCGCCGCCACCGGCCCCTGGCGCCGCGCCCACCGCGCCGCCGAATACGGCGACCCGGTCCGCCACCGCGCCCTGTTCGACCGCATCTCGCCGCTGCGCCACATCAACCGGGTCCAGGTCCCGCTCCTGGTGCTGCACGGCACCCGGGACCCCCGGGTCGCGATCTCCGAAAGCGACCAGGTGGTCGCCGCCCTCCGCGCCGGCAACAAGCCGGTGAGATACGAGACGTTCGACGACGCCGGCCACGGCTTCATCCGCCCCGAAGACAAGGTCCGGGTCCATGAAGCGGTCGCGGGATTCCTGCGCGACAACCTATGAACCGCCTCTGGGACAACGGCCCGGCGCTGCTCGCCACCTGCATGCTGTTCTGGGCCGGCAGCATCGTCACCGGCCGCGCCGCCGCGGCGCTGGTGCCGCCCGGCCTGTTCACCGCCCTGCGCTGGGGCGGCGCCCTGGTCATCGCCACCCCCTTCGCCTGGCCGCACCTGAAGCAGGACGCCGCGGCCCTGCGCGCCCGCTGGTGGCTGCCCGTCCTGCTCGGCCTGCTCGGCGTCGTCACCTTCAACAGCCTGGTCTACCGCGGCCTGCACGACACCACCGCCGTGAACGCCCTGCTGCTGCAATCCGCCACACCGCTGATGGTGCTGATCGCCAGCTTCCTGCTGTTCGGCGAGCGCCCCGGGCCGCTCCAGGTCCTCGCCATCCTCGTCTCGCTCGCCGGCGTGGTGGTCATCTCCGCCCAGGGCTCGCTGGCAGTGCTGCGCCAGCTGCGCTTCAACCCCGGTGACGTGCTGGTGCTGATCGCGGTGGTGGCCTACGCGCTCTACGGCACCCTCCTGCGCCTCAAGCCGGCCGTGCACCCAATCAGCCTGCTGGTCAGCAGCATGGCGGTGGGCGTGGTTTTCCTGATCCCGCTGGCCTGGGCGGAATACCAGGCCGGCGCCCGCCTGGTGGTCACGCCACTCAGCATCGCCTGCCTGATCTACGCGGCAGTGGTCGCGGCCTTCCTCGCCTACCTGTTCTTCAACCGCGGGGTGGAGCTGGTCGGCTCGGCCCGGGCCGGGCAGTTCACCCACCTGATGCCGGTGTTCGGCATCGTCCTGGCCGTGGTGTTCCTGGGTGAACAGCTGCACGCCTACCACTTCGCCGGCATCGTCCTCATCGCCCTCGGCCTGTGGCTGGCCGACCGTCGGCCCGCCATGGGCTGATCGGGCAACCGGCGATCAGCTGCCCATGGCGGCCCGCATGAAGGCCCGCTTCAGCCGCGGCATCCGGTGCACCCCGGCCATCCCCAGGTCGCGCACGGCCCGCAGCAGCGGGTTGTCGGTGCTGAACAGCCGGTCCAGCACGTCCGTCGCCGCCAGCATGGCCAGGTTGTCCGGCCGCCGCCGCCGCTGGTAGGCCGCCAGCAGCCTGGCACCACCTACATCCTCGTCCCGCGCCAGCGCCGCCAGCACCAGGTCCGACAGCGCCATCACGTCACGGAACCCGAGGTTCAGCCCCTGGCCCGCAATCGGGTGGATGCCATGCGCCGCATCCCCCACCAGCGCCAGCCGGGTGTCGGTGTAGCGCTGCGCGTGCAGGGCGCTGAGCGGATACATCCACCGCCGCCCGACCAGCCGGATGGTGCCGAGATGCGGGCCCAGGCGCCGGGCCACCTCCCGCGTGAAGGTGGCGTCGTCCAGCGCGATCAGCCGGTCCGCCAGGGCCGTCCGCTCGGTCCAGACGATGGCGGAGAGGTTCGGCGCCTCCGCAGTCCCCGCCATCGGCAGCTGCGCGAACGGCCCGGCCGGCAGGAAATGCTCCAGCGCCACGCCATCATGCGGCAGCTCGTGCGCGATGGCGCAGACCATGCCCCGCTGCCCGTAGGGCGCCCGCGTCACCGGGATGCCCGCCTGGTCCCGCAGCGGCGAGCTGCGCCCCTCCGCGGCAACCACCAGCCCGGCCGTGATCGTCGGGCCCCCGGTGATCGAGACCACCGCCCCCTCCGCCGTCCGCCGCACCTCGCAGGCCGCCGGGGCGAACAGCCGCACGCCGGGCGTGTCGTTCAACCGTGCATTCAGCGCCACCCGCAGGCTCCGCGCCTCCACCATCCAGCCGAACGGCCCGGCCTCCGCCTCCTGATGATCGAAATGCAGATGCAGCGGCGAGGCCGGCCGGCCCAACCGGCCATCCGAGACCCGGATGTCGAGGATCGGACCCGGCACCTGCGGCAGGGCCTCCCACAACCCCGAAGCCTCGAGCAGCCGACGCGATCCCGAGGCCACCGCATAGGCCCGTCCATCGAAATCCGGATGCTCCATCGGCGGCAGGGCGGCGTGATCCACTACCACGACTCGGGCGCCGCCCTGCGCCAGCCGGCACGCCAGAGTGCCGCCGACCGGTCCGGCGCCCACGATGCAAACGTCGAAGTCCATGGCGCTTTTCCTCCGTGCCTAATATCTAGGCACGTCAATTGTGGCTGGAACAGTACAGCCGGGTCAGTGACCTGCCTATCCCATGACCAGATATGGCGGGTTTGTCCTGTTGCGAGAGGCTTTCGGCGCGGCACGGTTCTTGAGTGACAGCTTGAGCAATGTCAAAGAGGACCGGGGTCTATGAAGCTTATCATGGCCATCATCAAACCCTTCAAGCTGGACGACGTCCGCGAGGCGCTGACGCCGCTGGGCGTGCAGGGCCTGACGGTGTCTGAGGTGAAGGGGTTTGGTCGCCAGAAGGGCCAGACCGAGATCTATCGTGGCGCCGAGTACCACGTGAACTTCCTGCCGAAGGTGAAGGTGGAGGTGGCGGTCCCCAGCGACCTCGCCGAGCAGGTGGTGGAAGCCATCATCAAGTCTGCCCACACCGGCAAGATCGGTGACGGCAAGATCTTCGTGATGGACCTGGAACGCGCCGTGCGCATCCGCACCGGCGAGACCGATAGCGAGGCCCTCTGATGACCGCATCCACCCTGCACAAGCTGAAGCGGGCAGGCGGCATCGCCCTTGCCCTCACCCCCCTGCTGCTGATGGCGCTGCCGGCGCTGGCCCAGACCGCGGGCGTTCCTGCCCCGGCGGCGCCCGCCGCACCCGCCGCAGAAGCCAAGGTCGATACCGGCGACACCGCCTGGATGCTCACCAGCACCGGTCTCGTGCTGATGATGATGATCCCGGGCCTGGCGCTGTTCTACGCCGGCATGGTGCGCAAGAAGAACCTGCTCTCCACCATGATGCAGTCCTTCAGCATCTGCGCCATGGTGACGGTGATCTGGTTCGTCTGCGGCTACAGCCTCGCCTTCACCAACGGCAACGCCTATATCGGCGACCTGTCGCGGCTGTTCCTGAACGGCATGGGCGCGACCTGGGACAAGCCCTTCACCCTGGCCGCCGGCACCGACGCGGCAAGCCCGACCACGATCCCCGAAACCGTGTTCATGATGTTCCAGATGACCTTCGCGATCATCACCCCGGGCCTGATCGCCGGCGCCTTCGCGGATCGCATGAAGTTCTCCGCCATGATGGTGTTCATGGCCCTTTGGTCGATCCTGGTCTATTCGCCGGTCGCGCACTGGATCTTCAATCCGCTCGGCTGGCTGGCGGTGCTGGGTGCGGCGGACTTCGCCGGCGGCACCGTGGTGCATATCAACGCCGGTGTCGCCGGGCTGGTGTGCTCGCTGGTGCTGGGCAAGCGCCTGGGCTTCGGCACCGAGAACATGAGCCCCTACAATCTCGCCTTCGCCGTGATCGGCGCCTCGCTGCTCTGGGTCGGCTGGTTCGGGTTCAACGCCGGGTCGGCGCTGGGTGCCGGCGGCCGGGCCGGCATGGCGATGGCGGCGACGCAGATCGCCACCGGCGCCGCGACGCTCAGCTGGACGCTGGCGGAGTGGGTCACCAAGGGCAAGCCCTCCGTGCTGGGGGCCATCTCCGGTGCGGTCGCCGGTCTGGTCGCGATCACGCCCGCCTCCGGCTTCGTGCTCCCCGGCCCGGCGCTCATCATCGGCCTCGCCTCCGGCGTGGTCTGCTACTGGTCGGCCACCTGGCTCAAGCACATCCTGGGCTATGACGACAGCCTGGATGCCTTCGGCGTGCATGGCGTGGGCGGCATCGTCGGTGCGCTGCTGACCGGCGTCTTCGCCTACGGGCCGCTCTCGGGCACCACGGACAAGCCGCTCGGCATCTACATCGGCGGGTTCGAGCTGTTCAAGGTCCAGGTCTATGCCGTGGTCGCGACCGTGGTGTTCAGCGGCGTTATGACCTTCATCCTGCTCAAGATCGTTGACGTCGTCATCGGACTGCGCGTCACCGAGGACGAGGAGCGCGAGGGTCTCGACGTGGTGCTGCACGGCGAACGCCTGGGCTGATCGCTGCGCCTAAATCCTGTGAAAGGCCGGTGCGGGCTGTCCCGCGCCGGCCTTTTGCGTTCTGATGCCGCCATGTCCCGCATCCCCCGCATCCTGACCCTCCTGCTGTTGGCGACCCCCGCCTGTACCCCCGCCTGGGCATTCGACCCCGTGCCCGTTGCCGGCCGCCTGGGCATGGTGGTCTCCGCCCAGGCGCTGGCGACCGGGGTGGGTCTCGACATCCTCAGGCAGGGCGGTAACGCCATCGATGCCGCGGTGGCCGTCGGCTACGCCTTGGCCGTCACCTACCCGGCGGCGGGGAACCTGGGCGGCGGCGGTTTCATGACGCTGCGCCTGGCCGATGGCAGCACCCACTTCCTGGACTTCCGCGAGAAGGCCCCCCTGGCAGCCACCAGCGGCATGTTCCTGGATGCGGATGGCGCCGTGGTGAAGGGCCGCTCCGCCGAGACCTGGTTGGCGGTGGGCGTGCCGGGCTCGATCGCCGGGCTGGAGCAGGCGCGGGCGCAGTGGGGCAAGCTGACCCGCGCCGCCGTGATGGCCCCCGCCATCCGCCTGGCGCGCGAGGGTTTCGTGCTTGGCGCCGGCGACGCCTCCCTCTTCGCCGTCGCCGCCCCCGGCCTGGCCCATGACCCGGCCGCTGCCGCCATCTTCACGCATGAAGGCCAGCCCCTGCGCGTCGGCGACCACCTGGTGCAGCCGGATCTGGCCCGGACCCTGGACCAGGTGGCACAGGGCGGGCCGGACGCCTTCTACCACGGCGCCCTGGGTGACGCGCTGGTCGCGGCCAGCCAGGCTGGCGGTGGCCTGTTCACCAAGGCGGACCTGGAGCAATACCGCGTCCGCGCCCTGGAGCCGGTGGCCTGCGACTATCGCGGCTACCACATCGTCTCCGCCCCGCCGCCCAGCGCCGGCGGCGTGGTGCTCTGCGAGATGCTCGCCGTCCTGCAAGGCTACAACCTGCGCGCCATGGGCTTCCACAGCGCCGACGCCGTGCACGTGATGACGGAGGCGATGCGCCACGGCTTCTACGATCGCAACAACCGGCTGGGCGACCCGGACTTCATCCACAACTCTATCGCCGCCCTGATCGATCCGGCCTACGCAGCCCGCATCCGCACCACGATCAACCCGTTGCGGGCCACGCCTTCCGCCGCGCTGGCGTCCCCGGGCGCCCCCACGCCCGAAGGCACCAACACCACGCACTATGCCGTGGTCGACGCCGCCGGCAACGCGGTTGCCGTCACCGCCACCCTCAACGACTGGTTCGGCGTCAAGAAGGTCGTGCCCGGCACCGGCATCCTGCTGAACAACGAGATGGACGACTTCACCGCCCAGCCCGGCAAGCCCAACCAGTTCGGCCTGGTGCAGGGCACGGCCAACGCGGTCGCCCCGGGCAAGACGCCGTTGTCGAGCATGGCGCCGACGATCATGCTGAAGGACGGCCACCTGGTTGCAGTGCTCGGCAGCCCCGGCGGACCCCGCATCATCACCACGCTGCTGAACCTGGTGCTCAACCTGGTCGATTACGACATGACCGTACAGGAAGCGGTGGACGCGCCCCGGCTGCATCACCAATGGCAGCCCGACACGATCTTCGCCGAGCGCTTCGCCCTGAGCCCGGACACGCGAGCGGCGCTGGAGGCGCGCGGCCACAAGGTGACAGACAGCGCGGCCTGGGGCATTGCCGGGTCGATCCTCGTCGGCAGCCCACGGCTGGGCGAGGCCCCGAAGGGCAACAGCGCACAGTCATTGTATCTGGGGGATGTGGCCGCGACAGGGATGACCCTGTTCGGTGCGGCGGACCCGCGCGGCGGCGCCGGGTCGGCGGCGGGGTATTAGAAAGGCAGCCCGGCCCTCCGTGAGGAAGGGCCGGGGTTGGAGGCTTAGGCCGTAGGCGTCTCCGCGGCCGGGCGCGGCGCATCGGTGCGCGGCTCGGTGATCATCTCGATGCGGCCGGTGATCTGTCCGCCATCCTCGACCTGCAGGCGGCGGCACCGGGCGGTGCCCAGCACGCGGCCGGTGGCGCGGACCACCAGGTTGCCGCGCGCGGTCAGCGTGCCGTCGATGGTGCCGGCGATCTCGGTGTCCTCGACCTCGACCTCACCCTTGAACACGCCGCCCTGGGCGATCATCAGCTCGGTGGCATGGATCATCGTCGCCTCGACGGTGCCCTCGACCACCAGCCGCTCGGCGTCGGTGACGACGCCCTGCACGGAGATGCCGCGGCCGACCACGAGGGTGCGGCGCTCGGCGGGCTCGCGCCCACGGCCGGGCTGCACGCCGGGGCGCGGCGGGGACGGCATGCCGGGGGCGGCACCCGGGGCAGGCATGCCACCCATGCCGGGGGCAGGCTGGCTGGACGGCGGGGCAGGGGGAGCAGGAAACGGCGAACGGCCCATGGGAGGAGCCTCCTTGTCAGCGGGGCGGAAGGGAGGAACGCCAATCCCGGTATCCGGGCGGCGGGGTGGAACATTGGTCGACTCGGGTGCCTGCATGCCGCCATCCAGCAGCGCCTCGTCGGCACCGGTGGTTTCGGCTGGTATAGGCGTGACACCTGGCAGGTCGTCGGGCTTACGGCGCTTGAACAAGCGAGACCCCTCCGTTCGTTCGGTCTGGTCACGAGGACGTTGGGCGATGGCCTAACATGGCCGCGCCATCAGGCATAGCCCGTCCGCGATTCAGCACATGGGTCAGCGCCGCGATCCCCAGCACCGGGACCAGCAGCGCCACGAAGGGTATGGTGCTGACAAAGGCCAGCAATCCGCCCTGGACCAACACGGGCCAGCGCCGCCGGGCGTATTCCTGCAGCGCCAGCGTGCGGTTCATCCGCCGCATCGCCACCGCCATGAACAGGCCCCGCCCGATCGCCCAGCCCGTGATGGCCCAGCCCAGCACCAGCCCGACCCCGGGCAGCGTGAGCGTCAGGATCAGCGCGACGATCTGCAGCACCAGCACCTGGGCCCCCAGCGCCAGCCCATCCCAGGCCTGCACCGAGACCGGTGCGCCCACCGGCTGCGGCAGGCCGGGATAGAAGCGGCGGTCCACGGCCGCGGCGATGCGGTCGCTGAACAGCGTGGCGATGATCAGCACCACCGGCACGAACAGCCACACCGCGAGCAGGATGCTCCCCACCCCGCCCAGCAGCCCGGCCGCCCACCCCAGCCAACCCGGCTGCGCCACCAGCTCCTGCAGCGCCCAGCTGCTGAACGCCATCAGCCCCAGGAAGGCCAGCACCGACAGCACCAGGCTGCGCAGCAGCACGCCCAGGAAAACGGGGTCATCGAGCTGCGCGATGGCGCGGAGGGCGGGGCTGAGCATGGATCGGCCTGATGTTGCAGGAGTGGGACGCGGATGTTAGGCGCTGCGCACGAAACGCGACAGGAGCCACGATGCCTTCCACCCAATATGATCTCTGCGGCATCGGCAACGCCATCGTCGACGTCGTGTCACCCGTGACGGAAGCCTTCCTTTCCAAGCACGACATGCACAAGGGCGGCATGGCGCTGATCTCGGCCGACCAGGCGGAGGCCATCTACCAGGCCCTGCCGACCGGGCAGGAGAGCAGCGGCGGCTCGGCGGCCAACACCTGCGCCGTGGCGGCCGGGCTGGGCGCGCGGGTGGCGTTCCTGGGCAAGGTGGCGGCGGATGGCCTGGGCCAGGTGTTCCACCGCGACATCGAGGCCGTGGGCGTCGCTTTCCCCACCGCCCCGCTGCAGGGCGGCGCCCCCACCGCCCGCTGCCTGATCGCCGTGACGGATGACGGCCAGCGCACCATGAACACCTTCCTGGGCGCCTGCGTCGAGTTCGGGCCGCATGACCTGGACGAGGCCGTGATCATCGGCAGCGCGGTGACCTACCTGGAAGGCTACCTGTTCGACCCGCCCCAGGCCCAGGCCGCGTTCCTGCGCGCCGCCGGCATTGCCCACAAGGCGGGCCGCAAGGTGGCGCTGTCCCTGTCGGACGCCTTCTGCGTCGACCGCCACCGTGCCGCCTTCCGCGACCTGGTGGCCGGCCACATCGACATCCTGTTCGCCAACGAGACCGAGATCTGCGCCCTCTACGAGAAGAACACGTTTGAGGAGGCCGCCGAGATGGCCGCTCAGGATGTGGAGCTGGTGGCGCTGACCCGCGGTGCGGATGGCAGCATCATCCTGCACAAGGGGGAGCGGACCGTGGTTCCGGCGGCGCCGGCCGTGGTGGTCGACACCACCGGTGCCGGCGATGCCTACGCGGCAGGCTTCCTCGCCGGTCTTGCCATGCACCGTCCGCTGGCCGCCTGCGGCCATCTGGGCAGCCGGGCGGCGGCGGCGGCCATCGGCCAGTATGGAGCCCGGCCGGCGGTGGACCTCAAGGCGATGGCCTCGGCCTGAGCCTCGCGGAACTTCCGCACCCCGGCCCCGTTGTGGAACCGCCACCTCACCATTGGGGTGTCGTTCTGATTTCAGGAGCTCCCGATGCGCAACATTCTGCCGGTCGGCGTCGCCGCCATGGTCCTCGCCCTTGGCCCGGCCTACGCCCAGACCGCGACACCCATGGCTACCGACCAGGCACCCGCGGCGCGTCACGCGCCCGCCAAGCCCATGCGCGGCCTGTCCGCCCGCCAGCAGCGCGCGGTCGAGGCCGGCATGGAGGCGGACGGCGCCGCCCCGCCCACCAGCGCCTATCGCGGCGGCGCCGGGTCGCCCTATTCGACCACCGCCACCAACATCGGCGGCAGCCGCACCGAGATCGGCTCGCGGCTGCCTGCACCTGATGCAGCGGCCAACACGCCGGAAGCCCTGTTGGCCTCGGCACAGCGTGCCCTGGCAGCCGGCAAGACCGGTGCCGCGCAGGAAGCCCTGGAGCAGGCCGAGACCCGGGCCCTGACCCGGACCATCGACCCGAGCATGGCCGGACAGCCCGACACCGCCAGCATGGTGCGCGAGATCGGTGCCGCCCGGCAGGCGCTGGGCCGCCGCGACATGGCCGGCGCCCGCGCCGCGATCCAGGCCGCAATGAGCGCGCCCACCCCGCCCCCTGGCCCGGCCACCACGACCGTTCCAGGCACCTACCGCTAGGCTGAACGCTGCCACGGAGGCCCGCCATGCAGGAATGCAGGGCGGGCCTATCGTTTTAATGCTCGAAAGATCCGGTCGTCCCGACTATGTGTGCACTGCACAAGCGGCCATGCATGCGCCGCACCAAAACGCATCGTGCCCGGCACCAAGCGCATCTAGTAGGACCTCATGGACATCCGCAACATCGCCATCATCGCTCACGTCGACCATGGCAAGACGACCCTCGTTGACCAGCTTCTGAAGCAGTCCGGCGCCTTCCGCGAGCACCAGCAGGTCGCTGAGCGGGCGATGGACAAGAACGACCTCGAGAAGGAACGCGGGATCACCATCCTTGCGAAGTGCACCAGCGTCGAATGGAAGGGCTCGCGCCTGAACATCGTTGATACCCCCGGCCATGCCGACTTCGGCGGTGAGGTGGAGCGGATCCTGGGCATGGTGGACGGCGCCATCGTGCTGGTGGACGCGGCCGAGGGCGTGCTGCCGCAGACCAAGTTCGTGGTCGGCAAGGCGCTGGCCCGCGGCATCAAGCCGATCGTCGTCGTGAACAAGATCGACCGTCAGGACGCCCGCGCGGACGAGGTCCACAACGAGGTGTTCGACCTGTTCGCCGCCCTGGGCGCCACCGATGACCAGCTGGACTTCCCGATGTTGTACGCTTCGGGCCGCCAGGGCTGGGCCGACACCGAGATCAACGGGGCCCGCAAGGACCTGGCCCCGATGTTCGACCTGGTGATGAGCCACGTGCCCCCGACCAACCTGGACAAGGAGGCCCCCTTCGCGATGGTTGCCTCCATCCTGGACTACGACAACTTTCTGGGCCGCGTGCTGACCGGCCGGGTCGAGCAGGGCCGGGCCAGGCTGAACATGCCGGTGAAGGTCATGCGCCCGGACGGCACCGTGGTGGAGACGGGCCGCCTGACCAAGCTGATGGGCTATCGCGGCCTGGACCGCGTGCAGGTCGAGGAGTGCGAGGCCGGTGACATCGTCGCGGTGGCGGGCCTGACCGACGGCACCATCCCGGACACCATCGGCAGCCCCGAGATCACCGCGCCGATGTTCTCCATCCCGGTCGATCCGCCCACCCTGGCGATGACCTTTCGCGTCAACGACGGCCCGCTGGGCGGCAAGGAGGGCAAGAAGGTCACCTCGCGCCAGATCCGCGACCGCCTGATGCGCGAGAGCGAGGGCAACGTCGCCATCAAGATCACCGAGAGCAACGAGACGGACGCCTTCGAGGTGGCCGGCCGCGGCGAACTCCAGCTTGGCGTGCTGATCGAGACCATGCGGCGCGAAGGGTTCGAGCTGACCATCGGCCGTCCCCGCGTGCTGACGCGCAAGAACGAGGAGACCGGCGAGCGCGAGGAACCCTACGAGGAGGTGCTGGTCGATGTGGACGAGCCCTATTCGGGCGTGGTCGTCGAGAAGATGAGCCGCCGCAAGGCGCAGATGCAGGACATGCGGCCGTCCGGCGGCGGCAAGGTGCGCCTGACCTTCCTGATGCCGTCGCGCGGGCTGATCGGCTATCATGGCGAGTTCCTGACCGACACCCGCGGGTCCGGCATCATGAACCGGCTGTTCGCGGGCTATCAGCCCTGGGCCGGGCCAATGGAGGGCCGCCGCAACGGCAGCCTGATCAGCACCGAGCCGGGTGAGGCGATCCACTACGCGCTGTTCTACATCCAGGAGCGCGGCACGCTGTTCGTCGATCCCGGCGACAAGGTCTATGCCGGGCTGATCCTGGGCGAGCACAGCCGCCAGAACGACCTGGAAGTGAACCCGATCAAGGAGAAGAAGCTGACCAACGTCCGCGCCTCGGGCAAGGACGACGCGATGCTGCTGATCCCGCCGCGCCGGATGACGCTGGAGCAGGCGATCGCCTACATCGAGGATGACGAGCTGGTCGAGGTGACGCCTTCCGCCGTCCGGCTGCGCAAGCGCCACCTGGATTCCAACGAGCGCAAGCGGGCCGAGCGCAAGTCCGAAGCGGCGTAACCAGCAGGAACTTACATCGCGCGTTGCCGTTACGTATCGGCAACTCGCGCCCATCGCATTGGAGATCACCATGACTGTCTTCTTCCGCCGTTTGTCAGCCGCTCTCGTCGCCGTTTCCATGCTGGGTGTGTTCGGGGCCGATGAGGCCTTCGCCCAGCGCTCCGTCGTCGCGCCGGCCGGTGGCGTCCCCAGCACTACGGCGCCCAGCAATGGCGAAGGCACACCCTCGGGCGGCAGCGGCAACCTCTCGACCACCCGCGTCGGGCCGTCCGGACTGTCGCAGACGACCGGGGCCGGTGTCGCTCCCGCCGCGGCCTCCACCTACACCGCGCCGCGCCGCCACCGTGCCCGCCATCACCGTCGCCACCGTGCGGCACGTCCGGCCGCGCAGAGCAACTGATCCCACCGGGCAACGGCTCCTTGCCGTCGCCCGCCGTCGTGCGGCCGGAGCCGATCCGGCCCGCGCGTGACCCGCAGATGTATGTGATGGCAGCCTTCGGCTTCGCGGCCGGGCTGCCATTGCCGCTTTCGGGGTTCACCCTCCGTCAGTGGCTCACCGAGGGCGGCACCTCGCTCGCCGCCATCGGCTTCACCGCCAGCATCGGCCTGGCGTATTCCCTCAAGTTCCTCTGGGCGCCGTTCCTCGACCAGATCGTGCCGTCGCGCATGGGCCGTCGCCGCGGCTGGCTGCTGCTGCTCCAGCCCGGCCTCATCCTCGCCGGCCTGGCGCTCGCCTTCTCCGACCCGGTGCGTGCGCCGGTTGCCCTGGTGACGGCTGCGGTCGCCATCGCCTTCCTCTCCGCCAGCCAGGATGTCGTCATCGATGCCTGGCGCATCGAGACGTTTCCGCAGCGGGTGCAGGGGGCCGCCCTCGCCGCGTATATCTGGGGCTATCGCGCCGCCCTGCTGATCTCGGGGGCGGGCGCCATCAAGCTGGTCGACTGGATCGGCTGGCGTGGCTCCCTCTCCACCATGGCGGCGCTGATGGGCCTGGGCGTCGTCGCCACCCTGCTCGCCCGGGAACCGCTGGTCGCCCCTGGCCCGGCACTCCCGGGCATGGCCGCCCGCCTCCGCGCCTCCGTGGTCGAGCCTTTCCTCGATTTCCTGCACCGCCCCGGCGCCGCGGTGATCCTCGCCTTCGTCATGCTGTTCAAGCTGGGCGAGGCGCTGGCGCACACCATGGCCGTGCCGTTCTACAATGCGATGGGCTTCGTCCGTGCCGATATCGCCTACGCCACCGGCGTCCCCGGGCTGGTCGCCAGCCTCCTGGGTGCGGCAACCGGCGGCTGGCTGGTGATCCGCATCGGCACCGGCCGGGCGCTGGTCGCCACCGGGTTCGTGCAGATGGCGTCGATGGGCCTGTACTTCGCCCTGGCGGTCTCGGGCGGTGACGTGCGGATCCTGCTGGCCAAGATCGTGCTGGAGAACTTTGCCGAGGCGATGGCGGACGCGGCGTTCATCACCTACCTGTCCTCGCTCTGTTCCACCCGGTTCACCGCCACGCAGTATGCCCTGCTGTCCTCGCTGGCCGCGGTGGGGCTGCGCACGCTGGGCGGCACCTCGGGCCTGATCGCGGAGTCGATGGGGTGGGTCGAGTTCTACGCCGTGACGATCTTCGCCGCCGTGCCGGCCATGCTGATCATGCTGTACCTGCTGCGCCGCTACCCGCCAGCGGACCAGGTGAAGGACCAGGCGGCAGGGCCGGCGCAAGCGGGAGCGTGAAGGTGACGGTGGTGCCGACCCCCTCCGTGCTCTCGATCGTAAGCCGGCCCCGGTGGCGGCTGACGATATGCTTGACGATCGCCAGGCCCAGCCCGGTGCCGCCGACCGCGCGGGAGCGGTGCTTGTCCGCCCGGTAGAACCGCTCCGTCAGCCGCGGCAGCTGCGCCCGCGGAACGCCTGCGCCGTCATCGCCCACGGCGACGGAGACATGGCCGGCGACCGCCTGTGCCGTCACCCGCAACGTGCCGCCGTCGCGGCCATACTTGATGGCGTTGTCCAGCAGGTTCTGCAGCACCTGGTCCAGCTGGTCGGGGTCGCCGATCACCGCCGGCAAGGTTTCCGGCACCACCAGCTCCAACCGGATGCGCCGTGCCTCCAGCCGCGGCTCGAACACCTCGATGACCCGGCGCAGCAGGGCCGCCACCTCCACCCGCGCCGCCGGCGGCTGGTGCTCGTTCAACTCGATCCGCGACAGGCTGAGCAGGTCGTCGATCAGCCGGTTCATCCGTTGCGCCTGCTCCGCCATGATGCCGAGGAAGCGGGACTGCGCCGGAGGGTCGTCGGCGGCCGGGCCACGCAACGTGTCGATGAAGCCGATCAGGCTGGTGAGCGGCGTGCGCAGCTCGTGGCTGGCATTGGCCACGAAATCCGCCCGCATCCGCTCCACCATGCGCTCCCGGGTGCGGTCCGACAGCACCACCACGAAGCGGCCGCCATCCGCCAACGGCCGTTCCAGTGGGATGACGGTCGCCAGCACCTCACGGGCCATGGGGGCGATCAGGCTGAGTTCCGCCGATTGCACAAGGCCATCCGCCTGCGCCCGGTCGAGCGCGCCGCGCAGACCGGGGTGGCGCAGCACGGCGCCGATGTCCGGCCCGAAGGCCACCCGCGCGGCGTCGTTCGTGCGTTGCACCTGGCGGGTGGCGTCGAGCGTGATCAGCGGGTCCGGCAGGCGCTGCACCAGCGCCTGCTCGGCCCGCATCACATCCTCCAGCGCCGCTTGCCGTTCCACCTGGCCGTGCTGCAGCCGGGTGGTGATGTGCACCAGGTCCCGCGTCCACAGCCGTGCCCGCAGGCGCGACAGAACGACGGAGCCGCCCAGCAGCAGCACGCCCGCTCCCGCGGCCGGCACCCAGGGCAGGGCCCCCGTCGCCACCAGCCCCGCGCCTATGGCCAGGGGCCAGGCCGCGAGGATGACGGTGTCACTCACCGGCATCAGGCACCGGCACCAGGCGAAGATCAGGCTCCGGGAACGGCGAGGCTGGCCGGCGCCGGCTGCACGATATGCGCACCGCCGCGATCGACCTCGAAGATCGCGAGGCCACGGCGAACCCGGCCATCGGGCTGCAGCGCCAGCGGCCCGTTGGCCCCGACGTAGCCCTGCGCCCTGGTCAAGGACTCCAGCGGGAACCCGGTGGGCGTGGCGACGGCACGGGCGATCCCGGCCGCGTCGTAGGCGAGGCTGCCGAACTCATTGGGTGGTGCGTTGTATCTGGCGGTGTACTGCTGCTCGAACCCGGCGCGTGCGGCCGGGTCGGGCGCTGCGAACCAGGCGCCCGCGAGCGCCGGCTGGCGGGCGGCCTCGCGGGCCCAGGTGGCGGGGCCCATGACGCGCAGCTGGGCCGGGCTGATGTCGTAGAAGCTGAGCAGCGGCACCGCCTGCCCAAGCTGATCGCCGCTCACCCCCAGGAACAGCACGTCCATGGGCGGCGGCGGCGTGGTGCGCTTGCCGATCTCGTCCGCCTCCTGCTTCACCTCGGCGGCGCTGCGCCCCTCGGTGCGCGCCCGGGCGGCCTTCTGGTCGGCCTCGATCGCGCCACGGCGGTCGTCGAAGCCGGAGGCGGTCTTCAATGCTTCCTTCATGCCGCCGAAGCCGCCGGCGGCGCGCACGATGCGGGGCTGCGGCATGCCCGCCTCGCTGGCTGCCGCCGCAAGGCCGGTGGCCAGCGCATCCCCAAAGGCGTTCTGCGGCAGCACGGCGGTCACGCGCGTCTTGTTCTCCGCCTGCGCGGCGAGCAGCAGGCGGCGCACCTGCTGGGCGGGCGTGATGCCCAGGGTCCAGACGCCGGGCTGCGCCTGCGCCGGGTCGGAGGTGAAGGCGAGGACGCCGACCCCGGCCGCCTTGGCCAAGGGCGCCACCGCCCCGGTCTCGGCCGCGGTCAAGGGCCCGAGGATGAGCCCGGCGCCCTTGCTCAGCGCCTCCTGTGCTGCCTTGGCCGCACCATCCGCCGTGCCGCCGGTGTCCTGGACATCGAGCGCCGGGGCACCGGGCGCCGCCATGGAAAGCTGTGCCGCCTTCAGCATGGCTTGCCCGATCTCGGCATTGCCCCCGGTCAGCGGCAGCAGGATCGCCACCCGGCGGCCCGGCACCGCCGCCGGCAACGGCACCGCCTCCGAGGGGATCGCGCCCGTGTTCAGCGCGGTCGCCTGGCGCGACGCCACCGGAGGCGCTACGCAGGCGGACAGGGCGAGGACCGCGGACAGCAAGCCCGCGGACTGCAGGACGGTGCGCCGGAGGACCAATGCCCGAAACGATCGAAGCTGCACACGAACCATCCGGCGATCCTCCCATGGAGACTCAGGACGGCCCCCGTTCCGGCAGTATATCACCCGGCCTGACGTTGGTCGCCACCCCGATCGGCAATCTGGCGGACTTCAGCCCGCGCGCGGTCGAGGCCCTGCGCAGCGCCGAGCTGGTGCTGTGCGAGGACACGCGCACCACGGCGCGCCTGCTGCAGCACTACGATATCGGTGTGCGGACCGAACCGCTGCACGACCACAACGAGGAGGGGCGGGTGCCCGGCCTGCTCGCCCGCCTGCAGCGCGGCGCCCGCATCGCCCTGGTCTCCGATGCCGGCACCCCCTTGGTCTCGGACCCCGGCTTCCGCCTGGTGCGCGCGGTGATCGCGGCCGGGCTGCCGGTTTCGGCCGTGCCGGGCGCCAATGCGGCGGTGATGGCGCTGGTGCTGTCGGGCCTGCCGCCGCAGCCCTTCATGTTCGTGGGGTTCGCCCCGCCCCGTTCCGCCGCCCGGCTTGCGGCCTTCGGGCAGCTGCGCGCGGCAGAGCGGGCCGGGCTCTCGGCGACGCTGCTCTGGCACGAGGCGCCGCATCGCCTGGCGGAGATGCTGGCGGACCTGGTGACCAGCTTCGGCGACCGCCCCGCGGCGGTGGCGCGTGAATTGACCAAGCGGTTCGAGGAGGTGCGGCGCGGCACCCTGCCCGAACTCGCCGCCCATTACGCGGCTCATGCGCCCCGCGGCGAGATCACCGTGGCGGTCGGCCCGCCGGAACCGGGTGCCGGGGACGCCGAGGATCTGGACGGCATGCTGCGCCGGGCCCTGGCCGGCGGCAGCGTGAAGGACGCGGCGGCCATCGTGGCGGCAGCGACCGGGCTGCCGAAGAAGGTGGTGTATGCCCGCGCGCTGGAACTCTCTGCGGTTTAGATCCAGCCGCGCTTCTTGAACCAGAGCAGCGGAATGACGGCGCTCGCGACGATCACCGCCAGGCCGTAGAAATAGCCGTATTCCCATTGCAGCTCGGGGATCCACTTGAAGTTCATGCCGTAGATGCTGGCCACCAGCGTCGGCGGCACCCCCACCACGCTGACGACGGTGAGGATCTTGATGCCGTTGTTCTGCTCGATGTTGATGAACCCCAGCGTGGCGTCCAGCAGGAACTGCACCTTGTTCGACAGCTGCATGTCGTAGTCTGCCAATGACAGCGCGTCCTGCCGCAAGGTGGTCAGGCGGGGCTTCTGGTCCGGCGGGATCCAGGCGGACGCCGTCTCCGCGGCATAGGAGACGATCCGCTGCACGCCCAGCAGGCTGTCACGCAGGTTCGAGAGCCGTTCGCCGACCCGGCCCACGGTGCGCAGCGTCGCCCGCAGCTGCAGGTCGGTCTTCGCCGGCAGCGCGCCCTTCTCCTCCGGCTTGAACACCCGGCGCGAGATGGCGTCGAGATCGGCGCTCATGTGCTCCAGCACGTCGGCCAGGCGATCGACGATCGCTTCCAGCAGACCCAGGAACGCGGCCACGCTGCACGGCGCGCTGCCATGGGCGGCGAACCGCTGGGCGAAGCTGTCGAACACCGGGGCATCGGTGTAGCGCACGGTCAGCAGATGCTTGTCAGACAGCACGAACCCCAAGGGCGCGGTCTGCGGAACCCCATCAATGTCCAGGGAGTGCATCGGCGCGCTGAGATAGAGCGTGCCGTGCTCGACGGACAGGCGGCTGCTGGACTCGATCTCGGACAGATCCTCCTTGGAGGGCACCCGCAGGCCGGTCAGCCGCTCCACCATGGAGCGTTCGGCCTCGCTGCCCTGCACCAGGTCCAGCCAGACGGGCGCCTCGCCGGGCTCGTGCGGGCTCACCGCCAGTTCGGATCGCGGGGCAGTGCCGGTGTTCGCATACAACATGACAGACTTGTAACCCGTCCAGGCCCGGAGCGCGAGCGTGACCGGCCCGGTGCGCTGCGCTAAGCATCATCTCGCGGGATGCCCTTGCATCGCGCGAAAAAGATGATGCGTCTTCAAGGAGTCCTAAGCAGGCTTCCGTGGCACAAGCCACGAAAGTCTGCTTAGAACGGCGCGCAGGGCCGCCAGCGGCTCCCACGATGACCCGGGGTGATGCCCGGCAGGAGACAGCGCGTGAACGAGATCACCCCCATCGACCGGCCCAACAGCCTGCGCTCCGGGCCCGACGCCCAGGGCCGCTTCGGCGGTTTCGGCGGCCGCTTCGTCGCCGAAACCCTGATGCCGCTGATCCTGGCCGTCGAGCAGGCCTATGACGCCGCCAAGGCCGATCCGGAGTTCCAGCCCGAGCTGGACCGCTACCTGACCCACTATGTCGGCCGTCCGAGCCCGCTATGGTTCGCCGAACGCCTGACCGAGACGCTCGGCGGCGCCCGCATCTACATGAAGCGCGACGAGCTGAACCACACCGGCAGCCACAAGATCAACAACTGCATGGGCCAGATCCTGCTGGCCCGGCGCATGGGCAAGACCCGCATCATCGCCGAGACCGGCGCCGGCCAGCACGGCGTCGCCACCGCCACCGTCTGCGCGCTGTTCGGCCTGCCCTGCACCATCTACATGGGCGCCACGGACGTGGAGCGGCAGAAGCCCAACGTGTTCCGCATGAAGCTGCTGGGGGCCGAGATCAACCCGGTCACCTCCGGCGCCGGCACGCTGAAGGACGCGATGAACGAGGCGATGCGCGACTGGGTCGCCAATGTCGAGAACACCTATTACCTGATCGGCACCGTCGCCGGGCCGCACCCCTATCCCGCCATGGTGCGGGACTTCCAGTCCGTCATCGGCACCGAGGCGCGGGTGCAGATCCTGGAGGCCGAGGGCCGGCTGCCGGATGCGCTGGTGGCGGCGATCGGCGGCGGCAGCAACGCGATGGGGCTGTTCCACCCCTTCCTCGACGATGCCGGCGTCCGCCTGCTGGGCGTCGAGGCCGCGGGCCACGGGCTCGACACCCAGGCCCATGCCGCGAGCCTCAGCCGCGGCCGCCCCGGCATCCTGCACGGCAACCGCACCTACCTGCTGCAGGATGATGACGGGCAGATCCAGGAGGCGCACAGCATCAGCGCCGGTCTGGACTATCCCGGGATCGGGCCGGAGCATTCCTGGCTGCACGAGATCGGCCGGGTGGAATACGTGGCGGCGACGGACCAGGAGGCGCTGGACGCCTTCCAGCTCTGCACCCGCACCGAGGGCATCATCCCGGCGCTGGAACCCGCGCACGCCCTGGCGCATGTCAGCAAGCTCGCGCCCGCCTTGGGCAGGGACGGGCTGATCGTCATGAACATGTGCGGCCGCGGCGACAAGGATATCTTCACGGTTGCCGAGCATCTCGGGGTGAAGCTGTGAGCCGGATCGCCGCCCGGTTCGCCGCACTCAAGCAGGAGGGCCGTGGCGCCCTGGTGCCATACATCCAGGGCTTCGACCCCGATGGCGCAACGTCGCTGGCCATCCTGCGCGGCCTGCCGGGCGCCGGGGCGGACCTGATCGAGCTGGGCATGCCCTTCACCGACCCCATGGCCGATGGCCCGGCCATCCAGGCCGCCGCCCTGCGCGGGCTCAAGGCCGGTGCCACCGTGGCCCGCGTGCTCGCCATGGTCGCCGCCTTCCGCGAGGATGACGCCGACACGCCGGTGGTGCTGATGGGCTACCTCAACCCGATCGCCTCCTATGGGCCCGAGCGCTTCTGCGTCGATGCCGCGAAGGCCGGGGTGGATGGGCTGATCGTCGTGGACCTGCCGACCGAGGAGGCGCCGCTGCTGGCCCCCCACGCGGCGCGGGAGGGCATCGACATCATCCGCATGGTGGCGCCGACCACGGATGATGCCCGCCTGCCGCTGGTGCTCGATGGCTCGTCGGGCTTCGTCTACTACGTCAGCATCACCGGCATCACCGGCACCCGCAGCGCCTCGCGGGACAGCCTGGAGGCGGCGTTGCCGCGGATCCGCCGGGTCACGGACCTGCCGGTCGCCATCGGCTTCGGCATCCGCACCCCGCACCAGGCGGCGGAGGCGGCGAGGGTGGCGGATGCCGCGGTGGTCGGCACGGCCCTGACGGACACGCTGGCCGCCAGCCTGACCGATCAGGGGCAGGCGGGTCCGGACACCGTGGCGCGCGTGCTGAACCAGGTGCGTGACCTGGCCCGCGGCGTGCGCGACGCGCGCGTGCCGGCATGAAAACCCTGGCATGAGCTGGCTCTCGGAATACGTCCGCCCCAAGATCCGCACTCTGCTGGGGCAGCGCGAGGTGCCGGACAACCTCTGGCAGCAATGCCCGTCCTGCCAGCAGATGCTGTTCACCGCGGACCTGGACCGCACGCTGAAGGTCTGTCCGAATTGCGGCTACCACCTGCGCTGCACCGCGGTGGAACGGCTGCGCTACACCTTCGATCCGCCCGGGGATGAGGGCGGCGGCTTCATCCGCATCGAGCTGCCGCGCGCCCCGGCCGACCCGCTGAAGTTCCGCGACGGCAAGCGCTACACGGACCGGCTGAAGGAGGCGCGGGAGAAGACCGGGCTGGAGGATGCCTGCGTCGTCGCCCACGGCACCATCGGCGGGCACCGGGCGGTGGTCGCCGCCATGGCGTTCGAGTTCATGGGCGGCAGCATGGGCGCCGCGGTGGGCGAGGCCATCGTCGCCGCCGCCCGACTGGCCGTGCTGCAGGGCGCCCCGCTGATCGTGTTCACCGCCAGCGGCGGCGCGCGCATGCAGGAGGGCGCCATCAGCCTGATGCAGATGCCGCGCACCACCATCGCCACCCGGCTGGTGAAGGATGCCGGGCTGCCGTTCATCACCGTGCTCACGGACCCGACCACGGGTGGCGTCACCGCCAGCTTCGCCATGCTGGGCGACATCCAGATCGCCGAACCCGGCGCCCTGATCGGCTTCGCCGGCGCCCGCGTGATCGAACAGACCGTGCGGGAGACCCTGCCGGACGGGTTCCAGCGCGCCGAGTACCTGCACGAGCATGGCATCGTCGACATGGTGGTGAAGCGCGGCGACATGCTGCCGACCCTGGCCCGGGTGATCGGCATGCTGGTCCCCGCCCGCGCCCCCGCCCCCCTCGACCAGGCGGCGTGAAGCCGGTGCCGGCCCCGCCCCGGGCGCGCATCGAGCCGATCATCGACCGGCTGCACGCGCTGCACCCGCGGCTGATCGACCTCAGCCTGGAGCGGCTGCAGGACCTGCTGGCCAGGCTCGGCCACCCGGAGCAGCGGCTGCCGCCCATCATCCATGTCGCCGGCACCAACGGCAAAGGCAGCACCTGCGCCATGCTGCGCGCCCTGGGGGAGGCGGCGGGCTGGCGGGTGCACGTCTATACCTCGCCGCACCTGGTGCGCTTCAACGAACGGTTCCGCGTGGCCGGGCAGATCGTGTCCGACGACGCCCTGGCCGCGGCGCTGGAGGAGATCGAGCGGGTCAATGACGGCGCCGCCATCACGGTGTTCGAGGTCATCACCGCCGCCGCCTTCGTGCTGTTCGCGCAGGTCCCGGCGGATCTGTGCGTTCTGGAGGTCGGGCTCGGGGGCCGTGGCGATGCGACCAACGTGATCGGACGGCCCGCCGCCTGTGCGATCACCAGCATCTCGCTGGACCATCGGGAGATGCTGGGCGACACACTCGCGCTGATCGCGGCGGAAAAGGCCGGCATCATCAAGCCCGGCGTTCCCGTCATCACCGGCGAGCAGCCCGGCGAGGTTCTGGCGGTGGTGCGGGATGCGGCGGCCCGGGCCGGGTCGCCGTTCCTGGCGCGGGGCGAGGCGTGGTCGATCGAGCCGCAGGGCGGCGGATTGCGCTTCACCGATGCGGCCGGATGCGTGGACCTGCCGATGCCGGGCCTGCTCGGCGCCCACCAGGTGGACAATGCCGGCGTGGCGATCGCGGCACTGCGCGCGGCCGGGCCGGTGCCCGCGGCGGCCTATGGGGGTATTGCCCATGCCGAGTGGCCGGCGCGGATGCAGCGTCTGCACGGCGCCCTGGCCGGGCTGCTGCCGGACGGCTGGGAGCTTTGGCTGGATGGCGGCCACAACCCCGGTGGCGGCCTTGCCCTGGAGAAGGTGATGGCGGGGTGGCAGGATCGCCCCCTGCACCTGGTGGTCGGGATGAAGCAGGCCAAGGATACCACGGAGTTCCTGCGTCCGCTGCTGCCACGCGCCGAAACCGTATGGGCGGTGCAGGAGCCCGGCCAGCATCTGCCCCTGCCGATCGACGATATTGTCGCAGCATCCGGCGGCGTGGCCCGGCCGGGCCCGACGGTGGTGGAAGCCTTGCAGGCGCTGGCGTTTGGCGCTCCCGCCCGGGTGCTGATATGTGGCAGCCTCTACCTTGCCGGCGAGGTTCTGAAGGCTGATGGTGCGGAGATCCTGTGAAAGACCCTCGCGCTTCCCGGGCAACACCCCACGTACACGGATCATGGCCGTGGAGCCGTAATGAATAGCGTAACGCCGCCTGCCATGCCGCGCCTGCATGCGACCCTCGATGAGGCGCGCCGGGCCCCCATCGCCGAGGGCCACCTCAGTGGGCTGGTGATGGCGTATGGCAGCCTGGAGCTGCGCTGGTTCGAGGCCCGTGCCGTCGATGAACAGACCCCGCATGACCGGGACGAGCTGTATGTCATCGTGTGCGGCAATGCCATGTTCGTCCGTGCCGAGGAGCGGACGCCGTTCGGCGAGGAGCATGATCTCAGCCTGCTGGGCCAGGATCGCGTGGCGGTCCGGCCGGGCGACGCCCTGTTCGTCCCCGCCGGCACCGTGCACCGGTTCGAGGCCATGAGCGCCGACTTCGGCGCCTGGATGGTGTTCTACGGACCCGAGGGCGGCGAGCAGCCATGAGCCTGATCGTCGGCGGCCTGACCGAGGCCGACCGTGCGCAATGGACCCGGCTCTGGACCGAGTACCTTACCTTCTACAACACCACGCTGCCATCAGCCGTGTTCGACCGGCAGTGGGAGCGGCTGATGGCTGGCCGCGAGATCATGGCTCTGGGCGCGCGGCTGGATGAGCGGCTGGTCGGCATCACGCACTACATGTTCCACCCGCACGGCTGGACGCTGGGCCCGGCCTGCTACCTGCAGGACCTGTTCGTCGATGCCACGGTGCGCGGCACCGGCGCCGGCCGTGCCTTGATCGAGGCCGTGGCCGGCAAGGCCCGCGCGCATGGGGCCGAACGGCTCTATTGGCTGACCAACCAGGAGAACACGACGGCCCGCCTGCTGTATGACCGCCTTGCCAAGCAAACGGGCTTCATCAAGTACGACTACCCGCCGCTGTAAAGCGCCGGCCGCCTGGTGCGATACGGGGTTGCGCGCTCGAAGGCATCGGCAGCCCGCAGCAGCTTCACCTCCTGGAACGGCTTGGCCGCGATCTGCACCGAAACCGGCAGGCCGCCGGGTCCGAAGCCGGAGCAGACCGAGATGGCGGGCCATCCGGTCAGGTTGAACGGCGCGGTGAACCCCGGCTTCTCCATGCCGCCCCACTTCGGCACGCTATCGATCCGCGGTGCCTCACCAGGTGCCGCCGCCGTCACCAGCAGGTCGATGCCGCGCGTGGCCTCCGCCGTCAGCCGGCACAGCTCGGTGCGGCGGCGCAGCGCCTGCACGTAGTCCGTGGCCGCCATCAGCGCGCCGAACACCATGCGGTGGCGCATCAATTCGCCATAGTCGCCGAACCGCTCCCGCATCCAGGGTTCATGCAGGGTGAACGCCTCGGCCACCAGGATCACGAAGGTGGCGGCCTGATAGTCCTGCAACGACGGCAGCACGAGGTCGACGATCTCCGCCCCCTGATCGCGCCAGACCGCCAGCGCGCCATCGATGCCGGCCTGCACGGCGGGCTCCACCGCGTGGTCCGTCTCGTGCCAGTGGCGCGGCACCCCGATCCGCAGGCCGCTGGCATCGCGCCGGAGCCCGGCGGTGAAATCCGGCACGGCACGGTCCGCGCTCGCGGGGTCGGTGGGGTCATATCCCGCCATCGCCTGCAGCATCAGCGCGCAATCCTCCACCGTCCAGGCCATGGGCCCCGTGTGATCCAGCGAGAAGGCCAGCGGCAGCACGCCGGAGCGGCTGCACAGCCCGTAGGTCGGCTTCAACCCGGCGATGCCGCACAGCGCCGCCGGGCCACGGATGGAGCCGGCGGTGTCGGAACCGGTGCCGCCCAGGATCATGCCCGAGGCCACGGCAGCGCCCGTGCCGCTGGAGGAGCCGGAGGTGAAATGCGCGGGATCCCAGGGGTTGCGGGCAGGCGGCCACGGCAGGTCGAAGGAGGGACCGCCATAGGCGAACTCATGCGTCGCCAGCTTGCCGAGCACCACCGCCCCGGCCTCCGCCAGCAGCCGCACGGTGGTGGCATCGGCATCCGGCACCCAGTCCTGCAACAGCCTGGAGTGCGCCGTGGTTTGGATGCCCCTGGTGGCGTAGATGTCCTTGTGCCCGATCGGGATGCCATCCAGCGGCCCGCGTGACTGCCCGGCCATGATCCGCGCCTCCGCCGCGCGTGCGGCGGCCAGCGCGGGCTCGGGCGTGAGGCGGATGAAGGCGTTGAGCCCGGGGTCCAGCGCGGCGGCGCGGTCCAGGCAGTGCTGCGTCAGTTCCACCGGGGAGAGGGTGCGGGCCGCGATCTGGCGCGCGGCCTCGGCGATGGTGGGCGTGTCCATCAGCCTTCCTCCGTGCCGAACGCCTCGGGCCGGAAGACATGCGCCGGCTCCGCCTCCCGTCCGCGGCCGGGGGTGCGGAGCCGGGCCAGCATGGGTTCCAGATAGCCCCAGCCCACGTAGATCTCGCTGACCTCGTCAGCCGGAAGATGCAGGCCGGCCCGGCGCATCAGGGCATCGAAGTCGTCGCGGGACGTGTTAGGCATCGCTGGCTCCTGCGCGGGGTCCCTCTTGCGAGAGGTAGGGGCAGGGTGGATGCAAATTTACCATTGGTCGAGCCATTCGTCGGCCCGGCAGCCGCACAGGGTAGGCGGGATCGCAAGTTCGTGAGACGATAGAAGAACGATGTCGAAGGCCCTGCGCATGTCTGCTCTCCGTCCCCTGCTCGCCACCCTGCTGCTGCTGGGAGCCTGCACCACGCCGGTCCCGGTCAACGACCCGGCGGCGCTGGCGGAGTATCGGGAGACCAACGACCGCTTCGAGCCGACCAACCGCTTCTTCTACAAGGTCAATGACGGGCTCGACACCTATGTGCTGCGCCCGGTCGCCGTGGCCTATCGCAAGGTGGTGCCCGGCAGCGTGCGCCGTCCGCTGCACAACGTGCTGAACAACCTCTCCACCCCGGCCCAGTTCGCCAACGACGTGCTGGAGGGCAAGCCGCGCAAGGCCGGCGACAGCCTGATGCGCTTCGCCATCAACTCCACCGCCGGCGTGGGCGGCCTGTTCGAGGTGGCGGACGGCCTGGGCTACCCCGACCACTCCGCCGATTTCGGCCTGACGCTGGCCGTGTGGGGCGTGGGCGAGGGTCCGTTCCTGTTCCTGCCGGTGCTGGGCCCGAGCAACCCGCGCGACGCCATCGGCTTCGGCGCCAACAGCGCGCTGGATCCGCTGACCTGGGCCAGCTTCGGCGGCAGCCAGACGCTGGGCACCTCCCGCCTGGTGATCGGGGCCGTGGACACGCGGGAGCGTCTGCTGGACCAGATCGACAGCATCAAGCGCGGCGCGCTGGACCCCTATGCGACCTTCCGCAGCCTGTATCGGCAGAACCGTGCCGACGCGGTGGCGAAGGCCAGGCAGGACCGCACCCCCACCGTGCCGGCCTGGTTCAGGTAGCACCAGCCCAGGCAGCACAAGCCCATGTAGCACCAGCTATGGCGTCGAGAGGGCTTCCGCTGCGCCGGGCGGGGCCGTAAAAGCACGCTCCGCCTGACGCAGGAGCCGAGCATGGCCGCATACCAATACACCTACGTGATGAAGGATGTGACCAAGGCCTTCCCCGGTGGGCGCGAGGTCTTCAAGGGCATCACCCTCTCCTTCCTGCCCGGCGTGAAGATCGGCGTGCTGGGCGTGAACGGCGCCGGAAAGTCCACCCTGCTCAAGATCATGGCGGGCGTGGAGACCGAGTATGGCGGCGAGGCCTGGGCCGCGGAGGGCGTGCGCATCGGCTACCTGGAGCAGGAGCCGAAGCTCGACAACACCAAGACCGTCGCCGAGAACGTCATGGAGGCGTTCGGCCCGTTGAAGGACGCCATGGAGCGCTTCAACGCCATCAGCGAGCAGTTCGCCGAGCCGATGGACGACGACAAGATGAACGCGCTGCTGGCCGAGCAGTCCGAGCTGCAGGAGAAGATCGACGCCGAGGACGGCTGGGATCTGGACCGGCGCATCGAGATCGCGCTTGACGCGCTGCGTTGCCCGCCGCCCGAGGCGAATGTGGAGCGGCTTTCGGGCGGTGAGCGGCGCCGGGTCGCGCTGTGCCGGCTGCTGCTGGAGAAGCCGGACCTGCTGCTGCTGGACGAGCCGACCAACCATCTGGACGCCGAAAGCGTCGCCTGGCTGGAAAAGACGCTGCGGGACTTCGCGGGCACCGTGATGATCATCACCCATGACCGCTACTTCCTGGACAACGTGACCAACTGGATCCTCGAGATCGAGCGCGGCCGCGGCTATCCCTTCGAGGGCAACTACTCCAGCTGGCTGGCGCAGAAGCGCAAGCGGCTGCAGCAGGAAGAGAAGGAGGAGAGCGCCAGGCAGCGGTCGCTGGCCGCCGAGGAGGAGTGGATCCAGTCCTCGCCCCGGGCCCGGCAGACCAAGAGCAGCGCCCGCATCGCCAAGTACGAGGAAATGCTGCAGCAGAGCCAGGAGAAGCTCACGGGTGTCGCCGAGATCGTCATCCCGCCGGGGCCGCGCCTGGGCGGCATCGTGATCGAGGCCGACGCGCTGCGGAAGGCCTATGGCAACCGGCTGCTGATGGACGGCCTGAACTTCAAGCTGCCGCCCGGCGGCATCGTCGGCGTGATCGGGCCGAACGGCGCCGGCAAGACCACGCTGTTCCGCATGATCACCGGGCAGGACACGCCGGACGGCGGCGCGCTGCGGGTGGGCGAGACCGTGAAGCTCGGCTACGTCGATCAGAGCCGGGACAGCCTGGACCCCGACAAGACCGTCTGGCAGGAGATCAGCGAGGGCACCGACGTCATCTATCTCGGCAAGCGCGCGGTGCAGAGCCGGGCCTATGTCGGCGCCTTCAACTTCAAGGGCAGCGACCAGCAGAAGAAGGTCGGCATCCTCTCCGGCGGTGAGCGCAACCGCGTGCACCTGGCCAAGATGCTGAAGTCCGAGAGCAACGTGATCCTGCTCGACGAGCCGACCAACGACCTGGATGTCGACACGCTGCGCGCGTTGGAGGAGGCACTGGCCGAGTTCGCCGGCTGCGCCGTGATCATCAGCCATGACCGCTGGTTCCTGGACCGGCTGGCCACGCACATCCTGGCCTTCGAGGGCGACAGCCACATCGAGTGGTTCGAGGGCAACTTCCAGGCCTACGAAGCGGACAAGCGACGCCGACTCGGCGCGGACAGCACGGAACCGCATCGCATCAAGTACCGCCCGCTCGCCCGGTGACGTGCCTGGCGACGTGCCCGGCGGTATAGACGGGCACCGGACTGTCGGCACCGGGCGCCTTGTGCTGACGCCGGTGGGGTGGGCCGACCTCGAGGCGCTGGTGGCGTTGAAAGGCGATCCCCTGGTCTATGGACAGATGCTCGGCGGCGTCCGTGGCCCGGCCCTTGTCGCCCGCGAACTGGCGGAGGACACTGCCTTCTGGGCAGAGCACGGCGTCGGGATATGGATCGTTCGCCTGGCGGGCGGCGGCGCCGTGCAGGGCCTGGTCGGCCTGCACGAACGGCCGGACGGGCGCGGCATCGCCCTGCGCTTCGCCTTCACACCGGCGTCGCGCGGCAAGGGCCTTGCGCGGGAGGCGGCGGGAGCGGCGCTGCGGTTCGCCCATGAGCGGGCCGGGTTGCGGCGTGTGGTGGCGGTGGCGCGGGAGTCGAACATCGCCAGCCGCACGGTGTTGGGTGCGGTCGGCATGCGCGATTGCGGCACGTTCCAGCGCGGGGGCGAGATGATGTTGGTGTATGAGAGCGTTACTGCGTAGGCTCGGCAGACCTAGGAAAGGTTTATCATGCGCGCGCTGATCCTGCTGCTGCTGCTCTCGACGGTCCCGGCCCAGGCCCAGAGGCTGACGGTGGTGGAGCTGTTCACGTCGCAGGGCTGCTCGTCGTGTCCACCGGCCGATGCCTTGCTGGCGGAGTTGGCCGCAGCGGATGCGAAGCTGCTCCCACTGTCCCTGCACGTCACCTATTGGGACCGCGGTGGCTGGGTGGACCCGTTCTCCCTTGCGGCGGCGACAGAGCGCCAGCAGGATACCAAGCGGCGGTTGGACCTGGACTATATCTATACGCCGCAACTGGTCGTGGATGGCTGGCAGCAGGCCATCGGCTCGGATCGCGCCGCGGTTCGTCAAGCCCTGGCTGCCGCGGCCAAGGCTCCGGGCGTGCCGGTCTCCTTGACGATCGAGCCCAAGGCAAACGGCCTGCGCATCGGCGCGGGCAGCGGCTCCGGGCGCGGCACCTTGATCCTGGTCGGCTTCGACCGCGCGCATGCGACCGCCGTGGCGGCCGGAGAGAACGCTGGCCGGACGGTCAGCGGCGTGAACATCGTCCGCTCGATGCGGAGTCTCGGGCCATGGACCGGGGCGCCGGTCGATGTCGTGTCGGCGCGTCCGCTTGGCGAGCGAAGCGCCGTGCTGCTTCAGGCGGAGAACGGGCATATTCTCGGGGCGGTTGCCACCCCCTGAACGGTTCAGCGCTGCTGTTGCAGCAGTTCCGCCAGCAGGTTGCCCTCAGCGAGCATGTCGCCGCAGGGTGCCCAGGTTTCGTGGGTCCGCGGGTCGAAGATGCCGAGGATCATGCCCGCTTTGCAGATCGCACTTTGCTGGCCATCACGCGCGGTGTCGATGTACCCGACCATCTTGCCCCGGCGATTCGTGACCAGCTGTCGGCTCATGCGACCCTCCCTTTGAGCAGCCCGCTGCTCGCACCGTTTTAATGCTGGTATAGCAGCGGTAATATGTCGTCAACCACTGTCATTGATATGTGCGAACTCGCGTATCGGAGTCAGGGTGTGACGAGGCTTGTGCCCTTCTGGGTGGGAGCTGTTGACCTGCCGAAGTCACGGTCCACGATGGACAGCCACGACCATGCGGTGCCGCACGGTGCCGGTGCAGAGGCTGCGTGATGCCGGCGTCCGCTGCTCGCTCCCCGCCAACAACGCGCTGAACCCGTTTGCGTCTTCGGCTAAGGTTCACTGGTGCGGACGGCAAACCTGGCGCAGCCGCTTTGCGGCTTGAGGGCCGGTTGCCAGAGCATCCCGCGGCGGCACACTAGATCCGCACGGACTGCACCGCCTCATCCAGTTCCTGGAAGCTGGGCATGTGCTGGTTCGGCGCCATCTTGCGGCCGGTCTCCACACTGATCTGCGGCGCGTTGCCGTGCAGGTGGCTCACCAGAACGGCGCGGATCACCTCGAAGTACTTGCTCTCCTCTTCCACCACCCCCTTCAGCCGGGCGGCACACGGGCCTGCCATGCCATAGGCCATCAGCACGCCCAGGAACGTGCCGACCAACGCGCCGCCGATCATCTCGCCGAGCACGGCGGGCGGTTCGTTGATGTGCGACATGGTCTTGATCACGCCCAGCACGGCCGCCACGATGCCGAGTGCCGGCAGCGCATCCGCCATGCTCTGCAGGGCATGGGCGCTGTGCAGCTCCTCGTGCAGCGTCTTTTTCAGCTCCCGGCCCATGATGTCCTCGATCTGGTGCGGGTCGTCGGCATTCATGCCAACCATCCGCATGTAATCGCAGATCATCGCCGTCGCGTGATGATTCGCCAGGATCTTCGGGAACAGCTTGAAGGCGGCGCTCTCATTCGGCTTCTCGATGTGCGGCTCCAGCGCCATGGCGCCCTTGGTCGAAGCCAACCGCACGAAGTAGAACAGCAGGCTGAGCAGTTCCACGTAGTGCGGCTTGGCAAAGGTGCCGCCCTTCAGGATCTTCTTGAAGCCGCCAATGGTGTGTTTCACGTCGTGCATGCTGTTGGACATGATGAAGGTGCCGAGCGCCGCACCGCCGATGGTGAGCAGCTCGAACGGCATCGCCTCGATCAGCGGCTCCAGGCTGCCGCCGGACAATACGTAGCTGCCGAACACGCAGGCCAGCAGAAAGCCGAGGCCGCCAATGGTCAGCATGCGTCAGCGCCCCGCGGCCGGCGCGGCCGGCTCGTGCAGCACCGTGATCGCGATGCGCCGGTTCGCCGCCGCCAGCCGGTCCTTCGGCATCAGCGGATCGCGGTCGGCCATCCCGGATACGCTCCGCACCCGCGCCTCCGGCAACCCGGCCTCCACCAGCAGCCGCCGGGTGGCGTTCGCCCGATCCGCCGAGAGATCCCAGTTCGAGCGGTCACCCCCGCGATAGGGCGCCCCATCCGTGTGCCCGGCGATGCTGACCGCCTGCGGCAACCTCATCAGCACGGGCGCGATCTTCATCAGCACGGCCCGGGCGCGATCGTTCACCTGGGCGGAGCCGGTGGGGAACATCGGCTGCTTGTCCTCATCCACCAGCTGCACCCGCAGCCCCTCGGGCGTCACGTCGATCATCAGCTGCTTGGCGAGGTCCGCCAGGGCCGGGTCTGCCCGCACGGCGTCGCGGATCTGCTGGGCGGCCCGTTGGAACGAGGCCTGCTCCCGCTTGTCCAGCTCTGCCTGCAGGTCGGCGTCCGTGGGGGCACGCGGGCTGTCCTGCCCGGCGGCGTCCGGGCTGGCTCCGGGCTGCTGGTCGCCGGGCTTGCGGGCGGTGCCGGCATAGGCATCGGGGCTCATCCGGCGCGGCTGCACCGTGGCGGGCGTCGTCTCGTCGATATCATCGTCGATCACCGTCACGGGTGGCGCCTGCGGCCCCACCTGCACCGCGCCACGGTCGGACACGAGAGAGCCATCGCTGTTCGGGGTGCGGCCGCCAAACGGCATGCCGCTGCCGTTCGATCCACGGGACAGGGCGTTGCTGGGGGCGAAGTAGTCGGCGAGGCCGGTGCGCTGCTGCTCCGTCGTCGCGTTCAGCAGCCACATCAACAGGAAGAACGCCATCATCGCGGTCACGAAGTCCGCATAGGCCACCTTCCAGGCCCCGCCGTGATGGCCGCCTTCGACCACCTCCTCCTTCCTGATGATGACGATCGGCCGTCCTTCCTTGTTCGCGGCCATGCCACACCCCTTTTGGTTGAGGCGTCAGTGTCGCGCGGAAGGGTTAAGACGGACTGAAGACCGGCCTACTCCGCGGCCTGCTCCATCGCCATCAGCCCATCCTGGCCCAGCGTGATGAACCGTTCGGCCTCCAGCGCCGCCATGCAGCCGGTGCCCGCGGCGGTGATCGCCTGCCGCCACAGCTTGTCCTGCACGTCGCCGGCGGCAAATACGCCGGGCACGTCGGTCTGCGTGGTGCCGGGCTCTGTCATGATGTAGCCCTCCGCATCCAGCGCCACCTGGCCGCGGAACACGCTGGTGTTCGGCATGTGCCCGATCGCGATGAACACGCCATCCACCGGCAGGTCGGTCGTGGCCGCGGTCTGCACGTTGCGCAGCCGCAGGCCGGTGACCACCTCGGGCGTGCCGCTGCCCAGCACTTCCTCGATGGCGCTGTTCCACACCACCTCTATCTTGGGATGCGCGAACAGCCGGGCCTGCAGGATCTTCTCGGCGCGCAGGCTGTCGCGGCGATGGATCAACGTCACCTTCTCCGCATGGTGGGTGAGATACAGCGCCTCCTCCACCGCGGTGTTGCCGCCGCCGACGACGGCCACCCGCTTGCCGCGATAGAAGAACCCGTCGCAGGTGGCGCAGGCCGAGACCCCGGCCCCCTGCAGCCGCGACTCGGATGGCAGGCCGAGCCAGCGGGCCTGCGCGCCGGTCGCGATCACCACCGTGTCCGCCAGGTAAACGTCCCCGCCATCGCCCACGCAGCGGAACGGGCGGCGGCTGAAGTCCACCGACATGATGATGTCGTTGATGAACCGCGTGCCGACATGCTCCGCCTGCTTCTGCATCTGCTCCATCAGCCAGGGCCCCTGGATGGCGCTCTCGAAGCCCGGATAGTTCTCAACGTCCGTGGTGATCATCAGCTGGCCGCCGGGTTGCAGCCCAGCCACCAGCACCGGGTTCAGGCTGGCCCGCGCCGCATAGATCGCCGCCGTATACCCGGCTGGCCCGGCACCGATAATCAGCATGCGGGTCGGAATGGTCTGGGACATCAGTGGCTCCGTTCAACCCCGAAGATAGGGAGTTGCATCCCAGGCGTGCAAGAAGCGGCGGCTTCGCGTAATCCTTCTGGGTTGACCCGACCGCCCCTTGTAATAATCTTGCGCCAGCGGGAGCGAACGAACAAGACGATGAAGTTGGGGACCGAGTTGCCGGAGCTGGACTCCATCGACCGCCGCATTCTGGCCGAGCTCCAGGAAGACGGGCGGATGACCAATGTGGAGCTGGCGCGCCGGGCCGAGATCACGGCGCCGCCCTGCCTGCGCCGCATGCGCCGGCTGGAGGAGGCCGGGATCATCCGCGGCTACCACGCCGATACCGACCCGGCGCGGCTGGGGTGGGAGATCACCTTCTTCGCCATTGTCGGGCTGGAGAGCCAGAAGGAAGCCGTGCTGGCCGCGTTCGAGCGCGAGGTCGCCGAATGGCCGGAGGTGCGCGAGTGTCACATGATCCGCGGTGGCGGCGACTTCCTGTTGCGGCTGGTGGCGCGTGACACCGCGCACGAGAACGAACTGACCCAGAAGCTGACCGGCGGCGCCCATGTCAGCAAGGTGCAGACCCTGCAGACCATCCGCACCAGCCGCAGCCTGGCCGGCGTGCCCCTCTAGTGGTGCGAATCTGACGGAGAGAGCCGTCAGGTTCGCACCACTAGCCTTTGTTGGTGGGCCAAATGGCCCTGACGCTCGGGACTCGAGCGTCAGGTTTGGACCACTAGCGGCCAAGCCGGAGGTTCAGGTAGGAAGGCTGGGTGGCACCGACGCCGGGGCCCGGATTGGCAGCGCCGGGCGGCAGGCTTCCGGGCGGCTGCGGCTCGCTGTTGTCGTTCACCATCCCGGTGCCGGGCGGGGACTGTGCCGAAACCAGCGCGGGGCCGGTGGGCCTGCCGCAACCCGCAAGCAGCACCAGCAGCGGCAGCACCAGGAGCGGCAGCGGCCACCGCATCTCAGCGAACCCGCGGGCGGGCGATGAGGCGATAGAGGAACAGAATGATGATCGCCCCGACCACCGCACCCACGAAGCCCGCGCTCTGCCCATACTGATACCAGCCGACCGCATGGCCCAACCAGGTGGCGAGCATGGCACCGAGGATGCCCAGCGCGATGGTGATGAGGATCCCACCGGGATCACGGCCCGGCATGATGAGCTTGGCCAGCGCGCCAGCCAGGCCGCCGATGATGATGGCGCCGATGAACGAAAGCATGAGTGCCCCTTGAATATGACTGATCCTGCAACACGAAATCGCCGGGATTGTTCCCTGGCCTGGGCCGCATTGGTGCTGCTGACCGCGATCCGCCTTGTGGTCGCGGCCATGATGCCGCTGTCGCCGGACGAGGCCTATTACTGGGTCTGGTCGCGGGCCTTGGCGCCGGGCTACCTCGATCATCCGCCCATGGTGGCGCTGTGGGCCTGGGCCGGCACCGCGCTGGCGGGGGAGACGGCGCTGGGCGTGCGGCTGCTGGCGCCGCTGTCCGCCGCACTGGGGTCCGTGTTGCTGGCCGATGCCGGGCGGCGATTGTTCGGACCGGGTGCGGGATTGCGCGCCGCGGTGCTGCTGAACGCGACCCTGATGCTGGGCGCCGGTGCCGTGACCATGACGCCCGACACGCCCCTGCTGTTCTTCTGGACCGCGGCGGCCTGGGGCCTGGCGCGCGTGGTGGCCGGGGGCCGCCCGGGCTGGTGGCTGGTGGCGGGCGCGGCGGCCGGGCTGGCCTTCGACAGCAAATACACCGCCGTCTTCCTGGCCCCGGCGGCGGGCCTGCTGCTGCTGGTGCCCGCGATGCGGCCCTGGTGGCGCCGCTGGCATCCCTGGGCCGCCGCCGCGCTGGCCGTGGTGATGACGCTGCCGGTAGTGCTGTGGAACGCCGGGCACGGCTGGGCCAGCCTGGTGAAGCAGGGCGGCCGGGTCGGTGACTGGACCCCCAGCTGGCGGTTCCTGGCGGAGCTGCTGGGCGCGCAGGCCGGCCTGGCGACACCGGGGGTCTTCGCGCTGTTCTGCGCGGGCGTGGTGGTGGCGGTGCGTCGCTGGCGGGTGCCGGGCCGGGCGCTGGCGGCGGCCCTGGTGCTGCCGGGCGCGCTGGTGTTCGTGCAGCACGCCCTGGGCGACCGGGTGCAGGCGAACTGGGTTGCGGTGCTGTATCCCGGCTGTGCCTTGGCGGCCGCGGGCCATGCCGCGCGGTGGTGGCGCCCGGCGGCGGCGCTGGGCTTCGCGCTCACGGCGCTGGTGTATCTGCAGGCCGCGCTGGCGCCCCTGCCCCTGTCGCGGGCCATGGACCCCACGCTGCGCCTGGCCGGCTGGAGCGAGCTGACCGCAGGCATCGCGGCGACGGCCCGGCAGGAGGACGCGGCCTTCCTGGCCAGCGAGGAGTATGGCTCCGCCTCCCTGCTCGCCTGGTTCGCCCCCAGCCTGCCAACCGGCTTCCCCGTTCTGGCGGCAGAACCGCGCTGGCGCCTGTTCGACCTGCCGGACGCCACCCCCGTCCGCCCCGGCCTGCTGCTGCTGAGCCAACGCCGCAAGGAGCCGCCAGACCCGGCCTATTGGCTGTCCGCCACGCTGATCGGCCCGCGCAGCCGGGGGCGGGACGGGGTGGAGGCGGAGGCCTATCGGCTCTATCGTGTAATTCCGCGCCCGGGCGCGTCCCTCAAGCGCCTGCCAACCCGTTAGGACCAGCCATGCTGCCAACCTCCGATGACGTCATCGCCGCCGCGGCACGCCTGCGCGGCCAGGTGGTTCACACCCCCATGCTGCGCAACCCGCTGCTGGACCAGCTCTCGGGCGGCACCATCCTGCTGAAGCCGGAATGTCTGCAGCGCACCGGCAGCTTCAAGCTGCGCGGCGCCACCAACGCCCTGTTGCGGCTGGACGCGGCGCAGCGGGCAGCCGGAGTGGTGGCCTTCTCGTCCGGCAATCACGGCCAGGGCCTCGCCTGTGCCGCCGCGTCCCTGGGCATCCCCGTGACCGTGTTCATGCCGGCGGACGCGCCGCAGGTGAAGGTGGAGAGCACCCGGCGCTGGGGTGCGGAGATCATCCATTTCGACCGCGCCACCGCGGACCGCGCCGCCCTCACCGAGGCCCATGCGGCCCGCACCGGCGCCAGCGTCATTCCGCCGTTCGACCATGCGGACGTGATTGCCGGGCAGGGGAGCCTGGCACTGGAGCTGGTGGCCGATGCGGCGGCGGCCGGGCTGTCGATGGATGCGTTCCTGGTGTGCACCGGCGGCGGCGGCATGGTGGCCGGCTGCGCCCTGGCGCTGGCCACGGCCTCGCCCGCAACCCGGGTGTTCGCGGTGGAGCCGGAGGGATCCGACGACACACTGCGGTCCCTGGCCAGCGGGCAGCGGGAGGGCAACTCGCCCGGCGGGTCCGTGCTGTGCGACGCCCTGCTCTCGGCCATGCCTGGCGAGATGACCTTCGCCATCAACCGCGCCCGGCTGGCCGGCGGCCTGGTGGTGAGCGATGCCGAGGTGCTGGCGGCGATGCGCTTCGCCTTCAGTCACCTGAAGCTGGTGGTCGAACCCGGCGGCGCCGTGGGCCTGGCCGCTGTGCTGGCCGGCAAGGTGGACACCAGGGGACGCACGGTCGGCCTGGTGCTGAGCGGCGGCAACGTGGATGCGGCGGTGTTCGCCCGGGCGCTGGCCGCTTAACCTTTCGTTCATGACTGGGGGCGTAGCGTGGAGCGGCGATGTATCTCAACGCCAACCTCCTGACGCTGCTCCCGACCCCGAACGGTAACTCCGATTCGTTGCTGGGGGCGCTGTATGGCGGCAGCACGGCCACCAGTGCCGACCCCATCGGGGCGCTGCGGACGGCGCTGAAGACGGAGACCAAGGGCATCGCGGCGGCGGCGTCCGTGCCGCAGGCCAAGCGGGAGATCGCCAATTTCCGGACCGCGGTGGCCGCCGCGAAAACGCCTGCGGAGCTGCTCGCCAACCCCGATGCGCGCAAGGTGCTGCTGACCGCGAATGGGCTGGGCAGCCAGACCGACTATCCTGGCCTGGTGAGCAAGGCGCTGCTGTCCGACACGGGCAAGGCCGGGTCGCTGGCCAGCAAGCTGACCAACGCGCAATGGCTGGCGACGGCCAAGACCTATGACTTCGCCAACAAGGGCCTGTCGGTCCTGAAGCAGAAGTCCACGATCGACAACATCGTGAACGGCTATGCCGAGGTGCAATGGCGGGAGGGGCTGAACGCCACCACGCCTGGCCTGTCGAACGCCATCGACTTCCGCGCCCGCGCCGCCACCATAAAATCGGCCACACAGATCCTGGGCGACAGCACGTTCCGGGAGGTGGTGACGGTGGCGCTGGGCATCCCGAAGCAGATCGCGTTCCAGTCGCTGGACGCGCAGACCCTGGCGATCACCAGCCGTCTCGACGTCAGCAAGTTCAAGAGTGCCGCCTATGTGGACCAGTTCACCAAGCGCTACCTGATCGCCGCCGGCAACGCCGCGCCTGCCGGTTCCGGCAGTTCCGGCTCAGGCCTGTCGAGCTTGTTCGCATAGCCGGGCTCCAGGGATCGTGCCGGTGTAGAGCGCGTGAAGCCGCTGGCAAACCATCGCCGCATTCGCGCTTGCGTCACCAGAACGCAGCGGCGACCATGCCGCAAGCCCGGAGACCCGCATCCATGTCCACCACCCGACGTGCCGTTCTAGCCGCAGGGGCCGTGGCCCTCGCCGCACCGCTGGCCCGGCCCGCCATCGCCCAGCCCGCCCGCGTGCTCCGCTTCATCCCCGAAGGTGACGTCGCGGTGCTGGACCCGATCTGGACCACGGCGACGGTGACGCGCAACCACGGCTACCTGGTGTTCGACACGCTGTATGGGCAGGACGCCCAGTTCAGGATCCAGCCGCAGATGGTCGCCGGGCACACCACCGAGCAGGACGGCCGGCTGTGGCGTCTCACCCTGCGCGAGGGCCTCAGGTTCCACGACGGCGAGCCGGTGCGGGCGCAGGACGTGGTGCCGAGCATCCGTCGCTTCGCCGCGCGGGACGCCTTCGGCCGCGCCCTGATGGAGGCGACGGACGAGCTGAGCGCCGCGGATGACCGCACCGTGCAGTTCCGCTTGAAGAAGCCGTTCCCGCTGCTGCCCGCCGCCCTGGGCAAGACCGGCACCAGCATGCCCTGCATCATGCCGAAGCGCCTGGCCCGCACCGATGCCAACACGCAGGTGACGGAGATGGTCGGCAGCGGCCCCTACCGTTTTCGCACCAATGAACGGGTGCCGGGTTCGCTGGTGGCCTATGAACGGTTCGACGGCTACGTGCCGCGGCCCGATGGCCCGGCCACGTTCACCGCCGGGCCAAAGCGCGCCTGGTTCGACCGGGTGGAGTGGCGTGTGATCCCGGATGCGGCGACGGCGGCCAATGCGCTGGCCAACGGCGAGGTGGACTGGTGGCAGAACCCGACGCCGGACCTGCAGGCGCTGTTGCGCAAGCGCCCCGAGATCAGGACGGAAGTGCTGGACCCCGGTGGCGGCCTCGGCTGCCTGCGCTTCAACCAGCTGTTCCCGCCCTTCGACAACCCGGCCATCCGCCGCGCCCTGCTGATGGCGGTGGACCAGACCGAGGTGATGACCGCGGTGGCCGGCGACGAGACCACGCTGCGCCGCGACCATGTCGGCGTGTTCAGCCCGGGTACCCCGATGGCGACCACCGCCGGGACCGGCGCGCTGGTGGGCAAGCGGGACTTCGCGGCGGTGAAGCGGGCGCTGACCGCCGCGGGCTACAAGGGCGAGAAGATCGTGATGCTCGACCCCACGGACTACCCCTCCACCCACGCCATGGCGCTGGTGATGGCCGATGCCTTCACGCAGAGCGGCCTCAACGTGGACCTGGTCAGCACCGATTGGGGCACGCTGGTGCAGCGCCGCAGCAGCCGCAAGCCGCCGGCCGAGGGCGGGTGGCACATCTTCGTCACCTACCTGAACGGCACCAACAACTTCGACCCGGCCAGCCAGCTCGGCCTGCGCGGCAACGGCGACCAGGGCTGGTTCGGCTGGGCCCGCGCGCCCAAGCTGGAGGAGCTGCGCAGCGCCTGGTTCGACGCGCCGGACCTTGCGGCACAGCAGGCGATCTGTGCGGAGATCCAGAAGCAGTTCTTCGTCGATGTGCCGTATCTGCCGCTGGGCGCCTATTACGAGGCCACGGCCTATCGCAAGCTCGAGGGCGTGCGGACCGGGTTCGTGCAGTTCTATGACGCGAAACGGGTGTAGCGCCATGGATTCAGCGCAGGTCGGAGCATGGTCGACGCCAGACACGTCGCCTCGCTCTGGACGCCTGCCCCCACATCTCATATAGCCGTTCGATGCTCGCCCAGCAGCTCGTGAACGGCGTCCTGCTCGGCGCCACCTATGCCCTGTTCGCACTCGGATTCACGCTGATGTTCGGCGTGTTGCGGGTGATCAATCTCACATACGGCTTCTATTTCTCGGCCGGCGCGCTGATCGCGCTGTGGCTCACGCGCAGCCTGGGCCTCGGCATCTGGACGGCGCTGCCCCTCTCCGCCCTTGCCGCCGGGCTGATCGCGGTGGCGCTCGACGCGCTGCTGCTGACCCGGCTGCGACGGCTGCAGTCGCCGGAGCTTTCGTTCCTGATGGTGACGCTCGGCGGCGTGCTGGCGCTGTACGCGGCACTCACCGCCTGGCTGGGCCCGGACATCCGCCGCCTGCCGCCCGGCGTGTTCAGCGACCAGGCCTTCGTGTTCGGCCCCATCCGCATCACCGCCGCGCAGTTCCTGATCCTGGGCGCCACGGTGGTGCTGGTCGCGGCGCTGACCGCCCTGATGCGCGGCACCCGGCTGGGCCTGGCAATCCGCGCCATGGCGGAAAAGCCGGATGCGGCGCAGCTGATGGGCATCAACACCGGACAGGCGGCGGCGCTGGTCTCGTTCGTCTCCGGGTTCCTGGCCGGGGCGGGCGGCGTGCTGATCGGGCTGAACTTCAACGCGGTGCATCCTTATATGGGTGAGACCATGATGCTGCGCGGCTTCGTGGTGATCGTGGTCGGCGGCCTGGGCGACCTGCGGGGCGCCGTCATCGCCGGGTTCGCGCTGGGCATGATCGAGGTGCTGACCGCCGGCTACCTGTCCTCGGGGTTGAAGGAGGCGGTGGCCTTCCTCATCCTGGTCGCCGTGCTCTGGACCCGGCCCGCCGGCCTGTTCGGCCGCGCCGTGATGCGGCGGGCGTGATGCCGGACTGGCTTCCCTCGGGGATGGACGACCTGTTCTGGACCTACCAGAACCTCATCTACGCCCTGGGCATCAACGGCCTGCTGGCGCTGTCCATGTATGTCGTGCTCGCGGTGGGCCAGCTCAGCCTCGGCCAGGCGGCGTTCATGGGGCTGGGTGCCTATTCCTCGGCGCTGATGACATTGAAGCTGAAGCTGCCGTTCCTGCTCGTGCTGCCGCTCAGCACCGTGGTGCCGGTGCTGTTCGCGCTGGCCATCGGGGTGCCGACGCTGCGCCTGGCTGGCGTGTATCTGGCGATCGCCACGATCGGGCTGGGTGAGGTGCTGCGGGCCGTCTATCTCAACGTGGACTATCTTGGCGGCGCGCTCGGCTTGTCCGGCATCCCCGAGCGCGGGGAGGCCTGGATGATCTACGGTCTGCTGTTCCTCGCCGTGCTGGGCCTGTGGCTGGTGGGGCGCAGCCGGGTGGGCCGGGCCATGGAGGCGATGCGGGAGGACGAGACGGCGGCGCAGGTGATGGGCGTGCCGGTGGGCCGCTACAAGATGGGCGCGCTGCTGACCTCCGCGGTGCTGGCGGGCCTGGCCGGGTGCCTGTCCGCGCATGTCTCCAGCTTCATCGGGCCGAACGAGTATGGGTTCGAGCCCGCCGTCACCATCCTGTCCTATGCGCTGCTGGGCGGCATCGGCACGCCGATCGCCCCCGTGCTGGGCGCCTGGGTGCTGACGCTGCTGCCGGAGCTGCTGCGCGGCATCAGCGACGTGCGCCTGGTGGTGAACGGCGTCATCATCGTGGTGGCGGTGCTGTTCCTGCCGAACGGCCTGCTCGCCACCCGGATGCGGCGCCGGGCTGCGTGAGGAGGGCCGCATGAGCCTGCTGGCCCTCAACGGCCTGACCCGGCGCTTCGCGGGGCTGGTCGCTGTCGATGCCGTGGACATGGTGGTGGAAGCCGGGGGCGTCCACGCCGTGATCGGGCCGAACGGCGCCGGCAAGACCACGCTGTTCAACCTGGTCTCCGGCCTGATCACGCCCAGCAGCGGCAGCATCACGCTGGATGGCAGCGAGATTTCAGCCCTCTCGCCGGATCGGCGGGCTGCCGCGGGGCTGGCGCGAACCTTCCAGAACATCCGCGTCTTCGCCGCCATGACGGTGCTGGAGAACGTGTTGACCGGGCTGCACACCCGCCTGCATGCCGGGATGGCCGGGGTGCTGCTGCGCCTGCCGGGCTTCCGGGCCGAGGAGAGGCGCGCCGTGGCCCGGGCCCGCACGGCGCTGGAGATCGTCGGCCTGGCGGATGCCGCAGACCGCCGCGCCGGCGCGCTGTCCTACGGCGACCAGCGGCGCCTTGAGATCGCGCGGGCCCTGGCGCCGGAGCCCCGCCTGCTGCTGCTGGACGAGCCCGCCGCCGGCATGAACCCGGCGGAGACCGAGGCCCTGGCCGTGCTGATCCGCCGGTTGCGGCAGCTGGGCACCACGGTGCTGCTGGTGGAGCACGACATGGGCTTCGTCATGGACATCTCGGACCGGGTCACGGTGCTGAACTTCGGCCGCCGCATCGCCGATGGCGTGCCGCTCGCGGTGCGGCAGGACCCGGCGGTGATCGAGGCCTATCTGGGCCAGAAGGTCGCGGCCCGGCTGGAGCAGGGCGCCCGCGCCGGGATGCGCGGCGCATGACGGGCCTGGTCATCGAGGCGCTGGACGTCGCCTATGGCCGCATCGCCGTCGTGCACCAGGTGAACCTCGTGGTGCCGGAGGGTGCCATCGTCTGCCTGATCGGCGCCAACGGGGCCGGCAAGACCACCATCATGCGGACCATCTCCGGCCTGGTGCGCCCGCGGGCCGGGCGCATCGTGTTCGGCGGCACGGAGATCACCGGCCGGGCCGCCTACCGCATCGCGGCGGGCGGGTTGCGCCAGGTGCCGGAGGGCCGGCAGTGCTTTGCCGAGTTGACCGTGGCGGAGAACCTGACCCTCGGCGCCTATCTGGTGCCCGGCCGGGCCGAAGTCGCGCGGCGGCAGGAGGCGGTGCTGACCCGTTTCCCGCGACTGAAGGAGCGGCTGGGCCAGTTCGCCGGGTCGCTTTCCGGCGGCGAGCAGCAGATGCTGGCGATCGGCCGGTCCCTGATGGGCGCTCCCCGGCTGCTGCTGCTGGACGAGCCGAGCATGGGCCTGGCGCCGCTGTTCGTGGAGGAGATCTTCAACATCATCGCCGACCTGAAGCGGGACGGCACCACCATCCTGCTGGTGGAGCAGAACGCCTCGGCGGCGCTGGACGTGTCGGACCACGCCTATGTGCTGGAAACCGGCCGCATCGTGCTCGAAGGCCCGGCCGCGGTGGTGGCGGCAGACCCGAAGGTCGCGGCTGCGTATCTGGGCGGTTAATAGGTTTTGAGCAGCCGGTCGATGTAGTCCAGTTCCGGCTGCGGCCGCCCGCGGTCGGCACCGCGGCGGCGCAGCTCCTCCTGCAGGGCCCGGGTGCGGGCCTCCTCCATCTGGTCGGGCACACGCACGTCGCCGCTTTCCTCGGTGCCGCTGGTGCCGGGCTGCATGGGGCGGCCGAGCGGGTCGCGGCGGGTGGTGCGGCGGCGGGAGGGGCCTTGCGGCTCGCCGGGCTGCGGTCCCGTAGTCTGGCCGTTGCGGTCGCCGCCGGGGTTCATGCCCTGCTCGCCGGGTCCATCGGGACCGTCCTGGCCGTCGCCCTCACCTTCCTCGCCTTCGCCGGGCTGCTGGCCGGGGCCGAACTGCCGGGCCATCTGCTGGCCCATCTCGCGGCCGCCCTTCTGCAGCGCCTCGATGGCGCGCTGCTGGGCGGCGGTGGCGGCGGCGTCCCGGCCTTCGCCCATGGCCTGGCCGGCCTCGCGCATGGCGGTGTCGGCCTCGCCCAGCGGTGCCGGAACCTGTCCGGTCAGGTCGCCGAACCGCTGCATCAGCTCACCAAGCGCCCGCCGCATGGCGGCCTGCCGGCGCTGATCCTGGGCACGCTGCTCGGGCGTGGCTCGAGTTGCGGCCTGGGGCGGCTGACCTGGGGACGGTGCCGGCGGCTGTGGCGTCGCGCCCTCGGCCCGGCCGCGGCTGCGGTCCAGCAGATCGCCTTCCCGCCGCACCATGTCCTGCACCACGTCCTGCTGCTGGCGGCCCTGCTGGCGGCGTTCGGCATTGCGCTTCTCGCGCTGCTCGCCGTGCTCGGGGCGGGCGTTCTGCAGCTGTTCCAGCAGGCGCTCCAGCTCCGCCATCTGCTGCCTGGCATCGTCCATGCGGCCCTCGCGGGCGGCTTCCTCCAGCTTCTGCGCCATCCTGTCGAGGTCGCGGGCGTTCATCTGCGGCGTGCCGGGGTCGAGGGGCAGTTCGGTGTTCTCGCGCCGGGCCTGCTCGGTCAGGGCGTCGATGTGCTTCTGGATCGCCTGCCGCAGTTCCTCCAGCCGCCGTTCCAGCTCGGCACGCCTGGCCTCGTTCTGCGGGTCCTGCCGGGCGGCGTCCATCGCGTCGCGCGCGGCCTGCCGTGCTGCCTCCAGCGCCTTGGCGGTGCGGTCGGCGGCGCCTTCCTCCAAAGTGAGCGCCAGGTCCCACAGGCGGGACTGCGCCTCGTCCACCGCCGGCTGCCCCCGGCCGCGGCCCAGCAGGAAGCCCGCGGCCCGCAGCTGCAGCAGCACCCCGGCGGAATTGTCGAACAGCCCCGGATCGTCCGCCAGCGCATCCAGCGCCGTCCGTGCATCCTGCCGCAGCTCGGGCGTCAGGCTGAGCTGCTTGCGGATGGCGATCACCGCCTGCGCCACCGGGTTGGCGAAGGCGCGCTCCGGCAGGTCGAAGGCTGCCTCTGCGCTGGCGCCGGTCTGCCCGATGGCGTCCTTCGCCACCACCCGCGCCTGCACCGGGAGCCCGGCCCAGGGATGTGCCGTCAGATCTTGCACCAGCACGCCGCGAACCTGCTTGGGGTTGCCGCCCGGCGGGGCGGGAATGACCAGCGGCGGCGCCTCCGGGCGGTCCTTCAGGTGCAGCTCGATGGTGGCGCCGGTAACGCCGTAATCATCCTCGGCATGCCAGGCGAAGCGGCTCTGGGTCGTGGGCCGCCCGCTCGAAGTGGCTGCTCCTGGCGGGTCGGTGAAGGCGGCGGTGGGCGGCCGGTCGGGGATGATGGTCAGCGCCCAGCCCGCCAGCTGCTGCCCGCCACGCCGGATCACCAGGTGCCCAGAGGCGTCCAGCGCCCGGTCCGCCTGCCATGATGCGGCATCCAGCGCGGTGAACCCGGTGCCGTCCTCGCCGACCGCGAGCGTCGGCGCACCGCGACCCCCGGTGACGCTGGCGGTGAGGCGCGCACCGGCCGGGATGGGCGGGGCAGGGGCATTGGGCTGCAGAAAGACCGGCGGCAGACCGGTATAGGCGGGCGGCGTCACCCAGGCCTGCACCACGGTCCCGGGCGCGGCCGGGCCCTGCGGCAGACCCGGCGCGATGGCGGCCAGCAGGCGGTTGGGCGCCTCGATCCCGGCGATCACCAGGGCGGCGAACAGCCCGATCAGCACCAGCCCGCGCAAGGCCCGGCGGTCCCGCGCCGGCAAGCCGGGGCGCAGCGGCCCCACGCGCAGGCGCCGCAGCTGGGTCGCCAGACGGGCCTGGTGCACCTCCCAGATCGCCGCCGCCTCGGGGGTGGCACTCGCCGGCCGGTCCTGCAGCGCCGCCAGCGGACGGTGGCGCAGGCCGGAGGCGCGTTCCAGGCGGCGATCCACGCTGTCCGGCACGGGGCGGTTGATACGGCGTGCGCCTCGCCAGATCAGAACCAGCGCGCCGAGCAGCACGAGGAAAGGAAGCAGGAGGCGGGGCCAGGCGGGCAACCAGGCCGGGCCATCGAGCAGGGCGAAGATGGCGAAGGCGCCGAGCAGCCCAAGCGACGGCCAGGCGGCGGGCCAGAGCTGCTCGACCCACAGCGCCGCACGAGCCCGGGCGCGCTTGGCCGCCAGGCCCGGCGGGGCAGGCGGCGGACCGGGGTGGTTCAGCCCAGCCAGGCGGGCACCTGCTCGTTGGCCCACATCGCTTCCATGGGCTGGCGCGGACGGATGACGGCCCAGCGACCCTCATCGACCAGCACCTCGGCCGCCAGCGGGCGTGCGTTGTAGGTGGAGCTCATCACCGAACCATAGGCACCTGCATCGAGGATCGCCACACGCGCGTGCGGCTTCAACTGCGGCATCAGACGGTCGCGTGCAAACGTGTCGCCGGTTTCGCACACGGGACCCACCAGGTCCGCCGGCGAGACGGCCGCCACGGCATCCACGGCGCTCAGCGGCACCACGCCGTGCCAGGCCTCATACATGGCGGGGCGCAGCAGGTCGTTCATGGCGGCGTCCAGCACCACGAAGCGCCGCTCGCCCGTGTGTTTCTGCAGCAGCACGGAGGCCAGCAACAGCCCGGCCTGGCCGATCAGCCAGCGGCCGGGTTCCACCGCGATGGTGAGGCCGAGCCCGGCGAAGGCCGTGGCGATCGCGCCGGCCAGCGCCGCCGGGCTGGGGGCGGGCTCGTTGCGATAGCCGATGCCCAGGCCGCCGCCGCAATCCACGGTCGTCACCTCGTGGCCGGCGGCGCGCAACGTGCGGACCAGCGTCGCGGTGCGGGCGTAGGCGGCGCGGTAGGGTGCGGTTGAGAGGATCTGGCTGCCGATATGCAGCGCCAGGCCGACGGCCCTGATGCCAGGCAGGCTGCCCGCATGGGCGTAGAGCGAGACAGCATCATCATACGCGATGCCGAACTTGTTATCGGCGCGTCCGGTGGTGATCTTGGCATGGGTGCCGGCATCGACGTCCGGGTTGATGCGCAATGCCACTCGCGCGACGCAGCCCATGCTCGACGCGATGGAGGAGAGCATCTCAAGCTCCTCGGCGCTCTCGACATTGAGCTGCCCAAGACCCGCCTCGAGGGCTGCGCGGATCTCCCACTCGGCCTTGCCGACGCCGGAGAACACGATGTGACTGGCGGGGACGCCGGCCTGCAACGCCCGCCGCAACTCGCCACCGCTGACCACATCGGCCCCGGCGCCGCCCTGGTGCATCAGGCGCAGGATGGCCAGGTGGTCATTGGCCTTCACCGCGTAATGGATGTGCGAATCCAGCCCGGCACCCTTGAGGGCCGCGTGCAACGCCTTGAGCTGACTGCGGATATGGTTCGCCGAGACAACCCAGCTTGGCGTGCCGACCGCATCCGCGATGGCGTTGAGCGGCACCTCCTCGAGCAGCAGGCCATCCATGGCGTGCATGGACAGGCGGCGCCGCGCGGCGATCAGTTCGGCGATGCTGGGGTCGAGATCGGGTGACAGGATGGCTGCGGACATGGCGCGACTGTAGGGGCGGAAGCGGGCAGCGTCATCCCGTCGGCAGATGACACCTGGGCAACGGGTGCCGAAGCACCTTTGCAAGTGGTACAAACTTTGTTGATCGGATTATCATGGCTTTCAGCGGCAAGGACATGTAGATGGCAGTTCTGATTTCTTTCCAGAGGCCCCGATGAAGTTCAAGTCCCTCCTTGCATTGACCGTGTCCGCGACCGCCCTGGCCGGGGTCGCTCAGGCGCAGACCGTGTCTGGCCTGTACATCGCCGGCGGTGCCGGCTACAACTATTCCAAGTCCCAGGGCATCGAAGGCCGTCAGGGCAATGCCTACTACTTCGACCGGATCGGTACGGGCCGTGACGGCTCGGCCCAGAAGGATTCCGGCTTCGTCGGCCTGGCCAGCATCGGTTATGGCCTCGGCAACGGCATCCGCCTCGAGCTCGAAGGCAACTACCGTGAGAACGACCTGACGCATATCGGCGGGTTCTCCGGCCGTGGCATCAGCGGCAACGGCGTCACCAGCGCCTTCCGCGACAACACCGGTACGCAGCGTCAGTATGGCGCGATGGTCAACGCGTTCTACGATTTCGACCTCTACAAGTTCGGTCTGCTCGGCTATGCGCTGACCCCGTATGTGGGCGTCGGCGCCGGCTGGTCGATCAATGAGTTCGATAACGTCCGCGGCACCCGCAACACGCCGACCGGCAACACCGTGCAGATCGACGGCATGAGCGGCCAGTTCGCCTATCAGGGCATCGTCGGTATCTCGGCCCCGATCGAGGCTGTCCCCGGCCTGAGCCTGACGGCGGAATACCGCTACATGGGTTCGCTGAAGCCCGATATCCGCGGCAGCGTGATCAACCCGGCCGGCGGCAAGGTGTCCGAGGGCAAGTATCGCTTCTCCGAGGCGCAGAACCACAGCGCGATCATCGGCGTGCGCTATGCCTTCAACGCGGCCCCGCCGCCCGTCGTGGCGCCGGCGCCGGCTCCGATGGCCACCACCGCGGCCCGCACCTACCTGGTCTTCTTCGACTGGGATCGTGCGGACCTGACCGACCGCGCTCGCCAGATCATCGCCGAGGCCGCTTCCGCCACGACGAAGGTCCAGGTCACGCGCATCGAGGTTTCGGGTCACACCGACACCACGGGCACGGCGCGCTACAACCAGGGCCTCTCGGTCCGCCGTGCGCAGAACGTCGCCGCCGAGCTGGTCCGCCTGGGCGTGCCGCGCGGTGCGATCACCACGCAGGGCTTCGGCTTCAGCCGTCCGCTGGTCGCCACCGGCCCGGGCGTCCGCGAGCCGCAGAACCGTCGCGTCGAGATCGTCCTGCGCTAGTCAGAACGGTCCAAGGGACGGCCGCAAGGCCGTCCCGAAGCTGCCTGAAAGGCCGGTCCATGATGTGGACCGGTCTTTTTCGTTCAGCGCGACGGATAGGCCTTCGGGTAGATCACCTCGCTCTGCGGACCCGGCGATGCCGGCGCCCCCTTCTTGCCGCAGGCCGCCAGCAGCACCAGGGCGAAAACCAGGGTCACGAACCTCATGCCAGAGCCCGCTGCCAGCGTGCCGCCTGGGCCGCCACGTTGGCGGGTGCGGTGCCGCCATAGCTGGTGCGGCTGGCAACGCTGGCGTCCACGGTGAGTACGCCGAAGATGGCGGCGGTGATGCCGGGCTCCTCGGCCTGCATCTCGGCGAGGGTGAGGCTGCCGAGGTCAATACCCCGTGCCTCCGCCCGTGCCACCAGCCGTCCGGTCACATGGTGCGCGGTGCGGAACGGCAGGCGCAGCACCCGCACCAGCCAGTCGGCCAGGTCGGTCGCGGTGGCGTAGCCGCTGCCGGCCATCGCGCGCAGCCGGGCCGTGTCCGGCACCAGGTCGCGCACCATGCCGGACATGGCGGCGAGGCTGAGGCTAAGCGCATCGGCGGCGTCGAACACCGGCTCCTTGTCCTCCTGCATGTCCTTGGCATAGGCGAGCGGCAGGCCCTTCATCACCATCAGCAGGCCGACCAGGGCGCCCGTGACCCGGCCGGTCTTGGCCCGCGCCAGCTCCGCCGCATCCGGGTTGCGCTTCTGCGGCATGATGGAGCTGCCGGTGGTGAAGGCGTCGGACAGGCGGATGAACCCGTAGGGCGCCGAGCACCAGATGATGATCTCCTCCGCCAGCCGCGACAGGTGCATGGCGCAGATCGACGCGGCCGAGAGGAACTCCAGCGCGAAATCCCGGTCACTCACCGCGTCCAGCGAGTTGGCGGTCGGCCGGTCGAAGCCGAGTGCGGCGGCCGTCATGCCGCGGTCGATGGGAAAGCTGGTGCCGGCCAGGGCGGCGGAGCCCAGCGGGCACTCGTTGAGGCGGCGCCGCGCATCGGCCAGGCGGCCACGGTCGCGCGCCAGCATCTCCACATAGGCCAGCATGTGATGGCCGAAGGTCACGGGCTGCGCCGTCTGCAGATGCGTGAAGCCCGGCATCGGGTCCGCCGCATGTTCCGCCGCCCGGTCCGCCAGGGCGCGCATCAGGTCCTGCACCTGCGCGTCCAGCCCGTCGATGCTGTCGCGCACCCAGAGCCTGAAATCGGTCGCCACCTGGTCGTTGCGGCTGCGCCCGGTGTGCAGGCGCTTGCCCGCCTCGCCGATGCGGTCCACCAGGCGGCTCTCAATGTTCATGTGGATGTCTTCGAGGTCCTCCACGAACGGGAACCGCCCGGCCTCGATCTCCGCGGCGATGGCGCTCAGCCCGTCCTTGATCGCCGTCTCGTCACCGGGTGCGATGACGCCGGCGCGGGCCAGCATTGCGGCGTGGGCCAGGCTGCCGCGAATGTCCTGCCGCCACATCTTGCGGTCGAAGCCGATCGAGGCGTTGATGTCCTGCATGATGACGGAGGGGCCGCGGGCGAAGCGGCCGCCCCATTGCGCGTTCGCCTCGGTGTTGCGCGTGGCGTCGTCGGGATGAGTTGGATTCAAGGAGGCACCATGTTGGGATCGAGGCGCCGCATGCTGGTGGCGGCAGGCGCGACCGTAGCTTCCGGCCTGCTGCCGCGCAAACCATGGGCCGCGGAGGGCGGCCTGCCGGAGCTGAAGCGCGGCCAGCCCGGGATCGAGTTGCCGGAGTTTTCCTGGACCCTGCCGGACGGCACGGTGCGCACGGTCGCGGACCACCGGGGCCGCGGCATCGTGCTGAACCTGTGGGCCACCTGGTGCGTGCCCTGCGTGGCGGAGATGCCGGCGCTGGATGTGCTGGCCGGGGCGGTGACCGGGTCGGGCGTGGTTGTGCTGCCGCTGTCCTCGGACCGCGGCGGGGCCGCGGCGGTGGAGCGGTTCTATGCGAGAACGGCGGTCAAGAACCTGCCGGTGCTGCTCGACCGCAGCGGGGCCGCGGCCCGGGCGATGGCGGTGCGCGGCATCCCGACCACGATCCTGATCGACGCTGCCGGACGGGAGCGCGGCCGGGTCGAGGGTGGTGCGGACTGGGGCAGTCCCGCAACCATCCGCATGGTGAAGCTGCTTGCGCTCTGAAGCCTCACACCACTTGGCCCCGCCTTTGCTTGACCCGGCCTAGGCCGCGGCGGACAATCCGCCCTCCATCCTCGGAGCACCATCATGAACGTCGCCACCACGCCCGCCAGCCTTGCCGGGGTAACGCCCGAGGAATGGGAACTCCGGGTCCAGCTCGCCGCGCTATACCGGTGCGTCGCGCATTTCAAGATGACGGACCTGATCTACACCCACATCAGCGCGCGGGTGCCGGGTCCGGAGAATCACTTCCTGATCAACCAGTATGGCGTGATGTTCCACGAGATGCGGGCGTCCGACCTGGTCAAGATCGACGTGGACGGCAACGTGATCGAGGACGGCTATGCCTCCCAGGGCAGGGGTGGGCGCCGGGTCAACGCCGCCGGGTTCACCATCCACTCCGCCATCCACATGGCCCGGCACGACCTCACCTGCGTCATCCACACCCACACCGCCGCCGGCATGGCCGTGGCGGCGCAGAAGCAGGGGCTGCTGCCGATCAGCCAGCACGCGCTCAAGTTCTATGGCAAGCTTGCCTATCACGGCTATGAGGGCGTGGCGCTGGACCTCGATGAGCGGGACCGTCTGGTCCGCGATCTTGGCGACAGGAGCGCCATGATCCTCGCCAATCACGGCCTGCTGGTGGGCGGCCGCACGATCCCGGAGGCATTCAACACCATCTACTACCTGGAGCGTGCCTGCCAGGCGCAGGTCGCGGCCCTGTCCGGCGGCTGCGAGCTGATCATCCCGCCGGTCGAGGTGTGCGAGCACACCGCCAGGCAGTTCGAGGGCGACGGCAACCCGGACCGCTTCGACTTCATGTGGGACAGCTGCCTGCGGCTGATCGAGAACGACCGGCCCGACTACCGCAGCTAGGCGGTCGCCCCCTTGACCCAGGTGATCCAGCCATGACCACGCCCGCCACACCGCTGCTGCAGATCGAGGGCCTCCGCACCGTGTTCAAGGCCACGCACGGCGACGTGCCGGCGGTGGATGGCGTGAGCCTCAGCGTGGCGAGGGGGCAGACGCTGGGGATCGTGGGGGAGAGCGGGTGCGGCAAGTCCATGCTGTCGCTGTCGGTGATGCGGCTGGTGCCGCCGCCGGGCCGGATCGCGGCGGGGCGCGTGCTGTTCGAGGGCCGGGACCTGGCGGCGCTCCCGGCCCCCGCCATGCGCGACATCCGCGGCGACCGCATCGCGATGATCTTCCAGGAGCCGATGACCAGCCTGAACCCCGTGTTCACCGTCGGCGACCAGATCACCGAGGCCATGCGCGCGCATGACCGCGGCGCCTCCAGGGCCCAGCTCAAGGCCCGCGCCATCGCCGCGCTGGACCGCGTCCGCATCCCCGCCGCGGCCCGGCGGTTCGAGGACTACCCGCACCAGATGTCCGGCGGCATGCGGCAGCGCGTGATGATCGCCATGGCGCTGTCCTGCGACCCCGACCTGCTGATCGCCGACGAGCCCACCACCGCGCTGGACGTGACGGTGCAGGCGCAGATCCTGGACCTGCTGCGCGACCTGCAGGCGCAGAGCGGCATGGCCATCATCCTCATCACCCACGACCTGGGCGTGGTGGCGGAGATGGCGGACGAGGTGGCGGTGATGTACGCCGGCCGCGTGGTGGAGCGCACCACCGGCACCGCGATCTTCGACGACCCGCAGCATCCCTACACGCTGGGCCTGCTGGGCAGCATCCCCAAGATCGAGGAGGAGCGGGACCGGCTGCTGGCCATCGAGGGTTCGGTGCCGCCGCCCTTCGACCTGCCGGGCGGCTGCCGCTTCAACCCGCGCTGCGTGTTCGTGGCCGATGCCTGCCGCACCATCGACCCGCCGCTGCGCGACGTGGCGCTGGAGGGCGGGCCGCACCACCAGGCCGCCTGCATCCGCGCGCCCGTGGAACAGTTCGCCGGGGAGTTCGCTGCATGAGCGCACCGCTGCTGGAAGTGGATAGCCTCGCCAAGCACTACCCGATGCGCCGCGGCGTGGTGATCGCCCGCACCGTGGGCAACGTGCGCGCGGTGGACGGCATCGGCTTCACCCTGCATCGCGGCGAGACCCTGGCGCTGGTGGGTGAGAGCGGCTGCGGCAAGAGCACCACCGCCCGGCTGGTGCTGCGGCTGATCGAGCCCACCGCGGGCACCGTGAGGTTCGAGGGCCAGGACATCACCGCGCTGGATGGCGCCAGGCTGCGCGCGCTGCGGCGGCGGATGCAGATCGTGTTCCAGGACCCCTTCGCCTCGCTCAACCCGCGCATGACGGTGGGCGAGATCCTCGAGGAGCCGCTGGTGGTGCACGCCATCGGCGACCAGGCGCAGCGCCGGGCCCGGGTGGCGGAGCTGCTGAACCTGGTGGGCCTCGCGCCGTATCACGCCGGACGCTACCCGCACGAGTTCAGCGGCGGCCAGCGCCAGCGCATCGGCATCGCGCGCGCCCTGGCGGTGGAGCCGGCGCTGGTGGTGCTGGACGAGCCGGTCAGCGCGCTGGACGTCAGCATCCAGGCGCAGGTGGTGAACCTGTTGAAGGACCTGCAGGGCCGGCTCGGCCTGTCCTACCTGTTCATCGCGCATGACCTGGCGGTGGTGAAGCATGTCGCGGACCGGGTGGCGGTGATGTATCTGGGCCGCATCGTGGAGGTGGGGCCCAAGGCGCAGGTGTTCGCCAATCCGCGCCACCCCTATACCCGCGTGCTGCTCTCCGCCATTCCACGGCCGGACCCGCACCGCAAGCTGGCGCGCCAGGTGCCGGGCGGCGACGTGCCCAGCCCGGCCAACATCCCGCCGGGCTGCCGGTTCCACACCCGCTGCGGGTATGTCATCGACCGCTGCCGGGCCGAAGACCCGGCGCTGCGCTCCATCGATGGACCGCACTTCTCCGCGTGCCACCGCGCCGAGGCGCTGCCGCCGCAGCCGGAGCTGGGCGCCGCGCACGACATGCCGCCCGCCGCGGCAAGGCGCCTGGCGCTCTATGCCGAACGCCGTGCTATGGTGACGGCATGATCTCGACCCTGGTTTCCCCCCGCGTCATGCGCGTGGGCGGCGGTGCGGTGGCGCAGGTGGCGGAGGTGCTGGCCGTGCTCGGCCTGTCGCGCCCGCTGGTGGTGACGGACCCCTACATGGTGTCCTCCGGCCTGGTGCGCCGCTGCCTGGACCCGCTGGAGGCGGCGGGCGTCGCGGTGACGGTGTTCAGCGACACCGTGCCGGAGCCGACGGACACCGTGGTCGAGGCCGGGGTGGCGGCGCTGGCGGCAGGTGCGTTCGACTGCCTGATCGCGTTCGGCGGCGGCTCGCCGATCGATACCGCGAAGGCCATGGCGATCCTGGCGGAGGGCCGGGCCACGCGGCCGGACGTGCTGATGCGGGACCTGAAGGTGCCGGTGGCCAATGACCGCGCCCGCCTGCCCGTGATCGCGATCCCCACCACCGCCGGCACCGGCAGCGAGGCGACGCGCTTCACCGTGATCACCGATACCGAACGCGGCGAGAAGATGCTGATCGCCGGTCTGGGCGCGCTGCCCCTGGCCGCGGTCGTGGATTACGAGCTGACCTTCACCGTGCCGAAGCGGATCACCGCCGATACCGGGGTGGACAGCCTGACGCATGCGCTGGAGGCCTATGTGTCGCGCCGGGCCAACCCGTATTCGGACACGCAGGCGCTGGCGGCGATGCGGCTGATCGGCCTGAACCTGCGCACCGCCTATGCCGAGCCCGGCAATGCCGCGGCGCGGGAGGCGATGATGCTGGGCGCCATGCAGGCCGGCATCGCCTTCACCAACAGCTCGGTGGCGCTGGTGCACGGCATGTCACGGCCGATCGGCGCGCAGTTCCATGTGCCGCACGGGCTGAGCAACGCCATGCTGCTGCCGGCCATCACCCGCTTCGGGCTGGCGGCAGCGGAGGCGCGCTATGCCGAGGCCTCGCGGGTGATCGGCTTCGCTGCCGCCGGCGACGCGGATGCGGTGGCGGCGGAGAAGCTGGCCGAGGGCCTGGCCCTGCTGAACCAGGAGCTGGACGTGCCGACACCGGCGGGCTTCGGCATCGACAAGGCAGCCTGGGATGCAGCGCTGCCGCTGATGGCGGACCAGGCGCTGGCGTCCGGCAGCCCCGGCAACAATCCGCGCGTGCCGGAAAAGGATGAGATCGTGGCGCTGTATCAGGTGGTCTGGTCGGGCAACCGGCCGTAACGGGGCTGCGGACGCGCTGACGGCGCGGACTGGCCGGGCGCGGCCACGTCGTCCGGCAGGTGCCCCGGGCTCGGTCTGGTCAAGGGTCGATGCGGTCGTAGCGCACCCGCCTGGCCCGGCCGCCATTCACCTCCAGCGCCACCACGGCCCCTGCCTCCCGCAGCACCTTCACGTCCAACCAGGCGCGGAACAGCGTGCCGGGCACGACCACGCGGACCACGTCGCCCTCGATGGGCTCGACCGGCCAGGGCGCCCCGGCCGCGACGGGACCGCGGGACTGCACGGTGGCGCCGTCGATGGTCCAGGTCGCCGCCATCTCCGGGCTGTGGAACATGCCCGGCAGGTCGGCTGGCACCACGGCGCCCGGCGCCACGCGGTGCCACCGCGACACATGCCCGGCGTCCTGCTCCACCTCGATCGCGTCCGGCCCCATCGCGCGTACCGCGAACACGCTGCTGCTGCGCGGCGCGGCAAGGCGTCCATCGGGCATCGGCATGGCGGTCACCACCAGCCCGTTGCTGGCCAGCGTCGGCTGCCCGGCGGCGTTCACCGCGATGTCCACCGTGGCGCTGCTGACCGGGTCGAGGTAGCGGCCCGCCAGCGCCTGCAGCGCGGCCGCGGTGGGCATCGCCGCGTGGGGCGTGGTAGGCATGGCCGCGCGGGGCGTGGTGGCGGGCGCGGTCTCCAGCAGGATGTCGAGCACCTGGTGAGCCAGCAGGTTCGGGTCGGCATTGCCGGCGTTGCTGATGGCGATCACCGTGAGATCCAGGCCGGGCACGCGCAGGAACTCGGTCTTGTAGCCGGGCCACAGGCCGCCATGGCTGACGGTGCCGTGGCCGCGGTAGGGCCGCACCACCTGGCCGCGGGCATAGCGGTTCTCGGTGCCGTTGAGGAACGGGGTCTGGTGCGCCAGCGCCGGGGCCAGCCAGCCATCGCCGACCCGGCCCGTGACCAGCGCGCGGTCCCACAGCGCCAGGTCGATGACGCTGGAGACCAGCCCGCCCTCGCCGCCCAGCGGGAAGGCGTGTGGGGCGCGCCGCCACCCCTCATCGGCCGGGAAGTAGCCGGTTGCGAGGTGCGGGATGGTGATGGAGGTGTCGGGCGTGTGCCGGGTCGCGGTCATGCCGAGCGGGGCGAAGATGCGGCGGTCGAGGAAGGCGGCCAGGGTCTCGCCGGACAGCCGCTCGACGATCAGGCCGAGCAGCAGGAAGTTGGAGTTGCTGTAGAGGAAGCGGCTGCCGGGCGCGAAGTTGAGGCTGGTCTGGCGGCAGATGCCGTCGAGCAGCGCCTCCGCCGGGATCGGTGTGCCGAGATCGGCGCCGCCCTGCCGCTGGATCTCCAGCATGTCGCGGATGCCGGAGGTGTTGTGCATCAGGTGCGCGACGGTGACGCCCTGCTCCGGCAGCTCCGGCAGGTGGGTGCGGACCGGGTCGTCCAGCCGCAGCAGGCCCTCATGGGCCAGCATCAGGATGGCGGCGCAGGTGAACTGCTTGCTGACGGAGGCGATGCGGAACCGCGTATCCGGCCCGATCGGCACCGCGTGCTCCACGCTCGCCAGCCCGGCGCTGCGATGCAGGGTGAGGGCGCCCGCCTGGACGATGCCGAGGGTGAGGCCGGGCCCGATGTCGCCGGACCAGGGTTGCAGCAGATGCCCGACCCGGCGGTCCAGCAGCGTGAGGTCCAGGTTCATCCGCCATCTCCGTCGGGGGTGGCGGCAGTCTAACGCGTGCGGCCCGGCCCGGCCATCAGCGGGGCCGGGCCGGCGTGGGGCTCAGGCGTGGCGGCGGCGCAGCAGGCCGGCGAGGCCGACCATGCCGCCCAGCAGAGCGAGCGAGGCGGGCTCCGGCACGGCGGTCAGGGTATCGGCGACGGGCGCGAAGGCGATGCCGCGCACATTGGTGCCCGCCGCCGCGGTGTAGATGGTGCTGAAGGCCTCGCCGGCGGCTGGGATGGTCTGGCTCATCAGATCGTTCAGCGCGAAGACGTAGGTGGGGTCCAGGTCGCCCACGGTCGCGTTGGTGGCGAAGAACGAGACGTTGTCGCCCGAGACGCTGGCGGCAAGGCCGATGAGGCCGGTGGTGCCGGCGGTCATGGCGTTGTTGACCAGGTTGAGCCCGGCCGAGATGGTGTATTGCAATGCCCAGGTGCCGTTGGTCAGCACCCACTTCTGCAGCCCGCCATCGCCTTCACCGGCCGCGCCGGCGTTGCCGTTCTTCGGCTTGCCGTCATCGGCGATGTACAGCGTGCCGGGCGAGGCGAAGAAGAAGCTTTCCGGCGCCAGATAGACCGTGGTGCCGATGCGGTTGTTGTTGATGCCATTCGCCTGCGCCGCGGTGAGCGTGACGGTCGGCCCGATTCCGTTGAGGTTCTTGGGCGCCGTGGCCGCCGTCGGCAGGGCGGCGCCGTAGGAGGAGAGGGTGGCGGACTTGTTGGTGGAGGTGTTGCGGCCGACGAACAGCTGGCCGTTCATGACCTGGACCGCTCGGGTGTCGGTGCTGGTGTCGATCGCCGTGGCGCTGCTGGCGCCCTTCTGCGCCAGGAACACGCCGCCGGTCGTGTCGCCCTTCACGCCCTGGCCCGAGACGTAGAAGCTGCTGCCGTCCACAGTGGCGACGCTGCGCGGGTTGTTGGTGTTGAACACGTTGTAGAGCGCCGTGCTGGTGTCCACCGAACCGTCGGCGCCGATCGAGGCGACCACCCGCGGCACGGCGGTGGCGGTGCCGCCCCGGATGCTCGTGGTCTGCGCCAGGGCTGCGTTGCCATACGTGGCGGCGCCACCGGCATTGTAGGCGGCGGCGTTGACGCCGTAGCCTGCGATCGCCAGCGAATGCCCGTCCGCCGAGCGCGTCAGCGCCCCTTCGGAGGAGGAGCCGTATTCGCCGGAGATGGCGTTCTGCGTGACGCCGTTCACCACGCCCGAGGTCTGCGGCAGCACCATCAACCCGGCGGCCTGGCCGGTCCGCGTCAGCTGCTGCAGAACGATGGGCGTGCCCTGGTTGTCGGTATAGGGCCCGCTGCCGTCACCATTGCCGACGATGCTGACGACGAGGTCGCCCGGGGTGAACACCAGCGCATGGGCCGAAACGCTGCCGAGGAGGAGTGGCACGGACGCGAGCAGGGCAGGCTTCAGCAGTGAGGACATTGAACGGTTCCCGAACCAGCTCCGGCGCCATCGCCGGATACGGTGCGCGGGATATCACGGCCGTGTCATGCCGGTGCGAAGGTTGGATGACAGTTCGGTGACAGAGCCGGTTCGGGTGACTGCAGCGCTCAACGCTGCATGCGCATCATCTGCTCCATGGGCATCATGTTGTGGTTGAGGTGCCCCATGATCCACAGCGAGCCGCCGATCACCAGGAACACGATCAGCACGCCGAAGGCCAGGGCCATGACGTTGTTGATGTTGTCCGGCCCCGTGGTGATGTGCAGGAAGAACACCAGGTGCACGCCCATCTGCGCGATGGCCAGCACGAACAGCGCGATCGGGATGCTCGGGCCCCAGACCAGCGAGGTGCCGGCCACCACGAAGGACATGACGGTGAGGCCGAGCGCCAGGCCCAGGCCGACGACATAGCCGATCAGCCCCTTGCCGATGCTCTCGTTCTGGGTCTCGTCACCGGGGGCGGTGTCGGTGTGCAGCCGGTCCCCGTGTTGGCCCGTGCTGGCCTTGGCGTGGCTCATGCCCCTGCTCCATACAGATAGACGACGGTGAACAAGGCGACCCAGATGATGTCCAGCGCGTGCCAGAACAGGCTGAAGCACATGACCCGGCGCAGGATCTCGGGCCGGGAGCCCTTGGCATAGACCTGCGCCATCATGGTCAGCAGCCAAAGCAGCCCGGCGGTGACGTGCAGGCCGTGGCAGCCGACCAGGCTGAAGAAGGCGGAGAGGAAGGCGCTGCGGCTCGGCCCGGCGCCCTTGCCCACCATGTCCACGAACTCGATCACCTCAAGCCCGAGGAAGGCCGCACCCAGCACGAAGGTGACGGCCATGCCGCCGTAGAACAGCCAGGTCTTGCGTGCCTCGAGCCCGAGGCTCGCCATGCCGCAGGTGAAGCTGGAGGCGAGCAGGCACGCCGTCTCGATAGCGACGTTGCGGAGGTCGAACAGGTCCTTGCCGCCGGGGCCGCCGGCGGTCTCGTTGGACAGCACGGCGTAGGAGGCGAAGAACGCCGCGAACATGATGATGTCGCTGAGCAGGAAGATCCAGAAGCCGTAGCCCACGACGATGCGCTTTGACGCAAGGTCGTGTTCTCCGTGTTCGCTGATATGCTGCCGCGTGCCGTCGTCATGGCCCAGCTGGTGCGGGTCGGCCCCCGCACCTGCGGCCATGGTGCCGCTCAAGACACCGGCTCCAGCTTGCCGGCCATCGCGGCGGCCCGCAGCGCCTCGAGATGCTGGCGGTCGATGGCGGCAACCGTGGCGGCGGGAATGACCTCCTCGTTGTTGTCCCGCCAGGCGAACACCACGAAGGTGGCGAAGGCGCCGATGCCGCCCAGGATCGCCAGCCACCAGATGTGCCAGATCATGGCGAACCCGATCAGCGTGGCGAAGAAGGCGCAGATGAAGCCGGTGGGGGTGTTCCGCGGCATCTCGATATCCGCGTATTCCACCTTCTCCGGGTTGCCCACCTGTTGACGCGCCCGCTCCTTGATCCCCCAGTAGGCTTCCTCGCCATCCACCTGCGGCAGCACGGCGAAGTTGAACACCGGCGGCGGCGAGGCGGTGGCCCATTCCAGGGAGCGGCCGTTCCACGGGTCGCCGGTCAGGTCCTTCAGGTTCTCGCGGTTGCGGATGCTGACGACGAGCTGGGCGATCTGGCAGATGATGCCGCCCAGGATCAGCAGGGCGCCGGCGCCGGCGACGAGCAGCCAGGGGTGCCAGCCGGGCACGTCGTAGTGCTGCATGCGCCGGGTCATGCCCTCGAGGCCGAGGACATAGAGGGGCATGAAGGCGACGTAGAAGCCGGTGATCCACAGCCAGAACGCCCACTTGCCCAGGCGCTCGTCGAGCATGAAGCCGAAGGCCTTGGGCCACCAGTAGGTATATCCCGCGAAGGCGCCGAACAGCACGCCGCCGATGACCACGTTGTGGAAGTGCGCGACCAGGAACAGCGAGTTGTGCAGCACGAAGTCCGCCGGCGGCACGGCCAGCAGCACGCCCGTCATGCCGCCGATGACGAAGGTGACCATGAAGCCGATCGCCCACATCATGGGTACGGAATATACCACCCGGCCGCCATACATGGTGAACAGCCAGTTGAACACCTTGACCCCCGTGGGCACCGCGATGATCATCGACATGATGCCGAAGATGGCGTTCACGTCCGCCCCGGCCCCCATGGTGAAGAAGTGGTGCAGCCAGACGGTGAAGGCGAGTACGAAGATGACCATCGTGGCCATCACCATCGAGCGGTAGCCGAACAGCGTCTTGCCGGAGAAGGTGGAGACGACCTCGGAGAACACGCCGAAGGCGGGCAGGATCAGGATGTACACCTCGGGGTGCCCGAAGGCCCAGACGAGGTTCATGAACATCATGACGTTGCCGCCGGCCTCGTTGGTGAAGAAGTGGAAGCCGAGGTAGCGGTCGAGCGCCAGCATCGCCAGCGTGGCGGTGAACAGCGGGAAGGCGCCGACGATCAGCAGGTTGGTGGCCAGCGACGTCCAGCAGAACATCGGCATCCGCAGGTAGGTCATGCCCGGCGCGTGCATCTTGAGGATTGTGGTGACCAGGTTCACGCCCGATAGCAGCGTGCCCACGCCCGCGATCTGCAGCGCCCAGATGTAGTAGTCGACGCCCACGCCCGGGGAGTAGGCGATGCCGCTGAGCGGCGGGTAGGGCAGCCAGCCGGTGCGGGCGAACTCACCCACAACGAGCGAGATGTTGATCAGCAGCGCGCCCGTGGCGGTCAGCCAGAACGACACCGAGTTCAGCGTGGGGAACGCCACGTCGCGCACGCCGAGCTGCAACGGCACGACGAGGTTCATCAGCCCCACCATGAACGGCATGGCGACGAAGAAGATCATCAGCGTGCCGTGGGCGGAGAACACCTGGTCGTAATGCTCGGGCGGCAGGTAGCCCGGCGCGTTGTAGGCCAGCGCCTGCTGGGAGCGCATCAGCAGCGCATCGGAGAAGCCGCGCAGCAGCATGACCATGGCGAGCAGGATGTACATCACGCCGATGCGCTTGTGGTCGACGCTGGTGATCCATTCCTTCCACAGATAGGGCAGCCAGCCCTTGATCAGGATGGTGCCCAGCACGCCCAGTATGGCGAGCACGACGACGCCCGAGGCGACCATCGGGATGGGCTGGTCGAGCGGGATGGCCGCCCAACTGAGTTTACCGAGCATGTCCTACTTCTCCGCCTGGTTCTGGCCGTATGTGCTCTTGGGGATGGGTTGCGGCGCCGGTCCGGGCCCTGGCGGCAGCTCCAGGGAGACGACACGGCTGAACAGGCCCGGGGACACGTTGGCGTAGGTGAATGGGGTGACCTTGATGCTCTGCTTGGAGAGTTCGCGGTAGGCGGCGTCATCAAGCGTCGGGCCGGTGGCGTGGGTGGCGGCGGCCCAGGCCGCGAAGTCCGCGGCGGGCTTGGACTGGACCTGGAAGTTCATGTCCGAGAAGCCGTCGCCGCTGTAGTGGCCGGAGAGGCCGTGGTAGGTGCCGGGCTTGTCCGCCTGCAGGTGCACCTGGGAGGTCATGCCGCCCATGGTGTAGATCATGCTGCCCAGCTGCGGCACGAAGAAGGTGTTCATCACGCTGGACGAAGTCAGCGAGAAGTGCACGGGGCGCCCGGCCGGGATCACCAGGGCGTTGACGCTGGCGATGCCCTGCTCCGGGTAGATGAACAGCCACTTCCAATCCAGCGAAACCACCTCGACCTCGAGCGGCTTCTGGTCCGAGGCGAGCGGCTTGTAGGGGTCCAGCTCGTGCGAGCCGAGCCACGCGACGCCGCCCAGCAGCATGATGGTCATCAGCGGGATGGACCACACCACCAGCTCGACCTTGCCGGAGAAGCCCCAGTCCGGGCGGTAGGTGGCACGGGTGTTGCCGGCGCGGAACCACCAGGCGAAGGCGAGCGTCGCCAGGATGGTGGGCACGACGATGGCGAGCATGATGCCGAGCGAGTTGATGAGGATCTGCCGCTCCGCCATGCCCACGGGTCCGGCCGGGTCCAGCACGCCCGGCTGGCACGCCGAGAGCGCGAGCAGCGGGAGCAGGAGCAGCGGCCGGGCCGGTGCACGGCCGAACACTAGCTTCAATCCGGGTTGTCTGACCATTCTGCGCCTTTCGCGGGCGGCGGCCCGTCGCAAGCAGGGTAGCTCATGCGGGCGCGAAACCGAACAATGCAGATGATGGCGACGGGGGCGGCAACGTCAAGCAATACATCCCATAGCGTTACGGCCGGGTTGCGGCGGCTGCGAGGACCACCATCAGCGGGGCGCCTGGCCCGGCGGCGCGGCTGCGGCTATCCTGTTGCCATACCATAGGGGCCAGACATGCAACGCCGCACGCTTCTCCAAGGACTTGGTCTCCAAGGACTTGGTCTCCAGGGACTTGCCGCCGCCACGCTCTCGGCCCCCGCCATCGCGCAGCCGGTGCGGACGCTCCGCTTCGTGCCGCAGGCCAACCTCACGGCGCTGGACCCGGTCTGGACCACGGCCACCGTCACCAGCAACCACGCCTATTACATCTACGACACCCTCTATTCCGCCGACCACACCATGCGGCCGCAGCCGCAGATGGCGGCGGGGCACGAGGTCTCGGCCGACAACCGCGTCTGGCGCATCCGCCTGCGCGACGGCCTGCGCTTCCACGACGGCACCCCGGTGCGCGCCGCGGACTGCGTCGCCAGCCTGAAGCGCTGGGCGGTGCGGGAGCCGCTGGGCCAGCTGCTCGCCCGCACCGTGGAGAGCTGGAACGCGCCCGACGACCGCACCATCGAGCTGCGGCTGCACACGCCCTTCCCGCTGGTGCTGGAGGCGTTGGCCAAGCCGGACGCCTCCATCCCCTTCATCATGCCGGAGCGGATCGCCGCCACCGACCCGAACAAGTCCTTCACCGAGGTCGTGGGCTCCGGCCCCTATCGCTTCATGGCCGACGAGTACGTGTCCGGCAGCCGCGTGGTCTATTCGAGGTTCGACGGCTACGTGCCGCGGTCCGAGGCGCCGGACTGGGCCACGGGCGCCAAGGTCGCCAACATCGCCCGCATCGAATGGCAGGTGATCCCGGATTCCGCCACCGCCGCCGCCGCCCTGCAACGCGGCGAGATCGACTGGTGGGAGCGGCCGCTGAACGACCTGCTGCCCACCTTGCAGAAGTCCCGCGACATCCAGACCGCGGTGCAGGACCCGACCGGGCGCATGGCGCTGATGCGCATGAACCACCTGCAGCCGCCGTTCAACGACGTGCGGATCCGCCAGGCCGTGCTGATGTCGGTGGACCAGGAGGAGTACATGCGCGCCGCCAACGGCGACGACACCGCGCTGTGGAAGGTCTGCCGCTCCATCTATCCCTGCGGCACCGCCTATGAGTCCGACTCGGTCGCCAAGCGCATGATGACCGGCAACCTGGACCGCGCCCGGCAGATGCTGAAGGACGCGGGCTATGCCGGGGAGAAGGTGGTCATCATCAACCCCACCGATTTCCCGCAGATCGGGCCGCTGGGCCAGGTCACGGCGGACCGGCTCGCGCGCATCGGCATGAACGTGGACCTGCAGGAGAGCGACTGGGGCACCGTGATCCAGCGCCGCGCCTCCCGCGAGCCCACCGGGAAGGGCGGCTGGAGCATCTTCCACACCACGGGCTCGGCGCCGGGCTACTCGGACCCGGCCGTGTCCACCCTCGTGCGCGGCCAGGGTGCCCGCGGCTGGTTCGGCTGGTGGGACAGCCCGCAGGCGGAGGGCATGATGCAGGAATGGCTGGCCGCACCCGACGAGGCGCGCCGCCACACCATCGGCGAGGCCATCGGCGACCTGGCGCTGGAGCAGGGCGCCACGGTGCCGCTGGGCATGTTCTATGTCCGCACCGCCTATCGCAAGGGCCTGAGCGGGATGATCGACGGCCCGGCGCCCTATCCCTGGGGCCTGCGCTTCGCCTGATCCGTTGACGATGAGCTTCGTGAAGGGCCTGCTGCTCGGCTTCGTGCTGCTGTTCCTGCTGCCCATCGGCCTCTCCGCGCTGCGCTACCGCCTGTCGGGCGGCGGCGAGGGTTGGCAGGCGGCGGACCGCTCCAGCGCCGGGCTGCTGCCGCCGGCGGCCGAGCATCAGGGCGCGGTGGTGCGGATCTTCGCCGCCCGCACCGTGCGCTGGCGCGGCATCGTCGCCATGCACTGCTGGCTGGTGTTCAAGCCGGAGGGGGATGCCGCCTATACCCGCTATGACTACACCGCCTGGGGCGACCCGGTGCGGGTCAACGGCTTCGTCGCCGATGGCCGCTGGTTCGGCCAGGTGCCGCTGGTGGTCTATGCCGCCGATGGCCCGGCGGCGGCGGCGCTGATCCCGCCCATGCGCGCCGCCATCGCCGGCTACGCCTATAGCCGCCTCGGCGACTACACCGCCTGGCCCGGCCCCAACTCCAACACCTTCATCGCCGCCGTGCTGGATGCCGTGCCGCAGGTGCGGGTGGCGCTGCCGCCGCTCGCGATCGGCAAGGACTTCCCGTACGACGGCGCCTGGTTGCGCCGCACCCCGTCGCGCACCGGCCTGCGGCTGAGCCTGGGCGGCTATGCCGGGCTGATGCTGGGGTGGGTCGAGGGGGTCGAGCTGAACATCCTGGGTGCGGTGGCCGGGTTCGACCTGCGGCGGCCCGCGATCAAGCTGCCGGGCCTGGGCCGGCTGGGTGTGCCGGGGTAGGATGGCCGCATCACATGAGGAGCGGGCGATTTGACACAGGATGGCATCCCCGAGGGCTGGGTGCTGCGGCCGACCAAGGCCTTCGCGACCCATGTCGGGCCCTTCTACGTGCCCCCGGACAGCGACGACACCACCTGCGGCTTCCGTGCCGATGAGCGCCACGGCAACAAGCGCGGCGTGGTGCATGGCGGCATGCTGGCCACCGCCTTCGACGTGGCGCTGGGCAATGCGAGCTGGAACGCCGCCGGCCAGCAGCCCTGCGCCACCGTGCAGCTGAACGTGCATTTCATCGGCGCGCTGCAGCTGGGCGAGTTCGCGCAGATGCGGGCGGAGGTGATGAAGACGACCCGCAGCCTCGTGTTCCTGCGCGGCACCATGCATGTGGGCGACCGCCTGGTCGCCACGGCGGATGGCGTGTGGAAGATCCTGGTGTGGCGCGGCGAGCCCTTCGTCCCCGGCTGACCATGCCGCGCACGGTGCTGATGTTCGCGGGACAGGGCACGCAGTACTACCAGATGGGCCGCGCCCTGCATGAGCAGGACCCGGCCTATCGCGCCGCCATGGACCGCTGCGACGCTGCCTGCGGCCCTCTCGCCGGCCTATCCGTCAGCCGCCTGATCCTGAGCCGCCCGCTCTCCGACACGCCGCGGTTCGACCGCCAGACGGAGGTGACCGCGGCCCTGCTCGCCGTGGGCTACAGCCTGGCGCAGGCGCTGTTCGCCCGCGGCCTGCGCCCGGACCTGCTGCTGGGCAGCAGCTTCGGCGAGACCATTGCTTCCATCGTGTCCGGCACGCTGTCGCTGGAAGCCGGGTTCGCCCTGGTGCGGGCGCAGTCCGAGCTGATCGAGGCCGTGGTGCCGCCCGGGGCCATGCTGGCGGTGCTGGGGCCGTGGGACACGCTGCGGCACCTGCCGGAGATGGCGGGGTGCGAGCTGGCCGCCGTCAACTCGCCGCGCCACTTCGTGCTCGCCCTGCCGCCGGAGCACCTGGTGCCGTTGGAGGCCGCATTGGCGCGGCGCAGCGTCGCTGCCGCGCGGCTGCCGGTGCGCCATGGCTTCCACGCCTCGTTCATCGACCCGGCGGCGCCTGGCCTGCGCGCCCTGGCCATGGCCAACCCACGGGCGGCGCCTCGCATCCCCATCATCTCCTGCATGAGCCTCGGGCGCTACGACCACACCGATGCCGACCATTTCTGGCAGGTGTCGCGCCGCCCGATCCGCTTCGCGGAGACCATCCGGCGGCTGGCGGCGCAGGGGCCGTGCCGCTTCATCGAGGCCGGGCCGACCGGCAGCCTGGTGACATTCGTGCGGCAGGTCCTGGGCCCGCAGGCCGTGGCGCTGCCGGCGATCAACCAGTTCGGCAACAACATGCGGACCATGGCGGAGATCCTGCCTTGAGGCCCTCGTTCAGGCCCTCAGCATGGCGGCGGGTGCCTCTTTGGACGAGGGCGTCAGGACACGGCGATACTCCGCCTCGGCAAAGCCATAGAACCCGGCCGTCATACGCTCCAGCGCCGGACGATCGAGGATCGTGACCTGCTTGCGCGCGGTGCCGATCATGCCGGCCAGCTCCAGCTCCTGCAGCGCCAGGGTGACGCCGGTGCGGCCCACGCCCAGCATCCCGGCCAGGAACTCATGCGTGATGGTGATGGGCACCACGCCGATCCGGTCCTGGATCATCAGCAGCCACCGGGCGAGACGCTGGGTGATGTTGCATTGCACATTGGCCACCGCCGTCTGCGAGAGCTGGATGATGAAGGTATGGACGTAGCGCAGCAGCGTGATCTGCAGGGTGGCGTCGGTTTCCGCCGCGGCCAACAGCCTGTCGGCCGCGATGCGGCGACCCTGGCCGGCGATCTGCATCAGGATGGTGAACGGCGCCGTGGAGCAGCCGAGCAGCACGGAATGACAGCCGAACCCCTCCCGTCCGAAGATGCCGACCTCCTGCCAGTTCTTGGCGCGCTGACTGACGATAGAGGCGATGCCGGATTCCGGGAAATAGACCCATCTGGCTGCCTTCCCGACCTCCGCCAGCTTCGTGCGGACCGGCAACGCGACCGGCTCCAGATGCGGCACGATGAGCGCGAGGGTGGCCGGCGGAAGGTTGCGAAGTATCGAGTTGCCGGAGAAAACCTGGATGACGCCTCCTTGTCCCATGACGAAACCCCTGTCTGGCCACCAACTCGTTCAGCGCCGATTGGTGGACACGATCAGGATTGATTGTCGATCGGCACACCGTCAATCCCGGATGCTCCCGCACCACCGCCCTTGAGGCAGCGGCAGTCCGCGTCCCGCGCCCCGGTTCACCTCGCGTTCTCGTTACAGGCTGGATCAGCCCAGGAACACCGCGTTCGTTCTGCAACCCGCCCGATCGCCCGGCGTTGCGGTTCGATGGCCGACACCTCGATCCGGACCTACCGCTCCAAGCGAGACTTCTCGGTCACCACGGAGCCCGCGCCGGATGATGCGGCGACTGCGGCGGGCCGGCTGTTCGTGGTGCAGAAACATGCCGCGCACCGGGCCGGGGTGCATTGGGATTTCCGCCTGGAGCATGGCGGCGTGCTGTGGAGCTGGGCTGTGCCGCGCGGCCCCTCGCTTGACCCGGCGGTTCGTCGCATGGCGGTGCACGTCGAGGATCATCCGGTCGGGTATGCGACCTTCCAGGGTGTCATCCCGGCTGGCCAGTATGGCGCCGGCACCGTGGAGACCTGGGACCACGGCACCTGGCACCCCCTCGATGACCCCGAGGCCGGCATGGCCAAGGGCCACCTGCACTTCACCCTGAACGGAGCGCGGCTGCGGGGCCGGTTCAGCCTGGTGCGCACCCGGAACCGCGGCAAGCAGGAAGCCTGGTTCCTGGTGAAGCACGAGGACGAGTTCGCCCGGGCCGGATCGACCGCCGAGCAGATCGAGGAGCAGCTGCCGCTGCTGGCACAAGGCGAGGCCCCGGCTGCGGGCGCCGTCGAGCGGGCCATGCCGGTGCAGCAGGAGCCCGCCCTGTGCAGCCTGGCCCGGCAGGCGCCGGCTGGCGACACCTGGTTGTCGGAGATCAAGTTCGACGGCTACCGCATCCTCGCCGCCATCGAGGACGGCACGGTCCGGCTGCTGACCCGGACCGGACTGGACTGGGCGGACCGCATGCCGCACGTGGCGGCGGCGTTCCGGGCATCGGGCCTGCGGCAGGCGATGATCGATGGCGAGCTGGTGGCGTTGCGGGCGGATGGCCGGTCCAGCTTTCCCGGGCTGCAATCCGCGCTGAAGACCGGACGGGACGACACGCTGGTGTTCTACGCCTTCGACCTGCTGCACCTGGATGGCTGGGACCTGCGGCCCTGCACCCTGGCGGACCGCAAAGCGCTGCTGAGGCGCCGTGTGCCGTGGTCGTCCATGCTCCGCTACAGCGAGCACGTGGCGACGGACCCGGCCGCCTTGCTCGAAACGGCACGGGGCATGAACCTGGAGGGCATCGTCTGCAAGCGGGCGGACTCCCGCTACCGGCCGGGCCGCGGCGGCGACTGGCTCAAGGTGAAGTGCCAGGGGCGGGAGGAGCTGGTGGTGCTCGGCTGGACGCCGCCGGGGGGCAGCCGCGCCGGGTTCGGCGCGCTGCATCTCGGCTACTACGATCCGGCGGGCCAGCTGCACTACGCCGGCGGCGTCGGCAGCGGCTTCGATGCCAAGGCGCTCCGGGCCATCAGCCAGCGGCTCGCTTCGCTGAAGGCGCCCGCACCGCCCGACATGCTGGTGTCCGGCGACCCGATCGACCCCGCCGTGACCTGGGTTCGGCCGGAGCTGGTGGCGGAGATCGAGTTCACGGACTGGTCGGGCACGGGCCGGGTGCGCCACGCGGTGTTCCTGGGGTTGCGTGAGGACAAGCCGGCGCGTGACGTGGTGCGCGAGACCGCGGACCCGGAAGCCGAGCGGGCTGTGTTCAAGACCCGGCGCGGCGTGGTCAGGAAGAGTTTTCACGGTGCCATCCCTCCGCTTCCCAAGCCGCCCCTGGTGCCTGTGCGGGCCGCCCGTCCCGCGGCACAGGCGGCCCGGATCGTGACGGCCAAGGCGCCGCAGAAGGCCCGCATTTTGGTCGGGCACGTCGAGCTGAGCCATGCCGACCGTGAACTCTGGCCCGGCATCACCAAGCGGCATTTGGCCGAATACTGGCAGGCCGTGGCGCCACACGCGCTGCCGGAGCTGGCGCGCCGTCCGCTCTCGATCCTGCGCTGCCCGGATGGGATCGCCGGGGAGACCTTCTTCCAGAAGAACGGCCACGGCTATCTGCCGCACCAGATCCGCGAGGGTCATGCCGGGGGGCAGCCGTTCCTCGCCATCGACGACCTCGATGGACTGATCGCCATGGCCCAGATGTCCGCCATCGAGCTGCATGCCTGGGGTGCCACGGAGCAGGACGCGCTGCATCCGGACCAGCTGGTGTTCGACCTGGACCCCGGGGAGGGCGTGGCATTCCCCGCGGTGGTGCAGGCGGCGCTCGAGGTGCGGCAGCGGCTGCAGGCGCTGGGGCTTGAGAGCTTCTGCCGCACCACGGGCGGCAAGGGCCTGCACGTGGTCGCGCCGCTGCGGCCGGATGCGGGGTGGGATGCGGTCAAGCCGTTCTGCCGGGCCTTTGCCGAGACGATGGAGGCGGAGGCGCCGGACCGGTTCGTGGCACACCTGAAAATCGCCGACCGCTCAGGCAAGATCCTGGTGGACTGGCTGCGCAACGGGCTGGGCTCCACCGCCGTCAGCTCGTTCTGCCCACGCGCGCGGCCCGGCGCCGGGGTGGCGACGCCGCTGGCCTGGCGGGAGGTGACGCCAAAGCTCGACCCGGCGGCGTTCACGCTGCTGACGGTGCCGAAGCGGCTGGCCAGGCTGATGGCCGATCCCTGGGCGGGGCTTCGCACGACGGACCAGGTGCTGCCGACGCTCAAGGCCGCGGCCGCCGAGGCGAAGCCGGCCCCGCGCGTGCCGGGCACCCGCATCGTGACGGCGCGCAAACCCAAACCGCGATAGGAGCATCATGGCACAACGCCCGATCTGGCGGGGGCACCTCCGCCTCGCCCTCGTCTCCTGCCCGATCGCGCTGTACAGCGCCAACCATGACCGCGGCTCGCTGCACTTCAACCTGATCAACCCGGATACGGGCAACCGCATCCGCATGGTGACGCAGGACGCCGAGACGGGCACGGAGCTGTCGCGGCGGGACCTGGTGAAGGGCTACGAGTTCAAGAAGGACACGTACCTGATCGTCACCGACGAGGATTTCGAGAGCGCCCGGGTGGAGAGCTCCACCACCATCAAGATCGACAAGTTCGTGGATGCGGGCAGCATCGACCCCATCTACTTCGACAGCAGCTACTACCTGGCGCCCGATGGCGATGCCGGCAGCGACGTGTACCTGGTGCTGCGGGACGCGATCGCCGCCACCGGGAAGGTCGCGCTGTCCCGCGTGGTGATCGCCCGGCGGGAGCGCGCCATCGCCGTGATGCCGATGGAGCGGGGCCTGGCGGTGCATACCCTGCACGAGGACCGGGACCTCAACGACAGCAAGGACCTGTTCAAGGACCTGCCCTCCGCCAAGCCCGATCCGGACATGGTGAAGCTGGCCGAGCAGCTGATCGGGCGTCAGGTCGGCGAGTATGAGCCCGGTGATGTCGAAGACCGCTACGAGACGCGGCTGCGCTCCCTGATCGATGCCAAGCTCAAGGGCGAAGGCATCGAGCCGGATGCGGAGGACGAGCCGGACCGCAGCAACGTGGTGGACCTGATGGCGGCGCTGAAGCAGAGCCTGGGCCAGAAGGCCGCGGCGGCCACGAAGCCGGTTGCCCCGGTCAAAGCGGCCGCCAAGAAGCCCGCAAAGAAGGCCGCCGAGAAGAAAGCGGCGGAAAAGAAGCCGTCAGCTTCCCGGAAGCGCGCCTGATTCGGAAGTCCATCGCTTGAGCCGGACCTGCCGTCGATCTTCCAGGCAGACCTCGCAATAGAGGGCATCGACGGGATGCAGGTGCCCGGCCTCCTGGTCCCCGATGCCGCATTCGGGGCACTGATAATGCCAGAGCGGCACTGCCGTCTGCTTGGTATAGGTATCCATGGCCGGGCTCCACGCTGCGTTCCATCAACTCGCGCGTCCCGGCAAAGTTTCAGGGTGAGGCAGAGGCGGTAAGCCTTTGATCGATCAAGCCGCGCGGGCGAGGAGTGCCCGGTGCAGGGCATGATCCTCGTGCAGCAGGCCATTGAGGATATCGTGCTGCCGGGCCGTGAGGCGTTCCCGCTGGTAGGTTTTGACGTTGAGGCGCGGGAAGGTTCCGGCGGCGAGCGGGGTGCCGTGGGTCATGATGGCCACTTCGACGTCCATCGTCTCGGTGGTCATCACTGCGCCATAGGTGTGCTGCAGCCAGTCGATCCGCGCGTTCAGCGCCATGGCACGCCAGTTGAAGGTGCCACCGAACATCGGTTTGGACTGCGAGCTTTCGAAGAACGTGAGCTCCTCGTCGTTGGCATGTTCCAGGAAGTGGCCGGCGGAGATGCGCAGCTTGTCCTGGATGCCGCGCAGCAGCCCATGGCCCACGTCCTCGGTGAGGAGGTGATTGACGTGCGAGAAGAACTGGTTGTGCGGGTCCCGCATCACGGTCATGGCGGTGAACACGGCCGGCGGGAAGTGCATCAGGTAGTCGATGGGGATATGGCCGCCGATCACGTCATAGCCGGACAGGTGTTCGATGACGTCCGCGGTCGGCTCCGGCAGGATCATGCTCTCGATATGCTCGCGGCAGCGGTCGGCGCCGTAGATGCGGGCCAGCCAGTTGGACAGGGAGGTGCCGCCGGTCTTTGGAATGTGGACGAAAAAATACTTCTGGGTATTCCAGCACTGACGAAGGTTGTTCCTCACCACGTCGAAAACTTCCACATCAACTATATGAGAGTTATAGCAAGATTCGGCACCACCCCAACCGAATATATTCGATTTAAAAACATTAACTTTGCGACAGATTTAACGATGCATAAACCAATCACCTGCCGGAAAGGACGGCACCAGAACCCGATGCCCGCTCTGCTACCCCTGCTGCGGCTCGCTCGCGTTCACCATCGGCGGCGGCGTGGTGGCGGCGATCTCGATGCCCTGGTCCGGCGCCGGATGCCTGGTGCGGTGGTACGGGGCCAACTGCTGCGGCCTGCCGGTCAGCAACGCCTGCTCGATCGCGCAGATCACCCGCACGTCCAGCCGGCCCTCCTCGGCATCCGGCTCCGGGTCACGGTCGTGCAGGATGCAGTCGGAGAAGTAGCGCGTCTCGGCGGCGAACTGGTCCAGCGAGGCGAACTGGCGGGACGTGGTGCTGCTGCCGAGGGTCAGGGTGTGGGCCAGGCCGGCGGGGAAGCCGAAGCCGGGCTTGACCAGGAGGTCCCCCTTGTCGCCGCAGATCTGGTAGGAGTTGGTGGGGTTCAGCCCGTAGCTGACCGTGAACTGCGCCAGGCGATCCCCGGGGAAGCGCAGCGTGACCGAGACGGTGTCATCGAAGTTGAAGCCGAGATGCGGATGCCTGATGCCCTGCGCCATCACCTCGATGGGCTCCGCGCGGAACAGGTTGCGCACCGCGTTGATGGGATAGGTGCCCATGTCCGGCACCGGCCCGGCCCAGAAGCCGTTGCTGGCCCGGTGGTTCGACTTCGCCACCGGCTGCGAGAACACGGAGCTGAACAGCCAGACCCGGCCCAGCCTGCCCGACTGCTCGATGCGGATCGCCTCCAGCGTGGCGGGCTCGAAATGCAGGCGGTAGGCGATCATCAGCTTGGCGCCCGAGGCCTTGGCCGCATCCTCGATGGCCCGGCAATCCGCCTCGCTGCACTCCATCGGCTTTTCCAGCAGCACATGGACCCCGGCCTCCAGCGCCGGCACCGCGAACTCCCGGTGGCGGAAGTTCGGTGTGGCGAGATAGATCGCGTCGAAGCCGCGGCTGTCCAGCGCGGCGCGGAAGGCGTCGTAGTGATAGGTGCGCTCGATCCTGTAGCGCCTGCCCAGCGCCTCGGCCTTCTTCTGGTCGGCGGTGACGATGGCGGTCATCTCGGAATTGCCGCTGGCGGCGACGCCGGGCATGAAGGCCGCCTGGCTGATCCACCCGGCTCCCACCACGGCGTAACGAACCTTGCTGCCCTCGACTTTGCGTGCGGTCATGCTGCTCTCCTGCTGTCTGCAGGAAAGCCCGGGACCGCCCCGGGTTCCCGCAAGGGCGGCGGGGGCGCTATGCCTTGGGCTGCACCAGGCGCAGGAAGCTCAGGAAGAACGACATCCCGGCGGTGGAGACAGCCAGCAGCACGAGGGTGGAGGAGGGGATGGCCAGGCGCATGGTGTGGCTGGGCGAGAGCGGCCCGAAATCGCCGCGGCCCCAGCCCAAGGCCGCCGCCGCGCCCAGGCCGAGGCCGAGGATCAGCAGGCCGAGGGCGAACACCAGGCAGCGCTCCAGCGTCAGCTGATCGTGCAGCCGGACGAAGCCCGGGTCCGGCGCCAGCATCCCTGCCGTCATGTTCAGGGTTTTGCAGAACACCCAGAACAGCATCGACTGATACCCCACCACCACGGCCAGCGCGGCATAGAGCAGGCTGTGGATGTCGAAGGTCACGCCCAGCACGCCCAAGGGCCCCGGCAGCAGCGCCGCCATGCCGAGCAGACCGGCGCCGAACATCGCCAGCCCCGTGTAAAGGAACACCCAGCGCGGGCTGAGCAGCAGCAGGAACCGCAGGTGCCGCCAGCCGTCGCGCCAGCTGCGCAGGTGCGGCGGGCGGGAGCGGCCGTCCTTCGACAAGGTGGTGGGCACCTCGGTGATGCGCAGCTTCCGCAGCGTGGCCTTCACCACCATCTCGCTGGCGAACTCCATGCCCGGCAGCTCCAGCCCCAGGCCGAGGATGGCGGCGCGGTCCACGCCGCGCAGGCCGCAATGGAAGTCACCGGAGGGGCTGCCATACAGGATGCGCCCGGTGGTTGTCAGCACGGGGTTGCCGAGGTAGCGGTGCAGCGGCGGCATGGCGCCGGGGGCGATGCCGCCCTTGAAGCGGTTGCCCATCACCAGCTCGAACCCCTGCCGCAGCCGGGCCACGAAGCCGTCGAGCTGGCTGAAGTCGTAGCTGTCGTCGCTGTCGCCCATGATGACGTAGCGGCCGGCCGCGGCCTTGATGCCGCCCAGCAGCGCCGCGCCATAGCCGCGGTCGGTGATCGGCACCACGCGGGCGCCCATGCTCTCGGCCAGCACCTGGGAGCCATCCGTGCTGCCGTTATCGGCGATCAGCACCTCACCCACCACGCCGCTGCGGTCCAGGTAGCGGTGCGCCTTGTCGATGCAGGCGGCGAGGGTCTCCGCCTCGTTGAGGCAGGGCATGAGGATGGTCAGCTCGACCGGCCGCACGTAGATCTGGTTCATCCCGCCGGGTCCCGCCTGCTGGTTGGGGTGGTTCTACCCGGGGCGGAAGCCGGTCTCCCAGAATGGTTTGGACCGGTTTTGACAGGGAATGTCAGGCCCTCGCGTCACGCCGCCAGATAGCCGCCATCGACGCGCAGGCTCTGCCCCGTGACATAGGCGCTGGCGGGCCCGGCCAGGAACACGGCGGCGCCCACGATATCCGCATCCCGCCCGAAGCGGCCCAGCGGGGTGGCGCCGAGCAGCCGGGCGGACATGGCCGGGTTCGCGATCATGCCGGCGGTAAGGTCCGTCTCGAAATAGCCCGGCGCGATGGCGTTCACCCGCACGCCCTTCTGCGCCCAGTCCAGCGCCAGGGCCTGCACCAGCAGCTCCGTGCCGCCCTTGCTGGCGCAGTACGGCGCCGATTTCCGCAGGCCCACATGCCCGGCCACCGAGGTGATGCACACGACCGACCCGCCGCCCGCCGCCGCCATGCTGCCGCCCAGGTGCTTGCAGCACAGGAAGGTGCCGGTGAGATTGGTGTCCAGCACCGTGCGCCACTCCTCCAGCGAGGTGGTCTCGATGCCCTTGTAGATCGGGTTCACCCCGGCGTTGCACACCAGCGCGTCGATGCGCCCGAACCGGGCGAGCACGGCGTCGCGCAGGCCGACGACGCTCGCCTCGTCCGCCACATCCGCCACATGCGCCATGGTGTCGCCGCCGATCTCCGCCGCGGCGGTCGCCAGCGTGCCCGCGGTGCGGCCGCAGATCACCAGCCGGGCGCCATGCGCCGCCATGCCCTGCGCGATGGCCCGGCCGATGCCGCGGCCGCCGCCCGTCACCACCACCACCCGGCCGTCCAGGTCGAAGGCGCTCAATGGTTGGCGCCGTGCTTGACCAGGTGCCGGGCCAGGCTCCAGCGGTGCACCTCGCTGGGGCCGTCATAGATGCGGAAGCCGCGCACCTCGCGGAAGATGCGCTCCACCACCGTCTCGCTGGTCACGCCCTGGCCGCCCAGGATCTGCACGCAGCGGTCCACCACGCGCCAGATCGCCTCGGAGCAGACGACCTTGGCGATGCTGCTGTCCACCCCGGCGCGCTCGCCCTGGTCGAGCAGCCAGGCGGTGTGCCAGATGGTCAGGCGGCTGGTGCGGATGTCCATCTCGTTGTCGGCCAGCATGAAGCCGACGCCCTCGTGTTCCGCGATCGGGCGGCCGAAGGCCTCGCGCCTGGCGGCATAGGCCAGCGCCACGTCCTGCGCGCGCCGGGCGGCACCCAGCCAGCGCATGCAATGGGTGAGGCGGGCCGGGGCCAGGCGCACCTGGGCGTAGCGGAAGCCCTTGCCCGCCTCGCCCAGCACGTCCGCGGCCGGCACGCGCAGGCCGTCGAACCGCACCACGGCATGGCCGCCGGCGAAGGCGTGGTCCAGGCTGTCCATGGTGCGTTCGATGGTGATGCCGGGCTGGTCCATGTCGGCCAGGAACATGGTGGCACGGCCGTGCTGCTCGCCGCCTTCGTGCCGGGCCATGATGATGGCGAAGCCGGCGCCGACCGCGCCGGTGGTGAACCACTTGCGGCCCTCGATCACGTAGTGGTCGCCGTCCTGGGTCGCGGTGGTCATCATGGCGGCCGGGTCGGACCCGGCGCCGGGCGGCGGCTCCGTCATGCAGAAGCAGCTGCGGATGGTGCCGGCGGCGAGGGGGCGAGCCAGCGGGCCTTCTGCGCCTCGGTCGCCACCACGTCCATCAGGTGCATGTTGCCCTCGTCGGGCGCGGAGATGTTGAGCGCCAGGGGGCCGAGCAGGGAATACCCGGCCTCCTCGAACACCACCGCCTTGCCGACATGCGACAGGCCGAGCCCGCCCCATTCCCGCGTGACGTGCGGGGCGAGCAGGCCGGCGGCCCGGGCGTGGGCCTGCAGCTCGCGCCGGAGCGGCTCCCCGGGGCCGTGCGGGGTCTGCCGCGGGTCGGCCTCCATGGGCATCACCCGGTCGCGGATGAAGGCGCGGGTCTGCTCCTGCAGCGCCGTGAGGTCGGGCGATATGGTGAAGTCCATGCGTTTGCTCTCCCTGGGTCCAGGGATAGCGGGTCCGGCGGTGGGGCGGCAATGCCGTTGCAACCGATGGGTTCGAGTGCCTAGCATGGGCGGGCAGCAGTTGCCGATGCTCGAAAGGCCGGGTGATGTTGAAGCAGGCGATACCCAACGTCTTCGTAAAACATTTCGCGCGGGGGCTGGCCTATTACACCGGGCCCCTTGGCTTCCAGCCCTTGTTCGTGTTTGGCGACCCGCCGTACTACGCGCATGTGGCGCGCGACGAGGCTATCCTGGCGATCCGCCACGTGACCCGGCCCGTCATCGATCACTCGGCCGGCGAAGCCCTGCTCAGCGCCTTCATCGAGGTCTCGGACGTGGATGCCCTGCATGCCGGGCTGACGGCGGCAGGCGCCCGGATCTGGCAGCAGCCCCGCGACGAACCCTGGGCGATGCGCAGCCTGATCGTCTGCGATCCCGATGACAACCTGGTCTGCTTCGCGGCGAAGCTTCCGGGGGCGACGTCCCCGGCGTGAGGCCGATGCCCCTTGCGGTCGGGGTTAACCCCGTGCTGTCTGGCAGGCCTATCGCTCGGAGCCTCCCATGACGCGCAAGACCGGCCGCCAGTTCTTCAGCAACCCGGGGCCGACCAACATTCCGGACAGCGTGCTGCGGGCCATCAGCCGGCCGACGATCGACTTCAACGACCCCGAGTTCAACGAGGTCTATGACGGTGCGGTGCGCGGCCTGAAGTCCCTGCTGCGCATGGCGGAGCCCGGCAGCGAGCTGTTCTTCTACACCGCCTCCGGCCACGGCGCCTGGGAGGGCACGCTGGTGAACATGCTCTCCCCGGGCGACACGGTGCTGGTGCTGGAGAGCGGGTATTTCAGCGAGGGCTGGGCGCACATGGCCACCAACCTGGGCCTGGTGCCGCAGGTGGTGCAGGCGGACTGGCGCCGGGGCATCGACCCGGCCGCGGTGGAGGCGGCGCTGCGGGCCGATACCGCGGGCCGCATCAAGGCCGTGCTGGTGGTGCACAACGAGACGGCGAGCGGCGTGGTGACGCCGATGCTGGCGATCCGCGAGGCCATCGACCGGGCCGGGCACGGGGCGCTGTACCTGGCGGACACCATCTCCTCGCTGGGGTCGATGGAGTTCCGCATGGATGACTGGGGCATCGATGGCGCGGTGGGCGGCAGCCAGAAGGGGCTGATGCTGCCGACCGGCTTCTCGTTCACCGCCGTCTCGGCCAAGGGCATGCAGGCGCACGCCGCCGCCCGGCTGCCGCGCAGCTATTTCGACTGGGCGGAGATGAGCAAGCGGCCGCACCGCAGCTTCGTCGGCACCATCCCGGTCAGCCAGTTCTACGGGCTGCAGGAGAGCCTGCGCCTGATCGGGCTGGAGACGCTCGACGGCGTGGTCGCCCGCCACCAACGGCTGGCGGAGGCGACCCGGCGGGCGGTGCGCACCTGGTCCGGCAATGCCGGGCCGCAGCTCTATGGGCTGGACCCGGCCCGGCTTTCGGACAGCGTGACGGCGGTGCTGATGCCGGAGGGGCACAGCGCGGATGCGGTGCGCAAGACGGCGATGGACCGCTTCAACGTGTCGCTGGGCGGCGGGCTGGGCAAGCTGAACGGCACCGTGTTCCGCATCGGGCACCTGGGCGACCTGAACGAGCCGATGATCCTGGGCACCCTGGCCGGCGTGGAGATGAGCCTGCGCATCAACGGCGTGCCGCATGGGCGGGGCGGCGTGGATGCGGCGATGGAGTATTGGCCGCGTGAGCGGGGGCGGCGTGAACGGAGGCGGCGTGAACGGGGGCGGCCCTATGCTTGCGCGTCGGGGCCGGCTTTCCCATGTTCCAGAACGATGATCCACTATCAGCTCCGATGCAGCCGCGACCATGAGTTCGACGGCTGGTTCCGCGACAGCGCGGCCTTTGCCAAGCAGGCGTCGGCCGGGCTGGTGGAGTGCCCGCAGTGCGGTGACGTGGCGGTGAACCGGGCCTTGATGGCGCCGTCCCTGAGCCGGAAGGGCAACGCGAAGGCGAAAACGGTGGACCAGCAGGGCCGCGCCGAGCCGGTGCCGGCGCCTGCCCCCGCTGCAGTGCCGGAGCGGGTGGGCGCCGCCATGCCGGACCATGTGCGCGCCATGTTGCAGAAGCTGCGGGCCGAGGTGGAGACGAAGTGCGAACACGTGGGCCCGCGCTTTGCCGAGGAGGCGCGGGCGATCCATCGTGGCGAGACCGAGGCGCGTGGGATCTATGGCCAGACCACGCCGGAACAGGCGGAGGCGCTGGCCGATGAGGGGATCGAGATCGCCGCGATCCCCTGGGTGCCCCGGGCCGACGGGTAGTCCGTTGCCTCAGCCGTGCAGCGTCGCACCGGCCGGGGCGGCGTGCTTGACCCGGTTCGTCACCATGCGCTCGTGCAGCTGCTTGATGGTCCGCGAACCGGTGCTGGTGCACAGGAACGGCAGGAAGGCGTGCACCATGCAGGCCAGGCCGCCGCGCAGCATGGCGAAGCCGAAGCTGCTGGCCACGCCGAAATGCTCGCCATAGGTCTCGCCGACCTCATGCGGGTGCTTGGTGAATGACAGCGCCATGGTGCGGCTCCTCCTGGGTTGATGAGGCCGATGATGCCGCCCGGGGCGCGGAATCCGGTTGCGTTCTCGTTGCGGGTTGCCCAGGTTGCTGGAATGTCATGCCCTGAGATCGCGATGTGACGGAATCAGTCACCCTGGATGACGTGGATCGCCGGATCCTGCATTGGCTGCAGCGCGATTCCACGATCGCGATTGCCGACCTGGCGGAACGCGCCGGCATCTCCGCCTCGCCCTGCTGGCGGCGGGTGCAGCGGCTGACCGATGCGGGGGTGATCCGGGCGCGGGTGGCGCTGCTGGATGCGGGCCGGGTCAATGTCGGGGTGAACGTGTTCGTCTCGGTGCGGACGAACCAGCACCAGGCGGAATGGGCGGACCGCTTCTGCGCCTGCGTGATGGACATGCCGGAGGTGGTGGGCTTCTACCGCATGGCCGGGCAGATCGACTATCTGCTGCACGTCGTCGTGCCCGGCATCGGCGCCTATGACGACGTGTACCGGCGCCTCATCGCCCGCATCGAGCTGTATGACGTGAGCGCCAGCTTCGCCATGGAGGTGCTGAAATCCACCACCGCGCTGCCGCTGGACTACGCGCCGCGCACCAGCAGGGCGATGTAGTTGATGCCGAGGTCGCGGCTCTCGGACCAGGTGCGGCGCGCCGGGTCGTAGGTCATGCCGGCGGTGGCCGAGAGGCGCAGCCCGGCGGTGCGGCCGCCCTGGTCCAGCTCCCTGGGCGTCACGAAGCGCCGCCACTCATGCGTGCCGACCGGCAGTAGGCGCAGCACGTATTCGGCACCCAGCTTGGCGACGATCAGCGAGCGGGCGGTGCGGTTGAGCGTCGAGACGAACAGCAGGCCGCCGGGGTCCAGCAGGATGGCGAGCAGGCGCAGGAAGGCGGCGGGGTCGGCGACGTGCTCGATCACTTCCAGCGCGGTGATGACGGGGAAGCGCCGGCCTTCCGCCACCAGGTCCTCGGCCGCTCCCACGCGATAGTCGAGCGCCAGATCAGCCGGGGCATGCGCCCGGGCGACGGCGATGGGCCCGGGCGCCGCGTCCAGCCCCAGCACGCGATGGCCCAGCCCGGCCAGCGCCTCGGCCGCCAACCCGGCGCCGCAGCCGATGTCCAGCACCGCGGCGCCGTCCGGGTGCACGGCCCGGATGCGCCGGTCGATCCAGCCGACGCGCAGCGGGTTCATGGCGTGCAGCGGGCGCATCGGGCCGTCCGGGTCCCACCACTGGGCAGCCAGGCGGTCGAAACGCTCCACCTCATCGGCCCGGACCGAACCGCCGGGAGCGCCCATGCTTTGCCCGTTCAGCCCGCTGGAAGCGCCCAGGCTTTGCCCATTCAGCCCGCTGGAAGCGCCCATGCCTTGCCCATTCAGCCCGCTGGAAGCGGGCGTGCCTTGCGCCTGTGCCATGTTGCCCCTCCTGGCTGCCGCCGTTATGTGAACCCTGCGGGTTGTGAACGCTGGCACGCGATGCCGCAACCGGGTGAAGACGGGAGACAGCACGCGCATGCGCATCGTGATGAAGTTCGGCGGCACCTCGGTCGCGGACCTGGATCGCATCCGCAACGTGGCCGTGCGCGTGAAGCGGGAGGTGGAGGCGGGCCACGAGGTGGCGGTCGTGGTTTCCGCCATGTCCGGCGTCACCAACCAGCTGGTCGGCTGGTGCCAGGCGCTGAGCCCGCTGCACGATGCGCGGGAATATGATGCCGTGGTCGCGACCGGCGAGCAGGTGACCAGCGGGCTGCTGGCCATAGCACTGCACGCGCTCTCGGTGGATGCGCGGTCCTGGGCCGGCTGGCAGATCCCGCTGCGGACCGACGGCGCGCATGGCCGCGCCCGGATCGAGGGGGTGGACGGCGACGCGCTGCTGGCCGCGATGACGCGTGGCGAGGTGCCTGTGGTGGCCGGGTTCCAGGGCGTGGCCCCCGGCAACCGGGTCAGCACGCTGGGCCGCGGCGGCTCCGACACCTCGGCCGTGGCGCTGGCGGCGGCGCTGAAGGCGGACCGCTGTGATATCTACACGGACGTGGACGGCATCTACACGACGGACCCGCGCATCACCGCCAAGGCCCGCAAGCTGGACAAGATCGCGTATGAGGAGATGCTGGAGCTGGCATCGGTGGGCGCCAAGGTGCTGCAGACCCGCAGCGTCGAGCTGGCGATGAAGGAGCGGGTTCGGGTCCAGGTGCTCAGCAGCTTCGAGGACAGGCCCGGAACCCTGGTGGTGGACGAGGACGAGATCATGGAACAAGCAATCGTATCCGGCATCGCCTATTCGCGGGACGAGGCGAAGGTCACGCTGCGGCACGTGCCGGACAGCCCGGGGGTGGCGGCGGCCATCTTCGGCCCGCTGAGCGCCGCCAACGTGAACGTCGACATGATCGTGCAGAACGTCTCGGCGGAGGGCACGACGGACATGACCTTCACCGTGGGCCGGGCGGACGTCGCGCGAACCCAGGCGGTGCTGGGCGAGAACCGCGAGGCCATCGGGTCCAGCACCATCGTGGTGGATCCGGACGTGGCGAAGATCAGCGTCGTGGGCGTGGGCATGCGCAGCCATGCCGGGGTCGCCACCACCATGTTCGCCACCCTGGCGGCCAAGGGCATCAACATCCAGGTGATCTCCACCAGCGAGATCAAGGTGAGCGTGCTGATCGGCGCCGAATACACCGAACTCGCGGTGCGCGCCCTGCACACCGCCTATGGTCTCGATGCCGCCTGACGTCCTTCTCGAGTCCCTGACGGCCGGGCAGGACCGGCTGGCGCGGCTGTGGTCGCGCGGCGCCGGGTTCCTGGGCAGCCGCCACGCCATCATGGGCGGCGCCATGAGCTGGGTGAGCGAGCGGCACCTGGTTTCCGCCATCTCCAACGCCGGCGGTTTCGGCGTCATCGCCTGCGGCTCCATGGGCCCGGCGGCGCTCGGTGCCGAGATCACCGCGACGCAGGCCCGCACCCGGCGGCCGTTCGGCGTGAACCTGATCACCATGCACCCCGAGCTGGATGCGCTGATCGACACCTGCCTGGCCGCCGGGGTCGGGCATGTGGTGCTGGCGGGCGGGGTGCCGAAGATGGCGGCGCTGCGCCGGGTCAAAGACGGGGGGGCGCGGGCGATCTGCTTCGCGCCCACGCTCGCCATGGCCCGGCGCCTGGTCAGCGCCGGCGTGGACGCGCTGGTGATCGAGGGTTCGGAGGCCGGCGGGCATGTCGGGCCGGTGTCGCTGAACGTGCTGGCGCAGGAGGTGCTGCCGCATGTGCGCGAGGTGCCGGTGTTCGTGGCGGGCGGCATCGGCCGGGGCGAGGCGATCGCCGCGTTCCTGCGCATGGGCGCGGCCGGGGTGCAGCTGGGCACGCGGTTCGCGGCGGCGGCGGAGAGCATCGCGCATCCGCGGTTCAAGCACGCCTTCGTGCATGCCCGCGCCCGCGACGCCCTGCCCAGCGTGCAGCTGCACCCGGACTTCCCGGTGATCCCGGTGCGCGCCCTGCTGAACGCCGGCACCGCGCGCTTCGTGCAGCACCAGGCGGAGATGATGCACCAGGTGGCGGAGGGGCGGCTCACGCGGGAGCAGGCGCAATTGGGGATCGAGCACTTCTGGGCCGGCGCGCTGCGGCGTGCGGTGATCGAGGGCGATGTGGAGACCGGTTCGGTGATGGCCGGGCAATCGGTGGGCATGGTCATGTCGGTGCAGCCGATCGCGGAGATCATCGCCGAGCTGGTGGACCAGGCCCAAGCCGCCCTCGATGCGGCCTTCGACGATGTCTGAGGCCTGATGGCCGGCACCCGCCGCCTGCTCGTCAAGCTGCGCGCCATGATGGCGGGCGGCACGGCGATGGGCGGCGCGGGGAATGGCGGCGTGGCGGAGAGCGGCGCGGTGATGACGGCGCTGACCGAGCTGGTGGCCGGCGAGCTGGTGGCCGAGGTTTGCTCCATCTACGCCATCCGCCCCGGTGACCTGCTGGAGCTGACCGCCACCTATGGGCTGAACCGCGCGGCGGTCGGGCGCACCCGGCTGCGGGTGGGCGAGGGCATCGTCGGCATCACCGCCGCCACCGGCACGCTGCAGAACCTGCCGGATGCGCAGAACCACCCGGCCTTCGCCTATCGCCCCGAAACCGGGGAGGACCCCTATGCCTCGCTGCTGGCGGTGCCGGTGCGCCGGGCCGGGCGGACGCTGGGCGTGCTGGCGGTGCAGAACCGCGCCCCCCGGCACTACGACGCCGAGGAGTGCGAGGTGCTGGAGACGGTGGCGATGCTGCTGGCCGAGCTGCTGGCCGGCGCGGGCGCCACGGATGGCGCGGAGCAGGGGCTGGCCGCCACCGTGCCGCGGCAGTTCTCCGCCAACGTCATCGCCCCCGGCATCGCCATCGGGCCCGTGGTGGTGCACGGCATGGGCGCCCCCCTGCGCCGGCTGCTGAGCGACGACCCCGAGCAGGAGCTGGCCCGGCTCGCCACCGCCAGCGCGACGATGCGCCAGTCGCTGGAAGACCTGATCGAGACCCGGCTGCCGGATGGCGAGGCCCCGCGCGCCGTGCTGGAGGCCACGCGGCTGGTGTCGCAGGATGGCGGCTGGATGCGCCGGGTGCGGGAGGCGATCGGCGGCGGGCTGACGGTGGAGGCCGCGGTCAACCGGGTCAGCAACGAGGTGCGCGACCGGATGCGCAAGTTCGCCGACCCGTATCTGCGCGAGCGCCTGGCGGACCTGGAAGACCTGGCCGGCCGCCTGCTCTCCGCGCTCGATGGCCGGGAGGAGGAGCCGGTGCCGCAAGGCGCCGTCCTGCTCACCCGCCGCCTGGGCCCCGCGCAGCTGCTGGAGTGGCACGCCCGCGGCATCGCCGGCGTGCTGATCGAGGAAGGCAGCCCCGGCGGGCACGCCGCGATCCTGGCCCGCGCCCTGGGCCTGCCGGCGCTGGGCGGCGCCCGCGGGGCGATCGACGCGGTGGAGCCCGGGGATCTCGCGGTGCTGGACGCCGATGAGGGCCAGCTGATCCTGCGCCCCGACAGCGAGGTGCGCGCCACCTATGCCCGCGCCCTGCAGGTGCGGCGGGAGATGGAGGCGGGCTTTGCCGCCCAGCGCAGCCTGCCGGCCCAGACCCGGGACGGCACCAAGCTGCAGCTGATGCTGAACGTGGGCCTGGCGCTGGAGGTGGAGCAGCTCGCCCCCACCGGGGCCGCGGGCATCGGGCTGTTCCGCACCGAGATCGCCATGCTGGCCCGCGGCAGCATGGCCGACCTGGCGGACCAGGTGGCGATCTATGCCCGCGTGCTGGATGCCGCCGGCGACCTGCCGGTGCGGTTCCGCACGCTGGACCTGGGCGGCGACAAGCTGCTGCCGGACGCGCCGCCGCAGACCGAGGAGAACCCGGCCATGGGCTGGCGCTCGCTGCGCATCGGGCTCGACCGCCCGGCGCTGCTGCGGCGGCAGCTGCGGGCGCTGCTGCTGGCAGCGAACGGGCGGCCGCTCTCCGTCATGTTCCCGATGGTGGCGACGGTGGCGGAGTTCCGCGCCGCCAGGCGCATCCTGCTGGCCGAGGCCGAGAAGGTGCGGCCAAGGCCCGAGCGGCTGATGGTGGGCACCATGATCGAGGTGCCGTCGCTGCTGTTCCAGCTGCCGGCCTTGATGCAGGACGCGGATTTCGTCTCGATCGGGTCCAACGACCTGATGCAGTTCCTGTTCGCCGCCGACCGCGGCACCCCGGCGCTGGCCAACCGCTACGACCTGCTGAGCGGCCCGGCGCTGGATGCCCTCGCCGCCATCCAGGCCGCCGCCGCCGCGGCCGGGGTGGAGCTTTCCGTGTGCGGCGAACACGCCGCCCGCCCGCTGGAGGCGCTGGCGCTGGCCGCGCTGGGCATCACCACCCTGTCCATGCCCGCCTCGAGCCTGCTGCGGATCAAGGCGATGATGGCGCGGGTGGACCTGGTGGAGCTGCGCGGCCTGCTCGCCGCCCTGCGCCGCAACGACCGGGGTGCGGCCAGCCTGCGGGAGCCGCTGGCCACCTGGGCGCGGGAACACGGGCATCTCGGGTAGGGTTTGCCGCGGGTTTGGCAACAAGCGGCCTTGCGGGTACCATGCGGGTTGATCGACGAGGTGCGGCGTGCTGCATAATCGCAAGCCCAGGTTCCAGGAGGCATCGGACATGATGTCCGCCGCAGATGACGACAGCGAGGCCTTCGGCGCCTCCCGCGTGGGGGCGGAGCTGCGTGCGGCCCGGCTGCGGCTGGGGTGGAAGCTGCCGGACGTGGCGACGCATCTGCGCATCCGGTTGCCGTATCTGGAGGCCATCGAGGAGGGGCGCATCGCCGACCTGCCGGGCAATGCCTATGCGGTGGGGTTCCTGCGCAGCTATGCCGGGCTGCTGGGGCTGGATGCCGCCGAGGTGGCCCGGCGCTTCCGGGCCGAGGCGCATGACCTGAACCGCAAGCCGGTGCTGGCCTTCCCCGCCCCGGTGCCGGAGCGTGGGGTGCCGGCCGGGGCCGTGGTGCTGCTGGGCGCGCTGATCGCCGCCGGGGCCTATGCCGGGTGGTACAGGTTTTCCGGTGACACACGGTCCCCCACCGTGATGGTGCCCGCGGTGCCGGAGCGGCTGGCCCCCCTGGCCGAGCGTGGCACGGCGCTGCCGTCGAACCCGTCGCCGCAGGTCGCCTCGATCCTGCCAGCCCCGATCCAGGCGAATGGCCCGGCGCCCGCCCCCCTTCCGGCGCCGGCCCCGGTCGCCGCCCCGGCGCCCGTGCCGGCCCCGCCGGTCGTTGCCCCGCCGGCTGCCCCGGCCCCGGACGTGAGCCGCATGGTGCTGCGCGCCAGGGCCGATGCGTGGATGCAGGTGCGCGAGAAGCAGGGTCCGGTCCTGCTGAACCGCGTGCTGCGGGCCGGTGAGACCTGGCCGGTGCCGAAGGGCCAGCCGCTGCTGCTGACCACCGGCAATGCCGGGGCGACGGAGGTGCTGATCGACGGCACCGCCGCGGCCTCGCTGGGGGCGCTGGGCGTGGTGAAGCGGGACGTGCCGCTGGACCCGGATGCGGCCAGGATCGGTCCGGCCTCGACGCCGAGGGCCGCCGCGCAGTAGAAGGTGGGCTCGGCCTCGCCTATATCGGGCGGCAAACCGGGAACATCGTTCACATGAGCTACCGTCCGTATCAGCAGATCGAGCGCCGCCGGTCGCGGCAGATCCATGTCGGCAACGTGCCCGTGGGCGGTGACGCGCCGATCACGGTGCAGACCATGACCAACACGCTGACCACCGACGTGGCCGGCACCATCGCGCAGATCAAGCGTGCGGAGGAGGCGGGCGTGGACATCGTCCGCGTCTCCTGCCCCGATCAGGAAAGCGCCTATGCGCTGAAGCAGATCGTGCCGGCGGTGGGGGTGCCGATCGTGGCCGACATCCACTTCCACTACAAGCGCGCCATCGAGGCGGCGGAGAGCGGGGCGGCCTGCCTGCGCATCAATCCCGGCAACATCGGCAGCGCCGAGCGGGTGCGCGAGGTGGTGAAGGCCGCGCGGGACAACAACTGCTCCATGCGCATCGGCGTGAACGCCGGCAGCCTGGAGCGGCACCTGCTGGAGAAGTATGGCGAGCCGAACCCGGAGGCGCTGGTGGAAAGCGCCCTGGAGCACGCCAAGATCCTGCAGGATCACGATTTCCACGAGTTCAAGATCAGCGTGAAGGCGTCCGACGTGTTCATGGCCGTCGCCGCCTATCAGCAATTGGCCGAACAGTGCGACCATCCGCTGCACATCGGCATCACCGAGGCCGGCACCAAGCGCGCCGGCACCGTGAAGTCCTCCATCGGGCTCGGCTCCCTGCTGTGGGCCGGGGTGGGCGACACCCTGCGCGTCTCGCTCTCGGCGGACCCGGAGGAGGAGGTGATCGTCGGCTGGGACATCCTGAAGTCCCTGGGCCTGCGCCACCGCGGCGTGAAGATCGTGTCCTGCCCCTCCTGCGCGCGGCAGGGGTTCAACGTGGTGGACACCGTATCCAAGCTCGAGGAGCGGCTGGCGCATATCCGTACGCCGCTCAGCCTCAGCATCATCGGCTGCGTGGTCAACGGACCCGGCGAGGCGCTGATGACCGATATCGGCGTCACTGGCGGCGGCAACGGCCGGCACATGGTGTATGCGGCCGGCAAGACCGACCACACGATGGACGGCGAAGGCATGATCGACCGCATCGTGGACCTGGTGGAGAAGAAGGCGGCGGCGCTGCAGGCGGAGGCGGAGGCGGCGAAGGCGGGTGCCGGCGCGCTGCTCACGGGCGCCTTGGCGGCGGAGTAAAGGTGGCCGACCTCCAGCCCGTCCGGGGCACCCGGGACCTGATCGGCGAGGAGCACCGCCGCTACGCCCATGTGGTCGAGACGGCGCGCCGGGTCACGTCGTTGTATGGCTTCGACGAGTGGGCGACGCCGATCTTCGAGGACACCTCGGTGTTTTCCCGCACCCTGGGTGACACGTCCGACGTGGTGACCAAGGAGATGTACAGCTTCCCGGACCGCGGCGGCGACAGCATCACGCTGCGGCCCGAGGGGACGGCGGGGGTGTGCCGGGCGCTGATCAGCAACGGGCTGACGCAGAGCCTGCCGCAGAAGGTGTTCTATGCCGGGCCGATGTTCCGGTACGAGCGGCCGCAGAAGGGGCGGTATCGGCAGTTCCACCAGATCGGCGCCGAGCTGATCGGCCCGGCGGAACCGCTGGCGGATGCCGAGGTGATCGCCATGGGCTGGGCGATCCTGCAGGCGCTGGGGGTTTCGGCCGATGTGGTGCTGGAGCTGAACACCCTGGGGGATGCCGCCAGCCGGGACGCCTACCGCGCGGCGCTGGTGGCGTATTTCACCGCACACCAGGACGGGTTGGGCGCCGAAAGCCGGGAGCGGCTGGCGCGTAACCCGCTGCGCATCCTGGACAGCAAGGACCAGGGCGACCGCGCGATCGTTGCCGGCGCGCCGACCATCGGGGCGTCGCTGACGCCGGAGGCGGCCGGTTTCTATGCCGGGCTGCGGCGGCACCTGGAAGCGTTCGGGGTGCCTTACGTGGAGAACCCGCGCATCGTACGGGGTCTCGACTACTACAACCACACCGCCTTCGAGTTTGTCACCACGGCGCTGGGGGCACAGGGGACGGTGATGGGCGGCGGGCGGTATGACGGGCTGGTGCAGCAGATGGGCGGCCCGGCTGTTCCGGCGGTGGGCTGGGCCGCGGGGATCGAGCGGTTGATGATGCTGCTGGCGGCACCACCGCCGGCGCCGGTCGGTATTGCTGTGGTGCCGCGTGGCCAGGACAGCGAGGAGGCCGCATTGATCCTGCTGCGGCAGTTGCGGCGGGCGGGCCACCGCGCCGAGATGAGCTATCGCGGCAACGTCAAGAAGCGCCTGGAGCGTGCCACCAAGATCGCGGCGGCTCAGGTGGTGTTCGTCGGCATAGAGCCAATCGTGACCGTCAAGGACATGGCCAGCGGCGTGCAGACGGAGATGAACTTCAATGCGGTGACGCATTTCCTCCGCACCGGCCAGGTGCTGCCGTTGAGCATGCTCGGCGATTCCGAGGACCTGCAATATCTGGGGACGGTGATCAGCACCGAAACACGATGAGCGCCTCCCTCGACAACAAGCTCGACGGCATCGTCGGCCGGGCGGATGAGCTGCGGGCGATGCTCAGCGAGGGTTCCGGCGACGGGTTTGCCAAGGCCAGCAAGGAGCTGTCGGACCTGGAGCCGATCGTCGCGCGCATCGGCGAGTTGCGGGAGGCGCAGCGGGCGCAGGCCGAGGCCGAGGCCATGATGGCGGACCCGGAGATGAAGGACCTGGCCGAGGCGGAGCTGTATGCGCTGAAGGACCGCCTGCCGGGCCTGCAGCACGAGATCCGGTTGGCGTTGCTGCCGCAGGACGAGGCGGATGCCCGCAGCGCCATCCTCGAGGTGCGTCCGGCGGCGGGTGGCGACGAGGCCGGGCTGTTCGCGGCACAGCTGTTCGAGATGTACCAGAAGTATGCCGCCGCCCGCGGCTGGCGCACCGAGGTGATGGACTACGACGCCACTGAACTGGGCGGCATCAAGAGCGCCACCGCCGAGATCACCGGGCGCAACGTGTTCGCGCGGCTGAAATACGAGTCGGGCGTGCACAGGGTGCAGCGTGTGCCGGCGACGGAGAGCCAGGGGCGCATCCACACCTCGACCGTGACCGTCGCCGTGCTGCCGGAGGCGGAGGAGGTGGATATCGAGGTCAACATCGAGGACCTGCGGATCGACGTGTATCGCGCCAGCGGGGCCGGCGGGCAGCATGTGAACAAGACCGAGTCGGCCGTTCGCATCACCCATCTGCCGACCGGGGTGGTGGTGGCGATGCAGGAGGAACGGAGCCAGCACAAGAACCGCGCCAAGGCGATGAAGATCCTGCGCTCCCGGCTGTACGACGCCCAGCGCAGCAGCCTGGACGCCACCCGCTCCGCCGACCGGCGCAGCCAGGTGGGCACCGGGGACCGCAGCGAGCGCATCCGCACCTACAACTTTCCGCAGGGCCGGGTCAGTGACCACCGGATCGGGCTGACGCTGCACAGCATCGAACGGATCATGCAGGGGGAGCTGGACGAGGTGGTGGATCGCCTGACCGCCGAGGACCAGGCGGCCCGGCTGGCGGCGCAGGAATAGGCGCCCCCTGCTGACCACCATCGGCGACGCGCTGCGGCGCGGCACCGCCGCTCTCACGGGGGCGGAGGTGGACAGCCCGGCCTTCGATGCGCGGCTGCTGCTGGCGCATGCGCTGGGGGTCGATCAATCGGCGCTGCTGCGGGACCGCGGCCGGGCCATCGACCCGGCGGGCTTCGATGCCCTGCTCGCCCGGCGCGTGGCGCGGGAGCCGGTGGCGCTGATCCTGGGACGGCAGGGGTTCTGGTCGCTGGAGTTCGAGGTGTCGCACGCCACGCTGATCCCGCGCGGCGACAGCGAGACGCTGATCGAGGCGGCGCTGGCGGCCCGGCCGGGTCCCGTGCGGCGGGTGCTGGACCTGGGCACCGGCACGGGCTGCCTGCTCGCGGCCGTGTTGTCGGAGCGGCCCGGCGCCTGGGGGCTGGGCATCGACCGCTCGGCCGCCGCGGCGGCCCTGGCGGCGCGCAACCTGCGGCGGCTGGGGCTGGGCGCACGCAGCGCCGTGGCATGCGCGGACTGGGCGGCGCCGATCGAGGGGCGGTTCGACCTGGTGCTGAGCAACCCGCCCTATGTCCCGAGCGCCGAGATCGCCGGGCTGATGCCGGATGTGGCGGGGTTCGAACCAGGCAGCGCACTGGATGGGGGGGCGGATGGGCTGGCCGCCTACCGCATCCTGCTGGGCGTGTTGCCGCGGCTGCTGGCGCCGGGCGGGCTCGCGGTGTTCGAGCTGGGGATGGGGCAGGCAGGCCCGGTGAGCGGGCTGGCGCAGGCCCTGGGCTTCCAGACCCGGCTGCGGGCGGACCTGGGCGGCATCGACCGTGCGCTGCTGCTGGAGAAAAGGGTTGGCAGCGGCGGTGGAGCGCAGTAGTTTAGCCGCGTGCACGGGGGTGTGCGGGCTGCTTGCCCGAGCCCGACCGTCCCTGCGACCGCCGGCTTCATGCCGCGCGCCGGGGTGTGCACGGCAATGCCCCGTCGGATCAGGACTGGCACAGGCGCTCAGCCGGCCGGGCGGGACTACAGGAAAGTGCTCCAGGTAGCGATGATCAAGCCATGAACATGAAGCGTATGCGCGGCCGCAACCACCGGGGCGGGAGCGGCGGCGGCGGCGGCGGCCCGATCCGGCACCAGAGCGGCAATGTGCCGCTGAACCGCAACCATGTGTTCGACAGCCAGGGCCCGGACCTGCGCATCCGCGGCACGTCGCAGCAGCTGTTCGAGAAGTATCTGCAGCTCGGCCGTGACGCGACCAGCTCCGGCGACCGGGTGATGGCGGAAAGCTACTTCCAGTATGCCGAGCATTACTTTCGCATCCTGAACGCCATGAACCAGGCGGTGCAGCAGTCGGCGCAAGGGCAGGGCCAGAATCAGGGCCAGCCGCATGCCCAGCCCCAGCCGCAGCAGGGCCATGACCAGCACCGCCGCAACGACTACACGACGGAGCCGGAGCAGTTCGACGACGAGCCCGGCGAGGCCGTGGTCGAGCAGCGCCCGATCGCCATCACCGCGGGCGCGCCCGAGGAATAGTCTCAGCCCGGCAGCGGATAGGCGAGGCTGACGTTGCGGAAATCGGCGTCGCCCGCCGTTGCCTCGATCTCCCGGACCTTGCGGGCGCGGATGTAGGACTGTCCATAGCCGCGCCCCACCGGCACCCGCAGCCAGGCGGAATGGCGCATGTGCGGCGGCGGCACGATGCTGACCGGGTATGCCATGCCGCTCTCGATCACTTCGAAGCCGGTGCCGGGTCCGAACAGGGCGTTGAGCGCCTGGTCGGACATGCGGAAGAAATCGTTGGGCGTCTCGTGCAGCGGCCAGGTCTGGTGGGTCACGTGCAGCGTCTCGCCGCCCGGGCGCAGGGCGCGGTTGATCTCCTGCGCCGCGACCCAGGGCGCGACCAGGTGTTCCAGCACCGCGATGGAGAAGATGCCGTCCAGGGACCCGGGCTCGACGTGCCGGGTCAGGGCGTGGACGTCCCCCACCAGGTCGATGCCGGGCCCCGGGTGGATGTCGTTGGCGAGATAGCGGCACCCGGGTTCCAGCCGGGGCCGCCAGCCCTCGGTCATCGAGCCGACGATGCGGGCGCCCAGTTCCAGCACCGTGCCGCCGCCGTCCTTCATCGCGGCCATGAACTGCTCGATGGCGGCGGAGGCATCGCGCAGCTCGACGTCCGGCGTGGACGGCAGCGTCACGGCGGCGCGGGCGATGCCGTCGGGGGTTGCGACCTCCAGGGTCACGGGGGCGAAGGGCGGGCAGGCGAGATAGGCGGTGAAGGCCGCGGCCCCTTCCGCGGGGATGTGCGGGTAATGCGCCACCACGTCGGGGCGGGCGCCGAAGGGCGTGACCGTGGTGCGGTGGCTGCCGCTGCACACCGTCACGCGCTGCACCGCATGCGGCCCGGCATGCACCCAGCCGCGCAGGAACACGCCCTGCGCGTCGCACCAGCCCTCGTCGATGAACGGCACGCATTCCAGGGCTGCATCCGGCGTGGGGGTGGCGTCGCGTTGCGCCAGGTCCCGCTCCAGCGCCGCGATGTGCAGCCGCATGGCCTCGATGCCATCCTGCATCCGGCGCAGGTAGGGAACGCGGCGAGCCAGGGCCTTGGCGGTGCGCAGGAGCATCATAGGGGCGGTTCCATAACGGTCCCCCGATCTACAAGCCGACCCGGCAAATGTCACACCGCCCCGGTGGATCAGCCCAGCAGGCCACGGCGGCGGAACAGGTCGATCAGCACCAGGTTCACGTTGAACTTGAAGTCGTCGGTGCCGCGCACGCGGTCCAGCACCGCCGGCAGCGGCCATAGCTCGAAGGCGGTGACCTCGCCGTCGCACGGGACGGGCACGACGCCTTCGTCCAGCACCAGGTCATAGCAGTGCAGGCGGTCGCGGCGCAGGCCCTCGGGGCGCTCCATGGCGTACTCGATGACGCCCACGGGCCGGGCCTGCGCCACCAACTCGGGCGGCAGGCCGGCTTCCTCCGCGGCTTCCTTCACCAGCGTCTCATCCGGCGACAGCCCGGCCGGCACCCCGCCGGCCACGATGTGGTCCAGCTTGCCGGGGTCCAGCAGCTTGTCCATGGCCCGGCGCCCGACCCACAGCCAGGGGCCGTCCGCACGCTCCACGATGCCGTTCAGGTGCACCCCGGTGGCGCGGATGCCGAAGGCGGGCAGGGCGCCGCGGTCGATCCGGGCGAGGACGGGCCCATCCGGGTCGGCACGGACGTCGAAGGCTTCGTCACGCCAGCGGGACAGGCCGTCCGCGGCCATGCCGCGCGCGACCGCCTGCAGCGCCGGGGGGGTGATCTCGAGCCCGGCCGATCCCTGCGCGGCGCCGCCGTCCAGCAGCCGGGGCAGCAGGGCCGGGCGCACCCAGCCGATGGACTGATCCCCGATGCGAAGCTCCAGGCGCCCCCCCGGCAGCTGGGCGTTGTTGCAGGCACGGATGTGGCGGGTGATCGGATCCATGCTGGCAGATATGCGCCGGTTTCAAACCAGCGCCACCTGCCCGCTTCGCATCCGGCCTTTGCATCCAGCGAGGGAGCCGCCACATAGGCGCCATGCGACCAGCCGACACCAGCGAGCCCGTGCTTCGATCCTCCCGGAGCGGCTTCCAGACCGTCCGATCCCTGCTCCCCTACATCTGGCCCCGCGGGGAGTGGAACAGCCATGCCCGGGTGGTGGCCGCCGCCGTGCTGCTGGTGGCTGCCAAGGTGGCCACCGTGTATATCCCGGTGGTCTACAGCCACGCCGTGGATGCGCTGAGCCCGCGCAACAACGTGCTGGTGGTGCCGATCGGGCTGATCGGGGCCTATGCGCTGCTGCGGATGGCTTCGGCCGGGTTCGCGGAACTGCGGGACGCGGTGTTCGCCGCCGTGCAGCAGCGGGTGATCCGCAAGGTGGCGCTGCAGACCTTCCAGCATCTGCACAAGCTCTCGCTGCGCTTCCACCTGGACCGGCAGACCGGCGGCCTGTCCCGCAACATAGAGCGCGGCACCGGGGGGATCGAGGCGGTGCTGCGGCTGGCGGTGTTCAACATCCTGCCGACCCTGTTCGAGGTGCTGCTGGTCACCGGCATCCTGTGGGCGATCTTCGACTGGCGGTTCGCGCTGGTGACGTTCACGACGGTGGTGGCCTATGTCGGCTTCACCGTGGCGTTCACCAACTGGCGGGTGCGGTTCCGCCGGCTGATGAACGAGATGGACAGCGACGCGCAGACCAAGGCCGTCGACAGCCTGCTGAACTTCGAGACCGTCAAGTACTTCGGCAACGAGGCGCATGAGGCGTTGCGGTTCGATGCGGCGCGGGCGCGGTATGAGCGGGCGGCGGTGAAGAGCCAGGTGACGCTGAACCTGCTGAACCTGGGCCAGGCGGTGATCATCGCCGTGGGGCTGGGCCTGGTGATGTACATGGCGGCGGTGGGCGTCACCCATGGCGGCATGACCGTGGGCAAGTTCGTGCTGGTGAACACCTATCTGATGCAGCTGTACCAGCCGCTGAATTTCCTGGGTTTCGTGTATCGCGAGATCAAGCAGGGGCTGGTGGACATGGAGCAGATGTTCCAGCTGCTGACCGTGAACCAGGAGGTGGCGGACCGTCCGGCGGCCGCGGTGCTGCCCGCCATCACCACGCGCGCCGGTGCCGGGACGGTGGCGTTCCGCAACGTGCATTTCGGCTACAACGCCAACCGCGAGATCCTGAAGGGCGTCAGCTTCCTGGCTCCGGCCGGGTCGAAGCTCGCGATTGTGGGGCCGACCGGGGCGGGCAAGTCCACCATCAGCCGGCTGCTGTTCCGCTTCTACGACGTGACGGCGGGGGCCGTGGAGATCGACGGCGTGGATGTGCGGGACATCACCCAGGTGAGCCTGCGCGCCGCCATCGGCGTGGTGCCGCAGGACACCGTGCTGTTCAACGACACCATCGCCTACAACATCGCCTATGGCCGCCCGGGCGCCACGCAGGACCAGATCGAGCACGCGGCCCGCCTGGCGCAGGTGCATGAGTTCGTGCTGCGGCTGCCGGAGGGCTACGCGACCCGGGTGGGCGAGCGCGGCCTGAAGCTCTCGGGCGGCGAGAAGCAGCGCGTGGCGATCGCCCGCACCATCCTGAAGGACCCGCGCATCCTGATCCTGGACGAGGCCACCTCGGCGCTTGATACCCGCACCGAGCGCGAGATCGAGACCGCGCTGCGCACCGTGTCCGCGGACCGCACCACATTGGTGATCGCGCACCGGCTCTCCACCGTGGTGGACGCCGACGAGATCCTGGTGCTGGCGGAGGGGCAGGTGGCGGAGCGCGGCACCCATGCCGGGCTGCTGGCGCAGGATGGCCTGTATGCCCGGATGTGGGAGCTGCAGGCGGAGCAGCAATCGGATGAGCAGGCCGCACAGCAACCGGGCGAGGCCGATGCGGCTGCGCTGGAAGGAGTCGAACCATGAACGATCACGAGCCACCCCCCGACCTCAGCCATGCCGGCGCCGTGGTGGACAAGGCCATCGAATACATGCTGGGCCAGAAGCTGGAGCCGATTGCCGTGGCATCCGCCCTGCTGGGCGGGTCGCTGGGGCTGCTGGCGCGCAGCCTGGCCGATGAGTCGATCGTGCAGGTGCTGGAGAACGCCGTGGCCAGCGTGAAGTCCGGCGAGCTGCGCGCGGAATACGGCCTGGCGCGCCGCCAGTGACCGCCGGGAACCGTAGTTCATGCGCCGACTTGTTGCCCTGCCACTCCACCCACCCTTGACCCGGCATCGAGGGACCGGCATAAGCCGCCCCTCCAATGCCGGGTCAGCCGTAGTGCGCGGGCCCGCGTCTCGTTCAGGATCAGGAACCCCATCATGTCCCGTCGCTGCCAGTTCACCGGCAAGGGCGTGCAGTCTGGCAACAACGTCAGCCACGCGAACAACAAGAGCCGCCGCCGCTTCCTGCCGAACATGCAGCAGACCTCGCTGGTGTCGGACATCCTGGGCACGACGATCCGCGTGCGTCTGACCACGCATGCCATGCGCACCATCGAGCATAATGGCGGCCTGGACGCGTTCCTGCTGACCACGCCGAACCGCGACCTGCCGGCGTCGGCCCAGGTGCTGAAGCGCCGGATCGTGCGGTCGCAGGCCAAGCGCGCCGCCGCCGCTCCCGCCGCCTGATCTGAGCGGCCCGGCTGCGACAGTTCAGCTGTCGAGTTCGCTGTCCCAATACAGATAGTCGCGCCAGCTCTCGTGCAGGTAGTTCGGGGGAAAGGCGCGGCCGTTCTCCTGCAGCTCCCATGTCGAGGGCTGGGCGGGCACCAGGCGCGGGTGCATGTGGCACTCCCGCGGCAGCTTGCTGCCCTTGCGCAGGTTGCAGTCGCCGCAGGCGGTGACGACGTTCTCCCAGGTGGTCTTGCCGCCCCGGCTGCGCGGGATGACGTGGTCGAACGTCAGGTCCGGCGTGGGGAAGCGTTCGTTGCAGTACTGGCAACTGAAGCCGTCCCGCAGGAAGACGTTGAAGCGGGTGAAGGCGGGGCGCCGGGCCGCCGGGACATAGTCCTTCAACGCGATCACGCTCGGCAGGCGCATGGCACGGCTGGGTGAATGCACCAGCTGGTCATATTCGCTGAGCACGGAAACCCGGTCCAGAAACACGGCCTTCACGCTGTCCTGCCAGGACCAGACGGAAAGCGGGAAATAGGATAGGGGCCGGAAGTCCGCGTTGAGGACAAGGGCAGGGCAATTCGAGCCGTCAGGCACTGCACGCTCCTTCAAGGGCGAACACCAAGGCTGGGGCCACAAGCCAAGACGAGCCGCCAGATATTGTACGCCGCCGACTAAAGGAAGCATCGCACTCCGCCGCGCGGGCGGCAAGTGGCGCTATCGTGGCGAGAGTGTGCGCCGCAGCACCTCCAGCCCGGCGGCAAGTCCGGCCGCATCGATGCTGTGTTCCAGGCCGCGCCGCCAGCAGGTCTCCACCGGGATCCCAAGCCGGCGCAGCGCGGTCTCGGAGGCGCCGGCGCGGCTGAACGGCACCACGCCGTCCTGTTCCCCATGCACCAGCAGCACCGGCGGATGGCCGCCCAGTTCGGTGCCCAGCGCCGGCGTGTCGAGCAGCGCGCCGGAATAGGCGAGGATGCAGGCCGGGACCGGGCTGCGCCGCAGCCCGGCATGCAGCGCCATCATGGCGCCCTGGCTGAACCCCACCAGCGCCACCTGGTCGGGCGGGATGCCGAGCCGGGTGCATTCGGCATCGATCGTCGCGTTCAGCAGGGGTGCGGCGGCGCGGGCGCCGGCCTCCAGCACCGTGGGCGTGCGGTCCTGCAGGCTGAACCACTGGAAGCCGCTGGGGAGCATCTCGAAGGGTTGCGGCGCGTCGGGCGCCATGAAGGCGGCGCCGGGCAGCCAGGGCGCCCAGGACTCGACGAACACGGCCATCTCGGCGGCGTTGGCGCTGTAGCCGTGGCAGAGCACGACCAGGTGCCGGGGCGTGCCGGCGGCGGGCCAGCGTTGGACGTTCAGCATGGGGGGTTCCTGGAAGGTTCGTGGGGCAGCGCGGCGGCCGCCCCACGATGTGCTAGATTGCCGCCAGCACCTTCTGCCTCTGCTCGCCCAGCCCGGCGATGCCCAGCGTCATCGTCTCACCGCCCTTGAGGTAGCGCGGCGGCTTCATGCCCATGCCGACGCCGGGGGGCGTGCCGGTGCTGATGATGTCGCCGGGGTGCAGGGTGATGAAGTGGCTGGTGTAGCTGACCAGCTTGGCGACGCCGAAGATCATGGTCCTGGTGCTGCCGTTCTGCATCCGGGTGCCGTCCACGTCGAGCCACATGGCCAGGTCCTGCGGGTCCGGCACCTCGTCCTTGGTGACCAGCCAGGGGCCGGTGGGGCCGAAGGTGTCGCAGCCCTTGCCCTTGTCCCAGGTGCCGCCGCGCTCGGTCTGGAATTCGCGCTCGCTGACGTCGTTCACCACGCAGTATCCGGCGACATGAGCCAGCGCGTTCTCCTCGGACACATAGCTCGCCCTGGAGCCGATGATGATGCCGAGCTCGACCTCCCAGTCGGTCTTGACGCTGTGCCGGGGGATCTGCACGTCGTCGTTGGGGCCCTGGAAGGCGCCGAGCGACTTCAGGAAGATGATGGGCTCCTTCGGGATCGCGGCCCCGGTCTCCGCGGCATGGTCGGCATAGTTGAGGCCGATGCAGACGAAATTGAGCGGGCGGGGGATGCAGGGGCCGACCCGGCCGGAGGCGACGGGCAGGGAGGCCGGGTCGATGGCGGCGAGCCGGGCCAGGCCATCGGGCGAGAGGGAATCGGCGCCGAAATCCACCAGGTGGGCGGACAGGTCGCGGAGGCTGCCATCCGGCGCCATCATGGCCGGCTTCTCGGCACCCGGGGCACCCACACGGAGTAGCTTCATGGTGTTTCCTTATTTCTTTTGGGAAAGAACTGAGTCGTTTGGCAATGCGCTAGGGCGAGTCGACTGGCGCGGTTCTCCGAGCACCGAAGCGCAGCGGCTGCCCGGCCGTGAGCATCGGAGCACAGGAGAACCGCGTCAGACGGCCGACCTAGTAGCGTTGACGAACGGCTCAGAGGGTCCAGCCGCCGTCGATGACGATCGCCTGGCCGGTGATGAACTGCGTCTCGTCGGAGCCCAGGTATACGGCCAGCGCGGCGATCTCCTCCGGCGAGCCCAGGCGCCCCATCGCCTGGCGCGCGATGAAGTCGGTGCGCGCCTTCTCCATCGACCCGGCGGCGGCGGCATTCGCGGCGATGCGGTCGTCGAGGCTCGGGGTCTGCACCGTGCCGGGGCAGATGGCGTTGCAGCGGATGCCGGACTTCACGTAGTCGGCGGCCACGGACTTGGTGAGGCCGATGACGGCGGCCTTGCTGGTGCCATAGACGCAGCGGGCCGGGGCGCCCTTGATGGAGCTGGCGCCGGACGACATGTTGATGATGGAGCCGCGCCCACGCCCGACCATGCCCGGCAGCACGGCGCGGATGGTGCTGACCATGCTGCGGACGTTGAGCGCGAAGGCGAAGTCCCACTCCGCCTCGGTGCTGTCCAGGATCGTGCCCTGGTGCACGAAGCCGGCGCAGTTGAACAGGATGTCGATCGGCCCGGCCTCGCCCAGCACCCGCGCCACCTCCGCGGCGTTGGTAGCGTCGAGCTGGATGGTGCGGACGTTCGGGCCGAGACCGGCCAGCCTGTCCCCATTCAGGTCGGTGGCGATGACGGTGGCGCCCTCCGCGGCATAGGCGAGCACGGTGGCCCGGCCGATGCCCTGGGCGGCGGCGGTGATGAAGGCGGTCTTGCCCTGCAAGCGTCCCAATTACGATCTCCCCGGTTGCTGGTGCGTCAGTGGTTGTCGCGGCTCTCGCCCTGTCAGTGGTTGTCCCGGCTCTCGCCGCGTTCCTCGACGATGTTCAGGTACAGCGTCGCGGGCTCCAGGCAGGCGCCGGTGTTGTGCTGGCCGACCATGGAGCGGCTGATCTCCTCCCACGGGGTCAGGTTCTTCAGCACCGGTTTGGTCCAGGCGCCGCGCCGTGCCGCCAGCTCGGCTTCCGGGATCAGCACGTCCACCTTGCGGGTGTTGAGGTCGATGCGGATGGTGTCGCCGGTGTGCAGCAGGGCCAGGCCGCCGCCGACCACGGCCTCGGGCGAGACGTTCAGGATGCTGGGGCTGCCGGAGGTGCCGCTTTGCCGGCCGTCGCCCATGGTCGGCAGGGTATGGACCCCGGCCTTCAGCAGGGCGGCGGGCGGCTGCATGTTCACCACCTCGGCGCCGCCGGGGTAGCCGACGGGCCCGCAGTTGCGGATCACCAGGATGCTGCGGTCGGTGACGCCCAGGTCCGGGTCCTCGATGCGGTCGTGGTAGTCCTCGGGGCCCTCGAAGACGACGGCCTTGCCTTCGAAGACGTTGGGCTGGGCCGGGTCGCTGAGGAAGCGCTGGCGGAATTCGGGGTCGATGACGCTGATCTTCATCACCGCGCCGTCGAACAGGTTGCCGGAGAGCACCGCGAACCCGGCCTTTTCCATCATCGGCTTGTCGTAGGCGCGGATCACCTCGCGGTCCACGTCCACCGGGGCGGCCAGGTTCTCGCCCAGGGTGCGGCCGGTCACGGTCATGGCGCCGGTGTGCAGCTTGCCGGCGGAGAGCAGCTCCCGCATCACGGCCGGCACGCCGCCGCCGCGGAAGAAGCCCTCGCCCAGCCAGCGCCCGGCCGGCTGCACGTCGGTCAGCAGCGGGATGTCGGCGCCCAGGCGCTGCCAGTCCTCCAGCGTGTGGTCCACGCCCATGTGGCGGGCGATGGCGATCATGGAGATCGGGCAGTTGCTGCTGGCGCCCAGGGCGGTGGCGGCGACGACGGCGTTCTCGAACGCGGCCTTGGTCATGATGTCGCTGGGCCGCAGGTTCTCGTGCACCATGCCGACGATGCGCTTGCCGGTTTCGTACGCCATCCAGCCGCGCTCCTTGTGCGGCCCGGGGATGGCGGCGCAGCCGGGCAGCGACATGCCCAGCGCCTCGGCCAGCGAGTTCATGCTGAGCGCGGTGCCCATGGTGTTGCAGTGGCCGACGGAGGAGGCGGAGGCGGAGACCAGGGCGAGGAACTGCTCGTAGTCCAGCCTGCCCTCGGCCAGCATCTTGCGGGCCTCCCACACGATGGTGCCGGACCCGGCCAGGCGCCCCTTGTACCAGCCATCCAGCATCGGCCCGCCGGAGAGCAGGATGGCGGGGATGTTGACGGTCGCGGCCCCCATCAGCACGGCCGGCACCGTCTTGTCGCAGCCGGCGGTGAGCACGACGCCGTCGATGGGATAGCCGTGCAGCACCTCGACCAGGCTGAGATAGGCGAGGTTGCGGTCCAGCGCCGCGGTCGGGCGCTTGCCGGTCTCCTGGATGGGGTGGATGGGGAACTCCAGCGGGATGCCGCCGCCATCGCGGATGCCGTCCCGCACCCGGCTGGCCAGGTCGATATGGTGGCGGTTGCAGGGCGACAGGTCCGAGCCCGTCTGCGCGATGCCGATGATGGGGCGGCCGGAGCGCAGCTCGCCGGGGGTGATGCCGTAGTTCATGTAGCGCTCGAGGTAGAGCGCGGTCATGCCGGGGTTGTCCGGGTTGTCGAACCAGCGGCGGCTGCGCAGGCGCGGAACATCGGGGCGCGGGGTGCCGGGTGGTGTGGCGTCGGGCATGGGCGTTTCCTGATTTGGCCTTGAGGGCGTGGGGAGGCTGGCCCCGGGGGGTGCGGCTGTCAACGCGCGGCGTCGGGCCCGGGACATCGGCGCAGACCGGCCTGATTGACGAAGCGGAACCGGATGCGAAGATGCTGCAAACCTGAAGACGAGCCCGCGATGAAGTTGTTGCTGATCGGTGTCTGCATTGGCGGTTGTCTGCTTGGGTCCAAGGTGGCCACCGCCCAGGCTTCAGCCTTCTCGCAGGGGTTCGCGGACAGGGCGGAGTTGCAGGAGTGGTTCGGCAACCAGACCGGCGACACGAAATCCGGCATCGCCTACTGGACGGGCCAGCGCAGCCTCGCCCGCCCCGGCGCCTGCCGTCAGGATGGCCGGTCCGCCGCATGGGTCGAGGGCTGCGGAGAGCCGATGTTCCGCTGGACGCTGGAGCGATAGGCAACGAGGCTGACACTCAGCCGAACCTGGACTGGATCACCAGCGCCAGACCGGTCAATGCCAGCACCCCCAGCACCACCCGGCGGAAGGCGGCGCCGTTCAGCCGGGTGTAGAGGCGGGTGCCGAGCCAGGAGGGCAGCAGCACGCAGGGCAGGATCCAGGCGGCGAGGTGCAGCACCTCGAAGGTGATCAGCCCGCTGGCCAGGTAGGCCACCAGCCCTGCGGCCTGGATCACCAGAAGGAAGCCCTGGAAGGTGGCGCGCTGCGTGTCGCGGTCCCAGCCGCGCAGGGCGCACCACAGGATGGGCGCCGGGCCGGCCAGGCCGGCGATGCCGCCCATGGCGCCGCCCAGGAACCCGGCCGCCGCATCGGCCCCGCCGCCGCCCCACGTCAGCCGCGGCAGGCGCGCGGCCAACAGCATGGCGGGGCAGAACAGGCACAGCAGCACGCCCACGCCCAGCCGGAACTCATGCGGCTCGATGAACGGCAGCAAGGCCACCCCGGGCAGGATGCCGAGCAGCCCGCCGCCCACCATGGGCGCTGCCCGCCGCCATTCCAGGCTCGGCAGCACGGTGCGGAGCGACATCAGCTGGCCCGCGACGGAGGCGATGACAACCAGCGGCGTGGCGACGGCGGGGACCAGCACCCCGGTCCAGAACACGGTTGCGACCAGGCCCATGGCGAAGCCGGAGAGGCCCTGCACGAAGCCTGCGAGGGCCGCGCCAAGGAGGATCAGGGGATCGGGCAATGCGGGCTTTCGTGGAGGCCCCTCCATGGTGGCGGAGGGGGCGGGTGGCTCATAAGTCAGGGCGTCAGTAGTCGGTGGGCGCGATCACGTTCTGCGGGCGGTTGCTCATCAGCGCCGCCTTCATGGTCTCCGCGGACTTGATGCGGATGTCCATGTTGGCCTCGGGCGTCCAATAGGCGCTGTGCGGCGTCACCACCAGGCGGCCCTCCAGCCAGGCTTCATGCGCGCGATAGGCCGCCAGCAGCTTCGGCACCGGCTCCACCGGGGGCTCCACCGGCAGCACGTCCAGCCCGGCGCCGGCCAGGTGGTTGGACTTCAGCGCATCATGGAGGGCGTCGATGTCCATGTTGGTGCCGCGGGCGGTGTCCACGAAGACCGAGTCCTGCGGCATGGCGGCGAACTGGGCGGCGCCCATCATGCCGTCGGACTCCGGGGTATGCGGCAGGTGCATGGAGAGCACGTCGGCCTGCGGCAGCAGCTCCTCCAGCGTGGCGGCGCGGTGGATGCCCAGCGCCAGCTCGGCGCCGTTGGGGCGGTAGGGGTCGAAGAACACCACGCGGAAGCCGAACGCCTTGGCCCGCAGCGCGACGGCCGTGCCGATGCGCCCCAGCCCCACGATGCCGAACCCCTGCGACCCGGCCCGGCGCAGCAGCGGGCTGCCGGTGGACCACCAGCCATCCGGCGGCGTCGCGCGCTGGCGGTCGTGATGGAACAGGATGCCGCGCCGCAACGACAGCGCCAGCGCCATGGCGTGGTCCGCGACCTCCGTGGTGCCGTAGTCCGGGCAGTTGCAGATCAGGATGCCGCGGGCGGCGGCGGCGGCGCGGTCCAGCCGGTCATAGCCCACGCCCATGCGCACGATGGCGCGCAGCTTCGGCATGCGGGCCATATCGGCGGCGCTGACCCAGTGACGGAAGATCATCAGCCCCTCGACATCCGCCAGATCCGCGTCGCTCAGCTCGGAGAGGGCGTCGGAGGATTTGAACACCAGGTTGGCGCCGGGCCCGAACACCGCACGCTCCTCCGGGGCGTCCTGGTAGGTGGGTTCGGGGTAGAGGATCGTGGGCATGCGGCGGCGCTCCCTGCCGTTTATGGGCCTGATGCGTAGGCCGGGCCGCCCTGGTTGCCAAGCCGGGATCACGCGCGCAGCATTGGCATCATCAAGGATGGGGGATCCGATGAACGGTGCCGAGAGCCTGGTGCATACGCTGCTCGCCTGCGGGGTGGACACCTGCTTCTCGAACCCCGGCACCTCGGAGATGCACTTCGTCGCCGCACTGGACCGCATTCCCGGCATGCGCTGCATCCTGGGCCTGCAGGAGAACACCGTCACCGGCGCGGCGGATGGATACTTCCGCATGCAGGACCGGCCGGCCTGCACGCTGCTGCATTGCGGACCGGGTCTCGCGAACGGTCTGGCCAACCTGCACAATGCGCGCCGCGCCCGGTCCGGCATCGTCAACCTGGTGGGTGACCAGGCGACCTACCACCGGGCGCTCGATGCACCGCTGACGGCGGATACGGAGGGGTTCGCGCGCGGCGTCTCCGGCTGGACGCGCACCGCGGCGCTTGCGGTGGATGTGGGGGCGGATTGCGCGGTGGCGGTGCAGGCGTCGCAGGATGCGCCGGGCCAGGTGGCGACGCTGATCCTGCCGTCGGACACGTGCTGGGACGAGGGCGGCGTGGTGGGTGCGCCGCTGCCGGTATCGGCGGCGCCCGGCGTGTCGCAGGACGCGCTGGATGCCGCGATCAGGGCGTTGCGGTCCGGTGAACCGACGCTGATCCTGCTGGGCGGCCGGGCCTTGCGCGCGGGTCCGCTGGCGCTGGCCGCCGGGATCGTCGCGGCCACCGGGGCGCGCATGCTGTCCCAGGTGAGCAACGCCCGGGTGGAGCGGGGGCAGGGTCGTGCCTCGATCGAGCGGGTGCCGTATCCCGTGGACCAGGCGGTGGCGGCGCTGAGCGGCCTGAAGCACCTGGTGCTGATCGGGGCCGCCGCGCCGGTCGGGTTCTTCGCCTATCCGAACAAGCCCGGCCGCATGCAGCCGCCCGATTGCGCCGTGCATGTGCTGGCCCGGCCCGAGCATGACCTGGCCGACGCCATCGCCCGCCTGGCCGATGCGCTGGGCGTCTCGCCCGCCCCGGCACTTCCCGCCAAGACCCGGCCCGAGCGGGCGCGCGGCGCTGTGACGCCCGAGGGCTTCGCGCAGACCCTGGCGGCACTGCTGCCGGAGGGGGCGATCGTCGTGGATGAGAGCGTGAGCTTCGGCCGCGCGCTGTTCCCGGTCACCCAGGGGGCGGCGCCACACGACTGGCTGCAGCTGACCGGCGGCGCGATCGGCGATGGCATCCCGCTGGCGACCGGGGCGGCGGTGGGGGCTCCGGGCCGGCGGGTGGTGAACCTGCAGGCGGATGGCTCGGCGATGTATTCGTTGCAGGGGCTATGGACCCAGGCGCGCGAGAAGCTGGACGTGACGACGGTGATCCTGTCGAACCGGACCTATGCCATCCTGCTGGGCGAGTATCGCGGCGTGGGCGCCAACCCGGGCCGCACCGCGATGGACATGATGGACCTCGCCAACCCGGAACTGGACTGGCGGCTGCTGGCCAACGGCATGGGGGTGGAGTCCGCCCGGGTCACGACGCTGGAGGCGTTCGGCGACGTGTTCGAGCAGGCGAACGGGCGGAGCGGCCCGTTCCTGATCGAGCTGGTGATCTGAGCATCATCTCGCGGGATGCCCTTGCATCCCGCGAACAAGATGATGCGTCTTCAAGGAGTCCTAAGCAGGCTTCCGTGGCACAAGCCACGAACGTCTGCTTAGAGCGTCCGGATCAAGTTGGCCCGACTCGATCCGCCAGACGCCCTCATCGACGACACCTGGACCACACAGGCCGGTTCATCTTGAGCCGGACGTGGTCCAAGGCAGGCGGCCGCTACTTGTGCGTGTCGGCGGTGGCGGGGGCGCGGGTGTCCGACGCCTCGGGCACGCCGGGGGCGGCCGGGGTGTGGCTGTAGTCGGTGTAGGCCAGGATGGTGGCGCGGAACGGGTTGCCGGTCAGCAACGTGGCCAGGATCAACGCGAGCACCAGCGAGACGACGATCGCCACCAGGGTCTCGTTGAACCCGGGGGTCTTGCCAGTGGGGTGGGCGGGCGTGGCCATGAGTTTCGCCTTGGTCTGGGGACGGATGCCGTCAGCCTACAGCGACAGGCGCGGCTTGGGAACCGGGGCGGCGGATGAGCCGCCGCCCCACGCCGATCAGAATGTCGGCAGGTTCGGCAGCGGCTTCTTGAACCACTTCTGCCACAGGCCATCCAGCTCGCCATTGTTCTTCGTGTAGTACACGAAGGTGTTGACCCACTGGTGCAGGTTCCACTGGTCCTTGCGCATGGTGATGCCGTTGGGCTGCTGCAGCAGGACGACCTTGCGCTCGAACTGTCCGCCGCCGTTCTTGGCGTAGAACTCGTCGCCGGTCAGGCCGGTTTCTGCGATGGCGTCCACCTGGCCCGCGACCAGTGACTGATAGGTCGCGGGGTCATCGTCGAAGCGGGAGATCTTGGCGCTGGTGCCCAGCCGCTTGGTGAGCAGCACGTCCTGCACCGCGCCGCGCGGCACGCCGACGCGCAGGCCCTTCAGGTCGTCGAGGGTGGTGATCTTCGCGTCCTTGCGGGCGAACACCACGTTCTCGATGGCGGCGTAGGGGATGGAGAACAGCACCTGCTTGGCCCGCTCCGGCGTGATGCCGAAGGTGGCGACCAGGATATCCACCTTGTTGGTCAGCAGGAAGGGGATGCGGTTCGGCCCGGTGACCGGCACGATGTTGAGCTTCACGCCCATGTAGGCGGCCAGCAGCTTAGCCACGTCCACGTCGTAGCCGTCCGGCTCCTGCTTGTCGTTCAGCATGCCGTAGGGCGGGATGTCCACCAGGACGCCGACGTTGATGGTGCCGCGGCTGACGATCTCGTCGACCGTCTGCGCCTGGGCGTGTTGGCCGGGCCAGGCGGCGGCGGCCAGCAAGGCGAGCGCGGCGATCCCGCGTGTCCAGAACTTCATGGTGTTCCCTCCAGGGTATTTTATCGTTGGTAGGCGCTCGCGAGCCGGGCTTCGAGCCGCCGGCTCATGACCGTCAGCGGGAAGCAAAGCAGGAAGTAGAGCAGGGCGACAATCCCGAAAATCCTGAAGGGCAGGAAGGTGGCGTTGTTCAGCAGCTGCCCGGCCCGGGTCAGCTCGACGAAGCCGATCACCGCGGCCAGCGAGGTGCTCTTCACCAGGTTCACCAGGAAGCCCACCGTGGGCGCGGTCGCCAGCCGCAGCGCCTGGGGCAGCACCACCTTCAGCATCAGCGGCCGGTAGTGCAGGCCCAGCGCCCGCGCCGCCTCCGTCTGGCCCGGCGCCACCGCCTGGATCGAGCCGCGCCAGATCTCGCCCAGGAAGGCTCCGGCATTGAGGCTGAGGCCCAGCACCGCGGCGACATAGGGGCTGAGCCCGAAGCCCAGCAGGTCGCTGCCGAAGAACACCAGGAACAGCTGCAGCAGCAGCGGCGTGCCCTGGAACACCCGGATATAGGCGATGGACGGCCAGCGCAGCCAGCGCCGGGCCGAGACGCGGGCGAGGGCGATGACCAGGCCGATGGTGCCGCCGAACACGAAGGCGCCGGCCGAGAGCGCCAGCGTCCAGCGGATCGCCAGCACCAGGAAGCCGAGGTCGGCGAGGGTGAAGCTTCTCATCGGCTGGCGACCCGACGGCCGAAGGCCACGCGCTCGATCACGGCGAAGGCGCCGCTGAACAGCATGGACAGCACGAAATAGATGCCGGTGATGACGATATAGGCCTCGAACGAGCGGAAGGTGCGGCCGGCAATGTTCTGCCCCGCCGCGGTGAGGTCATCGGCGGCGATGACCGAGGTGATGGCGGAGTTCAGCATCAGCAGGATGAACTGGCTGCCCAGCGGCGGCACGATGCTGCGCAGCGCCTGGGGCAGCACGATCAGCCGGAACACGCCGAAGCCGTGCAGGCCCAGGGCGCGCCCGGCCTCCACCTGGCCCTGGCCGATGGCCTCGATCCCGGCGCGGACGATCTCGATGGTATAGGCGCTGCCGTTCAGCACCATGGCGATCAAGGCGCCCTGGTTGGCATCGAGCCGGATGCCGATGACGGGGAGGCCGAAGAAGATGAGGAACAGCTGCACGAGGAATGGCGTGTTGCGGATGATCTCCACGTAGGACGCCACCAGCAGGCTGAGCCAGCGCGGCCCGGAGGTGCGGGCCCAGGCGCCGAACACGGCGACGATGAGGCTGAGCACCATGGAGGCGGCGGAGAGCCACAGCGTGAAGATGGCGCCGCTGAGCAGCTCCGGCCAGGCGGCCCAGACGTCGGTGAACTGGAACGTGTAACCCACCGCTTCCCCCGTTGCAGCGCCGTTCGGCGTCTTCGGCAGTTAGAACAGCGTGGGCGCGCGGAGGCAAATGGGGTTTGTGGGGTGGACTCTGGCCTGTCATTCGGCTATAGGCCCGCCCTCACTCTGGAACGCGGGAGGACCGGGCTGCCGAACGGCGGCCTTGTTCGCTATGACCGCGGTTCCTGCACCACGGAAGGGGCAGGCATTTGGCCAAGAAGATCGTCGGCTACATCAAGCTGCAGATTCCCGCCGGCAAGGCGAACCCGTCGCCGCCCGTGGGCCCGGCGCTGGGCCAGCGCGGGCTGAACATCATGGCGTTCTGCAAGGAATTCAATGCAGCCACGCAGGGCATGGAGCCCGGCACGCCGACCCCGGTCGTGATCACCGCCTTCGGTGACCGTACCTTCACCTTCGTGACCAAGACGCCGCCGAACACCTACTTCCTGAAGAAGGCCGCGGGCATCACCAAGGGCACGACGACGCCGGGCAAGGGCGCGGCGGTGGGCCGGGTCACGACGTCGCAGCTGCGCGAGATCGCGGACACGAAGATGAAGGACATGAACGCCAACGACCAGGACGCCGCGGTGCGGATGCTGGCCGGGTCGGCGCGTTCGATGGGCCTGACCGTGGTGGAGGGCTGATCCATGGCACATGACAAGCGTCTGAAGGCTGGCTACGCGACGTTCGACCGCACCAAGTCGTTCTCCCTGGACGAGGCGATCGCGCTCGTTCGCTCCAACGCAAAGGCCAAGTTCGATGAGACCGTCGAGCTGAGCATGAACCTGGGCATCGATCCGCGTCACGCCGACCAGATGGTGCGCGGCCTGATCAGCCTGCCGAACGGCACGGGCAAGACCCTGCGCGTGGGCGTGTTCGCCCGCGGGCCGAAGGCGCAGGAAGCGCTGGACGCCGGCGCGGACATCGTGGGTGCCGAGGACCTGGCCGAGAAGGTGCAGGGCGGTGAGTTCGGCTTCGACCGCTGCATCGCCACGCCGGACATGATGGCGCTGGTGGGGCGGCTGGGCAAGATCCTCGGGCCGCGCGGCCTGATGCCGAACCCGAAGCTCGGCACCGTGACGATGGACGTGAAGGGCGCCGTGCTGGCAGCCAAGAGCGGCCAGGTCGAGTTCCGTGCCGAGAAGGCCGGGATCATCCATGCCGGCATCGGCAAGGCGAGCTTCGACGACGCCAAGCTGGCCGAGAACATCCGCGCCCTGGTGGATGCGGTGCAGAAGGCGAAGCCCACGGGCGCCAAGGGCACGTATCTCAAGACCGCGTCGCTCAGCTCCACGATGGGGCCGGGCGTGGCGCTCGACGTTTCGAGCCTCGCCGCCGCCTGATTGAATTCGTCCGCTGCGAGGCGGGCGCATGGGCGGCAACCCAGGTTGCCGCCGGGGTGACGGCACACTGTCGTCACCGACCTGTCCAAGACCGCACGTCGTTCCCTCAGGGACGGTAAAAGGCCGAAAGCCTGCGCGCGGGAGACGGGGAAGCGAGGATGATCCCCGCCATGGCCTGTCCATGGCGACGGTGACCCGAGCGGTTCCGGCTAGAGGGTCCACCTGCGAGGGTGGCCTCGGGACAGGCGGAGGTGCGGCCATGGTGGCAGCACCTCGGGGCCCAGCGCCGCCTTCGGGCGGCATGGGTAGAACCCGGCCCTGGTGCGGTCCAAACGCACCGGGGTCAGCAGGAGACGGGTTTTGGACCGTACGGAGAAGCGAGAGTTCGTGACCGTGCTCGGTCAGGTGTTCGCAGAGACGTCCATGGTGGTTGTCGCCCAGAACAATGGGCTGACGGTCGCCGAGGTGTCGGAACTGCGCCGCCGGATGCGTGCATCGGGATCGACCTACAAGGTCGCGAAGAACCGGTTGGCCGTACTCGCCCTGGAAGGGACCCGTTTCGACGGCATCAAGCCAATGCTGAAGGGTCCGACCGCGCTCGCGTGGTCGATGGACCCGGTGGCCGTGGCGAAGGCCGCCGTCGATTACGCCAAGATCAACGAGAAGTTCGTCGTGATCGGCGGTGCGCTTGGAACCCAGATGCTCAATGCGGATGGGATCAAGGCGCTCGCGGATCTGCCGTCGCTCGATGCGTTGCGTGCCCGTCTGCTGGGGATGATTCAGACCCCCGGCACCCGGATTGCCACGATCGTCGCAGCACCGGCCGCACAGCTCGCGCGGGTCTTCGGGGCCTATGCCAGGAAGGACGAGGCGGAGGCCGAGGCGGCCTAGGCCGCCACGCGCACCAGCCATCAGCACATGCCGGGCCGTGTGGCCTTGCATGGAACCACTCAAGGTCTAACTAAGGAACTACGAACATGGCCGATCTGGCAAACCTGGTCGAAGAGCTCAGCAAGCTTACGGTTCTCGAGGCCGCCGAGCTTTCGAAGATGCTTGAAGAGAAGTGGGGCGTTTCCGCCGCAGCACCGGCCGCCGCTGCGGCAGCCGGCCCGGCTGCTCCTGCCGCCGTTGTTGAAGAGCAGACCGAGTTCACCGTGATCCTCGCCAAGGCCGGCGAGAAGAAGATCAACGTGATCAAGGAAATCCGGACCATCACCGGTCTGGGCCTGAAGGAAGCCAAGGACCTCGTCGAGGGCGCACCGAAGACCGTCAAGGAAGGCGTGAACAAGGACGAGGCCGAGAAGCTGAAGAAGCAGCTTGAAGAGCAGGGCGCCTCTGTCGAAGTCAAGTAGCTTCGATCTCCCGGCCTTGGCCGGGGCCTGAACGGGATGCGGGTGGAAACCAGGTTGGTTTCCGCCCGCGAACCCGTTGTTGAATGGCGACCGCCGTGATGCCCCGCCGCTCTGGGCCGCATGATGGTCAAACGACCCGGATGGCCCCGGGGTTTCAGGGCCATGGACGTGCGTTGGCGAACAGGGGGCGAGTCTTCGCTCCCATCACTCTGGGCAAGGATTGGCGATGAACGCGATCAGCAAGTCGTTCACGGGTCAAAAGCGCATCCGCAAGAGCTTCGGGCGCATCCCCGAGGTTGCGCCGATGCCGAACCTGATCGATGTGCAGCGCTCGAGCTACGAGGCGTTCCTGCAGCAGTACATCCCGGCCGACAGCCGGACGCAGACCGGGTTGCAGGAAGTCTTCAAGTCGGTGTTCCCGATTGACGACTTCGCCGGGCGCGGGCGCCTGGAGTTCGTGCACTACGAGCTGGAAGAGCCCAAGTATGACGTCGAGGAGTGCATCCAGCGTGGGATGACCTTCGCCGCGCCGCTGAAGGTCGTGCTGCGGCTGATCGTCTGGGACCTGGACGAGGATACCGGCGCCCGGTCGATCCGCGACATCAAGGAACAGCCGGTCTATATGGGCGACATGCCGCTCATGACCGATAACGGCACCTTCATCATCAATGGCACCGAGCGCGTCATCGTCAGCCAGATGCACCGCAGCCCCGGCGTGTTCTTCGACCACGACAAGGGCAAGACCCACAGCAGCGGCAAGTATCTGTTCGCCGCCCGGGTGATCCCGTATCGCGGGTCCTGGCTCGATTTCGAGTTCGACAGCAAGGACCTCGTGTACGTGCGGATCGACCGCAAGCGCAAGCTGCCGGTGACCACGCTGCTCTATGCGCTGGAGAGCACGGCCACCGAGGCGCTGCGCGCCCAGCGCGTCGCCGCCGGCGAGACCGTCGATATCGGCGAGATCCGCGGCATGGACCCGGAAGAGATCCTGTCCTGCTTCTATGGCCAGGTGATGTACACGCGCACGCCGAAGGGCTGGGCGCGTCCGTTCGAGGCCGAGGCCTATCGCGGCATCACGCTCGCAGAACCGCTGGTGAATGCCGATAGCGGCGTGACCGTGGCCGAGGCCGGCGCCAAGCTGAGCGCCCGCACCGCCAAGAAGATCGCCGAGACGACCAGCACCGTGCTGGTGGGCCGGGCCGACCTGCTGGGCCGATACGTGGCGGTCGACCTGATCAACGAGGAGACCGGCGAGGTCTATGCCGATGCCGGTGAGGAGCTGGTCGAGGCCAAGCTGCTCGCACTGGAGGAGATGGGGATCACCGAGCTGCCGACGCTCGCGGTGGACCAGTCCAACGGACCGTGGCTGCGCAACACGCTGGCTGTCGACAAGAACACCAACCGCGACGATGCGCTGGTCGATATCTACCGCGTGATGCGGCCCGGCGAGCCGCCGACGCCCGAAACGGCCGAGGCCCTGTTCCGCGGCCTGTTCTTTGATGGCGACCGCTATGATTTGAGCGCGGTGGGCCGGGTCAAGATGAACATGCGTCTGGGCCTGGATGCCGAGGACACCGTGCGCGTGCTGCGCAAGGAGGACATCCTCAAGACCGTCAAGACCATGTGCGAGCTGAAGGATGGCCGCGGGACCATCGACGACATCGACAACCTCGGCAACCGCCGGGTGCGGTCGGTGGGCGAGTTGATGGAGAACCAGTATCGCCTGGGGCTGCTGCGCATGGAGCGGGCGATCCGCGAGCGCATGGGGTCGGTGGACATCGACACCGTGATGCCGCACGACCTGATCAACGCCAAGCCTGCCGCCGCTGCGGTGCGTGAGTTCTTCGGCAGCAGCCAGCTGAGCCAGTTCATGGACCAGACCAACCCGCTCTCGGAGGTGACGCACAAGCGCCGCCTGTCCGCGTTGGGACCGGGGGGTCTGACGCGGGAGCGTGCCGGGTTCGAGGTGCGTGACGTGCACCCGACGCATTACGGCCGCATCTGCCCGATCGAGACGCCGGAAGGCCCGAACATCGGTTTGATCAACTCGCTGGCGACCTATGCCAAGGTGAACAAGTACGGCTTCATCGAGACGCCGTATCGCCTGGTGAAGGATGGCCAGGTGCAGGATGGCTGGAAGTATCTCTCCGCCATGGAGGAGGAGCGCCTGGTCGTCGCGCAGGCCGATGCGCCGACCGATGACGAGGGCAACTTCACCAACGAGCTGGTCTCCGTGCGTCGCCAGGGGGATTTCCGCTTGGTCAAGCCCGACGAGGTGACGGCGGTGGACGTGTCGCCGCGCCAGCTGGTGTCGGTGGCGGCGGCGCTGATCCCGTTCCTCGAGAACGACGACGCGAACCGCGCGCTGATGGGCTCCAACATGCAGCGCCAGGCGGTGCCGCTGATCCGCGCCGACGCCCCGCTGGTGGGCACCGGCATGGAGGCCGCGGTGGCCCGCGACTCCGGCGCCACCATCGTCGCCAGGCAGCCCGGCATCGTCGACCAGATCGACGGCGCCCGCATCGTGGTGCGCGCCACGGCCGAGGATGGCACCACCCGCGGCGTGGACATCTACCGGCTGCGCAAGTACATGCGCTCCAACCAGAGCACCTGCATCAACCAGCGTCCGCTGGTGAAGGTGGGTGACCGGGTGAACGTGGGCGACATCATCGCGGACGGGCCGAGCACCGACCTGGGCGAGCTGGCGCTGGGGCGGAACGTGCTCGTCGCGTTCATGCCGTGGAACGGCTACAACTTCGAAGACAGCATCCTGATCAGCGAGCGCATCGCCCGGGATGACGTGTTCACCTCGATCCATATCGAGGAGTTCGAGGTGATGGCCCGCGACACCAAGCTCGGCCAGGAAGAGATCACGCGCGACATCCCGAACGTGGGCGAAGAAGCGTTGCGGAACATGGACGAGGCCGGGATCGTCTATATCGGAGCCGAGGTGAACCCGGGCGACATCCTGGTCGGCAAGGTGACGCCGAAGGGCGAGAGCCCGATGACCCCGGAGGAGAAGCTGCTCCGCGCCATCTTCGGCGAGAAGGCCTCGGACGTTCGCGACACCTCGCTGAAGCTGCCGCCGGGTGTCACCGGGACCATCGTCGACGTGCGGGTGTTCTCGCGCCGGGGCGTGGACAAGGACGAGCGCGCGATGGCGATCGAGCGGTCGGAGATCGAGCGTCTGGCCAAGGACCGCGACGATGAGCGCGCGATCCAGGAGCGGTCGTTCCTGAACCGGCTGCGCGAGAAGCTGCTGGGCCGCAAGGCGGCCGGCGGGTTCAAGGGCATCAAGTCCGGCACGGTGATCGACGAGGCCGTGCTGGCCGAGCATCCGCGTGGCTCGTGGCGCCATATCGGCGTGGCCGAGGACGCCATCATGGCGGAGATCGAGACGCTGAAGCGTGAGTATGACGGCGCAGTCGGCAAGCTGCAGGCGAGGTTCGACGGCAAGGTCGAGAAGCTGCAGCGGGGCGACGAGCTGCCGCCGGGCGTCATGAAGATGGTCAAGGTGTTCGTGGCGGTGAAGCGCAAGCTGCAGCCGGGCGACAAGATGGCCGGGCGGCATGGCAACAAGGGCGTGGTCTCGCGCGTGACGCCGGTCGAGGACATGCCTTTCCTCGAGGACGGTACGCATGTGGACCTGGTGCTGAACCCCTTGGGCGTGCCCTCGCGCATGAACGTGGGGCAGATCCTGGAGACGCATCTCGGCTGGGCCTGCGCCTCGCTCGGGAAGCAGGTGGGCGTGCTGGTGGACGAGTATCGCCGGTCCGGTGCGCAGCGGGATGCGCTGCTCGACATGCTCAAGGACATCTATGGGCCCGAGGTGTTCGCGGCCGAGATCGAGCCGATGAGCACCAACCAGCTGTTCGAGCTGGCGGACAACCTCAAGAAGGGCATCCCGATCGCGACGCCGGTGTTCGATGGCGCGCGGATGGATGACATCGAGGGGATGCTGACCAAGGCCGGGCTGAACACGTCGGGCCAGGTGTTCCTGACCGATGGGCGGACGGGCGAGACCTTCGAGCGCAAGGTGACGGTCGGCTACATCTATATGCTGAAGCTGCACCACCTGGTTGACGACAAGATCCATGCGCGTTCGATCGGGCCGTACTCCCTGGTCACCCAGCAGCCGCTGGGCGGCAAGGCGCAGTTCGGCGGGCAGCGGTTCGGCGAGATGGAGGTCTGGGCGCTTGAGGCGTACGGCGCCGCCTACACCTTGCAGGAGATGCTGACGGTGAAGTCCGACGACGTGTCGGGCCGCACCAAGGTCTATGAGGCGATCGTGCGCGAGCAGGACACCTTCGAGGCCGGCATCCCCGAGAGCTTCAACGTGCTGGTCAAGGAGCTGAAGTCGCTCGGGCTGAACGTGGACCTCGACAACCGGGCCTGACGTTCCGGCCGCCGGCCTTCCTGCGCAGGAGGGCCGGCTGGCGATGACGTGGACATTGAATGCGCGGCCCGGCGAGGCCGCAGAATGAGAGGGTTCGACGCATGAACGAACTGATGAAGATCCTGGGCCAGGCTGGCTCCACGGTGACCTTCGACCAGATCCGCATCCAGATGGCGAGCCCGGAGCAGATCCGCTCCTGGTCGTATGGCGAGATCAAGAAGCCCGAGACGATCAACTACCGCACCTTCAAGCCGGAGCGGGACGGGCTGTTCTGCGCCCGCATCTTCGGGCCGATCAAGGACTATGAGTGCCTGTGCGGCAAGTACAAGCGCATGAAGTTCCGCGGCATCATCTGCGAGAAGTGCGGCGTCGAGGTGACGCTGGCCAAGGTGCGGCGCGAGCGGATGGGGCATATCGAGCTGGCCTCGCCGGTGGCGCACATCTGGTTCCTGAAGTCGCTGCCCAGCCGCATCGGGCTGATGGTCGATCTCACGCTCAAGGAGCTGGAGAAGATCCTGTACTTCGAGAGCTATGTGGTTCTCGACCCCGGCGTGACGGACCTCAAGCAGTTCCAGCTGCTGAACGAGGACCAGTTCCTCGCCAAGCAGGACGAGTTCGGCGAGGAGTTCGAGGTCGGGATCGGCGCTGAGGCCATCAAGAAGATCCTGCACAACATCGATATCGATGCCGAGAAGGTGCAGCTGCGCGCCGACCTCAAGGACACGACGTCCGAGGCGAAGCGCAAGAAGTTGGTGAAGCGCCTCAAGCTGATCGAGGCGTTCGGCGAGAGCGGCGCCAAGCCCGAGTGGATGATCCTGACGCAGGTGCCGGTGATCCCGCCGGAGCTGCGTCCGCTGGTGCCGCTCGACGGCGGGCGGTTTGCGACGAGCGATCTGAACGATCTGTACCGCCGGGTCATCAACCGCAACAACCGTCTGAAGCGGCTGATCGAGCTGCGGGCGCCGGACATCATCGTGCGCAACGAGAAGCGCATGTTGCAGGAGAGCGTGGACGCGCTGTTCGACAACGGGCGCCGGGGCCGGGCCATCACGGGGGCGAACAAGCGTCCGCTGAAGTCCCTGTCCGACATGCTGAAGGGCAAGCAGGGGCGGTTCCGCCAGAACCTGCTGGGCAAGCGCGTGGACTACTCCGGCCGCTCGGTCATCGTCGTGGGACCGGAGCTGAAGCTGCACCAGTGCGGCCTGCCGAAGAAGATGGCACTCGAGCTGTTCAAGCCGTTCATCTACTCGAAGCTGGAGAAGTACGGCCACGCCACCACCATCAAAGCCGCCAAGCGCATGGTGGAGAAGGAGCGTCCCGAGGTCTGGGACATCCTGGAGGAGGTGATCCGCGAGCATCCGGTGATGCTGAACCGCGCTCCCACCTTGCACCGCCTCGGCATCCAGGCCTTCGAGCCCGTGCTGATCGAGGGCAAGGCCATCCAGCTGCACCCGCTGGTGACCACCGCCTTCAACGCGGACTTCGACGGCGACCAGATGGCGGTGCACGTGCCGCTGAGCCTGGAGGCGCAGCTCGAGGCCCGGGTGCTGATGATGTCCACCAACAACATCCTCAGCCCGGCCAACGGCAAGCCGATCATCGTGCCGTCGCAGGACATCGTGCTGGGGCTGTACTATCTCAGCCTGGAGACGCCGGAGTTCCGCGAGGCACCCGACGCCGCCGTGTATGACGGCGACACACTGGTGACCAAGGGCCCGACCGCATTCGGCGGCGTGGGCGAGATCGAGTATGCGCTGACGGCGAAGGCCATCCACCTGCACGACAAGATCCGCTGCCGCTATGAGACGGTGGATGCCGAGGGCAAGAAGACGCGCGAGGTGGTGGTCACCACGCCGGGGCGGATGCTGATCGCGCAGATCCTGCCGCGCAACGTCAACGTGCCGTTCTCGCTGATCAACCGGACGCTGACCAAGAAGAACGTGTCCGACGTGATCGACGCCGTGTACCGCCATTGCGGCCAGAAGGAATGCGTGATCTTCGCCGACCGGATGATGGGGCTGGGCTTCGGCCAGGCCGCGAAGGCCGGGCTGAGCTTCGGCAAGGACGACCTGATCATCCCGGCCAGCAAGGGCGAGCTGATCAGCAAGACCCAGGGCGAGGTCAAGGAGTTCGAGCAGCAGTACCAGGACGGCCTGATCACCTCCGGCGAGCGCTACAACAAGGTGGTCGATGCCTGGTCGCGCTGCACGGACGAGGTGGCCGGCGCGATGATGAAGGAGATCTCCCGCCAGGAGGTCGGCACGCCGACCAACTCGGTGTGGATGATGAGCCATTCCGGCGCGCGCGGGTCCCCGGCCCAGATGCGTCAGCTGGCCGGCATGCGCGGCCTGATGGCCAAGCCCTCGGGCGAGATCATCGAGCAGCCGATCATCGCGAACTTCAAGGAGGGGCTCTCCGTCCTCGAATACTTCAACTCCACCCACGGCGCCCGCAAGGGCCTGGCGGACACGGCGCTGAAGACCGCGAACTCCGGCTACCTGACCCGGCGCCTGGTGGACGTGGCGCAGGACTGCATCATCGTCGAACCGGATTGCGGCACCGAGCGGGGCCTCACCGTCTCCGCGGTGATGGACGGCGGCGAGGTGGTGAGCAGCCTGGCCGAGCGCACCCTGGGCCGCACCACGGCCGAGGACGTGCTGGACCCGGTCACCAACAAGGTGCTGCTGCCGCGCAACACGCTGATCGAGGAGCCGGAGGCCGACCTGCTGGAAACCCGGCTGGTGGAGCAGGTCAAGATCCGCTCCGTGCTGACGTGTGACAGCCGGGTCGGCGTGTGCGGCGCCTGCTATGGCCGTGACCTGGCGCGCGGCACGCCGGTGAACATCGGTGAGGCGGTGGGCGTCATTGCCGCGCAGTCGATCGGCGAGCCCGGCACGCAGCTGACCATGCGCACCTTCCACATCGGCGGTGCCGCCCAGCGCGGTGCCGAGGTGAGTGCGGTCGAGGCGAGCCATGACGGCAAGGTCGAGATCCGCAACCGCAACGTGGTGCAGAACAGCTCCGGCGTGGCGGTGGTCATGTCGCGCAACTGCGAGATGGTGCTGACCGACGACAAGGGCCGCGAGCGCGCCCGCTTCCGGGTGCCATATGGCGCGCGGCTGCTGGTGGATGATGGGGCCCAGGTGAAGCGGCTGCATAAGCTGGCGGAGTGGGACCCCTACACCCTGCCGATCATCACCGAACTGGCCGGCCAGGTGGAATACCTGGACCTGCTGGACGGTGTGACGATCGTGGAGCGGATGGACGAGGTCACCGGCCTCACCTCCCGCGTGGTGGTCGACTACAAGCAGGCGGCGAAGGGCGTGGACCTGCGGCCGCGTTTGCAGGTGAAGGACGCCAAGGGCGAGGTGCTGAAGCTGCCGAACGGGGCCGAGGCGCGCTACTTCCTCAACCCGGACTCCATTCTCTCGATCGAGAACGGGGCCCAGGTGGCGGCAGGCGACGTGCTGGCGCGTATTCCGCGCGAGGGTTCCAAGACCCGCGACATCACGGGCGGCCTGCCGCGCGTGGCGGAGCTGTTCGAGGCGCGGCGGCCGAAGGATCATGCGGTCATCGCCGAGATGGACGGCCGGGTCGAGTTCGGGAAGGACTACAAGGCGAAGCGCCGCATCATCGTGAAGAACGACGAGACCGGCGAGGACACCGAGTACCTGATCCAGAAGGGCAAGCACGTCTCCGTCCAGGAGGGTGACTTCGTTCGCCGGGGTGACCCGTTGGTGGACGGACCGCGCGTGCCGCACGACATCCTCAAGGTGTTGGGTGTGGAGGCGCTGTCCGACTACCTGGTGAACGAGATCCAGGACGTCTATCGGCTGCAGGGCGTGAAGATCAACGACAAGCACATCGAGGTCATCGTCCGGCAGATGCTGCAGAAGGTCGAGATCCTGGACGCGGGTGACACCACCTACCTGCAGGGCGAGCAGGTTGACAGGCTGGAGTTCGAGGCGGAGAACGAGAAGCGCCTGAAGGAGGACGAGCGGGTGGCGGTGGCCATGCCGGTGCTGCAGGGCATCACCAAGGCCTCGCTGCAGACGCAGAGCTTCATCAGCGCGGCCTCGTTCCAGGAGACCACGCGGGTACTGACCGAGGCCGCCACGGCGGGGAAGGTCGACAACCTGATGGGCCTGAAAGAGAACGTGATCGTGGGCCGCCTGATCCCGGCGGGCACGGGCTCGGTGATGAACCGGCTGCGGCAGGTTGCCGCCGGGCGGGACCAGGCGCGGCTGCACCCGAAGGTGCCGGCGATCGAGGCGGCGGAGTAGCACTCCTCCCGCTGCGCCTATCGCGAAGGAATGAGGCCGGGGCGACCCGGCCTCGTTCTCATTTGTGGGCATCGGATGCCCAGCCGTCCTCCGACCGTTGGGCCGTCCCAGGTCCGATCCCATTTGCGGCACCGGCGCCCGGCCGAGGCAACGACCCTGCTCCGCCCTCGTTCGGGTGCTGTCATTCGCAGGAGCAGCATCATGAGTGAAGACGAAACCAGCGTGTCCCGCCGCAAGGCCTTTGGTGCGGCCGGATTGGGCCTCGCCGTTGCGGCCGCTGGACCGGTCCTGGCCCAGACTACCCCAGCTCCGGCAGCCAACCCGGCGCAGCCGCTGCAGGACCCCAGGGGCAAGTTCCCCAAGCCGCCCTTTGCCAAGCAGTCCCAGCCCTTCCCGGGGCTGGCCGGCAAGATGGACCCGAAGCCGGATCATGGCGAAACCAGCTACAGGGGCTCGGGCCGGCTGGCAGGGCGCAAGGCGTTGATCACGGGCGGCGACTCGGGCATGGGCCGGGCCGCGGCTATCGCCTATGCCCGGGAGGGCGCGGATGTCGCGATCAACTATCTGCCTGCCGAGGAACCGGACGCGCAGGAGGTGGTGGCGCTGATCCGCCAGGCCGGGCGCAAGGCCGTGGCAATCCCCGGGGATCTGCGGGATGAGGCATTCTGCCGGCAGCTGGTGGCGCAGGCGGTGCAGGGGCTCGGCGGACTGGACATTCTGGTCAGCAACGCCGGGCGGCAGCAGGCGCATGCGTCGATCCTCGACATCTCCAACGAGGATTTCGACGCAACGATGAAGACCAACATCTATGCGCCATTCTGGATCATCAAGGCCGCGCTGCCGCACCTGCCGCCGGGGGCCACGATCATCGCGACCACCTCGGAGCAGGCATATGATCCCACGCCGGACCTCTATGACTATGCGCAGACCAAGGCGGCCACGATGAACTTCGTGAAGTCCCTGGCCAAGCAGCTGGCCTCGAAAGGCATTCGCGTGAACGGCGTGGCACCGGGCCCGATCTGGACGCCGCTGCAGGTGGCGGGTGGGGCGAGCATGGAGAAGCTGGAGAAGTTCGGCGGCATGACCCCGCTGGGCCGGCCGGGTCAGCCGGTGGAACTGGCTGGCATCTATGTGCAGCTTGCGGCGGAGGATGGCAGCTATGCGACGGGCCAGGTGTATGGCGCGGCGGGTGGATCGGGCCAGCCCTAGACCGGCATCGTGTTCATGGACCCGGCTCGTGAACGGGTCGGGTCCAACCCAAGCCGCTTGCAACAGAAACAAAACAGGGTTTCTTCGATCGACCGGGCGGTCGTGGCAGGCCGCTCGCCGCAAACATGCCGATGAGGTCTTGACGGGCCGGGTCAGCGGGCGTAGGCATCGCCCCCTCGACGGACCTGGTGCATCCAGGCTTGTCGTCGCTTACAGCGTGCGCTTGGAACCGCGGCCCACGGGCCGCTCAGACCTGGTGCCAGATGGCTTCGTGGACAGGGTGACCTGGTCTGCCTCGCCGTCATGTGATTGACGGGAAGCCGGGTTGGGCCGGGCAGCAGGACAGGGATCGGAAGAGGCGTATGCCGACCATCAACCAGTTGATTGCCAATGGGCGTGAGCCCGCGCCGAAGCGCAACAAGGTGCCGGCCCTGGAGGGTTGCCCCCAGAAGCGTGGCGTTTGCACGCGCGTCTATACCACGACGCCGAAGAAGCCGAACTCGGCCTTGCGCAAGGTTGCCAAGGTGCGTCTGACCAACGGCTACGAGGTCGTGAGCTACATCCCTGGTGAGGGTCACAACCTGCAGGAGCACAGCGTCGTGCTGATCCGCGGCGGGCGCGTGAAGGACTTGCCGGGCGTGCGTTACCACATCCTGCGCGGCGTGCTCGACACGCAGGGTCTGCCGAAGCGTCGTCAGCGCCGTTCGCTGTATGGCGCCAAGCGGCCGAAGTAGGGAGAGGGCGAGATGAGCCGACGTCGCAAGGCGGTAAAGCGCGAGATCCTTCCGGACGCCAAGTTCGGGGATATCGTGATCACCCGCTTCATGAACGCGCTGATGTATGACGGCAAGAAGAGTGCTGCCGAAGGCATCGTCTATGGTGCCATGGAAGTGCTGAAGAAGCGTGGCGGCCCGCAGGCCGATCCGGTCCGGATGTTCCACGAGGCGCTGGACAATGTGAAGCCTGCTGTCGAGGTGCGGTCGCGCCGGGTCGGCGGCGCTACGTATCAGGTGCCGGTCGAAGTCCGGACGGAGCGTCGTCAGGCGCTGGCCATTCGTTGGCTGATCGACAGTGCCCGCAAGCGCGGTGAGCACACGATGGAAGAGCGGCTTTCAAACGAGCTGAACGACGCGGTGAACAACCGGGGTTCGGCGGTGAAGAAGCGGGAAGACACCCATCGGATGGCGGAGGCGAACAAGGCTTTCAGCCATTATCGCTGGTAGGCTGTAACTCTGCCGCCAGACCGGGCGGGGCCGCAAGGACCGCCGGGTGGCGGTGACAACTGCAAAGGCGCGCCTCCCGGCGCGCTACAATCGTAAGGCACGCCCCGGGGCGGGCGATGGAGAGACGAGATGGGCAAGGCTAAATTCGAGCGGAACAAGCCGCACTGCAATATCGGCACCATCGGTCACGTGGACCATGGCAAGACCTCGCTGACCGCCGCGATCACCAAGGTCCTGGCGAAGTCGGGTGGCGCCACCTTCACCGCGTATGACCAGATCGACAAGGCTCCCGAGGAGCGGGCGCGTGGCATCACCATCTCGACGGCGCACGTCGAGTACGAAACGGGCAACCGACACTATGCCCACGTCGACTGCCCCGGTCACGCGGACTATGTTAAGAACATGATCACCGGTGCCGCCCAGATGGACGGCGCGATCCTCGTGGTGTCCGCCGCCGACGGCCCGATGCCGCAGACCCGTGAGCACATCCTGCTCGCCCGCCAGGTCGGCGTGCCGGCGCTGGTCGTGTTCCTGAACAAGGTCGACATGGTCGATGACCCCGAGCTGCTTGAGCTGGTGGAGATGGAGGTGCGCGAGCTGCTCTCGTCCTACCAGTTCCCCGGTGACGACATTCCGATCATTCATGGCTCGGCGCTGATGGCGCTTGAGGACAAGAGCCCGGAACTTGGCGAGCAGGCGATCCTGAAGCTGATGGCCGAGGTCGACAAGTATATCCCGCAGCCATTGCGTGCGACCGACCGTCCGTTCCTGATGCCGATCGAGGACGTGTTCAGCATCTCCGGCCGTGGCACCGTGGTGACGGGCCGTATCGAGCGCGGCATCGTCAACGTGGGTGATGAAGTCGAGATCGTGGGGATCAAGGACACCGTGAAGACCATCGTCACGGGCGTCGAGATGTTCCGCAAGCTGCTGGACCGCGGCGAGGCCGGCGACAACATCGGCGCCCTGCTGCGTGGCACCAAGCGCGAGGATGTCGAGCGCGGGCAGGTCCTGGCCAAGCCGGGCAGCATCACGCCGCACACCAAGTTCAAGGCCGAGGCTTATGTGCTGACGAAGGAAGAGGGCGGGCGTCACACCCCGTTCTTCACCAACTATCGTCCGCAGTTCTACTTCCGCACCACCGACGTGACGGGTGTCGTGGAGCTGCCCGAGGGCGTCGAGATGGTGATGCCGGGCGACAACGTGTCGATGGACGTGACGCTGATCGCGCCGATCGCCATGGATGACGGCCTGCGCTTCGCCATCCGCGAGGGTGGCCGCACGGTGGGCGCCGGCGTCGTCGCCAGCATCACGCAGTAACGCGAACCGGCACCCGAACGGACAAGCACTATGGATAACCAGAACATCCGCATTCGCCTGAAGGCGTATGATCACCGCGTGCTGGACAACAGCACGCGGGAGATCGTGAACACGGCGAAGCGGACCGGTGCGCGGGTTCGGGGCCCGATTCCGCTGCCGACGCACATTGAGCGGTTCACCGTGAACCGCTCCCCCCACGTGGACAAGAAGAGCCGCGAGCAGTTCGAGATCCGGACCCATCGCCGCCTCCTGGACATCGTAGAGCCCACGCCGCAGACGGTGGACGCGCTGATGAAGCTCGACCTCGCATCCGGCGTGGACGTCGAAATCAAGCTGTAAGGGTCGGGGATCATGACGATCGGGAACGGCCGCACCGGGCTGGTCGCGAAGAAGCTGGGCATGACCCGGATCTTCAAGGAAGACGGCACGCACGTGCCGGTGACGGTGTTGCATCTGGACGAGGTTCAGGTGGTTGATGTTCGCACCGAGGAGCGCGACGGCTACAACGCCGTGCAGCTCGGTTGGGGCAAGGCCAAGGTCAAGAACGTCAGCCAGCCGAACAAGGGTCATTTCGCCAAGCTGAAGGTTGAGCCGAAGGCCAAGCTGGTTGAGTTCCGCGTGGCCAAGGATGCGCTGCTCGAAAGCGGCCAGGTTGTCACCGCCGATCATTTCGTGGTCGGCCAGAAGATCGATGTGTGCGGCATCAGCAAGGGCAAGGGCTTCGCCGGCGGCATGAAGCGATGGAACTTCCGTGGGCTCGAGGCCTCGCACGGCGTGTCCGTCAGCCATCGGAGCCTCGGCTCGACCGGCAACCGGCAGGATCCGGGCAAGACCTTCAAGAACAAGAAGATGCCGGGCCATCTCGGCTGTGAGCGGATCACCACGCTGAACATGGTCGTCGCGATGGTTGACGCCGAGCGGGGCCTGCTGATGGTCCGTGGTGCGGTGCCTGGTGCGAAGAACGGCTACGTGATGGTGCGCGACGCCATCAAGAAGGCCCGGCATGCCGATGCACCATATCCGGCCGCGATCCGCGCCGGTGCTCCGGTCGCCGACGCACCGGCCGAAGCCTAGGGATCAGACGATGCAGATCGATATCAAGACGCTTGACGGTGGTTCGGCCGGGTCGGCCGAGCTGCCCAACGAGTTCTTCGCCCAGGCGCCACGCAAGGACATCATCGCGCGGGTGGTGCACTGGCAGATGGCAAAGTGCCGGGCCGGGACGCACAAGACCAAGGGCATGGGCGAGGTTTCCGGCACGACCAAAAAGCCGTTCAAGCAGAAGGGCACGGGCAACGCCCGTCAGGGCAGCCTGCGGTCGCCGCAGTACCGGACTGGTGGCGTTGTCCACGGTCCGGTTGTGCGCAGCCATGAGTTCGACCTGCCGAAGAAGGTTCGCCGCCTGGGCCTGATCAGCGCGCTGTCGCAGAAGCAGGCTGAAGGCAAGCTGGTCGTGCTGGATGGATGCACCGGCGGCAACGGCAAGACCAAGGACCTTGTGGCCAAGCTGAAGGCGCTGGGCTGGACGAGCGCTCTGGTTGTGGATCATGCGGTGGACGACAACTTCCTGCGCGCGAGCCGCAACGTGGTGGGTTTCAACGTGCTGCCGACCATCGGTGCGAACGTTTATGACATCATCCGGCACGACGTGCTGGTGGTGACGACGGCCGCCATCGAGGGGCTCAAGGCACGGCTGGGCACGGGAGCGGCAGCATGAGCACTCGTCAGGTTCTGGTCGCTCGCAAGAAGGCGGCAACCATGTCGCGGGAGACGATGTTCCAGGTCGTGCGGAGTCCGGTGATCACCGAGAAGGCGACCCTGCTGACCGAGCGCAATCAGGTCGTGTTCCGCGTCGCGATCGACGCGACCAAGCCGGAGATCAAGTCCGCGGTCGAGGGTCTGTTCGGCGTCAAGGTGCTGGGTGTGAACACGCTGGTGCAGAAGGGCAAGACCAAGCGCTTCCGTGGCCGCCCGGGCGTTCGGTCGGACGTGAAGAAGGCGTATGTGCAGCTGGCCGAAGGACAGTCGATCGACATGTCCACCGGCCTGAGCTGAGCCGGGACCGAGGATCCAGACGATGGCATTGAAGCAATTCAACCCGGTGACGGCGAGCCTGCGCGGCACTGTGCTGATCGACCGCAGCGAGCTCTGGAAGGGCAAGCCGGTCAAGACGCTCACCGAGGGCAAGAACAAGTCCGGCGGCCGTAACAATCACGGGCGCACCACCAGCTTCTTCCGGGGCGGCGGACACAAGCAGTCGTATCGATACGTCGACTTCAAGCGGAAGAAGCATGATGTCGCGGCGACTGTCGAGCGGCTCGAGTACGACCCGAACCGCACCGCCTTCATCGCGCTGGTCAAGTATGATGACGGCGAGCTGGCCTATATCCTCGCTCCCCAGCGTTTGAAGGCTGGCGACAAGGTTGTGGCCGGTACCAAGGTCGACATCAAGCCCGGCAATGCGATGCCGCTGGCTTCGATGCCGGTCGGCACCATTGTCCATAACGTGGAACTGAAGATTGGTGGCGGTGGCAAGATGGCCCGGTCGGCCGGGTGCTACGCGCAGCTGGTCGGCAAGGACTCCGGTTATGCACAGATCAAGCTGCAGTCCGGTGAGCTGCGCGTCGTGCGGGCCGAGTGCATGGCGACGGTCGGTGCGGTCAGCAATCCGGACAACCAGAACCAGAGTCTTGGCAAGGCCGGTCGCAACCGTTGGCTTGGCCGTCGTCCGCATAACCGCGGCGTCGTCATGAACCCGGTTGACCATCCGCATGGCGGTGGTGAAGGCCGGACCTCGGGCGGCCGTCATCCGGTCACGCCCTGGGGCAAGCCGACCAAGGGCTACAAGACGCGCGTCAACAAGCGGACGGACAGCCTCATTATCCGGCGGCGTCCGAAGGGGAAGCACTAATGGCTCGCTCAGTCTGGAAAGGTCCGTTCGTTGACGGATACCTCCTGAACAAGGCCGACGCCTCGCGGGCATCGGGCCGTAACGAGATTATCAAGATCTGGACGCGCCGCTCAACCATCTTGCCGCAGTTCGTCGGCCTGACATTCGGTGTCTATAACGGGCACAAGTTCCTGCCCGTGCAGGTGTCGGAGAACATGGTGGGGCACAAGTTCGGCGAGTTCTCGCCGACGCGGACCTTCACAGGTCATACCTCGGACAAGAAGGCCAAGCGGGGCTAAGATGAGCAAGCCAAAGCATCCGCGCACGCTGGCAGAGACCCAAGCCCAAGCCGTGCTGCGCAACATTCGCATCAGCCCGCAAAAGCTGAACCTGGTTGCCGGTCTGATCCGCAACCAGCCGGTTTCCCAGGCGGTCGCCACATTGACGTTCAGCAAGCGGCGCATTGCGCAGCAGGTCCGCAAGGTCCTGGAGAGCGCGATCGCGAACGCCGAGAACAATCACCAGCTTGATGTCGATCGCCTCGTCGTCAGCCGGGCCGAGGTGGGAAAGTCCATCGTGATGCGCCGTTTCATGGCTCGCGGTCGCGGCCGGGCCTCGCGCATTGAGAAGTGGTTCAGCCACATCCGCATCGTCGTCAGCGAGCAGGCCCAACTGCCTGAGACCGCCCAGTCGGAAGGGAACGCCTAACCCATGGGTCACAAGGTCAATCCGATCGGGCTTCGGCTCGGCATCAACCGCACCTGGGACAGCCGCTGGTTCGCCGGCGCCGACTATTCCCGGCTGCTGCTCGCCGACATCAAGCTGCGTGAGCACCTTCGCAAGAAGCTGGCCGGCGCGGGTGTCAGCCGCGTGGTGATCGAGCGTCCGGCCAAGAAGCCGCGCGTCACCATCTATGCGGCGCGTCCCGGCGTGGTCATCGGCAAGAAGGGCCAGGACATCGAGGTGCTCCGCAAGGACCTCACCAAGATGGCGAAGGCCGAGGTCAGCCTGAACATCGTCGAGATCCGCAAGCCGGAGATCGACGCGACGCTGGTGGCGGAGAACATCGCGCAGCAGCTGGAGCGCCGGGTGGCGTTCCGCCGGGCCATGAAGCGGGCCGTGCAGTCCGCGATGCGCCTGGGCGCCCAGGGCATCCGCATCAACTGCGGCGGCCGTCTCGGCGGCGCCGAGATCGCGCGGACCGAGTGGTATCGTGAGGGTCGCGTTCCCTTGCACACGCTGCGGGCTGACATCGATTATGGAGTTGCGACGGCTAAGACGACCTATGGCACGTGCGGCGTGAAGGTTTGGATCTTCAAGGGTGAGATCCTCGGCCACGACCCGCTGGCGCAGGATCGTCGGGCGGCCGAGCAGGCTCCGCAGCGCTAAGGGAATACGGATATGCTCTCTCCCAAGCGGACAAAGTTCCGCAAAGCCCATAAGGGCCGCATCCATGGCCTGGCCAAGGGCGGCACCGCCCTCAACTTTGGCTCTTTCGGCCTGAAGGCGCTTGAGCCAGATCGCGTCACGGCCCGGCAGATCGAGGCCGCCCGTCGTGCGATCACCCGGTCGATGAAGCGCGCCGGCCGCGTTTGGATCCGGATCTTCCCGGACGTTCCGGTGTCGCAGAAGCCGGCCGAGGTCCGAATGGGCTCCGGCAAGGGTAGCCCGGAGTTCTGGGTGTGCCGGGTCAAGCCGGGCCGCATCATGTTCGAGATTGACGGCGTGGCGCCGGAGTTGGCGCGTGAGGCCTTGGCGCTGGGTGCGGCCAAGCTGCCGATCCGCACCAAGTTCATCACGCGCATCGGGGAGGGCTGATCATGACCAAGGCAGCCGATATCCGCGGCAAGAGCGTGGATGAGCGCGGCACGCTGTTGCTGGACCTGCGGAAGGAGCAGTTCAACCTGCGCTTCCAGGCCGCGACCGGACAGACCGAGGGCGTGGGCCGCGTGCGCAAGGTGCGCCGTGACATTGCTCGTGTGAAGACGATCCAGGCGGAGCAGACGCGCTCCGCGGCAAAGACCGGCGGCGCTGCCGCTGGCAAGAAGTAGAGGAGAAGGGCGATGCCAAGGCGCGTCCTGACCGGCCGGGTTACGAGCGACAAGATGGACAAGACGATCACCGTCCTGGTCGAGCGTCGCGTGATCCATCCGCTGTACAAGAAGTTCATTCGGCGCTCCAAGAACTACGCGGCGCATGACGAACTGAACATCTGCAAGATCGGTGATGCGGTGCGTATCGAGGAGTGCCGACCGATCAGCAAGCGCAAGACCTGGATGCTGGTCGAGCGGAATGGTGAGCCGGTTGAGCGCCCCCTGGGCTTCGAGGCTGCCGGGAAGCCCGATGTTGTATCGGCTTCGGCTGAAGGAAGTGCAGCATGATCCAGGTCGAGAGCAACCTCGAGGTCGCGGACAATTCCGGCGCGCGCCGGGTGCAGTGCATCAAGGTGCTGGGCGGCTCCAAGCGGAAGACGGCTTCGGTCGGCGACGTGATCGTCGTTTCGATCAAGGAGGCCATTCCGCGTGGCAAGGTGAAGAAGGGTGACGTCCACCAGGCCGTCATCGTGCGGACCTCGTTTCCGGTGCGCCGGGCCGACGGTTCAGCGATCCGCTTCGACAAGAATGCTGCGGTGCTGATCAACAAGTCGCAGGAGCCGATTGGCACCCGCATCTTTGGACCTGTCGTGCGCGAGCTGCGTGGCAGGAAGTTCATGAAGATCATCTCGCTCGCGCCGGAGGTGCTGTAATGGCTGCGCGTATCCGCAAGGGCGACACCGTCGTCGTGATCACCGGGTCCGACAAGGGCAAGCGCGGTGAGGTCCTTTCTGTTCTGCCGAAGGACGGGCGCGCCGTGGTGAAGGGCGTGAACATCGCCAAGAAGCACACCAAGGCGCAGGGCATGGGGAAGCCGGGCGGCATCATCGAGCAGGAAGCGACCATCCACCTCTCGAACGTGATGCTGCTGAACCCCAAGACCGACAAGCCGACGCGCGTTGGGTTCCGGGTGCTGGACGATGGCCGCAAGGTCCGCGTTGCCCGGCCTGGCGGCGACGTGATCGAGGGCTAGGACCATGAAGGACACCCGTGAGCTGCCGCGCATGCAGCAGCGCTACGTCACCGAGATGAAGGCGAAGCTGCAGGAGCAGTTTGCCTATTCCAATCCGATGCAGGTGCCGAAACTCGAGAAGATCGTCATCAACATGGGCGTCGGCGAAGCCGCCGGCGACCAGAAGAAGCTTGATGCGGCCGTGGCTGAGTTGACGCTGATCGCCGGGCAGAAGCCGGTGAAGACCGTCGCCAAGAAGGCGATCGCAGGCTTCAAGATCCGTGAGGGTCTGCCGATCGGCTGCAAGGTGACACTGCGCAGCGCGAAGATGTATGAATTCCTCGACCGTCTGGTGACGATTGCGCTGCCGCGGGTTCGCGACTTCCGCGGCATCCCGAACGGCAAGGGCTTCGACGGCCGGGGCAATTTCGCCATGGGTCTCAAGGAGCAGATCGTGTTCCCCGAGATCGACTACGACAAGGTGACGGACGTGCGCGGCATGGACATCATCTTCGTCACCAGTGCGAAGACGAATGACGAGGCGAAGGCCTTGCTGAAGCTGTTCGATGTGCCGTTCGCCGCGTAAGCGGTCCCTGGTTCGTCCAAGTTCAACGCGTCTGGAAAACCGGATGGCCGGCACGGCCGCCATCCAGGTTCCGAGGAGTAGGTAGAAATGGCGAAGACATCGTCGGTGAACCGCAATGAGAAGCGGGAGCGGATGACGGCCCGCGACAAGGGCAAGCGCGCTGAGTTGAAGGCGCGCGTGATGGACAAGAGCACTCCGGTCGAGGAGCGTTTCGAGGCGACGATCAAGCTGGCCGAGCTGCCGCGCAACGGTGCCGCGGTGCGGATCAAGCTTCGCTGCGCCCTGACGGGCCGTAGCCGGGGCAACTACCGGAAGTTCAAGCTCTCCCGCAACATGCTGCGTTCGTTGGCCAACTCGGGGCAACTCCCGGGCGTGGTCAAGGCGAGCTGGTAGGAGACGCGCGATGTCGATGTCAGATCCCCTGGGCGACATGATTACCCGTATCCGCAACGCCCAGCGCAGCCGTCACGCCAACTGCGTGGCGCCGGCGTCGAAGCTGCGGGCCAGCGTTCTTGAGGCGTTGAAGCGGGAAGGCTTCATTCGCGGCTACTCCGCCGAGGAGCTTCGGCCCGGCGTGGCGCAGCTGCGGATCGAGCTGAAGTACAGCGAAGGCGAACCGGTGATCAAGGAGATCACCCGGGTCAGCAAGCCGGGCCGCCGGGTGTATTCCAAGATTAAGGAATTGCCGCGGGTCTATGCCGGCTTGGGCGTGTCGATCCTGTCCACGCCGCGTGGCGTGTTGAGCGATGGTGAGGCCCGGGCGGCGAACGTGGGCGGCGAAGTGCTGTTCCGCGTGTTCTAAGGAAGGATGGGCATATGTCTCGCGTAGGCAAATACCCCGTCGAACTTCCGACGGGTGTCTCAATGGTCCTGGCGGACCGGGTGCTGCAGGCCAAGGGCAAGCTCGGTACGCTGAGCCTGACGCTGACGGATCTGGTCGATGCCACGATCGAGGACAACAAGGTGACGGTCACGCCCCGCGGCAACGCGGCGCACGCCCGGATGATGTGGGGCACGACCCGCGCGCTCGTGGCCAGCATGGCCAAGGGCGTGTCGGAAGGCTTCACCAAGACGATGGAGATCACCGGCACGGGCTTTCGCGCCGCGGTGCAGGGCAAGAACCTGGTGATCAACCTGGGGTTCTCGCATGACGTCGTCTATCCGGTGCCGGAAGGCATCACCATCACCACGCCGCGTCCGACGGCGATCGTGGTGACCGGGATGGACAAGCGTCAGGTGGGTCAGACGTCTGCGGAAATCCGTTCGTTCCGTCCGCCGGAGCCCTATAAGGGCAAGGGTGTGAAGTACGACAACGAGACGATCCGCCGCAAGGAAGGCAAGAAGAAGTAAGATGGGTGCTTCAACAGATCTCAAGGTGCGGCGCCGCGAGCGCCTGCGCTATCAGTTGCGGCAGAAGTCGAGCGGGCGTCCACGCCTCTCGGTGTTCCGCTCCGGCAAGCACATCTATGCCCAGGTGATCGACGACGCGCAGGGCCGTACGCTGGCGGCGGCGTCGAGCCTGGAGAAGGACATGCGTGCTGAGATGAAGACCGGGGCCGATCGCGATGCGGCGGCCAAGGTTGGCAAGCTGGTGGCCGAGCGAGCCGTTGCGGCCGGGGTCACGAACGTCGTGTTCGATCGCGGGTCTTATCTGTATCACGGCCGCGTCAAGGCGCTGGCCGAGGCCGCCCGCGAAGGCGGGCTGGCGTTCTAGGGGCATCGAGCATGGCACGGGAAGCACGGGACGGCGGCCGCGGTCGCGACCGGAACGACCGCAACAGTGAGCGGGACGGCGACGAGCTGATCGACAAGCTGGTCACCATCAACCGCGTTGCCAAGGTGGTGAAGGGTGGCCGTCGGTTCGCCTTTGCCGCCCTGGTGGTGGTCGGGGATCAGAAGGGCCGCGTCGGTTACGGCGCCGGCAAGGCGCGTGAAGTGCCGGAAGCGATCCGCAAGGCGACCGAGCGGGCCAAGAAGGGCCTGATCCGGGTGCCGATGAAGGAGGGCCGCACCCTGCATCATGACGTCGAGGGGCTGTATGGCGCCGGGCATGTGGTGCTCCGGTCGGCCGCAGCCGGCACGGGCATCATTGCCGGAGGCCCGATGCGCGCCGTGTTCGAGGCGCTTGGGATCGGCGACGTCGTAACCAAGTCGCTCGGCAGCCGCAACCCGCACAACATGGTCAAGGCCACCTTCGCCGCGCTCGAGCGGTGCGCCAGCCCCCGCAGCGTTGCGGCCCGGCGCGGCAAGAAGGTGTCTGACATCCTCGGCAAGCGCGAGGATGGGGCGACGGAGACGGCCGATGTCTGATACCAAGAAGACGGTGACGGTAACGCAGGTGCGATCAGGCCTGGGCCGCAAGAAGGACCAGATCCAGACCCTCGCGGGCCTGGGTCTGGGCAAGCTGCGCCGCACGCGTGAGCTGGAGGACACTCCCTCCGTGCGTGGGATGATCCGCCGGGTTGCGCACCTGGTGCAGGTGGAGGGCGAACAGTGAAGCTTAACGAACTTCGGGACAATGCGGGCTCGCACCTCAAGAGCAAGCGTCTGGGCCGCGGCATCGGGTCCGGCAAGGGCAAGACCTCCGGCAAGGGCGTCAAGGGTCAGAAGGCGCGCGAGGGCGTGTCGCTCAACGGCTTCGAGGGTGGTCAGCTGCCGATCTATCGGCGGCTTCCCAAGCGCGGTTTCCACAACATGTTCCGCAAGGAATATGCGCCGGTGAACCTGGTTTCCATCGTCAGGGCGCTGGAGAGCGGGAAGCTGGCGGCGGATACCGAGATCACCGAGGCCTCGTTGGCCGAGGCTGGGCTGGTGCGGATCGGCAAGCTCGCTGGCGTGCGTCTGCTGGCGCGTGGCGAGATCAGCCGGGCCATCAAGGTGACGGTCTCGGGGGCTTCGGCCGCCGCCATCGCCGCGGTGGAGCAGGCGGGCGGCAGCGTCACGGTCACCGTGGTGAAGCCCGTCGCCGAGACACCGGCGGCCTGATCTGTTGTGTCCGGCGGTGCCGGGCATCAGAGTGCGTTCCAAGGGCGGCGCCCGTAGCCCAACCGGGCTTGCGGCGCCGCTTTTCTGTTAGGGGACCCTGAATGGCTTCGGCAGCCGAGCAGCTCGCGTCAAACATGAACCTCGGGACCTTCTCGAAGGCAACCGAACTCAAGCGGCGCATCTGGTTCACCCTGGGTGCGCTGCTGGTCTATCGCGTCGGCACCTATATCCCGGTGCCCGGCGTCGACGCATCCGTCATGGGCGAACTGCTGGCCCAGCACGGCGGCGGCATCCTTGGCATGTTCGACATGTTCAGCGGCGGCGCGCTGGGACGGATGACGGTGTTCGCGCTGAACATCATGCCCTACATCAGCGCCAGCATCATCGTGCAGCTGATGTCGGCCGCGATCCCTTCGCTCGAGGCCCTCAAGAAGGAGGGTGAGTCCGGGCGGAAGAAGCTCAACCAGTACACCCGCTATCTCACGGTGCTGATCGCGCTGGTGCAGTCCTACGGTATCGCGGTGGGGCTGGAGGGCATGCGGGGCAACTTCGGCTCGGCGGTGATCGACCCTGGCCTGTTCTTCCGCACCTCCTGCATCGTGACCCTCGTGGGCGGCACCATGTTCCTGATGTGGATCGGCGAGCAGATCACGGCGCGCGGCATCGGCAACGGCACCAGCCTGATCATCTTCGCCGGCATCGTCGCGAACCTGCCGCATGCATTGGCCAGCCTACTGGAGCTCGGGCGCACGGGTGCGCTGTCGCCGGTGTTCATCCTGGTGTTCGTCGTCATCGCCGTCGCGGTGATTGCCTTCGTGGTGTTCATGGAGCGGGCGCAGCGCCGGGTCGTCATCCAGTATCCGAAGCGCCAGGTGGGGCAGCGGATGTTCGGCGGTGACTCCACGCACATGCCGTTGAAGGTGAACACGGCCGGCGTGATCCCGCCGATCTTCGCCAGCTCGATCCTGCTGATCCCGGCCACCGTGGCAGGGTTCTCCAGCGCTGATTCGAACTCCTGGCTGTCCTGGATCGGGCAGAAGCTCGGGCATGGCGAGCCGCTGTACATGCTGGCCTATGCCGGCATGATCATCTTCTTCAGCTACTTCTACACGGCGGTGGTGTTCAATCCGCAGGAGACTGCCGACAACCTCAAGAAGTATGGCGGGTTCGTGCCCGGGGTGCGCCCGGGGTCCAACACCGCGGATTATTTTGACACCATCCTGTCGCGGCTGACCACGGTGGGGGCGATCTATCTCTGCATCGTCTGTCTGCTGCCCGAGATTCTGATCTCGCGCTATGGCGTGCCGTTCTATTTCGGCGGCACCAGCCTGATGATCATTGTGTCGGTGACCATGGATACGGTCACGCAGATCCAGTCCCATCTGCTGGCGCATCAGTATGAGGGCCTGATCCGCAAGGGCCGGGTGAAGGGGCGGGCGCGATGAACCTTATCCTGCTGGGCCCGCCAGGGGCGGGAAAGGGCACGCAGGCCAAGCGGCTGGAGCAGCGCCACGGCATGGCGCAGATCTCCACCGGCGACATGCTGCGGGCCGAGGTGAAGGCCGGCAGCGAGACCGGCGCGAAGGCCAAGGCGCTGATGGAGGCCGGTCAATTGGTGCCGGATGCGCTGCTGGTCGATATGCTGGAGGGCCGCATCCGCCAGCCGGATGCGGCATCCGGCTTCATCCTGGACGGCTTCCCACGCAATGTGTCGCAGGCCGAGGCGCTGGACGCCATGCTGGCCCGGGCAGGCGCGCGGATTGATGCCGTGATCGAGCTTAAGGTGGATGACGCCGCGCTTGTCGAGCGGATAGCCGGACGGTTCACCTGCGCCAAGTGCGGTGCGGGCTACCACGACACGTTCCAGCAGACACGGGTGGCGGGCACCTGCGACGTGTGCGGCAGCCACGAGTTCGCCCGCCGGGCCGACGACCGCCGCGAGACGGTGGCGGCCCGGCTGGAGGTGTATCACACCCAGACTGCCCCGATCCTGCCGCACTATGCGGCGCTGGGGCGGTTGCAGGTCGTGGATGGCATGGCCGAGATGGACCAGGTTGCAGCCGAGATCGAGGCAGCTTTGGCGCACGCCGGGAAAGCGAGTGACCTCACGAAGAGTTGATCTTCATCCATTGACTCGGGGCCGCTGGCTTGTATAGTCCGCGCCCTTCACCTAGCCCATTGCAGGGACAGGATTGAACCCAATTGATGGGCTCCAAGCGGTCTGGTTCAACCAGATCGAGCAGGGGTCCGAGCATAGCCCGGCACGCTGGAAGCAGTGTGTCCGGGGGCGACCAGGAGAGAGCAGCGTGGCGCGTATTGCCGGTGTGAACATCCCGACCAACAAGCGGGTGCTGATCAGCCTGCGCTATATCTATGGCGTCGGCCCCTCCAACGCGAAGGACATCTGCGAGAAGCTGTCGATCCCCGAGGATCGGCGCGTGAACCAGTTGTCCGACGATGAGATCCTCAAGATCCGTGAGTTGATCGACAAGGACTACCGGGTCGAGGGCGACCTGCGTCGCGAAGTCGCGATGAACATCAAGCGCCTGATGGACCTCGGCTGCTACCGCGGCCTGCGCCACCGGCGCGGCCTGCCCGTTCATGGGCAGCGGACGCACACCAATGCCCGCACCCGCAAGGGCAAGGCGGTGGCGATCGCCGGCAAGAAGAAGGTCACCAAGTAACACTCGTCGCTTTTTTCGGCCTGGTGCTCCGCAGGGGGCGCCGGGCCGGTCCCGAACAGTCAGGATCCTGCCCATGGCGAAGCCCGCCACCGCCCGCGCCCCCCGCCGCAAAGAGCGCAAGAACATCATCTCCGGTGTTGCGCATGTTGCCGCCACGTTCAACAACACGATGATCACCATCACCGACGCGCAGGGCAACACCATTGCCTGGTCGTCGGCGGGCACACAGGGGTTCAAGGGCAGCCGCAAGAGCACGCCCTATGCCGCCCAGGTTGCCGCGGAGGATGCCGGCCGCAAGGCCCGCGAGCATGGCATGGAGACCCTCGAGATCGAGGTGAGCGGGCCGGGGTCCGGGCGCGAGAGCGCGCTCCGGGCGCTGCAGGCCGTGGGCTTCGCGATCACCGCGATCCGCGACATGACGCCGATCCCGCACAATGGCTGCCGCCCGCGCAAGCGCCGCCGGGTCTAGTCCGCCGTTCTTTATTGATGGCGCCGCACACGTTGCGGCGCCGTCGTGCATTGTTGGAGACGATCCATGGCCCTCCAGAGAAACTGGCAAAGCCTGATCAAGCCGGAGAAGCTCGACGTCGAGCCCGGTGCCGACCCGCATCGCGTCGCAACCGTGGTGGCGGAGCCGCTGGAGCGTGGATTCGGCATGACGCTGGGCAATGCGGTGCGCCGCGTGCTGCTGTCCTCGCTACAGGGTGCGGCCGTCACCGCGGTGCAGATCGATGGCGTGCTGCATGAGTTCAGCAGCATCCCGGGCGTGCGGGAAGACGTGACGGACATCGTGCTGAACATCAAGCAACTCGCGCTGCGGATGCACGGCGATACCGAGAAGCGCATGATGCTGACCGCCACCGGCCCTGGTGAGGTGACCGCGGCGCAGATCCAGACCGGCCACGACATCGAGGTGATGAACCCCGACCTGGTGATCTGCACGCTGGACGAGGGCGTGAAGCTCGGCATGGAGTTCACGGTCAACCTCGGCAAGGGCTATGTGCCGGCCGCTTCGAACCGTCCCGAGGATGCGCCGATCGGGCTGATCCCGATCGATGCGATCTACTCGCCGGTGAAGCGCGTCAGCTACAAGGTGGAGCCGACCCGGCTGGGTCAGATCACCGACTATGACAAGCTGCTGCTGCAGGTCGAGACCAATGGGGCGGTGAGCCCCGAGGACGCGGTGGCGCTGGCCGCGCGCATTCTCCAGGATCAGCTGCAGCTGTTCATCAACTTCGACGAGCCGCAGCTGGCGCGCACCGAGGAGCAGCACGACGACCTGCCGTTCAACCGCAACCTGCTGCGCAAGGTCGACGAGCTGGAGCTTTCGGTGCGTTCGGCGAACTGCCTGAAGAACGACAACATCGTCTATATCGGTGACCTGGTTCAGAAGACCGAGCAGGAGATGCTCCGCACCCCCAACTTCGGGCGCAAGTCTTTGAACGAGATCAAGGAAGTTTTGACCGCCATGGGTCTGTCGCTGGCGATGAATGTCGCTGGTTGGCCGCCCGAGAACATCGAAGACCTGGCCAAGCGGCTGGACGAGCCTTTCTAGGCCGTATTGGGGAAATAGATCATGCGTCACGGTGTTTCCGGCCGTAAACTCGGCGTCACGTCCAGCCATCGCCAGGCGATGTTCCGCAACATGGCGCACGCGCTGCTCAAGCATGAGCAGATCGTCACCACCCTGCCCAAGGCGAAGGAGCTGCGGCCCGTTGCCGAGAAGCTCATCACGCTCGGCAAGCGCGGTGGCCTGCACGCACGGCGCCTCGCCTATGCGGAGCTGCGGGACGATTTGATCGTCACCAAGCTGTTCTCCGCCCTGGCCGACCGCTACAAGGCGCGGTCCGGCGGCTACACCCGCGTGCTGAAGGCCGGTATGCGGCATGGCGACATGGCGACCATGGCCATCATTGAGCTGGTGGACCGCGATCTGGCCGCCAAGGGCATGAACAGCGGCCCGAAGGCCGAGCGTCCGGCCGATGAGGACGACGCCCAGGTCTAGTCGAAACTCCAGTCGAAACCGGCTGGCGCCGGCACCATCTTTGCTGTCATGCCGCGCGCCACACCCGGTCCCGGGCTTTTCTCCACCGATGCCGTCCGCAAGGGCGAGGGGCCGCGACCGCTTGCCGAGCGGTTGCGGCCTCAGTCGTTGGGGGAGATCGTCGGGCAGGACCATCTGCTCGGGCCGACAGGCACGCTGACCCGGATGCTGGAACGGGGGGCCTTGGCCTCGCTGATCCTGTGGGGCCCGCCGGGTGTGGGCAAGACCACGATCGCGCGGCTGCTGGCAGAGGCCGCGGGCCTCCATTTCGCCTCGATGTCCGCGGTGTTCTCCGGCGTGGCGGATCTCAAGCGGGCCTTCGAGGAGGCGTCGCGAAGGCGCCAGGCCGGGCAGGGCACGTTGCTGTTCGTGGACGAGGTGCATCGCTTCAACCGTGCGCAGCAGGATGGGTTCCTGCCGGTGGTCGAGGATGGCACCATCGTGCTGGTCGGGGCGACGACCGAGAACCCGTCCTTCGCGCTGAACGGTGCCCTGCTGTCGCGTTGCCAGGTGCTGGTGTTGCGGCGGCTGGACGAGGCGGCGCTGGAGCAGCTTCTGGCCCGGGCGGAACGGGCCTCGGCGCGTGCGCTGCCGGTGCAGCCCGAGGCGCGGGCCGCGCTGTGCGCCATGGCGGATGGCGACGGCCGCTACCTGCTGAACATCGCCGAGCAACTGCTCGCCATGCCCGAGGGCCCGGCGCTCGACGCCGCTGGCTTGGCCGACGTGATCGGGCGCCGGGCCGCATTGTACGACAAGGACCGGGAGGAGCATTTCAACCTCATCTCCGCCCTGCACAAGTCGCTGCGGGGGTCGGACCCCGATGCGGCGCTGTACTGGTTCGCCCGCATGCTGGCCGGGGGGGAGGATGCCCGCTATATCGCCCGCCGCCTGGTGCGCTTCGCCTCCGAGGATATCGGCATGGCGGACCCGCAGGCGCTGGTGCAGGCGATGGCCGCGTGGGAGGCGTTCGAGCGGCTGGGCAGCCCGGAGGGGGAGCTGGCCCTGGCGCAGGCCGTCGTCTATCTGGGCACCGCACCGAAATCGAACGCGCTGTACATGGCGGCCAAGCGTGCGGCCCGCAGCGCGCGGGAGACCGGCAGCCTGATCCCGCCGGCCCATATCCTGAACGCGCCCACCCCGCTGATGAAGACGCTCGGCTATGGTGCGGGATACGACTACGACCACGATGCGGCGGATGGTTTCTCCGGGCAGAACTACTTTCCCGACGGCCTGCCGCGACAGGCGTTCTATCAACCCGGCGAGCGCGGCTTCGAGCGCGAGATCGGCAAGCGGCTGTCCCACTGGGCCAGCTTGCGAGAGGCACGGCATGACGGTTGAGACGCGCACCATCACCGAGGACGAGGCGGAGATCCGCCTGGACCGTTGGTTCCGCCGGCATTTCCCGGGCCTGATGCAGTCGGCGATCCAGAAGATGTGCCGGGTCGGGCAGATCCGGGTGGATGGGAAGCGGGCGGAGACGTCCACGCGGCTGGCGCCGGGCCAGGTGATCCGGGTGCCGCCGATGCCGGATGCGCCGCCGCCCAAGGCGGTGGTCCGCCCGGGCTCGGACCCGGCGCTGCGGCGCGAGCTGGAGGCGATGGTGCTGTATCGCGACGCCCAGGTGATCGTGCTCGACAAGCCGTTCGGCCTGGCGGTGCAGGGTGGACCGGGCATCCTGAAGCACCTCGACGGCATGCTCGACGGGTTGCGCGACGAAGGGGAGCCGCGGCCGCGCCTGGTGCACCGGCTGGACCGCGACACCTCCGGCGTGCTGGTGCTGGCCCGCACCCCTGGGGTGGCGGCGAAGCTGGCGGCGGCGTTCCGCGGGCGGGCGGTGCAGAAGACCTACTGGGCGGTGGTGGCCGGGCGGCCCTCGCCGGTGGAGGGGCGGATCGACCTGCCGCTGCTGAAATACGAGGGCAGGCGGGGCGAGCGCAGCGTGCCGACCACGCGCGAGGATGAGGACGGGCAGCGCGCCGTGACGGATTACCGCACGCTGGACCATGCCGGGCAGAAGCTCTCCTGGATGGAGCTGAGCCCGGTGACGGGGCGCACCCATCAGCTGCGGGTGCACTGCGTGGCCATCGGGTCGCCGATCGTGGGCGACCGCAAGTATCACGAGCCCGACCAGAACGGCGCCGGCAACGCGATCATCAAGGGGCTGCCGGAGAAGCTGCATCTGCATGCGCGGCAGCTGGACTTCCCGCATCCGGCGGGCGGGCGGCTGGTGGTGGCGGCCGAGCTGCCGGCGCACATGCGCGAGACGTTCAAGACCCTGGGCTTCGAGGCGCCCAAGGTCAGCAAGCCCGTGCGGCGATGAAGCGTGCCGCGGTTGTTGTCTTCGGCCTGATCGTCGCCGTCCCGGTCGTGGCGGTGCTGGCTTCGGGCGCGCTGCTGGATAGCGGGCCGGTGCGCACGCGGCTGGTGGCGGCGCTGGCGCGGGGCACCGGGCATGTGGTGCGGATCGACGGGCCGGTGCGGGTGTCGTGGTCGCCGGCGCCGGTGATCGAGGCGCGGGATGTCGTGCTGCTGAACGGTCCGGGGTTTTCCGCGCCGGTGTTCGCGACGGTGGGCCGGGTGCAGGCGCAGGTGGCGCTGCTGCCGCTGCTGTCCGGGCGGGCAGAGGTGGCGGTCACGCTGGCGCGGCCGGAGGTGATGCTGGAACGGGATGCTGCGGGGCGCGGCAACTGGCAGGCGCCGGCTGCGGTGGCGGGCGCGGCGCCGTCCACGCCCGGCGCGCCGCGCCTCACGCTGGACTTGCAGGGGATCACGATCGAGGACGGCCGGGTCGCGCTGCCGCATGGCCCGGCGCTTGCCGTCCGCGCGCTCAGCCTCAAGCCCGGTGGCGGGCCGGTGCAGGCGGAGCTGCTGCTGAACGGCGTGCCGATGGTGGTGAGCGGCACGATCGGGCCGGTCGGGCACGGCCCGGTGCGGATCGATCTCACGGCCACGGGCGGCGGCCTGGCGCTGGCGGCCTCCGGCCTGGTGGGCGGCGCGGTGGCGGTGCAGGCGCGGGTGCCGGACCTGGCGGCGTTGTCGCCCCTGGCCGGGCGGAGCCTGCCGCCGCTGCGGGACGTGCAGGTGACGGGCGCGCTGGGTGCTGCTGGACCGGAGGCGCTGCGGCTGACCGCCGCGGCCTCGGCCCTGGACACGGTGCTGCCGGGGCTGCGGCTGGAGCAGCTGGTGGTGGAGGCGACGGCGCTGGACCAGCCGGTGCGGCTCTCCGCGGTGGCGACGCTGCACGATCTGCCGGTCGCGGCGGCGGTGAACGTGGCCAGCCTCGGGGCGCTGCTGGCCGGGGGGGCGTTGCCGTTCCAGGTGAAGCTGGTGGGTGACGGGGCTTCGGTCTCGGGCCAGGGCAGCGTGGCGGACCTGGTGGGTCATGGGCTGGAGATGACGGTTTCGGTCCAGGCGCCGGATGTGCGGCGGACGGGGGCCTTGACGGGGCAGCGTTGGCCGGGTCTGCGGGATGTGGTGCTGGAGGCCCGGGTGCTGCCGCGGGCCGGGATGCCGGAGGTGCTGGTGCGCGGGCTGCGGCTGACCTCCGCGCAGGGGGATTTGGCCGGGGACCTGGCGCTGGGCTGGGCGCCGCGGCCGTCGGTGCGGGGCTCGCTGGTGTCGCAGCGGCTCGATCTCGATGCGATTGTCGCGGCGGGTTCGGCGCCCGCCCCAGCCACACCGGCGCCCACGGCCGTGCCGCCGCCAGTTGCCGGGCCGGCGGCGGCGGCCGCACCAGTCCCGCTGCCGTTCCAGGCCCTGCGCGCGGCAGATGTCGATCTGCGGCTGGCCGTGGCGCAGGCGGTGCTGCATGGCGCGGCGTACCGGGCGATTGAGGCGCACCTGGTGCTGGCGGATGGCCGGCTGCGGCTCGACCCCGTGCAGACGCTGGCGCCGGGCGGGCCGGTGGAGGGGCAGTTGCTGGCGGATGCCGGGGCGGTGCCGCCGACCGCCTCGTTCACGCTGCGCGCTCCGGCGCTGGACGCGGCCCCGCTGGCGGCGGCGCTGGGCGCACCGGGTGCGGCAAGCGGGACCATGGAGCTGAACGTGCAGCTGGGCGGTGCCGGGGCGGACCTGCGGGCGATGGCGGCGACGCTCACCGGACATGTGGCGGCGGCGATGGTGGAGGGCGAGATCGACAACCAGGCGCTCGCCACGCTGTTCGGCCCGGCCCTGCAGGCGGCCCGGCTGCCGGCCGAGGCCGCCGGGCGCAGCCATGTGCGCTGCCTGGCGCTGAAGGCGGATGCGGCGGCGGGGCAGGTGACGGTGCAGACCCTGGCGCTGGATGCCACACGGCTGCGGTTGGAAGGGGAGGGCACGGTGAACCTGGTGGACGACACGATGAACATGCACCTGCGGCCGACCATCCGCATCGGCCCGACCGCGGTGGCGGTGCCGGTGCATCTGACCGGGCCGTTGCGCGCGCCGGTGCCGGCGGTGGAGCGGGGCGCGCCGACCGGGTTGTCGCCGGGGCGGTTCGGCATCTCGATCGGGGGGAGCAGCGCCGCCGATCCCTGTCCGGCCGGGCTTGCCGCGGTGCGGGCGCGATGAAGCGGTTCTGGGACGTGGCGTCGGTGGCGCGGCAGGGCGCCGCCTACGTCATCCAGCTGGACGGGCGGCCCATGCGCATCCCGGGCGGGGCGCCGCTGGTGCTGGCCGGCGAGGCGCTGGCGGCGGCGGTCGCGGCGGAGTGGCAGGCGGCGGGCGGCGCCAGGGATGGCGTGATGTCGATGGACGAGGTGCCGCTGACCCGGCTGGCGGGCACCGCGCAGGACCGCATCGCCCCCGACCCGGCGCCCGTCGCCGCCGCGCTGGCGCAATACGCCGAGACCGACCTGCTGTGCTACCGCGCGCCGCACCCCGAGGCGCTGGTGATCCGCGAGGCGCGCGCCTGGCAGCCCTGGCTGGACTGGATCGAGCAGCGGCACGGCGTGCGCCTGGAGCCCACCGAGGGCATCCGGCACCGGGCGCAGGACCCGGCTGCGCTGGCGCGGGTGGGGCACATCATGGCCGCGCAATCGCCGGGGGTGCTGGCCGGGCTTGGCATCGCCATCCCGTCACTGGGCAGCGCCGTGCTGGGGTTGGCGTTGGCCGAGGGCGTGCTGGAAGCCGCCGAGGCGCATGCGCTGGCGAGCCTGGACGAGCTGTTCGAGGTGGAGGCCTGGGGCGAGGACGAGGAGGCGCGGCGCCGGCGCGACCTGGCGGCGGCGGACCTGGTGCAGGCGGAACGGTTCATCCGCCTTTGCGGCCAACCTTGAGCACCCTGGCGTGAGAACCCGGCCGTGACCGGCAGGCGCCTGGTGATCCACGGCCGGGTTCAGGGCGTGGGGTTCCGGCACTGGACGGTGCGCACCGCCCGGCGGCTCGGCGTTTCCGGCTGGGTGCGCAACCGCCGGGACGGCACGGTGGAGGCGCTGGTCTATGGCGACCCGGCCGCGGTGGGCGAGCTGGTGCGGGCCTGCCGGCGCGGCCCGGCCAGCTCGTTCGTCGAGCGGCTGGAGGAAACCGCCGCGGAACCGGAGGCGGCGACCGGTTTTCTGGCAATCGCGACCGTCTGACCGTTGCCTCCGGCCATCGCCGGGCGGAGAATGGCCGCAGCAACGGACGCTTCGCATGACCTCCGCCGGCCGACAGATCATGTTCATCAACGCGGCGCATGGGCTGTGCCATTACTGCCTGCTGATCCTGCCGACGGCGGTGCTCACCATGGCCTACGAGGGTGGCGCCTTCGGGGCGGAGTACGGGCCGATCCTGGCGCTCGCGACCGGCATGTTCGTGCTGTATGGCGCGCTGTCCCTGCCGCAGGGCTGGCTGGCGGCGCGGTTCGGGCGGAAGCGGATGATGACCGTGTACTTCCTGGGCACCGGGGCCTCGCTGGTGGCCTGCGGGTTCGTCACCTCCGCCTGGGGATTGGCCGCGACGCTCGCGGCAACCGGGGCGTTCGCGGCGATCTATCACCCGATCGGCACCGCCATGCTGGTGGATGCGGCGGGTGACCGGCCCGGGCGCTCCATCGGGGTGAATGGCGTGTTCGGCAATTTCGGCGTGGCGCTGGCGCCGGTGGTGACGGCGTTCATGGTGGGGCGGTTCGGCTGGCACAGCGCGTTTCTGCTCCCGGGGGCCGTGTGCCTGGCGGTGGGTGCGCTGTGGATGCGGGTGCCGGCGCATGACTACTCGGTGCGCACCGGGTCGCGGCCGTTTCCGGAGATACCGCGGGCGCTGGTGCGCCGGGCCGTGGTGGTGCTGCTGCTGATCGCCGTGGTGTCCGGCCTGGTGTTCAACGCCTTCACGCTGCTGATCCCGAAGCTGCTGCAGGAGCGGCTCTCGGGTGAGGCGCTGCCGCTGCTGGGCGTGGCGGCCTTCGTGGTGACGATCTGCGGGGCCGGGACGCAGTTCACGGTGGGGCGGCTGATCGACCGGCACACGCTGCGCAGCGTGTTCGTGCCGATGGCTCTGGTGCTGGCGCCGGCGCTGTTCGCGCTCAGCCTGCTGCATGGCTGGGCGCTGCTGCCGGTGGCGGCGCTGGTGGCGGCGGCGGTGTTCGGCCAGGTGACGGTGAACGAGACGATGACGGCGCGCTACATCGCGCCGCCGCTGCGGGCGCGGATGTATTCGGTGCGGTTCTTCGTGGGATTCCTGGGCAGCGCGGCGGCGGCGCCGCTGGTGGGCGTGCTGCACCAGCGCACCGGCAGCCTGGCGGCGGTGATGGTGGTGCTGTCCGTCGTGGCGCTCATCATGGTCGGCTGCGCGCTGGCCTTCCCGAACCGGCGGGAGGAGCTGTCGCCGGAGCTGTGGGGCCGGGATGCGCGGGACGCGATGCCGGTTGCCGCGGAATAGGGGTTCAAGCGCGGCGCCCGCGATGCCACATGGCGCATCATGAACCGACGCTCCCTGCTCATGCTGCCCCTCGCACTCGTGCCGATGGGCGCGCTGGCCCAGCCCGCCGGCGTGGTGCTCTCGGCGCAGGACCGTGCCGACGTGGCGCGGATCGAGGCGTACCTGAACGCCACCAAGGCGCTGCAGGCGCGCTTCCTGCAGGTGGCGCCGGATGGCGGGGTCAGCCAGGGACAGGCCTGGCTGGTGCGGCCGGGCCGGATGCGGTTTCAGTATGATCCGCCGGCGCCGTTCCTGCTGGTCGGCGGCAACGGGCTGCTGGTGTTCTATGACAGCCAGCTGAAGCAGACGAGCAACATCCCGCTCGACAGCACGCCGCTCGGTCTGCTGTTGCAGGACAACCTGCGGCTCTCCGGCGACATCACCATCGTCTCGTTCGTGCGCCAGCCCGGGCAGATTCAGGTGGGCGTGGTGCGCACCAGGTCGCCACAGGACGGCATGCTGACGCTGATCTTCTCCGACAACCCGCTGTCGCTGCGGCAATGGACGGTGCTGGACGCGCAGCGGCACGAGACGCGGGTGACGCTCAGCAACGTGCAGGTGGGCGGCTCCTATCCGGCCCGGCTGTTCGAGTTCGTCGATCCCAAGTTCTTTCAGAACAACCAGGGCGGTTGAAGCCGCCGTCCGTTTTCGGGCACAGTGCCAGAATGAAGCCACTGGTCGGGATTTCCTGCTGCACCAAGCTGTTCGGCACCTTCGGGACGCCGAACCACGCCGCGTCCGACACCTATATCCGCGCGGTGGACCAGGTGGTGCACGGGATCCCGGTGCTGCTGCCGGCCAATGGCGATGCGGCGGATGTGGACACGCTGCTGGCCCGGCTGGACGGCATCATCCTCACGGGCAGCCGCTCCAACGTGCAGCCCAGCCTGTATGGCGGCCCGCCGCACGCCGAAGGCACGCCGGAGGATGAGAGGCGCGACGGCATGACCATGAAGCTGATCCGCGCCGCCGTCCGGCGCGGGGTGCCGATGCTGGCGATCTGCCGTGGGCTGCAGGAGATGAACGTCGCGCTGGGCGGCAGCCTGCACCAGCGGCTGCAGGACCTGCCGGGCCGCATGGACCATTCCACGCCCATGCACCCGAACCCCCGGGTGCGCACCGGCAAGGCGCATGTGGTGCGGCTGGTGCCGGGCTGCTGGCTGCACCGGATTGCCGGGTCGGGGGAGATTGCGGTGAACTCGCTGCACAACCAGGGGATCGACCGCATGGCGCCGGGCCTGGTGGCGGAGGCGGCGGCGGCGGACGGGACGATCGAGGCGGTGCGGTGGGTCGGGGCCGGGTTCGCCGTGGGGGTGCAGTGGCATCCGGAGTATGATTTCGGCACGGATGCGGTCTCGGCCGGCATATTCGAGGCGTTTGGCGAGGCGATGCGGGCGCAGAGTGGTGTGGCCCTGGGCGGCGTCGCCCTGGCCGCCGACTGATGCTCTCCGCCCGGTTGGCGACGCCGGGGGATATGACGGCGATCCAGGCCATCACGGACGCGGCCTATACCCCGTATATCGGGATGCTGGGGCAGAAGCCGCTGCCGATGACGGAGGACTACCTGCCGATCATCGTGGCCGGCGGCGTGTGGATGGTGGCGCGCGACGGTGCCGAGGTGGCGGTGCTGGTGCTGGAGCCGGAGCCGGACCACATGCTGATCTTCAGCCTGGCCGTGCTGCCCGCGGCGCAGGGCGGCGGCATCGGCCGCTGAATGCTGCGCCTTGCCGAGGACCAGGCCCGGGCGCGCGGCCTGATGGAAATGCGGCTTTTCACCAATGCCAGGATGACCCGGAACATCGGGATCTACACCGCGCTCGGCTACATCGAGCAGGGGCGGCGCGCGCTGCCGGACCGGGTGGACTGGATCATGGTCGATATGGCCAAGCCCCTTGCAGCAAGGATCAGCCCATGAAGCGCCGCGTGTTTCTCGCCGCCACCTCCGCCGCTGCTCTGGCCCGGCCGGCCATCGCGCAGCCCGTGAAGCTGGTCCGCTTCATCCCGCAGGCGGACCTCTCGACGCTCGATCCGCACTGGAACACCGCCTATGTCACCCGCAACCACGGGTTCATGGTGTTCGACACGCTGTATGGCATGGACGGGCAGTTCCGCGCCTCGCCGCAGATGGTGGCCGGGCATGTGGTGGCGGATGACGGCAAGCTGTGGACGCTGACGTTGCGGGACGGGCTGATGTGGCACGACAGCACCCCGGTGCTGGCACGGGACTGCGTGGCGAGCATCAGGCGCTGGGGCACGAAGGACGTGTTCGGCCAGGCGCTGCTGGCCGCGACGGACGAGGTTTCGGCGCCGGACGACAGGCGCATCGTGTTCCGCCTGAAGCGGCCCTTCCCGCTGCTGCCGGATGCGCTGGCGAAGTCTGGCGTGTACATGCCGGCGATGATGCCGGAGCGGCTGGCGCGCACCGACCCGGGCACGCAGGTGACGGAGATGGTGGGCAGCGGCCCGTTCCGCTTCCTGGCGGACCAGCGGGTGGCGGGCGCGCGGGCGGTGTATGAGCGGTTCGCCGGCTATGTGCCGATGCCCACGGGCACCGCGGACCGCACGGCCGGGCCGAAGGTGGTGCATGTGGACCGGGTTGAATGGACCACGGTGCCGGACCCGGCCACCGCGGCGGCGGCCCTGCAACGCAACGAGACCGACTGGTGGGACTATGCCAGCGCCGACCTGCTGCCGCTGCTGCGCCGCAACGCCGGCATCAAGGTGGAGGTGCAGGACCCGGCCGGGCAGATGGCCGTGATGCGGATGAACCATTTGCAGGCGCCGTTCAACAACCCGGCCACCCGCCGCGCCGTGCTGGGCGCCATCGTGCAGTCGGACTACCTGACCTCGTTCATGGGCGATGACACGTCGCTGTGGCGGGACAAGGCGGGGGTGTTCACGCCGGGCACGCCGCTGGCGAACACCGCCGGGCTGGAGGCGCTGACGGGACCGCGGGATTTCGAGGCGGTGAAGCGCGCCATCATCGCGGCTGGCTACAGGAACGAGCGGGTGGCGCTGATCGTGCCGACCGACTTCCCGAACCTCAAGGCGATGGCGGACGTCGCCGCTGACATGCTGAAGCGCATCGGCATGAACGTGGACTACATCGCCACCGACTGGGGCACCCTGCTGACCCGGCGCGCCAAGAAGGATCCGGTGGACCAGGGCGGCTGGAGCCTGTTCGTCACCTTCAGCGCCGGCGTGGACAACGCCACCCCGGCCGGCAACCAGCTGCTGCGCTCCAACGGCGACAAGGCCTGGTTCGGCTGGCCCAGCGACGACAAGATCGAGGTGCTGCGGGACGAGTGGTTCGCAGCACCGGACCTCGTGGCGCAGCAGCGTATCGCGGCGGCGCTGCAGACCGAGGCGTTCCAGAGCGTGCCTTTCGTGCCGCTGGGCCAGTATTTCCAGGCGACGGCCTATCGCACCAGCCTGACGCAGGTGCTGAGCGGCTTCTCGATGTTCTGGAACCTCAGGAAGGACGCCTAACCGAACACCTCGGACCAGGCGCCGCGCAGCGCCACGTCCGCATCCGCCATCGTCACCGGCAGGCCCAGGGCGGCCAGGCTGGTGACGCCGTGCTCGGCGATGCCGCAGGGGACGATGCCGGTGAAATGCTCCAGCGCCGGCTCCACGTTCAGCGCCACGCCGTGCCAGCTCACCCATTTGGTGACCCGCACGCCGATGGCCGCGATCTTCGCCTCCGTGCCCGCCGCGCGGTTCTCGACCCAGATGCCGACCCGGCCGCTGCGCCGCTCCCCGCGCACGTTGAAGCGGTCCAGCGTGCGGATCAGCCATTCCTCCAGCCCCTCCACGAAGCGGCGGATGTCGCGCGGCGGGATTGCGGCGTGGGGGCGGGAGAGGTCGAGCATGGTGTAGGCCACGCGCTGGCCCGGCCCGTGATACGTCCATTGGCCGCCGCGGCCGGCGCGATGCACCGGGAAGCGGCCGGGCTGGGCCAGGTCCGCGTCCCTGGCCGAGGTGCCGGCGGTGTAGAGCGGGGCGTGCTCCACCAGCCACACCAGCTCCGGCGCGGTGCCGGCATGGATGGCGGCGACGCGCGCCTGCATGGCGGCGAGCGCTTCGTCGTATGCGAGCAGGCCCTCCTGCACCGTCCAGTCGATTGCGTTCAAAAGCTGGATTGAACCCGGTCCATCCATCGGCTATACGCCCCTCTCTTGCGGCTCCCGCGGTGGCGGAGACGTGGGCACGATGCGGTCGTGGCGAAATGGTAGACGCGCAAGCTTGAGGTGCTTGTGGGGGAAACCCTGTGGAAGTTCGAGTCTTCTCGACCGCATACCTCTCATCGGAATGGCCGGGCCTTCAGGCCCAGACCGGTTTGCGTTTCTGCAGGAAGGCGTCGATGCCCTCCGCGGCGTCCGGCTCCCGCATGTTCCGCACCATGACATCGGACGCATAGGCGTAGGCTTCGGCGAGCGGCAACTCGGCCTGGGCGTAGAAGGCCGGTTTCCCGATGGCCAGCACGGCGCGGCTCTTGCCGGCGATGCGGGTGGCGAGGCCGGTCACCGTTTCGGCCAGGGCGGCTTCCGGGACCGCGTGGTTGACCAGGCCGTGCCGCACCGCGGCCGCCGCGTCGATCATGTCGCCCAGCAGCAGCATCTCCATGGCGGCCTTGCGGCCCACGGCGCGGGACAGCGCCACCATCGGCGTGGAGCAGAACAGGCCGATGTTGACGCCCGGGGTGGCGAAGCGGGCGGTGTCGGCGGCGATGGCGAGGTCGCAGGTGGCGACCAGCTGGCACCCGGCGGCGGTGGCGATGCCGTGCACCTGGGCGATGACCGGCACGCGCAACCCGGTGATGGCCTGCATGACCCGGCTGCATTGCGCGAACAGCGCCTGGTGCGCCGCCCCGTCACCGCCGCGGACCTCCTTCAGGTCGTGGCCGGCGCAGAAGGCCGGGCCGGCGCCGGCGAGCACGACGACGCGGATGGCGGCATCCGCCTCGATCTCGGCCAGCGCGGCCTCCAGCGCCGTCATCAGCGGGACGGAGAGGGCGTTGCGGGCGGCGGGGCGGTTCAGGGTCAGGCGGGCGATGCCGTCCCGGTCCTCGCGGAGCAGCAGATCATCGGAGGCGGACATGGCGGTTTCCTTCCCTTTGCCGCCATCCTAGCCTGCCCGGAGGAGGAACCAAATGTCCGAGAACCGTCAGGTCCTGCTGCGCGAACGTCCGGTGGGGGTGCCGCAGCCGCATCAGTTCGAGGTGGTGGCCGCGCCGATGCCGGTGGCCGGACCCGGGCAGGTGCTGGTGCGCAACGCGTTCCTGGGGGTGGAGCCCGCCATGCGCGGCTGGGTGAACGATGCGCCGAACTATCTGCCGCCCGTCCAGGTCGGGGCGGTGATGCGGTCCTTTGCCGTCGGGCGTGTCGAGGCCTCGCAGCACCCGGACTACCAGCCAGGGGACGCCGTGACCGGGATGTTCGGCTGGCAGGAATGGGCGGCGGTGCCGGGCTCCGCCATCGAGCGGAAGGTGGAGGATGGCCTGCCGATCTCCACGGCGCTGGGCGTGCTGGGGCTGAATGGCGTGACCGCGTATTTCGGCCTGCTGGACGTGGGCGGGCCGCGGGCCGGGGATACCGTGGTGGTCAGCACGGCGGCCGGGTCGGTGGGGTCCTGCGTGGGGCAGATCGCAGGGATCGCCGGCTGCCGGGTGGTGGGCATCGCCGGTGGGCCGGCCAAGGTGGCGCTGTGCCGCGACGCCTTCGGCTTCGATGCCGCGGTGGATTACCGCGCCCCGGATTTCGCCGCGCAGCTGGCGGCGGCCTGTCCCCGGGGTGTGGACGTGTATTTCGACAACACGGCGGGCGCCATCAGCGATGCCGTGCTGCAGCTGCTGGCGCCGCGCGCCCGGGTGGTGATCTGCGGCACCGCCTCCATCGCCGACTGGGCACCGCCGCCGCTGGGGCCGCGGATCGAGCGCATCGTGCTGGTGAAGCGGGCGCGCATCGCCGCCATCCTCGCCTTCGACTACAAGGCCCGCTATCCGGAGGCGCTGACCCGGCTTGCCGCCTGGGTGCGCTCGGGCGAGATCGCCTATCGGGAGGACGTGCTGGAGGGGATCGAGCAGGCGCCCGGGGCGATTGCCGGGCTGTATCAGGGGGCGAACATGGGCAAGCGGCTGATCCGCGTCGGCCCCGGCTGACCGCGAAGCTCAGGCGGCGATGGTGCAGCCGGCTGGTATCATCGCCTGGATGGACGCCTCGCTGGCAATGTTCTCGAACACCGGGCGGGAGAACAGGTAGCCCTGGATGTAGCGCGCGCCGATGCTGCGCAGGGCGTCCAGCTCGGCGGTCTGCTCCACGCCCTCCACGACGACCCTGATCCCGACATCCCGGCCCATCGAGATCAGATTCGCCAGGATGCCGAGGCGGAACTGGTCGGTATGGCAGTCACGCACCAGGTCGCGGTCGATCTTGATGATGTCGGGCCGCAATTCGGCCAGCCGGGCCAGGCCGGAATAGCCGGAGCCGAAGTCATCGAGTGCGATCTGGAAGCCGTGCTTGCGGTATTCCGTGATGATGCGCTGCAGGTGCTTCACCTCGGCAATCTGCTCGGTCTCGATGATCTCGAAGGTGAGGCGATCCAGCGGGAAGCCGGTGCGGTTGGAGGCGTTCAGGGTGGCGCGGATGCAGGCGGCCGGTTCATAGACCGCGTTCGGCAGGAAGTTGATGTTGAGGCGGCAGCTGATGCCAAGCTGTGCCGCGAGCTCGATGGCCTTGGTGCGGCAGGCCTGGTCGAAGCTGTACATCGTGGTGGGGGTTAGCTGGCTCATCACCTGGTAGGCGCCCTCATTGGCCGGGCCACGGACCAGCGCCTCATGCGCGACGATCCGATGCTGCTCGACATCCACGATGGGCTGGAAGGCCATGGTGAAGGGGAACAGCGGCTGTTCGGTCTTGCAGGCCGAGCAATGCGTGGGATGCAGGGGCTTGGTCATACCGGGAGCATAGGTGTCCCTGGTATGGAAAGTGTTAAGAGGCCTCGAGAAAAGACGTCACCGCTGCTAGAACTTCGGCCGGTGCTTCTTCGGCCAGGTAGTGCCCGCTTTGTACCGGGCCGCCGGTCACCTCGGCCGCGCAATAGTCCTGCCAGAGCGTGAGCGGGCTGTACCAGCCGCCGATCTTTCCCTTGGCGCCCCACAGCACCAGCATGGGGCATTGCACCCGCAGGCCCTGGGAGCGGCTGATGCGGTCGTGCTCCAGGTCGATCGTGGCGGCGGCGCGGTAATCCTCGCACATGCCGGCGATCATCTCGGGGTCGTGGGCCGCGGCCAGGTAATCGGCCAGCGCCTCCTCCCGAAAGAAGCCCGGCGGCTTCGGCTCACGCGAGGTATGGGCGTGGAACCACGTGGCCGGCGCCGCATTGATCAGCTCCTCCGGGAAGGGGTGCGGCTGCGCGAACCAGAACCAGTGGTAGTAGCCGAGCGCGAAGGCCATGTCCGTCCGCTGGAAGTGCTCGATGGTGGGCACGATGTCGAGCACGGCGAGGCGGGTGATGCGGGCCGGGTTGTCGAGCGCCAGGCGGTGGGCGACGCGGGCGCCGCGGTCATGCGCCAGCACGGCGAAGGTATCGTGGCCCAGCGCGGTCATCAGCTCGGCCATGTCCCGGGCCATGCTGCGCTTGGAATAGGGGGCGTGGTCCGCGGTGGGGGCGGGCTTGAAGCTGCCGCCATAGCCGCGCAGGTCCGGGCAGATGACGGTGTGGTGCCGGGCCAGCACGGGGGCGACGGCGTGCCACATCGCATGGGTCTGCGGGTTGCCGTGCAGCAGCAGCAGCGGCGGGCCCTTGCCGCCGATGCGCAGGCGCAGCGCGCCGTCGCTCACCTGGTGCGTGGTCAGCGTGAAGTCGTCGAAGAAGCCGGCCATGGTCGCAATCCCGTTTCGCCGGTGCAGCATGGACAGGCGGCGCGGCAGGATTAAGGCAGGTCAGGCCTTGCGGCCAGCCACGGCATTGGCGGCGTCCGGCGCGATCAGCAGGCCGGAGAGGCTGGCCAGCACCATCAGCACGGCGATGGCGGCGAAGGCGAAGTGGAAGGCCGGCAGCCCCGTGGTTCCGCTGGCCCGCAGCGCCACCGCGCCCACGGCCACGCCCATGCCGACCGAGAACTGGAAGGCCAGGCTGAACAGCGTGTTGGCGGTGCTCATCCAGCGCTCCGGCACCTCGGCGAAGGCCAGGGTGTTGAGCGCGGTGAACTGCAGCGAGCGGGAGGCACCGGCCAGCACCAGCAGCGGCACGATCACCAAGTCCGGCACCGCCGGGGTGAGCAGGGCGCAGCCGGCCATGGCGGCGGCCTGCAGCATGCCGTTCCACACCAGCACACGCCGGAACGACCAGCGGCGCAGGATGGGCGAGGTGAGCGGCTTGATGCCGATGTTGCCGGCGAACAGCGTCAGCACGAACAGCCCGGCGCGGAACGGGTCCAGCCCGAAGCCCAGCTGGAACAGCAGCGGCAGCAGGAACGGCATGGTGCTGATCAGCACCCGCATCAGCGACCCGCCCAGCAGCGTGACCCTGAACGACGGCACCTGGAACGGCATCAGCCCGACCAGCGGGTGCGGCGCCCGCCCCACATGGCGGATGAACCCGGCCACCAGCGCCACGCTGGCAAGGCCCCCCACCAGGGCCTCCAGCCAGGAGGCATCGGACATGCCGAGCTGCTCCAGCGTGAGGGTGAGCGACAGGCAGGCGCCGGCCCCGAGCAGGAAGCCCAGGCCATCGAAGGGCCGCCGGGCCGCGTCATGGCCCCGCGGCACCAGGCGCCAGGCCAGCGCCATGCCCAGCACGCCGAGCGGCACGTTGAGCAGGAAGATCCAGCGCCAGGAGAAGTACTCGGTGATGAACCCGCCCAGCGGCGGCCCCAGCACCGGGGCGGTGAGCGCCGGCCAGGTGAGCACCGCGATGGCGCGCATCAGGTCCGCCTTCGCGGTGGTGCGCAGCACGACCAGGCGGCCCACCGGCACCATCATGGCGCCGCCCACCCCCTGCAGCATGCGGGCGGCGATGAAGGGGTATGCGGCGTCGCAGAGGGCGCAGAGCACGGAACTGGCGGTGAACAGGGCGATGGCGGCGGTGAACACCGGCCGGGCGCCGAACCGCTCGGCGAGCCAGCCGCTGGGCAGGATGAACACGGCGACGGTCAGCAGATAGGCGGACACGCCGGGGTTGAGGTCCACGGCGCCGACGCCGAAGGAGCGCGCCATCTGCGGCAGGGCGGTGTTGATGATGGAGCCGTCCAGCAGCTCCATGAAGAAGGCGCCGCCGACCAGCAGGGCGACCGGGCTGATGCGGCCTGGGCTGACATGCGCCATCAGTGCAGCCGGCCGCGCAGCTCCTGCATCGCCGCCTGGGTGCGGGCGGCGCCGTCGCCCTGGGGCACCAGCACCAGCAGGCGCTCATAGCAGCGCAGCGCGGCGGTCACCTGGTCCATTCGTTCGTGCAGCTGCGCCGCCTCGCGCCACAGGCCGGCATGGTCCGGGGCGATGCGCAGCATGTCCGTGGTGCAGGTCAGCGCGCCCTCCAGGTTGCCGGCGGAGAGGCGGCGGATGCGGATGTTCTCCTGCAGCCGCAGCAGCACGCGCCGGGCCGGCATGGGGGCGAGCACGCCGGGCCGCAGCTCGGCCTCGGGGCCTTCCACGCGCTTGAGCAGGCCGCGCAGGTCCTTGGCGTCGAGCGGGATGCCGCCGGAGAACACGTCCAGCACGGTCTGGTGCGGGCCAGCCCGCTTTGGAGCAGCGTTGGGACGGCCGCGCGCGGCATCGCCCTCCAGCGCCAGCAGGAAATGCCCGGGGAAGTCGAGCCCATGGGCGGACCAGCCGATGGCCCGGGTGCAGTGCAGCCAGATGATGCCGAGCGCCACCGGCAGCCCGCGGCGGCGACGGATGACGTGGATCAGGTTGGCGTTGTCCATGTCGTCATAGGACTGGGTGTCGCCGCTGTAGCGGTGCCGGCCGGTGATCAGCCCGGCCAGTGCCCCGGCCCGCGCCGCCACGTCGTCCGACGTCATGTCGTGCGCCATGGCCACCGCGTCGCGCGCGAGGTCCGACAGGTGGGCCGAGGCAGCCTGCCAGTCCGTGCCCTCGGCGCCCCCGTGCGCCGCGCCGGGCGCGTCGATGCGGGCCAGCTGCAGCGCCGCCTGGGCGATGTCGATCTCCACGTCCGGCGTTTGGCCGATGGCGTCCAGTGCCGTCCGTGGATCGATCATGTGCTACTCGGCTGCGGGCGCGGGGACATACAGCAGCTTGCCGCCATCCTCGAACTCCGCCTTCTTGGCCTCCAGCCCGGCCAGGCGCTCCGCATCGGCGCGGATGTCCTGGCTGATCTTCATCGAGCAGAACTTGGGTCCGCACATGGAGCAGAAATGCGCCACCTTGTGCGCGTCCTTCGGCAGCGTCTCGTCGTGGTACAGCCGCGCCGTGTCGGGGTCGAGGCCCAGGTTGAACTGGTCCTCCCACCGGAAGTCGAACCGGGCGCGGCTGATGGCGTCGTCGCGCAGCCTGGCGGCGGGGTGGCCCTTGGCGAGGTCCGCGGCGTGGGCTGCGATGCGGTAGGTGATGACGCCGGTCTTCACGTCGTCGCGGTTGGGCAGGCCCAGATGCTCCTTGGGCGTCACGTAGCAGAGCATGGCGGTGCCATACCACCCGATCTGCGCCGCGCCGATGGCCGAGGTGATGTGGTCGTAGCCAGGCGCGATATCCGTGGTGAGCGGCCCGAGCGTGTAGAACGGCGCCTCGCCGCACTCCTTGAGCTGCTTGGTCATGTTGACCTTGATCTTGTGCATGGGCACATGACCCGGCCCCTCGATCATCACCTGGCAGCCCTTCGCCCAGGCCACCTTGGTCAGCTCGCCCAGCGTCTCCAGCTCGGCGAACTGCGCGGCGTCGTTGGCATCGGCGTTGGAGCCGGGGCGCAGGCCATCGCCCAGCGAGAACGAGACGTCATACCTGCGCATGATATCGCAGATCTCGTCGAAACGCTCATATAGGAAGCTCTCCCTATGGTGCGCCAGGCACCAGCGCGCCATGATGGAGCCGCCGCGGGACACGATCCCGGTGACGCGCCTGGCGGTCAGCGGCACATGCGCCAGGCGGACGCCGGCGTGGATGGTGAAGTAGTCGACGCCCTGCTCGGCCTGCTCGATCAGCGTGTCCTTGAACACCTCCCAGTCCAGCTTGTCGGCATCGCCGCCCACCTTCTCCAGCGCCTGGTAGATCGGCACCGTCCCGATCGGCACAGGGGAGTTGCGCAGGATCCAGCCGCGGATGTTGTGGATATTGCGGCCGGTGGACAGGTCCATGACCGTGTCGCCGCCCCAGCGGATGGCCCAGACCAGCTTCTCCACTTCCTCGGCGGCGCCGGAGGTCACGGCGGAGTTGCCGATGTTCGCGTTGATCTTGACCAGGAAGTTGCGGCCGATGATCTGCGGCTCCAGCTCCGGGTGGTTGATGTTCGCCGGGATGATGGCCCGGCCGCGCGCGATCTCGCTCCGCACGAACTCCGGGGTCACGAAGGCCGGGATCTCGGCGCCGAAGCTCTCGCCATCGTCCACGGTCGCCTGGTCGGCGGCGCTGGCGGCGTTGCGGCCCAGGTTCTCGCGGTGGGCGACGTAGATCATCTCCTCGGTGATGATGCCGGCGCGGGCGAACTCGTACTGCGTCACCATCTGGCCGTCGCGGCCTTCGAGCAGGGTCTGCGCGGCCGGGCACTCGGGCACCAGGCGGTCGGTGGGGACGTAGCCGTTGTCCTCGGGCTTCACCAGGCGGGCGGTGGCGGGGGCGAAGCCGCGCCGGGCCAGCCAGGGGGCGCGGATGGCGGGCAGGCCGGCGGCGAGGTCCACCACGATGTCGGATTCGGTATAGGGGCCGGAGGTGTCATACAGCCGCAGCGGCGCCTCGTTGGCGGAGGGGTGCAGCGCGATCTCGCGGAACGGCACGGCGATGTCCGGCCGGCCCTCGGGGCTGCTGTAGATCTTGCGGGAGCCGATGATGGGGCCGGTGGTGACGGCGCTCGGCTTTTGTTGATAGGTCATGGACGGCCCTCCTGGTGGGGGCCGGGTGCATGCCTGGACGGGGGTTCTGCGCGGTCGTTTTGCGCGGGCCCGTCCCTACGCCGGCATGACCCGGATCAGGTTGTGCAGGGTCATCGCGTTGCCCATCGGGCCGGCGAACTCTCAGCCCCGTAGCAGGGCCCCCCTCGGATACCGCGACCGTCCGCGTTTCCAGGCCGGAAGTCAACGAAACTCTGGGTGGTCAGGCCGGGTTCTTGCTCAGCATCGGCCCCAGGGGCCCGCCGCCGAACAGATGGACGTGGAGGTGCGGCACCTCCTGCCCGGAATGCATGCCCATGTTGGACAGCACGCGGAAGCCCGGCTGCTCCAGATCCAGCTGCTTCGCCACCTTGCCCACGGCGCGGAAGAACCCGGCGATCTCGGCATCCGGCGCGGTCGCCACGAAATCCGACAGGGCGACGTAGGGGCCGCGCGGGATCACCAGCACATGGATCGGCGCCTGCGGGGCGATGTCGTGGAAGGCAATGGCGTATTCGTCCTCATACACGCGGCGGGACGGGATCTCCCCGCGCAGGATGCGGGCGAAGATGTTGCTGTCGTCGTAGGGTCCGGCGCCACTGACGGGCATTGCTGGTCTCCGCTGTGGCGGCATCGCCGCTGTTACGCCATGTTTACGAGAGATAACCGCGGGGCCCGCTGCTGCCAAGCCGCGGCCGGGAGGGAGACGATGAAGGTTCCGATGCAGGTGCTGGCCCGCGGTGCGGCCCTGGGGCTGGTGGGCCTGTCGATGGCCGGGTGCGTGCCGGACCCGGGCGGCGCCTACCCGGCGCCGTATGGCGGCTATGGCGGCCCGGCACCGTCTTCCGGCTATTCAGCGCCAGCTCCGGCCTATGGCTATTCGGAGCCTGGCTATGCCGCACCCGGTTACGTGGCGCCTGGCTATGCCTATGGGCAGCCCGTCGTCGTCCCGGGCATCGCCATCGGCATCGAAAGTGGGCGGGACCGGTTCTACCGGGAGCGCTTCGAGCGGAGCCGGTTCGACCGGGAGCGCTTCGGCCGTGAACGCTTCGACCGGGAGCGCTTCGACCGCGAGCGCTTCGATCGGGAGCGCTTCGGGCGTGAGCGTTTTGCCCGGCCGCCCGGGGGGTTCCCGGAGAGCCGGCCGGGGCAGCCGTTCTTCGGGGGCCATGCGCCGCCGGGCCTCGTGCCGGGCTTCGTGCCGGGGCAGGGCATGCGGCCCGGGCCGGGTGGTCCGCCGCCGGGTGGCCCACCGCCCGGGGCCGGGCCGCGGCAGGGGCCGCCGCCGGGTCAGCCGGGGCGTCCGCCGGGGGAGCGGGGGCGGCCCGGGGAACGGGGATAGGCCGCGCCGGGCTGGCTTGCTAAACTGGCCCGGAGTGGACCGAGGACATGAGATGACGCCGACCGATATTGCCCGCGTGGAAACCTATCTGCGCCGGATCATGGGCAATCCCAAGATCGCCATTCCCGCGCCCAAGCGGAAGGGCGCCACCGTCGAGGTGACTCTGGAGGGCGAGTTCCTGGGCACGCTGCACCGGGACGAGGAGGATGGCGAGGTGTCCTATGCCCTGCACATCACCATCCTGGACGAGGACCTGCCGCCGCCGCCGAAGAAGTAGGTGGGTCCGGGCCCGCAGGCCGGGCCCGGACTGCCGGAAGGCGGGGCCACGCGCCGGGTCGCGCTGCTGTGCTGGCTCGCCTACGCCGCCCTCGCACTCTCCGCGGTCTGGACGGTGCCGTTCCCCAACAACTACGACGAGCTGGCCCATCTCTCCTACCTGACCCGGCTGGCGCAGATGCCGCTGGACCAGCTCGATTTCTCGGCATTGCGGCTGCTGGGGCCGGGTCTCGGCGCCGGGTTCGGGGCGGAGGGCAACTACCTCAACCATCCGCCGGGCTACTACCTGGCGCTGGGCTGGCTGTTGCCGGCGGATCACTGGCCCACGCTGCACACGGTGCATCTGCTGCGGCTGGTGAATGCCGGGCTTTCCATCCTGGCGGTGGGGGCCGCGCTGCTGGTGGGCGTGCTCCGTCGGCTGGAACCGCGGCTGATGCTGCTGTTCGGCGCGATGGTGGTGCTGGTTCCCGTGCTGCAGGTGACCGGCAGCGGCATTTCCAACGACAACCTGGCGCTGCTCGGCGGCTGCATGGCCGTGCTGGGCGCACAGGCGATGCGGGGCGGGCGGCGGCTGGGCGCCGTGCTGCTGCTCGCCGGGTGTGCCGCGGCGACGCTCGCGAAGTTCACTGCGGCGCTGATGATGGGTGGGTTCGCCGGGGTGTTCCTGCTGCTGCAGGCCGGGCCATGGCGGCGGATGCCGATGCTGGCGGCGCTGGCGGCGGTCGAGGCGGTGGCGGGGTTGCCCTATGCCTGGTTCGTGCTGCGGTTCGGCACGCCGGTGCCGATCACCCCGGCCTTTGCCGCCGTGGGGGCCGAGGCGGCGGCGGCGCGGCTGACGCTGCATGGCTGGGTGCCGGGCGCCGTGCTGTCCTTGCCGGCCTATGCCGTGCAGTTCCTGCGCTGGCTGTTCGACAGCTGGAACCCGGTGGCCAGCCTGGGCGCATGGGCGGAGGCGGCGGTGCTGCTGGCGCCCGCCCTGGTGCTGCTGGCGGCGGTGCCGGCGCTGGTGGCGAACGCGCCGGGTCGCCGGGGCGCGGATGCGGTGCTGGCGGCGAGCGGGGCGGCGCTGCTGCTGACGCTGGTGCCGCATCTGGTGTTCTCGTGGCAGCGCTATCACCTGGCGCTGGGGGCGCCGCCGTTCGATGCGGTGCCGCGTTACTACCTGCCCTGCGCCCTGGCGGCCGTTCCGGCGGCGGCGTGCCGGACGGTGCAGCGTGTGCCGGGTTCGTGGCGGATGGTTGTGCTATGGGTGATGCTGCTGGCGGTGGTGGCGGGGCTGCCGATCCTGGCGGCGTGCAGCGGTCATGCCTGTCCGTAGCGGGCCGGGCATCCTTGGGTCCTACAGCAGCAGCCCCATTGCTGCCGGTGCGGCCCGGCCCAGCGGCGGGTCCTGCTTCTCGCCGCGCGCCACGACGCGCAGCAGGCCATCCGCCAAGGGCCGCTGCAGCGCCAGCGCCTCCGGGATTGGTGCCGTCATCCAGGCGTCGCACTCGGCCGGGGTGGTCAGGATCACCGGCATCGCCTTGGGGTGGATGGGGCCGACCACGGCGTTCGGCGCGCAGGTCAGGAAGGAGAACAGCCGGTGCTCGCCCTCGATGGGCTCGGCCTTCGTGCCCCGGGTGCCGCGCCAGGGCCGCCACAGCCCGGCAAAGCAGAACAGCGGCCGCTCCTCGGCCAGCGCGAACCAGTGCGGCACCGCGGGCGTGCCGGCGGCGTACTCGCAGAAGGCGGTGACCGGCACCAGGCAGCGGTAGGCCGGGGCCATCCAGGCGCGCCAGTAGCCGGAGGCGGTGTTGCGGATGTTGGTGACGGGGCAGTTGCCGGGCACGCCGGGCGGGGCGGGGAAGCCCCAGCGCATGAGGCCGAGGGTGCGGCCGGCGGTGCCATGATGCACCACCGGGGCAAGCTGGTCCGGAAAGATGCCGGGCATGGGCGGCAGGTTGCCGGCGAGATCGTCCACGACGTGGAAGATGCGGCGCATGGCCGCCTGGTCCTTGATGATGCTGTAGAGGTTGCACATGCGGGAGAGAGGGAGCGCCCGGCCCGGCGCCCCCGGCTGTTCAGGCGCCGTCGAAGAACTTGGCGACCTTGGCGAAGAAGCCCTCGGTGTCCGGGCTGCCCTTCGCGTGGTCCTTGGCCTCGGACTCGAACTCCTCCAGCAGTTCCCGCTGCCGCTTGGTCAGGTGGCGCGGCGTCTCGACCGCGACCTGGATGTACATGTCGCCGCGCACCGCGCTGCGGAGCATGGAGAAGCCCTTGGAGCGCAGGCGGAACTGGTCCCCGGTCTGGGTGCCCGCCGGGATCTTGACCTTGGCGCGAGTGCCGTCGATGGCCGGCACCTCCACGTCGCCGCCCAGCGAGGCCTGCGTCATCGGCAGCGGCACCCGGCAGAAGATGTTGGCGCCGTCGCGCTGGAAGATGTCGTGCGGGCGGACGGCGATGTGAACATACAGGTCGCCCGCCGGGGCACCCTGCGGCCCGGCCTCGCCCTCGCCGGCCAGGCGGATGCGCGTGCCGTCCTCGACCCCGGCGGGGATCGCGACCTGCAGCGTCTTTTCCCGCTGCACGGTGCCGGCGCCGCTGCAGACGCGGCACGGATTCTTCACCACACGGCCGGTGCCGCCGCAGGTGGGGCAGGCGCGCTCCACCAGGAAGAAGCCCTGCTGCGCCCGCACCTTTCCGGCGCCGCCGCAGGTGGAGCAGGTGTTGCGCCCCGCGGCCTTGTCGGCGCTGCCGGTGCCATCGCAGGCGTCGCAGGCCACGCGGGTCGGGATGCGGATCGGGCGCTTGGTGCCGGCGAAGGCGTCCACCAGCTCGATCTCGATCTGCGTCTGCAGATCCGAGCCGCTGCGGGCGCGGCCGGTGCGGCGGCCGGTCATGTCGCCGAACATCTGGTCGAAGATGTCGCCCAGCCCGCCGCCCTCGCCGAAGGGGAAGCCGCCGCCGCCGCCCGCGCCCGCCTGCTCGAAGGCCTGGTGCCCGAAGCGGTCATAGGCGGCGCGCTTCTGGTCGTCCTTCAGGATCTCATAGGCCTCGCTGACCTCCCTGAACTTGGCCTCCGCGGCCTTGTCGCCGGGGTTGCGGTCCGGGTGGTGCTGCATGGCGAGCTTGCGATACGCCTTTTTCAGGTCGTCGCCGGTCGCTTCACGGGTGCAGCCGAGGGTGGTGTAGTAATCTGCTTTGGTCGCCAAGGGATCGGTCCTCGCTTAGGGCACCGTAGATACGGGAAAGGCGCCCGCCTCTGATGAGCGCGGGCGCCTTTCGTCTTCAACCAGCCAGTCGGCTATTACGAAGCCTTCTTGCGGTCGCTCACGTCCTCGAACTCGGCATCGACGACGTTCTCGGTGGGCTTGGCACCCGGGTGCCCGCCTGCCTGCCCACCAGCATCCGGGCCGGCACCTGGTGCTGCACCCTGGGCCGCACCCTGGGCCGCTTCGGCCTGCTGCTTGTACATCGCCTCGCCGACCTTCATGGCCGCCTGGGTCAGACGGTCATTGGCGGTCTTGAGCGCCTCGGCGTCGTCACCCTCCAGCGCCTTGCGGGCATCGGCAATGGCGGCATCTGCTTCGGTCCTCAGCTCCGCCGGCACCTTGTCGCCACCCTCGGAAAGGGTCTTCTCGACCTGGTGCACCATCGCCTCGGTGCTGTTGCGGGCTTCCACCTGCTCGCGACGCTTCTTGTCGCTGTCGGCGTTGGCTTCCGCCTCCTTCACCATGCGCTGGATGTCCGCGTCCGACAGTCCGCCACTGGCTTGGATGCGGATCTGCTGCTCCTTGCCGGTGGCCTTGTCCTTGGCCTGCACGCTGACGATGCCGTTGGCGTCGATGTCGAAGGTGACCTCGATCTGCGGCACGCCGCGCGGGGCGGGCGGGATGCCGGCCAGGTCGAAGTTGCCCAGCAGCTTGTTGTCGGCCGCCATCTCGCGCTCGCCCTGATGCACCTTGATGGTGACGGCACCCTGGTTGTCGTCGGCGGTCGAGAACACCTGGCTCTTCTTGGTCGGGATCGTGGTGTTGCGGTCGATCAGGCGGGTGAACACGCCGCCCAGCGTCTCGATGCCCAGCGACAGCGGGGTCACGTCCAGCAGCAGCACGTCCTTCACGTCGCCAGCCAGGACGGCACCCTGGACGGCGGCGCCGATGGCGACGACCTCGTCGGGGTTGACGTTGCGGGCCGGGTCACGGCCGAAGAACTGCTTGACGGCCTCGATGACCTTCGGCATCCGGGTCATGCCGCCGACCAGGATCACCTCCTGGATCTCGCCGGCGGTGACGCCCGCATCCTTCAGCGCGGCCTTGCAGGGCTCCATGGTGCGGCTGATCAGGTCGTCGACCAGGCTTTCCAGCTTGGCGCGGGTCAGCTTCATGACCAGGTGCTTGGGACCCGAGGCATCGGCGGTGATGAAGGGCAGGTTGATCTCGGTCTCCTTGGAGGAGGACAGCTCGATCTTGGCCTTCTCGGCCGCTTCCTTCAGCCGCTGCAGGGCGAGCTTGTCGGAGCGCAGGTTGATGCCCTGCTCCTTCTTGAACTCGTCCGCCAGGTAGTCGATGACGCGGTTGTCGAAATCCTCGCCGCCCAGGAAGGTGTCGCCGTTGGTGGACTTCACCTCGAACACGCCGTCGCCGATCTCCAGCACCGACACGTCGAACGTGCCGCCGCCGAGGTCGTACACCGCGATGGTGCCGGCCTGCTTCTTGTCCATGCCGTAGGCCAGCGCCGCCGCGGTCGGCTCGTTGATGATGCGCAGCACCTCGAGCCCGGCAATCTTGCCGGCGTCCTTGGTGGCCTGGCGCTGGGCGTCGTTGAAGTAGGCCGGCACGGTGATGACGGCCTGGCTGACCTTCTCGCCGAGATAGGCCTCCGCGGTCTCCTTCATCTTGCCGAGGATGAAGGCGCTGACCTGGCTGGGCGAATACTTCTCGCCGCGCGCCTCGACCCAGGCGTCCCCGTTGTCACCGCGGACGATGGCATAGGGCACCAGGCCCTTGTCCTTCTCCACCAGCGGATCCTCGTAGCGGCGCCCGATCAGGCGCTTCACGGCATAAAGGGTGTTGCTGGGGTTGGTGACGGCCTGGCGCTTGGCGCTCTGGCCCACCAGCCGCTCGCCGTTGTCGCTGAAGGCCACCATGCTGGGCGTGGTGCGCGCGCCCTCGGTGTTCTCGATCACGCGGGCATCGCTCGCGGCGGTGCCTTCCATGATGGCGACGCAGGAGTTCGTGGTACCGAGGTCGATACCGATAACCTTAGCCATGTATGTCTCCTTTTCAGCGGCGGCGTGCGGCCCGAAGCACCGGACGCGGCCCTATGGTCAACGGGAAATATCTATGGTTCCGGCACCCGGCGGACAAGGGCAGCCGGGCCACATTCTCGTGCGGACGGGCGGTCAGGCGGCGCTGGAACCCTTCGCCACCACCACCATCGCCGGCTTCAGCAGGCGGCCGTTCAGCGTCCAGGCCTGGGTCCAGGCCTGCATCACCGAGCCCGGCGCGTGCTCGCTGGAGGGCTGCTCCGCCATCGCCTGGTGCAGGTTCGCGTCGAAGGGCTGGCCAGTGGGGTCCGTGCTCTTGATGCCGTTGCGCTCCATGATGGCGACGAAGCTGCGCTCCACGCCCTCGAAGCCCTCGCGCAGCTTGGTGACGATCGCCGGTTCGTCGGCGCTCGCGGGCGGCAGGCTGGACAGGCCGCGGCGCAGGTTCTCGGCCGCTTCCACCACATCGGTGGCGAACTTCTGCACGGCATACTGGCGGGTGTCGTCCACGTCGCGCTTGGCGCGGGCGCGGACGTTCTGCATCTCGGCCTCGGCGCGCACCCAGCGGTCGCGCATGTCGTCCCGCTCGGCAGTCAGCCTGGTGATCTGCGCCTCGGGCGAGAGGGTCTCGGCCGGGTCCGTGCCTTCCGGCGGCAGGGCATCGGCTGTGGCGTGGGCGCGGGCGTCGGAATCGAGGGCGGGATCGGCCTCGGGCGGGGTTTGTTGCGGGTCGGTGCTCATGCGGTGGAGGTAGGGTGGATCGGCCGCCGGGGCAAGCGGCGGCGGGCGTTTGGCTGGCATTCGCACGGCGGGCCTGGCTTGGCCAAAGCGACGCAGGGATCAAAGGACCAGCGCCGCCAGCAGCGCATCCAGCCGCAGCCGTCCCTCCAGCGTGGCCACCAGGCGCCCGCCCTCGTGCACCAGGTAGCCCTCGTCGATCGCCTGCCGCAGGGTTCCGGGGTCCAGCGCGTCGGCCAGGCGGGTGCCGGTCCGGCTCTCGAACGCATGGGCCTCGATCCCTTCGGTCAGCCGCAGGCCCATCAGCAGCATCTCCCGGGTCCGGTCCTCCGGGGCGATGACCTCCTCGGGCGTGCTGCCATGGCCGTTGCGTTCGACCAGTGCGGCCCATGGCTCCGGCGCCCGGTGCCGCCGGGTCGCGGTCAGCCGGCCCGCGAGGGTGAGGCGGCCATGGGCGCCGGGGCCGATGCCGGCGTAGTCGGCGTAACGCCAATAGGCCAGGTTGTGGCGGCTCTCCGCCCCTAGTTTTGCCAGGTTGCTGACCTCGTAGGGCAGCAGCCCGTGCCCGGCGCAGGTCTCGATGGTGTCGCGATACAGCAGGGCGGCGTCATCATCGCCGGGCAGGGCGATGCGGCCTTGGCGGTGCAGCGCCTCGAACCTGGTGCCGGGCTCGATGGTCAGCTGATAGAGGCTGAGGTGGTCGGCACACAGCGCCAGCGCCTGGTGCAGCTCGGCGGCCCAGGCGGGGCGGGACTGGCCGGGGCGGGCGTAGATCAGGTCGAAGCTGGCGCGCGGGAAGGTGGCGGCGGCGTGTTCCAGCGCCGCGATCGCCTGGGGGGCGGAGTGCTCGCGGCCCAGGAAGCGCAGGGCGGTCTCGTCGAGCGACTGGATGCCCAGCGAGATGCGGTTCACCCCGGCCTGGCGGAACGCCTCCAGCCTGGCGCGCTCCACGCTGGTGGGGTTGGCCTCCAGGGTGATCTCCAGGTTCGGCACCGGCGGGAACAGCCGCGTGGCGTCCTCGATCAGGGCGGCGACGGTGGCCGGGTCCATGAGGCTGGGGGTGCCGCCGCCGAAGAAGATGGAGGCGAGCGGGCGCGGCCCAAGGCGGGCGGCCTCCCACGCCAGCTCCGCGCGGAGGGCGGCGGCGAAGCGCGCCTGGGGCAGCACGTCGCGGACGTGGCTGTTGAAGTCGCAATACGGGCACTTGGCCAGGCAGAAGGGCCAGTGGATGTACAGCGCGAGGGGCTGGGTGGTCATCGGGGCAGCATCCGGCATTGGCCCGGCCTTATACGCGATCCCGGCTAGGCAAGCCCGGAATGTGCGCGATGGATCGCGATCTCAAGCTCGAGGCGGAAGGTCTCTGCGGCCTCCTTCCAGCGCGCCTTGTCCGTCTTGCATAGCGACAGCACGGCGTGGAACCGCTTATGGGCCATGCCGTAGGGCGTGTCGTGCAGCCCGTTCTGATCGAAGTAACGGCCGATCAGGCAGGCATGCGGGTCGTAGGCCTGCTCCAGCCACGTCACCTCCAGCGGCTGGTGGATCAGCGCCTGGGTGGCCCGCACGACGTTGAGGTGGGCGGCATAGGCGCCGAGCAGGCTGGTCGGTTGATGGCTGGCGGTGGTGGGCCGGTGGGCCGCGAGCCAGGCGGGCAGCGCGTCGCCCGGCATGGGGTGGGCGATGGCGTAGCCCTGTGCCGGGCCGACGCCCAGCACCGAGAGCGCGTCGAGGATCTCGGCGGTCTCGGCACCCTCCACCACAAAGGAGCGGCCCAGCCCGTGGGCCAGCGACATCATGTTGGTCACGAACAGCAGGTCGTTGGGCCGCTGCCACACGCCGCGCACGAAGGCCTGGTCGAGCTTCACGCCATCGACCGGCAGGTTGCGCAGGCGGTTCAGCGACGAGTAGCCGCTCCCCACATCGTCCAGCGTGATCCGCACCCGGCCGTCCCGCAGCGTCTGCAACTGCCGCCCGGCCAGCTCCTGGTCCAGGATCTCCCCGTTCTCCAGCAGCTCCAGCGTGATGCGTCTTTGGTCCACGGCCTGGCCTTCAAGCCTGGCCAGGATGGCGTCCGCGAAATCCTCCTGCAGCAGCATCGCCGGGTCGACGTTGATCGAGAGGGTGAGGGCGGGATGCGACGCCGCGCACTGGCACAGCACGGCCAGGCCCTGGTCGAGCACGGTGAACAGCAGCGCCCGCAGCTCCGCATCCGACAGGCCGGGCAGGAAGGCCGAGGGCGGCAGGATGGCCCGGCCGTCCCAAAGCCGGGCCAGCGCCTCGACCCCGAGCACCTGGCCGGTGCCGAGGTCCACGATCGGCTGGAAGTGCGTCCGGATGGCGGCCGGGTCGAGGGGGCCGGACGCCATGGCGGGCGCCGTCGCGGACGGGGCGGGAACAGCAGCGGCGGCGGTGCGCGGGGCCGGGCTGCTGCCCACCTCCCGATGACGCGTGCAGCTCTGGCCGGTCGCCCTGGCCGCGGCCATCATCTGCTCCGCCGCCACGATCACCTCGACCTCGTTGACCGGCGGAGACCGGAAGGTGACGGCACCGACGGAGGCTTCGACGGCCCATCCGAGGGCGTGCATCCGCTGGCCGATGGCGGCGCGCACCAGCTCACCGGTCAGGGCTGCGTCGTTGCCGGCGAGCAGGACCGCGAACTCGTCGCGCTCCAGCCGGGTCACGACGTCCTCGCGCCGCACGGAGGCTTGCAGGATGTGCCCGACCTCCCGCAGCAGGCGATCCGCGGTGACAGGGCCGTTCACCTGGTTGACCTGGTCGAAGCCGCCGAGGCCGAGATAGATCAGCCCGAATGCCTGCCCGTCCCGGTTCTGCCGCGAGATGGTCCGGCCGACCACATCGAAGAAGGCGCGGCGGTTGGACAGCCCGGTCAGCGGCTCCGTCAGCGCCAGCTCCTCCGCCTGGCGCTGGACCCGGCGCAGCTCCAGCGTCGTCATGATGGTGCGCGCCAGGGTGGACAGCGCCGCCTGCTGGTCCGCCGTCAGGGTGCGCGGCTGTCGGTCGAGCACACAGATGGCGCCCAGCGCATCGCCCCCGCGGGTCATCAGCGGTGCCGCGGCGTAGAACCGGACATGGGGGGCGCCGGCCACCAGGGGATTGGCGGCGAACCGCGGATCGAGCCGGGTGTCCGGCACCAGCACCAGCTCGGGCGACCCGCTGATCACGTGGGTGCAGAAGGACTGGTCCCGCGGCATCCCGGTGATGGACAGGCCGACCGCGGCCTTGATCCATTGCCGCCTCGCACCCACCAGGGACAGCATCGCCATGGATGAGCCGGTGAGGAAGGCGGCAAGCCGGGTCAGGTCGTCAAACACGGCCTCATGGGCCGAGTCCATGATGTGGTAGGACTCGAGCGCGGTCAGCCGCTCGATCTCGGCGTGTGCTTGGACCGGGGACGGGACTTCAGGCGGCGTGCACATGCCGGTTGGCTCAAATCCGCAATGAGTGATCTCAGCTGGCGATATCGCTCGTTAGCGGACGTGTGACCCACTGGGGCCGCGCAGCTAAGATCGCTTCGGCTTAACTGAATATTCCCATTTAAATCACGGAGCAATCAATTTCGGTCCAAGGCTGCGCAAAGCAGAACCTGATTGCATGAAGCTGGCGCGGGGCCTGCTCGTGGTGGGCCAGACCTGACGCGCGGGACTCGGGCGTCAGGTCTGGACCACCAGCGGATCAGGGCGCCACGACCGCATCGTGCTGGCCGGTTTCGGTCAGGGTGCGGGCGACCAGGCCGGATTGCTTCATCTCCGCCAGGAACGCCTGCAGGTCGGCGAGGGCGGCCGGGTCACGGCCCCTGGGGACGGCCATGGCCTGCTCGATGGCCATGAAGCGGCCCGGCAGCAGGCGCAGCGAGGGATTCTGCTGCACCAGGATCGCCAGCGGCGACTTGACGCTGGCCAGCACGTCATCCTGCCCGGCCATGAAGGCGGCAGCGGCATCGTTGCCGGTGGGCAGGCGCACCAGCGTCGCGTGCTGCAGGGTGCGGGTGAGATACAGGTCGTAGGCGCTGCCGGTGGCGGCGACGATGCGGGTGCCGGGTGTGTCCACGCTCTCGATGGTGTGGAACGGGGCCGCCTGGCGCACGGCATAGCCGCCCTCGATCAGCACATAGGGGGCGGTGAAGTCCAGGCCCTGGCCGCGCACCGGGTCCACCGCCAGGAAGACGATGTCGTACACGTTCTTCGAAAGCGCGTCCGTCACGCCGCCGGCGCTCTGGAACGTCACCAGGGAGAGCGGCACGCCCAGCCGCCGGGCCAGCTCGGTGGCCAGGGCGACGGAGACGCCCTCCGGCGTTCCATCCGGGCCGCGCTGCGCCAGCACGGGGTTGCCCAGGTTGATGGCGGCGCGCAGCGTGCCGGTGGGGGCCAGTGCCGCGGCGGGGGTTTGGGCCGAGGCGGTCGCGGCCATCAGCAGCGCGCCGAGCGCCAGCGCCAGGCCATTCAAAGCCCGGCCTTGTCGAGCTGCAGGATCGCGCGGGCGCAGGCCTGGGCGCGGGGCACCAGGCTGTCGATCATCAGGAACTCCTCCGGGCTGTGCGCCTTGCCGCCCACCGGACCCACGGCGCAGATGGTGGGCGTGCCCATGGCGGCCGTGAAGCCGCTATCGGCGCAGCCGCCGGCGAACTCCCCGCCCACGCTGAGGCCGCTGGCGGCGGCGCCCTCGACGTAAAGCTCGAACAGGCGCCTGGCGGCCGGGGTCTGCACCAGCGGCAGGAACTCGCCGCGGATCTCCAGCTCGGCCCGTGTGCCCGGCACCGCGCTGCGGGCGACGATGGCGGCGATCTTGCCCATCACCTCATCCCGGTCCGCCGGCGTCACGTAGCGGAGGTCGATCTGCCCCTCCGCCGCCGGGGCCACGGTGTTGACGCTCTGCCCGCCGCCGATCAGCCCGACGTTGAGGGTGATGCCGCGATCCAGGTCCGTGAGCGCATGCAGGGCGATGATCTTGTGCGCCAGCTCGCCGATGGCGCTGATGCCCTCCGCGAAGTTGCCGCCGGAATGCGCGGCCTTGCCGGTGATGCGCAGCTTCATGAACACGCCGCCCTTGCGGCCCGTCACCACGTTGCCGGTGGGGCGGCCCGGCTCGCTGTTGAACACCACGCGGGCGCGGCGGGCCTCGGCCTCGATCACCGGGCGGCCCTCGGGGCTGCCGATCTCCTCGTCGCCGGTGAACAGGCCGACCAGGGGGGCGGGGGCGCCGCCGAACTTCGCGAAGGCGGCCAGCACGAAGCAGTTCATCACCAGCCCGGCCTTCATATCCGCCACGCCCGGCCCATAGGCGATGCCGTCGCGGATGGTGAAGGGGCGGGCGGCGACCTCGCCCTTGGGGAACACGGTGTCGCGGTGGCCCATCAGCAGCACGGTCTGCCCGGCATTGTCACCCGCATTGCCGCTGCCCGCCGGTCCATCGAACGGCACGGCGGCGCGCAGGCAGTCGCCGTATTCGGATTGCGGCAGGCGCTGCACCGGGATGCCGTGGCTGGTGAGGAAGCGTTCGGCGACGGCACCCACCGCATCGATGCCGGGCTTGTCGTAGCTGCCGCTGTCGATCTGCACCATGTCGCGCAGCAGGTCGATCATCGCGCCCTGCTGGGTGGCGAGCCAGGCGGTGATGGCGGCTTCGGGGGCTTGGGCGTTCATGGCTGGGCTCCGCTGGTGGGGGCGAACGGCATGGGCGGGAGGGCGCGTTCCACGGCGCGGCCGGCCCGCAGCACCAGGTCGTCGCGATACAGGGCGGCGGCGATCTGCACGCTGCGCGGCAGGCCGTTGGCGCCCAGGCCCATCGGCACGCTTATGGCGGGCTGCCGGGTGAGGTTGAAGGCGAAGGTCCAGGGCGCCCAGGTGGTCAGCAGGTTCTGCACGGGCGCCGTGGTCGGCGCATCCGCCAGCGGCGGCGGGCCGGGCACGGTGGGGCAGAGCACCAGGTCGTAGTCCTGGTGCAGCCGCGCCATGGCGTGGGCGGCGAGCACCTGCTGGGCGGCGGCCTGCATCATGGTGGTGCCGCTGGGCTCCGGCTCGTCGGCCAGCGCCACCAGGGCCGGGTCCAGCAGGGCGCGCTGGTCCGGTTTGGTGTTGGAGACGGCCAGGCGGAGCGCGGTGCTCCACAGGGTGGCGAACAGGTGGCCGGTGTCGGGCAGGCCGGGATCGACCTCCTCCAGCTCGGCGCCGGCCTCGTGCAGGATCTGCGCGGCCTGTTCGACGGCGGCGATCCCCTCCGCGTCCAGCGGCGCGTCGAACCCGGGGTTCTTCAGCACCGCGACGCGCAGCCCCGCCACGCCGTCCTCCATGCCGTCCAGCCAGTTCCGGGGATCGTCGGGGAGGCAGAAGGGGTCGCGCCAGTCGTGCCGGGCCATGGCGCCGAACATCAGGGCGGCGTCGCGCACGGTGCGGGTCATGGGGCCCGCGACCGCCACCGGGGCGAAGGCGCCGAGCGGCCATTGCGGGATGCGGCCGAAGCTGGGCTTCAGCCCCACCAGGCCGCACCAGGCGGCGGGGATGCGCACGCTGCCGCCGGCATCCGTGCCGACATGCAGCGGCCCGAAGCACGCCGCCCCCGCCGCCCCGGCCCCGGCGGAGGAGCCGCCCGTGGTGTATTCGGGGTTCCACGGGTTGCGCGTGATGCCGTGCAGCGGGCAGTCCCCGGGGGATTTCCAGCCGAACTCCGTGGTGGTGGTCTTGCCCAGGATCACGGCGCCGGCCGCGCGCAGGCCGAGGGTGATGGGCGCGTCGTCCGTGGCTGGCGTGGCCGGCGTGGTGCGGCTGCCGCGGCGGGTGGGGAAGCCCGCGACGTCGATCAGGTCCTTGATGGTGCAGGGCACGCCGTCCAGGGGCCCGATCGGGCGGCCGGCGCGCCAGCGTTGCGCGCTGTCGCCCGCGGCCTTGAGGGCGCCCGGGTCCAGCACCGCGAAGGCGTTGACGGTGGGGTTGAGGCGGGCGATGCGCTCGGTGACGGCCTGCAGCGCATCCACGGGCGTGAGGCTGCCGCGGCGGTATTCCGTGAGCAGCTGCTCGGCGGAGAGGAGGGCCGGGTCGCTCATGCGGCGAGCCAGCCCATGGAGGCGCCGGGTTCCGAGTCCGTGGTCGGCAGATAGGGCTTGATGTCGAGCAAGGGTGTGTCGTCCCGGCAATCGAGGTTGCGGATGTGCAGCTGGCGGCCCGAGATGCCGTGCAGCGACACGACGGAGAGCGCGATGGGGTTCGGGCGCACCGGGGTGCGGCTGGCGAACACGCCGCGCGGGCGGTTGTCGAACCTGGGCGCGATGGTCAGCAGGTCCGGCTGCGGGCCGAACCAGTAGAGCAGGATCAGATGGCTGAACCCCTCCAGCCCGGCCAGGCCCTCCGCATAGTCCTCATCCACCTCGGCGATGCAGTCCGGCGGCGGCTGCGGCTTGCGGCCGTTGCGCGGGCACTCGGCGAGGGTGGCGAAGGGCGTGCGGAGGCGCCCGATGGGGCGGAGGTTCACGCCTGGGCCTCTCCCTGGGCAATGGCGGCGGACCATGGGGACATCACGTCGGTGATGCCGGTGCGCAGGCCGTCCTGCACCACGATCAGGTTCGGGCAGGCGAAGTTCACCGGCAGCACGCCGTGCTCCACGTCCTCCACCGGGCCCTGGGCACGCAGGGCGGCCATCACGTCGTCCGGCAGGCGCTGGTCCGCGTGCACCGTCTCGGGGTCGCTGACATCGATGCGCGGATGGTGCGCCGCGGTGGCCGGGTCCATGCCGAACCCGGCGGTGAAGGCCAGCATCTGCGTTACCGCCGCCAGGATGCGCCGCCCGCCCGAGGCGCCGCCCGCCAGAACGGGCTGCTCGCCGTCGCGCAGGATGATGGGCAGCATGTTGGTCAGCGGCCGCTTGCCCGGCCCCACCGAGTTCGGCTGACCCGGCCGCGGGTCGAACCACATCACCCCGTTGTTCATCAGGATGCCGGAGCCCGGCAGCACCACGCGGCTGCCCATGGAGGAAAGCAGCGTGGTGGTCATCGCCACCATGGTGCCCTCGGCATCCACGACGGTGAGGTGGGTGGTGCAGCTCTCGGCCGCCTTGGGCTCCGCATCGCCCAGGCCGCTGAGCCGCTCCGCATAGGCGGTGCGCATGGCGGCGGCCAGCGCCTTGAACCAGGCGGCATCGGGCGTCGCGGGCCAGGGGGCGGGCACCAGGTCCAGCACGCGCGCCATGGTGGGGGCGGCGGTGAGGCCGCCCGGGAGCTGCAGGGTGTGGCCGTGGAACGGCACCTCCATGCAGTCGCGGATCTGCGCCTCGCAGCGGCGCAGATCCTCGCCGTCCAGCACGCCGCCCAGGGCCGCCGAGTCCTTGGCGATGCTCGCGGCCACATCGCCCTCATACAGGTCGCGCAGCCCGGCGCGGGAGAGGTGCTCCAGCGTGTCCGGCAGGCGGCCCTGCTGGAAGTAGCCGGGGCGGCCCTGGTAGGGCGCGACCGGCGGCAGGCCGCCCGGGAGATAGATGCGGGCGCTTTCCGCGTAGTTGCGCAGGATGGCGGCGGAGTTGGCGATCTTGAGGGTGGTGAACCAGTCCTGCGACAGGCCGCGCCGGGCCAGGGCGATGGCGGGGGCCATCAGCTCGCTGAGCGGCAGCCTGCCCCAGCGGCCGTGCATGTGGGCATAGCCGGCGGTGGCGGAGGGGACGGCGAAGCTGAGGGGGCCGTGGACGTTGGTGTCGCCCTCCACGCCGGGCCAGCCGAACAGGTCGGCGGCGGTCTGGCCGGTGAGCTTGAAGCGGTCGGGCTGCAGCTTGGCGGGTGCGCGGGGGCCGAAATCCACGACCTCCGCACGGGGTTGCCCGGCGCGGTGCACCATGGCGAAGCCGATGCCGCCCAGGCCGCTGTTCCAGGGCTCCGCGGTGGCCAGGGCGATGGCGGTGCCGACCGCGGCATCGATGGCGTTGCCCCCGGCATCCAGGATGGCGATGCCGGCCAGGGCCGCGTCACGCGACTGGGAGGCGACCAGGCCGCGGCGGCCGGTGGCGGCGGGCTTGCTGACCTCCCAATGCTGGGTCAGGTGTTGGGCCAGGGGCTGGCCTGTGGAACGGGTCATGCGCAATCCTCCGATGGCGGAGGGATGCTAGACCCCGGCGGCGTGGGGGGCCAAGTCCCCGGGATGCCGTCGCTGACATCCCGGAGGGTCGAGGGGGCGTCGTTGCCCCTGTGCTTGCGCTTTTGGCGGTCGTTACTGCTGGTCGTTACCGGGCGCGCAGCAACTGCCCGCGGATCTCGCCACCGGGGTTCGCCGCGGTGTGGATGTTGTAGTACCACTTGCCGGCCTGCAGGTCGGCAAGTTGGGCTGGGGTGAGTGTCGCGCCGCCCTTGATGGTCGCGGGGGTGACGACCGACGGGATGACGACGGGGGCATTGGCACCCGGCGCGGCCGGACCGTGGAAGTGGGCTGCGGTGGCCGGGCCGGTCAGGTCCTTGTATTCGGCGACATAGGTCATGGCGCGCGTGCTGGGATACACGGTGGCGACGATGGTGCCGACACCGCGCGAGTTGGTGGGCGGCACCTCATAGGCGGCGGTCATCGGTCCCTGGAACGTCATGGGCGCCGAGCAGGCGGATACGGCAAGGGCGGCAAGACCAGCGAGAACCAAAGTTGTGCGCACGGGGCTGTCTCCATTACAAATCGTTACAGCGGCCATCATGGCAAGTTCCCGGTACTCTGTCTTTAACAATTCCAGGGGACGCCAAATGGCCCGCTCCATGGCAGCATGGGCGGCATGAGCGATCGCCCTCTCGGCCGCATGGTCGACCCGTCCCCCCGCCCGCTGCCGGCACGTATCTCCATCCGCGGGCAGCATGTGGTGCTGGAACCGCTGCACCGGCGCCACGTGGCCGAGTTGTGGGAGGCCGCGCAGGGCACCGCGTCGGAGGCAAGCTGGGACTACATGCCGTATGGCCCCTTCGCCACCGAGGCGGCGATGGCGGCGCATGTCGCCGACTTCGCCTCGCAGCACGACCCGATGGCCTGGGCGGTGCGGCCGGTCAGCACCGGGGTGGTCAGCGGCTGGCTGACGCTGATGGACATCCAGCCGAAGAACGCGGCGATCGAGATCGGGCACATCTGGTTCGCGCCGCGCATGCAGCGCACGCGGGCAGCGACCGAGGCGATGTTCCTGCTCATGCGGCTGGCGATGGACGAGCTGGGCTACCGGCGGCTGGTGTGGAGGTGCAACGGGCTGAACGGGCCATCGCGCCGGGCCGCGGAGCGGTTGGGGTTCGTGTACGAGGGCGAGTTGCGGGCGCACCTGGTGGTGAAGGGGCGCAGCCGGGACACCGCGTTCTTCAGCATCCTGGCGGAGGAATGGCCGGCGCGTCGGGATGCGATCCTGGCATGGCTGGACCCGGCGAACGCCACGCCGGATGGCAGCACACGGCGTGGGCTGGCGGAGATTCGCGGGGCATAGAGGGTGCCGCCCGGGTTGCAGCCCAGGCGGCGCAGGTTTGGGCGGCGGTGGGGTTCAGGCGGCGATGTTCTCGATCTCATCCACCGGCAGCCGGGTGCGGATCAGCTTCTCGATGCCGCGCAGATGCGCCCGCTCGCTGCTGTCGCAGAAGCTGATGGCGATGCCGGCATGCCCGGCGCGCGCGGTGCGGCCGATGCGGTGCACATAGGCCTCCGGCACGTTCGGCAGGTCGAAGTTCACCACGTGGGTGACGCCGTCCACATCGATGCCGCGGGCAGCGATGTCGGTGGCGACCAGGACACGCACCCGGCCGTCCTTGAACGCCGCCAGGGCGCGCTCCCGCTGCGGCTGGCTCTTGTTGCCATGGATGGCGGCGGCGGGCTGGCCCACGGCCTCCAGGTGCTGGGTCACGCGATCGGCGCCGTGCTTGGTGCGGGTGAACACCAGGGTGCGGCCCATCTTGCCGGTCTTGAGCATCTCGCCCAGCACCTGGCGCTTGCGCGAGGCCTCCACGAACATCACGCGCTGATCGACCCGCTCCGCCGTGGTGGCGACCGGGGTGACGGCGACGTGCACCGGGTCCCGCAGCATCTGCCCGGCGAGCGTCGAGATCTCCTTCGGCATGGTGGCCGAGAAGAACAGCGTCTGGCGCTGCTGCGGAATGGCGGAGACGATCTTGCGGATCGGGATGATGAAGCCGAGGTCCAGCATGTGGTCGGCCTCGTCCAGCACCAGCACCTCGACGCTGCCGAGGTTCACGGCGCGGTCGTTCATGTGGTCCATCAGGCGGCCCGGCGTCGCCACCAGGATGTCGATGCCGTTGGCGACCGCCTTCGCCTGGCGCGGCTTCGGCACGCCGCCGAACATCAGCGTGGTGCGCAGGCCGGTGCCGCGGCCATAGGCCTGGAAGCTCTCGGCGATCTGGCTGGCCAGTTCCCGGGTCGGGCTCAGCACCAGCACGCGGCAGGAGCGCGGCTTGGCGGCCTGCCTGTTGGCCATCAGGCGATGCAGGATCGGCAGCGCGAAGGCCGCGGTCTTGCCGGTGCCGGTCTGGGCGATGCCCTGCACGTCACGGCCCAGCAGCACATGCGGAATGGCCTGGGACTGGATGGGGGTGGGGGTGGTGTAGCCCTCGTTGGTCAAGGCCTGCAGCAAGGGGGAGGCGAGGCCGAGTTCGGCGAAGGTCGTGGGTCGGGTCGTCATTGGGGTGAACCGTCTTTCAACAGCCCAGCTTCACAGATCCAGGGTTCACGTCAGGTGAGGCGGATCGCGCGATTGGGCGCAGCGATCAGCAGGATCGCAAACCGACGCAAGAAGATTGAGGTGGACGTACCGGCCAGAGACACAAGGTTGAGGACACAAGGTCGGGGACAGCGCACGAAGTCACGTCAAAACGCGCAACGTCCCTATACTGGTGCATTGCAACAAAGTCAAGGAAATCACACGGACAGGTTCAGCAACGAGCCACGTGGCGGCGGCAGGCTCGGTTTGATGTCCGGAATGGCGGACAGGTTCGGGCTGGCCTGCCGGGCGGATGGCTCCGGCTGGGCCCGGGCCAGGCGTATACCCTCGGTTCCGCCCGTCCGCCCGATCGGGGTGGTCGTCGTGGCACCGGAGAAGGCCTGCAGGGAGTTTGTGGAGAGCATACGAAGCACGGTAATGCGCATTGGTTAACAATGGGTGAAGCACCTGGGGGTTTCCATGCTCGGGTGGAAATAAAGGTGTGCAATGAAGGTAACGCTCGATCTCTCCAAGCTGCTGCATGACGGCGCCATCACCCAGGCCGAGCATGACCGGCTGGCCGGGCTGGGCCGGCACGACACCGGGTTCCTGCTCGTCAACGTGCTGATCGGCTTCGGCGTGCTGGCCGTGGCCGGGGGCTGCCTCGCCCTGTTCCCGAACCCGCTGACCGGCCTCGTGCTCGGCATGGCCCTGCTGGCCGTGGGCGCCTTGCTCCTGCTGGCCCGGCGCGACCAATGGACTGTTCTCGCCAACATCTGCATCCTGATCGGCGCGCTGCTGCTGGCGGCCGGGATCATCCTGCTCAGCCAGGGCATGGTCATTCTCGATGACGGACCCGGGGCACCGCTGCTTGGCTTCAAGGCGGCCTGCCTGATCGTCGCCGCCGTGTTCGCCGCGGCGGCCGCGCTGGCTGGCAGCAGCCTGCTGGCCGTGCTCGCGGTGCTGATGCTGTTCGTGATCCTGGGCAGCAGCAGCAGCTACAGCCATGCCTTCTACGAGATCGAGGTGCGGCAGCCGCTGTTGACCGTGCTGGCATTCTCCGTGCTGGCCGGGGCGGCACATGCCGGGTCCCGCATGGTTCGCGGCCGGTGGGAACGGCTGCTGACCGCCGTGGCGCGCACCGCCGTGCTCCTGGTGAACATGGGGTTCTGGGTGGGGTCGCTGTGGGGCGATGACCTGGACTGGCTGGCCCGGTCGCCCGGCATTTCCGCCACGGCCTTCGCGATTGCCTGGGCGGTGGCGCTGCTGGCGGTTGCGGTGTGGGCCGGGCTTGCGAACCGGCGCTGGGTGTTGAACCTGGTTGCGGTGTTCGCCGGCATCCACTTCTATACGCAGTGGTTCGAGCACCTGGGCGCCTCGCCCGGCAGCGTGCTGGGCGCCGGGCTGCTGATGCTGGTGTTCGCGGTCGGGCTGTGGCGGCTGAACCGGCGCGAGCGCCCGGCGCTCTAGCCCTCCAGCGCCGCGACGCCGGGCAGGGTCTTGCCCTCAAGCCACTCCAGGAAGGCGCCGCCGGCGCTGCTGACGTAGCTCATCTGGTCCGACACCCCGGCGTGGCGCAGGGCGGAGACGGTGTCGCCACCACCCGCGACGCTGCGCAGGCCGCCGCTCGCGGTCGCCTTGGCCACGGCCACGGCGAGGGTCGTGGTCGCAGTATCGAAGGGTGGCGTCTCGAACGCGCCGAGCGGCCCGTTCCATACCAGCGTCTTCATGTCCGGCAGCCGGGCCACCAGGGCGGCGACGGTGGCGGGCCCGGCATCCAGCATCATGCTGTCGGCCGGGATGGCGGAGACCGGCACGGTCTCGGTGGCCGGGTTCGGCTTGAACTCGCGGGCGGCCACGGCATCGGTGGGCAGCACGATGCTGCAGCCGGCGGCCCGGGCCTTGGTCAGGATCTCGCGCGCCGTGTCGTGCATCTCGCCTTCCTGCAGGCTGCGGCCCATGGCGGTGCCCTGTGCGGCCAGGAAGGTGTTGGCCATGGCGCCGCCGATGACCAGCACATCGACCTTCTGCACCAGGTTGCCCAGCAGTTCGAGCTTGGTGGAGACCTTGCTGCCGCCGACGATGGCCATGACGGGGCGCCGCGGGGTGCCGAGGGCGGCGTCCAGCGCCTCCAGCTCCTGCTGCATCAGTCGTCCGGCATAGGCGGGGAGCAGCCGGGCCACGCCCTCGGTGCTGGCATGGGCGCGGTGGGCGGCGGAGAAGGCGTCGTTCACGAACAGGTCGGCGTTCGCGGCGAGGGCCTGGGCGAAGACCGGGTCGTTGGCTTCGTCGCCGGCGTGGAAGCGGGTGTTCTCCAGCACCAGCACGTCTCCGTCATGGAGGGCGGCGATGGCCCGGGCGGCGGTCTCGCCGATGCAGTCCTCGGCGAAGGCGACGGGCTTGCCGAGCACCTGGCCCAGCGCCTCGGCCATCGGCTTCAGGCTCATTTCGGGCACCCGCTTGCCGCGGGGCCGGTCGAAGTGGCTGCACACCACCACCCGGGCCCCGGCCTGCGCCAGCTCCCGGATGGTGGGGCTCAGCCGCTCGATGCGGGTGAGGTCGGAGATTCTGCCGTCACGCACCGGCACGTTGAGGTCCGCCCGCAGCAGGACCCGCTTTCCTTTGACGGCAACCCCGTCGAGCAGGCGGACCGTCACCCTAAAGGCTGCCGAACAGGGCGGCGGTGTCGGCCATGCGGTTGGAGAAGCCCCACTCATTGTCGTACCAGCCCATCACCCGGGCCATGGCGCCATCGACCACGGCGGTTTGCGTCGCGTCGAAGGTGCAGGAGGCGGGCTGGTGGTTGAAGTCGATGCTGACCAGCTTGTGGGTGTTGTACTCGAGGATGCCCTTCAGCTCGCCCCCGGCCGCAGCCTTCATGGCCTCGTTGATCTGCTGCACGGTGGCCTGCTCGCGCAGGTTCACGTCGAAGCTGACCAGCGAGACGTTGGGGATCGGCACGCGGATGGAGGTGCCGTCCAGCTTGCCCACCAGGTCCGGGAACACCAGGCCCACCGCCTTGGCGGCGCCGGTGCTGGTCGGGATGCTGCTGACGGCGGCGGCGCGGGCGCGGTGCGGGTCCTTGTGCAGGGTGTCCACGGTGTTCTGGTCGCCGGTATAGGCGTGGATGGTGACCATGTAGCCGCGCAGGATGCCGAACTTCTCGTGCAGCACCTTCACCATGGGCGCCAGGCAGTTCGTGGTGCAGGAGGCATTGGAGATCACCGTCATGTCCTTGGTGATCTTGTCGTGGTTCACGCCGTAAACGATGGTCGCGTCCACGCCCTCGGCCGGGGCGGAGATCAGCACCTTCTTGGCGCCGGCCCCGTTGATCAGGGCCAGGGCGGACTCCTTGGTGGTAAAGCGGCCGGTGCATTCCAGGGCGACGTCGACGCCCTGGTAGGGCACCTTGCCGGGCTCACGCTCGGCCGTGACCTTGATCGGGCCGTAGGTGCGGCCGTCGTGGCGGATGGTGATGGCGTCGCCGACCACCTCGACCTCACCGGGGAAGCGCCCGTGCACGCTGTCGAACCGGAACAGGTGGGCGTTGTCGTTGACGCTGCCGAGGTCGTTGATGGCGACGACCTCCACATCGGTGCGTCCGCTTTCGACGATGGCGCGCAGCACCAGGCGACCGATGCGCCCGAACCCGTTGATGGCGACCTTCACGGCCATGTTCTAAATCCCTTCTGCTTGATTGGGCTGCGGTAGCCGTTTGCGGACCGCGCTGGCAATGGCTTCCGGCGTAATGCCGAAATGCCGGTACAGCGTATCGGCCGGTGCGCTGGCGCCGAAATCGGTCATGCCGATGAAGATTCCATCGGTGCCGAGCCAGCGTTCCCAGCCGAATCCGCAGGCGGCCTCGATGCCCACCCGCAATCCGGTGCCGAGCACCTGGGTGCGCATCGCCTCGTCCTGGGTGGCGAACAACTCCCAGCTGGGCAGGGAGACGACGGCGGCGGCGATGCCGTCCTCGGCCAGCAGGCGCCGGGCTTCGAGCGCGATCGTGACCTCGGAGCCCGAGGCGATCAGCGTGGCCTGGCGCGGGCCATCCGCCTCCGCCAGCACATAGCCGCCGCGGGCGCTGCGGTTCTCGGCGGCATCGGTGCGCAGGGTGGGCAGGTCCTGCCGGGACAGCACCAGCAGGCTCGGTCCATCGGCCCGGCGGATCGCCAGTTCCCAGCACTCCACCACCTCCATCGCGTCCGCCGGGCGCAGCACGAACAGGCCGGGCATGGCGCGCAACGAGGCCAGGTGCTCGACGGGCTGGTGGGTGGCGCCGTCCTGGCCCAGGCCGATGCTGTCATGGGTCAGCACGTGGATCACCCGCTGCCGCATCTGCGCCGCGAGCCGCAGGGCTGGGCGCATGTAGTCGGTGAACACCAGGAAGGTGCCGGCATAGGGCAGCAGGCCGCCATGCAGCGCCAGGCCGTTCAGGCAGGCAGCCATGGCATGTTCGCGCACGCCGTAATGGATGTAGCGCCCGGCGTAGTTGCCGGGCGTGACGGGAGCCATGCCCTCCGCCCGCGTGCCGTTGGAGCCGCTGAGATCGGCGGAGCCGCCGGCCAGCTCCGGGATGGCGGCGGCGAGCACATCGAGGGTGCGGCGGCTGCTTTCGCGGGTGGCGCGGGTGGGCCGGGTCTCCGCCAGCTCGGCCTTGAGGGTGGCGGTGGTGATGTGCCAGGCGTCCGGCAGGCGCCCGGCGACGACACGCTCGAACTCGCTGCGCAGAGGGTGGTTGGTCAGGCGCTTCAACCAGGCCCGGCGTGCGCCAGTGCCGCGGACGCCGGCGGCCTGCCAGGCCTCAACCAGGTTCTCGGGGATTTCAAAGGGCGGATGCGGCCAGTCGATGGCCTGCCTGGCTTGCGGGCCATTGCCGCCCCTGCCCGGGGCGGCGCCGCCGATGGTGGTGCGGCAGGCGATCAGTGTCGGCTTCCTGGAGCGGACCGCCAGAGCGAGCGCCGCGGCGATCTCGCCGGGCTGATGGCCGTCAACCCGCTTGGTGGCCCAGCCGGCGGCTAGTGAAGCGCTTCATCACGTCGTCCGATGCGGAGAGCGCGGTCTCGCCATCCAGCAAGGCGTTGTTGTCATCCCACAGCACGGTCAGCTTCTCGAGCCGCAGGTGCCCGGCCAGACAGGCGGCCTCGTGGCTCACGCCCTCCATCAGGTCACCATCCGAGGCGATCACCCAGGTCCGGTGATCGACCAGGCTGCGGCCGAAGCGCGCGGCCATCATCCGTTCCGCCAGCGCCAGACCGATGGCGGTGGCGAAGCCCTGGCCGAGCGGACCGGTGGTGGCCTCGATGCCGGGATGCTCGCCATATTCCGGGTTGCCGGCGGCGGGGCTGTCGATCTGCCTGAACCGCCGCAGCGACTCCAGCTCCATGCCGGCGTGGCCCGTCAGGTGCAGCAGGGCATAGAGCAGCATCGAGCCATGCCCGGCGGACAGCACGAACCGGTCCCGGTCCGGCCAGCGCGGATCGCTGGCATCGAAGCGCAGCACGCGAGACCATAGCGAGGTGGCGACATCGGCCATGCCCATGGGCAGGGCCGGGTGCCCGGAGCCGGCGGCATGGACTGCATCGAGCGTCAGGGCCCGCACGGCATCGGCCATCCGGCGTTCGATGGGTTCCGGCTGCGTCATATCCGCCGGGTCAGGACCGTCCAACCCGCATTCGGACGCTGCCGGAGCCTCGGTTTGCAAGGGCTCGCAGGTTCTGGGACCTGGTGCGGCCGCCGCATTGCTGGAAATCGCTGGTGCGTTGGGTTCGCGTATGCCGTCCATCCTGCCTCCGCTTGGCTCCGGGCTATAGGAGGCGTTGGCGGCGTGGGCAAGGGTGCGGCAGACGGTCGCTGATCCTGGCCGGGCTAAGCGGCCTTGCTCTGTGTATAGACACCGCAGCCCGGGAAGGACCGCACAAGCTCCGGCGCAAGCCCCAGCGTGGTTTCGGACGCGCCGAGGAACAGCATGCCGTCCGGTGCCATCTGTCGCCGGACGGCTTCCAGCACGCGGATCTTGGTTGGCGGATCGAAGTAGATCAGCACGTTGCGGCAGAACACGATGTCGAACATGCCGAGCGGCACCAGCGAGGACAGCAGGTTCCATTCCCGGAAACTGGCCATTGCGCGCAGCTTCGGCGTGATCCGCCATCCTGAGGCCTCCCGCTTGAAATAGCGCGCCAGCTGCGGACCGGTCAGACCGCGCTGAACCTCGAACGGTGTGTAGAGCCCGGCCTTGGCCCGCTCCAGCGGTGCGGTGGCGATGTCGGTGCCGATGATCTCCACTCTGCGCGTCTCGGCCAGACCGGGAACCTCGCAGGCGGTCATCGCGATCGAATAGGCTTCCTGCCCCGTGGACGCCGCGGCCGACCATACCCGCAGCGGCTGACCCGGGGGACGCACCCGGTGCAGATAGGGAAATGCGACGTTCCGCAGGTGATCGAACGGACTGCTGTCCCGGAAGAACAGCGATTCGTTGGTGGTCATGGCCTCGACCACGGCGCGTGACAGCGCCTCGGTCCGGCCCCCCTGCAGGCGGCTGGCCAGTGCGCCCAGGCTGGCGAGGTTCTCGGCCCTCAGAATGTGGGCCAGCCGGGTCTCCAGAAGGTAGAGCTTCTCCGGACCCAGAGCGAGACCGGAGCGGGCATGGATATGCGAGGCGATGACCTCGAAGGCGGTCGTCATTCGGCACCTTGCAGCAGGCGGGCCGCCCGTTCGGCCATGGCGGGGATCGGGAGTACCGCCTGGCACAATCCGGCGCGGGCGATGGCGCCGGGCATGCCCCAGACCACGCTGCTGGCCTCGTCCTGCGCCATGGCGGCACCACCGGCTGTCACCAGCGCCTGGGTGCCGGCCAGTCCGTCATGGCCCATCCCGGTCAGCATCAGCATCAGGACCCGGCCATCGCAGGCCTGCGTCGCGCTACGCAGCATGGGATCCACGGACGGGCGGCAGAAGTTCTCGGCCGGGCCGTCATCCAGACGTGCCATCAGCGCACCATTCACCGTTTTCTGCACCAGCAGGTGCCTGCCGCCCGGGGCGATCTGGATGTGACCGGGTCGAAGCAGCGCCCCATCCGCGGCTTCGGCGCAGGGCAGCCCGAGGCGCCCAAGCTGCTCCGCCAACAAAGGCGTGAACGCCGCCGGCATGTGCTGCGTCAACACGGCTGGAACCGTGAGCCCCGCGGTGCCGAGCTGAGCGCGCAAGGCTTGCAGCAACTGCGCCAAGGCCTGCGGACCGCCGGTCGAGCTGCCGATTGCGAGAAGGCAGGGCTTGAGCTTCGCCGGCGTGCGCAGGGCCACCAGCTTCTGCGCAGAGCTTGCGGCCCGGCGGCCGAGGGCGCGCACCTTGGTCAGAAGCTCCCGTTGGAAGCTCGCATCCCCTGCCAGTTCAGCCGCACTGGGCTTGGCCACGTAATCGAGTGCCCCGAGGCGCATCGCCTCCAGGGTCGTCGTGGCACCCCGGGTCGTCAGCGTGGAGGCGATGATGACCCGCAGGCCCGGTGCGGCGGCCAGCAGCAACGGCAGTGCGGTGAGGCCGTCCATCAGCGGCATCTCGATATCAAGCACGAGCACATCCGCGATGCCGGGATCGCGCCGAACCATGTTCACCACGTCCTGCCCGTTGCAGGCGCGGCCGACCACCTCGATCGCATCGTCATTGCCCAGGACCCGGCACAGCACGGAGCGGATGACCGCGCTGTCGTCGCAGACCAGGACACGGATGGGCCCGCTTGCGGCCGGCCCAGGGGCAAGCGCCGTGCTCGCCATCATGCCGCTCGCGGCATCAGGGCGAGCACTCGTCCCACGTCGAGCATGATCATCAGCCCTTCCTGCATGCGATACACGCCGGTTCCGAACCGCGACCAGCCTGAGGTCAGGTTTGGCGGCAGCGGTGCAATCGCGCCGTCCGGCACGCTCACCACCTCGAGCACGCGATCAACCAGGAGCGCGTAGAGTTCCTGGCCATGTTCCGTCACCAGCGACATGCAGGGTGCGTCAGTCTCCGGCACCGCCAGGCCGAGCCGCTTGCGCAGGTCGATGGTGGTCACGATCCGTCCCCGCAGGTTCAGGTTGCCGGCGATCTCCGCCGAAGCCAGCGGAACCCGGGTGATCTTCTGCGGCCCCAGCACATCGCGAACCGCGCCGACCGGCAGCCCGCAGAGTTGACCGGCCACATGGAGGCTTACGACGAGGGACACGCGCTCGGCCGCGTCCCGCGACTTCACATCGGTATTCATGCTGCTTGCCTCATCTCGGATTGCAGGCATCGGCGAAGCCGGTCGAGCAGGGCCTCGCGATCGAATTTCGGCATGTAGAACGTGAAGCCAGCCGCGAGACCGGCTTCGATGTCAGCCGGGTTCACCCGTCCGCTCAGGGCGATCATCGGTATGTCGACCCACTCGCCCTCGAGACGGACGGCGCGGGCGAAGGCGAGACCGTCCATCTCCGGCATCTCGATATCTGAAATGATCGCATCGTAGCTTGCGCCGGCGCTGCGGAGCGCCAGCGCCTCCATGGCCCCGTTCACGGCCGTGACATGGTAGCCGCCGGAAGACAGGGCGGGGATCAGCATGTTGCGGAAGAAGGCGCTATCCTCGACCACCAGGAGGCGGGACTGGCCAGACTTGCTGGCGGTTTTCGGCTGGAACCAGTCCTGACCGGCTTGCGACAGCCAGTGTGCGGTATCCACCACCTCGGTGGCAGCGCCGGCGATCACCGCCGTGCCGAGGAACCCGGTCGTCGCACTGCCCATCTCGACCAGCAGGCGATCGTGGACGACATCGACGATCTCCTCCACCAGCAGCCCGACGCTGCGCTCCCCCTCGGTGAACACCAGGATCGGGTGATCGGCGGCAGACCCGGCACTGAAATCATCGATGAAGGGCACGAGCGGCATCAGCTTGCCGCAGTACTGCGTCACGGTGCGGCCGCTGACCCGTTCGATCTTACCGGCCGGGATTCGTTCAAGCCGGGCCACGAGGCCGAGCGGCACGGCTTTTGGCGCCTTGCTTCCGGCACGGAACACCAGGATGGCGGTCTCATCTTCGCTCTTGATCCCGCCGGATACCGGGACAGGCATGCTCCGCGCAGCACCGCCCGCGACGATGTTCACGGCCCGGGCGATCCCGTTGGGATCCAGGATCATGATGACGGTGCCATCGCCCAGGACGGTGTTGCCGCTGAACATCGCGATGTCCCGCAGGATAGGCGCCACCGGCTTCACCACGATCTCCTCGGTGTCGAACACCCGGTCCACCACGATGCCGAGTGACCCGGACCCTACGGCGACCACGACGACATACATGCCGCGCCGGGCCTCCGTGGAAGGTGTGAGGTGCAGAAGGTCCGACAACGTGACCAACGGCAGCAACCGCTCCCGCAGACGGAGGATGCGAGTGCCGTCGATTTCCTCAATCAAGGTCTGACCGGCACGGGCCTCGGTGCCGGGTTGCGCCAGTTCGGCATGCACCAGTTCAGCCACGCTGCTCTGCGCGATGGCGAATCGCTCGCCGGCGGACTCGACGATCAAGGCCGAGACGATGGCAAGCGTCAGAGGGATCTTGATCGTGAAGGTGGTGCCGCTGCCGGGCCGGTTGTCCAGCTCGATCGTGCCGCCGATCTGCTCGATATTGGTCTTCACGACATCCATGCCGACGCCGCGGCCGGACACCGAGGTGACCTGTGCTGCCGTGGAAAAGCCGGGATGGAAGATGAAGCGCTCGATCGCGGCGGCGTCCATGCTGGCCAGTTCGGCCTCGGTGGCCAGACCCTTGGACAGAGCCTTGGCGCGAATCCGGTCGATCGGCAGGCCGCGGCCGTCATCGGCGATCTGCACCGTGATGTGGCCACCTTCATGAAAGGCATTCAACGTGATGGTGCCGATCGCCGGCTTGCCGGCGGCGCGGCGCTCTTCCGGCAGCTCCAGACCATGATCGGCGCTGTTGCGGACCATGTGGGTCAAGGGATCGCGCACGAGTTCGAGCACTTGCCGGTCGATCTCGGTCTCGGCGCCGACCATCTGCAGCTCCATGGGCTTGCCCAGGTCCTGCACCAGGTCGCGCACCAGGCGAGGCAGCTTGCTCCAGGCGGAGCCGATTGGCTGCATGCGGGTTTTCATCACGCCTTCCTGCAGGTCAGACGTGATCTGAGACAGGCGCTGCACCGGCGTGGCGAACAGGTCCTCCTTGCTGCCCCGGCTGATCTGCAGCAGCTGGTTGCGCGTGAGGACCAGCTCGCTCACCAGCGTCATCAGGTTTTCCAGGACGCCGACGCTCACCCGAATGGTCTGGCTGGCGACACCACCTTCGGTGACATGCGTTTCAGCCGCAGCGGCGTCGGGTGCGGGGCTTGCGGCAACCACTTCCTCGGCCGCCGGCTGAGGCGGCACGGCAGACGCGTGGAGCGGTTCCGGCGATGACCCGTTAAAGATCAGATCCAGGCGGCTGATCACCAAGGTGTCATCGCCAACGGGCTCGGTGCCCGTGACCGAGAGGCCGGACACGATGGCCTTCATGACGTCGATTGCGCTGAGCACGGCCGTCACCAGTTCGGGCGTGGCACTGATTGCGCCCTCCCGCAGCAGACCAAGGACATTCTCCCCGGAATGCGCGACTCGTTCGAGGCGGGGCAGGCCCAGGAAACCGCAGGTGCCCTTGATGGTGTGCACCAGGCGGAAGATCAGCCCGACCGTTGCTGCGTCGTCTGGCGTCCGTTCCAGCGTCAGCAGGGCTTCATCGAGCCCGGCCAAGCTTTCATTGGCCTCCGTGAGGAATTCCGCCAGCAGGTCGTCCATGATCAGTCCTTCAGCAGTGCGTATCAGTTGGGAGTTTATCCGTGAGACCCTGAAGGAAGTGTTAGCGCCGGGTCAGGCAGGGGCTGCGAGGGTCTCTGTTGCCATGCGCCGGGTTTCGGCTGCGATGCGGATCGCGACCTGGTTCTGCCGGCGCCCGACCGTCGCCTCAAACAGCGGAACCGAGCCGCAGCGGACTTGCACGGCCGAGCCCGGCCGTGTGTTCAGGATGATATTGTCGCCCACGGCCAGGTTCATGACATGAGACAGCGGTAGGATCTGCTCGTCGAGCACGGCCTCGAGTTTCACCTCGGTTTCCCAAAGCTCCTCGGCGAGATGGGTCTCCCAGATCCGGTCGCGGCCGAAGCGTTCGCCCATGAACTGCTGCAACAACAGCTCGCGCACCGGCTCAAGCGTCGCGTAGGGCAGCAGCAGTTCGAGGCGGCCGCCGCGATCTTCCATGTCGACCCGAAGCCGGATCAGCACGGCAGCGTTGGAGAGGCGGGAGATCGTGGCGAAGCGCGGGTTGACCTCCAGCCGTTCGAACCGGAAATGCACCGTGGTCAGGGGTTCGAAGCTGGCGCCAAGCTCGGTCAGCACGACCTCGATCAGCCGCTCGATCAGGGTGCGTTCGATGGTTGTGTATGGACGGCCTTCGATGCGCATGATGGCGGCGCCGTGACGGCCACCGAGAAGCACGTCGACAATGCTGTAGATCAGGGCGCTGTCGATAACGATCAGGCCGTAATTGTCCCATTCCTCGGCCTTGAACACGGCCAGCATCGCGGGCAGCGGCAGGCTGTTCAGGTAGTTTCCGAACCGCAACGACTGGATGTTGTCGATCTCAACTTCGACGTTGTCGCTGGTGAAATTGCGCAGACTGCTCGAGAGACTGCGAACCAGGCGATCGAACACGATCTCGAGCATCGGAAGGCGTTCGTAGGAGACAAGGCCGGATTCGACGATCCGTTCCATGCCGCTCTGGGTGCCGGGCCCCGACGGCTCGTCGGCATCGCCGAGCAGGCTGTCGATCTCCGCCTGGCTGAGCACGCGCGCCGGCTGGCTGGCTGCCACAGCCTCCACAGCCATGCCGAAGTCCTCTTCCGTCATTTCGGCATTTGCATCACTGGCCATGCGGCACCTCCAACCGCACGATGGCGGCAACAGGTTAATGAAAGGTTTGGGCCGCCTCGTTAGGGTTCGCTTAATATCGATGCGGCAGGATGCGGAGGATGACTGACCACCCGACCCATTGCAGTTTCGAACATCCCGGCTTCGCAGCGCTGCAGAGGCCGACCTTTCGCCTGACGGAGGGCGACAAGGTGCCTGCATTGGCGATTGATCTCGATGGAAGCCGGGCACTGCTGCCGATGTCCGCCGTGATCAAGCTGTTCGAGCTTTCGCCTGAGAGCAAGGACGGACGGATGCTCGGCCTGGTCGCCAGCGCGCTCCGCTTTGTTGTCTGCATCCAGATCGGGGACAAGCTGCCCACGGAGGTGTTGAGCGGCGAGGCCAGCTGGATGCCCTCCGCCTACCATTCCCAGATCGCTTCGGCCCGCATTCAGCTCCAGCTGGTGAACTGGATCGGCGGTGCCCGGAATGGAGATGGGCAGCCGATCACCTCGGAGATGCTGGTGGCCTCGGCCGACGATCCCGCGATCCGCAACAAGGTGCAGGAGGCGCTTCGCCGGGCCGCGGATGAACTGGGTGTGCAGGGTGGCCCGGCTGTTGCTGCGCTGATCGAGGAGCTGTCGATCGAGATCGCGTATATCGAGGCCCTGCGCGAGCGGCTGCTGGATCGCGTCCAGGCCGCATTGCGGCGCCTTCTTCGGCTCGCCCAGGGCAGCGGCCAGCTGTCATCGACCCGGCGGGAAACGTTGTTCCAGGTGACCCGGCTCGTCGGCGTGGGCCTGGCCGAGATCGTGTCCAGGTTTGACCAGGTGGACGCACAGACCGGCGAGATCCTGCCGGCGCTCCGCAACCTCGAGCAGCAGCGGAACTTCCTGCGTCCGAACAGGGATTGGCTCTACTGCACGCAGCTGGCCTGGGATGCGGAGTTGCAGGAGTGGGAGGCGTTAAAGCCCAATGAGGCCGGTGAACGGGCCTGGAAACTGGTGGACCGGCTGTATCGTTTCCTGGCGCCGCGCTTCATGGCCGTTCAGGAATGGCAATCCCTGAAGGCGGCGACCAACGGGCAGAGCCGGGCCGTTCTGGTGTGGTAGGCGCTGGTGATTCGCGGCAGGTTCGGCGCGGCGACCCGTTGCGGCAGCCAACACCCCATGCTAGACGCCCACCCGCCGGCACTTTGCCGGCCAAAACCACTGGATGGGACTGAAGCGTGGCTTCTGGCACCACGACGAGCGGCGGCGGCCTCGCCGACCGATATGCAATCGCACTCTACGCGCAGGCGGAAGAGACGCGTGCATTGGATCAGACCGTGTCCGAGATGGACAGTCTGGCGAAGCTGATCGACAGCAGCCCGGAGTTCCGCCGCCTGTTGAACAGCCCGCTGATCGACGTCACCCAGGCCCGGGCGGCGGCGAGTGCCGTGCTCGAGGGGGAGGGCTTTGGCAAGCTGGTGCAGGATTTCGTGGGCGTGGTTGCCAACAACCGTCGCCTGAACGCCTTGCGCATGATCGTTGCTGCCTTCGTGGCGCTGGTGGCGCAGAAGCGTGGCGTGGTGGTGGCCCAGGTCGTCAGTGCCCATCCATTGAGCGATGTGCAGCGTGAACAGCTGCGTGCGCGGCTTATCGAAGCCGGCTACGGCAGCGTGAATATTCAAGATAGCGTTGACCCCAGCCTGCTGGGCGGCCTCGTCGTCCGCATCGGGGCGCGGCTTTACGATACCAGTCTGAAATCCCGTCTGCAGCGACTGCAGTATGCCATGAAGGGTGCCGCCTAGATGGAAATCCGTCCCGCCGAGATCTCGGAGATCCTCAAGAAGCAGATCGCCGCCTTCGACACCGAGCAGAATGTCGCCGAAACCGGCCAGGTGCTGTCGGTCGGCGATGGCATTGCCCGGGTGTTCGGCCTGCAGAATGTCATGGCAGGTGAGCTGGTCGACTTTCCGTCGGCCGGCGTGAAGGGCATGGCGCTGAACCTCGAGACCGACAACGTCGGCATCGTGGTGTTCGGCGACGATACGCGCATCCGCGAGGGTGACACCGTCACCCGCACGCGCGACATCGTGGACGTGCCGATCGGCAAGGGCCTGCTGGGGCGCGTGGTTGACGGCCTTGGCAACCCGATCGACGGCAAGGGTCCGTTGACCGATGTGGTTCGGAGCCGGGTCGAGGTGAAGGCGCCCGGGATCATCCCGCGCAAGTCCGTGCATGAGCCGATGCAGACCGGCCTCAAGGCCATCGACGCGCTGATCCCCATTGGCCGCGGCCAGCGCGAGCTGGTGATCGGCGACCGTCAGACCGGCAAGACCGCCGTGCTGATCGACGCGATCATCAACCAGAAGACGGCCAATGCCGGCACGGATGAGAGCGTCAAGCTCTACTGCATCTATGTCGCCATCGGGCAGAAGCGTTCCACCGTGGCGCAGCTTGTGCGTACGCTGGAAGAGAACGGGGCGATGGACTACTCCATCGTCGTTGCCGCCACCGCGTCCGACCCGGCACCCATGCAGTTCCTTGCGCCCTATACCGGTTGCGCCATGGGCGAATACTTCCGTGACAACAAGATGCACGCGATGATCTGCTACGACGATCTGTCGAAGCAGGCGGTGGCCTATCGTCAGATGTCGCTGCTGCTGCGTCGTCCGCCGGGCCGTGAGGCTTACCCGGGCGACGTGTTCTATCTGCACAGCCGCCTGCTGGAGCGTGCGGCCAAGATGTCGGATGCGTTTGGCGCCGGGTCATTGACGGCGCTGCCGGTGATCGAGACCCAGGCCGGCGACGTGTCCGCCTATATTCCGACCAACGTGATCTCGATCACCGACGGTCAGATCTTCTTGGAGACGGAGCTGTTCTTCCGTGGCATTCGTCCGGCTGTGAACGTCGGGCTCAGCGTGTCCCGCGTCGGGTCGTCCGCTCAGATCAAGGCGATGAAGAAGGTGTCCGGCTCGATCAAGTTGGAGCTGGCGCAGTATCGCGAGATGGCCGCCTTCGCGCAGTTCGCCTCGGACCTTGATGCCAGCACCCAGCAGCTGCTGGCCCGTGGCGCCCGGCTGACGGAGCTGCTGAAGCAGCCGCAGTACAAGCCGATGCCCGTCGAGGAGCAGGTCGTCGTCATCTATGCCGGCACCAAGGGCTATCTGGACGCCATTCCGGTGAACAAGGTCGGCGAGTTCGAGCGCCGGCTGATTGCGGACCTCAAGGCGCAGCAGCCGGCCGTGCTGAACGGCATCCGCGAGACGCGCGAGATGAAGCCGGATGTCGAGAAGACGCTGGTCTCGTTCATGGATGGCTTCGCCAAGTCGTTCGCTTAAGCTACGCGGGGGCTCTGCCCCTGCAGCCCACCAAGGGACCAAAGCCATGGCCAGCCTCAAGGCACTCCGCGCCCGCATCAACAGCGTGAAGTCCACGCGCAAGATCACCTCGGCCATGAAGATGGTCGCGGCGAGCAAGCTGAAGCGCGCGCAGAGCCAGGCCGAGGCGGCGCGGCCCTATGCTGAGCGGATGCAGCGGATGCTGGGCGCGCTGGCCAAGTCCGCCGCCGGGTCACCGACGGCGCCGCAGATGCTGGTGGGGACGGGGCGGGACCAGGTTCAGCTGCTGATCGTGGTCACCGCGGATCGCGGCCTGGCTGGCGGGTTCAACACCAACGTTGGCCGTGCGGCGCGCAACGCGATCCAGCGGCTGGAGGGTCAGGGCAAGACCGTCAAGGTGATCACTGTGGGTCGAAAGGGCCGTGATTACCTGAAGCGTGAGTATGCCAGCCGTCTTGTCGGCGAGTACAGCTTTGCCGGCAAGAAGCGCGTCGAGTTCGGGGACGTGGCCGAGATTGGCGGGAAGATTGCCACCATGCTGGCCGCGGGCGAGTTCGATGTCGCGACCATCGTGTACAACCGGTTCGTCTCGGTCATCAGCCAGGTCCCGACCGAGCAGCAGATCGTTCCGTTGCAGGTCGACACGCTGGCGGTGGCCGAGCCGGCCGCGACCGGGCCGCAACCGATCTACGAGTTCGAGCCGGACGAGGAGGCCATCCTGGCCGCCCTGTTGCCGCGCAACATGGCGATCCAGCTGTTCCGCTCGCTGATCGAGAGTGCCGCTGGCGAGCAGGGTGCCCGGATGTCCGCCATGGACAATGCGACGCGCAACGCCGGCGACATGATCAACCGGCTCACGCTCAACTACAACCGGACCCGGCAGGCCAACATCACCCGCGAACTGATCGAGATCATTTCCGGCGCCGAGGCGGTCTGACCGCCGGGCCCAAGCCTGGCTAAAGTTTTTATACCGGCACCCGCTGGAAACCGGCGCGACACTCGCGTATGACGCGCCAACGAATGTCCCCGGGGTCGCCCCAGGGGCGGCCGACGCGATCGGCTGCGAAGGAAAGAGGACGAGATGGCCAAGAACAATGTCGGCAAGGTCACGCAGGTGCTGGGCGCCGTGGTGGACGTGCAGTTCGAGGGCGAGCTGCCCTTCATCCAGAACGCGCTGATCGCCAAGAACGGTGATGCCAACCTGGTGCTGGAAGTGGCGCAGGAATTGGGCGAGAAGACCGTCCGCTGCATCGCGATGGATAGCACGGATGGCATGGTGCGTGGCAGCGAAGTCGTTGACACCGGGGCGCCGATCTCGGTGCCGGTGGGTCCCGAGACGCTGGGCCGCATCCTGAACGTGATCGGCGAGCCGATCGACGACCGTGGTCCGGTTGGCGAGAAGATGCGCTACCCGATCCACCGTTTGGCCCCGTCCTTCGAGGACCAGGCCACGTCAGCCGAGATCCTTGTGACGGGGATCAAGGTCATCGACCTGCTCGCCCCCTACCTCAAGGGCGGCAAGATCGGCCTGTTCGGGGGCGCCGGGGTGGGCAAGACTGTGCTCATCCAGGAGCTGATCAACAATATCGCCAAGGGCCATGGCGGCGTCTCGGTGTTCGCCGGCGTGGGCGAGCGGACCCGTGAGGGCAACGACCTTTACCACGAGATGGTCGATGCCGGGGTCATCAAGCTGGGCGACGGGACGACCGAAGGATCGAAGGTTGCGCTGGTCTATGGGCAGATGAACGAGCCGCCGGGTGCCCGTGCCCGCGTGGCGCTGTCCGGCCTTTCGCTTGCGGAATACTTCCGTGACGAGGAAGGCCAGGACGTGCTGTTCTTCGTCGACAACATCTTCCGCTTCACCCAGGCCGGTGCCGAGGTGTCCGCGCTGCTGGGCCGCATCCCGTCCGCGGTGGGCTATCAGCCGACGCTGGCGACCGACATGGGCGCGCTGCAGGAGCGGATCACCTCCACCAAGAAAGGCTCGATCACCTCGGTGCAGGCCATCTACGTGCCCGCCGACGACTTGACCGATCCGGCGCCCGCCACCTCCTTCGCCCATCTGGACGCGACCACCACGCTGAACCGCGCCATCTCGGAAAAGGGCATCTACCCGGCCGTCGATCCGCTGGACTCCACGAGCCGTGCGCTCGAGCCGCGGATCGTGGGTGAGGAGCATTATGCCGTGGCCCGCGAGGTTCAGCGCGTGCTGCAGACCTATAAGAGCCTGCAGGACATCATCGCCATTCTTGGCATGGACGAGCTGTCGGAGGATGACAAGATCGTCGTGGCCCGTGCCCGCCGCATCGAGAAGTTCCTGAGCCAGCCCTTCCATGTGGCCGAGGTGTTCACGGGTTCGCCGGGCATCTTCGTGCCGGTGGCGGACACGGTGCGCAGCTTCAAGGCGATCATCGACGGGCAGCACGACGATTTGCCGGAAGCGGCGTTCTACATGGTCGGCACCATCGATGACGCGATGAAGAAGGCCGAGTCCATGAAGGTCGCGGCCTGATCATGCCGACGCTGCTCGAGATCGTCAGCCCGGATCGGCTGCTGCTGTCGCAGCCGGTGGACATGGCCGTGATCCCGGCGGCCGAGGGCGAGATGGGCGTGATGTCGGGTCACAGCCCGATGATCGTGCTGCTGCAGGGCGGCACCATCGTCCTGCACGAGGGCGGCAGGGCCACAAGCCGGCTTTACGTCAGCGGCGGGTTCGCCGAGATCACGCCCGAGCGTTGCACGGTGCTGGCGGACGAGGCCATTCCTGTGGCCGACGTCTCCAAGGCGGCGGCGGAGCAGCGGCTGGCGGCGGCCGAGCAGGCATTGGTTGCGGCCGACAAGTCCGATATGGCGGCCGTGGATGCCGCGGCCGCGCGCATCCAGTCGGCTCGCGCCATGGTGGCGGCGGCCGGAGCTGCCTGAGTCAGCCTGTCACAATATCGCAACATGGGCCGGCAACGCGCCGGGGCGGGAAACCGCCCCGGCGCGCTTGTGTTCGGGCTCCGCTATGACACCGACATCGCCACGAACGGATAGCCAATGAAGCACTGGGCGCTCGAAGACATCGCTTGGGACAAGTTCGAGCCGGGCAAGGTTGATCCTGACATCGTGGCGCTGGTGAAGGCGGCGGCGATGGTCGAGCGGAATGGCATTGATTACGCCGTGTACCTGGGCCGGGTGTTTGTCGATGATCCGGACTTTCGGATGGCAAGCGACAACTGGGCGGTCGAGGAGGTGCAGCATGGCGATGCGCTGGGGCGCTGGGCGATGCTGGCCGATCCCGGCTGGGATTTCGAGGCGGCGTTCCAGCGGTATCGTGCGGGATACAAGCTGCCGCTGGATGCGGATGCGTCGATCCGGGGCAGCCGAACCGGTGAGCTGATCGCGCGCTGCATGGTCGAGACCGGGACCAGCAGCTATTACACGGCACTGGCGGAGGCGACGGACGAACCGGTGCTGGAGCAGGTATGCCGTCTCATCGCGGCGGACGAGTACCGGCACTTCAAGTTGTTCTACGATCACATGAAGCGGTATCTGGCGCGCGAGAAGCTGGGCATGGTGCGGCGGCTGCGCATCGCGGCCGGGCGCATCACCGAGAGCGAGGATGACGAACTGGCCTATGCCTATCACTGCGGCAACGAGCCGGAGGGGATGGAGTACAAGCATGAGCGCTGCATCGCCGCCTATATGGGCCGGGCCATGGGGTTCTATCGCCGGCGGCATATCGAGCGCGGGATGAGCATGGTGCTGAAGTCGGTGGGCCTGCCGCCGCGCGGCCGCCTGTCGGCGGGCGTGACGAAGCTGGCCTGGGCGTTGCTGCAGCGCCGCCGCCGCAAGTTCGACGCCGACCTGGCTGCCGCCGCGGCGTAATCGGCCAGGCTCCCGGCATGATGCGCATCATCGCCTTCCTGCTCCTGTTCGGCCCGGCCGCTGCGATGGCACAAGCGGCGGACCCGGCGTGGCAGCCGGTCTGGGATTTCCTGGTGCAGTCCGTGTGTGCGGATGGCCAGGGCCGGGCCATGGCGGGGGCGAGCCCGGTGGGCTGCGCCCGTCCGCGCAAGCTGCGGCTGGGCGAGCCTCTGCCGTATCACAAGCGGGACTGGCCCAATGTCTCGGACCGGGCACGGTATCCCTCCGGCTATCAGCAGAGCGACGCGCAGCCCATCATGACAGCGCTCGGCCCGGCTGTGCTGCACACCTATGATTTCGGCGATGGCGGGCGAGTCTTTGGGCAGCTCGATGCCGGGGATGGCGGGCAGGTGGTGTTCTTCACGCCGAACAGCGCGGCGATCGGGGTGACGGAGGATGGCGGGGCGGGGTTGCAGCTGTTCATCGGGCCCGCCTGCACGCCGGTGGACTCCTGGGTGGTGGTGGACCGCAGCTTCTTGGCCCAACCTCTGGGCGAGACGGTGGCCCGGCTGATCCGGCGGCTGGACCGCTGCCCGGACCGGCTGAACCAGGCCTATACGCGGTGGCGGGTGCTGCCGTTCGAGTTCCGCACCAGCGAGCGAGGGCAGGCAGGGCGGCTCGTTGCGCCCACGCTGGTGTCCGAGCATTTCGATGGCGGCGCGGTGGATGGCGCGCGGGCGATGGAGCGCATGTACTTCACCACCGCGCTGGGTTACACGCGGTGGGAGGCGTGGCGGAACCTGGTGGTGCGGGACCGCGGCGAGGACCGGCGGGAGGCGGCCGCGCTGATCGCCTCCGGGCGATGCGGGCCGACGCTGCCGGGCCTGTCGCCCGGGTGGGTGATGGTGGATTGCCGGGAGTGGACGCAGATCGTGCCGGCCGCTGCGCCAGAGGGCGATGCGCCGTTCGTGTGGCTCGATCGGCTGCGGGCGGCCCCGGCCACGGCGGCGCTGTTCGGAACCCGGTAGCGCCGGCTGCGTCAGACTCAGGCCATCACAGAGCCGAGGCGCCATGACCTCCATTGATACCGCCGCCCCGCAAGCCCGCCGTCCCCGCATCGTGGTGGTGGGGTCGGGCTTTGGCGGGCTGGCCGTGGTGCGGGGCTTGAAGGGGGCTGCGGCCGATATCACGCTGATCGACCGCACCAACCACACCTTGTTCCAGCCGCTGCTGTATCAGGTGGCGACCGCGGCGCTGTCCCCGGCGGATATCGCCACCGCCACCCGCGCGGTGCTGCGGCGTGAGCGGAACGTCACCGTCATCATGGGTGACGTGACCGGGGTGGACGCGGTGGCGCGGCAGGTGAGCCTGGCCGGGCACGGGGCGGTGGCGTTCGACATGCTCGTGCTCGCGACGGGGGCGGCATACAGCTATTTCGGGCATGATGACTGGTCCGAGCACACGCTGGTGCTGAAGTCCGTCGATGATGCGCTGGCGATCAGGCGGCGGCTGCTGGGCGCGTTCGAGCGGGCGGAGGCGGCGGAGGACCCTGCCGAGGTGGCGCGGCTGATGACCTTCGTGGTGGTGGGCGGCGGGCCCACGGGCGTGGAACTGGCCGGGTCGATCGCGGAGCTGGCCCGCTCGACGCTGGCGCGGGACTTCCGGCGCATCGACCCGGCGGCGGCGCGCATCCTGCTGTTCGAGGCCGGCAAGCGGCTGCTTTCGGCGTTTCCGCAGCCGATGTCGGACTACGCCGCCAAGACGCTGGGGGCGCTGGGCGTCACGGTGAAGCTGGGCGTGGGGGTGGATAAGATCGACGCGCAGGGGCTGCAGGCCGGAGGCGAGCGGGTGCCGACCGCGACGGTGCTGTGGTGCGCCGGCACCAGGGCACGGCCGGCGGCGGCGTGGCTGGGGGCGGCCGCGGCGAAGAACGGGGCGGTGAAGGTGGGGCCACGCTGCGAGGTGCCGGGGCATACGGAGATCTTCGCGATCGGCGATGTGTCTAGCCTCGATGGCGCGGACGGCAAGCCGCTGCCGGGCCTGGGCGCGGTGGCGCAGCAGCAGGGCGACTATGTGGGCAAGCTGATCGCCGGGCGGCTGGCGGGCCGGGCCGACCCGGCGCCCTTCGCCTATCGCAACCTGGGCACCATGGCGGTGATCGGGCGTTCGAGGGCGGTGGCGGATTTCGGGTGGCTGCGGATGAAGGGCTTTCTGGCCTGGGTGGCGTGGTCGCTGGTGCACCTGATGCTGCTGGTGGATTTTCGCAGCCGGGTCGCGGTGTATGCCAGCTGGGTGTGGTCCTGGTTCACCTATGGGCGCGGGGCGCGGCTGCTGACGGGGGGAAGGACGCCGGATCAGGGCCAGTCGGATCAGGTCCAGTCGGGCGCGGCGGTCTCCGGGGTCCGTTCGCGGTAGGCGTCGACGGCATCCAGGTTGCCGAGGGCGATGGCCTCCAGCAGCTGCATGCTGGCGGTGATGTCGTCCTGCTCATAGAGGAAGAAGCCGGCCAGGCCGATGACGGCCTCGTTCTCGGGCTCCTGGCCGTCGGGGTGTTCGCCGGGTTCGGTGAGCAGGCGGAGTTCGAGCAGGTCCTGGGCGGTGGCGGTGAGGGTCACCCATTTGCGTCCGTGCCGGCCCAGCGAGCCGGCCAGGCTGGGGCCGTGTCGCACCTGGATGCGCCAGTCCACGTCATCATGCGGGGAGCCGAGCAGCAGCAGGCCGACGCGCAGCGGCCTGGTGTGCGGCGGCAGGCCGATGGCGAGCTGGCCGCCCTCCATGCGGGTCCAGCTGCCGGCGACTTCGGGGGCGGCCCAGCCGGTGCCGGTGCGGAACATCTCGCCGGCGCCGGCACCGGGCCAGAGGCGCAAGGCAGTGCTGCGGCCCAGGGCATGGTAGGCGCCGAGCCGGGCGATGGGGCGAGGGGCGGAGACCGGTGCCGGGTCACGCGCTGCCATGCGGAGCAGCTCGGTCTCGACCTGTTCGGCCAGGTCCCGCCACTGCCGCGGGCGGAAGCCGCTGGCGATGCGGGCGGCGATGGCCTCGCGATAGGGGGCGTCGAAGGTCATGCGCTCCACCGCGCCGGCCAGGGCGGTGGCGGAGCCGGGCGGCACATAGACGGCGAAGTCGCCCCCGGCCTCGGGCAGCGAGGAGGTATCGGAGGCGATGACGGGCTTGTTGTAGCAGAGCGCCTCGGTGATCGGCAGGCCCCAGCCTTCGTAGGAGCTGGGGTAGAGGGTGAACAGGCAGCCGCGATAGAGGGCGGCGAGCCGGGTTTCGGAAACGGCCGAGACCATGTCGACCCGGCTGGCGAGCAGCTTGTCATCCTCCAGCATCTGATAGGCGCCGGCGCTGAGCCAGCCGCGCTTGCCGACGCAGACCAGTTTCGGAACCTTGGCGGCACCGTGCCGGGCGATCAGCTGCTGCCAGGCGGCGAAGGCCACGGCGTGACCCTTGCGGGATTCGACGGTGGAGACGAGCAGGGCGTAGGGCCCGGGCTCCGGGGCTTCGGCCGTGGCAGGTGTGGGCGTGGCGGGGGTGGGGGTGCGGGCGTCGGCGTCCAGGCGGATGACGGCGATGTTGGCGGGGTCGAGCCGATGGCCGAGCAGGCTGGCGGTCTGCAGCAGGTCGCGCTTGGTGGCTTCGGAGTTCACCAGCATGTGGTCGGCGTGTTCGAGCATGCCGATGACCCAGGGGATCACCTCGCGCCGGGCCGCCTTCACGAAGTGCTGCGGGGCCATGACCGGGATGAGGTCGTGCACGAAGGGGATGTAGCGCACGCCATACTGCGCCTGTGCCGCGCGCACGAACAGGAAGTAGTTGTACAGCTGCCAGGAGGAGCCGAGATTGATCAGGAAGGCGCCGCGGGGGAAGGCGAAGGCGGGGGCGAGGGCCAGGCGCAGATGCAGCTGGTGCAGCGCGCTGATCCACTCGGGGTCGTTGCGGTCGCTGCTGGTGAGGCTCAGCGCGATGACATGGGAGAGCGCGTCGGCCGGGACCTCGAGCCAGTCGTCGCGGCCCTCGATGAAGCAGCAGAGGCGGATGGGGGTGGCGGCGCGGGCCAGGGCGTTGGTGATGATCTGGATCTGCACCCGCTGGATGCCGGTGGGCGGGCGGCCATGGGCGTAGTAGCCGATGAGGTCCGAGACGTCGAAGGCGAGGGTGGTGCCGGTGGCGGCGTTCGGTGCGGTGATGGCCAGGGGGGCGGAGCCAGGGGAGGCGGCGCGCAGGATGCCGATCAGCTCGGCGCGCTTGCGGCCGCGGGCGCGGGCGATGGCGCGGTGCAGGGCGGTGGCGGCGTCGATCACGCGGGGATTGGCCTGGAAGGCCTGCAGGTAGTAGCGGCCGGCGCTGGTATGGTCGCCGCCGATGTTGAACAGGTGGCCAAGGTGCAGGTAGGCATCGGCATCGTCGGGCTTCAGGCGGGTGGCGCTCAGATAGGCGGCTTCCGCGGCGGCGGTGTGGCCCTGTTCCTTCAGGGCGTGGCCGAGCTGCACCCAGATGTGGGTGAGCGCCGGGTCGGAGTGGAGGGCGGCCTGGTAGGCGGCTGCGGCGCTGTTCCAATCCATGCGGTCGCGCGCCGCGTTGCCGCGGACGAGCTGGCGGTGGACGGCGGCGGTGACGCGCACGCCGGCGGAGCGGTGGGTTTTGAGGGCGAAAGCCATGCTCAGCGGGCCGGGCGGGCGAGCACGGTGTCGTACATGGCGCGCACCCGCTCCCGATAGCGGTCCATGCTGAACGCCTGGGCCTGCACCAGGCCGCGGGCGCGCAGCTCGGCACAGAGCGCATCGTCGGTGGCGAGGCGCTGCAGCCCGGCGGCGATGCTGTCCACGTCATAGGCGTCCACGAACAGGGCGGCGTCCCCGGCCACTTCGGCCAGCGAGCCTTCGCGGGTGGTGAGCACCGGGGTGCCCACCAGCATCGCCTCCAGCACCGGCAGGCCGAAGCCTTCGTACAGCGAGGGGAAGGTGATGGCGCGGGCACCGCGGACCAGGGTGCCCAGCATGTCCTGCGAGACGTATTCGATCTGGCGGATGCGGCGGTCTGCCGGGTCGCGGTTCTGCAACAGGGCGGCTTCGGTGGCGGCCTGCCAGCCGCGGGCGGTGACGATCACCAGCGGGGTTTCGATGTCGCTGGCGAGGTAGGCCTGCAGCAGCCGCGCCACGTTCTTCTTGGGTTCGATGGAGCCGAAGAACAGGAAGTAGCCGCCGGGCCGGAGCTGGAAGCCGTCGTGCAGCAGCCGGGCCACCTCGGCGTCCGAGGGGGTGCGGGCGGGGGGCAGCACGGCCTGGTAGCTGTTGCTGACGCGGTCGCGGTCGGCTTTGGGGAAGAAGCCGAACAGGTCCTCCCGGCTGCGTTCGGACACGGTGCAGATGTGGTCGCCCCGGCGCAGGCACTCGGCGAGCAGGCGGAAGTGGGTGGGCTTGTGGTCCAGCGTGGCGTAGGGCATGCGCAGCGGCACCAGGTCGTGCACCGTATAGATGTTGCGTGACCCGGCGACTGCGACCGGCACCGGATAGGTCCAGTGCATGATGGCCGGCGGGTTCGGCATCCGCACCTCCAGGAAGCGGCCGAAGGCTCGGAAGTACTGGCCGGCGAGCGGGAACAGGCTCTCGGCGTTCAGGATGCGGTCGAAGCGCGGCAGGCGCTCGGCGAGCGGGCGGGCCTCGACCAGGCCGTCGATCGGGATGTCGATGGCGGCGAGGCCGCGCCACGCCCGCAGCATCAGCCTGAACCAGCGGGGCGAGGGATAGCGGGGGCGGCGGTAGCCGCGCTCGGTCTGCAGCTGGTCGAAGAAGGCGACCTGGCGCATGGCCGGGGCGGTGCCTGGCGGGATCTCCATGCCGTAGAGCACATCGACGGGGTGCCCGAGCCCTGCCACGCAGGCGCTGAGGGAGCGCGCATAGGTGGCGATGCCGGTGCCGCGGGGGATAGCCAGGTTGAGGCCGTCGATGCCGACCCGGTAGGCTGCTGCGTGACCTGGTCCGGCGCTGCTCAAGGCGGTGCAAGCCTTTGTAATGGGCCGCGTGCGGTATGCGATATCATGGGGCCGGTCAAGCTGGGCCGCCCGGGCGCGGCGGGTCGGGCGCGGCGGGTCGGGCGTGGCGTCAGGCGCAGCGGATCAAGCTCGCGTGGGTGGCGGTGGCGGCAGCGGTACGCCATGTTAAGAGGGATGATGCGCGCCCCCTCCTCTCCCTTCCAAGCAGACGCGCTGCACGAGTGCCATGACTGCGGGCTGTTCCAGACCATCGGCGTGCTGCGCCCGGGCGAGGTCGCGGCGTGTGACCGGTGCGGCGCCGTGCTGCGGCGGCGGCGGCGCAACAGCCTGTCCAGCACGCTGGCGCTGGCGCTGGCCGGGCTGCTGCTGATGCTGGTGGGGATGGCCTGGCCGTTGCTGAGCATCCGCATCACCGGGCAGGAGCGGACCACGACGCTGCTGCACCTGCCGGTGGCGTTCGAGAACGTGGACATGCCGATCCTGGCGATCGCCGTGCTCGCCACCACGCTGGCGGCCCCGCTGCTGCGGCTGCTCCTGACCGCCGCGGTGATTGCCGGGCTGCGCACGAACCTCTCCCACGCCATCCTCGTCGCCATGGCCCGGCTTCGCGCCATCCTGCGGCCCTGGGCGATGATCGAGGTGTTCATGCTCGGCCTGTTCGTGGCCTATACGCGGCTCGAAGCCATCGCCACGGTGCAGCCGGGGCTCGCGATCTATGCGCTGGGCGGGCTGATGCTGCTGATCGCCTGGGCCGATGCGTGGCTCGATGAACATGCGATGTGGGAGGCGATCGCCCGGCAGGGGCCGCGCCCGGTCGCCACGCGCTCCGGCCAGCTGATCGGCTGCGACGCCTGCGGCCTGGTCAATCGCGGGCATGAAGGAGATGGCTGCGAGCGTTGTGCCACGCCGCTGCGGTTCCGCAAGCCGCAGTCGTTCACCCGGGCCTGGGCGCTGCTGCTGACCGGGGCGGTGCTGTATATCCCGGCGAACCTGTATCCGGTGCTGACGGTGATCCGCCTGGGCAAGGGGGCGCCGAGCACCATCCTGGGCGGCGTGGAGGAGCTGGTGGAGTATCGCATGTGGCCGCTGGCGGCGCTGGTGTTCCTGGCCAGCATCCTGGTACCGGTGCTGAAGCTGCTTGGCCTGGGTTTCCTGCTCATCATGGCGCAGCGGCGCAGCGCCTCGAACCTGTATGACCGCACGCGGCTGTACCGGCTGGTGGAGTTCATCGGGCGCTGGTCGATGATCGACGTGTTCATGGTGGCGATCCTGACGGCGCTGGTGCGGATGGACCGGCTGGCTTCGGTGACGCCGGGCTATGGGGCGGTGGCGTTCTGCGGCGTGGTGGTGCTGACGATGCTGTCGGCGATCGCCTTCGACCCCCGGTTGATGTGGGACCGGGCCGGGGCGAATGCCCAGACCGAACCCGAACAGGAGCCGCTTCGTGCGGCAGAGGCGATCCCGGCATGAGCGACCAGACCTCGCGGGCCCATGTACGGCGCAGCAAGTTCTCCCTGATCTGGCTGATCCCGCTGCTGGCGCTGGCCGTCGCGGGCTATCTCGGCGTTCGCAGTGTGCGGAGCGAGGGGCCGCGCATCACCCTGTCGTTCAAGACCGGGGACGGTCTGGTCGCCGGGCAGACGCGGGTGCGGCACAAGGCGGTGGAGCTGGGCCAGGTGGAAGGGGTCCATCTGAGCGACGACATGCAGACGGTGCTGGTGACGGTACGGATGCAGCGGGATGCCGCACCCTACCTCACGGACCAGGCGCGGTTCTGGGTGGTGCGGCCGCGGCTCAGTTCCGGCAGCATCTCGGGCATCGAGACCCTGGTGTCCGGCAGCTACATCGAGATGGACCCGGGCACGCGGGGCGGGACGGTCAAGACCGATTTCGTGGGGCTGGAGAGCCCGCCGGGTGTCCGGAGCGGTGAGCCTGGGCGGACCTACAAGGTGAAGGCGGAGCGGATCGGGTCATTGGGGGCCGGGGCGCCGGTGTTCTACCGCGACATCACCGTGGGCGAGGTGCTGGGCTACGACATCGGCGACGGCGTGGGGCCGGTGACGGTCACGGTGTTCGTCCGCAGCCCCTACGATGCCTTCGTGCGGAAGGGATCGCACTTCTGGAACGCCTCCGGGCTTTCAGTGCAGGTGGGCAATGACGGCATCCATGTCGAGGTCGCGAGCCTGCAGGCGCTGATCTCCGGCGGCGTGGCCTTCGATGCGCCGCGGGATGGCGCGGCGGCCAAGCCGGTGACGGAGGGCACGGAGTTCAAGCTGTTCCGCAACTACGCCGATGCCCAGTCCGCCGGCTACACGACCCGGCAGGACTTCGTGTCCTATTTCGAAAGCAGCGTGCGTGGCCTGTCGCGCGGTTCCGCTGTCGAGTTCTACGGGCTGCAGATCGGCACCGTCACCGATGTCGGGATCGATTTCGACCCGGCCACGACGCGGGCCCGGGTCCGCGTGCGGTTCGAGATCCAGCCGGAGCGGCTGGGCGATCCGAAGCTTGTCGAGGTGGCGCCGCTGGAGGTGGCGCGGGACCTGGTGGCGCGTGGCCTGCGCGCCCAGCTGCGCACCTCCAGCTACCTGACCGGCTCCATGGTGCTGGCGATGGACTTCGTGCCCGGCGCCCCGCCGGCGGTGCTGACGATGGAGGGCCATGACGGCGTGGTGCCCAGCAGCGGCGGCGGGCTCGACAACATCCTGTCCGCCGTCAGCAACATCGCGAGCCGGCTGGACCGTCTGCCGTTGGACGAGATCGGGCAGAACCTGAACGGCACCCTGCGCTCCGCCGCCGGCGCGATGTCCAGCGTGCAGGACCTGGCGCGGAAGGCCGAGACCGGCCTGAGCCCGGTGCTAGCGCGGCTGCCGGCGATGGTGACGGCGCTGCAGGATGCGGTCAGTAAGGCCGGGCGCACCTTCGGGTCGTTGGACAGCAGCTATGGCAAGGACAGCCAATTCAACCGGGAGCTGGAACGCGCAATGGTACAGGTCGGCGACACCGCACGGTCCATCAGGCTGCTGGCGGACTTCCTCGACCGGCATCCGGAGGCGCTGGTGCGTGGCCGGGCCGAAGTGGGATCGACCCGTTGATCAAGCGGCGCCTGTTGCTCGGCATGCCGCTGGCATTGCCGATGGTCCTGTCCGGCTGCGCCTCACCGGAGCCTGCCTATTTCACGCTGCAGGCCCGGCCCGGCCCGGTGGCGGCGTCCGGCGTGCGCCTGGTGGAGCTGCGGCGCATCGGGCTGGCCGGGTATCTCGACCGGCCGGAGATCGTCCGCAACAACGCCGATTACCGCCTGCGCATCCAGGGCGGCGAACGCTGGGGCGAGCCGCTGGGTGACCTGATCGCGCGGATCCTGGCGGAGGACCTGAACCTGCGCCTGCCGGGCAGCAGCGTGTTCACCTCGGCGGGGGCCATCTCGGTCACGGCGGATGCGACCGTGGAGATGGACGTGCAGCGGTTCGACATGGATGCGAACGGCCAGGTGATGGTGCTGGCGCAGGTGGCAATCTCCCGCGGGCGCAACCGGGACCGGGCGATGGCGCAGACCATCCGCATTGCCGTGACCCCGGCCGGGCCAGGCACCACGGCGCTGGTGGCGGCGATGAGTGCGGCGCTCGGGCAGGTGGCGGACCGGATTGCGCCGATGCTTGGCGTTTAGCCGATGCTGCAGGTTTAACGGGCGCAATCGGTTTCGGGTGGCTTGACCCCTGATCGCTGAAACCCCTATACCCGCGGGCGCGGTCATCCCGGCGCTGTTGTAGCTCAGTGGTAGAGCACTCCCTTGGTAAGGGAGAGGTCGAGAGTTCAATCCCCTCCAACAGCACCATCCTTCGGTCTCGTCCCGGCGGCCGATCAGCGCGCATCCATCCCGAGCTTGTGTGCGGCCCTGACGGCCGGGGTTCGGCTATGCTGTTCCATCACCGGCCGCATCGGGCGGATCGCGGCTGAACGGGGGAGACCACGATGAGGGCCATCATACAGGCTGGCGCTGCGTTGTGCGTCAGCGTCCTGGGCGGATGCGTCGCGCCGCCGCTGGTGCTGCCGCCCACTGCGGTGGGGCCGGTGGCGCCGCCGCCGCCGCCCTTCGTCGCGGTGCCCGGGCCCGGCAAGACCGAGGCGCTGTTCCGGCAGGATGACGTGTATTGCCGCACCACGCCGCCGCCGCCGCGCCCGGCGAGCCAGGCCGGGGTGCCGCCGGAGGACAGCAGCAGCCTGACGCCGGGCGTGCTGTACCTGCAATGCATGGAATCGCGTAACAACACGATCCAGCCGTTGCAGGTTACAGCGCCGCAACCCGTCTATACCTATCTGCAGCCGTATCCGGTCTATGTCGGGCCTTGGTATGGCTTCGGTTATCCCTGGTATTACGGCTCGGTCGGGTTCGGGTTCTATGGCGGCTATGGGTTTGGCGGCTTCGGGTATCGTGGCTACGGCTATGGATACCGGGGCGGCTATGGATACCGGGGGCGCTTTGGGGGCGGCTATGGCGGGTATCGCGGCGGTTACGGTGGCGGCTATGGCGGCTTCCGCGGCGGCGGCGGCTTCCGCGGCGGGCGTTAGGCCACCCCGGGCAACGCGACGCCGGACCAGGCATGAAGGTCGCCGCCGCGCACCATGGCGGTGGCGGCGTCGATGTCCGGGGCGAAGAAGCGATCATCCTCCAGCATCGGCACTGTCGTCCGCAGGGACCGGCGCACCTGTTCCAGCGGCGCGGAGCTGGCCAGCGGGCGGCGGAAGTCGCAGCCCTGGGCGGCGGCCAGCAGCTCGATCCCGATGACGGCTTCGAGGTTCGCCACCATCGGTAGCAGGCGCCGGGCGCCGTGGCAGGCCATGGAGACGTGGTCCTCCTGGTTGGCCGAGGTGGGGATGCTGTCCACGCTGGCCGGATACGCACGCTGCTTGTTCTCGGACACCAGGGCGGCGGCGGTGACCTGCGGGATCATGAAGCCGGAGTTGAGGCCGGGGCGCGGCGTGAGGAAGGCCGGCAGCCCGGCGGAGACAGCCGGGTCGACCAGCATGGCGATGCGGCGTTCCGCCAGGGAGCCGATCTCGCACAGCGCCATGGCGATCATGTCGGCGGCGAATGCCACCGGCTCCGCGTGGAAGTTGCCGCCGGAGACGACGTCGCCGCCGCCCAGGCCGTCCGCGTCGGCGAAGACCAGCGGGTTGTCGCTGACGCCGTTGGCCTCGGTTTCCAGTGTGGTGGCGGCCTGGCGCAGCAGGTCCAGCACCGCGCCCATCACCTGCGGCTGGCAGCGCAGGCAGTAGGGGTCCTGCACCCGGTCGTCGCCGGTGCGGTGGCTGTCGCGGATGGCGCTGCCGGCCAGCAGGGCGCGCAGGCCGGCGGCGACCGCGATCTGTCCGGGATGGCGGCGCAGGCGCTGGATGCGGTCCTCGAAGGGGGTGTCGCTGCCCATACCGGCATCGGTGCTGAGGGCGCCGGTGACCAGGGCGGCCTGGAACGCGGTCTCGGCGGCGAACAGGCCGGTGAGCGCCAGGGCGGTGGAGACCTGGGTGCCGTTGAGCAGCGCGAGCCCCTCCTTCGGCCCCAGCACCGCCGGGGACAGCCCGGCCTTCTGCAACGCCTCGGCCGCCGGGACCGGCTGGCCGTCGACCAGGAAGCTGCCCTCGCCGATCAGGGCCGCGGCCAGGTGGGCGAGGGGGGCAAGGTCGCCCGAGGCGCCGACCGAGCCCTGCCCGGGGATCAGCGGTATCAGACCGCGGTCCAGGCAGTCGCCCAGCAGCGTGATGGTGGACCAGCGCACGCCGGAGGCGCCCTGGGCCAGGGAGGCGAGCTTCAGCGCCATGACGAGGCGCACGACCGGGACCGGCAACGGGGCGCCGACGCCGGCGGCGTGGGAGAGGACGATGTTGCGCTGGAGCCGGGCCAGGTCCTCGGGCCCGATGCGGACGCCGGCGAGTTTCCCGAAGCCGGTGTTGATGCCGTACACCGGGGCACCGCGGCTGAGGATGGTGGCGACGGTGTGGGCAGCGGCCTCGACTCCGGCGCGGTCATCGGGGTCGGGCCGGGCTTCGGCGCCGTGGAGGACCGCGCGCCAAGCGGAGAGTGGAACGTTGCCGCCGTGCAGGATGATGGGGGTCATGCGGCAGTCTCGGGTGTCGGCCTGTTGCTGTCCAGGGCCGGACCGCTTGCGGGAACCGTGCGGGTGGGCCAGCATCGTTGCGCAACGATGGGGGCTCGCATGACCACACGCCGCATTTTGATGACCGGGGCGCTGGCGCTGGCCGCTGTTCCACGCACCGTTCTGGCCCAGGCGGGAAAACCGGCGATGCGGGTGGGCAGCACGCCGACCGGGGTGCCGTTCACCTTCCTGGACACCAAGACCAACACCATTCAGGGCATCATGGTGGACCTGGTGGCGGCGTTGGCGGCGGAGGCCGGGTTCACGTTCTCGATCGAGGCGCAGCCGTTCTCCACGCTGATCCCGGCGTTGACCGGCAACAAGATCGACCTGATCGCCGCCGCCATGTTCGCCACCCCGGCGCGGGCGCAGATCATCGAATTCACCGACACCGTCATCACCTACGGCGAGGGCCTGGTGGTGCCGGCTGCTGACAAGACCGACTACACGGCGCTGGCGGACCTCAAGGGCAAGATCGTGGGCGCGCAGGTGGGCACCGCCTTCGTGGAGCCGTTGCAGAAGAGCGGGCTGTTTCCCGAGGTCAGGATCTACGACACCATCCCCGACATCCTGCGGGACGTGAATGCGGGGCGGCTGGGCGCCGGGTTCGCGGACTTCCCGATCGTGGCCTACAACCTGCAGCAGGGCGGCTTTGCGGGCACGCGGCTGGTGCGGAGCTACAAGGCGGTGATCACCGGCTCGGTGGCGCTGGGGCTGCGCAAGGGCGACCCGGCCAAGGCCGGGCTCGACACGGCGCTGGTCAAGCTGAAGGCGGATGGGACGGTCGCGAAGATCCTGGCGAAGTGGGGGCTGAGCTGAACCGGGTCAGCGGCGGGGGCGGTCACCCAGGATCGGTGCCAGGATCGGCTCGATGGCTTCGGCGATCCGCGCCTGGGCCTGTGCCGTGGGGTGCAGCGGGGGCGCGGGGGGGCTCAGCTGGTCGTCCAGGAACAGGGTGCGATCGACCTGGCCGTCCTTCATGAACATCCGGGTCACGTCGAGGTAGGTGACGCCGGGCACGGCGGCGTTGCCGTAGCGGGCGGCGAGTTCATGGTTCACCTGCTCCGTGGTGCGGGTCACGTACTTGCTGCGCACGCTGGGCAGGACGCTCAGCAGGATGATGCGGGTGGTGGGCAGGCGCTTGCGGCACTCCTCCACCACGGCGTCGATCCCAGCGACCGTCTGCGGTGCGGACCAGTGCACGCGGCCCATGTTGTTGGCGCCGATGAGGATGATGGCGGCCTTGGGCTGCAGGCCGTTCAGCTCGCCGTTCTGCATGCGCCAGAGCAGGTGGCCGGTATTGTCGCCGACGAAGCCCAGGTTGAGGGCGTTGCGGTCGCCGTAGAAATGCTGCCAGACCGGGGCGAAGTTGTTCCAGTCCTGCGGGCCCGACTTCTCCCAGTCCTGCGTGATGCTGTCGCCAAGCCAGACCAGGTCGACCCGGCGGCCGCGGATCTCGGCCAGCTTGGCCTCGTGCCGCTCCCGCCACCATGGCGTCTCCAGGCGCGAACTCGGCTGTGCGGCCACCGGGGCGCGCTCGGCCGCGGTCAGCAGCAGGGCTGCGGGGGAGAGCAGCAGCAGGCGGCGGCTGAGGGTCATCGGATCAGCAACAGCACGGCGCTGCCGGCGCCGAACACCAGGCAGTAGAAGGCGAAGGGGTTGAGCGCCCAGCTGTCATGGTTGCGGAAGTAGCGCATGAGGAAGGCGGTGCTGAGCCAGGCGGTGATGCCCGCCAGCACGGCGGCGATGGCGGCCTGCTGGAACACCCCGGCGGCCACCGAGGCATGCAGCAGGTGCGGCACCTCGTGCACCGTGGCGCCCACGATGATGGGCGTGGCGATCAGGAAGGAGAAATGGGCGGAGGACTGGTGGTCCAGGCCCCTCAACAGCCCGCCGACCATGGTGGCGCCGGCGCGGGAGACGCCGGGGAACAGCGCCCCGCACTGGAAGATGCCGATGATGAGCGCGTCCATGGGCGTCAGGTGGCTCAGCGGCTTGGCGCCGGCCACGCTGGCCCGGCCGCGCAGCTGCTCGCCGATCAGCAGGATCAGGCCGTTGAGCACCAGGAACCCGCAGGCGACCAGCGGGGTGGCGAACAGCGTACGGAAGAAGGAGGCGAGGCTGGCGCCCAGGATGACGGCGGGGATGGTGGCGACGATGATCAGCAGCGTCATGCGCCGGGCCTCGGCCACGCGGGTGGGGCCGCCCTGGCCGAGCACGCCGAGGGCGAGGCCCCACCAGTCGCGCCAGAAATACGCGATCAATGCAACGGCGGTGCCGGTGTGCAGCAGCACGAGGAACGGCAGGAAATCGGCCGAACCCTGGTCGATGTTCCAGCCCAGCAGGGCCGGCACGATCACGGCATGGCCGAGACTGCTGATCGGGAACAGCTCGGTCGCGCCCTGGAGGATTGCGATGATGAAGGATTGCAGCGTGCTCATGCCTTCGTGTCGCTGAACCCGTCCGACTTGGCAAGCGGCAGCGGCGCCCGGAACGGGAAGCGGCCGGCGGGCTCCCACGGGCCGCCGCGGTAATGCCAGAGCGCCAGGCCCTCGACCGCCACCGTATAGGGGGTGAAGCCGGCCTGCATCAGGGCGAGCAGCGCCGCGGCTTCCTGCGGCGCCACCTTGTTCTGGATGGTCACATGCGGGCGAAAGCCCTGCCGGTCCTGCGGGGTCAGTTGTTCGTGGAAGGCGCGGGCCAGGGCGGTGCGCAGCTGTGTCAGCGGGGCACATTCCAGGTTGTAGGCGACGCCGCGGCCCAGGCTGCGCAGCCCGGTGACGGATGCGGTGCAGGGTGCGCTGGCAGCGGCGAGCTGGCCAAGGGCGTGGTGCACGGCATCGAACTCGGTGCCCGGCAGGTGGTGGAACAACGTCACATGCGCCGCAATATGGTTCAGGTGCGACGGGAAATGCGCCTGGCGCAGACGGTCGAAGCGGGCCTGGTCGTTCGCGGCCAGCATGGCGGTCAGGATGAGGGGAGCGGTCAATGACGGAGCGCGAGCGGCTGGTGGCGCGATGGCTGACGCTGACGCGGACGGTGCTGCCCGGGATGGCTCGGGCGCAGGGATGGCCGATATCGGCAGATCATTGCTTCATGCGGGTCTTCCTGGACCACGCGATGGGCGGGCCCTGGCATCACCGGGTCGGGCGGCCGGCGATCCGGCATATGGATGATGCCGGGTTGAGCCGGGCCGTGCTGGCGGCGGAGCATGTCGTTGATCACCCGGGCGAGTTGCCGGACTTCAACCGACGCAGCCTGGCGTGGCGGCGGCGCTGAACCCGGCGTCAACGGGCCGGCACGCGCGGGGCGGACCGGGCCTGCGGCAGCAGGCGGCGGCAGGCGCCATCCTCGCCGGTGCCGAACTGGATCGTGGGCAGCAGGGCGGCCAGCGGAGTGCCGACGATGCCGAGCGCGATGGCGGCGCCGCCCCGCGCGGCGAGCGGCCCGAGCTGCGGCATGATGGTCGGCTTGGCAAAGGTGCCGCCCACGTCAATGGGGGTGTTGAGGGAGCCGACGCTGAAGTGCTTGGCATCGGTTTCCATCACCATGCCGAGCATCTCGCGGTTCAGGCTGATCCAGCCCTTGACGCCGACGCGCGCCTCGTCGGTATCCAGTATGGCGGTGCGGGCGGTGGCCAGGCCCTTTTCCAATGTAAAATCCACGGCCAAGCACTGCAGGATAGCACGGTCGGGGATGCCGAGGGCGGACAGCAGGGCATTGCCGAACTCAAGCCCGGAGAGATCGACCAGCAGGGCGCTGACGTTGCCGCCGGATCCCATGAACAGCTTCAGCTCGCCGTTGCCATAGCCCAGGATTTCCGCGAGGCTGCGGCCGGTGCCGTCGATCACGGCGCGGCCATAGATCGACCCGGCGCCCTTCGCGACGCCGGTGGCGTTCAGCAGCTTGCTGACATCGACGCGCTGGAAGTCAATCGTTGCCTTGGCACGCAGTCGTTGCGACACCTCGGCCAGGGCGATGTCGCTGACGATCTGGCCGTTGCCGATGCCGAAGCTCAGCGGATGCAGGTGGACCTGGCCGTTCTCGATATCCATGTCGGCGCGCATGTTGTCGAGCGGCTGGGCGCGGCCCTGGATGCGGGCTGCCTTGTACTTTAGGTGCACGTCGGCCACGTTGAGTTTCGGCAGGCTGATCGGGTCGTTCGGCAGCACGCGGCCATTGGCGCTGGCGGGCCGCCTGTTGGCGGCGTCACCGGGTTCGGCACCGATGAAGCCGCCAAGGTCCTTCAGGTCCACCAGGCGGGATTGCAGGTTCGCGTTGAGGACGGGGCGCTCCGGCCTGGTGTCCACATCGAGGTTGCCCTCCAGGTCGCTGCTGCCGACCTTGCCGTTGATGTCGGAGAACTTGAAGGTGCCCTCCGTATAATTGAAGGCGCCGGCGATGCGGTACGGCGGTGTCGCGGGGATGGCAATCCCGATCAGCGGCAGCAGCAGGGCCATGTTCGGTCCGCTCAGGTCGAGTTTCAGCTTGGCGCCGGCGAAGTTCAGCGGGTTCTGGATGGTGCCGACCAGGCTGATCCTGGTGGGGCCGTTGGCGACGTCGAGATTGACGGGGTAGGGGGTTGCGGCATCGCGCAGGGAGAGCAGGGCACCGCCCAGGAACTGCGCCTGGATCGGCTGCTTGGCGTATGTGCCCTTGGCAGTTGCGGCGATCTGACCGGCGCCGTCCTTGCTGTCCCGGGTCTCCAGCGCGACGTTGAAGTCGGCGTTCAGCTTGGCGGCGACCACATGGACCTGGCCGCCGGCGATGCGCAGGGTGCCGAGCTGCGGCTCCGTGCTGGCGGAATCGGTGCTGGCGGAACCGGAGCTGGGAAAGGTCCAGTTCGCCTTGCCGTCCGCGAGCTGCTGTGCCTCGACGTGCGGGGCCTGGACGTCGATGACCGGGAGCACGACCTGGCGGTGCTGGATGAGTGCCATCGCGTCCAGATCGACGCCCAGGCGCTCGGCAGTGGCGAAGTTGCCGCCGCCGGGCCAGCCGGCGGGGTTGCCGATGGTGACGTTGTCGAACTCGATACGGGTCTTCCGGCCGAGGGCGACGTGAAGATGCTCGATGGTCACGGGGCGGCCCAGTGCGGCGGAGGCGCGGGTCTGCACGATGGGAATCAGCCAGTCCCAGCGGAACACCAGGGCGGCGACGATGACCAGGGCCACGGCGCCCCCGAGGATGAACGGCCAGCGGCGGCGAGGTTTGTCGGGCATCATCACGTAACGACCGATGGTGCCCGGGGTTCCCCCTGTCCGCCGTGCCGCCTTCTGTTGACTTGCTCGCCGGGCTTGCGACTCTGCGCGCTCACCAGGACGGCGGCTGTTCAGGCCGCCGGGTGGAGGAGGCGAGCATGATCCATGAGTTGCGCATCTACCGCTGCGTGCCCGGGCGGCTGCCCGATCTGCTGAAGCGGTTCGAGACGATCACGCTGGGGCTGTGGGACCGGCACGGCATTCGCCAGGCCGGGTTCTGGACGACGGTGGTGGGCGAGTCGAACCAGGACCTCAGCTATATGCTGGCCTGGGAGAGCCTGGCCGAGCGCGAGACGAAGTGGACGGCGTTCCAGTCGGACCCGGAGTGGCTGCAGAAGCGGGCGGCGACGGAGGCCAATGGTGCCATCGTCGCCAACATCACCAACGCCTTCCTGCAGCCGACCGCGTTCTCATCGGTGAAGTAGCGGGTTCAGCCGGGATAGCGCCGGTAGGTCTGGTGAGCCGTTCGGGTGCTGGTGGCGGGTCTTGCCGCCGGCTCCCGAACGCGGATCGGGGTGGGGCGGACCACCTGGAGCACGCGCGGTTCGGCCCGCGCTTCGGCCCGCGCATAGGAGCGGGGCTCCGCGCGTGATTCGGGGGCCCGGCGCGGATAGCCGCGTGTGGGCTCCGGCGCGACGTGGGTGAGGCGGCCCCGTGGGCGGGGCGGGGCGGCCACGTAGGCCGGCGTGACCAGGGCGGGTGCCGCCGCATAGGGTGCGGGGGCAGCGTGGGCCGAGCCGACGAGGGACGGCAGGCGCAGCGCGGGGTCTCGCCGGGCCACCAGCATAGGGCCGACGCCCATGTGGTCGAACCCCTGGTCCAGCAGCGCCGTCATGTGGCGGTCGCGCTCATTGCCGCTGGAGGCGCCCAGCACGACGCCGATGAGGCGGGTGTCGCCATGCACGGCCGAGGTGACGACGTTGTAGCCGGAAGCATCGATATAGCCGGTCTTGAGGCCGTCGGCGCCCGGGTAGGTCTGCAGCAGCCGCTGGTGGTTCAGCACCACGCGGCCGGCATACACGAAGGAGGGCGTGCTGAAGTAGTGGTAATAGCCCGGGAAGTCCTGGATCAGGTGCCGGGCCAGCACGGCGAGGTCGCGCGCGGTGGTGACCTGGTTCCAGTCCGGCAGGCCGGAGGCGTTCTGGAAGGTGGTGCGGGTCATGCCCAGGCTGCGGGCGCGCAGCGTCATCATCTGGGCGAAGCGGTCCTCGTCGCCGCCCAGCATCTCACCCAGGGCGGCCGCGGCATCGTTGGCGGATTTGGTGACGAGGCCGAGGATGGCCTGCTCCACCGTGATGAGGCTGCCGGGCACCAGGCCGAGCTTGGTGGGGCTCATCGCGGCGGCGCTGGGGCTGACGGGCACATACTGCGACAGCGAGACCCGGCGGTCCCGCAGCGCCTCGAACAGCATATAGAGCGTCATCATCTTGGTCAGGCTGGCGGGGAAGCGGTATTCGTCCGGGTTGGCGGCGGAGATGACGGTGCCGCTGGCGGCGTCGACCACGATCGATGCGTAGTTGCCCGAGCCCACCTGGGCCGCGGCCGGCTGGTTGGCGAGGGCGGCGGCGAGCGCCGTGAGCAGCGCGCAGCCGCGCGACAGAAGGCGCCAACGCGAGACGATGGAGGGCATCGAGGGTTCATCCCCTGGTGAAAGACGCTCGGACCTTACTGGCGGGCGCCTGGCGCTGTCCAGCGGGAATGCTGCGGAGTTGTTTATCCTCAAGGTATTAGGCTCCGCGCCTGTCTCATGACGCGAGGCGCTCGGCAGGGTCGCTCGGCCAAGTTTATGCTGCACTGCACAAATGCGTGTTGACAAGCGCGTCCGCGTTTGCGAATTGGGCCATGTTGCAGTGCAGCAAGGGATGATCGCCCGGGGCTGCCAGCACAGGCTTGATCACCACCGATGCGTGCCACAACGGACCGGACGACGTGCCGGCGACGGAAAGGATTTCCAGGATGAAGACCGCTGAAGAGTTCATGACCTTCAACCAGGCCAATGTCGAGGCTTTCGTGAAGTCCGGCCAGATTTTCGCGACCGGGCTGCAGGACATGTCCAAGCTGTTCGCCACCTCGGCGCAGTCCACGATGGACGAAGCCATGTCCACGTTCCGCGCGCTGACCGGCGTCCGCTCCATCAAGGAAGCGATGGACCTGCAGACGACGCTCGCCCGCTCCACCATGGAGAAGGCCGTCGCGCAGACCGGTCATGTCGCCGAGACGTCGTTCAAGCTGGCCGAGCAGACGATTGCCCCGCTCGCGAGCCGCATGACGATGGCGGTCGAGACCTTCAAGGTCGCCTGATCCGCTTGCCTCGCCGCGGTGGTTCTACCGTGGCACACTGACAAAGGCCCGGCATCGTCCGGGCCTTTCGTCGTTTGGGCGTGGTTTGCGCCCGGCTTCGCGTGCCCCTTCGCGCCCGCCGGCCCTTTACCGCCGCAACCGATGTTCCAATATGAGTGCGGCATTGCACACGCGGCGGCTTCGGGGCCAGGATGAACGGTCAGCCCCGGATACGAAGGTCCAGGAATCCAGCCTATGAACACCGAGCTTACGCGAACGACCGCAGCCAGCGACAACGACAAGCGCGGCAACACCGAGGTGCCGAATATCGGTGTCGTGGTGAAGGCTCGGCCAAAGACCCGCAAGCCCGCGATGTACAAAGTGTTGATGCTGAACGACGACTACACGCCGATGGAGTTCGTCGTGCATGTGTTGGAGCGCTTTTTCCAGAAGACGCGGGAGGAGGCGACGCGCATCATGCTGCATGTGCACCGCCGGGGCGTGGGGGTTTGCGGCGCCTATACGTATGAGGTGGCGGAAACCAAGGTGACACAGGTGATGGACCTGGCGCGCCAGAACCAGCACCCGCTGCAGTGCACGATTGAGAAAGAATAGGCTGTTAGACAGGATCAGGTCGCGGGGAGCCGGTTGACCCCGGCAATTGGCGGGTCTGAAAATCCGCTTGGACGCTTCCAATTTGTTAGGAAGCGGTCGTTAGACTGAAGGATGGGAGACCTGGCGGTCCCTTCGGTGTTCCGCCAGGCCGGGTCCCAGTGCGAAGGAGCGTCCATTATGTTGTCACGCAACCTCGAGCAGACGCTTCACCGGGCCTTGTCGCTCGCCAGTGAGCGCCGGCATGAATATGCGACGCTGGAGCACCTGCTGCTCGGCCTTGCCGATGACAGCGATGCCGCTACCGTGCTGCGCGCCTGCGGTGTCGATCTCGACAAGCTGCGGCAGGATCTTGGCGAGTTCTTGGACAAGGACCTGTCGGGTCTCGCGACGGACCGGGCTGGTGACCCGAAGCCCACCGCGGGCTTTCAGCGCGTCGTGCAGCGTGCCGCCATTCATGTGCAGAGTTCGGGCCGGGACGAGGTGACCGGTGCCAACGTGCTGGTGGCGCTGTTCAGCGAGCGTGAGAGCCATGCGGTGTATTTCCTGCAGCTGCAGGACATGACCCGGCTGGATGCGGTGAACTTCATCAGCCACGGCATCGCCAAGGCGCCGGGCCGGGCCACGCAGCGGCCGACGACCGGCAGCAAGGAGGAGGGCAGCGGCCCCGAGGCCGAGCGTGAGGAGAAGCCCGGCCGCCGCCAGCAGGATGCGCTGACCAACTACTGCGTGAACCTGAACAAGAAGGCGCAGTCAGGCAAGATCGATCCGCTGATCGGGCGGGACCATGAGATCGAGCGTACGATCCAGATCCTGTGCCGCCGCACCAAGAACAACCCGCTTTATGTCGGCGATCCCGGCGTGGGCAAGACGGCGATCGCCGAGGGGCTGGCCAAGCGGATCGTCGAGGGGGATGTGCCGGAGGTTCTGCTCAAGAGCACGATCTTCGCGTTGGACATGGGCGCGCTGCTGGCCGGCACGCGGTATCGGGGTGACTTCGAGGAGCGGTTGAAGGCGGTGGTCACCGAGTTGGAGGCCCATCCCGGCAGCATCCTGTTCATCGACGAGATCCACACCGTGATCGGCGCGGGTGCGACCAGCGGTGGGGCGATGGATGCGTCCAACCTGTTGAAGCCGGCGCTGGCGGCGGGTTCGCTGCGTTGCGTGGGCAGCACCACCTATAAGGAATACCGCAACTACTTCGAGAAGGACCGGGCGCTGGTGCGCCGGTTCCAGAAGATCGACGTGAACGAGCCTTCGCTGGAAGACGCGATCAAGATCCTGCGTGGGTTGAAGACCAATTACGAGACGCACCACAAGGTCGAGTATTCCGAGGAGGCCATTCGCGGTGCGGTGGAGCTTTCGGCCAAGTACATCAATGATCGCAAGCTGCCGGACAAGGCGATCGACGTGATCGACGAGGTGGGTGCCTCCCGGATGCTGAAGCCCGAGGGCGAGCGCCGGAAGCTGGTGACCCTGAAGGACGTGGAGGAGATGGTCGCCAAGATCGCGCGCATCCCGCCCAAGTCCGTGAGCGCCGATGACAAGGAGACGCTGCGCAACCTTGAGCGTGACCTGAAGTCCATGGTGTTTGGCCAGGACAAGGCGATCGAGGCGCTGGCGGCGGCGATCAAGCTGGCGCGGGCCGGGTTGCGGGATGCGGAGAAGCCGATCGGCAACTACCTGTTCAGCGGCCCGACCGGCGTCGGCAAGACCGAGGTGGCGAAGCAGCTGGCAGCGACGCTGGGTGTCGAGCTGACGCGGTTCGACATGAGCGAGTACATGGAGCGGCACAGCGTGTCGCGGCTGATTGGGGCGCCGCCGGGCTATGTGGGCTTCGACCAGGGTGGGCTGCTGACCGACGCGATCGACCAGCATCCGCATTGCGTGCTGTTGCTGGATGAGATCGAGAAGGCGCATCCGGATCTCTACAACATCCTGTTGCAGGTGATGGACCACGGGAAGCTGACCGATCACAACGGCAAGATCGTCGATTTCCGTAACGTCATCCTGATCATGACCACCAATGCCGGTGCTTCGGATATGGCGAAGGAAACCATCGGCTTTGCCCGCACCGAGGCGCGGACGGGTGAGGACACCGAGGCGATCAAGCGGCTGTTCACGCCGGAGTTCCGCAACCGGCTGGATGCGACCATCACCTTTGCCGGGCTGACGCAGGAGATCGTGGGCCGGGTGGTTGAAAAGTTCGTCATGCAGCTGGAGGCCCAGTTGGCCGACCGCAACGTGACGATCGAGCTGTCTTCCGCGGCGAAGGAGTGGTTGGCGGAGCGCGGGTATGACCGGCTGTATGGCGCGCGTCCGTTGGGCCGGGTCATCCAGGAGTTCATCAAGAAGCCTCTGGCCGAGGAGTTGCTGTTCGGCAAGCTGGTGCATGGCGGTTCGGTGAAGGTGTCGCTCAAGGACGACGCGCTGGAGTTCGAATACGTCGAGGCGCCGGCAAAGGAGCCCAGCACCGCCGCGGATGGCGATGAGGGTGGCACCGAGCGTGAGCCGGAGACTGCCGAATGAAGGCTGTCTGGAACGGGCATGTCGTCGCGGAGAGCGACGACATTGTCACCGTTGAGGGCAATGCCTACTTTCCGGCGTCGGTGCTGGATCGCTCCGTGGTGGCGGAAAGTGCGTTGACCAGCGTGTGCGGCTGGAAGGGCACGGCCCGGTATTACACGCTGAAGGTGGACGGCAAGGAGAACAAGGACGCTGTCTGGTATTATCCGGAGCCGAAGCCTGGTGCGATGCAGGTCAAGGACCGGGTTGCGTTCTGGAAGGGCGTCGAGGTTCGCTAGGAAACGTCGGATCGTTGGCGTGCAGCACCGCCTGGAGGTGATTAGGGCTCAGCCGCCCAGATAGGTGGCGATGACGCGGGGGTCGATGGCCAGTTCGGCGCCGGTGCCCTGGAGCGTCACCCGTCCGGTTTCGAGCACGTAGCCGCGGTCGGCGACGGCCAGGGCGGCGCGGGCGTTCTGTTCAACCAGCAGGATGGCGCAGCCGCGGGTGCGCAGGCCGGCGACGATGCGGAAGATCTCGCGCACGATGAGCGGGGCGAGGCCGAGGCTGGGTTCGTCGAGCATCAGCAGGTCGGGCCGGGCCATGAGGGCGCGGCCCATGGCGAGCATCTGGCGCTCGCCGCCGCTGAGGGTGCCGGCGTGCTGGACGCGGCGCTCGAGCAGGCGGGGGAACAGGGCATAGACCTCGTCGAGCCCGGCGGTGATGACGCTGCGCGGGCCGTGGCGGAAGCGGAAGGCGCCGAGGCGGAGGTTGTCCTCGACGCTGAGGGAGCTGAACAGTTCCCGTTTTTCCGGCACCAGGCAGAGGCCCTGGCGCACGCGATCCTCGATGGTGAGCCGCGCGAGATCCTGGCCGGCGAAGCGCACGGCGCCGTGTCCGGGATGCACGCCCATGATGGCGTTCAGCAACGTGGTCTTGCCGGCGCCGTTGGGGCCGATGACGGTGACGATCTCGCCGGGTTCGATGTGCAGCGTGGCGTCGTGCAGGGCGAAGATGCCGCCATAGGCGACATTGAGGCCATTGACCGAGAGCAGGCTCACGCGGGGGCGCCCAGATAGGCCTCGATCACGGCCGGGTTGGCGCGCACGGCGGCGGCGGGGCCCTCGGCGAGCTTGGTGCCGAACTCCATGACCACCAGGCGGTCGGTGAGGCCCATGACGAAATCCATGTCGTGTTCAACCAGCAGGATGGTGACGCCGTCGTCGCGCAGGCGGCGAAGCAGGGCGGCCAGCTCCTGCTTCTCGTGATGGCGCAGGCCGGCGGCGGGTTCGTCGAGCAGCAGCACGGCCGGGTCGAGGCTGAGGGCGCGGGCGATCTCGACCACGCGCTGCTGTCCGAGGGCGAGGCTGTCGGCGGGGCGGAAGGCCTCGGCGGTGAGGCCGACGCGGTCGAGCTGGTGGGCGGCGTTGGTGAACAGGGTGGCTTCCTCGGCACGGTCCAGCCGCAGCAGCGCCGGCAGCGGCCCGGCCCGGCCGCGCAGATGGGCGCCGATGGCGACGTTCTCGATGACGGACATGCCGGGCACCAGCTTCACGTGCTGGAAGCTGCGGGCGATGCCGAGGCTGGCGACACGCTGCGGGGTGGCGTGCGGCAGGGTCTGGCCCAGCAGCTCCACGGTCCCGGCGGTGGGGCGGTCCACGCCGGTGAGGAGATTGAAGGTGGTGCTCTTGCCGGCGCCGTTGGGGCCGATCAGGCCGACGATCTCGCCGGCATCCAGGTGGAGGGCGATGTCGTTCACCGCTACCAGGCCGCCGAAGGTGCGGCGCAGGCCCCGGGTGCGCAGCACGGTGGTGCCGGGAGCCGGCATGGTGCGGCGGGGCAGGGGGTTGCCGCCGGTGATGGCTCGGGGGCGAAGGGCCGGGGCACGGCGGGCGAGCAGGGGCCAGAGGCCTTCGGGTGCGGTTTGCAGCAGCAGCACAAGCAGGGCGCCGAACACGATGGTCTCGTAGCTGCCGGCGCTGCCGAGCAGGCGAGGAAGCAAGTTCTGCAGCTGGTCGTTCACCACGGTGAACAGGGCGGCGCCGAGCAGGGCGCCGGGGAGGGAGCCGATGCCGCCGATCACGGCCATCAGCAGGTACTCGATGCTGGCGTTGAGGGCGAAGGGCGTGGGGTTCACGCTGCGCTGCATATGGGCATAGAGCCAGCCGGCGAGCCCGGCCAGCACCGCCGCGTAGACGAAGGCCAGCATGCGGGTGCGGGCGAGGTTCACACCGAAGCTGGCGGCCGCCGCGGTGCCGCCGCGCAGGGCGCGGATGGCCCGGCCGGCCCGGCTGTCCAGCAGGTTGCGGGTGGTCAGCAGCACCAGCGCCACCGCAATCCAGACCACGGCGAAATAGGCGCGGCTGGAGATGAGCGGGAGGCTGCCCAGATGGAGCGGCGGGATGCCGGAGATGCCGTCGTTGCGGCCGAACACGTCGAGGTTCGCGACCACGTAGTAGAGGCTGACGGCCCAGGCGAGGGTCCCGAGGGCGAGATAGTGGCCGGAGAGGCGCAGGGTGATGGCGCCGATCAGCAGCGCGGCCACCCCGGCCGCGAGCATGGCGCAGGGAAGGGTGAGCCAGGGCGAGAGGCCGGCCTGGGTGGTCAGCAGCGCGGTGGTGTAGGCGCCGAAGCCCATGAAGGTGGCCTGGCCGAACGAGGTCATGCCGCCATAGCCCGTCAGCACCACCAGGCCCACGGCGACGATGGCGGCGATGCCGGCGTAGTTGGCCAGCGTGATCCAGAAGTTCGGCACCGGCAGCAGCGGCAGGCAGAGCCAGGCGGCGAGCAGCAGGAGCGGCCAGGCGCGCGGGAGCCGGGTCATTCCTCCTCCGCCGGGGTGCGGAAGGAGCGCCAGAGCAGGACGGGGATGATGACGGTGAAGACGATCGCCTCCTTGAAGGCGCTGGCGTAGAAGCTGGACAGGCTTTCGACGCAGCCGACCAGGATGGCGGCGGCGGCGGCGAGCGGATAGCTGACCAGGCCGCCGATGATGGCGGCGACGAAGCCCTTGAGCCCGATCAGGAAGCCGCTGTCGTAATACACGGTGGTGAGCGGCGCGATCAGCACGCCGGAGAGCGCGCCGATGGCGCCGGCCATGGTGAAGGCGATGCGGCCGGCCAGCGCGGTGGGGATGCCGACCAGCCGGGCGCCGAGACGGTTGATGGCGGTGGCCTGCAACGCCTTGCCGGCCAGGGTGATGTTGAAGAAGGCGGCGAGACCGGCCATCAGCGCCAGGGTGGCGCCGACGATCCACAGCGCCTGACCGGGGATGACCATGCTGCCCAGCACCAGCCTTGCCTCGGAAAAGCCGGGCGCGCGGTAGCCTTCGGGACCGAAGAACACCAGGCCGAGCCCGACCAGGGCCAGGTGCACGCCGACGCTGGCGATCAGCAGCACCAGCACGGAGGCTTCGGCCAGGGGCTGGAAGGCGATGCGGTAAAGATAGAGCGAGAGGGGCGTGACCACGGCCACGGCCAGCAGGGCGGCGCCGAGCGGGCCGGGCTTGCCGGGGGTGAGCCAGAGGACGAGGCCCAGCACCACGGCGGGCACCACCAGCGTTTCGAGCGCCAGGGCGGCGAGGCTGCGACGGCGCAGCGTGTGACGTCCGGTGAACAGCCCGGCGACGAAGGCGCCGACACCGAGGGTGCCCATCATCCACAGCACGCCGGGCAGGCGGCCCTCGCCGATGGCGGCGTAGGTGAGGGCGCCATAGGCCACGAACTCGCCCTGCGGGATCAGGATCACCCGGGTGACGGTGAAGACCAGCACCAGTGACAGGGCGAGCAGGGCATAGATGGCGCCGTTGACGACGCCATCCTGCAGCAGGATCAGAAGGATGTCCGCGTCCATAGTGGACCCGTCAGACGTGGCGGGGATGGATCAGGGCAGCAGCTTCCAGGTGCCGTTCTCGATCACGACCATGACACGGGCGCGGGTGTCGAAGCCGTTGTGGTCGGTGGGGGTCATGGTGGCGATGCCGTGGGTCAGCACCTTGCCCTGTTCGGCTTCAAGGCCGGCGCGCAGGGCGGCGCGGAAGTCCGCGGTGCCGGGCTGGGCGGTTTTCAGCGCGAGGGGAATGGCGTCCTCCAGCAGGAGGCCGGCGTCGTAGGCGTGGGCGCCGAAGGTGGCGAAGGAGCCGGCGCCGTTCGCCTTCTCGTAGCGGGTGACGTAGTCCAGCGCGACCTTCTTGATGGGGTTGCTGTCCGGCAGCTGGGCCGCGACCAGCACCGGGCCGGCGGGCAATACGGTGCCCTCCACGTCCTTGCCGCCGACGCGCAGGAAGTCCGCATTCGCGACGCCATGAGTCTGGTAGTACTTGCCGGTGTAGCCGCGTTCGCGCAGCGTCTTCTCCGGCAGGGCGGCGGGGGTGCCGGAGCCGGCGATCAGCACGGCATCGGGCTTGGTGGCGATCGCCTTGAGCACCTGGCCGGTCACGCTGGTGTCGGTGCGGGCGAACTTCTCGATGGCGGTGATGGTGATGCCGTGGGCCTTGAAGGCGCGCTGCGCCTCGGTCAGCCAGCCATCGCCGTAAGCGTCGTTGAAGCCGATGAAGGCGACGGTCTTGACGCCGGCCTTGGCCATGTGGTCGGCGATCGCGTCGGCCATCAGGCTGTCATTCTGCGGGACCTTGAACACCCATTGGCGCTGGGCATCCATCGGCTCGATGATCTTGGCGCTCGCCGCCAGGCTGATCATCGGAACCTTCTTTTCCGCCGCCACCTCGATCAGCGCCAGCGAGGCCGGGGTGGTGCTGCTGCCGATCAGGGCGTCGATGTTGTTCTCGTCGATCATCTTGCGGGCGTTGGCGACGGCCTTGGTGCTGTCGGCGCCATCGTCGAGCACGATCCATTCGAGCTTGGCACCGGGGAGTTCGGTGGGCAGCATGGCGATGGTGTTGCGCTGCGGCACGCCCAGGCTGGCGGCCGGACCGGTGGTGGAGATGGTGACGCCGATCTTGACCGTGGGCTTGGTCTGGGCCGTGGCGGGTGCGGCAAGGAAGGGCAGGGCACCGAACGGCAGGGCGAGTGCTGCGCCCAGGAGCATTGTCACAAAACGCCGGCCCATGATTTCCCGTCCCCGATTTTTGTTGTAGCGGCAGTGGTATGGCCCGGCTTGAATGGTGTCAAGAATCGCCGGCACTCCTGAAAGGACGAGCTTGAATGCAGCGGATGACCACGGCGGACGCGGTTGTGGCGACACTGATCGCACACGGAATCGACACGATGTACGGCGTCCCGGGCGTGCACAACGACGCGCTGTTCGATGCGATGTTCAAGGCGAGCGGCCAGCTCCGCATGCTGCATGCCCGTCACGAGCAGACGGGAGCCTACATGGCGCTCGGCGCGGCACTCGCGACGGGGCGGCCGCAGGCCTATGCGGCGGTGCCGGGCCCGGGCGTGCTGAACACCACTGCGGCGCTGCTGACCGCCTGGGGCATGGAGGCGCCGGTCCTGGCGCTGTGCGGGCAGATCCCGTCCCATGCGATCGACCGGGGGTATGGGCACCTGCACGAGATCCCGGACCAGCTGGGCGTGCTGCGGCACCTGACCAAGCATGCCGCGCGGATCACCGGGCCCCATGAGGCGAGCGCGCGGACGGCGAATGCGCTGTGCCTCGCCATGTCCGGCCGGCGGCGGCCGGTGGCGCTGGAATGCGCGATCGACGTGTGGAACCAGGCCGGACCGGTGCACCTGGTACCGCCGATCCATCCCGTGGTGCCGCCCGTGGATGATGAGGCGATCGACCGGGTGGCCCGGCGGCTCGCGGCGTCCGTGCGGCCGCTGATCGTCGTGGGCGGTGGCGCGCAGGGTGCGGCGCCGGAGCTGCGGCAACTGGCGGAGTTGCTGGAGGCGCCGGTGATGTCCTACCGGCGTGGGCGGGGCGTGCTGCCGACCAGCCATCGGCTGGCGGTGCCGTACCCCGTCGGACGGCGGCTGTGGGAGACGACGGACGTGGTGTTCGGCGTCGGCACGCGGCTGTACACGCCGATGAGCCAGTGGGGCGTGGATGAGGGGCTGCAGGTGCTGCGGCTGGACGTGGACCCCGAGGAACCCGGCCGGTACCGCGAGCCCGAGGACGCGATCATCGCCGATGCGGCGGCCGGGCTGCGGGCGTTGATCGCGCGGCTGCCGACCTATCTGGGGGTGCGGGCGTCGCGGGAGGAGGAGCTGGCCGGGCATCGCGCCTGGTTGGCGGAGCGGCTGGGCCGGCTGGAGCCGCAGATGGGCTTTCTGCGCGCCATGCGGGCCGCGCTGCCGCCGGACGGGATGCTGGTGGACGAGGTGACGCAGATGGGGTTCGCGGCCCGCATGGCGTTCGAGGTGGAGGCGCCGCGGCTGTTCTTCTCGGGGTACCAGGACAATCTCGGCTATGGCTATGGCACTGCGCTGGGGGCCGCCGCGGCGTCTCCGGGCCGGGCCGTGCTGAGCATCGCGGGGGATGGCGGGTTCGGCTACCAGGCGTTCGAGCTCGCGACGGCCAAGCGGCACAACCTGCCGGTGGTGGTGGTGGTGTTCGACGATGGGCATTTCGGCAACGTGAGGCGCATCCAGCAGCAGCAATGGGGCGGGCGGGAGATTGCCAACGACCTCGCCAACCCGGACTTCGTGCGCTTCGCCGAAAGCTTCGGCGTGCCGGCGTTCCGGGCCACCACGGCGGCGGAGCTGCAGGCCCGGCTGGCCGAGGCCTTCGCGCTGCGCGGCCCGGCCCTCGTGCATGTCCCGGTGGGTGAGATGCCGAGCATCTGGGACCTGATCATGATGCCGGGCACGCGGGGGATGCGGCGGCCCCTGCTGCCGTGAGCCATGCTGTTCAGTATTGTGGCAAGATAGAATGTGAGGCGGGAGATGGCGACGACATCGATCATCCAGGCAACGGGCCGGGTCACGCGCGCGGCCAGCGGTGGCAGCACGGTGGTTGGGTTGGGCGGCAACGAGGTGCTGGTGGGAAGCGCCTCGGATGACGTGTTCTATGAAGGGAACGCGCCGGGCGGCCTCATAGCCGCGGATGTGTATGGAAATGGCAGCCTGGACCGGGTCTTCGGGACCAGCGGGCAGCTCGTGTTCCACACCGCGGATCTATTTCGGCAGAGCGCCGCTGCATTCGTGGAGGCGAGCGCCACCGCGCCGAGCCAGGTTGCGGTGATCGGGCCGAGCCAGGGTCTGCTGGGCCTGGGGCTGTCGGATATCAGCTTCATCGACGGCACGATGTCTTACGGCGCGATGGCACCGGCGGCTCAGATCACGCGCCTCTACATGGCCGCACTGGGCCGGGCGCCGGATCCGGCTGGGTTGCAGAACTATGTTTCTCTCCTGAAGGCCGGGAAAAGCCTGAGCGTGCTGGCGGATGCGATGTTGTCCGGTCCTGAAGCTCAGGCACGCCTTGGCGTGACGGATGGCGTCGGGTTCGTCACGAAGATCTATCAGTCTGCGCTGGGCCGGTCCCCGGAAGCCAAGGGTTTGGCGGAGAAGGTGGCTCAGCTTTCCAATGGGGTCAGCCGGACCACGGTGCTGCTGGGCATCTCGGAAAGCCCCGAGAGCCAGGCGCACTCCGGCACAGGCGGCGGGGTGTTCATCCCGAGTGAGTCGGCCGCCGAGATCGCCGGGTTCTACGACACGGCGTTCAAGCATGCGCCGGATGCGGCCGGGCTGATTGCCCGGGTCAGTTCCCTGACCGATATGTCGTTCAGCGCGGTGGTCGTCCCGCTCAATGTCCGCATGGGAATCATCGCCGAAGGGTTGGCGCAATCGGCCGAGTTCACCAAGCTGTATGCCAACGTCACCGACGCCGATTTCATCCAGATGCTGTATCAGAACGCATTGGCACGGGGGCCCACCCCCGGTGAGGCGGCGGACCTCCGGCAGCAGCTGAGTGCGGGCGCGAACCGCGGCACCATCCTGTATGAGATCAGCGGGAAACCGGAGCACGCGGCGCTGCTGGCACCGCAGTATCAGCAGGGGATCGTTACGCAGGGCTGATCCGGCCGGTCACTCGAACGTCCGGGCAAGGCTTGCCCCCGGCGCGTGGTTCCGCGATAGCCTCCCCATGTCTTCTCGCCTCATTGCCCGCGCCGTCCATCATGCTGCCTACCGGCCCTGGACCGTTCTGCTGACCACCCTCGCCCTGGCCGGGTGCTGTTTGTGGCTCGCCACGGCCCGGCTGGCGTTCACCACGGATATCGACGGGCTGTTCGCCGCCTCGCTGCCGTGGAAGCGGACCGAGGCGGAGCACAAGCGGCTGTTCCCGCAGTTCAACGACCTGCTGGTCGCGGTGGTGGAGGGCGATAGCCCGGAGGCGGCGGAGGCGACCGCGGCGGCGCTGCAGGCCGCGCTGGCGCAGGACCCGCATTTCAAGTCCGTCCGGCGGCCCGATGCCTCGCCGTATTTCGAGCGGGAGGGGCTGCTGTTCCTGGACCAGGCCACGCTCTCCCGGCTGCTGGACCAGACCATCGACGCTCAGCCGTTCCTGGGGCAGCTGGCGGCGGACCCCAGCGCGCGGGGCCTGTTCGCGGCGCTGGCGCTGGTGGCGATGGGGGTGGACCGGGGGCAGGCGGACCTGACCCTGTTCATGCCGGCGTTGCGCAGCTTCGATTCCGTGCTGGGTTCGGTGCTGGCCGGGTCGCCACGGCCGCTGTCGTGGCAGCGGCTGCTGGCAGGGCCCACGGCGGACCTGGGCGGGCCGTATCACTTCGTGCTGGCGCAGCCGAGGCTGGATTACGGCACGCTGAGCCCCGGCGGCAGCGCCACGCAGGCCCTGCACGCGGCGGTGTCGCGGCTGGAGTTCGTGCGGTCCGGCCAGGCGCATGTGCGGGTCACGGGGTCGGTGGCCCTGGCCGACGAGGAGTTCGCAACCGCGGCGCATGGCGCGATGGCGGGGCTGATCGGCAGCACGCTGCTGGTGATCGTCTGGTTGTCGCTCGCGGTGCGCAGCTGGCGGCTGATCGTGCCGATCCTGGTGACGCTGGTGTCCGGGCTGTTGCTGACCACCGGGTTCGCCACCGTCACCAGCAGCCCGCTGAACCTGATCTCCGTTGCCTTCGCCATCCTGTTCGTGGGCATCGCGGTGGATTTCGCGATCCAGTTCTGCGTGCGGCTGCGGGAGGTTCTGGGCGTGTGCCCGGATGTGCGGATGGCGCTGCTGGAGACGGCGCGGCGTTCGGGCGGGCAGGTGATGGTCGCGGCGTTCGCGACCTCTGCCGGGTTCCTGGCGTTCGTGCCGACGGATTTCAGCGGGGTGGCGGAGCTGGGGCTGATTGCCGGGGTGGGGATGCTGATCGCGTTCGTCTGCACGATCACGGTGCTGCCGGCCTGCATCGTGCTGTGCGGGCCGCGGGGTGGTGTATCGGAGGTGGGGTTCGCCTGGGCCGCACCGCTGGACCGCAAGATCGTTGCCGTGCGTTGGCTGGTGCTGGGCGGGTTCGTGGCATTGGCCGCGCTGGGAGCCGCTTCCTCCACGATGCTGCGGTTCGACAGTGACCCGCTGCACACCAAGGACCCGAACACCGAGGCGATGCGGACGCTGGCGGACCTTTCCTCCAATCCGGTGACTGACCCCTACACGATCGATATCCTGACCGCGGATGCCGCCAGTGCCGCGGCGGTGGTGGCCAAGGTGCAGGGGCTGCCGCTGGTGGCGCAGGTGATCTCGCTGGCCAGCTTCGTGCCGCGGGACCAGGCGGCGAAGCTGCCGTTGATCGCCGATGCGGCCAGCCTGCTGGCGCCCACGCTGGCGCCGCGCACGCCGCCGGCCCCGGTGACGCCGGCGGATCTGCGGCTCGCGGCACAGACGGCCGGGGCGCAACTGGCGCGGGTGGTGCCGCGTCTGCCGGCCGGGCATCCGCTGGCGGCCATCGCGGCGGACCTGAAGCTGCTGGCCGGGGCGTCCGATGAGGTGCTGATGTCTGCCAACGCGGCGTTGACGCGGTTCTTGCCGATGCAGATTAACCGGTTGCGCGAGGCGCTGCAGGCGGGTCCGGTGGATGAGAGCCAGATTCCGCCGGAGATCGCTCGGGACTGGGTGCTGCCGGATGGGCGGCGCCGGGTTCGGGTGGCGGCCTCGGCGGCGGCGGCGGGAGCGGCGGGGCTGCGCCGGTTCGTGGAGCAGGTGCGGGACGTGGTGCCGGAGGCCGGCGGGTCCGCGGTGGCGATCACGGAGACGGCGAGCACCATCATCCGCGCCTTCACCCATGCGGCGATCGGGGCGTTGCTGGCGATTGTCGTGATCCTGGGGGTGGCGCTGCGCCGGGTGGTGGACGTGGCGATGGTGCTGGCGCCGCTGCTGCTCTCGGTGCTGCTGACGGTGCTGGTGTGCGTGCTGCTGCCGCTGCCGCTGAACTTCGCCAACGTGATCGCGCTGCCGTTGCTGCTGGGCGTGGGGGTGTCGTTCAACATCTATTTCGTGATGAACTGGCGGGCCGGGCTGATCCATCCGCTCAGCTCGCCCACGGCCCGGGCGGTGGTGTTCTCGGCGCTGACGACCGGGACCGCGTTCGGGTCGCTGGCGCTGTCCGGGCATCCCGGCACCGCCAGCATGGGGCTGCTGCTGCTGCTCAGCCTGGGGTGCACGCTGCTGGCGAGTCTTGTGTTCGTGCCGGCGCTGCTTGCCACATTCCCACCACAAGCGCGTGGGACACTACCGCACTTCCGGGGCCGTTGAGTCGTTCCGGGCTGGAGTGTTCGGGTCGATGGCCTTTGTTCGGACTGCCCTGCTGATCGCCGCCCTCGTGCTGAGCTGGGTGGCGCTCCGAGCCGAGGGATCGGCGCATGTCGCGGCGCCGGTCAAGGTGCAGACGATGCCGCCGGCTCAGGCCGCGCCGTAGGCCGTTCGCTGCACGCCGGCCTGGTCCAGCGCCGCGCGGAGTTCCGGGCTGAGCAGGGTGGCCAGCTCGGCTTCATGCTCGTAGTCCGGCATCAGGCTCTGCAGGCGGGCATCGCGGAAGGTGGCCGGATGGAAGTAGATCTCGTTGAGGCCGTCCGGCAGGTTCGGCACCAGCCTTAGCAGCCGGTCCGTGGTCATGTGCCCGGACCAGGCGATGCCGAATGCGGCGTCGTTGACCTGCAGCCCGGCCCGGGTGGCGCGGAAGCGCAGCAGGTCCGACCAGAAGTTCAGGGCCTGGCCGCCAAACCCCACCGCGGTACCGCTGCGGCCCATGGGCGCCGCGGGTTCGTAGGGCACGCGGATGGCGGGCAGCTTGAAGTCCTTGCCGATCTCCACCATCAGGCGGCCGACCACCGGGTGCATCTGCATGTGCTTGTGGGCGTTGACGTGGTCCAGCCGCAGGCCGGTCTTCTGGAACGCCGAGTACTGCGAGCGGATCTCGGAGGCGAGTTGCCGGCGCTTGCGGGGGCGGAAATAGTAGCCGACCGAGGCACCGAACTGGTCACGCGAGAAATCCCCGGCGGCATCCACCAGGCTGCGCACGGCGCTGGGGCGCACCGAGGCGCCCTCGATGACGACGACGTGCAGGCCGACACGCAGGTTGGGCAGGAGCTTGGCCCGGCGGATGGCATCGTGGGCCGCCGGGCCGCCGATCATCAGGCTGGCGGTGGAGAGCAGGCCCTCACGATGGGCCTGCTCCACGGCCTCGTTGACGCTTTCCGAAAGGCCGAAGTCATCGGCCGTGAAGACGACACGCTTCAAGGGGAAGGTCAGGCGGCCTTGTTGCGGTCGCGCAGGAAATGGAAGAACTCCACGCCCTCGCGCAGGCGGCGCTTCATCATCTGCGGGCTGCGGACCATCTCGTTGACAATCGAGGCGATCTTGGGCGCTCGGAAGTAGAAGCGGCGGTAGAAGGCTTCGACGTTCTCGAAGATCTCGGTGTGGCTGAGGATGCCGGGGTAGTGCAGCGGGGCGATCTGCACGCCGCGCTCATCGATCAGCTCGGCGTTCGAGGCATCAAGCCAACCATTCTCGACCGCCTGCTTGTACAGGTAGGTGCCGGGGTATGGCGCGGCGAGCGAGACCTGCATGGTGTGCGGGTTCAGCTCGATGGCGTATTTGATGGTCTGCTCGATGGTCTCCTTGGTCTCACCGGGGAGGCCGAGGATGAAGGTGCCGTGGATCTTGATGCCAAGCTCGTGGCAGTCCTTGGTGAACTTGCGGGCGACGTCGACCAGCAGGCCCTTCTTGATGTTGTGCAGGATCTGCTGGTTGCCGCTCTCGTAGCCGACCAGGAGCAGGCGCAGGCCGTTGGCCTTCATCACTTCCAGGGTCTTGCGCGGCACGTTCGCCTTGGCGTTGCAGGACCAGGTGACTCCCAGCTTGCCCAGCTCGATGGCGATCAGCTCGGCGCGCGGCAGGTTGTCGGTGAAGGTGTCGTCGTCGAAGAAGAACTCCTTGGTCTGCGGGAACAGCTCCAGGGCGTGCTTGATCTCGGCCGCGACATGCTCCGGGCTGCGGACGCGATAGTTGTGGCCGCCCACGGTCTGCGGCCAGAGGCAGAAGGTGCAGCGGCTCTTGCAGCCGCGGCCGGTGTAGATGCTGATGTATGGGTGCATCAGGTAGCCGATGAAGTAGTCCTCCATCCGCAGGTCGCGCTTGTACACGTCCGTGACGAAGGGCAGCTTGTCCATGTCGGTCAGGATCTCGCGATCCTTGTTGTGGACGATGGTGCCGTCGGCGTCGCGGTAGCTGATGCCGTCGATGGTGCTGAATGCGCGGCCTTCGGCGACTTCGAGGCAGGTGAAATCGAACTCGTTGCGGGCCACGAAGTCGATGGGCGGACCGGATTCCAGGCTCTCCTGCGGCTGCACGGCGACCTTGGCGCCGACGAAGCCGATCTTGAGGGCCGGGTTGGCGTCCTTCAGGGCCTGCGCGACCTTCACGTCGGAGGCGAAGGAGGGTGTGCTGGTATGGATGATGACCAGGTCGCGGTTCACCACGTCGGCCAGGATCGGCTCCATGCCCATGTTCGCGGGCGGCGCATCGATCAGGCGGGAGCCCGGCACCAGGGCGGCGGGCTGCGCCAACCAGGTGGGGTACCAGAACGACTTGATCTCGCGCTTGGCCTGGTAGCGGGAGCCGGCGCCGCCGTCGAAACCGCCGAAGGACGGGGGCTGCAGGAACAGGGTTCTCATCATGTCAGTCATCCCTTTCCGGGCACGAGCCGGGGCCGGCTGGCCATCATCACCTGACCGCGCCAGGCGACGCGCCGGGTGCGGTAGCTGGCGAGGACCACCGTCATCGACAACAGGTCGCGTAGCGGCAGACACCAGATGGAGAGCGTCGATGCAATGCCCAAGTTACGGTCGATGCCGGCCGCCGCCATGGCGCGCAGGGCCCAGGCGGCGGCGAACAGCAGCCAGGACCAGCCCGCACCGCCGGAAACCCCGACCGTGAGCGCTGCCCAGAACAGCGGAAATTGCACGACGGAGGCGGCGAACCCGGCGTGCGTCACGCTCTTGATGGTGCGGGCCCAGCGCAGCTCGTGCTCGAACAGCGACGGCATGTGGGTTTCGGCGACCGTCGTTGCCGGCACCGTGGCCGCGAGTGCGACGCGGAGGCCCTGGTCGCGCACCAGGCGGCCCAGCACGGCGTCGTCGGCCAGCTCGTCGGCCAAGGCCTTGAAGCCGCCGACGCGCTCCAGCATCTCCCGGGTGAGGGCCATGGTGGCGCCCAGGCAATCCTGCCGGCCGAGCCAGCGGGCCAGCAGGGCGCCGGGCAGGAAGGTGTGGTTGATGTAGGCGGCGCCGAGCTGCCCGGCCAGGCTGCCGCCGGCGGGCAGGCCGGTGTAGAGGGTTGTGACCAGGCCTACGCCGGGCTGCAGCGCGGCGACGACCTGGCGCAGGTAGTCCGGGGCGACGTGCATGTCGCTGTCGGCGATGACCAGGACCTCGTGCCGCGCCCGGGGCAGCATGTTGATGAGGTTGCCGATCTTGCGGTTGGCGCCGTGCTGGGTGCGGTCGATCACCACGTCGATCGGGATGGCGGGGAAGCGCTGCTGCAGCGCATGCACCACGGCGAGCGCGGTGTCGTCGGGATCGTGCAGGCCGAACACCACCTGGTAGTCCGGGTAGTCCTGGGCGCAGACGCTGGAGAGCGCTTCGAGCAGCAGCGGCTCGTCGCCGTGCAGCGGCTTCAGGATGGTGACGGGCGGCAGCGGGCTGGCGGGCGGGCGGCGCCGGGCGCGGAAGCGGGCGAGCGCCGCCCACCCGATCGCGGTCTGCGCCATGCCGGCCAGGGTCAGGCCGGCCAGGGCGAAGGCCGCGTATTCGATCGGTCCCGGCGTCACGCGGCGCTTCCGTTCAGGACAGAGCGCCGCCGGACAGCTCGGCCACCTTGCGGCGCAGGCTGTCGATCAGCGGCTGGGCGGTGGTGGTGACGAGGCTGCGGAAGTCGCTGCGCTTCACGGCATTCTGGCTGATGCTGCCGTTGAGGAGGACGTCGATGGCGCGCCATCCGCCGGGCCCGCGGTGCATGACGTAGTCGATGCTGACGGCGTCGCCCCGGGTGGGAACGAGGCGGGTGCCGACGACGAGGTCGTTGCCGACGGGCCGCTGCTCGGGCACCAGGTCGAAGCGCTCGCCCTCGAAGCTGTCGAAGTTCGCGGCGTAGCTGGCGACGGTGAACTTGCGGAACACGTCGAGCAGGGCGGCCTGCTGGTCGGCCGGAAGCGTGGCGAGGCGCGGCCCGACGGAGGCGGCGAGCACGGCCTGGAGATCGAAGGCGCGATCAACGGCGGGGGCGAGCAGGTTGTAGCGCTGCATGAAGGGCGTGGCCTTGCCGGCCCGCATGGCGGCGAGGATGGCCTGCACCAGTGCCTGGATCGGCGCCGCGGCCTCGGCATCCGCCGCCCGGGCGTCCACAGGGACGGCGGCAGTGGGGAGGGCGAGGAGGGGGGCGGCCAGGAGGACGCGACGGGAGATGTTCATCGGGCCGGCACCGCCACCTGGGGCTTGCTGGCGTCTTTGCCCAGCGCGGAGAGCGCGGTCGCCACGATGTCCTTGGCGCCCAGCCCGGCCTCGATCATCTGCGCCGCCGGGGTGTTGTGGTCGATGAAGCGGTCCGGCAGCGTCATGGTGCGGATGCGGAGCGCGCCGTCCAGCAGGCCGCGCTGGGCCAGATGCTGCATGACGAAGGCGCCGAAGCCGCCGACAGAGCCTTCCTCAATGATGATCAGCACGCCATGGTGACGGGCGAGCTGCTCGACCATGTCGGCGTCGAACGGCTTGGCGAAGCGGGCGTCGGCGACGGTGGTGGCGAAGCCCCTGGCGGCCAGCTCGTCGGCGGCGCGCAGGCTTTCGGCCAGGCGAGTGCCGAGGGAGAGGATGGCGACGGCCGAGCCCTCCCGCATGATGCGGCCGCGGCCGATGGCCATGGGGGTGCCGCGCTCGGGCAGGGCGATGCCGGTGCCTTCGCCGCGCGGGTAGCGGATGGCGCTGGGCTGGTCGTCGATGATGGCGGAGGTGGCGACCATGTGCATCAGCTCCAGCTCGTCGCTGGGGGCCATCAGCACGATGCCGGGGAGGCAGCCGAGATAGGCGAGGTCGAAGCTGCCGGCATGGGTGGCGCCGTCCGCCCCCACCAGCCCGGCGCGGTCGATGCCGAAGCGGACGGGCAGCTTCTGCAGCACCACGTCGTGCACGACCTGGTCATACCCGCGCTGCAGGAAGGTGCTGTAGATGGCGCAATAGGGCTTCAGCCCCTCTGTCGCCATGCCGGCCGCGAAGGTGACGGCATGCTGCTCGGCGATGCCCACGTCGAAGGTGCGGGTCGGGAAGCGGGAGGCGAAGCGGTCCAGACCGGTGCCGGAGGGCATGGCGGCGGTGACGGCGACGATGCGCTCATCGGCCTCGGCCTCCGCGATCAGCGCGTTGGCGAAGACGCGGGTGTATTGCGGCGGGCCGGGCGGGGCCTTGACCTGCTCGCCGGTGACGACGCTGAACTTGCTGACGGCGTGATACTTGTCGGCGGAGTTCTCGGCCGGGGCGTAGCCGTGGCCCTTCTTGGTGATGACGTGCAGCAGGATCGGGCCGCTCTCCTCAGCTTCGCGCACGTTGCGCAGGACGGGGAGCAGGTGATCCAGGTTGTGGCCATCGATCGGGCCGACATAGTAGAAGCCCAGCTCCTCGAACAGCGTGCCGCCCGTGAGGATGCCGCGGGCGTATTCCTCGGCCCGGCGCGCGGTGCGCTCCAGGCCCTTGGGGAAGCGCTTGGTCATGCGCACGGCGAGGTCGCGCAGGTTCAGGAAGGAGCGGCTGCTCATCAGCCGGCTCAGATAGGCGCTCATGGCGCCGACCGGGGGCGCGATCGACATGTCGTTGTCGTTGAGGATGACGAGCAGGCGCGAATGCTGGGCGCCGGCATTGTTCATGGCTTCATAGGCCATGCCGGCACTCATCGCGCCATCGCCGATCACGGCGACGACGTGGCGGTCCTTCTCGCCGTTCAGGTCGTGGGCGACGGCCATGCCAAGACCGGCGGAAATGCTGGTGCTGCTATGTGCGGCGCCGAATGGATCGTATTCCGATTCCGAGCGGCGGGTGAAGCCGCTGAGGCCGCCGGGCTGACGGAGGGTGCGGATCCGGTCGCGACGGCCGGTGAGGATCTTGTGGGGATAGGCCTGGTGCCCGACGTCCCACAGGATGCGGTCACGCGGGGTATCGAAGATGGCGTGCAGGGCAACCGTCAGCTCGACCACGCCGAGCGAGGCGCCGAGATGGCCGCCGGTGGTGCTGACGGCGTCGACGGTCTCGGCGCGCAGTTCGTCTGCCACCTGGCGCAACTGCTCGGCGGAGAAGTTCCGCAGGTCCGAGGGGACGGTCACCCGGTCCAGCAAGGGGGTTGCTGGGCGGGTCGGGAGCGGCATGCTGGCGTTCATCGGGTCTTCTTGCTCCCCCACACGGCGCGGGGCCGGTGGTATCTGCCTTGTTCGTCCGACGGCATCCATCGTGAAGCAGCACTCGACGGTCCGGGACGGCGGGAAAAACCACGTCCCTCGCCCGGAGGCAAGTCTGCGGATTCGAAGCGACATGATCTCGTAACGTGCCGCAACATAGCCGATGTGCGCGGGTCTGTGCCAGGGTGCCACGTTCAACAGCCGGTGCTGTTGCTGATTTGACACAGTTGAAGGCCGCTCTCGTCGAGTTCAGCGCGAACTCTTCGCAAATGCGCTATGAAGCCGGTCTGTTGCCGATGCCGGTTGGCAGGTATGGCAGGCCCGGTGGTTGGTTGGCCCCCAGGTTTGACCTATGTGATGTCGCACGGCGCCCTGGCCCGGGCGCAGCGGTCTGGAAAGGTTCCGTCTAGCATGTCCGTCCCTCTGCAGCAGGTGCTCCGAGTCGGCGCCTATGTCGTGAAGCAGCATCTCAGCGGCCGGAAGCGCTACCCGCTCGTGCTGATGCTTGAGCCGCTCTTCCGGTGCAACCTGGCCTGTTCCGGTTGCGGCAAGATCGACTATCCGGCTCCCATCCTGAACCAGCGCCTTTCCGTGAAGGACGCGCTGGATGCAGTGGATGAGTGCGGCGCGCCGGTGGTGGCCATCGCCGGTGGCGAGCCGCTGCTGCACAAGGAGATGCCCGAGATCGTCGCCAAGATCCTGGAGCGCAAGAAGTTCGTCTATCTCTGCACGAACGCGCTGCTGCTCGAGAAGAAGATGGACGACTACAAGCCCAACCCGTTCTTCAGCTGGGACATCCACCTGGACGGCGACAAGGCCATGCACGACAAGGCCGTGGAGCAGGAAGGCGTCTATGACAAGGCGATCGCCGCCATCAAGGAGGCGAAGCGCCGCGGGTTCCGCCTGTCCATCAACTGCACGCTGTTCGATGGCGCACAGCCGGAGCGGGTGGCGAAGTTCTTCGACAGCGTGATGGCGCTGGGGGTGGACGGGATCATGACGTCGCCGGGCTATGCCTACGAGCGGGCACCGGACCAGGCGCATTTCCTGTCACGGCAGAAGACCAAGCAGCTGTTCCGCGACATCCTGAAGCACGGCCGCGGCAAGGGCTGGAAGTTCACCCAGAGCCCGCTGTTCATGAGCTTCCTGACCGGCAATGAGAGCTATCACTGCACGCCCTGGGGCAAGCCGACCCGCAACGTGTTCGGCTGGCAGCGGCCCTGCTATCTGCTGGGCGAGGGCTATGCCAAGACCTTCACCGAGCTGATGAGCTCGACCGATTGGGACAAGTACGGCACCGGCAACTACGAGAAGTGCGCCGACTGCATGGTCCATTCGGGGTATGAGAGCACCGCGGTGATGGACGCGGTGAAGAGCCCGTTCAAGACGATGATGACGGCGATCCGTGGCCCGAAGCTGGATGGCCCGATGGCACCGGAGATCGACCTGACGAAGCAGCGTCCGGCGGACTACGTGTTCAGCAAGCACGTACAGGACAAGATGGCCGAGCTGAAGCACAAGAAGCCGGCCAAGGCCGAGCTGGAAGACGCGGCGGACTGAGTCTTCGCCCCCGGGTCATTCCCGGGGGCCGAGTGTCTTCTGCATGAAGCGGCTGCCGGGGTCCGCGGCGTCGGGTCCGAACGGCGGGGCGGGCTGGTAGCCGGCGGTGGTGTAGAGGGCGATGGCGGCTTCGGCGCGCCGGCCGGTTTCCAGTTGGGCGGTGGCGAAGCGTTCGAGCCGGGCCAGGTGTTCCATCGCCGCCAGCATGGCCCGGCCCACCCCCTGGCCGCGCGCCTCCGGATGCACGAAGAGGCGTTTCAGCTCGATTGTGCTCTCGGAGAGCGGCACGTAGCCGCCGCAGCCGACAGCCTTGCCATCGCGGCGGGCGACGAAGAAGCGGATGTCGCGGGCGAGCAGGGCTTCGGGCGTGAGGCCGATGCGGCGTTCACCGGGATAGAGCAGGAGGCTTGCGGCATCCGCCAGGCGGAACAGGGTTTCGACCTCGGGCTGGTCGGGGATTTCCTGCTCGACCCGGATCATGCGAGGCGGGTGGGGGCGAGGCGAGTGGGGGCGAGGCGGGTGGCGGCGACGCGGGCCAGCAGGGCGCGGCGGGCGTGGGCGGCGTCTCGGGCCAGGGTGAGCAGGGCCGGGATCTCGTTGGGGTGGGCCAGGACGGCGGCGAGGATGCGGCGGGGGCCGATGCCGCCAGCCGGGTCGAGCGCCACCAGGGCGGCGTGGGGCAGGGTGCGGGCAGCGTCGTCGCAGATGGCGCGGAGCACGGCGAAGGCCAGGCCGTGCCGGGCGGCGGCGCGAGCGACGGCGGCGGATTCGAGATCGACGGCGTGGGCGCCGGTGCTGACGCGGGCCGCCTGTTTATCGGCGGCGGTGACCAGGATGCTGCCGCCGCCGAGCAGGACATGGGGGGTCGGGCCGCCGAGGCTGGTGTTGAGGATGGGGTCGGTGGACCAGTGCTGGCCATCGTGGATGACGGTGGTGGGGATGATGATCGTGCCGGGGGTGAGCGCCGGGTCGAGGCCGCCGGCGAGGCCGAAGCTGATGAGGGCGTCGACCTCGGGGGCGAGGCGGTCAGCGGCGGCTTCCGCACCCTGGGCGGTGCCGCCGCCGATGCCGACGGGGAGGTTCCAGCTTTTGGCGAGCCTCGCTTCGGCCTGGAGGCCGACGATCAGGCCGATCCTGTTTGAGATCAGGCGGATGGGGTGGTGACGCCGATCATGTCGCCTTCCCGGACCAGGGCGGCGAGGCGGGTCTCGTTCCAGCCTTCGGTATTGGCGGGGCGGAGCGGGAGGACCATCCAGCGGTAGTCCGCGGTGCTGTCCACCACGCGGATGCTGGTGCCGGGGGCGAGTGTGGTGCCCCATTCGCCGAGGACGCCGGCCGGGTCGCGGACGGCGCGGGCGCGGTAGGCCGGAGATTTGAACCAGAAGGGCGGGTAGCCCAGAACGCCGCGTGGATAGCAGCTGCACAGGGTGCAGACGACCAGGTGGTGGGTGTCGGCGGTGTTCTCCAGCACGCCGAGCGGCGGCAGGCCGCGCATGGGGATGCCCATGGTTTCCGCGGCGGCGGCGCCGTCGTGCAGCATGGCGGCGCGGAAGGCCGGGTCGGTCCAGGCGCGGGCGACCATGCGGGCGCCCATGGCGGGGCTGGCGCGGTCGGTGTGGGCGATCCGTTCGGTGATCTCCTCGGGCGTGGCGATCGCCTTTTCCTGCAGCAGCAGGCGGATGGCCGCGAGCAGGCGGTCGCTTGGGGTTTCGAGCAGGCCGGGGTTCTCGAGGAGGATGGTCATGCCGTGGTTCCGATCGGGTCCAGCCAGTGTTCGAAGATCTCGACCAGCAGCTCGTTGCCGCCTGCATCGGGCCAGAGGGCCTGGGGGCGGAAGGCGACGTGATACAGGCCGAGCGGCGCGGCGGGGCGGGCGAAGGCAAGGTCCTCGGGGTTCGGGAAGGTGCCGAGATGGCGGATGACGGTGCCTTCGTGGCCGCGCAGGTAGTGCGGGGTGCGGATGTGGCAGGGGCCGCGGGTTTCCGGCCAGTCGTCGCGCACGCGGACGGGGGTGCCGGGTTTCAGCATCGGTCGAGTGCCGCCTGCAGCTCGGCCTCGGTGATCACGCCGCGGGCCAGCAGGTTGTCGGTGATCGCGCGGATCCATCTCTGGTAGTAGCTGAGCCGAAGGTACTCGGCCTCGGGGATCGCCTCGATGCCCCGGCGCAGCTCGTCGACGCTCATGACCTTCTTGGTGCCGAGGATCTGGCGGATGGCGTCCACCGCCCGGTCGAAGTCGGTGAGGGTGTGGTCGGCGGTGTCGATGGGTTCGCAGAGGAACTTCGGCACGCCGCCCATGTCGTGGTGGGCGCGGGGGCGGGCGGGGTCGAGGGTTTGGGTCATTGGATGGCCTCCCCGGGGAAGGTGCCCCAGATGTCGGTGCGTTTGATCCAGCCACGGTAGTCCTGGATGCTGGCCTGGCACCAGTCCGCCCCGGCCTCGCAGCTGCGGAGACGGAGGATGACGCCGGGCTTGAGGCGGGCGACTGCGGTGGCGTCGTCCCTGGGGTCGCGGCGGAGCATGTGCTCGGCCTCGATGACCACGCCGGTGCGGCGGGGGGCGAGGACGGCCTGGTTGACCCAGCCCTTCACGCCTTCCTGGTCGCGGATCAGGCGCCACACCTCGAATTCGCGCTCGATCTGCACCGGCAGGTCGCGACGTTTGTAGAGCCATTCGATGGGGTAGCGGGTGCCGGGGCCGGTGCGGAGGTTCACTTCATCGGAGCGCAGCGCGGCGAAGCGGGGCAGGGGCGCGCCGGTGTTGCTGCCCTTGCCGGGCTCGGCGGGCTTTTCAGGCTCGGGCGCCACGACCGGCGCGGGGACGGCGACCGGAGGCGCGGGCTTTGCTGCGGGCTTTGGGTGCTGGGCGTGGGGGCCGGGCCTGGGCTTCACCAGCGGGGCACTGTGCACGGCGGTGCGTGGGGCGGGCTTCACGGCCGGTTTGTCGGCTGGTTTCGCGGGAGCGGGCTGGGCCGATAGCCCGGCGGGGCCGATCATCAGGGCAGCGAGGAACGTGATCCGTGCAAGAGGCCTTGGCATGGACCCTCCGTGCCAAGTGGCGGGGTGGCGGTCAAGGACGACGTCACTAGAGGGTCAGCAACTGGCCGCCGCCCGCTTCGGTCAGGAAGGTGGGGATGCCGGCGATGGTGACACCGGGCAGCAGGCGCGCTGGGGGGATTCCGGCGATGCGCAGTCCGGAATCGCAGGCCAGCAGCACCGTGCCCAGATCTGCCGCGGCGTCCCGCAGCGTGCTGAACCCGGCAACGCCCCTGGCCTGGATCGCGGTGTCCTGGCTGGCGGCGTCCTGCTCCGTGCCGGTCAGGGCGGACCAGTCGGCGCAGAGGGCGTGGCAGCCGGCGTTGGTGGCGAACAGCACCACGCGGCGGCCGACGGCGCCAGCCCCGGCGGCCAGCATGAAGGCATAGTGCGCGCGCTCGAAACTGCCGCTGAGCAGGAGGATGCCGAGCGAACTAGGCGGCGACACAGGTGCGGACCAGGCCGGTGATGCTGGGGCTGGGGCCGCAGAGGGCGCAGGCCGGGTCCTTGCGCAGGCGGATGGTGCGGATGCGGGCGGCCAGCGCGTCCCAGATCAGCAGCCGGCCGGAGAGGCCCTCGCCGATGCCCATGACCTCCTTCAGCACCTCGGTGGCCTGCAGGCTTCCCATGACGCCGGTGACAGCGCCCAGGATGCCGGCCTCGCTGCAGGACGGCACCAGGCCCGGCGGCGGCGGCGCGGGATGCAGGCAGCGGTAGCAGGGGCCATCGGGGTCCGCGTGCGGCTTGAAGGTGGAGAGCTGGCCGTCGAAGCGCAGCACGGCGGCCGAGACCAGGGTGCGGGCGGCGAGCACGCAGGCGTCGGCGACCAGGAAGCGGGTGTCGAAGTTGTCGCTGCCGTCGCAGACCAGGTCGTAGGCGCTGATGAGCTGCATGGCATTGTCGGCGGTGAGGCGGGTCTGGTGCTGCTCGATGACCACGGCGGGGTTGATGGCGCGGGCGGCTTCCGCGGCGGACTGCACCTTGGGCTGGCCCAGGCGCTCCGTGGTGTGGGCGATCTGGCGCTGCAGGTTGGTGAGATCGACCGTGTCGTCGTCCACCAGGCCGATGGTGCCGATGCCGGCGGCGGCGAGATACAGCAGCAGCGGGCTGCCGAGGCCGCCGGCGCCGATCAGCAGCACGCGGGCATCGCGCAGCCGGGCCTGGCCGGTGCCGCCGACCTCGGCGAGCAGGATGTGGCGGCTGTAGCGGGTGATCTCGTCATCGGTGAATTCAGCGTGCATAGGAGGCAGATAAGCAGGCACGGGGCGGATTGCGATGGGAGAGGGGGAGGCGGCGCTGGTGCTGTTCAGCGGCGGGCAGGACAGCACGGCGTGTCTGGGCTGGGCGCTGGAGCGGTGGGCGCGGGTGGAGACGGCGGGCTTCGCCTATGGGCAGCGCCATGCGGTGGAGCTGGCGTGCCGCGGGCCGGTTCGGACTGCGGTGGATGCGCGCTGGCCGGGGCGGCTGGGGGAGGACCATGTGCTGGATGTGGCTGGGGCGTTCGCCGGGCTGGGGGCGACGGCGATGACATCCGGGGCGGAGATCACCATGGGAGCGGAAGGGCTGCCCACGACCTTCGTGCCGGGGCGGAACCTGGTGTTCCTGACCATGGCGGCGGCGCTGGCGTATCGGCGGGGCATCCGGCACATCGTGGGCGGCATGTGCGAGACGGATTTCAGCGGCTACCCGGATTGCCGGGACGACACGGTGAAGGCGATGCAGCTGGCGCTGAACCTGGGGATGGCCCGGCGGTTCGTGCTGCATACGCCGCTGATGTGGCTGGACAAGGCGGCGACCTGGGCGATGGCGGAGCAGCTGGGGCTGCGGGAGGTGACGGTGGAGCTGACGCACACGTGCTACCTGGGAGACCGGGTGCACCGGCACCCCTGGGGCTATGGCTGCGGCACCTGTCCGGCCTGTGTGCTGCGGGCTGATGGCTTTGCCCGGTTCGAGGCGGGACAGTGATCGCCTTCTTCGAGCACCTGGTCGAGCAGTACGGCTATGGCATCGTGGGGGTGGTGATCTGCCTGGAGTCGATGGGGCTGCCGCTGCCGGGGGAGAGCCTGCTGATCGCGGCGGCCATCTATGCGGCCACCACGGGCAAGATCCAGATCGAGTGGATCGTGCTGGCGGCGGCGGCGGGCGCGATCATGGGGGACAACTTCGGCTACCTGATCGGGCAGAAGCTGGGGCGTCCGGCGCTGGAGAAGTGGGGACCGAAGATCTACCTGACGGTGGAGCGGCAGCGGCTGGGGCAGTACCTGTTCCTGCGCTATGGCGGCGTGGTGGTGTTCTTCGGGCGGTTCATCGCGTTCCTGCGGACCTTCGCGGCGCTGCTGGCCGGGGCGAACGGGATGGGGTGGGGGCGGTTCCTGCTGTGGAACGCGCTGGGCGGGATCGTCTGGACGCATCTGTATGGGATCGGCGCCTATTTCCTCGGCACGCAGGTGCATCGGCTGGCCGGGCCGGTCGGGCTGGTGATCGGCGGCGTCGCGGCGGTGATCGTGGTGTGGGTGGTGGTGTTCCTGAAACGCAACGAGGCGCGGATCATCAAGCAGGCGGAGGCGGCGATGGCGGCGCACGAGGCGGAGCAGGCGGCGGCCCAGGTGGCGAAGCGCCGGTAGCCCCGCAGCGCGGCACGCCCAGCAGCGGTTCCGGGTCGATCGCCTCGGCGCCGCGCAGCACGGCGAAGAACACGTGGGTGCCGTAGGTGACGCCGGTGCGGGCGACGTGGCCGAGGGGGTCGCCGGCCTTCACCTGCTTCTTTCCTTCCGCGATGGCGGGCACCAGGTTGCCGAGGTGCGCATACAGCGTCGTGGTTCCGTCAGCGTGCACCAGGTGCACCGTCACGCCGCCCAGGCCCTGGCGCTTGATGACCGCCACCGTGCCGTCGGCGGCGGCATGCACCAGGGCACCGGCGGGGGCGGGGAGGTCGACGCCGTTGTGGAAGGCGGCGGGCGCGTGGGGGCCGACGGCGTGGCGCATGCCGAAGGGCGAGGAGATGCAGGCCGGGGTGACGGGGGGCCGCAGCGCCGCCAGCGCATGGCCGGGCGGGAGGAGGGTCGAGGCCAGCAGAAGCAGGGTGGCGCGCATGGCGCGATCCTGCCGGCACGTGCTGCTTGCCGCAATGCGGCAGCGTCCATAGTGTCGGGGCATGGGTCGTTTTCTGCTGCGCCGGGCCATCCTGGCTGTGCTGGTCTGCATGACGGTGCTGGTCATCAGCTTCGCGCTCACCCGCGTGGCCGGCGACCCGGCGCTGGCCGTGGCCGGGCCGCAGGCGAGTGCGGCGGATCTCGCGGCCATCCGCACCGCCTATGGGCTGGACCGCCCGCTGCCGGTGCAGTTCCGCGACTGGGTTGTGGCCGCGGCGCATGGCGATCTCGGGCGGTCCTACCTGTTCCGCGAGCCGGTGGTGAACCTGGTGGCGGCGCGGCTGCCGGTGACGCTGACGCTGGGGCTGGTCGGGCTGTGCATCGCGCTGCTGTTGGCGGTGCCGCTGGGGGTGGTGGCGGCGCTGAACGAGGGGCGGCCGCTGGACCGGATCGTCACCGGGTTCGCGCTGCTGGGGCAGGCGCTGCCGAGCTTCTGGCTGGCGCTGATCCTGATCATCCTGTTCGGGCTGCGCTGGCAGCTGCTGCCGATCGCGGGGATCGAGGACTGGACGGGGTATGTGCTGCCGGGCCTGGTGCTGTCGTTTTCCGCGATCCCGGCGCTGATGCGGCTCACGCGGTCCGGCATGATCGAGGCGATGGCGTCCGACTATATTCGCACCGCGCGGGCCGGCGGGCTGTCGCGGCTGAGCATCGTGTGCAAGCACGCGGCGCGGAATGCGGCGATGCCGGTGGTGGCGATCGCGGCGGTGCAGCTGGGGTTCATGCTGGGCGGGTCCATCGTGATCGAGGCGGTGTTCAACCTGCCCGGCGTGGGCTTCCTGGCGTGGGAGAGCATCAGCAAGAACGACTTTCCGGTGGTGCAGGCGGTCGTGCTGATCCTGGCGCTGATCTATATCGCGCTGACGCTGGGGGCGGACCTGCTGAACGCCGTGCTCGATCCGCGGCTGCGCCACACTTGACCCGGCATGTCGCCACCGCCCTCGGCCTGTTCATCGTCGGCTTCGCGCTGCTGGTGGCGCTGGCCGGGCCCAGCCTCGTGCCGCACGACCCGTTCGCGCAGGACCTGATGAACCGGCTGAAGCCGCCGGTCTGGCTGGGCGGCACCAGCGAGCATCTGTTCGGCACCGACCAGCTGGGGCGGGACTACCTGGCGCGGCTGGTGTATGGCGCGCGCATCTCGCTGCTGATCGGGGCGTGCGCGGCGCTGACCAGCGGGGTGATCGGCATCGCCGTGGGCGTGCTGGGCGGGTTCTTCGGCGGGTGGGTGGACGATGTGGTGATGTTCGTCATCACCTGCCGGCTGAGCATCCCGCTGATCCTGGTGGCGCTGGCCATCGTCTCCGCGGTGGGGAGTTCGCTGACCATCGTGGTGCTGACGCTGGGGCTGCTGCTGTGGGACCGGTTCGCGGTGGTGGCGCGGACCACGACGCTGCAGGTGCGCAACCTCGATTACGTGGCGGCGGCGCAGGCGGCGGGGGCCTCCACCTGGCACATCCTGGCGCGCGAGGTGCTGCCGAACATCGCGCATCACCTGGTGGTGGTGGCGACGCTGGAGGTGGCGCTGGCGATCCTGCTGGAGAGCGTGCTGTCGTTCCTGGGGCTGGGCGTGCCGGCGCCGCTGCCCAGCTGGGGGCTGATGATCGCGGAGGGCAAGGACTACATGTTCTTCGAGCCCTGGGTGATCATGGTGCCGGGGGTGGCGCTGTTCGTGCTGGTGCTGGGGATCAACCTGGTGGGCGACGGGCTGCGGGACCTGTTCGGGACGCGGGCGCGTGGCTGAGCCCCGGCGCGAGGCTGAGCCGGGCGCGAGGCTGGGGCCGTGCTGGAGGTGGAGGGCCTGCGGGTGCGGTTCGGCGCCACGGAGGCGGTGCGGGGCGCCGGGCTGGTGGTGCGGCGGGGCGAGACGCACTGCCTGGTGGGCGAGAGCGGCTGCGGCAAGTCCGTGACGGCGCTGGCGGTCATGGGGCTGCTGGCGAAGGGGGCGGTGCGGACGGGGGGTTCGATCCGGTTCCAGGGGCAGGAGATCGGCGGCTTGCCGGACCGGGCGCTGGGCAGGCTGCGCGGCGACCGGATCGGGATGATCTTCCAGGAGCCGATGACCAGCCTGAACCCGGCCTACACCATCGGGTCGCAGATGACCGAGGTGTATCGCCGGCACCGGGGCGGCGGCCGGGCCGCGGCGACGGAGCGGGCGGCGGCGCTGCTGGGCCGGGTGGGCCTGGCCAATCCGGGGCTGCGGCTGGGGCAGTTCCCGCATCAGCTGAGCGGCGGGCTGCGGCAGCGGGTGATGATCGCCATGGCACTGCTGTGCGGACCGGAGCTGCTGATCGCCGACGAGCCGACCACGGCGCTGGACGTGACGGTGCAGGCCGGCATCCTGCGGCTGCTGGCCGGGTTGCAGGCGGAGATGGGGCTGGCGCTGCTGCTGATCACGCATGACCTGGGCGTGGTGGCGCGCGTGGCGCAGCGGGTGAGCGTGATGTACGCGGGCCAGGTGATCGAGAGCGCGCCGGCCGCCGAGCTGTTCGCACGGCCGACGCATCCGTACACGCGGGGGCTGCTGGCGAGCGTGCCGGTGCCGGGCAAGGTGCGGTGGGACCAGCCGCTGGGCAGCATCGCGGGGACGGTGCCGCGCATCCAGGCCGGGTTCGTGGGGTGCGGGTTCCGGGACCGGTGCGCGCTGGCGTTGCCGGTCTGCGCGACCGAGGTGCCGGTGCGGATGGTGTCGCCGGAGCACTCCTGCCTGTGTCACCTGCAGCCATGACGCCTGCCATCGAGATCCGTGCGGTGACGCGGCGGTTCGGCGATGTTCGCGCGGTGGACGGCGTGGACCTGGTGGTGCCCGGCGGGGGTGTCATGGGCATCGTGGGGGAGAGCGGGTGCGGCAAGAGCACGCTGGCGCGCATCATCCTGGGGCTGACGCCGCCCAGCGGCGGGGCGGTGCTGGTGGAGGGGCAGCAGTTGGCCTCGATGGACCGGCGGGCGCGGGCGCGGCTGATCCAGCCGGTGTTCCAGGACCCGTATTCCAGCCTGAACCCGCGCCAGCGCATCCGCGACATCGTGGCCTTGCCGCTGCGGGCCCAGGGGTTGCGGGGCGTGGAGCGCCGCGTTGGCGAGATGCTGGCGCGGGTGGGACTGCCCGGCGTGATGGCAGACCGGTTCCCCGGTGAGCTGAGCGGCGGGCAGCGGCAGCGTGTGGCGATCGCGCGGGCGCTGGTGCTGCGCCCGCGCATCGTGGTGTGCGACGAGCCGACCAGCGCCCTGGATGTGAGCGTGCAGGCGCAGATCCTGAACCTGCTGGTGGAGCTGCGGGCCGAGCTGGGGCTGACGCTCGTGTTCATCAGCCACAACCTGGCCGTGGTGGAGCATATCGCGACCGAGGTGGCGGTGATGTATCTGGGCCGGATCGTGGAGCAGGCGGCGGTGGATGCGCTGTTCCATGCCCCGAGGCACCCCTATACCCGCGCCCTGCTGGCCAGCGTGCTGACGCCCGAGCCGGGCCTGGGCCTGCCGGAGAGCGGATTGGGCGATGCGGTGCCGGACCCGGCCAACATCCCGCCCGGGTGCCGGCTGCATCCGCGCTGCCCGGTGGCGGAGGGGCGGTGCGCGACCGAGCGGCCGGACGGGCTGCGGGCCGGGGGGCGGCTGGTGGAGTGCCTTTTGGTGGCCGACTGACGTTAATGCCATGGACAAGCCACAAGTCTGACGGCAATGGAGCCTTGTGCACTGCAGCAAGTATCTGACGAGCGGATGATCGGGGGGAACGTGAACAGACGGCAACTGATGGGCTCCGCGGCAGCCGTTGCGGCGTTGTCGGTCGCGCCTGGCGCGGTCCTGGCCGCCGAGGACACGCCCTATGACGCGCAGACGGTGCGGACCATGGCGCGCACCCTGGCCGCGGCGGCCTACAAGGCGCCCTCCACCAGGCTGCCGGACTATGCCGCGAACCTGGGGTATGACGCCTATCGCAAGATCCGCTTCGACCCGGCGCAGGCGCTGTGGCGCGGCACCGGCCTGCCGTTCCAGGCGCAGTTCTTCCATCTCGGCTGGCTGTTCAAGGAGCGGGTCGAGATGTTCGAGGTGCAGGACGGCCGGGCCAGGCCGATCGTGTACCGGCCCGAGATGTTCGACTTCGGCCCCAACCCGCGGCCGCCGGCCGGGACGGATATCGGGTTCGCCGGGATGCGGCTGCATGCGCCGATCAACCGCCCGGACTACTTCGACGAGGTGGCGGTGTTCCTGGGGGCCAGCTATTTCCGCGCCGTGGGCCGGAACCTGGGCTACGGGCTCTCCTCGCGCGGGTTGTCGCTCAACACCGCGGACCCGGGGGGCGAGGAGTTCCCGGCGTTCCGGTCCATCTGGCTGGAGCGGCCGACGCCGGGCACCAGCAGCATCGTGATCGCGGCGCTGATCGACAGCCCGAGTGCCGCCGCCGCCATGCGCATCACGCTGCGGCCCGGCGATGACACGGTGATGGACGTGGAGCTGTCGCTGTTTCCGCGCGTGGACCTGCCGCAGGCGGGGATCGCCACCGGGACCAGCATGTTCCTGTTCGACAACAACTCGCGCGCCGGGATGGATGACTGGCGCCGGGCCGTGCATGACAGCGACGGGCTGATGATGATGACGGGGCGGGGCGAGGAGCTGTGGCGGCCCCTGTCCAACCCGCGGACGCTGCAGATCAGCAGCTTCCAGGACAGCAGCCCGCGCGGCTTCGGGCTGATGCAGCGCAAGCGGCAGCTATCGGACTTCGAGGACCTGGAGGCGCGGTATGAGCGGCGCCCCAGCCTGTGGGTGGAGCCGATCGGCAACTGGGGCGATGGCGTGGTGCAGCTGGTGGAGATCCCGACGCGGCAGGAGATCCATGACAACATCGTCGCCTTCTGGCGGCCGAAGGACGTGCTGCGCGCCAAGTCCGAGAACAACTTCACCTATCGGCTGCACTGGTGCGCCGAGGCGCCGGTGCGCTCGACGCTCGCGCGGTTCCGCAGCACCAGCAGCGGGGCGGCGGAGAAGGGGCGGGTGTTCGTGCTGGATGCGGCGGGGCCCAGGCTGAAGGACCTGCCGGCCGATGCGCCGGTGCAGGTGCGGGCCACCACGGACCGGGGCGTGATCCAGAACGCGGTGGCGACGCCGAACCCGGAGCAGGGCGGCTGGCGTCTCAGCTTCGAGCTGCTGCCCGGCGATGCGACGCAGGCCGAGCTGCGCGCCACGCTGATGCAGGGCGATACGCCGCTGAGCGAGACGTGGGTCTATCGTTGGACGACCTGACGCTGGACGAGCCGACGCTGGATGGCCTGACGGGTTTCCTGCCGCCCGAGGCGCCGCTGGCGATGCCGACGCAGGCGCTGCAGGTGGCGCCGGGCCAGGCGCCACGGCCGGCCTCCTCGCCGCGCCACATGGGGCTGCGGCGGCTGCTGGTGCTGGGTGGTGCCGTGGTGCTGACCGGGCTGGCGGCGCGGGAGATGGACAAGGTCCTGGGTGTGAACGGGCTGACGCCGCTGGCCATCGCCATCCTCGTCGTGTTCGTGGTGCTGTTCGCCTGGATCGCCATGTCGCTGATCAGCAGCCTGTGCGGCTTCGTCTCGCTGCTGTTCGGCGGCGGGGCGCGGCTGGAGGGGCCGGATGTGGCGGAGCCGCCGCGGGTGGCCTTGCTGATGCCGGCCTACAACGAGTCGCCGGGGCGGATCATGGCGGCGCTGGCCGTGCTGCATGCGGACCTGGTGCGGCTGGGGGCAGGCGGACGGTTCGACTTCTTCATCCTGAGCGACACCACGGACCCTGACGCCTGGATCGCGGAGGAGGCCGCGTTCCTGCGGCTGCGCGCGCATACCGGGGCGGCGAACATCTATTACCGGCGCCGGGCCAGGAACACGGAGCGCAAGGCGGGGAACATCGGCGACTGGGTGCGGCGCTGGGGCGCGGCGTATCCGCTGTTCCTGATCCTGGATGCGGACAGCGTGATGACCGGGGATTGCGTGCTGCGGCTGGCGGGGGCGCTGGCGCGGACGCCGGATGCGGGGCTGATCCAGTCCCTGCCGGTGATCGTGGGGGCGGAGACGCTGTTCGCGCGGGTGCAGCAGTTCGCGGGCCGGGTGTATGGGCCGATGATCGCGCATGGGATTGCCTGGTGGCACGGCGCGGACGGCAATTACTGGGGCCATAACGCGATGATCCGCACGCGGGCCTTCGCCGAGGCGGCGGGGCTGCCGACCCTGCCGGGGCGCAAGCCGTTCGGCGGGCATGTGCTGAGCCATGACTTCGTGGAGGCCGCGCTGATGCGCCGGGCCGGGTGGGCGGTGCACATGATGCCGGCGTTGCCGGGCAGCTATGAGGAATGTCCGCCCTCCCTGACGGAGCTGGCGGTGCGGGACCGGCGGTGGTGCCAGGGGAACCTGCAGCATATCGCCATCCTGCCCACGCGCGGGCTGCACCCCATCAGCCGGCTGCATCTGCTGATGGGGATCGGCAGCTACGTGACGGCGCCGCTGTGGCTGCTGTTCCTGGTGATGGGGATCATGATCTCGATCCAGGCGCGGTTCGTGCCGCCGAACTACTTTCCGTCGGGGCCGACGCTGTTCCCGGTCTGGCCGGTGGTGGACCCGGTGCGGTCCATGTGGGTGTTCATCGGCACCATGGGGGTGCTGCTGGGGCCGAAGGTGCTGGCGTGGTTCGCCATGATGCTGCGGGAGCGGCGGGGATTTGGCGGCGCGATCCGCACGTTGGCCGGGGTGCTGGTGGAGAGCCTGGTGGCCGGGCTGCTGGCGCCGGTGACGATGCTGACGCAGACGGCGTCCGTGCTGACCATCCTGGGTGGGCGTGACGGGGGGTGGGCGCCGCAGCGGCGGGAAGGCGGGCGGGTGCCGTTCCGCGACACGCTGCGGCAGTACATGCCGCATACGCTGACCGGGCTGGGGCTGGCCTACCTGTCCTCGCTGATCTCGGTGCCGCTGCTGCTGTGGATGTCTCCGGTGGTGCTCGGGCTGGCGCTGGCGGCGCCCCTGGCCTGGATCACGGCGCGGCTGGGGGCTGGGCGGGCATTGCGCCGTCTGGGGCTGTTGCGGACGCCGGAGGAGGTGATGCCGCCGGATGCGCTGCTGGCGGTGCAGCGGCTGACGCCGTTGCTGACGCCCGCACCCATGGATGGGATCAGCCGGCTGTTCGCCGACCCGGCGCTGCTGGCCGCGCACCGCGCCATGCTGCCGCCGCCGCGCGGGGCCGGGGAGGCGTTCGACGCGGCGCTGCTGGTCGGGATGGCCAAGCTGGACGAGGCGCAGTCGGTCAGCGAGGCGGCGCTGAGCCGGGCGGAGCGGGCGGCGGTGCTGGGCAACGAGGCCGGGTTGCGGCGCCTTGCCGTTCTGATGGCCTGACTAGCTGTATGGTCCCGGGGTGAGCCGGTAGCTGGCACCGTCCTGGACGACCCTGGCGAAGCCCGGGGTATGCAGGTGCATCCCGGCCACGGTGAAGCCCTCTGCCGCGGCCCGGGCGAGGATGGCGGCGCGGGTGGTGCGGGCCTGGGCCGGGTCGCTGTCGTAGATCAGGGCGGTTTCGGGATGCCGGGCTTGCTGGTCCGGAAGATGGATCACGTCGCCCCAGATCAGGAGCGTTTCGCCGCCATCCTCCAAGCGATAGCCGGTGTGGCCCGGCGTGTGCCCCGGCAGCGGCACGGGGGTGAGGCCGGCTGCGACCGGCGCAGTGCCGAGGAGCTGGATGCGGTCGCGATACGGCGCCACGGCGGCCTGTGCCGAGCGGAAGGAGGGCTGGCGGGCGGCGGGGGCGGCTGCCGCCTGGGCAGGGTTCAACCAGTAGGCGGCCTCGGCGGCTGGGATGGCAAGCGGGGCCCGGAAGGCGGCGGTGCCGTCCGGCCGGGTCAGGCCGCCGGCATGGTCGCCGTGCAGATGGGTGAGCACCACGAGGCCGATCTCGTCCGGTGTGACGCCGGCGGCGGCAAGGCTTGGGAGGAGCTGGCCCAGGCTGGGCGCCATGGCCGCGCCGCCGGTATCGACCAGGATGGTGCGGCCGGCGCCCTGGATCAGGAAGGCGTTGACGTCGATGCGTGTGGCGGGACCGCCGGGCGCCACGCCCAGCACCGTCTCGCTGGGCAGGTCGAGCGTGCCGTCGTGGAGCGAGGTGATGGTGAAGCGGCCGACCTTCAGCTGATGGGCGGTCATCATGCCTGCACCCGGTCGGCGCCGAGCCGCCCGACGAGGTCCTGGATGTATTGCCAGGCGACCCGGCCCGAGCGGGCGCCGCGGGTGATCGACCACTCCACCGCGCCGGCGTGCAGCGCCTCACGCGTGATGGTCAGGTGCAGCTGGTCCGCGTAGCCGTCCACCATGGCGAAGAACGCCTCCTGGTCGCAGTTGTGGAAGCCGATCCAGAGGCCGAAGCGGTCGGAAAGGGAGACCTTCTCCTCCGTCGCCTCGCCCGGGCTGATGGCGGTGGCGCCCTCGTTGTCGATCATGTCGCGCGGCATCAGGTGACGGCGGTTGCTGGTCGCGTAGAACAGCACGTTGTCCGGACGGCCCTCGATGCCGCCGTCCAGCACGGATTTCAGCGCCTTGTAGTCGGCATCCTCGCGCTCGAAGGAGAGGTCGTCGCAGAGGATCAGGCAGCGCCGGGTTTCGTCGCGCAGGAGGTTGAGCAGGTCCGGCAGGGTGCGGATGTCCTCGCGGTGGATCTCGATGAGGGCGAGGCTGCCGGGTTCGCGGGCGTTGGCGGCGGCGTGGGCGGCCTTGACGAGGGAGGACTTGCCCATGCCGCGGGCGCCCCAGAGCATGGCGTTGTTGGCCGGGAACCCGGCGGCGAAGCGCAGCGTGTTGTCCAGCAGCAGGCGCTTCTGGCGCTCCACGCCTTGCAGCAGCGCGATGTCGACGCGGGCGACCTGTTTCACCGGAACCAGGCCGGGCGGATCGGGCTGCCAGACGAAGGCGTCGGCGGCGGTGAAGTCCGGCCGGGGCGGCGGCAGCGGCGCCAGGCGGTCGAGTGCCGCGGCGATACGGCCCAGCAAGGCGAGTTCATCAGGGGTCATGTGATCCGGTTTGGCTTGACGGGGCGGGGCGTCAAACTATGGTCCGGCCACCCTCCGCGGCAAGCCCGCCCGAATAGCAGGACACCTCATGCTGATTTCTCCCGCCTATGCCCAGGATGTCGCAGGGATCATGGGGTCCGCCACCCAGTTCCTGCCGTTGGTGCTGATCTTCGGCGTGTTCTATTTCCTGCTGATCCGGCCGCAGCAGACGCGCGCCAAGGAGGCCCGGGCCATGCTCGCCGCCCTGCGCCGCGGTGACAAGGTGGTGACGGCCGGCGGCATCATCGGTGTGGTGCAGCGCGTGAAGGACGGCTCGAACGAGGTTGAGGTCGAGATCGCGCCGAACGTGCGGGTGACGGTGCTGCGTGAGACCATCGGGTCGCTGGTGAAGCCGGTGGCTGCCAACGACGTCGCCAAGGCCTGAAGGGGCGCGCCCTCTCCCGGTTGGTGGGAGAGGGCGCGGTTTCAGCTACTTGAGCTTGCTGGCGGCGTATTCGTAGTTGGCGATCTTGTCGAGCCAGTTGCTGACGTAATCCGGACGGCGGTTGCGGAAGTCCAGGTAGTAGCTGTGCTCCCACACGTCGCAGCCCAGCAGCGCCGTGCCTTCGCCGGTGGCGAGCGGGTTGGAGCCGTTCGGGGTCTTGGTGACCTTGAGCTTGCCGTCCGGGCCCTGGATCAGCCAGCCCCAGCCGGAGCCGAACTGACCGACGCAGGCGGCCTTGAAGGCGTCCTTGAAGGCCTGCACGCTGCCGAAATCGGCCACGAGCCGGCTTTCGAGCGCACCGGGGATGGCGCCGCCGGTGGGGGACATGTTTTCCCAGAACAGGATGTGGTTCCAGTGCTGGCCGGCATTGTTGAACACGGGCGCCATGTCCGGCTTGTTGTAGGAGAGCTTGACGATCTCCTCCAGGGACTTGCCCTGCAGTGCCGGGTCCTTGTCCACGAAGCCGTTCAGGGCGGTGACGTAGGCCTGGTGGTGCTTGTCATGGTGCAGCTCCAGGGTTTCCTGCTGCATGCCGTTGGCGGCCAGGGCTGAGTGGGAATAGGGCAGGGGGGGGAGTTCGAAGGCCATCGTGATCCTTGGGGGCGGTTGCGCTGGGGAGAGTGGTCGCGGGGCGGGGGAGCGTCAAGGTTGCGCCACGGGAAGGGCCGGGCCATTTGTGCGGGATGGCACGCGAGCAGCTTTCCGGGGTGGGCGAGATCGTGCGGCGGCATGATCCCGACCGGTTCTTCACGGCGCTGTTTGCCCCGGCGGAGCACCGGGAGGCGCTGTTCGCGCTGTATGCGTTCGATCATGAGCTGGCGCGGGCCTGTGTGGCCACGCGGGAGCCGATTGCGTCGCTGATCCGGCTGCAGTGGTGGCGGGAGGTGGTGGAGGGCGCGCGGCGGCGGCACGAGGTGGCCGGGCCGCTCGGGGAGGCGCTGGATGCGGGGCGGCTTGATGCGGGCGAGTTGCTGGGGATCATCGACGGATACGAGATGAAGGTCGGCGACATCGAGGGTGTGGCTGACCTGGAGGCCTATGCGCTTCGGAGTGCCGGCGGAGTGATGGTCGCTGCGGGACGGCTGCTTGGGATGCATGGGGCAGAAGCGCTGCGGCCTTGGGGTGCGGCCTATGGGTTCTCGCGGCTGCTGCGGGCCGGGTCGCCGCCTGGTGGGGCGGGGGTGCGGATTGGCACGGTCGAACTTTCGGCTTCGGCCGTGCGGGTGGCGATGACGGCTCGCGCGCAGGCTTGGCTCGGGACCGAGGTGGTGGTGCCACGGATGGCGCGTTCTGCCGTTCTGCCGGTGGTTCTGGCGCGACGGCGGCTTGCTGGGCGCGGTGCTGTTTCGGCGGAGCTGGGTATGGGCGATCGTTTGGCGATCGTTTGGTCGGCGTTGCGATAGGCACAAACAAAAAGGGCACTGCCGAAGCAGTGCCCTTTCCGCGGTATGGCGTCGTGATTAGGCGCGGTTGCGGCGACGCAGGGCGCCGGCACCGATCAGCCCGGCGCCGAGCAGGGCGAGGGTGGCGGGCTCGGGCACCGTGGTCGGCGGGGTCGGGGTGGCGGCGGTGTAATCATACACGATGTTGATCGTGCCCGTAGCGGTGGTGCTCTGCGACGCACTGGTGTTGCCGCCAGTGTTGGACAGCAGGGTGCCGGTGGCGGTCAGCAACTGCGCCACAAAGGTAGACGGCCCTGACGCCGAAAAGGCCGCAAGAGTCGACGCGTCGGTGAACGCACCCGGTGCGAACGTCTGCGTTGCCGCGTTGCTCTGGAGCGTAGCAGACCCACCAGAGGCCAAGTTGTAGCTGCGCGTCGTGCCAAGCAGGTCGAACGAAGCCGGGTCAATAGTCGCGCCACCGACGGTGACCGGACCGATCTGATCCACCACATTCCGGAGCACGCCGTCGATCGCACTATCAGTGGAGCGGAAACCAGACGCTGACTCGGTGCGCACGGTGCCCGACGAGGTTCCCTGCGCCGCGTTGGCGACCGTGATCGTGGATGTGAACCCGTAGGTCACGGTGAAGGCGATGGAATTCAGCGTGCCCAACGTGGTGTCGAACCGGCTCAGCGTCTTGGAGCTAACAGGACCTGCACCGGTGAAGTCAGTTGCGCCAGGTCCGAACTGAGCGGATGTCGACGAGGTGATTGCAAAGGCTGGGATGCTTGCAAGGCTCGTCAAAGCGACGGTGGCTGCAAGAAGAAGCTTGAGGCTTGACATCTTAAATTCCTTTGAAGGCTGACCCGGTCACCCGCGCCGCGTGTTGCAACTAAACTGAGCGATCTAGTCCAACCCTGCGGAACGCCGTGTGAGGGCGTCTGCGTGGTTTGTTAACAAATGATTTAGCAAAAGCTAGAGGATCATGCAAGCCGGATTTACGCGATTTTCCACTGATGTGATAATGCCGTCAATCCGGCAAGCATCTCAAGCCGATTTACGCATTGACGCTGCCGGGAGCAGCGGCTTGAGGAACCGGCCCGTATGGCTCGCCGTGGTCATGGCGACAAGCTCGGGTGTGCCCGCGGCAACCACCATGCCGCCGCCCTCACCGCCTTCGGGACCAAGGTCCAACACCCAGTCAGCGGTCTTGATCACCTCGAGATTGTGCTCGATCACCACCACCGTGTTCCCGTGATCCACCAGCGCGTGCAGCACTTCCAGCAGCTTGCGGACATCCTCGAAATGCAGTCCGGTGGTCGGCTCGTCCAGAATGTACAGGGTGCGGCCAGTGGCGCGCTTGGCGAGTTCCTTCGAGAGCTTGATCCGCTGCGCCTCGCCGCCCGACAGGGTGGTGGCCTGCTGGCCGAGGCTGATGTAGCCGAGGCCGACCTTCTGCAGGATGCTGAGGCGGTCGTGGATCCGGCCCACGGCGCTGAAGAACGGTACCACCTCGTCGACCGTCATGGAAAGCACGTCGGCGATCGACTTGCCCCGGAACTTGATATCGAGGGTTTCACGGTTGTAGCGGGCACCCTTGCAGGTGTCGCAGGTCACGAAGACGTCGGGCAGGAAGTGCATCTCGATCTTGAGCACGCCGTCGCCCTGGCAGGCTTCGCAGCGGCCGCCCTTCACGTTGAAGCTGAACCGGCCGGACTTGTAGCCGCGGGCCCGGCTCTCCGGCAGTTCGGCGAACCAGTCCCGGATGGGGGCGAACAGGTCGGTGTAGGTGGCCGGGTTCGAGCGGGGGGTGCGGCCGATGGGGGACTGGTCGATGTCGATGATCTTGTCGAGCTGTTCGAGTCCCTCCAGGCGGTCGTGCGGGGCGGGCACTTCGCCGGTCCCCATCAGCCGGCGGGACGCTGCCTTGTATAAGGTGTCGATCACCAGGGTGGACTTGCCGCCGCCGGAGACGCCGGTGATGCAGGTGAACACGCCGAGCGGCACCGAGGTGGTGACGTTCTTGAGGTTGTTGCCCCGGGCGCCGACCACCCGGAGCTGCCGCTTGGGATCCGTCTTGCGGCGCTTCGGGATCGGGATGCCGGCACGGCCGCTCAGGTAGGCGCCGGTGATGCTGTCCGGGTGGGCCGCGACCTCCTCCGGGGTGCCCTGGGCGATGATGTAGCCGCCGAGCAGCCCGGCAGCCGGGCCCATGTCGATCAGGTGGTCGGCGGCGCGGATGGCGTCCTCGTCGTGTTCCACCACCAGCACGGTGTTGCCGAGCGCCTTGAGGCGGCGCAGCGTGCCGAGCAGGCGTTCATTGTCCCGCTGATGCAGGCCGATGCTGGGCTCGTCCAGCACGTAGAGCACGCCGGTGAGGCCGGAGCCGATCTGGCTGGCGAGGCGGATGCGCTGGCTCTCGCCGCCGGAGAGGGTGGTGCTGCCGCGGGCGAGGGTCAGGTAGTCGAGCCCGACATCGACCAGGAACTGCAGGCGCTCGACGATCTCGCGCAGGATGCGTCGGCCGATCTCGAGTCGCTGGGGGGTGAGCGTCTCGCCCACGGTCTGGAACCAGGTCAGGGCCCGGCGGATCGAGAGGTCACCGGCCTCGGCGATGTTGCTGCCGGCGATGCGGACGGCGAGGGCTTCGGGCTTGAGGCGGGCGCCCTTGCACACGGCGCAAGCCTTTTCGGCCTGGTAGCGGCTCATCTCCTCGCGGACCCAGGCGCTGTCGGTTTCACGCAGGCGGCGTTCGAGGTTCTTGACCACGCCCTCGAACGGCTTGGTGACGTCGTAGGCGCGGGTGCCGTCCTTGTAGGAGAGGGTGATGGGCTCGGTGGAGCCGTGCAGGATGGCGGTGCGGATGGTTTCGGACAGCTCGTGCCAGGGGGTGCGGGTACTCGCCTTATAGTGGCGGGCGATGCCTTGCAGGGTCTGGTCGTAATAGGGCGTCTGGGCGCCGGCCCAGGGGGAGACGGCGCCGTCGGCGAGGGTGGCGCGTTCGTCGGGGACGATGAGGGCCGGGTCGAAGAAGCTCTCGACGCCCAGGCCGTCGCAGGCGGGGCAGGCGCCGTGGGGGGAGTTGAAGCTGAACAGCCGGGGCTCGATCTCCTCGATGGTGAAGCCGCTGACCGGGCAGGCGAAGCGGGAGCTGAATATGGTGCGGGCGCCGCTGGTGGCGTCTTCGGCGTAGACGATGCCGTCGGCGAGGGAGAGGGCGGTTTCGAAGCTGTCGGCGAGGCGGGTTTCGAGACCGGGCTTGACGACGATGCGGTCGACGACGGCCTCGATGTCGTGCTTGGTCTTGCGGTTGAGTGCCGGGACGTCGTCGATCTCGTAGAGGGTGCCGTCGACCTTGGCGCGGGTGAAGCCGCGGCGTTGCAGGTCGGCGAGCTCCTTGCGGTATTCGCCCTTGCGGTCGCGGACCACGGGGGCGAGCAGCAGCAGGCGGGTGCCCTCCGGCATGGCCTGCACGCGGTCCACCATCTGGCTGATGGTCTGGGCCTCGATGGGTTCGCCGGTGACGGGGGAGTAGGGGACGCCGGTGCGGGCCCAGAGCAGGCGCATGTAGTCGTGGATTTCGGTGACGGTGCCGACGGTGGAGCGCGGGTTGCGGCTGGTGGTCTTCTGTTCGATGGAGATGGCGGGGGACAGGCCCTCGATGCTGTCGACATCGGGCTTGCCCATCAGCTCCAGGAACTGCCGGGCATAGGCGGAGAGGGATTCGACGTAGCGGCGCTGGCCTTCGGCGTAGATGGTATCGAAGGCGAGGGAGGACTTGCCGGAGCCGGACAGGCCGGTGATGACGGTGAGCTGGTCACGCGGGATTTCCACGTCGATGTTTTTCAGGTTGTGTTCGCGGGCGCCGCGGACACGGATGTTGCCGGACATGGTGTGTCCCCGATGGGCTGGATGTTCTGGAATCGTTCCAGCAGTATATGGCACTGAAGGACGATGATGGATAGGATGCGCAGATCGGAGTTTGAGGGATAACATGGCAGGCAGCGTCAACAAGGTGATCCTGGTGGGCAATCTCGGGAAGGATCCCGAGGTTCGGAACGCCCAGAACGGCACCAAGATCGTCAACTTCACCGTCGCGACCAGCGAGACCTGGAACGACAAGGCGAGCGGCGAGAAGAAGGAGCGGACGGAGTGGCACCGGGTCGTGGTGTTCAACGAGCGCATCGCCGATGTGGCCGAGCGGTACCTCAAGAAGGGCGCGAAGGTCTATGTGGAGGGGTCGCTGCAAACCCGCAAATGGACGGATCAGAGCGGCCAGGAGAAATATACCACCGAGGTGGTGATCGACCGGTTCCGCGGTGAGATGACGATGCTGAGCGGCCGTGGCGACGAGGGCGGCGGCGGCGGCGGCTATGAGGGTGGGCGGGGCGGTGGTGCTTCCCGGCCCCAGGCTGCACGAAGCGGCGGCGGCGGCGGGGGCGGTGGCGGTGGCGGTGGCGGTGGCCCGAGCTGGGACAGCGACAAGGGCGGCAGCGACCTTGACGACGAGATCCCGTTCTAGCCCGGCACCGCGGCCCGGCACTCGGGGCACCGTGGTCGCACCTGGTTGCCGGGCAGGTGCCGGCTTAAACCGTGGCTTCCTGCCGGTGGGGGCGCAGATCGGGGCGCAGGCTGGGGTGATCGCGGATGCGGCGCCGGGGGCGGTGCTGCTGGGCCGCGTCATGAGTTCTTTCGTGAGATGGCGTTGCTGAAGAAGCTGAACTGCCGGCCATCATGAGGGATATGCTGTTGAACCCGACACTCGAGTTTCCGGACGACGATCCTTTCCTCTGGCTGGAGGAGGTGGATGGCGTGCGGGCGACGGCCTGGGCAGATGCGCAGAGTGCGGCGACGCTGGCGGCGTTTGCGGGACCGGGGCTTGAGGCGGACCGGGGTGCGTTGCGGGATCTGCTCGACCGGCCCGACAACCTACCATATCCGGCCCGGCGTGGTGGGCTCATTTACAATTTCTGGAAGGATGCCGAGCATAAGCGGGGGCTTTGGCGGCGGACGACGCTGGAGTCCTATCGGACCGATGCGCCGGAGTGGGATGTGCTGCTGGATCTGGATGCGTTGGCGGCGGCCGAAGGGGAGGACTGGGTTTGGGGTGGGGCGACCACCTTTCCGCCGGCGCATGAGCGGGCGCTGATGCGGCTGTCGCGTGGGGGGAGCGACGCGGTGGTGGTTCGGGAGTTCGACCTGGGGACGCGGGGGTTCGTGCCGGGCGGGTTCAGTTTGCCGGAGGGGAAGGGCGGGGCGGACTGGATTGATGAGGATACGCTGCTGCTGTCCACGGCTTTGGGTGGGGCGACGCGGTCGGGGTATGCGGCGACGGTTCGGCTTTGGCACCGGGGGGCGGCCTGGGATGCCGAGGCTCCGGTGTTTGAGACTGATGCGGGGAACATGAGTGCCTGGGGGGCGGTGGATCGGGCCGGGGGGCGGTTGCTGTTCTGCGAGAAGGCCGGGTTCTTTGAGACGCGGGTCTGGATTGGGGACCGGGGTGGGCCGAAGCAGCTTCTGGGGTTGCCGGAGGATGCTTCGTTTGTCTGGGACCGGGCCGGGTGGATGGCGGTTCGGGGGCGGACGCCCTGGGTAGCGGGTGGGGTGACCTATGCGGCGGATGTGGTTGTCGTCATTGGGCTTGAGGCGTTCCTGGCGGGGGCGCGGGGGTTTCGGGTGGTGTTCGAGCCGACCGAGCGGCGGGCTTTGCAGTCCATGTTCTGGTCGGATGGGGTGCTGGTGCTGAATGTTCTGGATGAGGCGCGGCCTTCTTATTTCTTTGCGCGGCCGGGGGAGTGGCGGCTGGAGGCTTTGGCCGGGTTGCCGGTGGCGGGGACGGTGAGTGCCTGGACGTTCGATGTCGAGGAGGCGGAGGAGGATGGGAGTCTGCTGGCGGTGGTTCAGGACCCCATCACGCCGCCGACGCTGATGCTGACTCGGCCCTTGGCGATGCCGGAGGTTCTGAAGCGGTTGCCGGCGGGGTTCGATGCTTCGGGGGTGGTGGTGACGCGGCATGAGGCGGTCTCCTCGGATGGGGAGCGGATTCCTATGTGCAGACCGGGCCGGCGGGTGAGACGGGAGAGGCTCCGGTGCATCTGACGGGGTATGGGGGGTTCGCGGTTTCGAGCCTGCCTTCGTATGGGATGCGGACGGGGAAGCTTTGGATCGAGAAGGGGGGGACGAGTGTTCTGGCGCAGATCCGCGGGGGTGGGGAGTTCGGCACGCGGTGGCATGAGGCGGGGCGGCTGGCGGGGAAGCGGTTGAGCCATGACGACTTTGCCGCGGTGGCGGCGGACCTGGTTCGGCGGGGGGTGACGCGGCCGGGGCGGATTGCGGCGGAGGGGGGCTCGAATGGGGGGCACCTGATCGCGAACATGCTGGTGCGGTATCCGGAGCGGTTCGGGGCCTTGTTCTGCACGATCCCTCTTATCGATATGCGGCGGTACAGCAGGCTTCTGGCGGGGGCGAGCTGGGTTGCGGAGTATGGCGACCCGGAGAAGGCGGAGGACTGGGCGTTTCTGGGGCCGATGTCGGCTTATCATACGGTCGAGTCGGGGCGGGTTTATCCGCCGATCCTGATTGCGACGACGCGGCGGGATGACCGGGTGCATCCGGGGCATGCGCGCAAGATGGCGGCGAAGCTGCAGGCGATGGGGTATGACGCGCGGTTCTATGAGCCGGCGGCGGGGGGGCATGGGTATGGGAAGGACAATGCCGAGGTGGCCGGGTTCGCGGCGCTCGGGATGCGGTTCCTGCGGGAGTCAATCGGGTGGGACGTGGGTTGAAGGGGGGGCTTGATGCGGGGCGGTTGCGGCGGGGCATGGGCGTGCGGGCGCCTGGCCTGGTGGCCGCGGCGGTTGCCTGCCTGGGTGTTCGGGGCGGCTGAGTTGGTGGGCGCGGCTTTATAGGGGCGGCGGCCGGGGTTCGGGCGGGGGGTTGCGCGTGGGCCTGCCGGGGATGGGGGGGCTGGCGGACGGTCCTGATTTCTGGGGAGTGGGGGTTTGCCGTGGCGGGTGGCTGGCCCGGGCGAGGAGGTGGGTGATGTCGGCCGGGGTGCGGCGGCGCCAGGGGCGGCCCATGCCGGGGAGGGCGGCGAGATCGAGGTCTCGCAGGATGTCGGCGATGATCTCGGGGGTGGGGCGGGTGTCGATCTCGTCGAGGAGGTCCGGGCTGTCGAGGCGGTCCTGGAACTCGGCCTGGAGGGCGTCGGCCTCGGATTCGGGGCGGCGGGCGCGGGTGATGTTGTCCTCGACCTCGCGGATGATGCGCTTCCTGGCGGCGGTGCGGGTTTTTTCCGCGTTCCGGGTGGCCGCGTTCTGGGCTTCGGGGGCCTGGTTCAGGCGGGTGGCGAGGAGGATGGAGCGGCGGACGGCGCGTGTGGTGCGCTCGAAGGCCGCGGCGGCCTCGGGGAGGGGGAGGGCTGCTTCGGCATCGAGGGTGGCGGCCTGGATCTGTCGCGCGAGGGCGGTTCCGAGGCTGATGATCTCGTGCAGGGCGGCGCGGTAGAATTCGGTGTTTTCGTCCTCTTGCGGTGTGGGGAGGGGGTGGGGGGAGGACATGAGGAAGATAGGAACATATTCCGGGGCGGGGGTCAAGGGTGAGTGGCTGAACGTGATGCAGAGGAAACTCGCGACGATGGGGCACTCTCGGTAGGCAAAAGCATTGAGTTCACCGACGCCAACCCTCGGCTGCTTCTACTCTCAATTTCGGTTGGTATAATGAAACTGATCGGGCAACAAATGCATGCGCGCGCGCTCAAACGAGACAGGAAATTTTTAGTGCTCGCAATAGAAATTACGTTTGCCTCGTTTGCAATAGATGCGTAATGTTTCAACATGCCGGCAGGATTGGACCGAGTGTAAAATGTCAGACACTAATAACATTGCCCTAAGTCGCTGTTTTACTCGTTTTGATGACCGAGCTGAAAAGTTGGCAACACAGCAGATTGTAGATACGTTTGTAGCTGTTGGGCCAATACTAGATGTATTTGCAAATAAGTCCAACCAGATTATCTATGGTAGACGTGGAGTCGGTAAAACTCATGCGCTGCGATACTTTGAATCGCAGCAGGAAGCTAAAGGCGATGTTGCCATATATGTTGATTGTTCAAATCTAGGATCAAATAATTCAGTTTATAATGATCCGGAACTAACCCTATCCGAGAGGTCAACGCGGTTACTGATTGATATGTGCATTTGTATTCATCAGGCATTTTTAGAAGCTTTTACTGATCCCAAAAGAGGCTGGTCTTTGGCAGATGTGGCGCCGCTTCTGGATAATTTTACCTCTGCAATCACAAAGGTTACTATTAATGGTAATGTTTCCAAGGAAACAAATACCAAGATAGGGAGTGGCAGAAGTTCAGGCGTTGACGTGAGAGGAAAGCTGTCGAATTCTCCGGAGGCGAGCCTAAAACTTACAGGCGGAACCACCTTAAATTCGTCACCGGCGGCGGCTTAGCCTTGGTTTTCCTGGCGGACGAAACGAAGGAGAGGCGAGAAGGTAAAGAGGAGTATCGTGTTAACTTTCAATATCTTATGGCTACGACTACGAAAATAGCCCAGTTCATTGCACCTAAGAGAGTGTGGATTCTCCTCGACGAATGGAGCACCGTTTTAAATGAATTACAGCCCTACCTCGCCGATCTAATTCGCCGATCATTTTTTAGCATTCCAAATGTATCGGTGAAAATTGCAGCGATCGAGCAAAGGTCTTCGTTTAAGTTAGATGTAAAAGGCGGAGGTTACATCGGTATAGAATTAGGTGCGGACGCATCAGTCGCCCTTAATCTTGACGATTATTTAGTATACGATGTGAATAAGGAAAGATCTGTTCAGGTCTTCCGAGAGCTTATTCGTAACCATATTCTATCTATATCGAAAGAAGATGGAGTAGATTTAGGAAATGCAGTTAACCATAACTGGACCAGTTTCGCGTTTACTCAGGAACCAGTCTTCGTCGAACTAGTTAAAGCTAGCGAAGGTGTGCCTCGTGACGCAATGCACATACTTTCGACCGCCGCACAACGTAACTTTGGCACACCGATAACTGCACCTGCTTTAAGAGCAGCCACCTTACAGTTTTTTCAGACCGAAAAATATACAGCAATTTCTGCAAATCACTTGAACAGAAATATGCTAGACTGGATAAGATTCAAAGTAATTGATCAAAGAAATACACGAGCGTTTTTACTTAAAGTCGGCGTGACGGATCCAGTCATTGACCAGTTATTTGATCTTCGTGCATTGCACATTTTAAACCGCAGTATGTCAGCAGCTCACAGGCCTGGAGAACGATATATTGTTTATAAACTGGACTATGGATGTTACGTAGATTTGACAAACACGGAAAAATTTCCGAATGGTGGCCTAATCGAGGGTGACCCTTCGTTTGAGATAGATTTTAATGTTCCCGATGATGATGCGCGATCATACCGCAGAGCTGTTCTGGATTTAAAGGAATTTTACACAGACCAGAATCTAGATGCGCTCCACGGGTAAGTTCGATCGGTTTGCAACTGCGTAATCCCCTTCATTTCTGTAAAATGGTAAACTGCACACCGTATCTAATTTAGTCAGGGTCTGGGGCCGAGGCCCCAGCGGGTCCAGGGCGGCGCCCTGGCCTTACCTGGCTCCGGGTTTGGTCACCCATCGCGCGCGTGCTAATCTTTGGCGCCCTGCGCTGTGTGGGGCGAGATAGCCACTGGACCTGACCTTGAGCGATATTCCTGAGCCGCCGCACGCTGATACGCCTGCTCCTTCGTCGCCGCCGGTGATGCTGGAAGATGAGATGCGGCGGTCGTATCTCGACTATGCCATGTCCGTCATTGTCAGCCGGGCCTTGCCGGATGCGCGGGATGGGTTGAAGCCGGTGCATCGGCGGATCCTGTTCGGCATGAACGAGAGCGGGTATACGGCGGATAAGCCGTACCGGAAGTCCGCGCGCGTGGTGGGCGATGTGATGGGCAAGTACCATCCGCATGGCGATGCTTCCATCTATGATGCGCTGGTTCGGATGGCGCAGCCGTTCTCGATGCGGGTGCCGTTGATCGATGGGCAGGGGAACTTCGGGTCGGTGGATGGGGATCCGCCGGCGGCGATGCGGTATACCGAGGTTCGGCTGGCGAAGTCGGCCGGGTTCCTGTTGGAGGATATCGACCGGGACACGGTGGATTTCGTCTCGAACTACGATGAGAGCTCGGAGGAGCCGCGGGTTCTGCCGGCGCGGTATCCGAACCTGTTGGTGAATGGGGCCAACGGGATTGCGGTGGGGATGGCGACGAATATCCCGCCGCATAATCCGGGGGAGATCATCGATGCGGCGCTGCATCTGATCGCGCATCCGGAGGCGACGCTGGATGATCTGATGGCGATCGTGCCGGGTCCGGATTTTCCGACCGGGGCGATGATCCTGGGGCGGGCCGGGATCAGGAGTGCGTTCGAGAGCGGGCGGGGCGGGCTGGTGGTGCGCGCGAAGGCCGAGTTCGAGGAGATGCGGGGGAACCGGACGGCGATCGTGATCACCGAGATCCCGTATCAGGTGAACAAGGCGACGCTGATCGAGAAGATCGCGGAGCTGGTTCGGGCCAAGCAGATCGAGGGGATCAGCGACCTTCGGGACGAGAGCGACCGGGATGGGATGCGGATCGTTGTCGAGTTGAAGCGGGATGCGACGCCGGAGGTTGTGCTCAACCATTTGTACCGGTTCACGCTGCTGCAGACGAGTTTCAGCGTGAACTTCCTGGCGCTGGACAGCGGGCGGCCGCGTCTGATGGGGTTGAAGGACGCGCTGGAGGTGTTCCTGCGGTTCCGGGAGGAGGTTATCCTTCGCCGCAGCCGGTTCGAGCTGAACAAGGCGCGGGAGCGGGCGCATCTGCTGGTGGGGCTGGCGATCGCGGTGGCCAACATCGATGAGGTGATCCGGATCATCCGGGCCTCGCCGGATAGCGGGAGTGCGCGGGCCGGGTTGATGGGGGTGGATTGGCCGGCGGCGGATATCCAGCCGCTGCTGGACCTGATCGATGACCAGGGGAACGAGATCGTGGGCGGCCGGGTCCGGCTGACGGAGGAGCAGGCGCGGGGGATCCTGGAGCTGCGGCTGGCGCGGTTGACGGGGCTGGAGCGGGACAAGATCCAGGCGGAGCTGACCGAGGTTGGGGCGCGGATCGGGGAGCTGCTGCTGATCCTGGACAGCCGGCCGCGGCGGCTGGAGGTGATGCGGGACGAGCTGGCGGCGATCCGGGGGCTGCTGGATTCGCCGCGGCGGACGGTGATCGCGGATTTCGCTTCGGACCAGGACGATGAGAGCCTGATCGAGCCCGGGCAGATGGTGGTGACGATCACGCGGGACGGGTTCATCAAGCGGACGTCGCTGGAGGTGTTCCGGCAGCAGAACCGGGGTGGGCGGGGGCGGACCGGGGCGGGGACGCGGGGCGATGACATCGTCACGCGGAGCTTCAACGCGCATACGCATCAGTGGGTGCTGTTCTTCAGCAGCGGGGGCAAGGCGTTCCGGGAGAAGGTTTGGCGGTTGCCGGAGGCGAGCCCGACGGCGAAGGGGCGAGCCCTGGTCAACCTGCTGCCGGAGCTGGGTGGGGATGGGGTGACGGCGGTGTTGCCGTTGCCGCAGGATGAGGGGCTGTGGGAGCGGCTGCACCTGGTGTTCGCCACGGCGAGCGGCGGGGTCCGGCGGAACAAGCTTTCGGATTTCGGGCGGATCCGGTCCTCCGGGTTGATCGCGATGAAGCTGGATGAGGGGGACCGGCTGATCGGGGTTGCGACGTGTCATGAGGGGGATGACGTGTTCCTGGCGACGCGGCTGGGGCGGTGTATCCGGTTCCAGATCAGGGACGAGACGCTGCGGGTGTTCACGGGGCGGGACAGCTCGGGGGTTCGGGGCATCCGGCTGGGGGAGAAGGATGAGGTGATCGGGCTTTCGGTGCTGACGCATGTGGAGGCGAGTGCGGAGGAGCGGGCCGGGTTCCTGAAGGGGGCGGCGGCGCGGCGGCGTTCGGCGGGGGAGGAGGTTGAGGTTGTCGAGGTTGAGGAGGGGGTTGCCGCGGCGGCGCTGAGTTCGGAGCGGGTGGCGGAGCTGGAGAGGGCGGAGGAGATTCTGCTGACGGTGACGGATACCGGGTTCGGCAAGCGGTCCTCGGCCTATGATTACCGGGTGACGGGGCGTGGGGGGCAGGGGATCACCAATATTTCGCTGGGTGGGCGGAACGGGGCTGCGGTGGTGGCGAGCTTTGCGGTGCGGCCGGGCGATGGGGTGATGCTGGTGACGGATGGGGGGCAGCTGATCCGGGTGCCTTCGGACCAGGTTCGGGTGACGGGCCGGGCCAGCATGGGGGTGATGCTGCTGCGGATTGCGGAGAAGGAGCGGGTGACGAGCGTGTTCCCGATCATCGAGAGCGGGGAGGCGGCGGAGGACGAGGCGCCGGTGGTAGAGCCCGAGGGGAGCCCCGGCGATGTCTGAGCCGCATGTCGGGGTCTATCCCGGGACGTTCGACCCGGTGACGAACGGGCATATCGACGTGATCTCGCGGGCGGCGAAGCTGGTGGACCGGCTGGTGGTGGGTGTGGCGGAGAATGTGGGCAAGGGGCCGCTGTTTCCGTTGGCCGAGCGGGTGGAGCTGGTGCGGGCGGAAACGGACGCGATTGCGGCGCGGACCGGGGCGGTGATCGAGGTGGTGAGTTTTGCCGGGTTGCTGGTTGATCTGGCGCGGAGTGTCCACGCGAGCGTGATCGTGCGTGGGCTTCGGGTGGTGTCGGATTTCGACTACGAGTTGCAGATGGCGGGGATGAACTACCGGTTGGACAGCGGCATCGAGACGGTGTTCCTGATGGCGACCGAGCGGCATCAGTTCATCTCGTCGCGCTTCGTGAAGGAGATTGCGAAGCTGGGGGGGGATGTTTCGAGTTTCGTGCCGGCCCTGACCCTGGAGCGCACCCTGGCGCGGGTTCGGCCTCAATGACGGAGGATTGCATGTTTCGTAGAACGCTGATTGCGGCGGCTGGTGCCCTGGCCGTGTTGCCGGGTTTGGCGCGGGCGCAGGCGCCGGCGCCGGACCCTGAGAACACGCTGTACATGGACCTGAAGGATGGGCGGGTGGTGATCCGGCTGCGGCCGGACCTGGCGCCCAAGCATGTGGAGCGGGTGAAGCTGCTGGCCCGGCAGGGGTTCTATAACGGGACGCCGTTCCATCGGGTGATCGAGGGGTTCATGGCGCAGGGCGGCGACCCGACCGGGACCGGGACGGGTGGGAGCGCGTTGCCGAACCTGCCGGCGGAGTTCACCAACAACGCGCACTTCCTGCGCGGGACGGTGGGAGCGGCGCGGTCTTCGAGCCCGGATAGTGCGAACAGCCAGTTCTATATCTGTTTCGCGCCGGCGCCGAGCCTGGATGGGAAGTATACCATCTGGGGCCAGGTGATCTCGGGCATGGAGTACGTGGACAAGATCAAGCGCGGCAGCGGCAGCAGCGGGACCGTGGTGGGGCCGGACAAGATCGTGAAGATGCAGGTTGCGGCCGACGCCAAGTAGGCGCTGGGGCGACCTGGTAGGAAAGATTGGGAATGAGCATGTCTGATACTCTGGATCTTGAGAACACGCTGTATATGGACCTGAAGGATGGCCGGGTGGTCATCAAGCTGTTGCCGGAGCTGGCGCCGCAGCATGTGGAGCGGGTGAAGGCCCTGGCGCGCGAGGGGTTCTATGATGGGACCGTGTTCCATCGGGTGATCGAGGGGTTCATGGCGCAGGGTGGCGACCCGACCGGGACTGGTTCGGGCGGCAGCAAGCTGCCGGACCTGAAATCCGAGTTCACCACCAAGTCGAAGTTCCTGCGCGGGACGGTGGGTGCGGCGCGGACGGGCAACCCGCATAGTGCGAACAGCCAGTTCTACATCATGTTCGAGCCGGCGCCGCACCTGGATGGACAGTACACCATCTGGGGGCAGGTGGTTGAGGGCATGGAGTTCATCGACAAGATCAAGCGTGGCAGCGGCGGGGGTGGGACGGTGAGCAATCCGGACAAGATCCTGAAGGCGCAGATCGCCGCCGACGCCGGATAGTTTGCTTATTCCCGGGACATCGCTATGTCCCGGGGTATGGGCCTGTAGCTCAGCTGGTAGAGCACGGGACTTTTAATCTTGTGGTCGTGGGTTCGAGTCCCACCGGGCCCACCAATTCCTTCCGTTTTTTGGTATCTTGCGCTGATGGCGGCTTGCCGCCGGGCCATCGGTGGGCGGGTTTGCCGGGTGCCGTAGCGTAACTTCGGGAACATTCGCGCTGCTCGCTGGTTACAGTCATGGTTTGATTGAGGGATCGAAACGTGCGGATCGGCGGGGGTGTCATGGCAATTTGGATCAGGCTTGGCGGAGTTGTTGGCGGTGCCTTGCTGGCATTGGGGCTGGCTGCGGTGCCGGTGTGGGCGGCGGGCTCCCGGAGTTTGGTGGAGCAGGTGCAGTATCGGGATCGCGACGGCGGGGACCGGTATGATCGCGGGGGCCAGTATGATCGTGGGGATCGTGGCGGTCAGTATGACCGTGGGGGCCAGTATGACCGGGGCGACCGTGGGGACCGCAGGGGTGGCGATGGCGGGCGGGCGCCGGGCGGCACCTACCTGCAGTCGTGCAGTGATGTCCGGCTACAGGGTTCGACCTTGCAGGCGATCTGCAGGGGGGACCGGGGGCGGCGGTTCGAGACCTCGATCGACGTGAACCGTTGCCGGGGGGATATCGGCAACCAGTTCGGGACATTGACCTGCCAGGGCGTGCAGGGGCGGTCGCGCCGGGCTGAATAGGTGCGGTGAGGTCTCGGGGGCGTCGGTGACGGCGTCCGGCGGGCTGGTTAGCGCCGGGCGTCACCGGATCGGCTGGTGAAGCCGGAGGTGAGGATGAAATCGAGGGTGCCGGGTCAATTCTCGCTGGGTTGGGTTGATGTAGTCGGGACAGTGATCGCTGTCTCTGGATTACGGCGGGCGGCTTCGGGGATTTGGCACTATATGTGCTGACAGCGCCGGGATTTCGGGTGTATATCATGGGGACGGCTGAGCTTTTCAGCCGGGGTCAGATTTTGCTCGAACCTGTGTCCGTGCCGGTCCCCCCACCTGGAAAGTCGAGATGCCTGGCGGTTCCGCCGGGTTCAAGCCAGTCAGGAGACAGGGCATGGCGTCGGGTACAGTGAAGTGGTTCAATCCGCAGAAGGGTTTCGGGTTCATCGAGCCGAGCGACGGGTCCAAGGATGTGTTCGTGCATATCTCGGCTGTCGAGCGTGCCGGGTTGAGCACGTTGAACGAGGGCCAGCAGGTGAGCTTCGACCTTGAGCAGGGGCAGCAGGGCAAGGTGTCTGCCGCCAACCTCAAGGCGGCCTGATCGGGTTGGGCGGCTCCTTCTGCGGGGCCGCCCTGCTTTTCACGCGGGGTTTTGGGGGGGACTGTGGTGGCCGACCATAAATTCGCTGTTGGGGACCGGGTCTCGTTGATGCCGGACCGGTTGAACGCCAATGTGCGCCCGGGGATCTATACGATCGTCAAGGCGTTGCCGCCGGCCGGGCTGGGGTGCCAGTACCGGGCGAAGAATGCGCTGGACAGCCATGAGCGGGTGCTGGACGAGGCGCAGCTGCGGAGCGCCAAGGGGATCTAGTACTGCGCGCGGTTTTCCATGGGGCGGGATGCGTGCTAACAGCGGCGGCCGGAGGATGACGCGCCGCCATGTTTGATTTCGCCTGGTCTGAAATAGCCCTGGTTGGCGTGGTCGCGCTGATCGCGATCGGGCCGAAGGATCTGCCGGTTGCCATCAAGACGGTGGCGGAGCTGGTGAAGAAGGCGCGGCGCATGGCCGGCGAGTTCCAGACCCATGTCGACGAGATGGTGAAGGAGGCGAACCTGCACGAGGTTCGCGACACCTTCGACGACCTGCGGCGGATGGACATCAAGGGCAAGATCCTGAGCGCCGTGGACGGCGATGGGACGCTGCGCAAGACGATTGCGGACCGGCCGTTCGACATTCATCCGGCGCCGCCGCCGGTGCCGGTGCCTGACAGCCCGGCGGCTGACGCGCTGACCGAGGCGGTGGTGGCGGAGCGGCCGGAACTGGCGATGGGTGCGCTGCCGGAGGAGCCTGCCTTGCCGCTGGAGCCGCAGGGGCCGCCCTCGTTCATCCCGCCGTCCATTGCGGCCGGGGGGCTGCCGGTGCCGCCGCCGCCGCCGCCGGCTTTCGTGCCGCCTGCGGCGGTGGCCGCGGTGGCGGGGGCGCGGCGTTCCTCGCCGTTCGCCTGATCTTTCAGTTCGGCCTGGTTCGGGAAACATCGAGTGGCAGACGTGACGCAGGCTGACGAGATCAACGACAAGCCGATGCCGTTGCTGGACCATCTGATCGAGTTGCGGCGGCGGCTGCTGTGGTCTGCGGTGGCGTTCATCGTGTGCTTTGCCGTGTGCTACCATTTCAGCGAGCAGATCTATTCGTTCCTGGTGCAGCCGCTGGCGAATATCCTTCGCACGCGGGGGGATAACCGGCGGCTGATCTTCACCGAGCTGACCGAGGCGTTCTTCACGTATCTGAAGGTGGCGTTCTTCGGAGCGGCGTTCATCTCGTTCCCGGTGGTGGCGAGCCAGGTTTATCTGTTCGTGGCGCCGGGGCTGTACCGGAGCGAGAAGCGGGCGTTCCTGCCGTTCCTGCTGGCGACGCCGTTCCTGTTCGTGGCGGGTGCCTGCCTGGCCTACTACTTCGTGTTCCCGGCGGCCTGGAGCTTCTTCCTGTCGTTCGAGTCCTCGAACGGGGCGGGCGGGTTGCCGGTGCAGCTGGAGGCCAAGGTCAGTGAGTACCTGAGCCTGGTGATGAAGCTGATCTTTGCGTTCGGGGTGGCGTTCCAGTTGCCGGTGCTGCTGACCCTGCTGGCGAAGGTGGGGATCGTCAGTTCCAAGAGCCTCAAGCGGTACCGGCGTTATGCCTATGTGGGGATGTTCATCGTGGCGGCGATCATCACGCCGCCGGATGTCATTACGCAGACCGGGTTGGCGATACCGTTGATCCTGCTGTTCGAGATCTCGATCATCACGGCGGGGATGGTGGAGAAGAAAGTGGTCGAGGACGTCTGATGCACGACTTGCGGGCGTTGCGGGCGGATCCTGCCGGGTTCGATGCGGCCTTGGCCCGGCGAGGGCTGGCGCCGGTGGCGGCGCGGGTGGTGGCGCTGGATGGCGAGCGGCGGGCGGCGCTGGCGGCGGCGCAGGAGGCGCAGGGGCGGCGGAACGGGCTGGCCAGGGCGATCGGGGCGGGCAAGCGGCAGGGGTCCGATACCGCGGCGCTGGAGGCGGAGGCGACGGGGCTGCGGGACAGCATGGCGGCGCTGGAGCAGCGGGCGGCGGAGCTGGACGGGATGGTGCGGGGTGCGCTCGAGGTGCTGCCGAACGCGCTGGATGCATCGGTGCCGGATGGGGCGGATGAGAGTGCCAATGTGGTGCTCAAAACTGGGGGGGTGGTTCGGGAGCCCGGGTTTGCGGCGAAGGAGCATTTTGAACTCGGCGAGGCGCTGGGGCTGATGCTGTTCGAGGCGGCGGCGCGGATGAGTGGCGCGCGGTTCACCATCCTGCGGGGCGGGCTGGCGCGGCTGGAGCGGGGCTTGGGGCAGTATATGCTGGATCTGCATACCTCGGCGCATGGGTATGTGGAGACGCAGGTGCCGCTGCTGGTGAACGATGCTGCGGCCTATGGGACGGACAAGCTGCCGAAATTTGCCGAGGACCTGTTCCGGACGACGGATGGGCGGTGGTTGATCCCGACGGCGGAGGTGCCGCTGACAAGCCTGGTGATGGACCAGGTGGTGCCGGAGGCTTCGCTGCCGATGCGGGTGACGGCGTTGAGCGAGTGTTTCCGGAGCGAGGCCGGGTCGGCGGGGCGGGATACGCGGGGGATGTTGCGGCAGCATCAGTTCCGGAAGGTGGAGCTGGTGAGCGTGGTGCGGCCCGAGGACAGCGAGGCGGAGCACGAGCGGATGACGTGCTGTGCGGAGGCGGTGCTGGATGGGCTGGGGCTGGCGTGGCGGCGGATCGTGCTGTGTGCCGGGGATACCGGGTTCGGGGCGGCGAAGACGTATGACCTGGAGGTCTGGCTGCCGGGTCAGCGGGCGTGGCGGGAGATTTCCTCGTGTTCGAACACGCGGGGGTTTCAGGCGCGGCGGATGAATGCGCGGATGCGGGGGGCGGATGGCAAGGTGGCGGGGGCGGTGCATACGCTGAACGGGTCGGGCGTGGCGGTGGGGCGGGCGTTGATTGCTGTCATGGAGACGTATCAGCGGGCGGATGGGGGGATCGAGGTGCCGGCGGTGCTGCTGCCCTACATGGGTGGGGTTTCGATGATCTCCTGACGGGACGTGGGTTCAGGCCAGTTCGCCCTCCTGGCGGAGCATGTGGATGGATGCCCGGAAGGCCGCGATGGTTTGGGCGATGTCCTCGGGCTCGTGGGTGGCGGAGAGGAAGCCGCCGAGGCGGCTGTTGAGGTCGATGCCATGGACCAGGAGGGCGAGGCGCATCTTGTGGGCGAGGGGTTCCGGGGTGGCCTTGAGGGCGATGTAGTCGTGGGCGGCGGGGTTGAAGGGGTGGGCGGGGAGGTGGTGGGGGTTGAAGAAGGTGTGGAAGCCGGAGCTGGTGCCGTAGGCGGCCCAGTCCAGGTCCTCTGAGCGGAAGACTTCGTTGAGGCCGTCGCGCAGGGTGGCGGCGGCGGCGTCGGCGCGGGCGCCGGGGTTGGTGGCCTCGATGAGCTCGAGGGCGGCGAGGCCGGCGGCGGCGGAGACCGGGTTTGCGTTGTAGGTGCCCTGGTGCTGGATCTTCTCGTGGCCCCGGGCCTTGCTGGCGGCGGTGTCGATGTGGTCGAGGATGTCCTTGCGGCCGGCGATGGCGCCGCCGGGGAGGCCGCCGGCGAGGATCTTGGCCAGGGTGGTGAGGTCCGGCGTGATGCCGTAGGCGGCCTGGGCGCCGCCCTGGCTGACGCGGAAGCCGGTGACCACCTCGTCGAAGATCAGGAGGACGCCGGCGCGTTCGGTCTCGCTGCGGAGGGCGGCGGCGAATTCGGCATCGAGCGGGACCTGGCCGAAGGAGGAGCCGGTGGGCTCCAGGATGACGGCGGCGATATCGTGCCGGGTGCTCAGGGCGTGGCGGACGCCCTCGATGTCACCGGGGTCGAGCAGGAGGGCGGCGTCGGCGATGCCCTGGAGGACGCCGGGGGTGGTGGTGCCGTCGTAGTGCGAGGAGGCGCCGATGGTGACCTGGTCGTGCCAGCCGTGGAAGTGGCCGCGGAAGCGGAGCAGCCGGGTGCGGCCGGTGAAGGCGCGGGCCAGGCGGATGGCCATGAGCGTGGCCTCGGTGCCGGAACTGGTGAAGCGGACGCGCTCGGCGGAGGGGACCATGCGCTGCACCGCCCGGGCCCAGCGGATCTCGGTGGGGTGGTTGGCGCCGAACTGGGTGCCGCTGGCCATGGCGCTGGCGGCGGCGGCTGACACGGTGGGGTGGTTGTGGCCGAGCAGGAGGGCGCCGTGGCCGCCGAAGAAGTCGATGTAGCGGTTGCCGTCCACGTCCCACTTGTGCGGGCCCTGGGCGCGTTCGACGTAGATGCCGTAGGGGTCGAGGTTGCGGCTGTCGTGGGTGGTGCCGTTGGGGAACAGGGCGCGGGCTTCGGCGGCGAGGCGCTCGGAGCCCGGGGTTCTGCTGCGGTAGGCGGCCACCACGACGGAGTTGGTCATCAATCGGTCTCCTGCTCAGTCCCGGGGGACGGGCGGGAGTTTAGGCATGGGGGGCCGGGGTGTCGACTGATGCGGGTTGTGCCCGCGCCCGAACCGGGTGATGGGGTGTATTCGGATGACTTGGGGGTTTGTGATGCAAGACGATGATCTGCGGGCTTCGACCAACATCGAGGACCGGCGCGGCCAGGGTGGCGGCGGCATGGGCGGGGCGGCCAAGGGCGGGCTGGGGATCGGGGCGATCGTGGTGCTGAGCCTGATCGGCTGGGCCACGGGGATTGATCCGCGGGTGCTGATCGGCGGGGCCGAGATGGTGACGGGGGCCGGGCAGCCGCAGCAGACGCAGAGCCAGATGCAGCAGGCGGGGGGGCAGCCGGGGCGCCAGGGGGCTCCGACCGATCAGCAGGGCAACTTCGTGGCGCGGGTGCTGGGCGAGACCGAGGATGTGTGGACGCAGATCCTGCCGCAGCAGGCGAACAGGCAGTATGTGAAGCCGGTTCTGGTGCTGTATTCCGGCGTGACGCAGTCCGGCTGCGGCGCGGCGCAGTCGGCGATGGGGCCGTTCTATTGTCCCGAGGACCAGAAGCTTTACCTGGACACGTCGTTCTTCCAGGACATGCAGAGGAAGATGGGGGGCGGCGGGGACTTCGCCTATGCCTATGTGATCGCGCATGAGGTGGGGCACCACGTGCAGAACCTGCTGGGGATGCTGCCGAAGATCCAGCAGGCCGAGGCGGTGGCCCGGCAGCAGGGGGACCGGGGGACGGCGAACAACCTTTCGGTGCGGACGGAGCTGATGGCGGATTGCCTCGCGGGGGTCTGGGCCAACCAGATGAACAGGCGGCACCGGAACATCGACGAGAGCGACGTGCGGGAGGCGGTGGCGACGGCCTCGGCCATTGGCGACGACCGGTTGCAGCAGCAGGCGGGGCGGAGTGCCATCGTGCCGGACAGCTTCACGCATGGCAGCTCGGCGCAGCGGGTGCAGTGGCTGACGACCGGGTTGCGGCAGGGGACGGTGCAGGCCTGCGATACGTTCCGGCCGCAGTAGGGCCATCCCGGCCGGGCGGCGCGGGGCGGGTGCCGCCGCGTGCCTGCCCGTGCCTGGCAGCGGTCATCCGGTGCCTCAGTCGGGGTGTAGGTCAGTCGGGGGGCAGGAGGATCGCCAGCAGGCAGTCCGCCGCGAGCAGGCCGGCCAGGATGAAGCAGGTCACGCGGATCCAGGGCCTGGAGACCAGCAGGCCGGTGAGCGTGATCATTGCCGCGACCGCCAGGGTGACGGGCCAGAACAGCGCCCCTGCCAGTATGATCGCGAGGGGCAGGGGGATGCTGATCATGCTGGTTGCCGATCCTCGGTGGTTCGTGGGTCTGCCGCCATCATGCATCGGTCTTGCCGTGTTTGCGCATTGGAACAGGCGGGTGGCCGGGCTCCGCTTGTCTGGTGCCGGTGACTGGCACATATGGCAGGGATGGATGCGAACGACACACAGGCTGGCGCCTTCGGCCTTTCGGTGAATGGCGGGGCGATGCGGCTGCCGCCAGGGACGGGTGTTGCCGGGTTGCTGGAGCGGCTGGGGCTTGATGCGCGCAAGGTGGCGGTGGAGCTGAACGAGGCGATCGTGCCGCGCTCGACCTATGACGCGGCCGTGCTGCGGGAGGGCGACTGTGTCGAGATCGTTCATTTCATTGGCGGAGGCTAGGCGCATGGACGGGTTCGTGGGGACGGATGACGGCTGGACCGTGGCGGGGCGGTCGTTCCGGTCGCGGCTGATCGTGGGGACCGGGAAGTACAAGGACCTGGTGGAGACCGCGGCGGCGATCGAGGCATCGGGGGCGGAGATCGTGACCGTTGCGGTGCGCCGGGTCAATCTGTCGGACCCGGGGGCGCCGATGCTGCAGGATCATGTGGATCCCAAGCGGTATACGTACCTGCCCAATACGGCGGGGTGCCACACGGCCAGCGAGGCGGTGCGGACGCTGCGGCTGGCGCGGGAGGCTGGGGGGTGGAACCTGGTCAAGCTCGAGGTGCTGGGGCCGCCGCCGCATCTGTATCCCGACATGGCGGCGACGTTCGAGGCGGCGGAGGCGCTGCTGAAGGATGGGTTCGAGGTCATGGTGTATTGCGCCGATGACCCGGTGGCGGCCAAGCGGCTGGAGGCGATGGGGTGTGTCGCCATCATGCCGCTGGGGGCGCCGATCGGGTCGGGGCTCGGCATCCAGAACCCGGCGATGCTGTCGATGCTGATCGAGCAGGCCGGGGTGCCGCTGCTGGTGGATGCCGGGGTGGGGACGGCTTCGGATGCGGCGATCGCGATGGAGCTTGGGTGCACGGCGGTGCTGCTGAACTCGGCGATCGCGCATGCCAAGGACCCGATCCGGATGGCGCGGGCGATGAAGGCGGCGGTGGAGGCGGGGCGGCTGGCCTATCTGGCGGGGCGGATGCCGCGGCGGATGGGGGCGGATCCTTCGAGCCCGCTGGCGGGTTTGATCCGGTAGGACCGGCGTTCGGCCCGGGGGTTCGGGTTCACCGATTCGTTACGTAACGGCGCCGTGTTTGGCGCCGTTTTCGTGTCTGACAGCATTATTTAATTTGCATATAGATTTACTGAATTCGGTAAGTGAACAATCGTTCGCATCAGGGTGAAGCTGTTTATCGAGAAACGATCGTTGCAATCTGTTGATGTGCCTTGATCTGGCCTTGTTCGGTGCTCCATCTATGTTCCCATCGCATAAACCTTTCATAAAGGTTTGTGCGACTAGGATGGGTTGTCGGATTTAGTGCTTGATCTCTGCGTCCGAGAACGGCATCAAGCTTTCATGAGCACTGCAACGAGGTTCCGGATGATCAAGTCCGCCGTTCGCTTTCTCCCGGCCGTGGCATCGATGATGCTGCTGGCGGGTGCCGCCCAGGCGCAGATCGCCGCGTCACGCGGGGCACCGGGATGGGAGGAGAGCGGGCAGGCCACCTGGTATGGCGGCCGGCACCAGGGGCGGCGGACGAGCAGCGGCGAGATCTTCGACCAGGAGAAGATGACGGCGGCGCATCCGAGCCTGCCGCTGGGCAGCCGGATCCGGGTGACGATGCAGGAGACCGGGGCGAGCGTTGTGGTGACGGTGAATGACCGCCAGCCGGCGAGCAACACGCGGGTGATCGATCTGTCCCGGGGTGCTGCGGCGCGGATCGGGCTGCTGAGCCAGGGCAAGGCGATGGTGACGCTGGGCCCGGTGGGGCGCAGCGAGGAGATCGAGGTTGCGGAGGCGCCGTTCGTGTCCGATGCGGTGGAGGGCGAGCTTAGCGACGGGTATCCGCGGCGACGTGGTCTGCGACGTATGCACCGCGGCGGCCGAGCGGCCTCGGCGGGCCGTCCGTACTATCACGCACCGTCTGTAGTTCAAGTTCGGCGTTCAGCTCAGCCCCGAGCAGCACGGCGTATGCTGTGACGTAGAACCACATCATGACGCCAACCACGGTGCCGAGCGGACCGTAGGTGGCGTCGTAGGTGGCGAAGGTCGCGACGTAGTATGAGAAGAGGGCCGAGGCCAGGATCCAGATGAGGGTGGCCACCGCGGAACCGGGCGTGACCCAGCTCCAGCGCGGCATCTCCCGGCATGGCCCGTAGCGGTAGAGCAGCGAGAGGCCGAGCATGACGGATGCGATCAGCAGGAGCATGCTGACCACGCGGATCATGGCGCGCTGGTGGCTGGCGAAGCCGAAGAAGTCGAGTGCTGCCGGCAGGGCCACCAGCAATGCGAGGCCGATGACGGTGCCGAGGATCACGCAGAGCGTGATGGTGAAGGCGATGGCCTGGTAGGCGAGGAACTTGCGCTGCTCGCGTTCCTCGTAGGCGAGGTTCAGGGCGGCGATGATGGATTTGGTGCCGGCGGCGGAGCTCCAGAGGGTGACGGCGGTGCTGGTGAGCAGGCTGGTGGTGAGGGTGCCGGGGGGTTTGGCGACCAGCATCTGGACGCGTTCGGCGATGAGCTGGAAGGCGGCGGGGGGCAGCAGGTCCCGCAGGACGGCGAGCTGGGGCAGGACGGTGAGGCGGTCGAAGACCAGGCCGTAGACCGAGATGAGCATGGAGATGGCGGGGAAGAGGGCCAGGGTGCCGTAGAAGGCGCAGCCGGCGGCGACGAGGGCCACGCGGTCCGTAAGCATTTCGAGGGCGGTGCGGCGGAGGACGGCCTGCCAGCCGGGCCATTTGATGCCGGCGGGGGTTTCGGCGTGGCGGCCGAGGCTGGCGGCGCCGGGCTCGTTGGCAAGTCGTTCGGCGGCGGCGACGGTGGAGGCGACCTGCTGCCCGTCCGGGGCCAGGGCGTCGACGATGGGTTGGGCGGAGAGGCCCTCGGTCGAGTCGCTGGTTCTCGCGCTTGTTTCGTGGGATTTCAAACCAGTGCCCCTGTATATGCTGGTGTGCTTAGCATGTCTGAGGCGCTGACGGGGATGGTCGCGCGGGGTTGTTGGGGTTCTGCCGGATATTCGTAAGTTCCGGCTGGATTTTCTCTTGCGTGCCGGGTCATCCGGTCCTATTTGCCGCTTCACGCAGCAACGCACGTGCCTCTGGCCCTGGGGGGTTACGCAACGACGTCAAGCGTTCTGGCACTTTATCGATACGCTGGTTCGTTCGACCCCGTTCCGTCAACCCCGTCCCACCGATGATCATGGTGGGCAAGCGTCTGCACCGCCCTTGCATCGAGCATGCTGGGCGGCGCAGGTGCCGAAGCCTGGAGAGTCGCCTGATGACGCCAAAGATTGCCCAGTTCATCGCCGACCGCGCGCCCGCCACGCCTTGCCTGGTGCTGGATGTGGACCGGGTCGAGCAGAATTACCGGACGCTGACGCGGGTGATGCCGCTGGCGCATGTGTATTATGCCGTGAAGGCCAATCCGGCGCCGCCGATCCTGGAGCGGCTGGTGGGTCTGGGCAGCAGCTTCGACGCCGCGAGCTTCGAGGAGGTGTCGTACTGCCTGGATGCCGGGGCGGAGCCGGGGCGGATCAGCTTCGGCAACACCATCAAGAAGGTTTCGGCCATTCAGCGCGCCCATGCGGCGGGTGTGAGCATGTTCGCGTTCGACAGCCGCGAGGAGCTGCGGAAGCTGGCCGAGCATGCGCCGGGTTCGCGGGTGTATTGCCGGCTGCTGGTGGAGAATGACGGGGCCGAGTGGCCGCTGTCGCGCAAGTTCGGCACCACGGTGGAGACGGCGAAGGAGCTGATGATCGAGGCCGGGTCGCTGGGGCTGGACCCTTATGGGCTGTCGTTCCACGTGGGCAGCCAGCAGACCACGACGGGCAGCTACGAGACCGCGATCGGGCGGGTCGGCATGTTGTTCAGCGACCTGGCTGCCGCCGGGGTGAACCTGCGGATGGTCAATCTGGGCGGTGGGTATCCGGTGCGGTACCGCGATGAGATCCCGGGGATCGACCGGTTCGCGGATGCCATCATGGGGGCGATGACCGATCATTTCGGCAATGACCTGCCGGAGATCCTGGTGGAGCCGGGGCGGTTCCTGGTTGGGGATGCCGGGGTGATCTGCACCGAGGTGGTGCTGGTGTGCCACAAGGCCAAGGATGATCCGGTGCGCTGGGTGTATCTCGACATCGGGCGCTTTGGCGGGCTGGCGGAGACCGAGGGCGAGTCGATCAAGTACCGGTTCGAGACGGCGCATGATGAAGCCGGGGGCGAGACGGGGCCGGTGGCGATTGCCGGGCCGACGTGCGACGGGGCGGATATCCTGTATGAGCGCTCCAACTACCGGTTGCCGACTGCGTTGCGGAGCGGGGAGCAGATCCGGATCATGTCGACCGGGGCTTACACGACGACGTATGCGAGCCAGCGGTTCAACGGGTTTGCGCCGTTGAGCGAGCATTACATCTGAGAGTCCGGGGCCTTCCTGCTTCCGGCGATCGAGGCTCTCTCCCTATGGGAGGGGGCCTTTTTTGTTGCTAGCCTCGGGGGAAACGGGGGAGGCGGGGATGGAGGTTTCCATTCTGGCGGATGTGGATGCGCTGGCGGGGCTGGTGCCGGATGGGGCTTTGGTGGCGTTGCCGCCGGATAATTCGCTGGCGCCGTGTGCGCTGGTTCGGGCGCTGGTGCGGCGGGGGGTTCGGGGGCTGCGGCTGCTGGGGGTTCCGGTGAGCGGGTATGTCACCGACCTGCTGATCGGGGCGGGGTGTGTGGCTTCGGTGCAGACCAGTGCCGTGACGCTGGGGGAGGCGGGGTTGGCGCCGCGGTTCACGGCGGCGGTGGCGGCCGGGTCGATCGAGGTGATCGATGCGACGTGCCCGGCGATCCATACCATGCTGCAGGCCGCCGAGAAGGGTGTGCCGTTCATGCCGCTGCGGGGGGTGCTGGGCAGCGACCTGGTGGCGCACCGGCGGGACTGGATGGTGCAGCAGAACCCGTTCAGCGATGTGGCGGACCTGGTGCTGCTGGTGCCGGCGCTGTCGCCTGATGTGGCATTGTTCCATGGGGTCATGGCGGACCGGGCGGGCAATGTGTGGGTGGGGCGGCGGCGGGAGCTGGCGACGATCGCGCATGCGAGCCGCCGGGTTCTGGTGACGGTGGAGCGGGTGGTGGAGGGCAACCTGCTGGAGGATGAGCGGTTGGCGCCGGGGGTGATTGCGGCGACGTATATCGAGGCGGTGGCGGTGGAGCCGCTTGGCTGTTGGCCGATTGCGCTGCTGGACGAGTATGACGGGGATGCCGGGCATATGCGGGACTATGCGCGGGCGGCGCGGAGCGAGGCCGGGTTCCTGGATTACGTGGAGCGGTTCGTTCAACAAGGAGACGTGGCGTGATTGCGCCGGAAGAGCGGCTGGCCTGGGCCTTGGCGCAGCTGATCCTGGACCCTTCGGCGCCGGTGGCCCGGCATATCGCGGTGGGGGCGGCGAGCCCGGTGCCGGCGGCGGCGTGCTGGCTGGTGCGGAAGATGGGGCATCCGGTTCGGCTGTCGCTGCTGCACAAGCGGAGCGGCAACCCGTTCACCGAGGGGACGCGGGAGCTGTTCGACCTGGCCGGGCAGGGGCGGATCGACCTGTTCTTCCTGGGGGGCGGGCAGATCGATGGGTTTGCCAATATCAACCTGGTGGGGACCGGGGCGTGGCCGGGGCGGACGGCGCGGTTTCCGGGAAGTTTCGGTTCGGCGTTCATGTACATGATGACGCCGCGGACCATCCTGTTCCGGGAGGAGCATAGTTTGCGGGTGCTGGTGCCGCGGGTGGATCACGTGAGTGCGGCGGGGGTTTCGCCGGCGGGGGTGTTCCGGCGCGGGACGGCGCAGGCGCTGGTGACGGGGCGGTGCGTGTTCCGGTTCGATCCGGCCGGGGATGCGGGGCGGGGGCGGTTTGCCCTGGCCAGCGTGCATCCCGGGGAGAGCCTGGAGAGCGTTCGGGCCGCGACCGGGTTCGGGTTCGACGCGGGAGAGGCCGGGGTGACGGCGGACCCGGATGCGGCGGCGCTGGCGCTGCTGCGCGGGCCGGTCCGGGACGAGATGCTGGAGACGTATCCGGAGTTCTGCGCCCGCGTCTGGCCGGTTGGCTGACGCGGGCGAGGAGACTTCAGGCGCGGCGGCGGCGGGCGAAGGCGACGGCGGTGAGGCCCAGGCCGAGCAGGGCCAGGGAGGCGGGCTCGGGCACTGCGGTCGCCGCGGTCTCGAAGTTGGAGGCGATGGTGTCGGCGCCGAAGGAGACCGAGACGTTGTCCACCGCGCCCTTGAAGGTGCCGTTCCAGCCGGAGCCGACGCCGACCTCGATGCCGTAGATCATGGTCTTGGCGCTGAGCACGTGGGCGGAGGGGGTTGGCTGGGCGCCGGCGGCCCACTGGGCCAGGGTCACGTCGTAGACTTCGATGTTGCGGCCGGGGGTGAAGGCGCGCATCCAGAAGTCCGCACCGGTCATGTCGATGGAGACGAATTGGTCGGTGGGAACGCCGGGGCCGTTGGTCGGGTAGCCGTTGTAGACGGGTTCGTAGATGAGGTAGCCGCTCTCCCGGCGCTCGGCGTCGTAGTAGCTGAGGCGGAAGGCCGGGGCGAGCCAGGCGCTCGTGGTGCTGCTGGAGTCGCGGTAGAACTGGTAGGACAGGCTGGTCAGCGTGCCGAGGGTGCGGCTGGGCTGCAGCCCCCAAGTGTCGACGAAGTCGGCCTTGTCGTTGCCGCCGGACGTCGAGAACTGCAGCGAGCCGTTGCCGGCATTCGGGTAGGTGTTGGTGATGGCGGCGGTGCCGGTGCCGCGAACGTTGGCGGCCTGCCAGCCCATGGGGTTGTCGCTGGTGACGATGGATGCCGCGGCGGGCTGGGCGCAGGCGAGCATGGCACAGAGGACGGCGGCGGATGCGATCTTCATGGTGGTGGAACCTCGACGTTATATCGCGGAGGAGTGAGCGACATTGCCGCGTTAATCAATACATAAATCAACATCAGCGACAATTCATGTTTCTGAGTGTGGCGGTTGCGGGTCTTGCGGCCGTGGTTGACGGATATCGGATGCTGTGGGGACAATCGCTTCGTGCCCGCATCGCGCGGTGCGGGCGCTCCGGTTCCACGACTTCAGGAAAGATCACTGCATGGCCCTCGCCGCCGGTCCCGAGATCCAGCTGGGCAAGCTGGTCATCCGCAACATCGGGCTGATGCTTTCGGGCAAGCTGGAGGCGCCGATCCTGGATGCGGACACGGTGGTGGCCGAGGGCGGGCGGATCACCGCGGTGGGGCGGGAGAAGGATTGCGACACCGGGGAGGCTCGGGTGGAGATCGATGCGCGGCACTGCGCGCTCTCGCCGGGGTTGATCGACAGCCACGTGCATCCGGTGTTCGGCGACTGGACGCCGCGGCAGGGGCAGCTTGGGTGGATCGACAGCACGATGAATGGCGGGGTGACGACGATGATCTCGGCGGGCGAGGTGCATCTGCCGGGGCGGCCGCGGGACATCGTGGGGGTGAAGGCGCTGGCGATCACGGCGCAGCGGGCGTTTGCGAACTACCGGCCCGGGGGGGTGAAGGTGATTGCCGGGGCACCGGTGATCGAGCAGGGGATGGTGGAGGCGGACTTCGCGGAGATGGCGGCGGCGGGGGTGACGACGCTGGGGGAGGTGGGGCTGGGCACGGTGAAGGCGGGGCATGAGGCCCGGCAGATGGTGGCGTGGGCGCGCAAGCACGGGATGCAGAGCACGATCCATACCGGGGGGCCGAGTGTCCCGGGGTCCGGCTACATCGATGCGGATACGGTGCTGGAGGCGGATGCGGACATCATCGGGCACATCAATGGCGGGCATACGGCGCTGCCGCTGCGGCAGATCCGGTGTTTGTGCGAGGGGTGCGGGCGGGGGATCGAGATCGTCCACAACGGCAACGAGCTGGCCGGGTTGACGGCGCTGCGCTATGCCAAGGAGCTGGGGCAGATGGAGCGGGTGATCCTGGGGACGGATGGTCCGGCCGGGTCGGGGGTGCAGCCGCTGGGGATCCTGCGGATGGTGGCGCTGTTGAGCAGCCTGGGGGACACGCCGGCGGAGACGGTGTTCTGCTGTGCGACGGGGAACACGGCGCGGATGCGGGCCTTGAACTGCGGGATGATCGAGGTGGGGCGGAGTGCCGACTTCGTGCTGATGGACCGGGCGCAGCACAGTGCCGGGGGGGATCTGCTGGAGAGCGTGCGGATGGGGGACCTGCCGGGGATCGGGATGGTGATCATCGACGGGATGGTGCGGTGCATGCGGAGCCGGAACACGCCGCCGGCGGAGCGGGTTCCGGTTATCCGGGAGTAGGGGCGCGTTCAGCCCTGGTCCGGCCCTCTTCCGTGGGGAAGAGGGCCTTGCCGGGTCAGCGGGCGATCTGCTGCTTCATGGCGGCGATCAGGGCGTCGATGCTGTAGTTGTTGCGCTGGAGGTAGGCGGCGTAGTCGGAGCGCTGGGTGAGGCGGAGGCTGGTGCCTTCGGCGATCACGTCGATGATCTTCAGGGTGCCGCTGACGGGGTTCACGACCCATTGCACGTTGTTGGGCTGCTGGTTGGGGCGCTTGATGGTGGTGCCGACCAGGATGTCCTGTTCGCGCTGGGTGGTTGTGGTGGGGGTGAAGGTGACGCCCTGGAACTCACCGATCTTGCCGAAGATGTTGTTCATCAGCACGTCGTGGAACAGGCGGGAGAACTCGGCCTGCTGGGGGGGTGTCGCGGTGCGCCAGAAGCGGCCGAGGCAGAAGCGGGCGATGCCGTCGACGTCGACCGACTGATCGATGAGGGGGCGGAGGCGGGCCTTCTTGGATTCGTAATCGCCGGGGCCGTCGACGATGGCGACCAGGGCGTTGCCGAGGCGGACGACGAAGGCGGTGGCGTCGTTGCCGGACTGGGCGTGGGCGCCGGGGGCCAGGGAGAGGAGGAGGCCGGCCATGGCGGTGCAGGCGAGGAGGCGGCGGCGTGTCAGCATCATGTCAGACTTTCGTGGAGATCGGCAGCGGGTGGATCAGCGGGAGAACCAGGCGGGGACGGTGGCGCGATTGTCTTCGCGGGTCTTGTTGATGGTGTCCTCGCGGTTCTGGCGGTAGAGGCTGCGGAAGGTGGCGTAGGGGTCCAGGGCTGATCTCTTGACCTGGTCGATCGGGTCGATCAGGCGTTCGCGGGTATCGACGGCGGTGACGCCGTAGCGGCTGAGCTGGACGGCGCGGCTGCTGCCGAAGGTGGCGTAGGTGAGGGGGTCGAAGGCGATGTCCGTCACGTAGCCGCCGGCATCCCGCACGTCGCTGGGGCCGAGGACGGGGAGGAAGAGGTAGGGGCCTTCGCCGACGCCCCAGAGCGCCATGGTGACGCCGAAATCCGAGGTGTGTTCGGGGTAGCCGACCTTGCTCGCGACATCGAACAGGCCGCCGACGCCGGCGGTGGTGTTGATGGCGAAGCGCATCAGCGTGTCCCCGGCCCGGCGCGGCTTGGTCTGCAGCACGTCGTTCACGAGGGTCACGGGGGCGGCGAGGTTGGTCACGACGTTGTGGATGGGGCGGCGGATGGCGCCGGGGACGTAGCGGTAGGCGACGGCGACGGGGCGCAGGATGTAGGTGTCGAGGCCGTCATTGACCTTGTAGAGGAAGCGGTTGGTGGGCTCGATGGGGTCGTTGGTCTGGCGGAAGTCCGCCAGGGCGGCCTGGTCCGTGGCGGGGGGCTGGGTTGCGCAGGCGGCGAGCAGGCCGACCATGAGCGCGGCCGGGGCGGCGATGGTGGCGAGGGCCTGGATGGGGCGGCGGGTGATGGGCATCGTTCATCCTGCTTCGCGGGGCGGATGGCCCCGTCTTCGTGCAAACGTCATACGCGCAAGTCGCGTTGGTCGCCGCGTGTCGCCTATTATCCGCAATCCCGACAGTGTTGCACGTTCACAACGGCGTGCACAGGCGGGGGCTGGGGCTGGGGGATGGGGTTCTATCCGCCCTGTCGCCTGGAGGGTCGGAGGAGGGGGCCCAGGAGGAAGGGGCTCAGGAAGAGGGGGATCTGGCAGAGGCCGAAGAAGAGGGTGATGCGGGGGTCCGTGCCGTGGGGGAGGACGGCGAGGTAGAGGGCCATGTTGCGGTTGCCGCTCATCAGCCCGGCGCTGGCGGCTTCGCGCCTGCCCCAGGGGAGGAGGGTGAGGGTGGTGAGGGCGTTGAGGCCGTAGTCGATGGCGAAGGCGGCGATGAGGGCCTGGATGACCCAGGCCGGGTCGGTGGCGAGGCGGGGGGCCAGGCCGTCCATGACGGCGAATCCGTAGAAGACGACGAGCCAGACCAGGGCGCCGTCCACCGCGTCTCCCCATCGGGCGAGGCGGGCGGGGCCGATGAGGCGGCGGAGGGCGAGGGAGACGAGGAGGGGGAGGCCGACCACCAGGAGCAGGCGGCCCATGAAGGCGGCGGTGCCGATGCTGAGGTCGATGCCCAGGAGCCAGAGGGCGATGGGCGGGGCGGTGATGGGGACCAGGGCGAGGGTGGCGAGGGTGCCGACCAGGGAGAGGTCCGCGTCCAGGCCGACCAGGCGGGCGAAGGCGGCGGCCGAGGTGGCGGCGCATCCGGTGGCGAAGATGACGACGCCGGCCTTGATGCCGGGGTCGAGCGGGAGGGGGGCGACGGCGAGCCAGGCGATGATGGGGCAGACGAGCATCTGCAGTGCCACGATGATGGCGAGGCGGGCGGGGCGGCGGAGGTGGCCGAGGGTTCGGGCGACATCGACCCGGAGCAGGACCAGGGTGGTCATGAGCAGGACGTTGGGGGTGACGAAGCCCTTGAAGGCCGAGGCGAGACCCGGCGAGAGGATGCCGCCGAAGATGCCGACGGCGAGCAGGATGGAGCCGCGGCGGCCGGACCAGGCGAGGCCGCGGAGCGGGGCGTGCAGGAGCGGGTTGGCCCTGTCTGGCCTTGGGCCTGGCATCGGGGCTATAGGCCGGGGGTGACGCGACACATATCCCCAGCATGACCGATTATCTCACACGCTTGAACCCCGAGCAGCGGCAGGCGGTGGAATCCGTCGATGGGCCGGTGCTGGTGCTGGCGGGGGCGGGCACCGGCAAGACGCGGGTGCTGACGACGCGGTTCGCGCATATCCTGCTGAGCGGGCGGGCGGCGCCGGGCCAGGTGCTGGCGGTGACGTTCACGAACAAGGCGGCGCGGGAGATGCGCGAGCGGGTGGGGGCGCTGCTGGGGCGGCCGGCGGAGGGGCTCTGGCTGGGGACGTTCCATGCGCTGTGTGCGCGGATGCTGCGGCGGCATGCGGAGCTGGTGGGGCTGACGAGCGGGTTCACCATCCTGGATTCGGACGATCAGCTGCGGCTGCTGAAGCAGGTGCTGGAGGCGCAGCGGATCGACATGAAGCGGTGGCTGCCGCAGGTGCTGATGGGGATGATCCAGCGGTGGAAGGACCGCGGGGTGGTGCCGGACAAGGTGCCGGCCTCGGAGGAGGGGGATTTCGCGGGCGGGCTGTCGAAGGCGCTGTATGCGGCGTATCAGGCGCGGTTGCGGCAGCTGAACACCTGCGACTTCGGCGACCTGCTGCTGCACATGACGGAGATCCTGCGGACGAGGCCGGAGATCCTGGCGGAGTATGGGCGGCGGTTCCGGTATATCCTGGTGGACGAGTATCAGGACACGAACCTGGTGCAGTACCTGTGGCTGCGGCTGCTGGCGCAGTCGCACAGGAACATCTGCTGCGTGGGGGATGACGACCAGTCGATCTACTCGTGGCGGGGGGCGGAGGTGGAGAACATCCTTCGGTTCGAGAAGGACTTCCCGGGGTCGGTGATCGTTCGGCTGGAGCGGAACTACCGGAGCACGGCGCCGATCCTGGCGGCGGCGGCCGGGTTGATCGCGCATAACGAGGACCGGCTGGGGAAGACGCTGCGGTCCGGGTATGACGATGCGCCGGGGGAGCCGGTGCAGGTGGTGAGCCTGTGGGATTCCGACGAGGAGGCCCGGATGGTGGGGGAGCGGGTGGAGGCGCTGCGGCGGGAGGGGCACAGGCTGGCGGAGATGGCCATCCTGGTGCGGACCACGGCGCAGACCCGGGCCTTCGAGGAGCGGATGATCGTGCAGGGGACGCCGTACCGGATCATCGGAGGCTTGCGGTTCTATGAGCGGGCGGAGATCCGGGATGCGGTCGCGTACCTGCGGATGCTGCACCAGCCGGCGGATGACCTGGCCTTCGAGCGGATCGTGAACGTGCCGCGGCGGGGGGTGGGGGAGATTGCGCTGCGGAGCATGCACGAGGCGGCGCGGGCGCAGGGGGTGCCGTTGGCGGAGGCGGCGGAGGGGCTGCTGCGGGCCGGGGCGCTGAAGGGGAAGATGCGGGAGGGGCTGGGCAAGCTGTTCCAGGACTTCGCGCGCTGGCGGGCTTCGCTGGAGCGGGACGGGCATGTGCTGGTGCTGGCGACGCTGCTGGACGAGAGCGGCTATACCGAGATGTGGCAGCAGGACAAGTCACCGGATGCGCCGGGGCGGCTCGAGAACCTGAAGGAGCTGGTGCGGGCTCTGGCGGACTTCGAGTCGCTGGCCGGGTTCCTGGACCATGTGAGCCTGGTGATGGAGAACGAGGAGAATGCCGAGGGGGATCGGCTGAGCATGATGACGCTGCATGGGGCGAAGGGGCTGGAGTTCGACACCGTGTTCCTGCCGGGGTGGGAGGAGGGGTTGTTTCCCAGCCAGCGGACGCTGGACGAGGGGGGGCAGAAGGGGCTGGAGGAGGAGCGGCGGCTGGCCTATGTGGGGCTGACGCGGGCGCGCAAGCTGGCGGTGGTGAGCTATGCGGCGAACCGGCGGCTGTATGCGAACTGGCAGAGCAGCATCCCGAGCCGGTTCGTCGAGGAGTTGCCGGAGGCGCATGTGGCGCGGGCCGGGTCTGCGGCGCTGCAGCGGGAGCAGCGGATGATCTCGGCGCCCAGCGTGTTCTCGGGTGGGCCGCTGGTGGCCCGGCGGGTGGGGGCGCCGAAGACGATCGAGGCCTGGGAGCAGCCGGGTCGGCCGGCGCGGGCGGATGCGCTGGTGGTGGGGACGCGGGTGTTCCACCAGAAGTTCGGCTATGGCCGGGTGCTGAAGGTGGAGGACGACCGGCTGGACGTGGAGTTCGAGAAGGCGGGGCAGAAGCGGCTGCTGGACCGGTTCGTGGAGAAGGCCTGATGGTTCGGGGTGGGGCGCGGCGGCGGGCCGGGCCGTTGGAGACGGTGTTCGTCGATGTGCCGGAGCATGCGCTGGAGGCTTATGAGGCGGCGTTCGATTCGGCCTGCGACACCATCGGGTTCTTCCTGACCGACGAGGATCTGCGGGTCTGGCGGGTGGAGGGGGTTCGCGACGCGGATGGGGATGATGCGCCGTTGCACCAGGCCTTGCTGGTGGCGGCGGCGGTTTCGGGGGTGGAGGCGGTGCTGGAGCGGGCGCCGACCGAGGCGGAGGGGTGGCTGGCGCGGACGGAGGCTTCGTTTCCGCCGTCCCGGGTGGGGCGGCGGTTCCTGGTGCGGGGGACGCATGATGCCGGACCTGAGGCGGTTGGGCTGGTGACGCTGACGCTGGATGCCGGGTTGGCGTTCGGCAGCGGGGAGCATGGGTCGACGCGGGGGTGTCTGCGGGCGTTCGAGGGTGTGGCGCGGCGGCTGGTCCCGGGCGGGCGGGTGCTGGATCTGGGGACGGGTTCGGGGATTCTGGCGATGGCGGCGGCGAAGCTGTTGCGGCGGCGGGTGCTGGCGACGGATATCGAGCCGTGGTCCGTGCGGGTGGCGGGGCAGAACGCGGCGGCGAACGGGGTGGGTGCGTTGGTCCGGGCGGTGCTGGCGGATGGGTGGCGGACGCCGGTGGTTCGGGCCGGGGGGCCTTATGGGCTGGTGTTCGCGAATATCCTGGCGCGGCCGTTGTGCCGGATGGCGCGGGACCTGGCGCTGAACCTGGTGCCGGGGGGGCGGGTGATCCTGGCCGGGTTGTTGCGGTCGCAGGTGCGGATGGTGCTGGCGGCGCACCGGCGGCAGGGGCTGGTGCTGGAGCGGGTGCTGACGGAGGGGCAGTGGGCGACCCTGGTGTTGCGGCGGCGGGGGTGAGCGAGGGGCGTCGGCAGGTGCGAAGCCATGCCGCGAAGTCTGTTTCGTCGAGCTGTCGTGAGGCCAGGCGAATGACCTGTTCGACGGTTTCGCCTTCCGGTACCTGCAGTTCGACGCCGTTGAGTTTGAGGAAGGGGACGCGACTGCTCCAGGCTGTCCGCTTGTTGCCGTCGTTGAACGGGTGGTTGCTGGCGGGACCGAACGCATAGGCTGCGGCCAGGTCTGATTGGTCCAGGGTATCCGGGTCGGCACATCTCTCCGGCTATGCTGCCGGGCCAGCCTAGCTCAGCTGGTCCGCCCGACAGGCGTTGCGTCAGCCGCGGCCGATGAACGGCATTTTCGTCGCCATGATGGTGACGGTGGCGACGTTGGCTTCCAGGGGGAGGCTGGCGATGTGGACCACCATGTCGGCGACGTGGGCCACGTCCATGCGGGGTTCGGGCATCGTGGTGCCGTTGGGCTGCAGGACGCCGGCGGTCATGCGTTCGGTCATGGGGGTGACGGCGTTGCCGATGTCGATCTGGCTGGCGACGATGTCGAAGGGGCGGCCGTCCAGCGCCAGGCTTCTGGTGAGGCCGGTGATGGCGTGCTTGGTGGTGGTGTAGGCGATGCTGCCGGGGCGGGGGGCGTGGGCGCTGATGCTGCCGTTGTTGATGATGCGGCCGCCCTGCGGGGACTGGTGACGCATGATGCGGAAGGCTTCGCGGGCGCAGAAGAAGCTGCCGTTGAGGTTGGCGCCGACGACGGTGAGCCATTGCTCGACGCCGAGTTCGTCGGGCGTGGTGGCGGGGTTGCCGGCGCCGGCGTTGTTGAACAGCAGGTCGAGCCGGGTCCAGCGCTGTTCGACGGTGGCGAAGGCGACGGCGACGGCCCGGGGGTCTGCCACGTCGGCCGGGAGGACGAGGAAGGCTTCGCTGCCGGCGGCGGTCTCGTGGAGGGCGTCCTCGCGGCGGCCGATGAGGCCGACGTGCCAGCCGGCCTTGGCCAAAGCGTGCGCGGTGGCCCGGCCGACGCCGCTGCCGGCGCCGGTGACGACTGCGGTCCTGGTCATGCGCGGTGTTCTCCCCTGGGCGGCGGGTCAGTCCCCGCCTTGCTGGTTGCGGCGGGGTCAGTCCCCGCCTTGTGTGTCGCGGAACGGTGCCCGCTTGTAGACGCCGAGCACTTTGGTCTCGCGCGTGAAGAACGACAACTCCTCGAGCGCGCGGCGGAGGCCGGGTTGTTCGGGGTGGCCGTCGACGTCGCACATGAACTGGGTGGCGGTGAACTGGCCGCCGACCATGTAGCTTTCGAGGCGGCTCATGTTGATGCCGTTGGTGGCGAAGCCGCCGAGCGCCTTGTAGAGGGCGGCCGGGACGTTGCGGACGCGGAAGACGAAGGTGGTCATGATGTTTTCGGTGACGGGCGTGGTGTGGAGCGGGTCCTGGGCGCAGATGTAGAAGCGGGTGGTGTTGTGGGCGGCGTCCTCCACGTTGGCGCGGAGGATGGTGAGGCCGTGGATCTCGGCCGCCAGGCTGGAGGCGACGGCGGCGTCCTCGTGGCGGTTCCAGGCGGCGACGAGCTTGGCGGAGCCGGCGGTGTCGGTCTCGATGACGGCGTCCACGCCGAGCTCGCGGATGATGCCGCGGATCTGGCCGAGGGCCACGGGGTGGGAGTGGATGCGGCGCACCTGGTCGATGGTGGTGCCGGGGATGGCGAGGAGGCAGTGCTCGACGCGCTGGAAGTGCTCGCCGACGATGGACAGGCCGCTGTCGGGCAGGAGCATGTGGATGTCCGGCACGCGGCCGGCGAGGCTGTTCTCGCAGGCGAGCATGGCGAGTTCGGCCCGGCCCTCCCGCACCGCGGCGATGGCGAGTTCGAAGGTTTCGCAGGGCAGGGTGGGCATGCCGGGGAAGGCGGCGCGGCAGGCGAGATCGGAATAGGCGCCGGGGATGCCCTGGAAGCTGATCATGTGTGGTCTCCAAGCAGGCGGCGGGCGCGGGTGAGGTCCTGGGCGGTGTCGACGCCGAAGGGGGCGTGGTCGACGCGGGCGCAGGCGATGCGCATGCCGGCTTCCAGCGCGCGGAGCTGCTCGAGCTTCTCGCGGTGCTCGAGCGGGGATTCGGGGAGGCTGACGAAGCGGGCGAGGGCGGCGCGGCGGTAGGCGTAGATGCCGATATGGTGCCAGAGCGGGCCTTCGCCGGAGGGGATGGGGACGCGGCTGAAGTAGAGGGCGGGGGAGACGGCGCGGCCACGGTCGAAGGCGCAGGCGGCTTTGACGACCTGGGGGGCGTGGCGTTCCTCCTCGGTTTCGATGGGGGCGACGAGGGTGCCGATGTCGATGGCCGGGTCGCTGAGGGAGGTGATGACGGCGCGGAGCTGGACGGCGGGCATGGTGGGGAGGTCGCCCTGGAGGTTGACCACGACGTCGTGGTGGCCTTGGGGGTCCAGCACGGCGAGGGCGGCGTGGACGCGGTCCGAGCCTGAGGGGAGGCTGGGGTCGGTCATGACGGCGGTGCCGCCATCGGCGCGGACGGCGGCGGCGATCTCCTCGTCGGCGCAGGCGACGGCGACGGGGCCGATATCGGCTTCGCGGGCGCGGTCCAGCACGTGGAGGATCATGGCGCGGCCGGCGATGAGGGCGAGGGGTTTGCCGGGCAGGCGGGTGGAGGCCATGCGGGAGGGGATGACGACGATTGGGTTCATGGTTGGGGTCGTGTGGGGGGATCGGGGGCAGTTGTCAAAGCGGGTGCATCGGGGGTGCTGCGATCGCTGTTGCACCACGAAGAGCACGAAGGGCACGAAGAAGGGGGATCGACCACGGAGACACGGAGTTCACGGAGGCCTCGTGCATGGACTGGGAGCCGCGCATTGGGCGCTGATCGACTGCCGCTTTGCGGCTGGTTTTCAGGCGGACCTTGTCCCTGTGGCCTCTGTGCCTCTGTGGTGAGCCTTTGTTCCCTGCCTTGCACGGGGGGGATGACGACGATTGGGGTCGTGTGGGGGGATCGACCACGGAGACACGGAGTTCACGGAGGTCTCGTGCAGGATTTGGGAGCACCGCGTTGAGCGTCGATCCACTGCCGCTTTGCGGCTGGTTTCGGGACGCACTCCATCTCTGTGGCCTCTGCGTCTCTGTGGTGAACCTTTTTCCTTCATCGCGGTGCATCTCCCCGCCCTGCACGGGAGGGGGGAAGTGGGTGGCGTGGGGGCTTGAAGCGGGCATAATGCCGGCATGACCGACCTTGACCCCTTTGTGGCTGCCGCGCTGGCTGCTGCCGATGTTGCTGCCGCGGTGGTGCGGCCGTTCTACCGGGCGGGGGTGGGGGCGGATCTGAAGTCCGATGCGAGTCCGGTGACGATCGCGGACCGGACGGCGGAGCAGGCGATGCGGGCGGTGTTGTCGCACCGGTTCCCCGGGCATGGGATTTTGGGGGAGGAGTACGGGCTGGACCGGCCGGAGGCGCGGTATCGCTGGGTGCTGGACCCGGTGGATGGGACGCGGGCGTTCATCACCGGGCGGCCGATGTTCGGGACGCTGATCGCGCTGCTGGATGATGGGCGGCCGGTTCTGGGGGTGCTGGACCAGCCGATCAGCGGGGAGCGTTGGGTGGGGGTCGAGGGGCGGGCGACGGTGTTCGGCGGCGGGATGGGGCGGGTGGGGGTTCGGCCCTGTGCGGCGCTGGGGTTGGCGGAGCTGTCCTGTACTGCGCCGGAAATCTTTTCCGCGGATGAGACGGTGGCCTGGCGGCGGTTGCAGGGGGCGGTGCGGCGGACGAGCTGGGGTGGGGACTGCTATGCCTATGGGCTGGTGGCGCTGGGGGGGATCGACGTGATTGCGGAGGCCGGGTTGAAGCCCTGGGACTGGGCGGCGCTGGTGCCGATCCTGGCGGGGGCGGGCGGGTCGATGACGGGGTGGGATGGGGCGGCGTTGCACGAGGGGTGCGACGGCCGGGTCCTTGCGGTGGGGGACCGGGCTCTGCTGGGGCCGGCGATGGCGTTGCTGGCATGATGGGGGTTTCGATGATCCGGGCTTTGGTCTGTGTTGCGTTGCTTGGGGTGGCTCCGGTGCGGGCGCAGGAGCCCGCGCCGACGCGGAGCCATGCGCTGACCATTCTGGGGACGCCCGCCCTGCCGGCGGACTTCCCCAACTTTCCCTACGTGAACCCGGCGGCGCCCAAGGGCGGCGAGATCGTGTTCGGCCAGGTGGGGAGTTTCGACGGGTTCAATCCGTATATCCTGCGCGGCAATGCGGCGATCGGGGTGGGGAGCATCTGGCAGCCGGGGGTGGGGGGCACCGCCTCGGGCACCGCGGGCGGGCATGTGTGGGAGTCCTTGCTGGTGGGGTCGGCCGATGAGGTGGCGTCCGGCTATGGGCACCTGGCGCGCACCATCGAGCTGGCGGCGGACCGGATGTGGGTGGCGTTCGAGATCCGGCCGGAGGCGAGGTTCGCCGATGGCAAGCCGGTGACGGCGGAGGATGTGGCCTGGACGTTCAACACGCTGATGGAGAAGGGGCGGCCTTCGTTCCGCGTGGCGTATGGCGACGTGAAGGACGTGGTGGCGGAGAGCCCGAGCCGGGTCGTGTTCCACTTCAGGTCGAACCAGAACCGGGAGCTGCCGCTGATGGTGGGCGGCTTGCCGGTGCTGCCGAAGCACTGGTGGGCGAGCCGGGACTTCACCAGGCCGTTGACCGAGCCGCCGCTGGGGTCCGGGCCGTATCGGGTGGAGACGTTCCAGCTGGGGCGGACCGTGACCTATGTGCGCAACGCCGACTGGTGGGCGCGCGATCTGCCGACGGGGCGGGGGGTGTTCAACTTCGAGCGGGTGCGGATCGAGTATTTCCGGGACCCGACGGTGCTGTTCCAGGCGTTCAAGGCCGGGCAGATCGACTACCGGCAGGAGAACATCAGCAAGCAGTGGGCGACGGGGTATGATTTCCCGGCGGTGGAGAAGGGATTGGTGCGCAAGGAGGAGATCAAGCACCAGTTGCCGCTGGGCATCCAGGGATGGTTGTTCAACACGCGGCGGCCGATGTTCCGGGATGCGCGGGTGCGGGAGGCGATCGGGCAGGTTTTCGACTTCGAGTGGATGAACAAGAACCTGTTCTTCGGCGCCTATACAAGGACGACCAGCTATTTCGGCAACACGGCCAGCGAGTCGAAGGGTTTGCCGGATGCGGCGGAGCTGGCCTTGCTGGCGCCGTTCAGGAGCGAGTTGCCGCCGGCGCTGTTCACCGAGCCGTTCACGCTGGCGCAGACCGATGGCTCCGGCAACAACCGCGAGGGGCTGCGGCGGGCGCTGGGGCTGCTGAAGGAGGCGGGCTGGACCATCAAGGACCGCAAGCTGGTGGATGCGGGGGGCGTGCAGATGGCGTTCACCATCCTGCTGAACGACCCGACGCTGGAGCGGATCGCGCTGCCGTATCAGCAATGGATGCAGCGGCTGGGGATCGAGGTGTCGATCCGGACGGTGGACAGCGCGCAGTTCGAGCGGCTGACGGATGCGTTCGACTTCGACATGACGACGATGATCTATCCGGGGAGCGACCTGCCGGGCAGCGAGCTGCGGGATTCGTTCGCGTGCGTGGGGGCGAAGACGGAGGGCAGCGCGAACCTGGCCGGGGTGTGTGACCCGGCGCTGGATTCGCTGATCGAGACGGCGATCAACGCGCGGGACCGGGCCTCGCTGGCGGCGGCGACACGGGCGATCGACCGGATCCTGCTGCGGGGCTGGTACATGGTGCCGAACTGGAACGACACCAGGTTCAAGATCGCGACCTGGCACCGGTTCGCGCGGCCGGGGGTGCCGATCCGCGATGGGTTCGTGCTGGACAGCTGGTGGGTGGACCCGGCGGTGGCGGCGGTGACGGACGCGGCGCGGAAGGCCGGGTTGTAGGCGGCCGCACCCCCGGGGGCGTGCGGCCCGAATGCTTGTCAGGTGCCGCCCATCTCCGCGGCTTCGGGGAAGAAGAGGTCGGCGAGGTTTTCGGGGCGGCGCTTCAGGACGCCGCAATCGGCCATGAAGTTCGCGACCTTCTGCAGGCCGGCGGGTTGCAGGGTGAAGCGGTTGCCGGGGGTGGTCATGACGCTGACGACGCCGTCCACCGTATCCTTGTCGCCGCTGTTCTGGAGGTAGATCTCGGCGGCCTGGCGGTTGTTCTGGTTGATGAAGTCGGTGGCTTCCTTGAAGGCGGCCAGGCTGGCGCGCCAGGCGATGGGGTTCTCGGTGCGGAACACGCTGTTGCCGTAGATGGTATTCGGCGTGACCGACGGCATTTCCATGATCCTGAAGCTGCTGGCGACTTCGTGGACGGCCGGGTTGGCGAGCTCGCGTTCCTGGAAGGGGCTTGAGGTCCAGTGGCAGTTGATCTCGGTGCGGCCGAGCATCTGCGCCATGCTGTCGGGGTGGGCGCGGCTGACGGTCTGGGCGTCGAAGCGGGACCATTCGGATTTGCCGAAGGTCTGGGCGGCGGCCATCTGCAGCCAGATGGCCTGGGGGCTGGTCTTGACGGCGGGCAGCGCGATGCGGTCGGTGGGGAGCAGGTCGCTCACGGATTTCAGGTCGGGGCGGACGGTGAGCAGCTTCTGGTTGGTGGCGTTCATGGCGAAGCAGGACTTCACGCCGCCGCGGGTGCGGTCCCATAGCAGCATGGCGCCCGGGGCGCCGCCGCTGGCGAAGTGGAGCTTGCCGGAGAGCAGGCCATCCGTGACCGGGCCGGTGCCGGCGAGGCGGAGATAGCTGACCTTCAGGTTCGGCAGGCCCATGAGCGCGGCGTGCTTCTCGATGAGGCGCTGCTGCTCCATCACGTCCTGCTGGATATAGAGCGTGCCGAACTGCTTGGCGATCAGCACCTCGCCGACCTCGGCATAGGCCCGGCGGATGAAGGGCGCGGCGAGGAGCGGGGCGGCGAGCGTGGCCCGGCGCGTCATCTTGTGCATCGGCGTTTCCCTTTTCTTCATCTTATCGGGTCAGCCTAGAGCATCGAGACGGATAGGTGCAGGGGCGTATGGTGGTTCGGGGCTGTCGCTTGGGGCGTGGGCCGGTGCGGATGGACCGGCGCCACGCCCGTGCCGGGTCAAAGGCCGAAGTGGGTGCGGTACCGGGCGAAGCAGTCGGCGCCGCATTGCAGGCGCATCAGCGCGCCTTCCGCCATCGCGGGCGCAAAGGCCGGGTTCGCGGCGACCAGGGGGTGGATGGCTTCCGCGTTCCAGGCGGCCGAGTGCTTCACGTCCAGGATGGCGTGGAGGTCGAAGTAGTGGCGGTCACCGGAGGGGACGCCGAGACGCTTGAGGCCGGCGGCGACCAGGGCGGCGCGGGCCGGGGCCGTCTGTTCGATGATGCCGAGGGCGCCGACGGAGTGGTAGGCGAAGCGGCGGTTCGCGGCGAGGCCGGCCATGACGTTGGCCAGGGCGAGGGCTTCCCAGACGGTGGTTTCTGGCCTGGGTTCGAGGCCGAGGCGGTGGGCCAGGGTCTCGAGCAGCGGACCGTGCATGCCCTTGATGTTGCCGCGGCCCATCTCGTCCCAGTAGTTGCGGGCGATCTCGAGCTTGGGCTGGGGCGGCAGCTTCACCTGGGTGATGGCGGAGAGGTCCTCGAACCCGGCCTCGCCCGCGACCTCCTGGGTAAGGAACCAGCGCATCTCGTCCATGGTGGCCTGTTCGGCCAGCCAGTCGAACAGCGGATCGTGCTGGCCGGGGCCGTTATGCTCCAGGGCTTCGAACCAGGCGACAAAGCCGTCCGCATCGGTGGGGGCTTCGGCTGCGCGCCCGGCGACGGCGGCGCGGCGGGCTTCGAGGAAGGTGCCCTCGCGGTGCAGCCATTCGGCCGTGCTGTCGATGCCCTCTCGCCAGTCGACCGTGGGCAGCCCCGGGTTGAAGCGTTTGTCGTTGAATGCGGCGAGGTCGAACTGCAGGTCGGCCTCGGTGGACGCGATCTTGGTCGTGCCTTCGGGCATGCTGTCTTATTCTTCCTTGATGACGGTGAGGCAAACGGCGGCAATGCGGTCGGCGTGGCGGTAGGCTGGGCAGTCGAGCTCCTCGCCAAACACGTCGGGATCGATCTCCCTGTAGGACCAATCGACCTGGTGCCCGGTAAGTTGCTTCGCTGCGGCGGAATGGAAGGGGTCGTTGCCGTTCACGACGGCGGCACCGGTGTAGAGCAGCAGGCGGCCTGCGGGATTGAGGCGGCTGAGGGCGGCATCGAGGATTGCGAGGGAGAGGCCGGCGCCGAGGGGGCCGCCGCCGTGGCGATAGGCGCGCTCTGCCGGGTCAACCATGTAGGGGGGGTTTGCGACGATAAGGTCGAAGGTGCCGGGGAGGGCGGTGAGCAGGTTGCTGGGGGCGGCCCGGGCATTCGGGGTATTGGCGAGGGCGGCGTTGATGCGGGCCAGGCGGAGGGCTTCGGGGTTGATGTCCACCATGTGGACCTCGGCCCCGGGGCAGGCGCGGGCGACCACGATGCCGCCGGGTCCGGCACCGCAGCCGATATCGACGGCGCGGTGGATGGGGGTTTTGGACTGCAATGCGAGGGTGATGGCGTCGGCGAAGCGGTAGGTGTCGGGGCCGAAGAACACGGCTTCTGCGGCGGTGGTGGGGTAGGCGGAGTGCAGGAAGCTCATGCCGTGCAGGGTGGAGAGGCGGACGCGGCTGCGGAACAGGCCATCGTGTTCGTCGAGGATTTCGGCCTGTTGCATGAGGTCGAGCAGGGCGGGGGGGAGCAGGGCGCGGGAGAAGGGGCGGCTCCAGCCGAAGACGCCGGTGATGCTGTCGGCGGTTTCGTTGCCGGGGCGGGCGTTGACGCGGGCGTGGGTGGCGGGGGTGCCGGTGACGAAGTGGTAGCCGCTGGCCACGAGCTGTCGCGCGAGGGTGAGTAGCGCCGTGTCGGGGAGCGACAGGCCGGCAGGTGGGATCGGGGAGGTCGGCATGCAGCCTGCTACGCGGCTGCGGGCTGATGGTTGCCGGTCCTCCTGGTCGGCGGAGGCGTGTCACGGCTTTGGCGACGGTGGGGCTTGCGGCAGGTCGTCCATGCTGGGGCGCCCGGTGATGTGCCGCCAATGATGCCACAGCAGGCGGGCGGCGAGGGCACGGTAGGGGCGCCAAGGTTCGGCGAGCTGGCGGAGGGCCGCGGGGCCCGGGCGGGTTGGCAGAGCGAGCAGGTGGGCGGCGGCACCGGCGATGGCGATGTCCCCGGCGGGGAAGACGTCGGGGCGTTGCAGGGCGAAGAGGAGATAGACCTCGGCGGTCCAGGGGCCGAGGCCGCGGATGGCGGTGAGGGTGGCGATGGCGGCGGCGTCGTCCATCGCGGCGAGGGCCGGGTTGGCGAGGCGGCCATCGAGGAAGGCGGCGGCGAGGGCACGGGCGTGGGCGACCTTGGGTCGGGAGAGGCCGGCGGCGATGAGCGCCGGGTCATCGAGGGCGGTGAGGCCGGCCGGGTCGAGGGCATCGGGGAGGATGGTGACGCGGCGCCAGATGGCCTGTGCGGCCTGGTTGCTGATCTGCTGGGCGACGATGGCCTGGAGCAGACCGGGGAAGCCGATGGGGCGGACGCGCCAGGGCAGCGGCCCGGCGGCGGGTTCGATGACGGCGAGCCGCGGATCCTGCTGCATCAGGACCTGCAGGGCGGCGCGCATGGCGGGCGGCGGGTGCGGGAAGGTGGTCTCGTGCATCGGGCGGGATTCAGCATGGGGTGGTTGGGACTGTCGAGGTATGCACGCGATGCGTGTGGTGGTTAGGATAGAATGGAATGGAATCAAGTCCGCATATTCTCCTGATCGACGACGACCGGGAGATCCGCGACCTGCTGGGGCGGTTCCTGGACCGGCATGGCATGCGGGTGACGGCGGTGCGGGACGGGCGGGAGGCGCGGCGGGCCTGGCCGGCCGGGCACTATCAGCTGGTGATCCTGGACCTGATGCTGCCGGGGGAGAGCGGGCTTGACCTGGCGCGGTGGCTGCGCGGGATGTCCGACGTGCCGATCCTGATGCTGACGGCGATGGGGGATGAGACGGACCGCATCATCGGGCTGGAGCTGGGGGCGGATGATTACCTGCCGAAGCCGTTCAACCCGCGGGAGCTGCTGGCGCGGTTGCGGGCGGTGCTGCGGCGGACCAGCGAGCGGGGCGCGCGGGCGGCGGAGACGGCGGGGAGCTATCGCTTCATGGGGTGGGAGCTGGAGCCGGGGCGGCGGCGGCTGGTGGATCCGCGCGGGGTGGAGGTGGCGCTGACCGGGGGGGAGTATGATCTGCTGGCGGCGCTGGTGGAACGGGCCAACCAGGTTCTGACGCGGGACATGCTGCTGGATCTGCTGCGGGGGCGGCCGGCCGGACCGTTCGATCGGGCGATCGACGTGGCGATCAGCCGGCTGCGGCGGAAGCTGGAGCGGGACGGAAGTGATCCGCAGCTGATCAAGACGGTGCGGGGCGGCGGGTATGTGTTCGCGTGCGAGGTGGTGCGGGAATGACGCGCTGGCTGCGCCGGCTGACGTTCTGGCCGCGCAGCCTGGCGGGGCGGACGGCGCTGGTGCTGGTGGCGGTGCTGGTGGTGGTGCAGGCGGCCGGGCTCACGATCTATGGCATGGACCGGGAGGAGCTGCAGCGGCTGGCGGATGGGCGGGACCTCGCGACGCGGATGGTGGCGCTGTACCGGGCGATGGTGGCGCAGCCGGCGGAGGGGTGGAGTGGGGTGGTGCGCGATGCGGAGACGCCGCCGGGGGTTCGGTTCGGTCTGGAGCCGATGTTCAGCCGCGACGAGGCGCCGGCGGCGAGTGCGGAGGTGCAGCGGCTGGTGCGGCCGTACCTGGGGCTGGGCTCGGTGCCGCAGCCGTTGCGGCCGCATGTTGTGGCCGTGCGGGGGGATTACGAGACCGGGCGGACGCTGGTGGTGGCGTTGCAGGCGCCGGACGACCGCTGGCTGGTGATGCGGGTGAAGGCGCCGCCGCCGCGGCCGTGGCATTCCGTGCGGTTCGTGACGGCGTTTGCGATCATGACGGCGACGGCGGCGCTGCTGGCGGTATGGGCGGTGCGGCGGCTGACGGCGCCGGTGCGGATGCTGGCGGCGGCGGCGGAGCGGCTGGGGCGGGACGTGAACACGCCGCCGCTGCCGGAGGATGGCCCGGCGGAGGCGGCTGTTGCCGCCGTTGCTTTCAATCGGATGGCGGCACGGATTCGGGCTTTCGTGGCGGATCGTACCTTTTTGTTAACCTCGATCGGGCATGATCTGCGGACGCCGATCACGCGGCTTAAGCTGCGGGCGGAGTGGATGGAGGATGATGAGCAGCGGCGGAAGATGCTGATCGACCTCGATGAGTTGGAGGCGATGGTTTCGGCGACGCTGGCGTTTGGGCGGGATGTGGCGGGGAGCGAGCCGGCCTCGCGGGTGGATTTGCCGGCGTTGTTGCGGACGGTGCTGGATGAGGCGGCGGATGCGCGGCCGGGTTCGAACATGCCGATGGGGTATGCGGGGCCGGAGAGCTTGACGGTGCTGGTGCGCCCGGTGGCGCTGAAGCGGGCGCTGGCGAACCTGGTGGGCAATGCGCTGGCCTATGGCGGCAGCGCGCGTGTGGTGTTGCGGCCGGTGGTGGATGGGATGGTGGCTGTGGATGTGGAGGATGATGGACCGGGGATTGCGCCGCCGGATCTCGACCGGGTGTTCGAGCCGTTTCAGCGGCTGGAGAGCAGCCGGAACCGGGAGACGGGGGGCACCGGGCTGGGGCTGCCGATCACGCGCAACATCTTGCGGGCGCATGGGGGGGATGTGGCGCTGGGCAACCGGCTGGGGGGCGGGTTGCGGGCTACGATCACGTTTCCGGCCTGAGGGCCGGATCAGACTGCTGGTTTGAGGGGGCGGCGGAGAATGACCAGGGCGATGCCGCCGAGGATGGCGGTGGAGCTGAGCAGAAGGCGGGGGGTGATGGGTTCGCCGAGCAGGAGGACGGCGCCGAAGGCGGCCAGCACGGGGACCGAGAGCTGGACGGTGGCGGCGGTGGTGGGGGCGAGGCCGCGCAGGGCGGTGTACCAGATGGCGTAGCCGAGACCGGAGGCGAGGGCGCCGGAGAGGATGGCGTAGGTGGCCCCGGGCGCGTCGATCGTTGTGGGCTGGCCGGTGAGGGCCGCGGCCAGGCTGAGGGCGAGGGCGAGGGGCACGGCGCGCAGGAAGTTGCCGGCGGTGGCGGCGGTCGGGTCTCCGGGCGCGCGGCCGCGGATGGAGTAGATGGCGAAGGCGAGGCCGGCCGTGACCATGAGGGCGGCGTGCGGCGGCGAGGGGGCGGTGAGGCCGGGGAGGACGAGGGCGACCAGGCCGGCGAGGGCGGCGGCGAGGCCGAGGGTTTGCAGGGCGCCGAGGCGGTCGCCGGACCAGAGGGCGTGGGCGATCATGCCGGCCTGGACGGCGCCGAACAGCAGGAGGGCGCCGGTGCCGGTGGGCAGGCCGGTGTAGGCGAAGGAGAAGGCGGCGGCGTAGGCGAAGAGGGCGGCGGCGGAGGGCCAGTTGCCGCCGAAGCCGCGGTTGGGGCTGCGGCGGTTGGCACGGATGAGGCACCAGAGGGTGAGCGCGCCGGCGATGAGGCGGAGGGTGGTGAAGCTGGCCGGGTCGATGGTGGTGGTGCGGAAGGCGGCGCGGCAGAGCAGCGAGTTGCCGGCGAAGGCGAGCATGGCGGCGGCGACGAGCAGGATCTGGCGGGTTTGCACGGCGGATCTTTCGGTGTGGCGGGCTTGAGCAGGTCGCATGACTTAAAGGGGTGGTATGCATTTTACGGGCGGCTGGACTGGTGTGGTAACGCTGGCACTTGGGGCCGGGTCATTGTACATGCGTCCGCAGCGGACAGGGACCGCAGAGTTGGCGCGCGAATGCGGGCCTGGAAACGACACCGGTCAGAGAACCAGGGACGCCGCCCCGTAAGCCGGTCCGCCGTTACTCCATCCTATCCGAACATCGCCCGGCCGCTGGGCTGCGGTGATGACGCGCCGAGGAGGCGCCCAGACTTCATGAGCATCATCACGCCGATCGCCCCGTCATTCAACGACCTCGGGCTCAACCCGAAGCTTCTCGAGTCGCTGGCGCAGGAGGGTTATACGACGCCCACGCCGATCCAGGCGCAGGCGATCCCATATCTGCTGCAGGGCCGGGACCTGCTGGGCCTGGCGCAGACCGGGACGGGCAAGACCGCTGCGTTCCTGCTGCCGATCCTGCATCGTCTGGCGGCCAACCGCCGTGCGGCGGCGCCCCGCTGCGCCAACGTGCTGATCCTGGCGCCGACCCGGGAACTGGCTTCGCAGATCGACCAGAGCATCGCGGCCTATGGCCGCAAGCTGGGCATGACGCATACCGTGGTGTTCGGCGGTGTCAGCCAGTTCCACCAGGTGAATGCGATGCGGCGCGGCGTGGATTTCCTGGTGGCGACGCCGGGCCGTCTGCTGGACCTGGTGCAGCAGGGGCACATCACGCTCGGGCAGACCGGCGTGCTGGTGCTGGACGAGGCGGACCACATGCTGGACATGGGCTTCGTGAAGCCGATCCGTCAGGCGGTGGCGATGTTGCCGGCGGTGCGGCAGACGCTGCTGTTCTCCGCCACCATGCCGGCCGAGATCGCCTCGCTGGCGACCGGGCTGCTGCGCGACCCGGCGCGCGTGGAGGTGACGCCGCAGGCCACGACGGTGTCGCGCATCGGGCAGAGCGTGCTGTTCACGGATGCCGCGAACAAGATGGCGCTGATCAAGCTGCTGGTGAAGCCGGACACGGTGAAGCGGGCGATCGTGTTCACGCTGACGAAGAACACGGCGAACAAGGTGGCCGAAGCGCTGACGGCGGCCGGGTCCCCGGCGGAGGCGATCCATGGCAACAAGTCCCAGGGTCAGCGGGAGCGGGCCTTGGCCGGGTTCAAGTCCGGCCAGGTCCGGGTGCTGGTGGCGACGGACCTGGCGTCACGCGGGATCGACGTCGATGATGTGAGCCACGTGTTCAACTACGACCTGCCGAACATCGCCGAGAGCTATGTGCACCGGATCGGGCGGACGGCGCGGGCCGGGCGCGAGGGGCTGGCGGTGACGCTGTGCGAGCCGGAGCACCGGGCGTGGCTCACGGCGATCGAGCGGGTGATCGGGCAGGCGGTGCCGGTCGAGCTGGAGCATCCGTATCATTCGGAGGCGGCTCGGCTTTCCAAGATGAAGCCGCCGGTCCTGGGTGGCGGCGGGCGCAAGCATGGCGGGCCGCAGCAGGGCCGTGGGGGTCGTCCCGGCGGGTCGGCGCCGCAGGGGCGGGGGGCGCCGCGTTTTTCACGCTGAGCGGGAGCCATGCCCGGGTCGGTTGACCCGGGCATGGCTGTTCCGGCCGGTGCTACTTGGGCAGCATCGCGGCCTGGCTTTCGAGCATCTGGCCCATCTGCTTGCACATGGCGTCCGCCGTGGTGCTGCGGGCCTTGGCGGCGTCGGCGATGGCGACTTCCGAGCCGCCGAACTGGACCACGCCACGCTTGCCGGTGGCTTCGGCCGCATCGAGACCATCGACCTGGGCGGGGGGCAGCATGGTCAGCATGCGCTTCTGGAGGGCGACCACGTCCGGGCCGATGCTGCCTTGTGCCTGACAGTATTCCAGGACGCCGAGCTGGTTGTGGGCGGCGAGATGCAACATCTTGACCATGTCCTGCTGGCCCTGCGGGGCTGCGGCTGGCGGTGCGGCGGGTGCGGGCGTGGCTGGCGCCGTGGTCTGTGCGGTGGCGGCGACGGGGAGGGCGACGGGGAGGGCGAGTGCGAACCCGAGTGCCAGGTGACGTAGGTTCATGACGGTTTCCTTGATCTTCATGAGCTCAGGTTGACGCGCTTTGGGCCTGTGTCAACTGGCTTCGCCATGCGTGCGGGGCGTGTGCGCCGGGGGTGGTTGTCATCCGGGGGGGTGCGCTCATGTTCGGGGTGTCGCGCGCGATATCATTGGCAGGACATCGAAGTTGCCGCCTTTCTGTTTTCTGATTGCCGAGAGTGAGGCTCCGGAGGAGCGTGAGGCCCGGCGGGAGAGCGCGGGGCGCAGTTCGGGGGAGAGCTATGCTGCCGCGGTGCTGGCGCTGGTGCCGGGTTCGTTGTGCGATCTGGTGAAGCCGGCGGAGGAGGGGGCGTTGTGGAGCCCGGCGGGGCTGGCCGGGTATGACGCGGTGTTCCTGTGCGGGTCGCCGATGCATGTCTATGAGGAGACGCCGGAGGTTCTGCGGGTGCTGAGGTTCATGCGGGCGGTGTTTGCCTCGGGGGCACCGTCGTTCGGCTCGTGTGCGGGGTTGCAGGTGGCGGTGGCGGCGGCGGGCGGCGTGGTGGGCGCGCGGGCGGCGGGGCAGGAGGCCGGGTTCGCGCGGCGGATTGCGCCGACGGCGGCGGGGCGGGGGCATAGGATGCTGGACGGTCGGCCTTTGGCGTATGACGCGGCGGCCATTCACTCCGATGAGGTGAAGGCGCTGCCGGCGGGGGCGACGCTGCTGGCGAGCAATGGGGCGAGCGTGGTGCAGGCGGCCGAGGTGCGGCTGGGGGAAGGGGTGTTCTGGGGGGTCCAGTATCATCCGGAGCTGCCACTGTCCGAGATCGCGCAGGCGTTGCGGCGGCAGGCGGGGAGCCTGGTGGAGAGCGGGCTGGCGGCGGACAGGGCTGCGGCTTTGGCCTATGCGGACCGGGTGGCGGCGCTGGCGGAGGCGCCGGAGCGGCGGGACCTGGCCTGGCAGCTCGGGCTGGACGAGCAGGTGACGGACCCGGCGCTGCGTCAGCTGGAACTGCGGAACTTCATCGAGCACATGGCGGCGCCGCGGCGGGCGCGGCGGCTGGAGCCTGCTTCGGCCGCATAGGGCCTCATGGTCCTGATTGTTCCAGGCAGGACGATCCTGGTGGCGAGACGGGTCATTGCAGCAGGCGGCGGAGCTTGCGGACGGCGCTTTCGGGGGTGGTGAGAACCGGGCGGCCGGTGGCGGCGGCGACGGCGGGGGCGGCGCGGGCCATGCTGAACTGGCCGAGGGCGATGGCGTCGCAGTCCTTGAGCGACGCGGCGGCGGCGGCGCACAGGGCATCGTGCAGGGGGCCGTCACCACGGTCCAGCGCGGCGAGGGCGGCTTCGACGAGGGCGGTGGGGACGGACAGGCCGGGGTGGGCGGCGTGGAACTCGGCAGGCAGGGTGGCGAGAGAGGGGGCGAAGGTGGCCATGAGTCCGATTCGGGTGCCGAGGGCAATGGCCTCCTCGATCATGGCTTCGTTGGGTTTCAGCACCGGGAGGGGAGCGAGGTCGGCCTGGCAGGCTTCGATGCAGGGGCCGAAGGCGGAGCAGGTGAAGAGGATGCCGTCGGCCCCGGTGCTGGCGGCGTAGCGGGCCAGGGTGAGGAAGCGCCGGGTCATGGCGGGGGTGAGGTGGCCCTGGGCCGCGAGGTCGGCGGAGAGGCTGTCATCGAGCAGCGTCATGAGCCGGGCCTCGGGCCAAAGGGTGGCGAAGGCGGCCTCGATGGGGGTGGCGGAGTGGCGCAGGGCGTGGATGAGGGCGATGCGCATCTAAGTTCTAGCGGGTATGGCAGCGGACCAGGGGGTTCGGGAAGTCGGCGCAACCGGGGAAGGTGATCTCGTTCTCGCCGCGGCGCTGGACGTGCAGGACGTCGGCGTTCTCGCAGCCGAAGCCGGCGAGCTGCGGGCCCTGGCGGCCGAGGAGCTTCGAGGACTGGTTGCCGGTGAAGCGGAACTCCAGGCCGGCGGGGGTGGCGCGGACGGTCTCGATCTCGCGCTGGGTGAGGACCTGTTCGGTGACGGTGGCGCGCATCACCAGGTCCCGGGTGAAGATGACCACCGGCTGGGAGAGGCAGGCCTGGGGGGACATGTTCGGGGGCGCGGGGAAGACGCCGCCGGTCCAGGTGCCGAACAGGGAGGCGTGGGGGGGCTGCGGCGCCTGGGCGGCGGCGGGCAGGGCTGAGCTGAGAAGGAGGGCCGCGAGGGCGGCGTTGAGCGTGCGTGTGGTGAGCCGGATCATCGGTGGGTCCTGTCGAGAGCTGCTGCGACCATAGCCGTGGCGGCCTTGCGGCGGAAGCGGGTGGTTGAACGGGAGGCGCGCGCGTGGCATGGCCGGGCAACTCGAAAGTCCTGCCATGCTCCGCCGCCTGTATGATCGCGTGATTGCCCTGTCTGCCAGCCGTCATGCGCCCTGGTGGCTGGCGGCGGTGAGCTTTGCCGAGAGCAGCTTCTTTCCCATCCCGCCCGATGTGCTGCTGGTGCCGATGGTGGCGGCGCGGCCGGAGCGGGCGTGGCGGCTGGCGGCGATCTGCACCGTGGCCAGCGTGCTGGGGGCGCTGATGGGCTATGCGATCGGGTACCTGTTGTATGACCAGGTCGCGCTGCCGGTGATCCGGTTCTATCATTACGACGCGGCGGCGGCGGCGTTCGTGGAGAACATCCGGACGTATGGCGTCTGGTTGATCCTGGCCAAGGGGCTGACGCCGATCCCGTTCAAGCTGGTGACGATCACTGCCGGGCTGGCGCATCTGCCGTTGCTGTCGTTCGTGGTGGCCTGTGCGGTGACGCGGGGGGCGCGGTTCTTTGCCGAGGCGGCGGTGCTGCGGAAGTTCGGGCAGCCGGTGCTGCGGATGGTGGAGCAGCGGCTGGCCTTGTTCACGGTGGTTTCGGTGGTGGCGGTGGTGGCCGGGTTCCTGCTGTTGAAGCTTCTTTAACCCAAAGGGGCGCAGGCTGCGGCCAGCCAGGCTTGGGCTTGTGGGTCCAGTTTGGGGCCGATCTCGGCGAGGACGCGGGCGTGGTAGGTGTCGATCCAGCTGTGTTCGGCCGGGGTGAGGAGGGCCGGGTCGATGAGGCGGCGGTCGAAGGGGGCGAGGGTCAGGGTTTCGAAGGCGAGGAAGGGTTTGCGGCCGTCGGGGAGCGGGTGGGGCTGCACCAGGAGCAGGTTTTCCAGGCGGATGCCGTAGGCGCCGGGTTCGTAGTAGCCGGGTTCGTCGGAGAGGATCATGCCGGCGGCGAGCGGGACCGGGCGGGCGGCGCGGGAGAGGCTGGCCGGGCCCTCGTGCACCGAGAGATAGCTGCCGATGCCGTGGCCGGTGCCGTGGTCGTAGTCCAGCCCGGCCTGCCAGAGGGCGCGGCGGGCGAGGCTGTCGAGGTGGGGGCCGGCGACGCCCTTGGGGAAGATGGCGGTCGCGATGGCGATGTGGCCTTGCAGGACGCGGGTGAAGCGGTCGCGGAGTTCGTCGGGCGGGGCGGCGGGACCGGTCCATAGGGTGCGGGTGACGTCCGTGGTGCCGTCCGGGTACTGGGCGCCGCTGTCGATCAGGTAGACTTCGTCGTCGGCCAGGTGGCGGTCGGTCTCGGGGGCGGCGCGGTAGTGGATGATGGCGCCGTTGGGGCCGCTGCCGGAGATGGCGGGGAAGCTTTCCTCGCGGAAGCCCGGCAGTTCCTGGCGCAGGTCCAGGAGCCTGGCGGCGGCGAGCATCTCGGTGGTGTCCGGCGTGCGGGCGGTGTCGAGCCAGTGCAGGAAGCGGCAGAGGGCGACGGCGTCGCGGCGGTGGGCCTGGCGGGCGCCTTCCTGTTCGACCGGGTTCTTCTGGGATTTGGGCAGGGCGCAGGGGTCTGGGCCGTCCGTGACGGTGGCGCCGGCGGCCTGGAGGCGCTGGGCGAACCAGACGGGGGAGCTGGTGCGGTCCACGCGGATGGTGCGGCCGGCGAGGGCGGCGAGGGCGGGTTCCAGGGCGTCGGGTGGGGCGATGGTGACGGCGTTGCCGAGCCAGGCGCGGGTTTCGGGGCCGATCTTGGCCGGGTCCATGAAGAGCTGGACGGTGGCATCGGTGTGCAAGAGGGCGAAGCCAAGGGCGACGGGGGTGTAGGAGAGGTCCCCACCGCGGATGTTGAGGAGCCAGGCGATGGAGGCCGGGTCCGTGAGGATTGCGGCGTCTTCGCCGGTCTGGGCGAGGTCTGCGGCCAAAGCGGTGCGCTTTTCCGTGGAGGAGAGCCCGGCGCGGGCGAGGCTGTGCGGCAAAGCGGGGGCGCTGGGGGCTGGGGGGCGGTCGGGCCAGGCCTCGTCCACCAGGTTCGTGGCGGTGGGGACCATGGTGAGTCCGGCGTCCTCGTAGCGGGCCAGGGTGTCGGCGCTGACGAGCCTGGGGTCGTAGCCGATTCGGGCGGCCGGGGGGGCGGCGGTTTTCAGCCAGAGCGCTGGAGGCTCCTCGATGATGTGACGGTGCTCGAAGCAGGCCGGGTCGACCTGTGCGGCGAGCTGGAGGACGTAGCGGCCATCGGTGAAGGCGGCGGCGCGGTGGGGCAGCACGATGGCGAGGCCGGCGCTGCCGGTGAAGCCGGTGAGCCAGGCCAGGCGCTCGGCGCCGGGGGGGACGTATTCGCCGAGGTGTTCGTCGGCGCGGGGGATGATCAGGCCGTCGAGGCCGGCGGCCTGGATGCGGGTGCGGAGGACGGCGAGGCGCTGGTCTGTCTTCATCATTTCTTCACAATTCACATAACTGAGAGCTGATGTATGCGCCTAGCGCATGGCAGCGTGAGACGCATAGCGCGAGATAACAGCCAGCGTTTAGTGCATATACGGCTGATCGAAAGACGGTCGCCGGGCGGCGCCGTCTGCGCAGTGAACGAGGAAGTTGTTAAAATGAATGCCCCGCTTGCCAAGGAGCAGATTGCGCTCCTGATGTCCGACAGCCTGACCTATCGCACCTCGATCGTCGAGGGCACCGATGGGACGGTTGCGGATCCGCGGCCGACCTTCGGCCAACTGATGATGCAGCGCGTGACGCGCGCCGTGAAGGACCTGATGGCGCTGCCGCACCGCCGGGCCGTGCTCGATGAACTGGGCATGCTGAGCGATCGTGAGCTGGCCGATATCGGGCTGAGCCGGGCCGATCTGGGCGATGTGTTCAACAAGCGGTTCGCGGGTGCGCGCCGGGGCTAAGCTCCCGCTGCAGCGGCTGTGATGGAATGGGGCGGCCTTCGGGTCGCCCTTTTTCGTTCGTGGGGGCGGGTTGTGCCAAGCTGATGCTGCGGTGCTGTTGCTGCGGGTGCCGGCGGGGCAGCAGGCGGTGGTGCTGCTGAATGATGGGGCTGAGGCGCTGCCGTTTGCCGACACCCGGCCGGGGGGCAGCTTCATCCTGGCGTTCAAGATGTTGCCGCTGGTGCTGGTGATCAGCGCGATCGGGGCCGTGCTGTTCCATTGGGGGTGCTGCGGCGGGTGCCGGGGGTGAGCGGGCCTTTGGCGCTGGCGGCGGCGGTGCCGGAGCGGCGGGCGGAGGTTGTGGGGCTTGGGGTATGTTCGTTGGCTTCGGGCACGATTGCGAGGTGCTTGAGCACGATGGCGACGTGTCTGAGTGGTGCGGTTGCGGGGGTGCTGGGCTGAGGCGAGGGCAATAAAAAACCCACGACACCCCGCTTTTCAGCGGGACGCCGTGGGTTGATGGCCGAGGTCCGCCTTGCGGCGGACTTCGTCAGATCAGACTGAGGCCTGACGGCGGCGGCGGACGAGGCCGGCGCCGGCAAGGCCGAGGCCAATGAGGGCCAGCGACGCGGGCTCCGGCACGGCGGAGGCAGTGCTCGGCGAGCTGATCACCAAGTTGTCGATCGCGCCGGCGAATTGGTTCGCGGCGGTCACGGCCAGGATGTTCACGGTGTTGTTGCCAATGCCGTCACCCGTGTAGGTGAAGGAGTAGTTGCTGAACGGGTTGGCACCGCTGTCCGGGGTCGCGGTGAACGCCGGGAGCTGGAAGCTGTAGTTGGCGAAGTTGCCGTGGCTCGCGTTCATGAACTGGAACACGAAGTAGTCGCCAGCCTGCGTTGCCTGCGTTGCGTCGGTATAGACGGCCGGCGCTGCGTCGAAGCTGACGGTGTAGACCACGCCGGCCGAGTTGGCAGCGATCGGGGTCGACAGCTGGATCTGGTTGTAGTCCGTGCCCCGGGCACCGCCGGCTGCGCCGCCATAGAGCATCACGGCCCAATCGCCGGTGCCGGTGCGATCCACGGCAAGGTTGGCGTTGAGGCCGCTGCCGGTGAAGTTCGTCAGGGTGCCGCCGGCATTGACGTTGAGGCCCGTGGCATACTGCTTGTCGTTCGGGCGGCCGTTGGCGTTGAAATTGTTGAAGTTGTCGGAGAAAATCACGTCAGCCTGTGCTGCTGCACCGCCGAACATCACACCCAGGCAAACCAGTCCTACAGCTGCGCGCATCGCACGGCTCCTATATATGTTGAGCAGGCATTACCAATAATTTCACATACTGTCAACGTATCTTCGTTCTCCGTGGAGGCGGAAGTTTACGCGTTTTACCGTCTCAACCCCGAGACGCAGCGGGATGGAAACACATTCGACAGGCGGCGAGATGCCATGCCGTGTCACGAAAAGCAAGATCCTGTCACGCGGGCGCGCGCTCAGGAGGGCGGGTGCTCCTGCGGCTTGAGCGGCAGGGTGGGCGGCAGGGTGGATGGGGAGCTGGGCGCGGGTGCTGGTGGTGGCACGGGCGGGGCGGCGCCCGGGTCTGCCGGCAGCTTCACCCCGGTTCGCACATCACCGTGATTCTGGATGATGAGGGCCACCAGGCCGGTCCAGCCGGTCTGGTGGGAGGCGCCGAGGCCCTCCCCGGTGTCGCCGTGGAAGAACTCGTGGAACTCGAGGGCGGGTTCGCCGGGCCAGTGGCGCTTGCCGGCCTGGGTGGGGCGGCGGCCGGCGGCGTCGGGCAGGAACAGGGCGATGAGGCGGACGCGGATGTGGTCGGCCACTTCGGACAGGGTGCGCATCTGGCCGCTGCCGACGGGGCACTCGATCAGGAAGTCGTCGCCGTAGTAGTCGTGGAAGCGGCGGAGACTTTCGATCAGTAGGGCATTAACCGGGAACCAGACGGGGCCGCGCCAGTTCGAGTTGCCGCCGAACAGCCGGGTGAGGCCGTTCCCGGGCGCGTAGGCGACGGTGTAGTCCTGGCTGCCGTGTTCGAAGACGTAGGGGTGGGCCTCGTGCGCCTTGGACAGGGAGCGGATGCCGTAGGGGGAAAGGAACTCCTGCTCGTCGAGCATGCGTTCGAGTAGCTTCTTCATGCGGTGGCCGCGGAGGAGGGAGAGCAGGCGGCGTTCGCCGGCGCCGGGTTCGGCCCAGCGGGAGATCAGCTCGGCGAGGTCCGGGCGGTCGGTGAGGAACCAGCGGAGCCGCTTGGCGAAGTCCGGCACGCGGTCGATCAGGTCGCTGCCGATCACCTCCACGGCCATCAGGGGGATGAGGCCGACCATGGAGCGGACGCGCATCAGCTCCATGCGGGCGGGCTCGCTGCCTTGGGCGGGGAGGCGGAGGGCGTCGTAGAAGAAGCCGTCCTGTTCGTCCCACAGGCCGCCGCCTCCCATGGAGGACATGGCTTCCGCGATATAGAGGAAATGTTCGAAGAACTTGGTGGCGGTGTCCTCATAGACGGGGTTCGGCATTGCCAGCTCGAGCGCGGTGCGGAGCAGGTTGAGGCAGTACATGGCCATCCAGGCGGTGCCGTCCGCCTGGTCCAGCGTGCCGCCGGTGGGCAGGGGCTTGCTGCGGTCGAACACGCCGATGTTGTCGAGGCCGAGGAAGCCGCCCTGGAACAGGTTGCGGCCGTCGGCGTCCTTGCGGTTCACCCACCAGGTGAAGTTGAGCATCAGCTTGTGGAAGATGCGTTCGAGGAAGGGGTAGTCCGCGACGCCGGTGAGGGTGCGGTCCATCTCGAAGACGTGCCAGGCGGCCCAGGCGTGGACCGGGGGGTTCACGTCGCCGAAGTTCCACTCATAGGCCGGGACCTGGCCGTTCGGGTGCATGTACCATTCGCGGAGGATGAGGATGAGCTGGGCCTTGGCGAAGGCCGGGTCGATCAGGGCGAAGGTGGTGCAGTGGAAGGCGAGGTCCCAGGCGGCATACCAGGGGTATTCCCAGGTGTCGGGCATGGAGATGATGTCGGCGTTGGTGACGTGCTGCCAGTCCTCGTCGCGGGTGCGGGTGTCGGGCGGCGGGGGTTCCGTGGGGTCACCGTGGAGCCAGCGGCGGACGTCGAACAGGTAGAGCTGCTTGGACCAGAGCATGCCGGCCAGCGCCTGGCGCTGCACCAGGCGGGCCTCGGGGTCGGCGATGTTGGTCTGCAGGGCGGCGTAGAACTCGTCGGCCTCGTCGCGCCGGGCCTGCATGCGGGTGTCGAACCAGGTGAAGGCACCGCTGTCCTGCTCCGGCGCCCGTTCCGCCGGGCGGAAGCGCAGGCGGATCTGGTGGGTGGCGCCGGGGGCGAGGACGACGCGGACCGGGATGCCGCACTTGGTGCCCTGGCCGTGCGGGCTGACGGCCCCGGTGCGGCCATGGACCAGCAGGTCGTTGATGCCGTCCTTGAACGGACCCGGCGCCGGCGTGCCGAAGTGCAGCGGCAGGTTGGTCTCGTTCTCGCAGAACACCGGGTCGAGGCCGGTGTCGTGGTCGAGCCACATGTCGCGCACGGCGGGGTGGGTGGCCGAGACGCCGCCGGGTTCGGCGCGGAGCAGGGGGCGGGGGGCGCCGTGGTCCCAGGACCAGGTGTTGCGGGCCCAGAGCTGGGGGATGATGTGGAGGGGGGCCGGGTCGGGGCCGCGGTTGATGGCGGTGATGCGCATCAGGATGTCGTCGGGGGAGGCCTTGGCGTATTCGACGGTGATGTCGAAGTAGCGGTCCTGGTCGAAGATGCCGGTGTCCAGCAGTTCGTATTCGGGGTCCCTGGTGGTGCGGCGGGCGTTCTCGGCCAGGAGGTCCGTGTAGGGGAAGGCGGCCTGGGGGTAACGGTAGAGCATCCGCATGTAGGAGTGGGTGGGGGTGCCGTCCACGTAGCTGTACAGCTCCTTCACGTCCTCGCCGTGGTTGCCCTCGGCGTTGCTGAGGCCGAACAGGCGTTCCTTGAGGATGGGGTCCCGTTCGTTCCAGAGGGCGATGCCGAGGCACCAGTGGAGCTTGTCGTCGCCGAAGCCGGCGATGCCGTCCTCGCCCCAGCGGTAGGCGCGGCTGCGGGCGTGGTCGTGGGGGAAGTAGTTCCAGGCGTCGCCGTTGGGGCTGTAGTCCTCGCGGACGGTGCCCCATTGGCGGTCGCTGACGTAGGGGCCCCAGCGGCGCCAGCCGGCGCCGTGTTCGATGGCGCGGAGGCGGGTGCCTTCGGCGGTGTCGAAGATGGTCAGGGGAGTGCCGGGGCTAGGGTGCGGGTGCGGGCACGATGGCGGTGGGGATCAGCGGGTCGTCGATCTCGGGGGCGCCGGCGATGTGATTGTAGGTGGCATAGAGCGGCAGGCCGGTGGCGAGGTCCTTCCACAGGGTGCTGACGGAGCGGTAGGTGTTGCCGTCATAGCCCTCGCGGTAGTGCGCGATCTTGATGGCGCGGTAGGTCCTGCCGAGGAGCCTGATGTCCTCGATGCCGTCGTGGCGGATGATGTCGTGCCACTGGGAGCCCGGGGCGGCGACCACGTCGAAGCCGACGGCATCGCCGGTGCGGCTGTTGATGACGCGCTGGAGGGCGCGGTAGGCGACGTCTGCGCCGGGCCAGGCGGTGAGCCAGATGCCGTACCAGGCCTCGACCGTCTCGCCGCCGACCTTCATGCGGCAGAGGTCCGGGCTGGCGGGGCTGGCGCCGAGGAACTCGAAGGTGGGGCCGCCCTTCTGCTCGACGCGGGAGCCGGCTTCCGGGCAGCTGCGGGGCACCAGGGTGCCGGCGTTCATCACCGCCTGGACGTTGCCGCCGACGATGACGGGGGGGAAGTTGCGCAGCGCGGCCTCGAGGGCGGCGGGGCTTTGCGGGGTGGGCGGGGCCTGGACCTGGGCGGGTGGAGTGGGGGCGGGTGCAGTGGGGGCGGATGCTGCGGGGGTGGGCGCCTCTGCTGCCGGGACCGGTGCCGGGGCGGCTGGCGCTGGCGTGGGTGCTGGCTGGGCAGCTAACTGGGCCTGGGCGCAGGCGGCGGTGGCGATGAGGGTGGCGGCCAGCAGGGCGGCGAGGGAAGGGCGCAGGGTCGTTTCCTCCGGGTGGGGCGTGCCAGACATGGTGGATGCGTTGTGCAGCAGGGTGGCGGGTTGCGCCAGGGTCCGCGCGGGGTGCCTGATGGATTTCTTGTAACCTGTCCGGTGCAGTGCGGTTGCAGTCTCGTTGACCCTGCCCACGTCACCCGATACGAACGGAGCAACCGCGCACGTCGCACCGACCTGCGATGCCTGGAACCATGTCAGCCCGAGTGGAGCCTGTACCCGATGACCGAGATGCAAGACGGACTTTTGATCGGGCAGGACAGCACCGGGCGCCTGGTGCGCCGGCCGATGTCGCCCCATCTGCAGGTGTACCGGCCGCAACTGACGTCGATCCTGTCGATCATGAACCGGGTGACCGGGATGGCGCTTTCTGCCGGCACGGCGCTGCTGGTGTGGTGGCTGGCGGCGGCGGCGAGCGGGCCGGTGGCGTTTGACCGGGTGCAGTGGTTCATCGGGTCGCCGGTGGGGCTGTTCATGCTGTTCGGGTGGACGGCGGCGCTGTTCTACCACTTCTTTGGCGGCATCCGGCACCTGGCCTGGGATGCCGGGTATGGATATGAGCTGGACAAGGTTCACATGAGCGGCTGGGCCACCATGATCGCCACCGTCGTCTGCACCGTTCTGGTGTGGGTGGTGGGCCTTGTGATGCTGCGGAGCTGAGGCGATGTCGGACAATGTTGCCATCAAGGTTCGGCGCAGCCAGCTGGGCCGGGTTCGCGGGGCGGGTTCGGCGAAGTCCGGCGTGCACCACTGGTATCTGGAGCGGGTGACGGCGATTGCGCTGGTGCCGCTGACGCTGTGGTTCGTCTATGCCATGGTGCGGCTGGTGGGCGTGGGGCAGGAGGAGGTGGTGCTGTGGGCGTCGCGCCCGTGGAACACCGTGCTGCTGCTGGCGCTGATCGCGATGACGTTCCGGCATATGCAGCTGGGCATCCAGGTGGTGCTGGAGGATTACGTGCACCACAAATGGTTCATGACGGCCGCCAGCCTGGGGAACCAGGCGGTGTGCGTACTGCTGGGCCTGTTGTCCGCGCTGTCGGTGCTGAAGCTTGCGTTGTGGTAGATCCCTGATCGATCGAGGCGAAGAATGAACGCGATTTCCAATCCCCGCTCCTATGCCGTCATCGACCATACGTACGACGTCGTCGTCGTGGGCGCGGGTGGGGCGGGGTTGCGCGCCACGCTGGGCATGGGGGCGGCCGGGCTGCGCACCGCGTGCCTGACCAAGGTGTTCCCGACGCGCAGCCACACGGTTGCGGCGCAGGGCGGCATCGGGGCGGCGCTGGGCAACATGGGCGAGGATGACTGGCGCTGGCACATGTATGACACCGTGAAGGGGTCGGACTGGCTGGGCGACCAGGATGCCATCGAGTACATGTGCCGCGAGGCGATCCCGGCGGTGTATGAGCTGGAGCATTACGGCGTGCCGTTCAGCCGCACGGCGGATGGGCGGATCTATCAGCGGCCGTTCGGCGGGCACATGACCGAGTATGGCAAGGCGCCGGCGAACCGCGCCTGTGCCGCGGCGGACCGCACCGGGCACGCCATCCTGCATACGCTGTATCAGCAGAGCCTGAAGCACGAGGTGGAGTTCTTCGTCGAGTATATCGCGCTCGACCTGATCATGGACGAGGAAGGCGCCTGCCGGGGCGTGATGGCCTGGTCGCTGGATGACGGGACCATGCACCGGTTCCGGGCGCAGACCGTGGTGCTGGCGACGGGCGGGTACGGGCGCGCGTATTTCAGCTGCACCAGCGCGCACACCTGCACGGGCGACGGCAACGGCATGGCGATCCGGGCGGGGATCCCGATGCAGGACATGGAGTTCGTGCAGTTCCACCCGACCGGGATCTATGGCTCCGGCTGCCTGATCACCGAGGGGTCGCGCGGCGAGGGCGGGTATCTCACCAATTCCGAGGGCGAGCGGTTCATGGAGCGCTATGCACCGACCGCGAAGGACCTGGCCTCGCGCGACGTGGTGAGCCGGTCGATGACGCTGGAGATCAATGCCGGGCGCGGGGTGGGGCCGAAGAAGGACCACATTCACCTGCACCTGGAGCACCTTGGCGCTGAGCTGCTGCACGAGCGGCTGCCGGGGATCAGCGAGACCGCCAAGGTGTTTGCCGGCGTGGACGTGACCAAGGAGCCGATCCCGGTGCTGCCGACCGTGCACTACAACATGGGCGGCATCCCGACCAACTACCGGACCGAGGTGCTGCGGCCGACCGCGAAGGACCCGGATGCCATCGTGCCCGGCCTGATGGCGGTGGGTGAGGCGGCTTGCGTCTCCGTACACGGGGCAAACCGGCTGGGGACGAACTCGCTGCTGGACCTGGTGGTGTTCGGCCGGGCCGCGGCGCACCGGGCGGCGGAGATCCTGAAGCCGGGGGCGAGCCAGCCGACGATGCCTGCGGGTGCCGGCGACAATGCCCTGGCGCGGTTCGACAAGGCGCGCAATGCCGATGGCGGGACGCGGGTGGCGGCGATGCGGGCCGAGCTGCAGGACGTGATGCAGACGCATGCGGCGGTGTACCGGAACACCGAGAGCCTGAAGCAGGGCGTCGGCAAGATGAAGACGCTGTGGTCCGGCATGAGCGACATGAAGGTGAGCGACCGCAGCCTGGTGTGGAACAGCGACCTGGTCGAGGCGCTGGAGTTCGACAACCTGATGGGCAACGCCATGACCACCATGGTGAGCGCGGACAACCGGCAGGAGAGCCGCGGGGCACATGCGCAGGACGACTACCCGGAGCGGGACGACGCCAACTGGATGAAGCACACGCTGGCCTGGTGCGATGACAAGGGCAAGGTCGATCTCGGGTACCGGGAAGTGAAGATGCAGACGTTGACGAACGAGGTGAGTGTGTTTCCGCCGAAGAAGCGGGTGTACTGAGCCGCGGTGGGACAGCTTCTTGCACCTGCCCGGCCTGGCGCTCCGGTTGGCCATAACTCAGGCCGGGCACTAAGGCCATCGATGTTCGCGATCACGTTCGACATGGACACGACGGTCTTGCAGGCGAGCTACCACAATGGTTCGTGGCCGAACGCCTATAACGATATCGGGCGCACGTTGCGCTGCCATGGGTTCGACCGGCAGCAGGGCAGCGTTTATTTCGGTGACGATACCGTCGATGCAGTGCGGTGCGTGCTGGCAGTGCAGGAGCTGTCGCGCGACTATGTCTGGTTCTTACCATCCGCGCGCGATATCCGCATGCTGCGCATCGAAGACAACAACGACCTCATGCCAGCCGTCGCTTCGGTTCGGCCCTAGCAGGATTCCGGAATGGCCACCTTCACGCTTCCCAAGAACAGCCGCATCGGCACCGGCGCCACCTTCAAGGCGGCGGCGGATGCCACGCATACCAAGACGTTCAAGATCTATCGCTGGAACCCCGATGACGGGGCCAATCCGCGGCTCGATACCTATGAGCTGGACATGGACAAGGTGGGGCCGATGGTGCTCGACGCCTTGATCTATATCAAGAACGAGGTCGACCCGACGCTGGCGTTCCGGCGGTCGTGCCGCGAGGGGATCTGCGGGTCCTGCGCCATGAACATCGATGGCGGCAACACGCTGGCCTGCCTCAAGGCGCATGAGGAGGTGAACGGGGCGGTGAACATCTATCCGCTGCCGCACATGTCCGTGGTGAAGGACCTGGTGCCGGACCTGAGCCAGGCCTACGCGCAGCTGCGGAGCGTGGAGCCCTGGCTGAAGGCGGATACGCCGCCGCCGCCGGATGCGGAGCGGCTGCAGTCCAAGGAGGAGCGCGCCATGCTCGATGGGCTGTGGGAGTGCATCCTGTGCTTCTGCTGCACCACCTCCTGCCCCAGCTACTGGTGGAACGGCGACCGCTACCTTGGCCCGGCCGTGCTGCTGCAGGCGTATCGCTGGATCGCCGACAGCCGCGACGAGTATACCGGGGACCGGCTGGATGCGCTGGAAGACCCGTACAAGCTGTATCGCTGCCACACCATCATGAACTGCACCCAGACCTGCCCCAAGGGGCTGAACCCGGCGAAGGCGATCGGCGAGATCAAGCAGCTGCTCGTCGAACGCAAGGGCTGACGCGCCGCCGCTGCCGAGATGGCGTTTCGCGGGGATGTCGGGCGGCAGCGGACGGCGGCGTGGCGGGACAGCCTGTTGGTGGACCATGCCGTGTTCCGGCTGGTGTGGACCAACTTCGCGGCCGTGTTGCCGGGGCGGTTGTATCGGAGCAACCACCCGACGCCGGGTCAGCTGGCGGCGGCGAAGCGGCGGCATGGGCTGACGACGCTGGTCAACCTGCGGGGGCGGCGGTTCTGTGGCTCGGATGCGCTGTCGCGGAGTGCGGCGGAGCGGCTGGGGCTGCGGCATGTGGACATGGCCTTCGAGAGCCGGGGGGCGCCGCACCGGGACCGGATCCTGCGGTTCCACGATGTGTTCCAGACGTTCGAGGGGCCGGTGCTGATGCACTGCAAGTCCGGCGCGGACCGGGCCGGGCTGGCGAGCGGGCTGGCGATCATGTTCGAGGGCGGCACGGCGGCGCAGGCCCTGGCGCAGCTGTCCTGGCGGTTCGGGCACTGGAAGAGTGCGCGCACGGGCATTCTGGACGCGTTCTTTCATCTGTATGCGCGCGAGGCGGAGGGGCGGCTGCCGTTCCTGGACTGGGTTCGCGACGAGTATGACGAGGTGGCGCTGAAGCGGGACTTCGTGGCGCGGGGGCTTTCCAGCTTCATCACCGACCGAATCCTGCGGCGCGAGTGACGTCGCCGGCGTTTGACGCGCGGTTCCGGGCCGGGCTGGCGGCGTTGTTCGAATGGCGGCGGGATGTGCGGCGGTTCCGCACCGAGGCCTTGCCCGCGGGCCGGCTGGAGGCGTTGCTGGCGGTGGCCGACCTTGCGCCTTCCGTGGGGCTGAGCCAGCCCTGGCGGTTCGTCGTCGTGGCGGATGCGGTGCGGCGGGCGGCGGTGCGGGCGAACTTCATGGCGTGCAACGCGGCGGCGCTGGCGGCGCAGCCGGGGGCGCGGGCCGGGCTTTATGCGCGGTTGAAGCTGGCGGGGCTGGAGCGGGCGCCGGTGCAGCTGGCCGTCTGCGTCGACCCGGCGCCCACGCAGGGGCATGGGCTGGGCCGGGCCACGCAGCCGGAGACGGCGGCGTATTCCGCGGTGCTGGCGGTGCATACCTTGTGGCTGGCGGCGCGGGCCGAGGGCATCGGGGTGGGGTGGGTCTCGATCCTGGAGCCGGCGGGGGTGCTGTCGGCCTTGGACCTGCCGGGGGAATGGCGGCTGGTGGCATACCTGTGCCTGGGGTGGCCGGAGGTTGAGGGCGCGGTGCCGGAGCTGGAGCGGGCCGGGTGGGAGCGGCGGCGCCCCCACCCCATAATCCTGCGGTAAGGCTCGGATTCTAGCGCCCAGCCGTGGGCAGGGTCAGCATTGGCATGGTGGTGCCGAGGACGGTGGTGGGCAGGGTGCCGTTCCAGCGGCGGGTGGATTCGTAGGCGGTGACGGCCGGGTTTGCGGTGACGGCGGTGCCGACCAGTTGCAGGGCGGCGGCCTGGGCCTCGCCGAGCAGGCGGGTGGCCTGGGCTTCGCCTTCGGCGCGCAGCACCGTGGATTCGCGTTCGGCGCGGGCGCGGGTGACGGCGGCGCGGGCTTCGCCATCGGCGCGGGTGGCGACGGCGAGGGCCTGGGCTTCGGCCTGGACCTTGGCCTGTTCGCCTTCGTAGCGGACGCGGTTGACGGTGTTCTCGGCTTGCAGGGCCTCGTTCTTGGCCTGGACGGCGGCTTCGACGGAGGCGGTGAAGGCCGGGCTGTACTCGATGCGGCTGAGTTGCAGGTCCACCACCTCGATGCCGAAGGCGTCGCGGACGGCGTCCTGGATCGAGCGGCGGATCTCGGCGGCGATGGCCTCGCGTTCGGCGGAGATGGTGATGGTGTTGCGGCGGGCGAAGACGCGCAGGGTGCGGTCCGCGACGACGGGGCGGAGGGTGGCGTCGATGTCGACGTTGCCGCTGCGGCCGACGCCGTAGAGCAGGCGGAACACGGCGCTTTCGGGGACGCGGTAGTTCAGGGAGACGCCGATTCGGACCGCCTGGTTGTCGATGGTGTAGACCGAGAGGTCGGTGGCCTCGAAGGTGGTCAGGCTGACCTGCATGCGGTCGACGCTGTCGATGAAGGGGACCTTGGCGTGCAGGCCGGGTCCGATGGGTTTGGCGCTGGTGACGACGCCGAGGCGGCGGACGCCGGCCATCTCGGTGGGCTGCACGATGTAGAAGCTGTCGCCGAGGGCTGCGAGGAGCAGGAGGCCGGCGCCGGCCGTGAGCGCGAGGCGGGCCGGGCGGGCGAAGGGGGTCGTCATGGGGGGCTCCGAGGATCATTCCTCGGAGGGTGGATGTAGATCGAAGCCGAGCGGGATCGATCCTCAGGCCGCGCGGGTCAGACGCTTGAGGAACGCGGAGATGCGGTGGCGGCGCATCTCGTAGCGGGCCTTGTCGTCGGTGGTCATCCAGTTGAGCTGCACCACGTAGCGGCGGCCGACGAACTGCTTGTGGCCGTGGAAGGTGGTGGGGCCGTTGGGGAACACGAGAAGGGTGCCGTTCACGGGCGGGACTTCGGCGGCGTAGTCCTCGATGTCGGTGCCGTTGCGCAGCAGGCGGAGGCATCCATCCTTGCGGGCCCAGTCGGCGGTTTCGGGGTTCAGGTAGAGCAGGACGGTCACGCGCTTGGCGGTGCTGTCGACGTGGATGCGGCCGTCCTTCTCGCGGGACTGGCCGCGGAGGGTGATCATGGTGGGGGCGTCCCCGAGGTCGAGGCCGAACTTGGCGGCGACGGCCTCGCGGAACCGGGGGGATTCAAGCTCCTTCACCATGGCCTGGGCGGCGCTGCCGAGGCGGAGGCTGCCGGTGGGGAAGGAGCCGCCCTTCTGGATGTCCGGAAGGCCGCTCACCACGGCGCCGAGGCTTTCGGGCGGCACGAACTGGGGCACGATCACGTGCGTGAAGGGGTCGTTGGAGACCGGGGTTGCGTCCAGCCTGGCGTAATCGAGCGCGATCATGGGGGTTATTAGGCGCGTCGGCGCGTGGGTTGCAACCGGGTCAGGTGCGGTTGTCGCGCCTGGGCTTCAGCAGGCCGGTATTGGCGAGCAGCTGGGGGCAGCCGAGCATGCCGTCGCAGCAGGGGACCGGCGTGCTGCGGAGCGCCACGCGCGACAGGGCGTTGCCGGCGCATGTATAGAGTTGGCTTGAATCGACCGGTTTCGCCGAGGCGGCGTGGCCGGTCCCGAGGGCCAGGGTGAGGAATGCCGCGGTGATGAGAGCTGTCTTCATGTCGTATGTCCTTATCACCGCAGAAGTTACTGATGGATCAACGAGTCAATCCAGTGAAAGGTTACGTGCTCGCATTTCGTTGATCCGTTGCGCCCATGCAGCGAAGGGGTGTGCGTGATGGATGGGACGGGCGGGTTGGGCGGGGCCGGGCCACTGGCGGGGTATCGGGCGCGGGTGGCGAGCGGGGCATTGGCGGCGGACCCGGCCCAGGCGCTGGCGGCGGAGCGGCTGCAGTCGCTATGGGCGGCGCTGCGGGGGTATCAGCCGGAGCCGAAGCGGGAGGAGCGGACCGGGCTGTTCAGCCGGCTGCTGAAGAAGAAGGCGCCGGACGACATCCCGGCGAGCTACCCGCACGGGCTGTACCTGGTCGGCGATGTGGGGCGCGGGAAGAGCATGTTGATGGACCTGTTCTTCGACACCGCCGAGGTGCCGCTGAAACGGCGCATCCATTTCCATCAGTTCATGCAGGAGGCGCACCGGCGCATCCATGCCTGGCGGCGGGAGGCGCCGCGGCTGGCGGACCCGCACAGCGACGACCCGATCCCGCCGCTGGCGGACCAGATTGCGGCGGAGGCGTCGCTGCTGTGCTTCGACGAGTTCCAGGTGACGGATATCGTGGACGCGATGATCCTGGGGCGGCTGTTCAAGGCGCTGTTCGCCCGGGGGGTGGTGGTGGTGGCGACGAGCAACACGGTGCCGGCGGACCTGTTCGCGGGGCAGCCGGGGCGGGATGCGTTCCTGCCGTTCATCGCGCTGATCGAGCAGTACCTGGACCTGATCGTGATGGATGGGGACCGGGATTTCCGGCGGCAGCGGCTGCGGGCGATGCCGACCTGGCATGTGCCGGCGGATGGGCGGGCGGATGCGGCGCTGGACGCGGCCTTCGCCACGCTCACGGCCGGGCGGCGGGCGGCGCCGGAGCGGCTGACGGTGATGGGGCGGGTGCTGGTGGTGCCGCATGCGGCGCAGGGGGTGGCGCGGTTCGACTTCGATGCGCTGTGCGGGGAAGCGCTGGGTGCCGGGGATTACCTGGCGCTGGCGACGCATTATCATGCGCTGGTGCTGGATGGGGTGCCGCGGCTGAGCCCGGACAACTATGACCGGGCGCGGCGGTTCGTCACTCTGGTGGATGCGCTTTACGACCACCGGGTGAAGCTGATCGCGAGTGCTGCGGCGGCGCCGGATGATCTGTATCAGCGGGGGGAGGGGGCGCGGGCGTTCCAGCGGACGGCGTCCCGGCTGGAGGAGATGCAGAGCCAGGCCTATCTGGATTTGCCGCATCTGGCTTGAGGTTGCTGCTTTCGAGTTCTCTGGGGCTGGGGCTGGTTGTCTACCACGAGGAGCACGAGGTTTGGGTTGTGGGGGGGTTCTGGTGGTTTTCACCACGGAGACGCAGGGGACACGGAGACGAGTGGAGGATTGATTAGGTTTGCTTGCGCTCCGCGCGGGTTTTGATTTCCAGATGTATGTCTTGGATAGGTTGTTCTTCGTGCTTTTCGTGTCTTCGTGGTTGTTCCTGTCTGGAGAGACGAAGGCCGTACTGGCCGGAGTGGGGTGAGTTCTGTTGCGCTGCGCGCAGTGGGTGGCCTGTGTGGTTCCTGGCCCGGCGTCAGCGGGTCAGCAGGCGGGCGAAGCTGATGAGGCTGGCGAAGGCGGCGAAGGCGGCGGCCAGGGTGAGGGAGAGGACCGGGCCGTGGGTGCCGACCAGGCCGAAGCAGAGGGCCACCAGGGCGGCGCCGACGGCCTGCCCGACCAGGCGGGAGGTGGCGATGGTGCCGCTGGCGCCGCCGCTGCGATGGGCCGGGGCGGCGGACATCAGCGCCTTCAGGTTGGGGGACTGGAAGAAGCCGAAGCCGGCGCCGCAGAGCAGCATCCGGAGCGCGATGCCGAGCTGGGTGGCGTCCGGCGGCAGGGTGGCCATCAGCGTGAGGCCGGCGGCGAGGATGGCGAGGCCGACGCCGCCCAGGATGGCGGGGGGATAGCGGTCGGACAGCGGGCCGGCGATCGGGGCCATGATGCCGGTGGCGACGGGCCAGGGGGTGAGCAGCAGCCCGGTCTCGACGGCGCTGCGGCCCATGCCGACCTGGAACAGGAAGGGGAGCGAGACGAAGGACAGGCCCTGTGCCGTGAAGGACAGCATGGAGGTGAGGGAGGAGAGCGCGAAGAGCGGGCGGCGGTACAGGTCCAGCGGCAGCATGGGGGCGGGCTGGCCGAACTGGCGGCGCACCAGGAGGGTGCCGGCGATGAGCATGACCGCCAGGGTGGCGCCGGTTTCCCAGAGCGTGGCGCGGTGGGAGGCTTCGCCGATGGAGAGGATGAGGGCGGCGAAGGTGACGGCGTTGAGGATGGCGCCGGCGATGTCGAACCTTCGGGCGGCGCGGGGGGTTTCCGGCAGCACCTTCAGGCCCAGCACGAGGGCGGCGATGCCGATGGGCACGTTGATGGCGAACAGCAGCGGCCAGGCGGCGATGGAGAGCATGAGGGCGGCGACGCTGGGGCCGAGGGCGGTGGAGGTGGCGACGACGAGGGCGTTGAAGCCGACGCCGCGGCCGAGCTGCCGGGCCGGGTAGATGAAGCGGATGAGGGCGGTGTTGACGCTCATGATGCCGGCGGCACCCAGGCCCTGCAGGATGCGCGCGGCCGTGAGGGTGGGCAGCGACCAGGACAGCGCGCACAGGGCGGAGGCGACGGTGAACACCACCAGCCCCGCCAGATAGACCCGGCGGAACCCCGCGATCTCCCCCAGCGCGCCCAGCGGCAGCAGGGCGGCGACGACGGCGAGCTGGTAGGCGTTGACGATCCAGATGGAGGCGGCGGGCGCGGTGTTCAGGTCCCGGGCGATGGTGGGCAGGGCGGTGTTGGCGATGCTGGTGTCGAGCGAGGCCATGCCGACGGCGAGGATGATGGTGAGGACGGCGAGGCGCCTGGCATGGGGCGGCAGGCCGTCCTCCGGCACCGCTTCGGTCACTGGGGCATGGTTTCGGGCGCCGCCCCGGGCTTCGGGGGGTTCGGCATGAGGAAGCGGCGGCCGAGATGGCGGAGTTCGAGGAAGCCGGCGTTCTCGCGGGCGGGCTTATAGACGTCGAAGGCGCGCATCAGCAGCAGGGTGGCGGCGCTCTCCAGGGGGCCGAAGAAGTCCGCGTTGGGCTTGCCGAACCTGGGGGAGGCGGCCATGCGGGCCAGCTGTGCGGCGTTGAGGAAGAAGCAGCCGCTGTGGACGTTGCTGACGCGCTTGAACAGGTAGGAGCGGCCGAAGGCCTCGGCGCGGAGGCGGGTGCGCAGGGTGATGTCCTGGTGCAGGGCGGGGATTTCGGGGTGGGTGGTGTTGCCGTCCACGTACATCTTCATCACCTGGAGGTCGCTGGCCAGCTCGAACCGGTTGGGCTGCAGCAGGGTGGAGTTGCCGAAGGTGGCGTTGAACCAGCGCAGCTTGTCGAGGAACAGCGGGTCGGTGATCTCGAGGTCGTCCTCGAGGTAAACGAAGTCGTCGAAGCGCTCGGCGTTCTCACGCATCAGCTCGTGGCAGACGAAGCCGAGGCAGCGGGGGTCCGCGTTGGTCGGGACGTGGGTGAAGAGGCTGGGCGGCAGTTCGGCCACCAGGTGCTGGTCGCCGGTGGTGACCAGGGCGATCTCGATGATGGCGGCGATGGCGTCGTTGGCCGCGGCGCCGGGGCGTTCGCTGACCAGGGCCTGGCGGGGGCCGAAGGTTTGGTGGAGGGCGGTGAGGCAACGCTCGACCTGGTTGCGCCGGGCCAAAGTGTCGCCGGATTCGGAGCCGTAATGCCCGGGCGCCTGGGGCTCCGGGGTTCTGCGGCAGAAATGCGGGATGGTGACGAGCACGCGCATGGCGGGGATGGTGGTGCCGACCGGGGCGGCTGCGGTCAAGGGGTGGGTTGGCCGGGGATGATGCCGGGCATGTTGGCGGGCTGCTCTGTCCGCAAGGGGTGACCGCTCCTGAGCACGTCGCTCGTGCAACGGTTAATCTTTCGTGTGGGACGGGAAGCCCATGGTGGGCGGTACCATATCCTGATAATTGTTAACCTTATTTGACGGCCGATCACGTGGATTGCGATCGGACCGTGAGCTCCAGAAGGGATGAGGCGGGATGGCGGGGTTCAGTGTGCTGCGGATGTGGTTGAACGATGCCGGCTGCTAGGGCTTCTCAACGGCCGTCACCCTGGATCGGCTTCCTGCCGGGATTGTTCATCGGGGCCGTGGTCGCGGCGATGTTGCTGACGCTGCTGGTGGTGCGGCTGTCGCAGTAGCGGGTGGGTGCGGCCGGCCCTGATGCGGGCCGGGCCGCCCTACATCGTGGCGCCGATCATCCAGGGGGCGAACTCCGCGCCGCCGGCGTCGAACATCTCGCTTTTGGTGCGCTTGCCGCTGGCGACCTGGATGATCTGCTCGAAGATGCGCTGGCCGCAGGCCTCCACGGTTTCGGTGCCGTCCAGGATGGTGCCGCAGTTGATGTCCATGTCGTCCTCCATGCGCTCGAACATCGGGGTGTTCGTCGCGAGCTTGAGGGAGGGGGAGGGCTTGCAGCCGAACACGCTGCCGCGGCCGGTGGTGAAGCACACCAGGTTCGCGCCGCCCGCGACCTGTCCGGTGGCGGCCACCGGGTCGTAGCCCGGCGTGTCCATGAACACGAAGCCGCGGGCGGTCACGGGTTCGGCGTAGCGCACCACGTCCACCAGGTTGGTGCTGCCGGCCTTGGCCATGGCGCCGAGGGATTTTTCCAGGATGGTGGTGAGGCCGCCGGCCTTGTTGCCGGGGCTTGGGTTGGCGTTCATCTCGGCCCCTTCGCGGGCGCAGTATTCGTCCCACCAGCGCATCAGGCCGACGAGCTTCTCGCCGACTTCCTGGTTGATGGCGCGCCGGGTCAGCAGGTGTTCGGCGCCGTAGGTCTCGGGCGTTTCGGAGAGGATGACGGCGCCGCCGTGGCGGACGACCAGGTCGCTGGCGGCACCAAGGGCGGGGTTTGCGGAGACGCCGGAGTAGCCGTCGCTGCCGCCGCATTGCAGGGCGACGGTGAGTTCGCTGAGGGGGGCGGGTTCGCGGTGGACCTGGTTGGCCTCGGCCAGCACCTCGCGCACGAAGGCGATGCCGGCCTCCACGGTCTTGCGGGTGCCGCCCATGGTCTGGATGTCCATGTTGCGGATGCGGCCGGAGAGGCGCTGTTCTTCCATCAGGCCGCCGATCTGGTTCACTTCGCATCCCAGGCCGATGACGATGATGTGGCTGAAGTTCACGTGCCGCGCATAGCCGGCCAGGGTGCGGCGAAGCAGGCGCAGGGGCTCGCCGTCGGTCATGCCGCAGCCGGTCTTGTGGGTGAGGGCGACGACGCCGTCGACGTTCGGGTACTCGGCCAGCGGGTCGTGCCCGGTGAAGGGGTTGCGCTTGAACACGTCGGCGACGAGCTGCGCCGTGTGGGCGCTGCAGTTCACGCTGGTGAGGATACCGATGTAGTTGCGGGTGGCGTAGCGGCCGTCCGGGCGGCGGAAGCCGTCGAAGGTGCGGCGGGCGTTGGCCATGGCGGTGGGGCGGGCATCGACGGAGTAGGCGTAGTCCTTGTCGAAGTCGCCCATGCCGCAGTTGTGGACGTGGACGTGCTCGCCGGGTCCGATGGGCTGGGTGGCGAAGCCGATGATCTGGCCGTAGCGGCGGATCTGGTCGCCGGGCAGCAGGGCGCGGATGGCGACCTTGTGTCCGGCCGGGATGCGCTGGCGGGTGACGACGCCCGGTGCGACCTCGGTGTTCTCCAGCAGGGTGGAGCGGGCGATCAGCACGCCGTCTTCGGGATGCAGCCGGATGGTGCTGACCATGATGCTAGAGACCGCTGCGGACAGTTTTGATGGCAGCCTGGGCGCCGGTGAGGATGAGGGCGCTGTCATTGGCGATGGTGACCAGGTTGAAGCCCATCCTGATCATGCGGATGGCGTAGTCGGGCTTGCCGCAGTGGATGCCGGCGCGCACGCCCCTGGCCGCGACCTTCTTCAGCAGCGATTCGTAGGTGTCCAGCGCCAGCCTGGTCTCCTGGTCCAGCACCGGCTCGCCGCCGCGGCTGAAGGCGAGGTCGGAGGGGCCGATATAGACGCAGTCGATGCCCGGGACGTCGAGGATGGCGTCGAGGTTGTCGATGGCCTCCTGGGTCTCGATCATGGGCATGCAGAGGATGTCGTCGTTGGCGGTCTTCTGGTAGCCGCTGGCGGCGCCGTAGATGCCGGCGCGGATGGGGCCGTTGCTGCGCGCGCCCTGCGGCGGGTAGCGCATGGAGCTGACCAGGGCCTCGGCCTCGGCGCGGGTGTTGACCATGGGGCAGATGAGGCCGGTGGCGCCGGCGTCCAGCACCTTGCCGATGATGCCGGGCTCGTTCCACGGGACGCGCACCATGGGGGCGACGGGCTGGCCCTGCATGCCCTGGAAGCAGCGGACCATGGAGAGGTAGTCCTGCACGCCGTGCTGGAGGTCGACCGTGACGCTGTCGAACCCGGCCTGGGCCATGACCTCGGCGGAGAAGCCGTCGGGGATGGCGAGCCATCCGTTGAGCACCGGCCTGCCTGCGTCCCAGATTGCTTTCAGCTTGTTCGGCATGGTGCCGTCTTCCCTCAACGTGTTTCGAGGACGCTAGGCCCGGCCTGGCGCGGGATCAACCCGGCGCGGCGGTGCAGGCCAACGTGGCCCGGTGGCGGATGGCGGCGCCGACGTCGGTGACCAGTCTCTCCGGATCATAAGGCTTGGCGACGAGCCTCACATCGTGGATTGCGCGCCATGCCTCGGGGACGACGGAGGTAAGGGCGGTGGCGATGAAGACGGGGATGGAGGGGTAGCTTTGGCGGATGTGGGTGACGACGTCCTGCCGGGCATGTGGTGGTCGGTGACGACGGCGGTGAGGCGACCGGGGTTGCGGGTGGCGAGATCGATCGCGTCGGCGCCGTCATGGGCGCTCAGCACGTCGTGGCCGGCATCTTCCAGCAGGATGGCGATGCCCATCCGGATCAGCAGTTCATCCTCGACGACCAACACGCACATGGCTCGTTCTCCAGACACCGAGCGATGTCGCGATAGTGTTGCAGCAGCTGGTGCCTACGCCGTGCCGCGCGGTTCGTTCCGGACGGGGGCCGCACAAGTTTGCGACCGCGTCGGCGGTGGATCAGCAATGTGCCAGGCAGGGGCTGGTGTCCGCGGCGGGGGAGGACACCAGCGTTACCCTGTAAGCCGTCGTTTTCACTGAGCCTGAGAACGCCGGGTAATTGCCGGACTCGCCCTGGGACACAGTCAGGTGACGCAGCGTGCTGCACTACCGCAACAGAAATGTTTCTGGCCGGGCGTAGGTGTGCGGCTGAACATTGACGGAGACCATCGTGTTGCTTGCGGGGGCGCGTACTGGACGGAAACGCGGGGCCAGGCCGCTGCCAAGCCCCACGGTCGCTCATGAACAACAAAACCAATGCCGGGAAGGCTCCTGGCCACGCCGCATCAGCGGTCCAGCGAGTAGCGGACATTGACCGCGACCTGTGCCTGCGCCTGTGCCATTCCTGCCGGGAAGGCGGGGACCTTCTGGCCGGCCAGCATGTCATGCACGGCCTGGTCCAGCAGCGCCGAGCCGGACGGGCGCACGACCTGCACCGCGAGCACGGTGCCGTCCCGCGACACCGTGAAGGCGACCCCGACCGTGCCTTCCTCCCCGCGTTGCCGCGCGGCGTCCGGGTAGCGCCGGTGCGCCTGCATCCAGGCGCCCAGTGCGCCGCGCCAGGCTGGGTCAATGACGGGCGGCCCGGCGGCGAGAGGTGCCAGGGGGGCGGAGGGTGCCGGCGCGCCAGGCGGAGCCGAAGCCGGAGCCGGCCGGACTGGCGTGCCCTCGTCCCTGGCCGCCATGGCTGGTTCGGGCGGCGGCGCCCGGCGCTGGGCCGGCTTGGGCGGCTGGGGCCGGGGCGTCGGACGGCGTGGCGGACTACTGGGCGGCGCGGCGGGTGGAGGCACGGCAGCGGATAGCGGCGCGGCGTCGGGTTGCGGCGGTGCCGGCAAGGCCGCGGTTTCCGCCGGGGGCTGGCCGGCTGGCGGCGGGGCCGAAGGCGGGGCCGGAGGCGTCTGCGCGTCCGGCCCGGGCGTGGGGACCGGCGGCGCCGGTTCAGGCTCGTTCGTCAGCGAAGGGGGTGGCGCGGCCGATGGCGCAGCATCCGCCTCCTCAGGCTCAGGCTCAGGCGGGGCAACGGCAAACACGACCTCGACCGCCTCCGGACGGCGCTCCTGCTCTGGACGGAGTTGCGTGGCCGTTCCCAGCAGCAGCGCCGCGGCGGCTGCGTGCGCGGCCAGGGACAGCAACCAGGCTGCCGGGTGCAACGCAGGCGGGCCGGGCGCCCGGGCCCGGTCCATTCCCTTGCTCCCCCGACGCTACGGCGACGCCGGGCTCATGTTCGCCAACGCTTCCGCCTTCCTCACGAAACCGGAAACGAGCTTGATCATGGGGGCTTTCACCTCTTCGGGGGCGGTCTTCATCGAACCGGCGTTGAACGGCGGGTCGGGGTCGTATTCGCTCATGAGCTGGCAGCACTCGGCATAGGTCCGATCACGCAGTTCCGCGACCATGGTGAGACCGAAATCCAACCCGGCCGTCACGCCCGCGCCCGTGATGCGGTTGCGGTCGCGCACCACGCGCGCGTCCGTCGGGATCGCACCGAACCCGGCCAGCACATGACGCACCGACCAGTGGGACGTCGCCTTGCAGCCCTTCAACAGCCCCGCCGCCCCGAGGATCAGCGAGCCCGAGCAGACGCTGGTGATGTACTTCGCCCGGCTTCCCCGATCAGCCATGAAGGCCAGCGTCTCGGGATCGGTCATAGCCCTGATGGTGCCATCCGTGCCACCCGGCGCGAACAGCACGGTCAGGTCGCGCGGGCAGGTCTCAAAGGTTGCGTTGGGCGTGATCGTCACGCCGGCGTCGCTGGTCACCGGCTCGAGTGACTTGGCGACGAGATGGATCTTCGCTCCCATCATCGCGGCGAACATGCTTTGCGGGCCGATCAGGTCCAGGACGGTCATCCCCGGATACATCAGCATCGCGATCTGCTCGTCGCCGACCCAGTGTACCTTCGGATCCCAGCCTGCATCCTTTATCTTCTGGCCCATGTCGGCCGTTGCAGGCTGCGGTGCCGATGTCTGGGCCCTGGCGGAGCCAGCAGCGAGCGGGGCGAGCAAGCCGAGCAGGGTTGCTGTGCGGCGGTCCATGTCGGTCATGGCGATCTCCTCAGAAACGGACGGAAGCGGTGAGGAAGGCGGAGCGGCGCTCGATCGGCGCGACGGAGTTGCCCAGATAGGCGAACGGCACGTAGGCCTTCTTGTCGGCCAGGTTCTGCACTTGAAGGTTCAAGCGGAGCGGCCCGTGCTGCCAGGTGATGGAGGTGTCAAACGTGGCGTAGCCCGGCGTGCGGTCCGGGAAGGCGAGACTTATGGCCTGGCTCGTCGTGGCATAGGCACCAGCCCCGAACACCACGTCTCCCACGCCCGGCACGGGCGCGCGATAGGCCGCGAACAGCCGTCCGGAATGGGACGGCGCGAAGGGTAGCCGAGTGCCCACGGCATATGTGGTGTCCTTGGTGACCTGGGGGTCCAGGTAGGCGTAGGCGAGGAGCACGGACACGCGCGGCGTCGGCTGCCACACAAGGTTGGTGTCGAAGCCGCGGCTGCGCTGCTCGCCGGTCTGGATGGTGTTGAAGGGAATGCTCGGATCGGCGACGGCGACGTTCTGACGATGGATGTCGAAGACCGCGAGCTGCCCCGACAGGCCCCATCCGAGGTCGAGCTTGATGCCGGCCTCCACCTGGTTCCCGGTCTCCGGCCGCAGCGCCTGGGTTGTCACGATGGGCGCGACGCCCTGGTTCCCGCGCACGCCACTGCCATAGCCGGCGAATACGGTGACGCCGGGCAGCACGTCCACAGCGAGGCCGACACGCGGATCGACGCGGGTGTCCCGGGTTTCGAAGGTCCTGGCGGAGCGGATGTTTCGGTCCTTGATATCCAGGCCGGTGCCGCGCAGCGCGAGCAGAAAGTGCAGCCGCTCCCAGTCGGCCTGATCCTGCAGGAAGCCCGAAACCGCGCTGTAGTGGTTCCTGTAGGCAATGTTTGGCCCCCCAGGAGGCTGGACGTACACACCATAGGTGGGCGCCAGCAGGTTGATCGGCGTCGTCGGGGCGAAAGGAATGCCCTCCAGATCGCTGACCCTGCTTGCTTCCATTCCTGCCAGCACGGTGTGGCGCACCGGGCCGGTCGAGAACCGGGCCTCAATGCTGGGCAATATGGAGAAGTCGTTAAGGTCGGCGTGAGCGTAGATGTTGTAGCGGGGGAAGGTGGCTATGGTGCCAGGCAGCGGCGTGGTGGATCCGAATATCGCCGTTGCAGGCTGCGTGATGTTGGTGACGGCGTAGCGGGTCGCCAACCGCAGGGTAAACACGTCGTTCAGCTTGTGTTCTGCCAGCAGGGTCACGGCATCCCGGGTCGATACGGTCTTCGGCGTGTCGGGTCCGGTCACGTTGGTCTGGTAGGGCACGCGGAAGTTGCCCGAGACCGTGCCAAAGGCGGGCAGGCCGGAGAAGTCCAGTGCCCGACGCTCGCTGTGCAGGTACTGCAGCGTCACCTTGGTGCGGCCGTCCTGGTAGCTCAGCGCGGGAATGACCGTGTTCCGCCGGGCGGAGAAGTTGTCCACGGTCGAGCGGTTCTGGTCGTACTCCGCCGAAAGCCGCGCCGACCAGCGGCCGTCGGCGGTCAGCGGCTGGTTGATGTCAACATAGGGTCGGACGGTGGCATAGGAGCCGATGCGGATGCCGGCTTCGTAGGACGGCGTGGTGTTGGGCAGGGCGGACACGGTGTTGATCACCCCGCCCAGGCCGCCACCGAGGCCGCCGCCGAACAGGCTGCCGGTCGGGCCCTTGACCACCTCGATGCGGTCCACGCCGACCAGGCTTTCGCGGTCGCCGGCATCGAAGAAGGAGATCAGGCCGTCGCGGTAGAACTCGGGTTGGAAACCCCGCACCCGGTCGGAGGCGCCAGTGCCGTCCAGGTTGAGCGTGACGTTCGGGCGCACGGCGGCCACGTTCCGCAGGACGTCGGCGCGGTTCTGCAACCCCTCCTCCTCGATGACCTGGCGCGGGATCACGACGACGCTTTGAGGAACATCCTGCAGCGGCGTGCCGGTACGGGTGGCGCCGCCCTGCAATCCGCCGTCCTGGCGGACCTGGTAGCCCTGCACGTCGGGCCGGGCGGCCGTGACGTTCACATCCGGCAGGGTGATGGGCGGGGTTTCGGGCGCGGGCGTCTGCGCCAGGGCGGTGGTGGACAGGAGGGCAGCGGCAAGGCCCGGCAGGGCGCCGGGCCAGAAGGAACGGTGGAACATGGGACCTCGCGTGAACGGCAGGGCACGGCCCGGGTGGGCCGCGGGGCTGGGCGTCAGGCGAGGACGGGCGGGCCGCGGGCCGGAGGCGGCGGGGCGCGCGGCCCCAGCGCGGCATGGGCCTGGCGAATCGGTGGCACGGCTGCGCGGACCCAGGCGATGGTGCTTGGGCCAACGTCCGCCGGCGGGACAGGCTCCGTGAACGGGACGTGGTGGCACGCCGGGCAGTCCAAGTCGGCGTGGAGCGCGGGTCTGTCAGGGACAGGCGCACCGCCGTCGTGGACGCTACAGATTTGCCAGCCAGGGAGGCCGGACCCCAAGCCCGGGACGGCCGCCTGCAACACGCGGCAATGCCCGAACGCCGCCGCCCACTGCAGCAGCATCAGCACGGCCAGGAACGGGGCAAGCCGGCGGGTCATTCCATCAGGTTCATACGCGCCAGACGTTCCAGGGGTAAAGCCCTGGCCCTGAAGGCAGGGCCTCTTGCGTGATCCTCACACAGCTCCGTTGGGCACCGGCAACCTGGATCACCTGGTCAGATGACCGTTTGACGAAGCGGAACACTCAGAAATCAGAGTTCCGTCGGGATGCCTATCGTGACCCGGAGCGGGACTATGGTCGGGCATCCGCTTTTCTCTTTTCAAGGTTTTGGCCTTCGGCCACGAAACGTCTGCCGGCCATCACCGTCCCGTGCTCACGTCACCGCATCCCGGGACCAGACATGGCACGGGTCCCGACAAGTCGTGCCGCTCCGTCGGGCGGCACTTGGTTTGCCCCTCCTTCTCGCGATCGGACTGGGTGCCGGTGGCCTCCTGCTCCTGCGCGGCCCGGCCCTGCCGGGTTTGGTCAATCCGCTGCCTCAGCACGCGCCGAACCAGGTAGCCGGCCGGGGCGCCCGGTCAGGATGCCCCGGCCGCATCCGGTCCGCCATCTCGCACCTGCGTCCCAGGTCGTTCCGGGCACCATAGGTGCATGTATCCGGGGTGGCACGACCCGGCCGTCCAGGGCACGATGCCGATCGTGACCGAGGACCATCCTGCCGTGAAGCGCATCCTTCTCCTTGCCGCCGCCCTGCTCCTGCCGGCCGCGGCGCCGCCACCGCCGCCGGTCCCCATCTACCGGCAGTTCGGGCGCTGGCTGGTGGCCTGCGACAATATCCGCGCCTGCGTCGCCCGGGGTTTCGACGAGGTGACCCGGGCTCAACTCGACCTGGTTCGCCCGGCTGGCGATGCCCGGCCGAAGCTGATCCTGTCCGCCGATGGCGCATTCGACGCCGCCGCGCTGCGCCTGGATGGCAAGCCGCTGCCGCTTGCCGCCCCGGCCTGGTCGAAAACGGCAGACGACGTGTCCACCGACGACCCGGCCGCCGTCGATGCCTTCGTCGCCGCCGCCCGCGACGCGCACGCCATCACCCTCGGCCCGGCGCCCCCGGCGGACGGCACGGCCTGGACGATCCCCCTGGACGGGTTCACGGCGGCGCTGCTGCTGGTGGATGCCGTGCAGGGCCGGCCCGGCACGCCGACCGCCCTGGTGGCGGCCCGTGGGCCGGCGGCGACGCCCCCCGCGCTCCCGGTGCCGAAAGCCCCGCGCTGGATCGCGCCGCCCAGGCTGACCGGTCCGGAAACCGCGGCGCTGGTGCGCCGGGCCGGGCGGCTGCGCTCCCCGGCGTTCGACCCCTGCGAGATCCGCGAGCCGCCGGCCGTGTTCGCGCTCGATGCCGGCAACGCCCTGGCGATCCGCCCCTGCTACATGGCGGCCTACCAGGGCTCGTCCGTGGTGGCCGTGCTGCCGCGTGGCGGCGGCCCGGACCGGCCGCTGAAACTCCGGCTGCCCGGCGTGCCTCGTGACAGGACGGACGGGCCCGACATGGTTGACCCGTATTTCGATGAGAAGACCGGCACCCTGTCCACGGCGTCCAAGGGCCGGGGCCTGGCGGATTGCGGATCGAGCGAGAGCTGGGTGTGGAGCGGCGGCGCGTTCCGGCTCAAGGCGCTGTACTACCAGGACCAGTGCGGCGGCACGGCGCCGGGCGACTGGCCAACGCTGTTCCGCACCCGTTAACGAGGGAAGGGAAGGCATGGCACGGTTCCGCCGCTGGGCGGCCATCCTGCTGCCGATCGTGCTGCTCGCCCGGGCCGTGCTGCTGGTGCACCAGCTCCGCTCCGAACGGGAGGAGCGGGCGCACGCGAACGACCCGCCCGCCTGGCCGCCCGTGCCGGCCGAGGTGCTGCGGTTCCGCGCCGACAGCCCCGGCCTGGCCGCATGGGCGCCCGGTGCCGGCCGGCGCCCGCTCGTCGCGGTGCTGGTCACCAGGGGCCTTGAGGCGCAGCCGCCGGATACGGCCTGCCTGCTCGACCCGGCCGCGATGGGCCGCAACGGCGGGCGGCTCACCTTGCGGGACCATGCCGGGCCGGGGCTGTGGCGGGCCGACTGGGACGGGCATCGGACCACGCGAACCCGGGACGAGGTGGACATCCCGGAGCCGGACCCGGCGGTGCGTGCCGCCGAAGCTGCGCTGCTGGACGGGGCCGATTGCGGCAGGACGGCCCGGCTGGAACTGTCCGAACCGGCAGTCCAGGCCCTGGTGGACACCCTGGCCGGCCGCGAGCCCGCGATGGACCTTCCGCCGCCCCGGGCCGGGCTGAACATACACGCCGTGCTGCCGGAGCCGCCCCGCTGAGCGCGTCCTGGCGGCGGACGGCACGCCGGGCCTTTTGCGGGGCACGGAGCAAGGCGGCGGACAAGGTCATGCGCCTGGCGAGATCTGCCCTTCATTCTGCGGCGCTGAGGCGCCAGGATGGCGTCCGATCAACCACGGACGCGGCGGAACGTATGACCAGCCCTCTCTCGCTCCGAGTCAGTCGGCGCATCGCCGGGGTTTTGGCGCTGACGCTCGTTCCAGGCGTCGCCGTCGCGGAAACGCCCTGTGCCGGAGTGGACCGGCGGCTGCCCGAGGCTGAGAGGCCGGCGCTGGAGCGCGCGGTCGCGGCGGAGATGGAGCTGCCCCAAGTGAAGCTTCTGCAATCCTACCGCCACAAGGGCTGGCACATCCTCTACGTCAACACCTTTCGTGCCGACGAGGCTTTCCTGTTCTACCGCCGTGATCCGCCGCGCGGGCGTATCCTGGCCCGCTGGGGTGGGGCCGCCAGAATGGACGAGGGGCCGGAGATCCGACGCTGGGTGCGGCGGAACGTTCCTGGCATCCCGGCCCGCCTCGCCACCTGCTTCGCCTGGCACGTCACCCGCGACCGGGACATGTGACTTGACCGGACGCCTCCATGTCCAACCGCGGCCCGGGCATAGGGGCCCGTCCGGGTGACCGGCAGGAGCGGCGCGCAGGCGGCGACCTCAAGGGTAAGCCTGCTTCTCAACATCCGCTCCCGGCTTTGATGGTGTCCAGGCGCAGCATACTCGACGACCTGGCATCCGCCCGCTGCGTGCTGCACCATGCCTGGATCATCCATCGACGGAACAGGACTGATCACCATGGCTGGTCTCACCAGCAGTCCCGGCATCGGCCTCGCACCCGTGCCCGGGCTGCTCACGGCACGCGCCTGCCCCATGATCCCGGGAGGCGATCCGCCCGCAGACCCGGTGCAGCGGGCAATGCCGCAGGTGTCGCGCGCGCTGGCTGCCATCGACCCGCGTGGATGCCCGGGCGGATGGCCGCGATGACGCAAGCGGACCCCGCAGCACCGGGCACGCGATCAGGATCAGGGATGCGGGAACGACCCGCCCCGCCCGCGACGACGCTTCCCAGCCGCCGTGCCGCGGCCGTCTTCGCCGTCAAGGTCGCGGTGCTGCGCCTGCGGCGTGGCCTGCGGGACTTCGGACGCGGTCCACCCCGGTTGAAGCAGGACGGTAGCGGCAACGAGGCCGCCGTCGCCGGGGAGTCGCGGACACCGCTCTGGTCCGACCCGACGCCCGCCGAACGCCGGCATCAACTGGGCAAGGTGCAGAACCTTCGCCGGGCGGCCCGCGCCTTCGACGGCCTGGTCATCCCCGCTGGCGCCACGTTCTCGTTCTGGCGGCAGCTTGGGCGGGCCAGCCGCGCGCGCGGCTTCGCGGACGGTCGGATGCTGCAGGGCGGCTGCATGGTGCCCGCGGTCGGCGGCGGGTTGTGCCAACTGTCGAACGCGCTCTACGACGTCGCGCTGCAGGCGGGCTGCACCGTGGTGGAGCGCCATGCCCATTCCCGGCGGGTGGGCCCGGCATCGGCAGGGCGGGACGCGACCGTCGCCTGGAACTATGTGGACCTGCGGTTCAGGCCGGCCCGAACCGTCCAGCTGCGTGTCCTGCTGAACCGGGACGAGCTGGTCGTGCGTCTTCACGGCCCCGCATCACATGCGGCAGAGCCGGCGATCGCGCTCGGGACACCGCCAACGCTCACGGCGGCCAGGAGCTGCGCGAGCTGTGCCCAGACGGACTGCTTCAGGCACGAGACGGCACCGGTGCTCAGCGGGCGGCGGGCGTTCCTGCTCGACGAGATGTGGCCGGAGTTCATCGAGCATCTCAAGACCGCCGCCATCCAGGACGTTTGGATCGGGTGCCCGCGTCCCGGCCGCCTGCCGGATGCGCTCCGCCAGGGCGCATCCGGGCTGGCGGGTGCGCGATGGCCGGCGCTGCGCCGCAGCCTCGGCGTTCGCCGGGCGGCACCGGGCGCTGCCACCAGGCGGGCCGCCCTGGCCGGCGCGGCTGCCATCGCACATCGCCTTGCCGATCAGCTTCCGCCCGACGCGACGGACCTGGTGGTGGCCCAGTCCTTCCTGCCGCACCTGTGGCGCGCGGGCCACCTCGGCGGGCGCCGCTTCTCGGTCCTGATGACCCGGCCGCCGCTGGAGACCATCCAGGAGCGGCTGAACGCCGCATTTGCCGCGCACCCGGACCGCGCAACGCTGGCCGACTACCGGACCGACCCCGGTCTGGTGCGCTGGGAGGCAGAGGCGCTGGCCGCGGCCGAGCAGCTCGTCACGCCGCATGCGGAGATAGCCTCCTTGTTCCCGGGCCGTAGCCTTCGGCTGGAGTGGCACCGCCCGGCCCAGACCTCTGCAGCAAGGCCCGGCGGAGCGCATCCCCGGCGCATCGCCTTTCCGGGGCCGACCCTGGCCCGCAAGGGCGCCTTCGAGGTGCGGGACGTGGCCAGGCTGCTGGATCTCGAGGTCGTGCCGCTCGGCGCCGAGTTGGAAGGTCCTGACTTCTGGGCCGGCGTGAAGGTCATCCGGCCCGATCCGTCACGGGCATCGTCCGCCTGGCTCGCCGGCGTCGATGCCGTCGTGCAACCTGCGTTGATGGAGGAGCAGCCCCGGCGTCTGCTTGCGGCGCTGGCCACTGGCATCCCGGTTCTGGCAACACGAGCCTGTGGTCTGGACGAGGCTGGCGTCACCGTGCTCGAACCGCTCCACACGGCAGATCTGGCCGAAAAACTGCGCGGGGTCCTCGGCTGCTGACGGGTCCTTCCGCAGGTTCGGCCAACGAGGGCGATGAGCGGTCCGTCGCGCGACATCGACAGGAAGGGACAGCCCGTGACGGATGAGCTGGCGGTGTTCGACGACATGGGATCGCTGGCACGCCTGGCGTGGCTTGGCGGGCTGCTCCTGCTGCTTGGGCTGGGCGGGATCGTGGTGCTGGTCGTCGCGTGGGAGTTCTACTGGGTCGCCTGGGCGCTCGCGGTGTTCATGGCGCTGCTGGGGGGCGGTCTGCTCGCGCAGCTGCGTCCCCGCTTCGCCCGGCGCGGCTTGCCGTTCCTGGTGATTACGTCCTGCGGCGTCCGCTGTCCCGGGCTCGCCGACCCCTTCCTACCCTGGTCGGCGGTGGAGCGCATCCTGGTCAACGATGCCGAAGCGGTGCGCACCACCTTCTTTCTCCGTCCGGAGGCCGCGTTGCCGGTCACGGATCGCAGCCGCGGCAACGTCCGCGTGCTGCGCGGCCGCCGGGCTGTCCTCATCGCTGGGCCGAGACCGCGCGGCATGACGGTGGAGGCGTTCGGGGCGCGGCTGCTGGCGGCGGCCCAGGCCGCGGGGGAAGCGGCGGAGGGGTGACGCCGGGTCGCGCCGGCGACCGGGTGCGGGCAGTCTGGACGGTGCCGAGGCCGCGGCACCGCGGGCGGTCCTGCCGGGCCGTGGCGCTTCCGAGTTCCAGGTGATCGACATGATCCCCGGCGTCGATCACCGCGCGACCCGGCCTACCGGCCGCGACCAGTCAACGAACCCAGCTTCGAGGCGGGCTCCCGACCCAGCGCCTCGCACATCGACCGCCCGGCCGCGACGACTTTCTGCAGATCGACCCCGGTCTGCACGCCCATGCCGTCCAGCATGTAGATCAGATCCTCGGTCGCGACATTCCCGCTGGCACCCCCCGCATAGGGACAGCCCCCGAGCCCGGCCGCCGAACTGTCGATGACGGAGACGCCGGTTTCGAGGCACGCCAGGATGTTCGGCAAGGCCTGGCCGTAGGTGTCGTGGAAGTGGATCGCCAGCGCATCGATGGGAACGTGCCGGGCCACCGTTTCCAGCATGGCGCGTGCCTTGAACGGGGTGCCGGTGCCGATGGTGTCGCCCAGCGAGACCTCGTAGCAGCCGAGCCCGGCCATCGCGGCCGCGACCGTCGCCACGGCTGCCGGCGCGATCTCACCTTCATAGGGGCAGCCGAGCACGCATGAGACATAGCCCCGCACCCGGATGCCCGCGGCGAGCGCGGCCTCGCACACGGGGCGGAACCGGTCCAGGCTCTCCGCGACCGAGCAGTTGATGTTGCGGCGCGAGAAGCTTTCGGAGGCGGCGCCGAACACCGCGATCTCCGCGGCGCCGGCAGCCCGGGCCGCCTTAAGGCCGATCATGTTCGGGACCAGCACCGGATAGGAGACGCCGGGCCTTGCCCCGAGCCGCCGCAACACCTCGGCGGTTCCAGCCATCTGCGGCACCCATTTCGGCGAGACGAAACTCCCGGCCTCGATCGTTTGCAGCCCGGCTGCCGCCAGGGCCTCGATGAAGCTGACGCGTGCATCGATGGAGGCCGTCCGGGTCTCGTTCTGCAAGCCGTCCCGGGGCCCGACCTCGACGATCCGGACGGTGCCGGGGATCAACGGCCCGCTGCCCAGACCGGCTCAGCCCTTCCCCAGGGTGCATCCGCCGGCGCCGAGCGGGCGAAACGCCTGGTCCGCCGGCGTGGTGGCCACGAGGCGCATCAAGTCCCACGGTCCCTTGCTCTCCGACGCCTTCTTGGCCTCGAACAGGTAGGCCGGGTGGATCTTCCGCCCATCCGACCGGATGCTGCCGGCACCAAAGCAGTCATCATCCGTCGGCATCGCCTTCATCCGGGCGACGGCCGCCGCCCCGCTCGCCTTCGCCTGCGCGACGCCCATGTCCGCCGCGGCCTTCATGTAGTGCAGCGCCCCGGAGTAGCACCCGGCATGCACCATGTTCGGCATGTTGGACGGCGTCTTCGGCAGCACGCGCTGCGCGAAGCCACGGGTGCGGTCGTTCAGGTCCCAGTAGAAGGTCTCGGTCAGCGACAGCCCGGCCGCCATGTCCAGCCCCAGCGCGTGCACGTCCGTCACGTACATCAGCAGTGCCGCCAGGCGTATGGACGGCGTCAGGCCGAACTCATGCGCCTGCTTGATGCAGTTGATCGTCTCGGTGCCGGAGTTGGCCAGCCCCAGGACCTTCGCACCGCTGGCCTGCGCCTGCAGCAGCAGCGAGGAGAAGTCGGTGGTGCCCGGCGAGGGATAGAACGCACTCCCGCTCACCTTGCCGCCCGCTCCGGTCACGACCGCCGCGGTGTCCTGCGCCAAGGTGTGGCCGAAGGTGTAGTCGGCCCCGATGAAGTACCAGTCCGCACCCCCGGCCTTCACCAGGGCGCCCCCGGTGGAGTGGGCCAGCATGTAGGTGTCGTAGGTCCACTGCACCGTGTTCGGCGAGCACTGGTCCCCGGTCAGGGACGTCGTCGCCGCTCCGGAGGCGATGAACACCTTGTTCTTCTCCCGCGCGATCCCGCTTACCGCGAGTGCGACGGAGGAGTTCGGCACGTCGAGGATCATGTCGACGCCGTCGCGGTCGAACCACTGCCTGGCGATGCCGGTGCCGACATCCGCCTTGTTCTGGTGGTCGGCGGAGATGATCTCGACCGCGAGGCCGCGGCTGCCTGCGAAATCCTGCACGGCCTGCTGGGCACACACCACGCTGGTGCGCCCGGTCGTGTCCTGGTACGGGCCGGACAGGTCGGTCAGGACCCCGATCTTGAGCGTGGCCTGCTGCGCCCTTGCGCGTGCGGCCGGAAGGACCGCCGAGGCGGATACGGCGCCGAGCAGGCTGCGGCGGGAGATGGACATGGAGGTTCCTTCCTGTTCTTCTGAATCTGCGGTCAAGCCTGGCCGCGAAGCCTGGCAAGCTCCGTCGCCGCGACGTCCTGGCGGACCTGCCGCTGCTGCACCAGGATCGCGGCGAGCTGCCCGACCTCCGGGCCGATGGCGCCCGCCGCGATGGCGACGTTGTTCGCGTGCAGCGCCATGTGGCCCTGCTGGATGCCGACCGTCGCCAGCGCCTTCATCGCCCCGAAGTTCTGCGCCAGCCCGACGGCTGCGATGATGCAGGCAAGCTCTGCCGCGGTGCCCACGTTCAGGATCTTCAGGCAGGCCTGTGCGGTCGGGTGGATCTTGGTGGCGCCGCCGACCAGGCCGACCGGCATCGGCACCTCGATGGTGCCCGCCAGCGCACCCTCGGCCGTGACCTCCCACGTCGTCAGGCTCGTGTAGCGAGTGCCCCGGGCGGCATAGGCGTGGGCGCCCGCCTCCACCGCGCGCGTGTCGTTCCCGGTCGCCAGCACCACGGCGGAGATGCCGTTCATGATGCCCTTGTTGTGTGTCGCGGCGCGGTAGGGGTCCGCTGCCGCGAAGCGGTAGGCGGCGATCATGCCGTCACGCACGGCCGCCCCGCCGATCGCCTCGGCCGGCCAGGTGGCGCGGGCACGGGCGAGCCGCCGGTCCGCCAGGTTCGACAGGATCCGCAGATAGACCTTGCCGCCGGTCCAGGCCTCGATGTCCGGCGCCAGCCGTTCGGCCATGGTGTTGACCGCGTTCGCCCCCATCGCGTCGCGCGTGTCGACGATGATGTGGGTGATCACCATCGGGCCGCCCTCGGCCTCGATCACGCGCACCTCGAGGTCCCGGAACCCGCCGCCCAGCTTCACCAGCAGCGGATCGCAGCCGTTGCATGTGGCGCCGATCTCCGACTTGCGTTCGAGGATGCGGATGCGTGCCGCCTGCGGGTCCGTGACCCCCACCAGCTGGATCTGGGCGATCATCTCCGTCCCGGAGACGGAGCCGGTGAAGCCGCCCGCCTCGTAGCATTGCCGGGCCGAGTTGCAGACGGCGGCGACCACCGACGATTCCTCGGTCGCCATGGGCACGAGGACGTCGCGCCCGTTGACCCGGACGTTGGTGGCGATGCCCACGGGGATCGACAGGGTGGTGACCATGTTCTCGATCATGTGGTCGGCCGTGTGCAGGTCGAGATTGCCGGGCCGGGCAAGCTGCGCGACGGTGGCCGTATCGAGATTGCCGAACCCTTCGACGGCGGCGAGGCGCTCGGCCGGGGTCATCTTGTGGAAGCCGCTGATGCGCGACGTTGCCGCCTGGTCGGACATGGTTGTTCCTTTTCCGCGGCCGGGGGGAAACTGCGCGTGGGAGCAACCCAGGGCTGCCTGCGCTCGGCCGGTTCCTCGAAGTGCCCGTTCCGGGCTTGATGAACCGGGAGTGTGCCAGTAAACCCGGCGGCCTCAAGGGACAGTTGGACCGCGCACATGATGGACTGTGCCAGCACTTTCGAGGGGACACCGGGTGGCTGAAGGCCGCACCACCCGGACCGGCGCGATCGTGGCGCATTACGGCGGCATGATCGCCGATGGGCGCCTGCAGCCCGGGCACCGCATGCCGTCCATCCGCCGGGCGGCGGCCGATCATGGCGTGTCGAAGAACACGATGGCGGGCGCCTACGACCAGCTCGTCGCACTCGCCAGGCTCGAGGCACGGGCCGGGTCCGGCTATTTCGTCAGCGGCGCGGCGCGCCACGCGCCCGGGCGCCTGCGGCCCCATGTCGCGGAGGCGGTCGACCTGGTCTCCCTGCTGCGCGAGCAGCTGGACCAGCATTACGAGGTCCGGCCAGGGGATGGCCGCCCGCCGGCCTCCTGGATGGAGGGCTCAGAGCTCAGCGCGCAGTTCCAGTCCATGCGCCTGCACTCCGGCATGGATGTGGAGCACGGCTACGGCAGCTCCCGGGGCTACCTGCCGCTGCGGGAGCGCATCTGCCTCGCGATGGCGGAGCGGTCGATCGGCTGCACGCCCGACCAGGTGCTCCTCACCCACGGGGCCAACCACGCCATGGACCTGATCATGCGCGACGTGCTGGAGCCCGGCGACACCGTGCTGGTCGACGATCCCGGCTACTACCCGCTGTTTGCCAAGTTGCGCCTGGCGAAGGCGCGGGTGATCGGGATCCGGCGCACGCCCGACGGCCCCGACCTCGAGGACCTGGTGGCCAAGGCCGCCGAGGCGCGGCCCAAGCTGTTCTTCACCCAGTCCCTCGCCCACAACCCGACCGGCGGCTCCCTGTCGCTCCCGGTCGCCCACGGCCTGCTCGGCCTCGCGGAACGGCACGACTTCCGGATCGTGGAGGATGACCCCTTCGCCGACATGCTCCCCGCGTCCAGCCCGCGCCTCGCGGCGCTCGACCAGCTCCGGCGCGTGATCTACGTCGGCACCTTCTCCAAGACCCTGTCCGCCTCGCTCCGGGTCGGATACATCGCGGCGAACCCGCAGGCGGCGGCCTCCCTGGGTAACATGAAGCTCCTGACCGGCGTCGCGACGTCGGATCACGTCGAACGCTTCGTGTTCCGCCTGATGTCCGGCGGCCACTACCTGCGCCACCTCAGGCGTTTGCGCGGCCGGGTGGCGGTGGCGGCCGCGCGCGCCTCGGCCGACCTCGCCGCCCTCGGCCTGAACGTGACCCGGCCGCGCCACGACGGCTTCTATCTATGGACCGAGCTGCCGCCCTGGATCGACGAGGCGAAGCTCGTCAGCGAGGCGGCGGCGCAGAGCATCTTCCTGGCGCCCGGGCGGCTGTTCCGGCAGGACCGATCGGCTCTGGCGCCCGCCCTCCGCATCAACGTCGCGCATGCCAGCGACACCCGCTTCCTGTCATTCCTGCGGGGACAGTTGGGCGACCGCGATAAGGGCGGCTGAGGCCTGGCACAGCCGGCATCGTAGGCTTTGGGCGGCTACGTGCCTTGCATCCGCCAGTCCGGCAGCACCCCGCCCAGCCCCGCCGTCGCGGCGTCGGCCATGCGGCGCACCAGCTCGCCCAGCACGGGAATGCGCTCGTCGGGGATGCGCGCCATCGGGCCGGACAGCGACATCGCGGCGACGGGAGCGGCGGACTCGTTGAACACCACGGCGGCGATGCAGCGCAGGCCGATGGCGTGCTCCTCGTCATCCACGGCGTAGCCGCGGGCGCGGGCGGCGGCAAGGTCCTGCCGCAGCGCCGGGGTGGTGGTGATCGTCTTGATGGTGACGCGCGCCAGGCCGTGCCGGTGCAGCACCCGGGCCAGGTCCGCGTCCGTCATGGCCGACAGCAGCGCCTTGCCGACGGATGAGCAGTGCAGCGGCACCCGCCCGCCCGGGCGTGCAAAGGCGCGCATCATCTGCCGGCACTCGACCTGCGCCAGATAGATCGCCTCCCCCTCATCCTCCACGGCCAGGTTCACGGTCTCGCCGCCGTCTTCCATCAGGGCGCGCATGTGCGGGCGGGCGGCGGCCACCAGGTTGCGGGTCTTGAGGAAGCCGCTGCCGGCGACGAAGGCCTGCACGCCCACGGACCACAGCCGCCGCTCCGGGTCGAAGTGGACGTAGCGCTCACCTTCCAGCGTCGTCAGCAGGCGGTGCGCGGTGGAGGGCGACAGGCCGACCTGCTGGGCCACCTCGGTCAGCGTCGTGCCCTCCTCGGCCGCGGCCAGGCGGTTGAGGATCGCGAGCGCCCGGGCGAGCGACTGCACCTGGTCCGAGCGTTCGGAGCCAGGGCGGGGCGGAGTGGGGCGGGGCGGAGTGGCGCGGGACGGGGTGGCGCGGGCGGATTTGGGGGCGGGGCGCATCGGGGCCTGTGGTGCTGTGGGACTGGGCAGGGCTCGTGACAAAGCGGTCGAAGTGGATCATGCACCGCATCGCGCAAAGTCACAAGTGACTGTCAGAAAAGCGAAAACTAGGCGAAATTCCACGATGCGGGAACGCATCCGAAAAAACCTGCAAAATCCTGGCGCAACCCGCCCGATGCCGCGATGGTGTGCCCGACGCAGAAGCGGCAACGGAGGAGACCGGCCATGGCCAGGATGAGGGCAATCGACGCAGCAGTGCGCGTGCTGGAACAGGAAGGCATCACGACCACCTTCGGCGTGCCAGGCGCCGCCATCAACCCGATGTACTCCGCACTCCGCGCCCGCGGCAGCATCCGCCACATCCTGGCCCGGCACGTCGAGGGCGCGTCGCACATGGCCGACGGCTACACCCGCACCAAGGCCGGCAACATCGGCGTGTGCATCGGCACCTCCGGCCCGGCCGGCACCGACATGATCACCGGCCTCTACACCGCCCAGGCAGACAGCATCCCCATCCTGTGCATCACCGGCCAGGCGCCCCGCGCCAGGATGCACAAGGAGGACTTCCAGGCCGTCGACATCGAGACCATCGCCAAACCCGTCACCAAGTGGGCCGTCTGCGTGCGGGAACCTGCGCTGGTGCCCATGGTGTTCCAGCAGGCGTTCCACGTCATGCGCTCGGGCCGCCCCGGCCCCGTGCTGATCGACCTGCCGATCGACGTGCAGATGGCCGAGATCGAGTTCGACGAGGACACCTACGCCCCCCTGCCGGTTTACAGGCCCGCCGCCACCCGCAGGCAGGCGGAAAAGGCGTTGGCGATGCTGAACGCATCCGAGCGCCCGCTGCTGATCGCCGGCGGCGGCATCATCAACGCCGACGCCTGCGCGGAGCTGGTCGAGTTCGCCGAGCTGACCGGCGTGCCGGTGATCCCGACCCTGATGGGCTGGGGCGCCATCCCGGACGACCACGACCTGATGGCCGGCATGGTCGGCCTGCAGACCAGCCACCGCTACGGCAACGCGACGTTCCTCGAGGCGGACTTCGCCATGGGCGTGGGCAACCGCTGGGCCAACCGCCACACCGGATCGGTCGAGGTCTATACCAGGGGCCGCACCTTCGTGCACGTGGACATCGAGCCCACGCAGATCGGCCGGGTGTTCGGCCCGGACTTCGGCATCGTCTCGGACGCGGGCGCCGCCTTGAGGATGTTCCTGGAGGTTGCCCGCGAGATGAAGGCGGCCGGCACGCTGAAGGACCGTTCGGCCTGGGCGGGCGAGTGCCGGCATCGAAAGGACAACATGCTGCGGAAGTCGCACTTCGACAGCGTGCCGCTGAAGCCGCAGCGCGTGTACCAGGAGATGAACGAGATCCTGGACCGCGACACCTGCTATGTCACCACCATCGGCCTGTCGCAGATCGCCGGCGCGCAGTTCCTGCACGTCTACAAGCCGCGCAACTGGATCAACTGCGGCCAGGCGGGTCCGCTCGGCTGGACGCTGCCGGCGGCGCTGGGCGTGCGCGCGGCCGACCCGCACCGCAGGATCGTCGCGCTGTCCGGCGACTACGACTTCCAGTTCATGATCGAGGAGCTGGCGGTCGGCGCGCAGCACAGGCTGCCCTACCTGCATATCGTGGTGAACAACTCCTACCTCGGCCTGATCCGCCAGGCGCAGCGCGGCTTCCAGATGGACTTCGAGGTCAGCCTGGCGTTCGACAACATCAACACCGCGCCGGATGGGGATGCCGTGCAGGGCTATGGCGTGGACCACGTCGCCGTGGCCGAGGGGCTGGGCTGCAAGGCCGTACGGGTGAAATCCCCCAACGAGTTCAAGGACGCCTTCGCCCGCGCGCACCGGCTGATGGACGAGTTCCAGGTGCCGGTCGTGATGGAGTTCATCCTGGAGAAGGTGACGAACATCAGCATGGGAACCGAGGTGGACAGCGTCAACGAGTTCGAGGACGTCCTGTGCCTGGACCCGTCGCTCTCGATCAGGAAGAGCCAGGACATGGGCGCGCAGCCCCCGGGGCCGAGAACGCTCGAACCTGCCAGGTAGCGGCTGCCCTGCCGGCGGCCCGCGCCGCCTTCGTCCCTGCATCCCGTCCGGCCCGGGGTGCCCGCCGTCTGGCCCGGTGCGGCGCCGCAGGAGCAAACATGCCCAGCTTCGCTGCCGACCTGACCTGCCGTCATCGTGGCTGACCGTCCAGGCGGTGGGCGAGGCGCTGCTGTTTGCCTTCAAGGCCGGCGCGGACCCGGCGCGGACCCGGCGCGGGTGCCGGAGATGCTGGCGCACCACGAGATCGGGCAGGACCGGCGCCCGCCCACGCCAGCCGCCGCGGAGCAGTCCGGTCCGTTATGCCGTCAGGCCCGGTCTGCGCCAGTGGCGGTCAGCACGTCGATCGACTCGATCAGGGTGCGGGCATTGGCCGCTGGTCCCATCACGACGTTGGAGGCATTGCCGAACACGACGAACAGCCCGCACAGCGCCACGGTTGCCGTCTGGATGAGGACGATCACGAGGGCGCTGGCGATGGTCGTCACCCATCCGGGCGTCGCGAGGTCGGCGGCCTTGAGCAGCAGCCCGACCAGCAACCCGGCGAACATCACGAATGCAACACTGCCGACCGCCAGCAGCACACGGGTGAACACGCGCTCGACGAACACGCCGACGGCGCTCAACCCATGCACGACCAGCGCCACCAGGTTCATGCGGGACTGGCCGAAGTAGCGCTGGCCACGGTCGGTCGGCACGCGCACCACGTTCAGGCGCGACCGCATGATCGTTGCCGGAAGGTTGAGCCAGAGTTCATGCATCGCGACCAGCCGCCGGGCGGCGGTGCGGTCCATCACGCTGAAATTGCCGAAATCCAGCCGCTCGCCGGTCAGGATGCGGAATGCCGTCTTGTAGGACTTGTAGAAGGCGGTGAAGCGCGTGCCCTCGCTGCGCCGGCGCCGGGCCGCGACCACGATGCGGGCGCCATCGTCGCCCAGCCGGGACAGCAGCACCGGAAGATCCTCCGGACGGTCTTCCCCATCCACGTCCATGACGGCGATGGTGGTCGCGCCTGACTCCCGCAGGGCGTAGTCGAGGCCGATCGCGATGGCACGCTGATGGCCGACATTGCGGGCCAGATGAAGGATCGTCGCGCCACCGCCCTCCAGCCTGTCGGGCGGCGGCTCGGTCGATCCGTCATCGACTGCAACGATGCCGACGCTCCATCCCGCGGCACCGAGAACCTCGCGCAGCCGCCGGGCGAGCATGACGAAGCAGGCCCAGTCGTTGAGGACGGGCGTGACGATGACGACGTGGCGAGCGGTGCCGTTCATGGCGCGGCAGCCGGCCCGGGCGCGAGGCGGCAGAGCTGCTGTTCCGGCAGCACCAGGTAGGCGCTCAGCTGGTCGGCAGCCGCATCGGGGCCCACGTAGCCCAGCCACCCTGCATAGCGGAAGCGGTGCTTGTGCCGAGCCGCTGCCAGATCGGGCCGCGGCTGGCCGCCATGCGCGAGGCCGAGGATGGTGCCGCTGCCATCGGCGAGCAGGATCCAGGACGCGGCGGGGGACACGCGCCTGTCGTCGGACCACCCTTCGACCAGGTGGCCGGTCGTTCCGGCTATGGCCGAAACCCGGTCCAGCCCGCCGGAGCAGGAACCCGCGACCGCCTTGAAGGCGCTGACGTTGCGGCCGAGCCATGCGGCCTCGGGCCAGGCGAACATCGACAGCCGGCGCGTGCGGAAGCCATCGACCACCGCTGTCACCTGGTCGGGTGCCGGCCAGATCCTGGCCTCGAAGAAGGCACGGTCATCAACCTTGTCGAGTGCGGCCATCGCCGCCCGCCACCGGAGCGCGCTGTCGTCACGCAGCGACTGCAACTCAACCTGCTGGCTGGCCAGAAGCCCGGCCTCCACCGCGACCAGGCCGACCACCGCCAGCGCAACGGTCCGGACCGGAACCCCGGCGAGCGCCCGCATGGCCAGCAGCACGAGGGCGATCCAGAACGGCAGCTCACCCAGGATGTAGCGATACTCCAGCGCGCCATCGTTGCCGAACCGCGCCGCCCGGGCAAAAGCGGTCTCGGCAGCATTGCCCAGGGTGAACATCGCCAGCAGCAGGGCCCAGGCCTCGAGCCGATCAGGCCGCGTGCGCAACCCGGCCAGGGCGCGCCAGGCGATCAGCACGATCCCGGCAGCCGCCCCGATGCAGCCGGCCGTGCGGGCGGCGAACTCGGTCATGAACGTCCGCAGGACCGAGATCAGCGGCGCCGCGACGAACATGAGGGCATAGGACAGGCCGGCGCTGATCTGCCGGCCGATCAATGGCGCTCCCTCACTCACGAAGTAGCTGAACCCGCCCGTGAGCCAGAGATACAGGCCCAGGCATGCCACAAAGGCGGCGGCGAGGACGGCGGCGGGGCGCCATCCCCAGCGGCGCTGGATCGCGATCACGCCGACGCAGGGGAAGCCGATGATGCCGTAGCCGAAGCTGAACGTCGCCAGCCCCAGCCACAAGGAGATATAGACGGCGCCCGCCACGCCCACGGCGCGGTCGGCTGCGGCGCGCCCGAAGGCCGGCATCAGCGCGAACAGCGAGAGATACATGTGGGTCTGCTTGGGCCAGGTCAGATTGGCGCGGTTGCCAAGCCAGAACATCAGCGACGCGATGACGGCCGACCCGGCGATCGCAAGCGCGATGCGCCCGTTCATGGCAGCCTTGACCGCGGACCACGGCGCAAGCGCGATGCCCGCCGCCAGAACCAGGTTGCACAACACGAGGAACAGGCCCTGGGCGCCGAACAGGCTCAGGTCGGCCCAGAACAGAGGCATGGCAAACAGGGGCAGGTGTTCGTTGTCGTGGAAGATCCAGAAGTTCCGCGCCGCGCCGACGAAATAGCGATAGTCAACCAGGACCATGTCGTAGAACGGGAACACGTCCCGGTAGCGGAGAACCGACAGGATCCCCTGCCCAACGATCGCGGCCGCGACCGCCACCACGGCACAGGCGGCAACGCGATAGGCGATGCGGACGACTTGTCCGTCACCGGATCTCCTGGGCGATATCATCGACGGCATGGCTGCTTTTGCCTGCCATGCAAGCCGTGGGTCAAGGACAAGGGGGCGGAAAGATCGTGTGGCGGAGCCGTGAGCTGCTCAGCCGCCGGCCACGCCCTGCGTGTTCACGTAAACCGAGTAGAGCGAATGGCTGGCCGCCATGAACAGCCGGTTGCGCTTGGCCCCGCCGAAACACAGGTTGGCGCAGCGTTCCGGCAGGTCGATATGGCCGATCGCCTCACCCGCCGGGTTGAAGATCCGCACGCCGTCCAGCGCCGGGTCGCCCATGCCCCAGCCGCACCACAGGTTGCCATCGACGTCGCACCGCAACCCGTCCGGCGTTCCCGGCCCGGCATCGATCAACAGGCGGCCATTGGCGAGGGTCTTGCCGTCCACCACGTCGAACACCCGGATCTTGCGGTTCGGCACGCCGCGGGATTCGACGATGTAGAGCTTCGTTTCGTCGGGCGAGAAGCATAGGCCGTTGGGGCCCAGCACGGTGTCCTGCACGATCGCCGCCCTGCCCGTGGCGGGATCGAGCCGGTACACGTGGGCCGGGATCTCCTGCTCGGCCACGTTGCCTTCGTAGTTGGAATGGATGCCGAAGGGCGGGTCGGTGAACCAGATGCTGTCGTCGCTCTTGACCACCACGTCGTTCGGCGAGTTCAGCCGCTTGCCGTCCCAGCTGTCGATCAGCACCGTCACCGTGCCGTCATACTCGGTGCGGGTCACTCGCCGGCCGCCGTGCTCGCAGGTGATCAGGCGGCCCTGGCGGTCCCGCGTGTTGCCGTTGGCATAGCCGGACTGGTGGCGGAACACCCCGACCGCGCCGGTCTCCTCGTCCCAGCGCATGATGCGGTTGTTCGGGATGTCGCTCCAGAGCACCTGGCGCGAGTCGCCGAACCAGACCGGCCCCTCGCCCCAGCGGCACCCCTCGGCCAGCCGCTCGACGGTGGCGTTGAAGGGGCGGTAGGGCAGGAAGGACGGGTGCAGCACGCGCCAGGCCGGGTCGGGGTAACGCTGGTTCGGGTGCCACATCGGCGCATCTCCTGTCGGCATGATCAGTTGCCGTCCAGGTCGTGTCCGATCGGCAGGAAGTAGTCGGTCCATGCCTGCGGCAGGGTCTTGAGCAGGCCGGCCTCGTACATGTGCTTGGCGAAGCGCATCGTGCCTTGCGGCTTGGTCTTGAAGTCCATCATGCCGGGCTGCTTCAGCATGGCCAGCAGGTCGTCCTGGGATGTCGGGTCCTTGGACGCCTCACGATAGAGCGCGACCGCTTCGGCCGTGTGCGTCTGCAGGAACTCCAGCGCGTCGCCGGACGCCTCCTTCACCGCCTGCACCAGCTTCGGGTTTGCCTCGGCGAAGCGGGTGGTCGTGAACATGAGCGCCACCGTGAGCGGCGTGCCCATGATCTGCTGCGAATCGGTCACCACATGCGCGCCCGGCACGCGGCGCAGCTCCTCGAACACGAAGGGCGGCGCCGAGAAGTGGCTGGTGATCTCACCGCGGGGGTCCAGCATGGACCCGGTTGCCTCCGCGTGGCCGAGCTGGACGGTGTTGACGTCGAGTCTCGAACCCTGGCCGGGGCCGAACAGCTCCTCGCAGGCGATCTGCAGCAGGATCGCCTGGGTGGACACGCGCACGGTCGGCACCGCGATCTTGTTCCCGGGCTTGTAGTCGCGCAGGGACTTGATGGCCGGGTCGCGCGTGATCAGGGTCAGCGGCTCGGCGGAGGTGGCGACGATGCCCTTCACGCCGCCCCGGGTGCGGTCCCAGAGCAGCAGCATGTTGCCGACGCCGGTGTTCACCACGTCGACCGAGTTGGAGAGCAGGGCGTCCGTCGCGTTGCCGCCGCCGTTGAAGTTGAACCAGGTGACCTTGAGGTTCGGCACGCCGAGCGCCGCGGCCCGGGTCTCGATCAGGTGCCGGGCCTCCATGATGTAGCCCGGCATGTAGATGATGCTGGGCTGGCGGGTGATCCGTATCTCGCTCTTTTCCTGCGCCTGCGCGGAGGCCGCGGCCAGCACGCCGGCCACGAGGCACAATCCCCAGAATCGCTTCAGCATCATCGTTCCTTCCCTGTGCCGTCATTGCGGCACGTTCTTCGTGATGCCAGACGTGACGCCTGGACACCAGCCGTTCTAGGCCGGAACCCGGGCGCCCGTGAACGCAATCCACGGCGGGACCGTCCAGCGCACGAAAAGGTGTGCAGGGCTTGCCGGCCGCCGGGTCCGCGGGCTGGACACCGGCTCTCCAGCCGCCGATGAAGGGGCATCCCCGTCAGGATGCCGGCGCGCCTTCCGCGGTTCGGCACGTCCATTTCCACCACCCAGGGAGGTCACCATGAGGATCATCGAGGTTCGTGGCTTCCACCTGCGCTGCGGGCTCGGGGAGCCCATCGGCAACGCCGTCACCTTCTTCGACAGCAAGGAGGCGCTGCTCGTCGAGGTCGTGACCGATGCGGGCGTGACCGGCTGGGGCGAGGCCTGGTCGTCGCCGGTCACCGCCGGCGCCTATATCCGCCAACGGCTCGCCCCGCTCGTGCTCGGGCAGGACCCGTGCGCCACGGGGCGGCTGTGGCGGATGATGGCGGGCACCGCCGGATATGACCGCCGGGGCAGCGCCATGATGGCCACCGCGGCCATGGACATCGCGCTGCACGACATCGCGGGCAAGGTGCGCGGCCTGCCGGTCGCGGCCCTGCTGGGCGGCGCGCTCCGCGACCGGGCCACCGCCTATGCGAGCGGGCCGTTCATGAAGCCCGGCGGCCACCCATACCGCACGGTTCCGGCCCAGGTGGAGGCCTGGGCGCGCGAGGGATACCGCGCGTTCAAGCCACGCGGCGGGTTCAACCCGCGCGAGGACGGCGCGATGATGCTGAACCTGCGCCGGCAGCTCGGGCCCGACGCCGGGCTGATGCTGGACTTCAACCAGGGCTACACGGCAAGCGCCGCAATCCGGGCCGCGCTGCACCTCCAGGAGGCGGAGCTGCTGTGGCTCGAGGAACCCGTGGGCCCCGAGGACGTGGCGGGCTATGCGGCCGTGGCGAAGGCGGCGCCGATGGCGATCGCAGGCGGTGAGGCGCTGGCGAGCCTGGCCGGGTTCCGCGATTTCGTGGTTGCGGGCGGGATGGGGATCCTGCAGCCCGATCTCGCCGTGTGCGGCGGCTTCACCGGGGTCATGCGGGTCGCGGCCCTGGCCGAAGCCTTCGACCTTCCTGTCGTGCCGCATGTCTGGGGCGCCGTGGTCAACTACCATGCGGCCCTGCAACTCGTGGCCGTGCTGCCGTCCTGCCGCGCCGGCGGTGCTGCGAGCCTGCCGTTCATCGAGGTCGACGTGACGGAGAACCCGCTGCTCAACGTGCTCGGGACACCCAAGCCGGATGCGGCGGGCATGATCGCCATCCCGGACGCCCCTGGTCTCGGCATGGAGCTTTCCGCCCGTCAGCTGCAGCCCTGGATCATCGACCAATGGACCATCGGCCCGTGACCCGGCGCCCGCGGTCCGGCCCGCCACCCTTGCGAGCCGGCGGGCCCCGTTCCAGAAGCATGGCGCACCTGACTGGCTGGAACCACCCATGACCCTCGCCGCCACGCTGACGATCTCGGCGCTCGCCACCGTCCTGAACCTCTGGCTGGCCTCCCGCCTCGTGGTGGGCCGGGTCAAGGGCAACATCCTGATCGGCGATGGCGGGCAGCAACGGATGGCGGCGCGGATGCGGGCGCACGCCAACTTCGTCGAGTACACCCCCTTCGCACTGATCCTGATGGGCCTGATTGAGTTCTCGGGCGGCAGCCGGACCCTGCTCTGGGTGCTGGGCGGGATCTTCCTGCTCGCGCGGGTCCTGCACGCGATCGGCATGGACCGCACCACCTCCAGCTTTCAGCGGGCCGGCGGCACCCTTGGCACATTTGCCGTGCTCGCCATCCTGGCGGGCTGGGGCCTGCTGATTGCCGGCGGCCTGGCCTGACCCCGGCCCCCTACCGGCTGTCCGTCCGCTCGATGGGGACGCCGTTCCAGGCCTTGAGCACGCGCATGGCCGCGACGGTCCTTACCGTGACGATGTTCAGGCCGCCACCGGCCAGGCGATCGGCGAGGGCGGTCCAGTCGGCCATGTCGATCACCAGGAAGCGCACCAGGAAGTCGTAGCCGCCGCTGACCTGGTAGGCTTCCACGGCCTCCGGCATTGCCCGCAGCTCCGTCTCGATCCGCCGGGTGCTGGCCGGGTCGTGGGCGGAGACGGTCAGCTCCGCGAACACGATGAGGCACGCGCCGAGCTGGGCCGGGTTCACCTGCGCCCGGTAACCGGTGATCACCCCGGTCTGCTCCAGCCGCCTCACCCGGGCGAGGCAGGCGCTGGGCGACAGCCCGACGAGCCCGGCCAGGCGATGGTTGGTGATGCGGCCGTCGCGCTGCAGCGCGGCCAGGACCTTGCGGTCGATGCGATCGAGATCGGGCCGGCTCGGCACGCGGAGGCTCCCTGCAGAATCTGCGGCATGTCGTCTGATCTTCCGCAGGACATTCGCTACAGCACGCCCCACCTACAGTCCATCGCCACCGCAGCTTCTGCGCCTGCACGAAGCGGCACCGCGATGACCGTCTCAGCCAAACGAGGACCACACCATGAAACTCGCAACCCTGTTCGCTGCCGCCGCCATCGGCTTCACCCCTGCGCTCGCGGGTGCGGCCGAAATCTCCACCCACGTGCTGGACCTTGCCCGCGGCGTGGGCGGCAAGGACGTGCCGGTCGTGCTGCTGAAGAAGGCCGCCGACGGCCGCTGGGCCGAGATGGGCAAGGCCAAGACCGACGAGAACGGCCGCGTCCGCAGCTTTGCCGAGGGAAAGTCCTACGAGACCGGCACCTACAAGCTGCAGTTCGACATGTCGGCCTACCCGACCGCCCAGGCCGCCCCGTTCTTCCCGGAGATCGACCTGGTGTTCCAGGTGTCGGACGCGAAGGCGCACTACCATGTCCCGGTGGTGGTCAGCCCGTTCGGCTACTCCACCTATCGCGGCAACTGACCGGCTGGCCCGGCACCGCGACCGGGGCCGGGCCGCCCATCCTCATCATTGATCGGATCTGACATGCGTGAACTTGCAAGGCGGCTCTGCCGGGCTGCTCCGTTGCTGGCGGCGCTGGCCGCTGTGCCGGCGGCGGCGGCCACGCCCGACCAGGCCGGGGCCGTGCTGAACCGGCCGACCCTGTCCCTCACCTTGGCCAACACCCTCGCCACGGCGGCGCTGGACGCCTGCCGGGCGATCGGGCGCACGGCGGTGGTCGCGGTGGTGGACCGCGGCGGCAACCTGGTCGCCGTGCAGCGCGGGGACGACGTGGGGCCGCACAACACGGCGGCGGCGCAGCGCAAGGCCTTCACGGCGCTGTCCACGAGGACACCGACGATTGTGCTGGCCGAACGCGCGCGCAACGACCCTTCGTCGCAGAACCTCAACACCGTCGGCGAGCTGCTGCTGCTGGGCGGCGGCGTCCCGGTGCTGGTCGCCGACCAGGTCATCGGCGCGGTCGGTGTCGCCGGTGCGGGCGGGTCGGCCAATGACGATGGCTGTGCCACGAAGGCCGTGCAGGCGGCGCTGCCGTAGGGCGCAGCGCTGACCGGGCACAAGCCATCGCCGCGGGATCAGCCGGCGGCTGCTCCCGCGGGTTCAAGGACCCGCGTGTCCGGCCGGTTCAGCCGCAGGAAGTCGATGTCGTGCCGCGTGGTGCCATCGCCGGTGGCCATGTCCGCCAGGATCTCGCCCACGACCGAGCAGAACTTGTAGCCGTGCCCCGAGCACGGCGAGGCCAGCACCACCTGCCGGTGATCCGGGTGATGGTCCAGGATGAAGTGCTCGTCCGGCGTGTTGGTGAACATGCAGGCCCGCAGCGCCAGCGTCTCGCCCGTGCCGTCGGGGAAGTACCGCGTGCCGAACTGCCGCAGCAAGGCCTCGTCCGCCGCATCCACCTCGCGCCGCATCGCGTCGGCCGGCATCGTTTCGCCCCGGTGGTGGTAGCGGCCGAACTTGAACCCCGGCACCTCATACACCGGGAACCCGTAGTAGCGCCCTTCCGCCACCTGCAGGTTGAACACCGGGAAACGCCCGGCCGTGAACAGGGCGGGCGTGCGCGGCTGCGTCCAGATCAGCACCTGCCGCTCCGGCACCGCGACCCCCGCCAGCAGCGGCACCAGGTCCGCCATCCATGGCCCGGCCGTCAGCACCAGCCGCGCCGCCCGGTACGTGCCCTTGTCCGTCCGCACCGTCACGCCCTCGCCCGAGGGATGTGCCTCCCAGCCCAGCACACGCTCGCGCGCCTTTATGGTGGCGCCCGCCGCCATCGCCGCGTTGGCATGGGCCACGATGGCGCGCTCGCTGGCGATCAGCCCGCCCTGGCGCTGGAACACGAAGCGCGACGTCGCCTCCATGCGGTAGCCCGGGAACCGCTCGTTCACCTCGGCCCCGCTCAGCACCTCGTGCGCCAGGCCGTGCTGCAGGGCGGAGGCGCGTGCCCCCTGGAACAGCGGATCGTCCTCCGGCCCGCCATCGATCGAGCCGGTTGTGACCAGCAGCGTCTCGCCCGTTGCCCGCTCCGCCTCGGCCCAGAGCGCATAGGCGCGGTGCAGCAGCGGCACATAGGCCGGGTCCTCGTAGTAGGGCAGGCGGATGATGCGGGTGACGCCGTGCGAGGAGCCCATGGCGTGCGGGATATCGAACCGCTCCAGCCCCAGCACGCGCTGCCCCCGCCGCGCCAGCTGCCAGCAGGCGGCGCTGCCCATGCCGCCCACGCCCACCACGATCACGTCCCACGGCACGTCCCGGCTCATCCGCGTTCTCCTTTCCCGGACTTTCGGCCAAGGCCATGACCCGGGCTTGCGCGATTGCGACACCAGGCAGGAAGCACCGCGCCATCAATGTCGCGCCGTTCCCGGGCGAATGTCGCTTTTGCACAAGCCCGGGCGGAAATCGCGGCGCGACACTGTCCGACCACAACGGCTGCAAGGCGCGCATGACCCCGATCATCGGCGAGTACCCGAACGTCCCCGAGTTCATCTACGGCATCACGCGGGAGATCTGGGAGGATCGCGGCGTGGGCGGCAAGCTCGACCGCTATTACGGCCCGACCTGCCTCGTGCGTGCCGCGACGGGGCTTGCGGCCGACAACAAGGACGTCACGGCGCAGACGCTGGCGACGCTGCACCAGTTCCCGGACCGGCAGCTGGTGGGCGAGGACGTGATCTGGACGGGCTACGAGGACGGCTCCTTCCTGTCGTCGCACCGGCTGATCTCGGTGATGCGGCACACCGGCGACGGCAGCTACGGCAAGGCGACCGGCCGCCTGCTCAAGACCCGGATCATCGCCGATTGCTGGGTGGTGAACCAGGTGGTGACCGAGGAGTGGCTGGTGCGCGACCAGGCCGGCTTCGCCCGCTGCCTCGGCCTGGAGCCGCGGGACCTGGCGCTGGAGATGGCGGAGAGCGACATCCGCACCAAGGGCCACGTCGCCTACTTCGTGCCCGAGGACGACAAGCCCGGCGTGTATCGCCCCCAGGTGCAGGACGGCACCGAGGTCGAGCTGTACGCCGACGGCTATCGCCGGATCTGGGGCGGCAAGGAGCTGGAGGCGGTCAAGCGGCTATACTTCCATGGCGCGGCGCTGGAGGGCCCGGGCGGCGAGAGCTATCACGGCCATGCCGACATCGACCGCTTCTATCTCGGCTACCTCGCCGCCTTTCCGGACGCGGTGTTCACCCTGGACAGCGCCACGATCAACCGGGAGCCGGGCCAGGCGGTGCGGGTGGCGCTGCGCTGGTCGGTGCGCGGCACCCATACGGGCTTCGGCGCGTTCGGCCCGCCCAGCGGCGCCCCGGTCTATGTGATGGGCCTGAGCCACGCCCAGATCGTCGAGGGACGGGTGCAGCAGGAGTGGGTCGCCATCGACGAGGTGGTGATCTGGAAGCAGATCATCGCCCATCAGCGCGGTGCGGCGCCGCGCCGCTGAGCTACAAGTAGGGGCGGCGGTCGGCCGGCAGCGGGCGGGGCGCCTCGAGCGGTGCCGCGGCCCGCGGCAGGGCGCCGTAGGGCCACCACCGTTCCAGCATGGCCTGCAGCGCCGCCGCGCCGCGCCGGTGCGCCGCGACCGGCGTATCGGCGAAGGCGGTGCGGAAGGTGCGGCTGAAATGCGCCGCGTCGGCGAAGCCACACTGGGCGGCGATGTCGCTGATGCGGCTCCTGGCGTGCGTCATCAGCCACACCGCGTAGGACAGGCGCAGGTCGCGGCCGAACTGCTGCATCCCGACGCCGAGGTCGCGCCGGAACAGCCGCTCGAGCTGGCGCTTTGATACCGCGACATCGGCGGCCAGCTGTTCGGCGCGCAGCGGGGACGCCAGGTTCTGCTCCATCAGCAGCATGGCGCGCCGCACCCGCTGGTCCCGCACCGGCAGCATGTTGGGCGGCTGCGGCTGCGTCGCCGCCCCGGTGCGCGGGCCCTCTGCTAGCAGGATATGCAGGCTCTTCTGGGCCACGGCACTGCCCAGGCGCTCCTGGATCAGGGTGGCGGCGAGGTCCACCGTGGCCAGGCCGCCGGCGCAGGTGATGATCGGGCCGTCCCGCACCCAGAGCCGGTCCGCCACCGGCGTCACGTCCGGGAAGCGCTCCAGCAGGTCCGGGTAGTGGTACCACGAGACACAGCACCGGGCGCCGGGCTCCAGCAGCCCGGCCTCGGCCAGCGCCAGGCTGCCGGTGCAGATCCCGATCAGGCCGACCCCGGCCCGGTGGGCGGCCCGCAGGAAGGCCCGCGCGCCATCGGTCAGCATCCGGTCGCCGGATGGCGGGAGCAGGCCGCCGGCCACGACGATGAAGTCGAAGCGGGCGGGCAGGCCGAACGGCTCCTGCGGCTGCACCGACACGCCGCAGGAGGAGCGCACCGGGTTGCGGTCCATGCCCAGCACCGTCCAGGCGCAGGCGTTCGGGCGGGAGCGGTCCCCTTCATCCGCGGCCAGGCGGAGCATGTCGATGAAGCCCGAGAAGGTGCTGAGCGTGAAGTTCTGCAACGGGATGATCCCCACGGCGAGCCGGACCGGTTTCGTGTGTCCACCATGCAGAGCCTTGCTGCTTCTCACGATTAGCGCTCCTTATGCTGGGGCGGTGCCGATGACCGTTTGTTGGAACGATTGCTACGATGGCTTATAGATTCAAGAGAAATGACGCAATTCTGCAAGCTGAATACGCCCGCACTGGTCTGACATCGGCATGGTACAAGCTGGACACGGCAACGCGGCTGACGCCGATTCATAGGAGAACATCTTGCCCCTCACGCGCCGGTCACTGCTTGCCGCCTCGGCCACCGCAGCCGCCATGCCTGCCCTTGCGCAAGGCTCCGGCAGCGCACCGTATGGCCTGAAGCCGGGCAAGCCCTATGCGGGGACGAAGCTCACCATCATGGCCGTCACCACCCCGCAGTTCCAGGCGCTGGAGAAGCGGCAGGCCGAGTTCACCCAGCTTACGGGGATCACGGCCACGTGGGACTTCGTCTCGTTCCAAGCGCTGCAGGACAAGGTGACGTCGGTCGGCGTCGGCGCCGACGGTACCTATGACGTGGTCAACTACCTGGATGGCTGGGGCCCGCCGAACGCCTACTGGTTCGTCAAGCTCGCCCCGCTGCTCAAGCGTGACGGCCTTTCGATGGACCGTTATCTGCCGGGCTTCATCAAGGCTTCGTCCTACAAGGGCGAGGTCACCGGCCTGCCGATGCGCAGCCACGGGCAGCTGTTCTACTACCGCAAGGACATCTTCGACCAGCTGGGGCTGAAGGCGCCCGAGACCTGGGACGACGTGATCGCCGCCGGCAAGGTGATCCGGGCCAAGCGGACCGACATCGAGCCTCTGGCGCTCACCTTCCACAATGACGGGACGCGGCAGTCGCTGTTCCACTGGTGCGACTTCATCTGGTCGTCGGGCAACCAGATCCTGGACGACAAGATGCGCCCCGGCTGGACCACGGACAGCGCGATCAAGGCGACCGAGTACTATATCGGCCTGCTGACCAAGGAGAAGGTCGCCAATCCGGCCTCGATCTCCTTCGTGGAGCAGGATGCCCGCGTGTCGTTCCAGCAGGGCAAGTCCGCCATGATCCCGATCTGGGAGTGGGCGTACTCGCCGATGGTGACGCCGGGCCAGTCGGTGCTGACGGCGGCGCAGCTGGGCTTCACCAAGTGGCCGACCTATGAGGGCCGGGCCATCACCTGCGCCTCCACGCTGCCCTTCTCGATGAACAGCTTCTCGAAGAAGCAGGACGCGGCGTGGGAGTTCATGAAGTGGCTGTCCAACCCCGAGATGGACAAGGCGAACGCCATCGTCCGCGAGATCGGCGGCATGAAGATCATCAACAACGTCGTCAACGTGACGGAGAACTTCCTGGACCCTGAGGTCAACGCGGCGAATGCCGGGGTGCCCAAGGCCTGCTACGAAAGCCTCAAGACCTCCGACACCCTGCCGATGATCCCGGAATGGCCGCAGGTGGGCGACCTGCTGGCCAACGCCATCGAGCGGGCGGCTGGCGGCGGCGATGTGCGTGCGCTGATGACCAAGGCCGCGGCGGATGCCACCGCCGTGCTGAAGCAGGCCGGCTACCCCTGATGGAGACCCCCTGATGGACACCCTGGCGGGCGCAACGACAGCGGCGCGGACGGCGGCGGCCCTGGCCGTGCCGCGCCGGCGCCTGATGCGCCTGCCGGACCTTCGGGACAACCAGGTGAAGTACCTGCTGGTGCTGCCCGCCATGCTGGTGGTGGCGGGCACGGCGATCTGGCCGCTGGCCTACTCGCTGGTGCTGTCGTTCCGCAGCTGGCGGCTGGCCCGCTCGCCGGTCCCGGGGCCCTTCGTCGGCACCGCCAACTACGAGCAGGCCTTCACCACCGGAGAGTTCTGGCTCTCGGTCGGCAACAGCGCCCTGTTCGTCGCGCTGAGCGTGGTGTTCACGACCGTCCTGGCGCTGGGCCTCGCCCTGCTGCTGGTGCGCGGCGGCCTGCTGCGCCGGGCGGTGCAGACGCTGCTGATCCTGCCCTTCGCCATGAGCCCGGCCCTGGTCGGCATCTCGTGGCGCTTCCTGTTCAACCCCGAGTTCGGCCTGTTCGCGGCCCTGTTCGGCACGCTGATCCCGCCGCTGGCCGGCCTCAACTGGCTGTCCACCCCGGCCCTGGCCTTTTCGGCGATGGTGATGGCGGATGTCTGGGCCTGGACCCCGTTCATGACGCTGATCCTGATCGGCGGCCTCGCCTCCCTGCCGCAGGACACCATCGAGGCGGCACAGATCGACGGGTCGCCCGCCTGGCGCATCCTGCTGGGCATCATCATCCCGCAGCTGCGCCCGGTGCTGGTGGTGGTCGTCATCCTGAAGACCATCTTCGCGCTGAAGCAGTTCGACGTGATCTTCATGCTGACCCAGGGCGGGCCGGGCCATGCGACGCAGACCCTGGTGTACTACGCCTACCTCAACGGCTTCAAATACTACGACATGGGCTTCGCCGCCGCAGTGTCCTGGCTGATGGTGGTCCCGATGCTCGGCCTTACCTTCCTCTATATCAAGTTCGTCTTCCGGAGGGCTGCATGAGGCGCAAGGGCATCTGGCGTCATGTCCAGAACGGGCTGGTGGTGCTGGCCGCCATCATCGTGCTGCTGCCGATCGCCTGGATCGGGCTGGCGGCGTTCAAGACCACGGTGGACGTGTTCCAGCTCAAGCTGTTCTTCGCACCGACGCTCGAGAACTTCTCGACCATCTTCGAGGCGCCGTACCTGGTGCACGAGAAGCTGCTCAACAGCGCGATCGTCTCGCTCTGCGTCGTGCTGATCTCCATCCCGCTCGCCACCTGTGCCGCGTACTCCTTCTCGCGGTTCCGCATGCGGGGGGAACGGGCCATGCTGGTCATCATCCTGGCCACGCAGTTCGTGCCGGCCGTGGTGATCGTGCTGCCCTTCTTCCTCATGTTCCGCAGCCTGGGCATCCTCGACACGCGGCCGGCGCTGATCCTGGTGGACACCGCCATCGTCATGCCGTTCGCGGTCTGGATGATCAAGGGCTTCGTTGATGGCATCCCGCTGGAAACCGAGGAGGCGGCGCTGGTGGATGGCTCCACCCGGCTGCAGGTGCTGCGCCGGGTCGTGCTGCCGATGGCCGCACCGGGGATCATCACCGCATCGATCTTCGCGTTCATCATCTCCTGGAACGAGTTCCTGTTCGCGCTGATCCTGACGCGGCGGGATGCGGTGACCCTGCCGGTCGGGCTGCAGCTGTTCAATGCGCAGGAGGGGATGCAGTGGAACCTGATCTCGGCCGCCGGGCTGCTGATCATGGCGCCGATGATCGTGCTGGCGCTGCTGGTGCAGAAGCATTTCGTGCAAGGCATGACGATGGGAGCGGTTCGCTGATGGCACAGGTCGTTCTCAAGGACGTCGAGAAGCATTGGGCCAGCTTCGTCGCCGTGGCCCGGCAGTCATTGACCGTCGCCGATGGCGAGTTCCTGGTGCTGCTGGGGCCCTCCGGATGCGGCAAGACGACAACCATGCGCATGGTGGCCGGGCTGGAGGAGCCCAGCGCCGGAGAGATCTGGATCGGCGACCGCTGCGTGAACGACGTGATGCCGAAGGACCGCGACATCGCCATGGTGTTCCAGAACTATGGCCTGTACCCGCATCTGACGGTCGGCGAGAACATCGCCTATCCGCTGCGCGTCCGCGGCGTCGCCCGCGCCGACCGCGAGACGCGGGTAGCCGAGGCGGCGCGCAAGGTGGAGCTGGGCGACCTGCTGCACCGCCGCCCGCGGGAACTGTCGGGCGGGCAGCGGCAGCGCGTGGCGCTGGCCCGCGCCATCGTCCGCACCCCGGCCGTGTTCCTGATGGATGAGCCGCTGTCCAACCTCGACGCCAAGCTGCGCGTGACCATGCGGGCCGAGATCAAGCACCTGCAGGCGGAACTGGGCATCACCACCATCTACGTGACCCACGACCAGATCGAGGCGATGACGCTGGCCCACCGTGTGGCGGTGATGAAGAACGGCGTGGTGCAGCAGATCGCCCCGCCGGCCGAGGTCTATGACCATCCCGCCAACCTGTTCGTGGCCGGCTTCATCGGCTCGCCGCCTATGAACCTCATCAACGGGGCGCTGGCGGACGGCACCTTCGTGGCGCCGGGCGTGACCCTGGCCCGCGCCGGGCAGGGGTCGCGTGAGGGCGTGGTGCTGGGCATAAGGCCGGAATGCCTGTCGATCACCAATGCCGGCGAGGGTCACATGGAAGGCCGGATCTTCACCACCGAGCTGACCGGCGAGGCCGTTCTGGTCACCGCCCAGGTCGGCCCGGCCCGGGTGATCGCCCGCACTGACCGGGGCTTCGCCTCGCCGCCCGGCGCCACCATCAGCCTGCGTGCGGATGCGCGCCAGCTGCACCTGTTCGACGCCGCGAGCGGGCTGCGCCTGCCGGAGATGGCGTCCCAAATGCCGGACCTCGTGCCCGGCGAATGATGGAGACCGCGATGACCAGCATACCCCTCACCGAAGCGGCGGCCCGCGGGCGCCTGGTGAAGCGATCCGACATGGTGGCCTGCAAGGTCGCCTTCATCGACTGCAAGATGCCCGGCTCGCAGGACAAGGAGAACTACTCGCTGATCGGCGCCGGCGTGACCCAGTCCGCCGACCAGGTCGTGAACATCACCGAGCCGCACGGCTTCAGCATGGGGGTGGCGGCGATGCCGCCGGGCACGGTGAACAACCTGCACGTCCACTACACCGCCGAGGTGTTCATGATCTACAAGGGCGAGTGGACCTTCCGCTGGGGTGCGGACGGCAAGGATGGCGAGATCGTCGGCCGGGCCGGCGACGTCGTCAGCATCCCCACCTGGATCTTCCGCGGCTTCACCAATTCGGGCGACCAGGACGGCTGGATCTTCACCGCCCTGGGCGGTGACGACACCGGCGGGATCATCTGGCACCCGTCCATCCTGGAGACCGCCGGCAAGTACGGCCTGTATCTGACCAGCGACAACATGCTGGTGGACACCGCGACCGGCGCCGCGAAGCCGGAGCCCGAGGCGCTGCTGCAGCCGGTCGACCGCGCCACCGTGGAGAGCTTCCGCCGCTATACGCCGGAGCAGATGCGCAAGCGGGTCGTCACCGCGGCGGACCGGCAATGGTCCGATACCGCCCTGCTGGATGCCTGCCTGCCGGGCCATGCCAGCGCCATGGCGCCGGTGCTCGGCTTCGGCATGACGCAGGACCGCGACCACGAGATCCCCGTCACGAACCCGCACGGCTTCTCGGTCGAGTTCCTGCGCATCGAGCCCGGCAACACGGTGGGACCGTTCCGGCTGGCGGAGAAGCAGGTGCTGATCGGCTTCCAGGGCGCGTTCGAGGTCAAGGTGAACGATCCCGGGCAGGAGGTCACGGTGCGGGTGGAGGCGCAGGACTTCTTCTCCGTCCCGGCCGACACCTGGCGGTCCATCACCGCGGTCGGCGACACGGCGGCGGAGATTGCCGTCATGCTGCCGGGGGATGCCCGCAAGGCGGTGACATGGGCGCCCGAACTGGTGGCCCACGCGGCCGAGGCGGGACGCGGCATGGACCATAACGGCTACGTGGCCCTGACGCGCCTGCTGCCCCCCGCCCCAGCCATGGCGGCCGAATAGTGCGGCCCAACAAGCTGCGGCGGATGCACCGGGAGGGGCAGCCCATCGTCAACGCCTGGCTGTCCATCCCGTCCGCCTATGCCAGCGAGGTCGCGTGCCACACCGGGGTGGATGCCGCCACGGTGGACTGCCAGCACGGCATGGTCGGCTTCGCCGATGCCATCGCCATGTTCCAGGCCATCGCCACCACCGACGCGGTGCCCATGGTGCGCCCCAGCGCCCTGGACCCGGCGCAGATCATGCGCTTCCTGGATGCCGGGGCCTATGGCGTCATCTGCCCGATGATCTCCACCGCGGACCAGGCGGCGCAACTCGTCTCCGCCTGCCGCTACCCGCCTGCCGGCTCCCGCTCCTTCGGCCCGGCCCGCGGTGCGCTGTATGGCGGCCCCGACTATTTCGACCAGGCCAATGGCGAGATCCTGGTGCTGGCGATGATCGAGACCCGCGAGGCGCTGGCCAACCTGGACGCCATCCTCGCCACCCCGGGGCTGGACGGTGTCTATGTCGGCCCGAACGACCTGGCGATCGAGCTGGGCCAGGCTCCCCGGTCGGAGCACGACCATCCCGAGGTGACCGGTGCCGTCGAACGCATCCGCAGCGCGGTCGATGCGCGCGGGCTGCTGGCCGGGATCTTCTGTTCCGACGGCAAGGCGGCACAGATGCGGCTGCGCCAGGGCTTCCACCTGGTCACGCCCGGCAACGATGCCGCCGTGTTCCGGGCCGCCTATGCCGGGCATGTGCGCCAGGCCCGGGAGACCGCTCAGTAGGTTGCGAACGCCGCCTGGACTGCCGATGGATCGTCCGTCTGCGTCAGCACCAGGCTGAGCAGCAGGCGAGCCTTCTGTGGCGTATGCGGCCCGGCTGCGATGCCGGGCAGCCCGGGCCAGCACACCGGGCCATCCAGCACCCGGCTGGACCGCACGACGACCATGCCCTGCGCCAGCACCGTCCCGATCGCGGCCCTGAGCGGGGCGGAGAGCGAGCCGTTGCCCGTGCAGGCGACGACCAGGCCGGCCGCGCCATCCTCCCGCGCCCGCAGCACGGGTGCCACGGACGCGCCGGCATGGGCGAGCACCATCTCGACATAGGGCAGGGCGCCGATGCCGGTCGCGTCGAACTGCGAGGCGTCGGTGTGCCGGCCCTCAGGCCATGCGGTGAACACCGGTTCGCCACCGGCCATGACCCCGATCTCGCCGCCGCGGAAGGCGTCGGGCGCCACGGTATGCGCCTTGCGCACCAGCCGGGCGCCGTGGATGCGGTCGTTCAGCACCACCAGCACGCCGCGCCCGCGCGCCGCCGGGTCCGCGGCGACCCGGGTGGCGGCGAGCAGGTTCATCGGCCCGTCCGCCCCAAGCGCCGAGGCGGGCCGCATCGCCCCGGTCAGCACGATGGGCTTGGCCGTGCGGACCGTCAGGTGCAGGAACCAGGCGGTCTCCTCCAGCGTGTCGGTCCCGTGCGTGACCACCGCGCCATCCACGTCGTCATCCGCCAGCAGCTCGGACAGGCGGCACGCCAGGGCCAGCATCAGCGCCGGCGTCATGTCCGGGCTGGCGACCGTGGCGAAGGCCTCGGGCCGGATGGTGGCGATCCGGTCCAGCTCCGGCACCGCCAGCATCAGCGCCGCCGCCCCGGCGTGGTCCAGACGGTAGCCCGTGGTGGCGCCGCGGTCCGCCGCGGAGGATGCGATGGTGCCGCCCGTGGTGAGCAGCGCCAGGCGCGGCTTCAGGATTCGGCCTTCAGGATCTGGGCGATCAGCGCGATCTCGTCATACATGCGCCACTCCCGGATGATCTTCCCGCGGCGGAACTCGAAGTGCGAGGAACCGAGGATCGAGACCGGTGCGCGGTTGACCGGACCATAGGCCGGCACGCCGGAATAGGTGCCGCGCATCAGCCAGATCGCGGCGACGCGCAGGCCCAGGTCCGGCGACCAGTGGGTCGAGAAGTCGCGGATGCTCACCTTGCCGTCCGGCACCACCGCCAGCAGGTCGATCAGGTCGTTCTGGTAGTGCGAGATGCCCATGGCCCGGCGCAGGCGCACCGACTGGATTGCAATGGTGTCAGCGCAGTATTTCGGCACCTCATCCATGAAACGCCCGTTCCACACCCGCTCGAACATCTCCGCCACCATGCGGCACTCGTCGTCGTGCCGGGCCGGCCGTTCGCCGGACATGCCGAGGCGCACCGGGTCCGGGTACTCGCCGGCGAAGGCGCCGCTGGCCTCGGTCTGCATGGCCTGCCCCAGCACCGGGGAGTTCTTTGCCAGCTGCCCCGCGATGGCGAAGGGGTCGAGCCCGAGATCCTGCAGCACGGCGAACTCGTCGCGCATCACCCATTCCTCGACCACCTTGCCGCCGCGCACCAGGCAGTGCGCGGTGCCGCGGTTCACCCATTGCCGCCCGGTCGGCGGCCCATAGGTCCAGAACCCGTTATGGGTGGCGTTGTTCAGCACGCGGTGGCTGCTGATGAAGCCGTCCGTGCCGCGCTGCTCCCACACCACGTCGTCGTGCCCGCCGCCGCGGTTGTGGAAGGCGGACATGCGCTGGATCGAGTTCCGCATCACGTGGTCGAACCCGTAGGTCTCGCCATAGGCGGTGTGGACCTTCACCTCCGGCGCGTAGTGGTCGCGCAGGTGGCCGAGGCCGCGGGTGATCCAGATCCGGTCGGTCCAGCTGGTGATGTAGTCGCGGGGGTCGGCATAGGGCGCGTAGGTGGCGGGGTCGATGCCGTCGAGCTGTTCGTTCATGCGGAACTCCTGGGATCAGGCCTCATCGCCGTCGCCGACGGTGATCGCCTGGGTGAAGGCGGGGGTGAGCTGGCGCAGGCGCGGCAGGCAGGTGCCGCGCAGCACGCCGAGCGCGGTTTCCGTCAACTGCGTCACGAGGGCCGCCGGGCAGTCGTCGCGCACCACCAGGCTGAGCGTGCGGTTGAAGCCCGGGGGCGGCAGCGGCAGCGGCAGCGTCCCGGGCAGGTGGGCGGCGGCCTGGAGGATGCAGAGCGGCGTGCCGATCGCCCAGCCGATCCCGGCGGCGACCATGGCGAGCAGCGCGTCCGATCCATCGACCTCGACCCGCCGCTCCGTCGTGATGCCCAGGCGGCGGAGGTGCCGCTCCACCTGGAGCCCGGTGTGGGAGCGGGCGCTGTAGCGGATCAGCGGCACCGTGGCCGCAAGCCGGCCGAGCGACGGACGGCCGCCGCCCGTGTCCAGCGAGCGGGGCAGCAGGAGCACGAAGGGCTCCTTCCACAAGGCGATGCGTCGCAGGCCATCGAGGTCATACAGCGGGTCGCTGGTCACGATCGCGTCCAGCTCCCGGTCCACGAGGGCGGCGCCGAGCGAGGGGGCGAGGCCCGACCACAGCACCACGCGCGCCGCCTGCTGGGTCAATGCGCGCACCAGCCCGGGCCCGGCGGTGGAGGCGAACGTGTCCACGAAGCCGAGCCGCACGTCGCGCACGGCCGCCTTCCCGGCGGCGCACAGCAGGGCGGGCAGGCCGGCCGCCGTCCGCAGCAGGGGCTCGGCCTGGCGTTCCAGCACCTTGCCCTCCTGCGTCAGCACCACCGGCCGGCTGCCGCGCACCACCAGCGCCACGCCCAGCTCGGCCTCCAGCTTGCGGATCCCCTGGGAGACCGCAGACTGCGTGATGCCCAGCCGGGTCGCGGCAATGGTCATGCTCCGGGCCGTCGCGACCTCCATAAAGATATGAAGCGACCAGAGTTCGACCGGCGGCCGGTCAATCATGGGCGTCTCTCCAGGGCGAGTCTCGAACGCGGATCAGTGCGCCGGCAATCCTTAGCCGATCAGCATTAGTCATGCTAATCCATGGCAACAGGCCACCCATCATCCGCGCGCCGGAGCTTCGGCTGGTGTTGCACCGGGCGTAGCAATGCCCGCGTGTAGCAAGGGCGGCATGATGGATACGGCGGATGTCGTGGTGATAGGCCTGGGCGCGGTGGGGAGCGCCACGCTGTATCGCCTCGCCCTGGCGGGCGTCCGCGCCGTGGGCATCGACCGCTACCGCCCGCCGCACACGCTGGGGTCGAGCCATGGCGAGTCGCGGATCACCCGCCTGGCGGTCGGCGAGGGAGCGGACTACGCGCCGCTGGTCCGCCGCTCCCACGAGATCTGGCGGGAGCTGGAGGCGGAAACCGGCGAGACGCTGCTGCTGCAGACCGGCGGGCTGATCATGGGGCCCAGCCGCGGGGCCGCCAACCACCACGGCAAGAATGACTTCGTGCGCCGGACTCTGGCCGTGGGCCAGCAGAGCGGCATCGCCGTCGAGGCGCTCGACGCTGGCGGGATCACCGCCCGCTATCCGCAGTTCATCCTCCGCGGCGACGAGATCGGCTGCTTCGAACCCACTGCCGGGATGGTGTTCCCGGAACGCTGCATCGACGTGCAGCTGCGCCTGGCCCGGCGTGCCGGCGCGACGCTGCACCTGGACGAGACGGTGACGGGGGTGCGGACGATCGAGAGTGGCGTGGCGATCACCACCAACCGCCGCACCATCCATGCCGGGCGGGCCGTGCTGAGCGCCGGGCCGTGGCTGCCGGGCCTGGCGGGGGGCGGGTTGGCCGGCGTGGCCAAGGTGTATCGCCAGACCCTGCACTGGTTCGGCGCGGAGGCGGAGGCCTTCGCCCCCGGGCGGTTCCCCGTGTTCATCTGGATGCACGGCGACCACGAGGAGGACTACTTCTACGGCTTCCCTTCCTTGCCGGGCAGCGGCTCGATCAAGGTCGCCACGGAACGCTATGCCGACCCGGTCGACCCCGACACGGTGGAGCGCAGGGTTCCGGCGGCGGAGTCGGGTGCGGTGTTCACCCGCCATGTCGCCGAACGGCTCCGGGGGGTCCGCCCGGAGGTGGTGCGGGCGGCGGCGTGCCTTTACACGGTCACGCCGGATGCCGGGTTCATCCTCGATGCCCTGCCGGAGCATCCCGGCATTCTCGCCGCCTCGGCCTGTTCGGGGCACGGCTTCAAGCATTCGGCGGCGGTGGGTGAGCAACTTGCGGCGCGGGCCATGGGTGGCGCCAGGGAACAGCTTGCGGCCTTCACCCTCGACCGGCTGATGCAGGCGGGCGGCGGCGCCATTGCCGGGCGGCATGACTGATCCGGCGGCAGCCATACCCCGGCGTCCGGGACCGCCTGCGCCAACGCCATGACGCTCGGGTTTTCCCGGCCATGCCGTTGACGCCGCGAGCATCCCACGATCATCTACCGGGCGCAGGCGGGCGGCACGGGCGGGATGCAGGAATGGAGGCTTTGATGACTGGCTCCTCTGAGCGAACCGAAGCTGGTGCCCCCGTGTCTGCCGAACCCCTCGTGCTGCTGCCCGGCACATTGTGTGACGCACGTGTCTTCGCGCCTGTGCTGTCGCTCCTGCCCGGTGTGACCGCAACCGTTCCGGCCATGGCGGGTGCGGAGACGACCTCGGCCATGGCGGATCAGCTCCTGGCCATCCTGCCGGACCGCTTCGCGCTGGGCGGTTTCTCCCTGGGCGGCATCGTGGCGCTGGAGATGGTCGCCCGGGCCCCTGAACGCATCACGCGGCTCGCGCTGATCAGCACCACCGCCCGGCCCGACAAGCCGGACCGCGCCGCACTTCGTCGCGCGGCAGTCGAACGGGCCGCGACGATCGGCGTCGGCCGCTTCGTGGTCGAGGAGCTCTGGCCGTCCTACGTCGCCGATGCCGGGCGGACCGATGCGGCGCAGCGTGACATGATCGAGGCGATGGCGGCGGACGCCGGAATCGACATCTTCCGGCAGCACACGGCGATCGCCATCCACCGCCAGGACAGCCGGCCCCGGCTCGCCGCCGTTGCCGTGCCGACGCTGGTGCTCTGCGGCGCGGACGACCAGCTCTGTCCGCCGGAGCTAAGCCGGGAGATCGCCGCCCTCATACCCGGTGCGCTTCTCTCCATTCTGCCCGAAGCCGGCCACTTCGCACTGACGGAGCGCCCGGACGCCGTGGCGGCCGTGGTTTCGACCTGGTTGACGATGCCCACCTGACGGTGCGGCAGGGAGGGCGCAGGATGCCGGCCATGCTGCGCGCCGAGTGCGTCGGGATTGGCTATTTCAAGCCCTGATGAGCCACCGCAAGGTCCGCCAGGCAGGCGGTCCGGGTCAAAGCGGTGCGTCGGGTGGGAACGCCGGGTGGCGCTTTTCGCGGTGCGACGCCAGCCCCTCCTTCACCTCCGGGCCGCTGAAGCCCATGAACTCCAGGGCCAGCGACGCATCGAAGGTCGGCCCCATCTGGCGCAGCCAGTTGTTGAGCGCGTACTTGGTCCAGCGTATCGCGCTCTGCGCACCCTCGGCCAGGCGCGTCGCGACCTCCACGGCCCGGCTGTCCAGCTCGCCGTCCTCCACCGCCAGGCTCACCAGCCCGATGCGCTCGGCATCCGCGCCCCGGATCGGCTCGCACAGCAGAAGGTAGTACTTGGCCTTGGCCATGCCGCACAGCAGGGGCCAGATGATCGCCGCATGGTCCCCGGCGGCGACGCCCAGGCGCGTATGCCCGTCGATGATGCGGCAATCCCTGGTGGCGATCGAGATGTCCGCCAGCAGACCGGCGACCAGCCCGGCCCCCACCGCGACGCCGCGCATGGCGCTGACGATCGGCTTGGAGCAGTTGACCACGTTGTAGACTAGGTCCCGCGCCTCCTTCCAGACACGGGCGCGCGTTTCGAAGTCGGCGATCATGTCCTCGATGAGGGCGAAGTCGCCGCCGGCCGAGAAGTTGCTGCCCGACCCCGTCAGGATGGCGGCGTTCACGCTCCGGTCGGCGTCGATCTGGCGCCACACCTCGCCGAGCTCCCGGTGCAGCACATCGTCCGCGGCGTTCATCGGCCCGTTGTGCATCGTCACCCGCAGGACCCGGGGGTGCGGGCGGTCGAACCGCAGCCGCGTGTAGCGTGCGTAGTCTCCTGCGGTGTCCATGGGGCTGATCACTCGACGACTTGGTTGAACTGCACAACCTGCCGGACAGGGCAGGCCGCGGGACACGTCACACTGGCGATGGTCACGGCCGGGCGCTCATGGTCAGCAGCTCGTAGCGCGCCACGGTCTCGTCGCGCTGGTTGAACACCTCGGCATCCCACCGCACCTCGCCGTATTCCGGCTTCCGGGCGGCCCCCTTCTGCTTCACCGTCAGGCGCACCCGGATGGTGTCTCCGGGGGAGACCGGCTGCAGGAAGCGCAGGTTGTCCAGCCCGTAATTGGCCAGCAACGGGCCCGGGGCCGGGTCCACGAACAGGCCGGCGGCGAAGGCCAGGATCAGGTAGCCGTGCGCGACCCGCCCCGGGAAGAACGGGTTGGCCTTGGCCGCCGCCTCGTCCATGTGCGCGTAGAAGGTGTCGCCCGTGAAATGCGCGAAGTGCTCGATGTCCTCCAGCGAGATCGCGCGCGCCGCGGTGTTCACCGTGTCCCCGACCGCAAGCTCGTCGAAGTTGAGCCGGAACGGGTGGCGTGCGCCCGCGTGCTCCGGCGCGCCCTTCACCCAGCTTCGCGTCAGCGCGGCCACCCGGGCCGGCGAGCCCTGCAGGGCCGTCCGCTGCATGTAGTGGTGCACGCCGCGCATCCCGCCCAGCTCCTCGCCGCCCCCGGCCCGGCCCGGCCCGCCGTGCACCAGCCCCGGCAGCGGCGACCCGTGGCCCGTGGACTCCCGGGCGCAGTCCCGGTCCAGGTGCAGCAGCCGGCCATGGAACGGCGCCAGGCCCATCGTCAGCTCGGCGGCCACGTCGTCGTCATGGGTGAAGATGGATGCGACCAGGCTGCCCTCGCCGCGCTGCACCAGGTCCACGGCCTGGTCCAGGCCATCATAGGGCAGGATGGTGCTGACCGGGCCGAACGCCTCGGTCTCATGCACGTGGCGCGCCTGCATCGGGCGCTCGCAGTGCAGCAGCACCGGCGACAGGAACGCGCCGCGTTCGTCGTCGCCGCCAAGGGGCTGGCAATGGGCCGGGTCGCCGAACACGATCTCCGCCTCCTGCCGCAGGTCGCCGATGCTGCGGCGGACGTCCCTGCGCTGCGACAGGCTGACGACCGGGCCCATGCCCACGTCCTCGCGCCGCGGGTCGCCAAGCACCACGCGCCCCAGGCGCTCACCGAGGGCCGCCACGACGGCCGGCACATGGGCGCGCGGCACCAGCACGCGGCGGATGGCGGTGCATTTCTGCCCGGCCTTCACCGTCATCTCCCGGGCCACCTCGCGCACGAACAGGTCGAACTCCGGGCTGCCCGGCCCGGCATCCGGCCCGAGCACCGCGGCGTTGAGCGAGTCCCGCTCGGCAATGAAGCGCACCGCGTTGCGCGATACCGCGGGATGGTCGCGCAGGCGCCCGGAGGTTTCGGCCGAGCCGGTGAAGGATACGACGTCCTGCCCCGTCAGGTGGTCCAGCAGGTCGCCCGCGCCGCCGCTCACCAGCTGCAGGCTGCCGGACGGCAGGATGCCGGAGTCCAGGATCATGCGGACCGCGGCGTGCGCCACGTAGGCCGTCGCGGTGGCGGGCTTGGTGATGACGGGCACGCCTGCGAGCAGGCTGGGCGCGAGCTTCTCCAGCATGCCCCAGCATGGGAAGTTGTAGGCGTTGACGTGGACGGCGACGCCGTGCAGCGGCGTGAGGATATGGGCGCCGACGAAGCTGCCGTTCCTGGACAGGTTCTCGGACGCGCCCTCCACCAGGAAGCGCTCGCTGGGCAGCTCCCGCCGGCCGCGCGACGCATAGGCGAACAGGGTGCCGATGCCGCCGTCGATGTCGAACAGGTTGTCCGTCCGGGTGGCGCCCGTGTCGAAGGACAGGTCGTACAGGGCCTGCTTGCGCTCGGTGAGGCAGGTGGCCAGCCGCTTCAGCAGGTCGGCACGCTCGTGGAACGTGAGCCGGCGCAGGGCCGGGCCGCCCACGGTGCGGGCATGGCGGGCCATGGCGGCGAAATCCAGCCCGGCGCTGGAGGCCGTGGCGACGATGCGGCCGTCGATGGCGCTCGGGATCTCGGTTGCGGCAGCGGCCGGGGGCACCCAGCGGCCTTCGGCGTAGCTCTCGAGTGCGATGGGCATGGCGGCGGACTCCGCTTTGGGGATGCGTCGGGCGGGAATGGCGGCCGGCCTTCCGTCAGACCTGGTCCGTCCAGGGTTCGCTCTGCTTTGCCATTGACAGGCCACCGTTGCAGCCATTTAGTTGACCGGCCGGCAAGCCAATGCAAGCGGTTTCTGCGGACGCACTCGGGCGGCAAGGTCCCGCGTCAGACACGGAGGGAAGCACCTGGTGCCATCCATACGATCAGAGAACCGGGGCGCCTGGCGCAAGATCGTGCTGAACCGGCCCGACCGCCTCAACGCCTTCAACGACGAGATGCACGGTGCCCTGGCACTGGCGCTGGAGGAGGCCGCGGCCGATGCGGAGTGCCGGGCGGTGCTGCTGACCGGCGAGGGCCGCGCCTTCTGCGCCGGGCAGGACCTCCACGACGTGCAGGCGGACCCGGCCGAGCCGGTGGATCTCGGGCGCACGGTCGAGCAGTTCTACAATCCGCTCGTGCGGCGCCTCCGGTCCCTGCCGAAGCCGGTCGTCTGCGCCGTCAACGGCATCGCGGCCGGCGCAGGCGCCAACATCGCGCTGGCCTGCGACATCGTGCTGGCCGGCCGGTCCGCCCGCTTCGTGCAGGCGTTCGCCAGGATCGGCCTCGTCCCGGACTCCGGCGGCACGTTCTTCCTGCCGCGGCTGATCGGCGAGGCCCGTGCGCGTGCCCTGGCGATGACCGCGGAGCCGGTTCCGGCGGAGCAGGCCGCGGCCTGGGGGATGATCTGGAAGGCGGTGGACGACGACGTGCTGCAGCAGGAGGCCGAAGCCCTGACGGGGCAGCTCGCCACCCAGCCGACGCAGGGCCTGGCGCTCACCAAGCGCGCCCTGGCGGCATCGGCAGCCAACACGCTGGACGAGCAGCTCGACCTCGAACGCGACTTGCAGCGCGAGGCCGGCCTTACGCCGGACCATGCCGAGGGCGTCCGCGCCTTCCTGGAGAAAAGGCCCGCCCGCTTCACCGGGCAGCCGCACGGCAAGGGCGCGCGATGAGCGGCCCGGCCGCCGGCGCCGACGCCGCACAGGCCCTGGCGCAGCGGTGCGCCGCCGCCATGTGGCGGGACGACGGCGCCAGCCGGGGGCTTGGCATGGAGCTGGTGGATGTCGGGCCGGGCCGGGCGCGGCTGGCGATGGCGGTCACGGCGGCCATGCTGAACGGTCACGGCACCTGCCACGGCGGCTTCATCTTCGCCCTGGCGGACTCGGCCTTCGCGTTCGCGTGCAACACCTATGGCGAGCGTGCGGTCGCCAGCGGGTGCAGCATCACCTATCTGCGCCCCGGCGCGTGCGGCGACCGGCTGACCGCCGTCGCGCAGGAACGTGCACGGGCGGGGCGCTCGGGCCTCTACGACGTGCAGGTCCTGGACTCCGCCGGCAGCGTCGTCGCCGAGTTCCGCGGCCATTCCCGGGTGATCGGCTCCTTCGAGCCAGAAGCCGGGCCAGCGCCAAGTTCATGACGAGGAACGGAGGAAATCGTGTCCCACGCAGCCGGGCCCATGGGTGACGTGTTCGACCCGGTCGAGCGGGCGTCGCGCGACGAGGTGCAGGCGCTGCAGCGCAGGCGCATGGCGTGGTCGCTGAACCACGCCTACCAGAACGTGGCCCATTACCGCCAGGCGTTCGACGAGGCCGGGGTGCATCCGTCCGACTTCCGGGATTTGCCGGACCTGGCCAGGTTCCCGTTCACGACCAAGGCGGTGTTCCGCGACACCTATCCGTTCGGGCTGCTCGCGGTGCCCGAAAGCAAGGTCGCCCGCCTGCACGGCTCTTCGGGGACCACGGGCAAGCCCATCGTCGTGGCCTATACCAGGGCCGACCTGGACATGTGGGCCGACGTCATGGCGCGCTCGCTGCACGCGGCGGGGGCGCGGCCCGGCATGAAGGTGCACAACGCCTATGGCTATGGGTTGTTCACCGGCGGCCTGGGCGCCCATGCCGGGGCGGAGCGGCTGGGCTGCGCGGTGATCCCGATGTCCGGCGGCATGACCGAGCGGCAGGTGCAGTCCATCGCGGACTTCAAGCCCGAGATCATCATGGTCACGCCCAGCTACATGCTGGCGATCCTCGACGAGTTCACCCGGCAGGGCCTGGACCCCCGCTCCACCTCCCTCAAGGTCGGCATATTCGGCGCGGAGCCCTGGACCAACGCGATGCGCCGGGAGATCGAGGCCAGCTTCGACATACAGGCCGTGGACATCTACGGCCTGTCCGAGGTCATCGGACCCGGCGTGGCCCAGGAATGCGTGGAGACCAAAGACGGCCTGCACATCTGGGAGGACCACTTCTACCCGGAGGTCATCGACCCCGAGACCGGCGCGGTGCTGCCGGACGGGGAGAAGGGCGAGCTGGTCTTCACCTCGCTCACCAAGGAGGCGCTGCCGATCATCCGCTACCGCACCCGGGACCTCACGCGGCTGCTGCCCGGCACGGCGCGGCCGGGCTTCCGGCGGATGGAGAAGGTGACGGGCCGGTCGGACGACATGCTGATCCTGCGCGGCGTCAACGTGTTCCCGACCCAGATCGAGGAGGTGCTGCTTGCGCGCGGCTGGTGCGGCGGCCACTTCCAGCTCGTGCTGAGCCGGGACGGCCGCATGGACCAGATGGCGGTGCACGTCGAGGCCCGCCCCGAACACTGGGACGGCGCGGGCCTGCAGAACGAGGCCCGGCTGGTGATGGACGTGATCAAGAACACCATCGGCGTGACCACCCGGGTGATCATCGAGGCGCCGGGCACGCTGGAGCGCTCGCTCGGCAAGGTGAAGCGCGTGATCGACAGCCGTGCCCGGACGTAGGCCCGGCAGCACCCAGCCCGGCATCAGGGAACAGCGGACGAGATGGCGCGCCCACGGGCTCCTGACCACGACAAGAAGCGGCGCGCGATCCTGGAGCAGTCGGCTGGCCTGTTCGCGCGGCACGGCTATGACAGGGCCTCGCTCAGCCTGTTGGCCGAGGCCTGCGGCATGTCGAAGGCGCTGCTGTACCACTACTACACCGACAAGTCGGCGTTGCTGTTCGACATCATCCGCACCCACCTGGAACACCTGCTGGCGGTGACCGCGGCCGATGACGGCGTCCGGCCGCAGGATCCGCGCGGCCACCTGCACCACCTGGCCGAGACCCTGCTCGATGCCTACCACCAGGCCGACAGCAAGCATAACGTCCAGATCAACCAGCTCCGGTTCCTGCCCGAGCCGCAGCAGGCGGCCCTGAAGGTGATGCAGCGGGAGCTGGTGGACCGTTTCGCCGCGGCCATCGCGCCGTGCCTGGCGCCGGGCCTGGCTCGCGGTGCCATGCTCAAGCCATTGACCATGTCCCTGTTCGGGATGCTCAACTGGCACCACCTGTGGTTCCAGGCGGACGGGCCGATGACCAGGGGCGGCTATGCGAGGCTTGCGGTGACGCTGGTTGTCGATGGTGCCGCCGGCCTTGCCGTGCCGCCCGGCATGTCCGGCCGCATCCAGCCGCCAGGGCCCGCGGGCGTCACACCTGGTCGTAGTCGATGACGACCCTGGGCGTCGCGGGGTGGGCCTGGCAGGTCAGCACGAACCCGGCCTCCACCTCCCACGGCTCCAGCGAGAAGTTCAGCTTCATCTCGACGCTGCCCTCCAGGACGCGGGCGCGGCAGGTGCTGCACATGCCGCCCTTGCAGGCGTAAGGCAGGTCCAGGCCTGCGCGCAGCGCGGCGTCCAGCACCGACTCCCCCTCCGCGACCGGAACCTCGGCGCGCCGGCCGTCAACCACCAGGCCGGCGGTCGCATGCGGCGTCTCGATCTGCGCCGGCGTCGGCTTCGGGCGCGGCTTGCCGCCCAGCGCCGACACGAAACGCTCCACATGCACCTGGTCGGGGCGCAGGCCGAGGCCGGCCAGGGTCGCCTCCACCTCGTCGATCATCCCGGTGGGGCCGCAGACGAAGGCGTGGTCGATCGTCTGGGCCGGAACCAGGTGGCGCAGCAGCAGCCGCACCTTCTCCATGTCGAGCCGCCCGTTCAGGACCGGCACGTCCTGCTGCTCCTGCGACAGGACGTGGAACACCGACAGGCGGCCGAGGTGGCGGTCCTTGAGTTCCTCCAGCGCCTCCCGGAACAGCATGTCGGTCGTGGAGCGGTTGCCATAGAACAGGAACACGCGGCTGCGCTCCTCCCGTCCAAGGATCCCCCGCACGATGGACAGCACCGGCGTGATCCCCGACCCGGCCGCGAAGCAGGCATAGGTCCGCGCCGCATCCGGCACGTGGGCGAGGCCGAAGCGGCCGGTCGGCGTCATCACGTCCAGGCTGTCGCCCGCACGGATGCCGCTGTTGGCCCACGCGGAGAACAGGCCGCCATCCACCCGCTTGACCGCGATCCGCAACTCGCCGTCATCCGGGCCCGAGCAGATCGAATAGGAGCGGCGCACCTCCTCCCCGTCGATGTCCTTGCGGAGGGTGAGGTACTGGCCGGCTGCGAAGCGGTAATCCGCCTGGAGGCCGGGCGGAACCTCGAACGCGATCGACACCGAGTCGGGGGTTTCCCGTTTCAGGTCGGCGACGCGGAGAGGATGGAAGCGCGGCGAGACGGCGGACATGGCGACCCTAATGGCACTTGAAGTAGTCGAACGGTTCCCGGCAATCCTCGCAGCGCCACAGCGCCTTGCACGAGGTGGAGCCGAACTCGGACAGCACCCGGGTGTTGGACGACGAGCAGTTCGGGCAGACCACCTCCTCCACGCCGAACAGGCCGCGCCGCCCGCCGCCCTGCTTCGGCGGCGCGATGCCGTAGTCGCGCAGCTTGCGGCGGCCCTCATCCGTCATCCAGTCCGTGGTCCAGGCCGGGGACAGCACGGTCTGCACCCGCCCGCCCCCGATGCCCGCACGCTCCAGCGCCAGCTCGATCTCGAACTGGATCATGGTCATGGCCGGGCAGCCGGAGTAGGTGGGCGTGATCGTGACGTCGACCCGGCCGTCCCTGACCGTGACATCGCGCAGCACACCCAGGTCCGCGATGGTCAGCACCGGGATCTCCGGGTCGCAGACGGTCTCGACCGCGTGCAGCGCCCGCAGCCGCAGCGCTTCGGCGTCCTGCTCTGCCACAGCTACCATGCCGCCCCCGGGTAGGTGCGCTGGGTGTGCTGCATGATGCTGAGCAGGTGGCCCAGGTGCTCGCTGTGCCGCCCGGACCGGCCGCCGCTCTGCATCCACTGGTTCTGCGGCAGGGTCAGCGTGGCGCGGGACAGCACGGAGTTGATGGTGTGGTCCCAGGCGCCGCGGAGCGTCGCCGGGTCGATGATCGTGTTGCCGTCGACCAGGGTGCGCTCGGCGGCGTCGCACTCGAACATCTCGCCCGTGTAGCCCCAGAGCTGGTCCACCGCCTCCTGGGCACGCGCGTGGCTTTCATCCGTGCCGTCACCGAGGCGGATGACCCACTCGGAGGAATGGCGCAGGTGGTAGGCGCTCTCCTTCTCCGACTTCGCGGCGATGGCGGCGAGGGTGGGGTCGCTGCTTTCGGTCATCGCGCGCCAGTACAGGTCCGCGAAGGCGGAGTAGAACAACTGCCGCACCATGGTCTGCCCGAAGTCGCCGTTCGGATGTTCGGCCAGCAGCAGGTTGCGGTACTGCGGTGCGTCCCGCAGGTAGGCAAGCCTGTCCTCGTCGTTGCCCGCGGCCTCCTGCTCGGCGGCATAGGTGTAGAGCGACCGCGCCTGCCCGATCAGGTCGAGGCCGATGTTGCCGAGCGCCATCTCCTCCTCGAGCATCGGCCCGTGGCCGATCCATTCGGACAGGCGGTGGCCGAGCACCAGCGCGTCGTCGGCCCGGCGCAGCGCATACAGCACGAGCGGGGTCTCGTTGACCCGTATGGATGTCGTGTTCATGCCGCCTCCCGCCTACATGTGGCCGACTTCGTCCGGCACGTCGTAGAAGGTCGGGTGCCGGTACACCTTGGACACGGTGGGCTCGAACATCATGCCCTTGTCCGCCGGGTCGGAGGCGATGATCGCGTTGGACGGCACGATCCAGATGGACAGGCCCTCGCCCCGGCGGGTGTAGAGGTCCCGCGCAGCCTGCAGCGCCAGCGTCTCGTCGGCCGCATGGAGCGAGCCGACGTGCTTGTGGGCCAGGCCGTTGCGGCTGCGGAGGAACACCTCCCACAACGGGGTGTTCGGCGTCTTCAGGTCAGGCATCGCAGAGCCTCCTCATGATGGCTGTCCGCCGGGGCGGTGCACGTCCAGGCAGCCCGGCCCAAAGCGTCCTAGGCATCATCTCGCGGGATGCCCTTGCATCCCGCGAAAAAGATGATGCGTCCTCAGGGAGTCCTAAGCCGCGAGCTTCTGCCTGGCCTGCTTCGCCGCATAGGCCGCAGCCGCCTCGCGCACCCAGGCGCCCTCCTTGTGGGCACGCTGGCGCGCGGAGATGCGGCCCCGGTTGCAAGGGCCGTTGCCGGCCAGGATCTGCCGGAACTCCTCCCAGTCGATCGGCCCGTGACGCCAATGGCCCGGCGCGGCACCGTTGAAGCCCTCGCCTTCCGCTTCCTCGAAACGGAGACCGGGGTCCGGCAGGGTCAGGCCAAGGTACTCGGCCTGGGGCACCAGCGCGTCCAGGAACTTCTGCCGCAGCTCGTCATTGGAGAAGCGCTTGATCTTCCAGCGCGTGGACTGGTCGCTGTGCGTGCTGTCGCTGTCCGGCGGGCCGAACATCATCAGGCACGGCCAGTACCAGCGGTTCAGCGCGTCCTGCGCCATCGCCTTCTGCTCCGGCGTGCCCCGGCACAGCGCGATCATGATCTCATAGCCCTGCCGCTGATGGAACGACTCCTCCTTGCACACCCGGATCATCGCGCGCGCATAGGGGCCATAGGAGCAGCGGCACAGCGGGATCTGGTTCATGATGGCAGCGCCGTCCACCAGCCAGCCCACCGCGCCCATGTCCGCCCAGGTCAGTGTCGGATAGTTGAAGATGGACGAGTACTTGGCCTTGTTGTTGAGCAGCTCGTCGAACATCTCCTCGCGGCTCTTCCCGAGCGTCTCCGCCGCGGCGTAGAGGTAGAGCCCGTGCCCGGCCTCGTCCTGCACCTTGGCGAGCAGGATGGCCTTGCGGCGCAGCGTGGGGGCGCGGGTCACCCAGTTGCCCTCCGGCAGCATGCCGACGATCTCGGAATGGGCGTGCTGGGAGATCTGCCGGGTCAGCGTGCGGCGGTAGGCCTCCGGCATCCAGTCATTCGCCTCGATGCGGTCCTCCTGGTCGATCCTTGCCTGGAAACGGGCCGCCAGCTCGGGGTCTTCCACCGCCTTGGCGGGAGCAGGGGAGTCGGGGCCAGACAAGCCTTGCGTGTACATGACGTCCTCCGTTTCTCAGCAGGCGTAACATAACACAGAAATCCGCCGGATCAAGAATATTCTGTAATGTATGCTGCAATGTTTGCTGCCTGGCGCCTCAGGTGCCCGGGCCGTCCGGGATGGTGCCGAACCGGCGCCGCAGGCCCACGGCGGGCGGCAAGGGGCCATCCTCCGCCAGCCCGTTCTGGCTGAGCCAGCGTTCCGACCCCGGCAGCAGCGCCTGGTACACCGCCCGGCAGAGCTCACGCGCCGCCGCTCCCGCCCAGCCTTCCGGCAGGAGGGCCGGCGGCAGCAGCGGGTCACGCAGGACCACACGGCGGTACTCGTGCACCAGCAGGATCCGCGCGACCAGGGCGTCCAGGTCGGACAGGCGCCCGCCACTGCCGATCCACTCCAGCAACGGCCCGAACGCTTCCAGGAAGCGCCCGTAGGCGGCAGCGGTCTCCGCCAACGGCCAGACCCGTGCCGCCAGGCGCCTGGCGGTGTCCAGGGCCATGCGGCCCTCGATCCGGGTGTCGGCAGCGGCTTCGGCCGGCACCTGCCGGGTGGCTGGGGCGATCCACACCCCGGGTCCGGCGCTCCCGAAACCCGCTCCTTCCAGCCCGGCCCGTGCCGCGTCCGGGTCGGCACCGCCATCGGCCAGGATGATGTGGAACCGGCCATCCCACGCCCGGGGCGGCGTGCCGTAAACCCGCGCCGCCGCGGCGGCGAAGCGTTCCTGGCCCTTGCCGGTCAGGCGGTAGAAGCTGCTCCGCCCGACGCGCTCGCCCTGCAGCCAGCCATCCGCCGCCAGGCGCGACAGCGCCGTGCGAACGGCCCCGCTGCCGATGCCCATGCCGGCGAGGATGCCGAGAAGCGGCCCAACGCCCAGGGAACCGCCACGCGGCACGACCGCGTCGCCGAATACGGTGATCACGATGGACCACGTCCGGGACGGCCGGCTCCGCAGGTGCTCCAGGACCGGGATGAGCGGCGAGGGCGAGGCTGCCGGGACGGCCGCCGCGTGCCTCAGCTGCACCGGGGGCGAACCGGAGCTGAGGTGCTGCGGCCGGGCTGGCCTGTCGTGTTCCACGTCAACCAGACTCCTGCTGGAACTGTGCCGGCCGGCACTGCACGCCGCTCAGCCGCCATCGCCCGTCATCCCACGGGCAGGGCCGTCTCGAACTTGACCTGCCGCAGCGCGAAGTTGCTGCGGACCTGGTGCACGGCCGCCACCGTGAAGATGGCCTCCTGCAGGAACCGGTCGAACGCCGGGGTGTCCGCGACCATGACGCGCAACAGGTAGTCCGCGTCGCCCGTGGTCGCGAAGCACTCCAGCACCTCCGGCCGGTTCAGCATCCTCGACTCGAACTCCGCGATGGCCGAGCGGTCGTGCTTGACCAGGGTGACGTGCGTGAACACGCATTGCGGCACCCCGGCGAGCGCCGGGTCGAGCAGGGCGACGTAGCGGCGGATCACGCCGCGGTCCTCCAGCGCGCGCAGCCGGCGCCAGGTGGGGCTGGTGGACAGGCCGATCCGGTCCGCCAGGTCGTTCACGCTCAGGCGCCCGTCCTCCTGCACGGCAGTCAGGATGCGGCGCTCGAACTCATCCAGGAGCACGCTCATGCCGGGTTGCCGGCTGGTGGTGGAATGGGCATGCCCGCGAGCAAGCCTCAGCCCGCCCATTCAGGCAAGTCTTTCCCGCCCGGCCGCGCTCTGATGCGTCACCGGGGAGTGCGCGACGATGGGCAAGATCGATCTTGGCTACGAGCTGGACGACCGCTACCGCTCCGTGGCACCGGACAGGCCCGGGCGCGTGTACCTTACCGGGACGCAGGCGCTGGTGCGGATGGTGCTGGCGCAGGCGGAGCGGGACCGGGCGGCGGGCCTCGATACCGCCGGCTTCGTCAGCGGCTACCGCGGGTCGCCGCTGGGCGCCGTGGACCAGGAGATGTGGCGCGCGGAGAAGCACCTCGCCGCGGCGCGCGTGCGGTTCCAGCCGGCCATCAACGAGGACCTGGCCGCCACCGCCGTCCTCGGGACGCAGAAGGTGGAGACGGACACCGACCGCACCGTCCAGGGCGTGTTCGCGCTCTGGTACGGCAAGGGACCCGGCGTGGACCGCTCGGGCGACGTGCTCAAGCATGGCAACGCCTACGGGTCCTCGCCGCATGGCGGCGTCCTGGTGGTCGCCGGGGATGACCACGGCTGCGTCAGCTCCTCCATGTCCCACCAGTCCGACCTGGCGATGATCGCCTGGGGCATGCCCGTCCTGCACCCGGCCGCCATCGCCGAGTATGAACCGTTCGGGCTGTGGGGCTGGGCGGCGTCCCGCGCCTCTGGCGCGTGGGTCGGGTTCAAGGCCATCAGCGAGACCGTCGAGGGCGCGTCGTCCGTCCCGGTCGGGCCGGTCCCGCCCTACGCGGCCGCACGGATCGATCCCGGCCCGGACGGGCTGCACTGGCGCTGGCCCGACCTGCCGGGCACGCAGCTCGAGCGCCGCCTGGCCCATAAGCTGGCGGCGGTGACGGCCTTCGCGCGGGCGAACCCGATCGACACGCTCACCGTCGCGGCCCCCCGCACGCGGCTGCTGATCGCCGCGGTCGGGAAGGCGCATGGCGACGTGATGGAGGCGCTGACGCTGGGTGGCCTCACCCCGGCCATGCTGGCGGCGGCCGGGGTGAGCGTGCTCAAGGTCGGGCTGGTGCATCCGCTGTCGCCGATGCTGGCGGACCTTGCCGCCACGGCCGAGGAGGTGCTGGTCGTCGAGGAGAAGGCCGGCGTCGTGGAGGGGCTGCTCAAGGCGCACCTGTTCAACGCGCCCGGCCGCCCCCGCGTGCTTGGCAAGTCGGATGCGGCCGGGGCGCCGCTGATCCCCTCCGACATCGAGCTGCGCCCGAGCCGCATCGCCAAGGTGTTGGCCGCAAGCCTCGGACCGTTCGGCCTCGGCCTGGCGCTCGCCGGGGCCGCGCCGGCGGCGGCCGTCCCCGGGTTGCCGTCCCGCACCCCGTACTTCTGCTCCGGCTGCCCGCACAACACCTCCACCAGGGTGCCGGAGGGCAGCCGGGCCCAGGCCGGCATCGGGTGCCACTTCATGGCGGGGTGGATGGACCGCTCGACCTCCGGCATCGTGCAGATGGGCGGGGAAGGGGTGGACTGGGTGGGCCAGGCGCCGTTCGTGAAGACGCCGCACGTGTTCCAGAACCTGGGCGACGGCACCTTCTTCCACTCGGGCCTGCTGGCCATCCGGCAGGCCATCGCGGCCAAGGCCGACATCACCTACAAGGTGCTGTTCAACGACGCGGTCGCCATGACGGGCGGGCAGCCGGTGGACGGCACCATGACGGTCGCGCAGATCACCCGGGTGGCCGCGGCCGAAGGTGCCGCCCGCGTCGTGGTCGTGGCCGACGACCCCGGCAAGTACGGCGCCAGCCCCGGCTTCGCGTCCGGCGTGGCCCTCCACCACCGTGACGAGCTGGACGCGGTGCAGCGCACCCTGCGCGAGGTGAAGGGCGTCACGGTCCTGGTCTATGACCAGGTCTGCGCCACCGAGGCGCGCCGCCGCCGGAAGCGGGGCACGGCCGCCAAGCCCGCCACGCGCGTCGTCATCAACGACCTGGTCTGCGAGGGCTGCGGCGACTGCCAGGCCAAGAGCAACTGCCTCTCCGTCGTCCCGGTCGAAACCCCGTTCGGGCGCAAGCGCGCCATAGACCAGGGCAGCTGCAACACCGACCTCTCCTGCCTCAAGGGCTTCTGCCCGAGCTTCGTCACCCTGGAGGGCGGCACGCTCAGGAAGGGGGCGGGCCCGGCCGTTGCGGCCGACACGGTGCTGGCCCGCGCCGCAGCACTGCCCGAACCGGAGGTCGCCCTGGGGGAGCGCCCGTACGAGGTGCTGGTGGCCGGCGTGGGCGGCACCGGGATCGTCACCGTGGGCGCCCTGATGACCATGGCGGCCCATCTGTGCGGGCGGGGGGCGACGGTGCTGGACTTCACCGGCTTCGCCCAGAAGGGCGGCCAGGTGCTGAGCCACGTGAAGCTGGCGCGCTCGCCGGAGATGCTGCACCAGGTCCGCATCGACCGCGGCCGTGCCGACGCCATCCTGGCGGCGGACCTGGTGGTGGCAACCGGGGCGGAGGCGCTGGCCGCCATCGACCCGGCGCGCACCCGCATCCTCGCCAACACGAAGGAGATGCAGACCGGGACCACCCTGCGCGACCCGGACGCGAAGATCGACATGGCGCTGCTGCAGTCCTTGCTGCGGCGCCGGGTGGGCGCAGGCGCGATGCACGGCATCGATGCCCCGCGCATGGCGGAGCGGCTGCTGGGCGATCCGATCACGTCCAACATCCTGCTGCTGGGCATGGCGTGGCAGCTGGGCCTGGTGCCGCTGCCACGGGCCGCGCTGGACCGGGCCATCGAGCTGAACGCCGTGGCGGTCGGGGCGAACCGCCTCGCCTTCGCCTGGGGGCGGCTGGCCGCGGGGGATGCCGCCTATGTCGCGCAGCACATGGCGGAGCCGGCGGACACGCTGGACCCCGTCGAGCGCCGCGCCGCGTTCCTGGCCGAGTATCAGGACCTGCGTTACGCCGAGCGGTATCGCCGCCGGGTTGCCGCCGTGGCGGCGCTGGGTGATCCCGCGCTGACGGACGCGGTGGCGAGAAACCTGTTCAAGGTGATGGCGATCAAGGACGAGTATGAGGTGGCCCGGCTGCACACCGGCACCGGGTTCCTGGAGCGCGAGCTGGGGCGCTACCAGGAGGCGCCGCGCGTCCGGTTCCACCTGGCGCCGCCCGTGCTGAGCCGGACGGGGCCGGATGGGCACCCGTTGAAGCGCACCTTCGGGCCCTGGATGATCACGGGCTTCCGCGTCCTCTCCAGCCTGCGCCGCCTGCGCGGCACGCCGCTGGACGTTTTCGGCATGACGGCCGAGCGCCGCCGGGAGCGTGCGCTGCGTGCGGAATACGAGGCGATGCTGGATGGCCTGCCGGACCAGGCCGTGCCGGAGAGCCTGCCGATCCTGCGCGAACTGGCCGCCCTGCCGGAGGGGATACGCGGCTTCGGCCATGTCCGAACGGGCGCGATGGAGAAGGCCGCCGTGAAGCGGGCTGAACTGATGTCGCGCCTTGCTGGCGGAACAGCGTTGGAGCACGATCGCACCAGGCCGCTCGACCTGGTCGATGAGGCGCCCCCGGAATATCGGGCAGGGTGACGCGACAAGCCACGCACCGTCGGATCCCGCCGCCGCCAGGACGATCAGAACTTCTGCACCACCCCCGCCAGGATGGCCCGGCGCAGCCCGTACTGCGGGTTGCCGACGCCCAGGCCGCTGCCGTCGCGCAACACGTATTTACGGTCCAGCAGGTTGATGACGTCCATCCGCAGCTCCGTGCCCCGGCCGAAGCCGCTGAGCACGCTGGGATCCAGCTTCTGCACCGCCGACAGGTTGACCGTGTAGTAGCCGCCCAAGGCGCGGCCATTCGGGATGTCGCCGTTGCCGGAGCGTAGCCCGCTGCCGACCAGCAGATCGGCGGACAGGCGCAGCGGGGTGGGCCGCCCCTGCATCAGCGTATAGGCGGCACCCGCTGAGCCGGTGAAGCGCTGGTCGTGGTCCAGGTGGATGTAGTGCCTGCTGATGTAGTCCAGCTCCTCCTGGCTGAAGTTGTACTGGCCCGACACGATGTTCCGCCCGATGGCGCGGGAGATCGTGAGATTGCCGAACAGCGAAACCGGCCCGTTCTCGTAGGTGCCGGAGAACTCCAGCCCCGTCACCTCGCCATGGCCGTAGTTGAAGGCGGTCAGCAGGATCGGCGAGCCGAACTGCCCTTCGTCGATCAGGTTCTTCGCCACCTTGTAGAAGCCGTCGACCCCGAGCGTCAGGCCCGGCAGCACCTGCTGCTGGATGCCCACGTCGAAGTAGTGGGACCGCTCCGACTTCACCGAATCGTTGCGGCTGTTCGAGGCCTGGGCCGTCGTTCCGGCCAGGGCGGCGAGGGTGGTGTTGCCCACCAGCTCGAAGGGCGGCGGGCTGAAGTAGCGGGAGTATCCGGCATGGACCGTGGTGCCGTCGAACGGCTTGTACACCACGTTCACCCGCGGGCTGAGCTGCGCCTCGTGGGCGTATTCATCGACCACGTCCGCGCGTCCGCCGTAGTTCACGGTGAGCTTTGGCAGGATGCGCCACTCGTCCTGCAGGTAGATGCCGTAGAAGCCGCCGGTGCGCGCCGTCTTGTCCAGGACGCTGATCGGCGCGTCATCCGTCTGCATCCCGAACTCGTCCACCGGCAGCACGGAGTTGTTGGCCCGGCTGGAGACCCGCTCGGCCTGGGCCAGGAACCCGGCCCGGATCGTGTGGCTCGGGCTGACGCGGAAGCTCGCATCGGTCTGCAGGCCGGTGGAGGTGATCTGCCGCCGGGCACTCTGGGCGTTGCCGTTGTACAGCAGGTCCCCGAGCTGGTCCGGCGAGTAGATCAGCACGTTGTTGCGGGTGAAGACGGAGGTCTGCACGTCCGCCGTGTCCGTGTGCTTCTGCAGGCTGACGATGCCGAACTGCTGATATTCGCGCTGCCGCTGACGCAGGCGGTTGCTGTCGAAGCTGTCGACGCCGTTCACGGAGAGGCCGAGGCCCGGGGTGAGGCCGTTCTGCGTGGGGATGCGGAAATCGGCGTAGGAGCTGCCGACCATGGCCGTCAGCCGGGTGGTATCGTCGATGATGCCGCTGACGTAGCCGAAGCCGCGGCCCTGGTTCGTCTGGTCATTGCGGGCGTTGAAGCGGCTGGTCGGGTTCTCGATGCCGATGTTGCTGCGCTGGTAGTCGCCCGTGAAGAAGTAGTCCACCGGGCCGCTGCGGCCGCCATACTCGAAGGATGGCTGCACAACCCCGCGGCTGCCGCCGTACAGGGACACGGTCAGGCCAGGGCTGTTGCTGCCGGTCTTGGTCTGGATGTCCACCACGCCCGCGGTCCGGAAGCCGTACTGCGCCGGCAGAGCGCCGGTGAGCAGCGACACGGAGTTGGCGAACCGGGCCTGAAGCGTGCTGGCGAACCCGGCCAGGCCTTCCGGCAACTGCACCCCGTTGATGCGGTACTGCACGTTGCGATGGTCGCCGCGGACGAACACGTTGCCGAAGGCGTCCTGGACCACCCCTGGCGCCCGCAGCAGCACCTGGTTGATCTGCGCGTTGTCGCCCTGCGGGATCGTCTCGATCGCCTGCCGCGAAAACTCGGTCTTCGTCGCGCCAAGGCTCGGCTGGATGCTCAGGCGCGCCTCGTCCAGCCGGCGCGCCACGATATCGACCTCCGGCAGCAGCAACCCTGCGCTGGCGTCGGTCCCGCTTCCCAGGCGAACGGTGGGGACACTCGGGGTCTGCGCCAGTGCTGGTGCAGCCAGCGCTCCGAAAACCGTCCCGAGTAGGATTGTGCGCGCCGATCGCATTGGCCACTCCCTGCTGCCGGACGCCCGTCCGAAACCATCACTGAAAAGTTATGTTATAACGTGCGATAAACTCGGGTCGAGAGCCCGGCCACTGATCGGAGTTCAAGGCGTGCAGGAGCGACATTTCGGCAACACGCCCGCGGAGGGACGGTCCGGCAGGATGTCCGCAACGCAATGGCCGCGCCTGGCCCTGGGCTGCTCGTTCTCGGTGCATGGCGTTGTGCTGGCGCTGGCGCTGGTGCTCAGTCACCGGCACCCGCCTGCTTTGCCGCCCGAACCGGAGACAGTCGCTGTCGTGTTCGAGGAGCCATCGCCATCGCCGGCTGAAGTCCCGGCTGCCCCGTCCGAACCCGAGCCGGTTCCGGCACCCGGCCCGGCCCCGCCCATGGATACAGCCGTGCCGCCGGAGGCCCGGGACGTGGCACGATCGCCAACGGCCGAGGTGCCCAAGCCTCCGGACGCCGTCACGGTGCCGGCCGAGACCGTGGTGCCGCCCCCGCCGTCACCGAGCAGCCTTCCGGCTCCGCAGGCGCCCGCCCCGGCTCCTGTCCTGCCCCGGCCGCCGCCTGCACCGGTCAAGCCGGCGCCATCGCGAACGCCGCCGAGGATCGCTCGTCCGCTGCCGGTTCATCCGGCGCCGCCTGCGGTCAGCCGGCCGCAGCCGCTCCAGCCATCCGCGCCCTATCCAGACCCGGTGCAGCAGGCCGCCCCTCGCGGCCCTGCTCCTGCTCCGGCTGCTCCTGCTCCTGCTCCTGCGGCCCCGGCCGGGATCAGCGCGGGCTGGCGGTCCTCGCTCGCGGCGTGGCTGCAATCGCACCGGACCTACCCGGACGAGGCGAGGCGCCGGGCCGAGGAGGGCATGGTGCTCATCCGGGTCAGCGTGGCACGGGATGGCCGCGTGCTCGAGGCGGCCCTGGTCCGCAGCAGCGGGTCGGCGGCGCTGGACGAGGCTGCCCAGGCCACATTCCGCAACGCGCGCCTGCCGCCGTTCACCGCCGACATGGCCGAGGCCCCAACGACGCTCACGATACCGATGCGGTACCGGCTGGAGCAGTAGCCCACCGCTCGACCCGGTGATCAGCCCATGCCGCAGCGGGATGTCCGGCGCGATAGGCGTTGATGGGTGGGCAGCACTTTGCACAGGAAGCGCCACTTGCTACGATATAACATCCATGATTGTTTAGTGCCATGGTGTCATTCCTTGATGATTTGCGTCACTCCAGCATCGTGTTCATCGGCCGCGAGCTGAACCGGCCGGAGCTGCGCCGCGGCCTGGAAGCGTGCGCAGCCTAGGGGATGATCCGATGACCGGCACGCACACCACCGCCCGCACCGCCCGGCGAACGCTGCCGGGCCGGCACCAGGCCGCGCCGCGCCACGGCGCCGGAAAGGCACAGGCGCGCTCCAACGACCAGACCATCCGCGAGGCGATCTGGCGCCGCTTCGAGGGTGACGAATGGGCCGCCTTCGACCAGCTGCCGAAGGCGATCCGCCAGCGGCTGGCCGAACATGCCTACGATGCCTGGTCGGTGAACGCCCTCATCCTATGGCGTCACTACCGCCGCCTGCATCCCACGGCCGAGCGGGCCGAGCGTGGCCTGCTGCGCTATTTCGACCACTGCGAGCGGCTGGAGCGGCAGGCCTTCGCCGCGGACTATCTCCGCCGTCACGGCATCCCCTTGCCGCATGAGGCGGCCGGCATCCCGGTGCTTCGCTGAGTCACGGCGGCGAAGGCACGGCCGTTCCCTGAGGGCGCGCCGCTACAGGCCGGTCCCCGCATGGTCCTGCCCGAGACAATGGGCATGGCTTTGATCCGCCAACACCTCGATGACCCGGCATTCCGCAACCCGGCCCCGCCCACACTCCCGCACCATCCGCGCCAGTTCGGCTTCCAGGGCCTGCAACATCGCGATGCGGCTTCGCACCGCAGCCAGGTGGGTCTGCGCGATCGCGTCCACCGCGGCGCATGACTGCCCGGGGTCATCGGCGATCGTGAGCAGGGCGCGGATGCTGCTCAGCGGAAAGCCGAGTTCGCGGCTGTGCCGGACAAAGGCGAGCCGGTCGGCATGGACCTGCGTATAGGCCCGGTGATTGCCCGCCGTGCGGGACGCGGGCGGCAGGATGCCGATCTTCTCATAGTAGCGGACCGTCTCGACCTTCGTGCCGGACTGCCTGGCGAGGTCGCCGATCGAGAAGGAAGCACCGTCCACCGCAAAACCCCTTGAACCTGTAGTTACTACAGGTCCTATCTCGGATGGCGACAACACGTTGCAAGGGTCAGTCGCATGGATGCCGCCGCCGAGACGTTGCCTCGCCCCGCCCTGCTCCGCTATCGCGTGGAGGGCATGGATTGCCCGAGCTGCGCCGGCAAGATCGAGACGGGCCTGGGCCGGCTCGATGGAACCGGGGATGTCCGGGTCAACTATCAGAAGCAGATGCTCGCGCTGAGCCTGGACGAGGCGCGCACGCCGCGCGGCGATGTCGAGGCGAGGGTGCGCGCGCTGGGTTTCGGCATCGCCCCGGCGCTCGACCCGCTGGCATCCGACGCCGCACCGGTGCCCGAGGCGGCCGAGGCCGGGCCGGCACCCTGGTGGCACGGGAGAAAGGCACGCTGGCTGCTGGCCACGGCTGCGCTGCTGCTGGCGGGTTATGCCGTGGACTGGGCCGTGCCGGCGCTCCGGGGCTGGGCGACGCTGCCCGCGGCCCTGGCCGGCCTGTCCGCGGCACTGCCCCGCGCGGTGATCCTGGCACGCACCGGCTCGCCGTTCAGCATCGAGATGCTGATGTCGATCGCGACCCTGGGCGCGCTGCTGATCGGCGCGCCGGCGGAGGCGGCCACGGTGGTGGTGCTGTTCATGGCCGGCGAGGTGATGGAAGGGATCGCCGCCGGCCGTGCCCGTGCCGGCGTCAGCGCGCTGACCGCGACGGTGCCGCGGACCGCGCTGCTGGTCGAGGGGGCAGGCGTGCGCCAGGTTGCCGCGGCGGAGATCGAGGTCGGCCAGGTCGTGCTGATCCGCCCCGGGGACCGCGTGCCGGTCGACGGTGTCGTGGTCGAGGGCGCGTCCGAGCTGGACGAGAGCCCGGTGACGGGCGAGTCGGTTCCGGTGCCGCGGGGCGAAGGCGACCGGCTGGTTGCCGGCAGCGTGAACGGCAGCGGCGCGGTGCAGGTGCGCGCGACCAGCCGGGCGGCCGACAACACGATCGCCCGGATCGTCCATATGGTGGAGGAGGCGCAAGCCAGCCGCGCGCCCACGGCCCGGTTCATCGAGCGGTTCAGCCGGGTCTATACCCCGGCGGTGGTCGCGGCGGCGGCGCTGGCGGCACTCGCGCCGCCGCTGCTGTTCGGCGCCGACTGGGGGACATGGATCTACCGCGGCCTGGCCCTGCTGCTGATCGGCTGCCCCTGCGCGCTGGTGCTGTCCACGCCCGCGGCCATCACCTCCGGCATCGCCGCGGGCGCCCGCCGCGGGTTGCTGCTCAAGGGCGGGGCCGCGCTGGAGACCATCGGCCGGGTGCGCACCATCGCCTTCGACAAGACCGGGACACTGACCCGGGGGGAGCCGCAGGTCACCGATATCCTGGCGCTGTCCGGCACCGGGCGCAGCGTGCTGGGCCTGGCCGCCTCCGTCGAGAAGGGGTCGAGCCACCCGCTGGCGCGGGCCATCCTTGCCAGGGCGGAGACCGACGCCGTCCCGCTGCGGCCGGCCAGCGGCGTGCGGGCCGTGCCGGGCCATGCGGTGGTGGCGGACGTGGCGGGCGCCGCCATCACGGTGTGCTCGCCGCGCCACGCGGTGCAGGAGCATGGGCCGCTTCCGCCGGAAGTCGCGGCCCGCGTATCGGCCCTGGAGGCGGAGGGCAAGACGGTGGTGCTCGTGCTGTCCCGCGGCCAGGCCGTGGGGGTGATCGCGTTGCGCGACGAGCCCCGCGCCGACGCCGCGTCCGCGCTGCGGGAGCTGGAGCGGATGGGCATCCATCCGGTCATGCTGACCGGTGACAACGAGCGCGCCGCCGCCGCCATGGGCGAGGCGCTGGGCATCGAGGCCCGCGGTGCCCTGCTGCCCGAGGACAAGCTGCGGGAGATCGCGGCGCTGAAGTCCGGTGCGCCGGTGGCCATGGTGGGCGACGGGATCAACGATGCCCCGGCGCTCGCGGCAGCCTCGGTCGGCGTGGCCATGGGCGGCGGGACGGACGTGGCGCTGGAAACGGCGGACGCGGCCGTGCTGGGCAGCCGGGTGGCCGATGTGCCGGCGCTGGTGCGGTTGTCGCGCGCCACCATGCGCAACATCCACCAGAACGTCGCCATCGCGCTAGGGCTGAAGGCGGTGTTCCTGGTGACGACGCTGGCCGGGATCACCGGCCTCTGGCCCGCCATCCTGGCCGATACCGGCGCGACGGTGATCGTCACGCTGAACGCACTGCGCCTGCTGCGTCACCGCTAGTGGTCCAGTCCTAACGCCCGGGTCCCGAGCGTTAGGGCCATTTGGCCCACCAACAAAGGCTGGTGGTGCGGTTCCGGCGGTTCTTTCCGTCAGATTCGCATCACTAGCCCTTCGCCCGAACGATGGGCCACCCCGATGCGATGCAGCCGCGTCAGCCAACAGGTCCGTACAGTCATTAACTGATTTAGCCTGGGCTATCTTGTTGCACCGATGTAAGAGGATGCATCATCAAGGCAGAACCGAGCGACCGATGCCCCGCCAGAAGCCCGCCCCGCCTGTGCTCGTCGATACCGGCGCCCATGTCGAAAGCTTTTCCCGCACGCGCGTGGCCCGGCGGCGTGAGCTGATCGAGGACTACGTCGAACTGGTCGCCGACCTGCTCGACGATTCCGGCGAGGCGCGGCAGGCCGACATCGCCGGGCGCCTCGGCGTGTCGCAGCCGACGGTGGCCAAGATGCTGGACCGCCTCATCATCGAGGGCTTCGTCACCAAGCGCCCATACCGCGGCGTGTTCCTGACCGAGGAGGGCCGCCGGGTCGCCAACGCCAGCCGCATCCGGCACCAGGTCGTCGAGACCTTCCTGCGCGACATCGGCATCAGCCCCGAAACCGCCCGCATCGATGCCGAGGGGATCGAGCACCACGTCAGCGAGGAAACCCTTGAGGTGTTCCGCCGGTTTTCCTCCTCCAAGGCCGCCGGGCATCGCTGAGCTGCCGCCGCGCGACGCCGGCTTTCAACAAAGCCTATTGCCATTCTTATAGCATAGGCTAACTTCTGCCCGGGAATGGTGGAGTTCGGCGATGCCCAACGTTGTGCTCAGGGCGGAGAGCGCCTGGTCCCGGTCGCTCCACACGCCCGGACGCCCCGCGGCGCCCGTTTCGCGCATCGAGAGGCGGTGCCTGGAGCTGGGGCTCAAGATGACGGGCCAGCGGCGCACGATCGCCCGCGTGCTGTCCGACGCGCACGACCATCCCGACGTGGAGGAGGTGCATCGCCGGGCCCTGAAGCTGGACCGGGGCATCTCGATTGCGACGGTGTACCGTACTGTCCGGATGTTCGAGGCGCAGGGGATCATCCAGGGCCGGACGTTCGGCGGCAGCCGCGCCCGGTACGATGCGAGTGACCACGGCCAGGATCAATACATCATTGACGTCGACAGCGGTGCCGTGACCGGGTTTGACGACCCGGAGCACGTCGCGATCGTGCAGGAGATCGCCGCGAAGCTTGGCTTCGATCTGGTGTCCTGCCGCCTGGAACTGTTTGGCAGACGCATCGGAACCGACGATGCGTGAGCCCGCCCTCCAACATTGAGTGGCTTGACATACGTATAGCCAAGGCTAATTTCTGGCCTGGTATCGAGAGCAGGCGGAAAATTGATGAGTGATCTTACGGAAACGATTGGCCTCAGCGCCCGAACCGACGCAGCCATCCGCGAGGTCCTGGCCGGCAAGCGCCGGGGCATCAGATCTGCGTTCCTGTTCGCGGGCCCGGCGGTCATCGCGTCGATCGCCTACATGGACCCCGGCAACTTCGCGACCAACATCTCGGCCGGGTCGCAGTTCGGCTACTCGCTGCTCTGGGTGGTGGTGATGGCGAACCTGATCGCCATGCTGTTCCAGGCGCTGTCGGCCAAGCTCGGCATCGTCACCGGCCGCAACCTGGCCGAGATGTGCCACGACCAGTTCTCCACGCCGGTGCGGATCTTCTGCTGGATCGTGAGCGAGATCGCCGCCATGGCGACCGACCTGGCCGAGTTCCTGGGCGGCGCCGTCGGGCTTTCGCTGCTGTTCGGCCTGCCGCTGATGGCGGGCATGGCGGTGACTGCGGTCGTCACCTACGGCATCCTGATGTTCGAGGGCCGCGGCTTCCGGCCGATGGAGCTGATCATCGGCGCGCTCGTGGCGGTGATCGCGCTCTGCTACCTGATCGAGATGTTCATCGCGCCGGTGGCCTGGGGGCAGGCCGGGCTGGGCATGGTGATCCCCTCCATGCCGGATGCGGCGGCGCTGACCATCTCGGTCGGCATCATCGGCGCCACCGTGATGCCGCACGCCGTCTATCTGCACTCGGGCCTGACGCAGCACCGCGCTCCCGGTGCGGATGCGCGGGAGCGGCGGCTGCTGCTGAAGTTCTCCAACCGCGAGTGCATCATCGCCCTGGCGATTGCCGGCGCCGTCAACATGGCGATGGTGATGATGGCCGCCGCCGCGTTCCACGAGGGTCATACCGACGTCGCCGAGATCGAGACCGCCTATCACACGCTCACGCCGTTGCTGGGCGGGGCGGCGGCGGGCGTGTTCCTGGTGTCGCTGATGGCCTCGGGGATCTCCTCCTCGGCGGTGGGCACGATGGCCGGGCAGATGATCATGCAGGGCTTCGTCGGTTTTCGCATCCCGATCTGGGTGCGCCGCCTGGTGACCATGGTGCCGGCCTTCGCGGTGGTGGCCTATGGCGTGAACGCGACCGAGGCGCTGGTGTACAGCCAGGTGGTGCTGAGCTTCGCGCTGCCGATCCCGATGATCGCGCTGGTGTTGTTCACCCGCAACCGCGCGATCATGGGCGAGTTCGCCAACAGCCGGCTGACCGACGTGGCGGCCATCGCCGGCAGCATCGTCATCCTGTGCCTCAACGTCGTGCTGCTGCTGCAGACATTCGGGGTTCCCATCCCCGGGCTGGCGGGCTAGACAGCTTACATGATAATGAGAATCGTTCGCGTCTGCGCCCTCCTGTCCGCCGCCGCCCCCGCATGGGCCGCCGACCCCGCCCAACCGGGCCCGCTCAGCCCGGCGGAGCAGGCCCAGCCCGCGGCGCCGGCGGCCAGGGGCAATCCCGTCCCTGGTCAGACCGGGGCCGGCGCGCCCCCGGCCGCACCCTCGCCCGAGGCACCCACCGGGTTCTTCGAGCGCGCCACCCTGTTCGGGGACATGGGCGGCGTCCGCACCAGCCTCGGGCGCTACGGCATCTCGCTCGGCCTGAGCGAGACCAGCGAGGTGTTCGGCAATCCCACCGGCGGCATCAGGCGCGGCGTGATCTACGAGGGGCTGACCCAGATGAGCCTCGGGGTCGATCTCGGCAAGGCCATCGGGCTGGACGGCGGCACCCTCAACATCAGCGCCTTCCAGATCCATGGCCGCGGGCTGTCGATCAACAACATCAACAACCTCAACGTCACCAGCGGCATCGAGGCGACCCGGGCCACACGGCTGTTCGAGTGGTGGTACCAGCAGTCCCTGTTCGGCGGCAAGGCCGACATCAAGGTCGGGCAGCAGAGCGCCGACCTCGAGTTCATGACCAGCCAGTACAGCGGCCTGTTCATCAACGCGAGCTTCGGCTGGCCCACCCTGCCCGCCGTGGACCTGCCCTCCGGCGGCCCGGCCTATCCGCTCGCCACCCCGGGGGTGCGCCTGCGCTTCACGCCCGACGACTCGTTCGCCGCCCTGCTCGGCGTGTTCAACGGCAGCCCCGCCGGGCTCGGCACCGGCGACCCGCAGCTGCGCAACCGCTCCGGCACCAACTTCGACCTGAACAGCGGCGTCTATGTCATCGGGGAGGTGCAGTACCAGCTCAACCCCGGCGACAACGCACCCGGCAAGCCCGGCACCTACAAGCTGGGCGCCTGGTACAACTCCAACGCGTCCGACAACCAGTTCTTCATCAACGGCCCGATCGACGCGACCACCCCGGTCGGCCGCCGCCTGCGCCACAACTACAGCATCTATGCCGTCGCCGATCAGCTGGTGTATCGCCCGCCCGGCGTGAAGGATGGCGGGGCCGGCGTGTTCCTGCGCGCCATGGGCGCGCCCGGCGACCGCAACGCCGTCAACGTGTTCGTCAGCGGCGGCCTCACCTACAAGGGCGCCTTCGGCCGCGGCAACGACACCATGGGCCTGGGCGTCTCCTGGGCGCGCATCAGCGACACCGCCCGCGCCAGCGATGCCGCCTTCGCCCAGGCCACCGGCGGCTTCCTGCCCACCCGCACCAGCGAAACCGTGCTGGAGCTTTCCTATCAGGCGCAGATCGCACCCTGGTGGACCCTCCAGCCGGACCTGCAGTACGTCTTCAACCCGGCCGGCGGCATCCCGAACCCCAACCGCCCCGACCGGCGCATCGGCGACGCGCTGATCCTCGGTCTGCGCACCGGCATCACCTTCTGATGGCGGTTGTTTGACGTGATCACGGCCGGCCAAGGCTGCCCACGGCCAGCGGACCCGATCCGGCTGCGCCCCTGACACCGGTTTCGCCACACTGGGTCGGCCGGCCTGTTCTGTCCTTTTCTTGATCGCGTTCGGTCATTGGCACGAGTTGACAAGCTCTGCCGATGACCGACTCTGAGAACATGGTCACACAAGCCTTTATCAGTTCAGCAGACTAGCCGTGCAGGTGGCAGCGATTGGCGCCTCCGCCGGGGGGATCGAGGCGTTCCGGCTGTGTTTGAGGCCATGCCGGCTGATAGCGGCTTGGGCTTCGTCGTCGTGCTGCACATGTCGGCGGACCGCAAGAGCATGCTGGCCGAAATCATCGCGCGCTGGACCGCGATGCGGGTGTCCGAGGCAACCCATGGGGTTCGCGTCGAACCGAACCAGGTCTATGTCATCCCGCCGGGCACCATCGGGACCATGCGGCAGGGGGCCTTGCAGCTTAGGCACCTGGCCCCCGATGTCCCGCGTGAGGCCGCGCCGATCGACGAGTTCTTCGACAGCCTGGCGGCCGACCTGGGTGAGGATGCCATCGGCATCGTGCTGTCCGGGACCGGGCATGATGGCGCGCTCGGCCTGAAGGCCATCCGCGCGCGGGGCGGCCTCACCTTCGCGCAGGGGTCCGACGGCACCGCGCCCCAGCAGAGCGGCATGCCCCACAGCGCCATCGCCACCGGGGTGGTGGATCTGATCGTTCCCGTGCAGGACATGCCCGGCCTCCTGGTCGGGATCCGTGCCCGGCAGGAAGCAGCCCCTCCGATCGCCGCGCCGGCGCCCCAGACCGACACGGCGCGCCTGAGCATCTGCGAGATCCTGTTCGCGCGCGTCGGCCACGATTTCAGCCATTACAAGGACGCGACGTTCCTTCGCCGGGTGCAGCGCCGGATGCAGGTGCTCGGGCTGGATGACATCAACACCTACGTCGCCAGGCTCGAGGAGGACCGCGGGGAAGCGGTGCTGCTGTTCCGCGACCTGCTGATCGGCGTCACCACGTTCTTCCGTGACGCCGGCGCGTTCGAGGCGGTGGAGCGGGTCGTGGTGCCCCGGCTGTTCGCGGACAAGGGCCCCAAGGACCAGGTCCGGGTCTGGGTCCCCGGGTGCGCCACCGGGGAGGAGGCCTATTCGCTCGCCATCCTGCTGCGCGAGCACATGGACGGGCTGGCGGACCCCCCGAAGGTCCAGGTGTTCGCCACCGACATCGACGAAACGGCGATCGGAACCGCGCGGGCCGGGCGCTATCCAGCCACGCTGCTCGACGGCCTGTCGCCGGAGCGGCGCAACCGGTTCTTCACGCGCCACGAGAACAGCTATGTCGTGACCAGGGAGGTGCGCGACCTCTGCACCTTCTCGGCACATAGCCTGGTGCGGGACCCGCCCTTCTCCCGGATCAACCTGGTCTCCTGCCGCAATCTGCTGATCTACATGGACGTGGAGCTGCAGGCCTCCGTCATTCCCGCGTTCCACTACTCGCTGCTGCCCGGTGGGTTGCTGCTGCTCGGCAGCGCTGAAACCGTCGTGCGTCATGACAGCCTGTTCGCCCCGCTCGAAAAGGAGCACCGCATCTTCCAGCGACGGGACGGCCCGAGCCCACCGCTCCAGACCTCCGCACGCCGGCCGCAGAACGGTGCTTCGGTACCGGACAAGGCACCTGGCAGGCAGCCGAGCGGCCGCCCGAGTGACCGCACGGATTGGTCACGCACCTTCGCGCTCGCGAGCCATCGCGTGCTGGAGCGTTTCGCCTCGCCCTACGTGGTGGTGACGGAGGATGGCACCGTCATGCACTACTCCAGCCACGTCGGCGGAGTTCTGCAGCCGGCCCTGGGGCCGCCAAGCCGCAGCGTGTTCGACATGGCCCGGCGCGGAATGCGCCATCCGTTACGCGTGGCGCTGCGCAGCGCCGCCGAGAGTGGGCGCTCGTTCAAACATGAAGTCGTGGGTGAGATCGACGGGAGCGATGCGCTCACCCTGATCGTGGAGCCGCTGCCGGGGCAGGAACCCGACCGGCCTTACCTCATCGTGTTCCAGAGCAACGGCCAGGCCCAGTTGACGGCTAATGATGCCCGCGACACCGTCAGTTCGGACAGCACGGTGGCGGAGATGGACCGTGAGCTTCGTGACGCCCGGGAGCAGCTTCAATCGCTGACCGAGGAACACGAGACCGCGCTGGAGGAGTTGCGCAGCTCCAATGAGGAGCTGCACTCGGTGAACGAGGAGCTGCAATCCAGCAACGAGGAGCTGGAGACCTCGAAGGAGGAGATCCAGTCGGTCAACGAGGAGCTGCACACCGTCAACGCCCAGCTCTCCCACAAGGTGGATGAGCTGGACCGCGCCAACAGTGACCTGCGCAACCTGTTCGAGAGCACCCGGGTGGCGACGGTGTTCCTGGACCGGCACATGGTGATCCGCGCCTTCACGCCCGAGGTCGCGAGCATCTACAACCTGATCCCGAGTGACCGCGGCCGCTCCCTGACGGATATCGTGAGCAGGCTCGACTACGATCATCTGCAGGACGATGTCGCCGAGGTGCTGCAAACGCTGGCACCGCGCGAGCGGCGCGTGTCACGCCGCGACGGGACGGCGCACTACCTCCTGAGCATCCTGCCCTATCGGACCCCGGACAGCGCGGTGGATGGCTCGCTCGTGACATTCGTGGACGTGACCCAGATCGTGGAGGCCGAGCAGCACCAGCGCCTGCTGGTCGACGAGCTGAACCACCGGGTCAAGAACATGCTGGCGGTGGTGATCTCGCTGGCGAGCCAGACGCTCCGGCGCTGCGGCACGCTGGAGGAGTTCTCCGGCGTGTTCATGGGCCGGGTCCATGCCTTGACGGCCGCCTACAGCCTGCTGAGCCGCGAGGGCTGGTCGGCCGTGCAGCTGGATGAGATCGTGGCCGAGGAGCTGCGGCCGTACATGGCTGCCGACCGCACCAACATCGACATCAAGGGTCCGGCCGTTGCGCTGGATCCGCGCGGGGCCCTGGCGCTGGGCATGGCCGTCCACGAGCTGGCGACCAACGCCGTGAAGTATGGCGCGCTGTCGGTGCCCGAAGGCGATGTCGCCGTGACATGGGATGTGGAGTGCACCGGCGAGGGCGATTACCTGCTTCTGCATTGGGTCGAGCGGAACGGTCCGCCGGTGACGGAACCGGCCCGGCGCGGGTTCGGCAGTACGCTGATCGAACGTGCGCTGGGCCATGACATGGCCGGTCACGCCAGGATCGAGTTCCTGCCGGACGGGGTGCGTGCGGTGGTGCGGGCGCCGTTGCCATCCAAGACCGCCGAAACGGCCGCAGCCACGCCGGGCCAGGCTTGATGCCGCCTGCACTCGCCGGGCGACGCGTGCTGGTCGTCGAGGATGAGATGCTGGTGGCGCTCCTGGTGGAGGACATGCTGACCGATGCCGGCTGCATCGTCATCGGCCCGTTCGCGCGGGTCGCGGATGCGCTTGCGGCCGCGAAGGCGCAGCTGGTGGACCTGGCCGTGCTGGACGTGAACGTCGCGGGCGAGAAGGTCTTTCCGGTGGCCCATGCGCTGGAGGAACGCGGCGTGCCGTTCCTGTTCGTCACAGGCTATGGGCAGGCGGCGCTGCCCCAGGACCGTCCAGACTGGGAGGCGGTCGCCAAGCCGTTCTTTGCCGAGCACCTGGCCGAGCGCCTCGCGCGCCGGATCGAGGCAGCCTCCCATTCAGGGTGATCAGCTTGCCCACCAGCCCCGGGGCGGTTCGATCTCGGAACGATCAGCGGCGGGGATCGCGACCGGTCAGGTCGCCGTTGCGGGCGAGCTGGCCGATGCGGTGGGCTGTGCGCATGGCGAGGGCGGTGATGGTGAGGGAGGGATTGACCCCGCCGACGGTCGGAAAGACGGAGCCGTCGCAGACGAAGAGGTTGGGGACGTCCCAACTGCGGCAATCGGCATCGACGACGCTGTCGGAGGGGGTGAAGCCCATACGGACGGTGCCGCCGAGGTGGTTCATGTCGTTTTCCTGACGGAACACGTCCTTGGCGCCGACCAGGCGGAGGCTGGTGACCATCTGGTCGAGCGCGTGGTTGATCATGGTCTTGTCGTTGTCGCCCCAGGCATAGGTGATGCGGGGGATGCGGAGACCGTACTGGTCCTTGTCATCCGCCAGCGTGACCCGGTTATCAGGGTTGGGCAGCTGCTCCCCGACCATCTTGAGGCCGACCATGTGGTTGTAGCGCAGCATCTCCTCATGCAGGGCAGCGCCCCACAGGCCCTTGGAGCCCGTGTGGATCGTCATCGTCTCGATCGGCAGCGGGCCCTGGGCCATCCAGCAGTAGCCGCCGTGGAAGTCCTTGCGGTCCTCGTAGTTCCAGTGCTCGGTGATGGTCGTGGATGGAGGCGCCTTGTACGCCCGCACCACCTCGTCCATGTAGCCGAAGGCGGCCTGGTTCGATTGGCTCATCAGGTAGCGGCCGACCAGGCCGCTGCGGTTGGCCAGGCCGTCCGGGAAAGCGTCGGTGGCGGAGTTCAGCAGCAGGCGCGGTGATTCGATGGCATAGCCGGCCACCACGACGTTGCGGGCCTTCTGGAAGCGCCAGGTCCCGTTGCGGAAATAGTGCACGCCGGTGGCCCGGCCGTCCCTGGTCTCGATCCGGCCGACCATGGCGAGGTCGCGGATCTCGGCGCCCTGTTCGATCGCGCGGGGGATGAAGGTGACGAGCTGGCTCTGCTTGGCATTGGTCGAGCAGCCGAAGCGGCAGAAGCCGCGATAGACGCAAGGCGAGGAGTCACCGTGCGGTGCGGAGACGGTGGCCAGCGGAGTCTCGGTCCAGGCATAGCCCATGGCCTCGGCACCACGGGCGAGCAGCTGGGCCGCACCGTTGATGGGGTGGGCGCGCAACGGGTAGCGCGGGCGCTTCGGGCCCCAGGGGTAGGTGATGGGCCCGGAGATGGAGAGCGCGCGCTCGGCGGCGGTGTACCAGTCCCACATCTCCCGCCAGTCCAGCGGCCAGTCCGCACCGTAGCCCAGGCTGGACCGGGCCTTGAACCATTCGGGGCGGAACCGCAGCGACACCATGGCAAAGTGCACGGTGGAGCCGCCAACCGCCTTGCCGCTGTTCTTGCCGCCCATCGTCAGCGGGTTGGCGCCTTCGGAGATGCGGTCGTCGTTCCAGTAGAGCTTGTCCTGCTCGGTCTCGTCGGAGGCGAAATCTTCCAGCGGACGGAAATAGGGTCCGGCATCGAAGCCGATGACCGAGTAGCCCTGCTCGGCAAGGCCGGCGAGAACCGGGCCGCCGCCGGCCCCGGTGCCGATCACGACGAAGTCCACCTCCTCCGCGTCGGCGAACTGGCGCATCGGGATCCACTCGCCGGTCCGAAACACGTTCGGGGCCCGGCCGTCGATGGCGCGCGGACTGGCGAAGGGGTCAGATGACACGCTTGTTCTCCCGCTCCGCCTTGGCCTCCTGCCCGGGGAGGGCCTCCGCGGGCTCCCAAGGGTCGCGGCTGCCGATGTCGAGGCGGACATAGCCGCGGGGTGACGCCGGGCCGGCCCAGCCGATCTCGTTCCAGGACGTGGGGTGGGCGTAGTAGGCCCCCACGATGTCGTGGATGACGTGCTGCGACCAGAAGGTGTCGGACGGCATGCCCCGGAGGGACTCAGCCTGCAGCGTGCCGTGCTGCATCCGTGTCAGCAGCGCGTCCTGGTCCGCGGCGGCGAGTTGCGAAAAGGCGTGGCCGTGGTCCCGCCGGGCCACCTCGTCGAGCGCGGCGAGGCCCCGCTTCCAGGCATCGGCCGGCTGCGGCATGTCCTTGAACCGGAACCCCTTGAGCTTGCCGGATGCAAGCTGCCGGTCGACATAGGCGGCCAGCGGCACGGCCGGGCGGCCTGGCGGTTGGGGCATGATCCGTTGGCACAGAGCCTGGAGGGCCACCCATTCGGCGGTATCGAAGAAGGTGGGATGATCCTCGACGGCGAGCCGGTGGTCGATCACCTCGCGGGTGATGTCGTTCCACGATGGAGTGTCACGCTTGGCGAGCACGTCGTAGCCGGGATAGCGGCCGAGGGTCATTGGATCAGTCATGCGGGTTGTCCTGCAGCAGTCCAAGGGCAGCGAGGCCTGCCAGGGCGAGGCCGGTGAAGGCCGGGGGAGCAGGCAGCGGCGGACCGACCTGCAGGTTCTGCGTCCAGTTGCGCCAGCCGCCCATGTTGCGGGAGACGCCGATGGCGTGGAAGCCGACGCCGGCGACGCCGAGCAGGGCGGTGAAGCGCAGCCACCAGCGGGTGAGCCGACGCGGCTGTTCCGCCGGGCCGATCGCCGCGGCGGCGAGCAGGGCGGCGCCGACCGGCGGGATGGTGACTGGCAGGAGCATGGCCGGGTTGTGGTAGGCGCCGCGGAAGTGCAGCAGCCCGGCCTCGGCCACCGTGCCCAGGATGCCGGCGCCGGTGAGGGCGGAGATGACGCGCCCGGCTGGGAGCCCGGCCACGGTGGGGACGGTGCCCGGACGGTTGTCGCGCACGCGCTCGGCCAGGAAGCCGACCAGCCCCGACAGCGAGATGGCGGCGGGAGCGCCGAGCGGGGCGGCGTAGAACATGTTCTGCCAGCAGATGCCGCCGGGCCGCTTGGTGATGTTGTAGATGTGGAATCCGGTCCCGATCACGCCGGTGGCGCCGGCGATTGCGTAGATGGCGTCCCGGACCTGGTGGGCCCGTTCCGAGCGGTCCCGCTGACCATGGAACGCGGCGAGGATGGTGAGGGCGGAGACGGCGATGGGGGTGTACATCGCCTTGTTCTCGAAGGCGCCGCGGTAGTGCTCCATGCCGCTGTCGATGAGGACGGAGGTGGCGATGATGCCGGCGGCGCGATTGAGGCGCCGGGCTGCCTTGATGGCGCCCGGTGCGTCCACCACCGGAGAGGACAGCAGCGGAAGAACACGGCTGCCCCCACCCATGGGAGGCGAAGGCAGGAGGTCGGTCCCCTGCCAGTCCCGGTGCGGCTTGCGGGCCAGCACCAGGCCGCCCCCGGCGACACCGGCCACCATGAACCCCAGCGCGGCAAGGACGCCGCCCGACGGCCTCTTGTTGGCCCGGGCGACACCGATGCGGCCGATGCTCCTGCGGCGGGTGGCCGGGGCCGATGGCCGGGTCAAGGCTTCGTCACCGATGGAACACCCCGGCCATGACTTCCTTGACCGTGTTCTTAATGACGGAGCCTAGTTCCGGTTCGGTCGCCATCGAGGTCATGAAGTTCTTGGCTTCGGCGAAGGTGATGTGCGGCGCCAGCGGCGGCACGTTGGCGTCGGCGTACACCTCGAGGATGCACGGCTTGCCGCAGGACAGCGCCTCGCGCCAGGCGCCGGCCAGCTTCTCCGGGTCATCCACGAAGATACCGTGCAGGCCGAGCAGCTCGGCATACTTGGAGTAGCGCACGTCCGGGATGGACTGTGTCGATTCCGTCTTGCCCGACCCGCTCTCCACCCGCTCCTCCCAGGTGACCTGGTTCAGGTCGCGGTTGTTGAGCACCATCATGACGAAGCAGGGGTTCGACCACTTCTTCCAGTATTTGGAGACGGTGATCATCTCGCTCATGCCGTTCATCTGGAAGGCGCCGTCACCGATGAAGCCGATCACCGGGCGGTCCGGGTAGGCCATCTTGGCGGCGATGGCATAGGGAGTGGCGGCGCCGAGCGAGGCCAGGCCGCCGGACAGCGAGCCCATCATGCCACGGCGTACCTTGATGTCGCGGGCATACCAGTCGGCCACGGAACCGGAATCCGCCGTCATGATGACGTTGTCGGGCAGCTGCTTGCTCAACTCGGTGAATATGCGCTGCGGATTGACGGGATCGGCGCTGGTCATGGCCCGGGCTTCGACCACCTTCCACCAGTCATCCAGGCCGCTGGCGATCGTCTTGCGCCAGCCGGTCTCCTCGGTCTGCTTCAGCAGTGGCAGCAGTGCCTTCAGCGTCTGCCTGGTGTGGCCGACCAGGTTGACCTCCATCGGGTAACGCAGGCTGAGGTGCTCCCCCTTCAGGTCGATCTGGACGCCGCGGGCGGTGCCCTCCTTGGGCAGGAACTCGGTCCAGGGAAAGTTGGAGCCGATCATCAGCAGCGTGTCGCAGCCCTGCATCAGATCCCAGCTGGGCTTGGTACCCAGCAGGCCGATCTGGCCGGTAACCCAAGGCAGGTCGTCCGGCAGGGCGCATTTGCCCAGCAGCGCCTTGGCGCAGCCCGCGCCCAAACGATCCGCCACGGCCATCAGCTCGTCCTCGCAGCCCAGCGCGCCGGCGCCGATCAGCATGGCGACCTTCTTGCCGGCGTTCAGCACCTCGGCCGCCTGCCGCAGCCCGGCCTCGTCCGGCACCCTCGCCTCGGCGGGAAAGCCGACGCCGGAGTGGTTGAAGCCGTGCTTCATCGGCGGGCCCTCATACTCCACCTCCTGCAAATCCTTGGGCAGGGAGACGACGGACACGCCGCGGCGGAAATGGGCGATACGAACGGCCTGGTCGATGGCTGTGCGGACCTGCGCCGGCATCCTGCCTTCGCACACGAACTCGGACACATCCTTGAAGACGAGGTTGGCATCCAGCTCCTGCTGGTAGCCGGAGCCGATGGCCGACATGCTGGTCTGACCCACGATGGCGACGACGGACGCGTTGTCGAACTTCGCATCGTAGAGCCCGGTCAGCAGGTGCGTGGCGCCGGGTCCGGAGGTGGCGTAGCAGTAGCCGACCTCGCCGGTGAACTTGGAATGGGCGGAGGCCATGAAGGCGGCCATCTCCTCGTGCCGGACCTGTACATACTCGATCTCGCCGCGGTCGATACAGCCTTGCAGGGCGACGTCCAGGCCGCCGGCGCCGTCACCGGGGTAGCCATAGATCCGCTTCATGCCCCACTGCTGGAGACGGCTCCAAACAAACTCGGCGACGTTCATGGCGGCTCCTGGGCAACGCTGTTCCGGCGTGCAACTCTACACGTACCCGTGGCATAGGTTCCGGGCGCGGCTGTCACGTTTATGTGGACGCGTCCATGACCCACGAGGTCGCGCGGTGGAGGAGGTAAGCATGTCCCGGCCCCGACTGCTGCTCGATGCCCACGCCATCATCGCGGAGTCGCTCCTATGGGAACCACGGAGCGGCACCCTGTTCTGGTGCGACATCAAGGCGCCAGCGCTGTTCCGGCTCGATCCGCGCACAGGGGAGAACCGGCGGTGGACCCTTCCTGAGGACGTTGGCGCCTTTGCGCTCACCGGCGGCGGGCGGGATGCGGTGGTCGCGCTGCGGTCAGGTGTGGCGATGCTGTCGCTCGACAGCGGCGCGCTGTCCCGCGTGGCCACGGCACCATGGGACCCCCGGCGGTTCCGCTTCAACGAGGGCGCCTGCGACAGCGCCGGCCGGCTGTGGCTGGGCTGCATGTGCGACCCGCCGCCCGGCGAGGACGCGGACGGCACCGGGCCGCTGCACGTCTGGACCAGCGCCGGCGGCCTGGTGGCGCTGGGGCACGAGGCCCGGTGCCATAACGGCATGGCCTGGAGCGCGGGCGAGACCTGGTTCTACATGGCACATTCCATGGAGAAGGTGATCTATCGCCATGCCTTTCACGCCGCAGCGGGCCGGGTGGGGCCAGCCGAGGTGTTTGTCACGCTACAGGGACACGGGATTCCGGACGGCGCGGCGGTGGACGAGGAGGGCGCCTACTGGTGCGCCCATCACGGCGGCGGCGAACTGCGCCGCTACGCCCCGGACGGAACGCTGCTGCGTACAGTGGCGCTGCCGGTCTCGCGTGTCACCATGTGCGCCTTTGGCGGGGATGACATGCGGACGCTGTTCATCAGCAGCGCATCGGACCAGTTGGATGCGTCCCAGATGCGGCACCAGCCACTCGCGGGGGGGCTGTTCCAGTTCGAGCCGGGCGTGCGGGGGCTGTCCCGGCCTACGGAAGCGGCCTGACCGGCCCGGCCTGCGTTGACGTTGAGACAGGCTGCGCTTCATGACGTGCTCGGCTGCTTGCGTGACAGCATCCCAAAGCTCACCCGGCCCAGCCTGCATCGGTGGCTGGAGCGGCATGGCATCTCCCGGCTGCCCGAACATCGCGGGGGGTTGCGGGTGCGGGTGCGGGCGCGTAGCGTTGCTGCGTGACCTTCCAAATGACCACAGTGCGGATTGGGCGAATTAGCGCCCCGGTGACCTAAGCCGCCGCACGCGTACGTGCGGCCCGGTTGCCGGCCTGCACGTGGTTTTTTGTTCGAAGGTTGTTTCCCGATGCTGTCCGTGGCCGATCATCCCTATCAATCCGTGCGGTTCGAGTTGCAGGCCGATGCCGAGCCCGGGCTGTTGCCGCGTCTGCTGGTGCCGTTTGCCCGGCGGGACCTGTTGCCCGACCAGGTTCGGACCCGGCGCTGCGGCGATGCCGTGGAGGCCAGCCTGGAGATGGAGGCGATGCCGGCGGAGATGGTGCACCTGGTGGAGGGCAACCTGCGGCAGATCGTGGGCGTGCGCCGGGTTTCGGTGATGGTGCGGGCTTCGGTCCGGGTCGCCGCCTAGCTGGCGTGTCGCGGACGGGATATAGCTATGGGCAACGGAAGGACGCGCCATGACGGAACCCAAGAACGGGTCGGCAGGGACTGAGCCGGGGCATCTGGCCGATGAGCTGATCCAGCGGGACCGGGACCGGCAGCCGCCGGCGTTCACGCCGGTGTACAAGACCACGGTGCTGCGCTCGCCGCGCATCCCGCTGTGGTCGTTGCAGAACTCGCTCTCGGAGGTGACGGGACCGGTGTTCACGCCTGATGAGCTGGGGCCGCTGGACAACGACCTGATCCTGAACTACGCGCAGACCGGGCAGCCGGTGGGCGAGCGGACGATCGTGCATGGCACGGTGCGGGACGGCAACGGGCGGCCGGTGGCGGGCGCGCTGGTGGAGATATGGCAGGCCAATGCCAGCGGGCGCTACCGGCACCGCAACGACACCTATCTGGGGGTGATCGACCCCAATTTCGGCGGTTGCGGGCGGGTGCTGACGGATGCGGAGGGGCATTATGCGTTCCGCACCGTGAAGCCCGGGGCCTATCCGTTCCGCAACCGGGTGAACTCCTGGCGGCCGGCGCATATCCATTTCTCGATATCGGGCCAGGCGTTCGGGCAGCGGCTGATCACGCAGATGTATTTCGAGGGTGATCCGCTGATCCCGCACGATCAGATCCTCGCCACCATCCCGGACCCCGCGGCGATCGACGGGCTGGTGGCGCGGCTGGATTTCGGGGCCTCGGTGCCGCTCGACAGCCTGGCCTACCGGTTCGACATCGTGCTGCGCGGGCGGCGGCAGACGTGGTTCGAGAACAACCTGCACGGAGCTTGAGCACCATGGACTACCTGCCGGAGACGGCGTCGCAGACGGCCGGGCCTTACGTGCATATCGGGCTGATCCCGCACCAGGCCGGGTTCGAGATCTTTGCCAACAACTTCTCCCATGTGCTAACCACGGCGGCGACGCTGGGGGAGCGGATCCGGATCGAGGGGCGGATCTTCGACGGGCTCGGTGCGCCGACGCGGGACATGCTGGTGGAGATCTGGCAGGCCAATGCGGCCGGACGCTATGCGCATCCGGCGGACCGGCAGGCGGGCCGCGCGCTCGACCCGGCGTTTCGCGGCTGGGGGCGGACGGGCACGGATTTCGAGACCGGGCTGTATGTGTTCGAGACGATCAAGCCGGGGGCGGTGCAGGGCCGCGCGGGGCGGGGCCTGATGGCGCCGCACGTGAATGTGTGGATCGCGTCGCGCGGGTTGAACATCGGGCTCTCGACGCGGCTCTACTTCGAGGACGAGGCGGCGGCGAATGAGGCCGATCCGGTGCTGAACATCATCGACTCCCCCGCCCGCCGCCGGACGTTGATCGCCCGGCGCGAGATGCGGGACGGCGCGGCGGCCTATGTGTTCGACATCCATCTGCAGGGGGCGGACGAGACCGTGTTCTTTGACGTGTGAGCCGGGCTCGTGACGTTCTCCGCGCTGGATTCCGTGTTGACCGGGCCGTTGCTGGCGACGGCGGCGATGCGGGACTGTTTCTCGGACACGGCCCGGCTGCGGGCGATGCTGGCGGCGGAGGTGGCGCTGGCGCGGGCCGAGGCGGCGGTGGGGCTGGTGCCGGCGGGGCTGGCGGAGGCGCTGGCCGCGATCGGGCCCGAGCGCCTGGATGCGGCGGCGATCGGGGCGGCGACGGCGCTTTCGGGGGTGCCGACCATTCCGTTCGTGGCGGCGGTGCAGGCGCTGTTGCCGCCGGAGCTGGCGGCCGGGTTCCATAAGGGCGCCACGACGCAGGATATCCTGGACACCGCGCTGATCCTGCAGGTGCGAACGGCGCTGGACCTGGTGGCGGCGGGGCTGGTGCCGGTGCTGGATGGGCTGGCGGCGCTGGCGGTGGCGCACCGGGCGACGGCCTGTGTCGGGCGGACCTATGGGCAGCATGCGGCGCCGGTCAGCTTCGGGTTCAAGGCGGCGGTGTGGCTGGCCGGGGTGGCGGAGGTTGCGGAGGCGCTGCCGGCGGTGCGGGCGCGGGTGCTGACGGCTTCGCTGGCCGGGCCGGTGGGGACCCTGGCGGGGCTGGGGGCGGCGGGGCCTGCGGTGGCGGACGGGTTTGCGGCGGCGCTTGGGCTGGGGGTGGCGCCGATTGCATGGCACGCGCGGCGGGGGCGGATCGCGGGGCTGGGCGGGTGGTTGGCGCAACTGACCGGGGCGCTGGGCAAGATGGCGACGGATGTGGCGCACCTGGTCTCGACCGAGGTGGGCGAGGTGGCGGAGCCGCATGTGCCGGGTCGGGGCGGGTCCTCGGCGATGCCGCACAAGCGGAACCCGGTTTCGTGCACGGTGATCCTGGCGGCGCATGCGGCGGCGCCGGGCCTGGCGGCGGCGCTGCTGGGGGCGATGGCGGCGGCGCATGAGCGGCCGGCCGGGTTGTGGCATGGGGAGTGGCATGCGCTGCCGACGCTGTTCGGGCTGGTGTCTGGCGCGCTGCACGAGGCGCGGGTGCTGGCCGAGGGGCTGGAGGTGGATGCGGGGCGGATGCGGCGCAACATCGGCATCACCCGGGGGCTGCTGTTCGCGGATGCGGCGGCGGGGCGGTTGACGCCGGGGCTGGGGCGGGCGGCGGCGCACGCGCTGGTGGAACATGCGGCGGATGCGGTTCGGCGTGGCGAGGGGACGTTGCCGGAGGTGCTGGCGCGGGAGGCGGCGGTGGCGGGAGTTGATCTGGCGCCGGCCTTTGACCTGGGCCCGGCTGTGGCCGCGGCCGGGCCTTGGGTTGACCGCGCGGTGCTGGATGCGGCGCGGGTGCGTGGCCTGTTACTGATGGAGCCTTCACCATGCCGATGATTGCCGCCAATGGGACCGAGCTGTTCTACGAGCTGGAGGGGCCGGAGGGGGCGCCGGTGGTGGTGTTCAGCAACTCCATCGGCACCACGTTGGAGATGTGGGACGCGCAGGCGGAGGCGCTGGCCGCCACGTTCCGGGTGCTGCGGTATGACGCGCGGGGGCACGGGCGCTCGCCGGTGGTGGCGGGGGCGACCGGGATCGAGGACCTGGCGGATGACCTGGCGGGTTTGCTGGGGGCCTTGGGGATCGGGCGGGCGCACGTGGTGGGGTTGTCGCTGGGTGGGATGACGGCGCAGATGCTGGCGGTGCGGCGGCCGGCGCTGGTGGACGGGCTGGTGCTGATGGCGACCTCCGCCTATCTGCCATCGGGCTGGACGGAGCGGGCGGCGCTGGTGCAGGCGCAGGGGATGGGGGCCATCGTGGATGCCGTGCTGGAGCGGTGGTTCACTGCCGGGTTCCGTGGCGATGTGCGGGTGGCGGCGTTGCGCGAGCGGTTCCTGGCCATGCCGCCGGCGGGGTATGCGGCGTGTTGCCTGGCGATCGGGGGGATGGACCTGCGGGGCGGGGTGATCACCGCGCGCACGTTGATCATTGCCGGGGCCGATGACCCGGCGACGCCGCCCGCCATGAGCGAGGAGATACGCGGCCGCATCCGGGATGCCGAGCTGGTGGTGTTGCCGCGGGCCGCGCATATCCTGGCGATCGAGCGGGCAGAGCTGGTGAACCGGCATCTGCTGGCGTTTCTGGGGGGGCAGGACGTTGCGGGCGGGGTGAGCTTTGCCGCCGGGCTGGCGAACCGGCGGGCGGTGCTGGGGGCGGCGCATGTGGAGCGGTCGTTGGCGGCGGCGGGGGGATTTGCCGGGCCGTGGCAGGACTTCATCACGCGGGTGGCCTGGGGCGAGGTCTGGGGGGATGCCACCATCCCGTGGAAGACGCGCTCGATGGTGACGCTGGCGCTGATGGTGGCGCTGGGGCGGGAGGAGGAGTTCAAGCTGCATGTGCGCCCGGCGCTGCGCAACGGGGTGACGGTGGCGGAGCTGCGGTCCCTGCTGCTGCAATGCGGCGTGTATGCGGGGGTGCCGGCGGCGAATGGGGCGTTTCGCTGGGTGCGGGAGGTTCTGGGGGATGAGGTTGAGGCGGGGTGATGCCGGCGTGCTGATTGCGTTGTATGGAATGCGGGAACGCGCGATGCGGCGCGGCATTGGAGGAAACAGATGCGGCTAGCTCTCTTGGCCATGACCATGCTTGCCGGGTTCGCGGTGTTGCCGGCGCGGGCGCAGCTGCCTGATCCGTTGAAGATCGGCATCATCAACGACCAGTCCGGGCCGTTCGCCGACCAGTCCGGGCGCGGCAGCGTGGTGGCGGCGCAGCTGGCGGTGGAGGACTTCAAGGCCGAGGCGCCGGAGATCAACGTCGAGATCCTGTATGGCGACCATCAGAACAAGCCGGATGTGGGCAGCGCCATCGTGCGCGCCTGGGTGGACCGGGATGGCGTTGTGGCGGTGGCGGACGCCGTGAACTCCGCCGTGGGGCTGGCGGTGAACGACGTGCTGCGGGACCGGCACCGGACGTTCATTGCCAGCAACGTGGGGACGTCGGACCTGACGGGCAAGGCGTGTGCGCCGACCACGGTGCAGTGGACGTTCGACACCTGGTCCCTGGGCAATTCGGCGGCGCGGGCGTTGAAGGACAAGGGGCCGTTCTTCTTCATCGGGTTCGACTATGCGCTGGGCCAGGCGCTGGAGCGGGACACGACGGCGGTGTTGAAGGCGTTGGGCGGGACGGTGGCCGGGTCGGTGAAGCATCCGTTGGGGACGACGGATTTCTCCTCCTACCTGCTTCAGGCGCAGGCTTCGGGGGCGAAGGTGATCGCCTTTGCCTCGACGGGGACGGATTTCATCAACGGGGTGAAGCAGGCGGCGGAATTCGGGGTGAACCGCGGCGCCACGCTGACGGGGCTGTTCACGCAGATCGTGGATGTCGAGTCGCTTGGGTTGCAGGCGGCGCAGGGCTTGACGCTGACCGAGGCGTTCTACTGGGACCTGAACGACAACACGCGGGCGTTCACGCAGCGGTTTGCCGCCAGGATGCCGGGGCGGGTGCCGACGGAGAACCAGGCGGGGGTGTATTCCTCGGTGCTGGCGTATCTGCGGGCCGCGAAGGCCGCGAACAGCATCGTGGGCGAGACGGTGGTGGCGGCGATGCGGGCGGCGCCGATCCAGGACAAGCTGTTCGGGCCGGTGACGGTGCGGATCGACGGGCGGGCGGTGCATTCGATGCACGTGTTCCGCGTGAAGGCGCCGGGGGCCTCCAGGTCCCGCTGGGACCTGTATGAGCATGTGGCCGAGATCCCGGCGGCCGAGGCGTTCCGGCCGCTGGATCAGGGGGGGTGTCCGCTGGTCAAGTAAGCTGGTTAATCCGCGGCGGCCCGGGGCGTGTCCGCCGGGGCGGGGTGGTGCAGCAGGGTGGCGGCGTCGGCGAGCTGGTCCAGCCGCATGATGTCGTTGGCCAGGGCTTGCGATGGCCCGGCGCCCAGCACCGCCTCGGTGAGGCCCGCGAACTTGGCGCGGAAGGTGGCGTCATCCGGGAAGTTCTCGGGTTCGCCGCGGGGATGATGACGGTGCGGGTGAAGCTCTGGCCGCGGGCGCGGAGGGTGAGGGTGCCGGACATGTTGGCGGGGAACTCGGCTTCCATGGCCGGGTCGTTCTCGCAGGTGATGCGGGGGAGCAGGGCGCGGATGTCCGGGTCGTCGAGCAGGCGGTAGCTGTCCCAGTCCATGGTGCCGGTGGCCAGGGCGACGGCGATGACGAAGGGGCCGCTGAACTGGCCGTCCACGATGTTGCGCGGGTTCGCCTTCTTGGCCGCGGGCTCCCCCACCAGCAGCAGCCCGGCGCGGGAGACGCCAAGGGTGGCGTGCTCGATCTCGTGCGGCTGCAGGTTCAGCTCCTGGCGGAGCTGCAGCGCGGCGTCGATGCCGGCATGGCCCCAGCGGCAGGACGGATAGGGTTTCACGCCGGTGGCCATGAGCTCGTAGACGGTGCCGAGGTTCTCGGTGACGCGGGCCGGGCTGGGGGCCGGTGCATAGGCGTTGAGGAAGCCGTGGCGACCCTCGATGGGCTCGGCGGCGCCCTTGAAGCCCTTTTGCGCGAGGGTGGCGGCGACCAGCCCGGCCATGCCGGCCCAGCCGACCTGGAAGCGCTTGGTCCAGGCGCCGTTGGCCAGGAACTGCAGGCTGCCGGCGCTCTGGCTGAGCGCGATGCCGAAGGCGGAGGCGGTGGCATCGGCGTCCAGGCGGAACACCCGGGCGGCGGCGGCGGCGGCGCCGAACACGCCGCAGGTGGCGCTGGGGTGGAAGCCGCGGTCGTAATGCGCGCCGGCCGGCAGGGCGAGGGCGAGGCGGAGGGCGACCTCGTAGCCCGCGACGATCGCGGTCAGCACCTCGGCCCCCGAGGCGCCGGCCATTTCGGCCGCGGCGAGGGCGGCGGGGATGATGGGGGCGCCGGGATGGACGACGGCCTTGGCGTGGGTGTCGTCGAAATCGAGCGAGTGGCCGAGGGTGGCGTTGACCAGGGCGGCCCCGGCGGGGGCGTATCCGGCGGCGTCGGCAAAGACGCGGGCGGTGCCTTGCGCCAGGCCCAGGGCGGCGACGGCCTGGAGCAGGGCGGGCGTGCTCTCCGCATCGTGGCGGGCGCGGACGGCGTTGCCGACGAGGTCCAGCACCAGCAGCCGGGTGCGCGCCACCACGGCGGGGGGGAGGGCCGCGAAGGTGCTGCCGGCGACGAAGCGGGCGAGTCCGGTGGTGATCATGGCAGCGGCATCCCTGTTTGGGTTGTTGGCCAGGCTTGGTGCTGGCAGGCGCGCCAGACGCGCTCGGGGGTGGCGGGCATGTCGATATGCGCGACGCCGATGGCATCGGCGAGGGCGTTCATGATGGTTTGCGGGGCGCCGATGGCACCGGCCTGGCCGGCGCCTTTCGCGCCCAGCGGGTTGCGGGTGGTGGGGTGTTCGTTGAACCGCACCTCCAGCCCGGGGAGGTCCGTGGCGCGGGGGATGGTGTAGTCGGAGAAGGAGGCGCTGAGCAGCTGGCCGGTCTCGGGGTCGTAGTGGATGGACTCCAGGAGGGCTTGGCCGATGCCTTGCGCCAGGCCGCCCTGGACCTGGCCCTCGGTGAGGAGGGGGTTCACCAGGGTGCCGTAGTCATCGACCGCGATGTAGCGCCGCAGGGTGACGGCGCCGGTTTCGGGGTCGACCTCCAGCTCCGCGGCGTGGCAGCCGTTGGGGAAGACGAACTGGTCGTTGGGGTTGTGGGCTTCTGCGTCCAGCGTGCCTGGCGGCAGGGTCTGGATCATGGTTGCGAGATCGAGGCTGGCGCCTTCGGGGGTGGTGAAGCGGCCGGGGGACCAGGTGATGCGGGCCGGGTCGGTTTGCAGGAGGCGGGCGGCTTCGGTGTGGGCCTTGGCGCGGGCGGCCTCGATGGCCAGGACCAGGGCGGTGCCGGCCATGGGGATGGAGCGGGCGCCGCCGTGGCCGCCGCCGCGGGCGACCTGGTCGGTGTCGGCCTGCACCAGGTGGAAGGCGGTGAGCGGCAGGCCGAGGCGGGTGGCGGCGATCTGGGTGAAGCTGGTTTCGAGGCCCTGGCCGTTGGACTGGCTGCCGATCACCAGGTCGACCCGGCCGTTGGGGTGGAAGCGGATGGCGCCGTCCTCGGTCGGCTGGCCGCGGGAGGTTTCGAGGAAGCAGGCGAGGCCGAGGCCGAGGCGGCGGCCGCGCCGGGCCGCGGCGGCACGGCGGGCGGGGAAGCCGGCGTGGTCGATGGCGGCGAGGGCCGTGTTCAGGTTCTGCGGGAACTGCCCGGTGTCGATGGTGATGCCCAGGGCGCTGGCATAGGGGAAGCTGCGGATCAGGTTCTGCCGGCGCAGCTCGATGCGGTCGTGGCCGAGCTGGTGGGCTGCGGTGTCGATCAGGCGTTCGATGACGTAGTTGGCTTCGGGCTTGCCGGCGCCGCGATAGGCGTCGATCGGGGCCGTGTTGGTGAAGGCGCCGCGCACGTCCATGAACACGGCGGGAATGGCGTAGAGCCCGGCCATGGCGGTGGAGGGCGCGTTGGTCGAGGCGCCGGGACCGAGGGCGGAGACGTAGGCGCCGAGGTTGCCGATGGTTTCGACGCCAAGTGCCAGGAAGCGGCCAGCGGCATCGAGCGCCAGGCGGGCGGTGGTGCGGTTGTCGCGGCCATGGGCGCCGGTGGTGAAGTCCTCCGTGCGGGTGGCGATCCAGCGGACCGGGCGTTGCAGCCGGCGGGCGGCCCAGAGGAGGGCGACGTATTCCGGGTGGACGACGTTCTTGAGGCCGAAGCCGCCGCCGACGTCGGGGCAGAGGACGTGGATGTGAGCCGGGTCGAGATTGAAGCAGTGGGCCAGGTCACGCCGGATGCCGTGCACGTCCTGTCCGCTGAGGGTGAGGCGGAGGCGGCCGGTGGCGTCGATCTCGGCGAGCAGACCGCGGGTTTCGAGCGGGGCGGCGACGACGCGGTTGTTGACGAGGTCGAGCGTTACGGTGTGGGCGGCGGTGGCGAAGGCGGCCTGCACGGCAGCCGGGTCACCGCGCTGGAAGCGGTAGGCGAGATTGCCCGGGGCCTGCGGCCAGATCTGCGGGGCGCCGGGGGACAGGGCCTGGTGGGGGTCGGTTGCGGCGGGGAGGGCTTCGTACTCGACCGATACGTGTTCGGCTGCGTCCTGTGCCGCGGCTGGGGAGTCGGCGAGGACCATGGCGACGGCCTCGCCAACGTGTCGCACCTGGTTCGCGGCCAGGGCGTGGCGGGGCGGCACGATCAGGGGGGCGAGGGAGGCGAGGGCCATGGCGCAGGGGACTGGTTTGATGCCATCCGCCAGCAGGTCCGTCGCGGTGAAGACGCCGTGGACGCCGGGGTGGGTGCGGGCCGCGGTGGTGTCGATGGTGCGGATCGCGGCGTTGGCATGGGGCGAGCGGATGAAGGCGGCGTGGAGCGGGCCGGGGGTGGGCATGTCGGCGATGTAGCGGGCCGTGCCACGCAGGAACCGGTTATCTTCGAGGCGCCGGAGCGAGCGGGGATCGGTGGTGTTGGGGTTCACTCCAGCTTCCTTCAATCCATCCCGACGGCTTGCGGGGGCAGGATGCGTGCCTGCCGGGATGGATTGTGGACTTTAGATCAAGATGGACGTCAAGCGGCCCGGACATCGCCCACGAAGCGGGAGACGGCGCCGCTCAGCTGCTCGGACTGGCGCGACAGCTCGGTTGCGGCGGAGAGGACCTGGTTCGCGGCCTGCTTGGTCTCGGTCGAGCCGTGGCTGACGGAGTTGATGTTGGCCGTCACCTGCTCCGTGGCGTGTGCGGTGTGCTGGATGGTGCGGGCGATCTCGCTGGTGGCGGAGTTCTGCTGCTCCACGGCGGAGGCGATGGCGGTGGCGATGGCGCTGATCTCCTGGATGGTGTTGCCGATGCCGCGGATGGCCGTCACCGCCTGCCCGGTTGCTGACTGGATCTGGCTGATCTGGACGCCGATCTCCTCCGTGGCCTTGGAGGTCTGCTGGGCGAGGGACTTCACCTCGGAGGCGACCACGGCGAAGCCCTTGCCGGCGTCACCGGCGCGGGCCGCCTCGATGGTGGCGTTGAGGGCGAGCAGGTTGGTCTGTCCGGCGATGTTGGTGATGAGCTGGACCACGTTGCCGATCCGCTCGGCGCCTTCGGCCAGCTCCTGCACCGTGGAGTCGGTGCGCCTTGCATCGGCGACGGCGCGGTCGGCCACCGTGGTGGCTTGCGTCACCTGCCGGGTGATCTCGTGGATGGAGGCGGTGAGCTGCTCCGCGGCGGCGGCGACGGTGTGCACGCCGCCATTCGCCTGCTCCGCCGCGCCGACGACGGTGCCGGCGTAGTCATGCGTTTCCGTGGCGGTGACGCTCATGGAGCGGGCTGTCGCCTCCATCTGGGTCGAGGCGGCGGACAGCATGCCGACCATCTCGCCGACCCGGCCCTCGAACCCCCGCGCCAGGCTTTCCAGGTGGGTGGCGCGGACCTCCCGGGCCTCGGTGGCGGCGCGGCTCTCGGCGGTCAGGCTTTCGGCTGCCGCCATGCTCTCCTTGAACACGCGCACCGCGGCGGACATGCCGCCGATCTCATCGCCGCGGCCGGCACCGGGGATCTCCACAGCCAGGTCGTGCCCGGCCAGGCGCTGCATCGCTGCGGTCATGCCGATGATCGGGCTGGAGATGCCGCGGATCAGCGCGACGGCCATGAGGACGCACGTGGCCAGCGACAGTCCGATCAGCCCGATGATCCAGGCGTGGGTGGACTTCCCGAGGGCTGCGGCCTCGTGGGCGACCTGCTGCCCGCTGGTGGCCTGGAACGAACGGTCCGCCATGATCGCGTTGCGCAGCGGTGCCAGGGCCTCGGCGGCCCTGCCGAACAGGATATCCGCCGCCTGAGCGGTTTCCCCGGCCTGAACCAGGATGACCATCTGCTCACTCAGCTGGCGGTAGACGTTCCAGGTCGTCTTCATGGTGTTGGCCAGCTCGGTCTCCTTGCCGGGCGAGATCAGGGGTTCGTAACGCTTCAAGGCATCGGCCACGGCGACGTGGCTTTCCCGGGTCAGGGTGAGGGCGCGGTCGCGGCGCGCCGGCGGCTGCAGGATCATCTGGGTTTCACGGGCCCGCAGCTTCTCGAACTCGCCGACGACATTGCCCAGGACGTCCGCGCTGGGGAGCCAGTTGCCGGAAAGCTCTGCGATCTGGACGTTCAGCTGGTTCAGGCGCAGCATGGACAGGCCACCCAGCCCGGCGGTGCAGAGCAGGATCAGGCTGAAGGCCATCACGATCTTGCTGCGGATCTTCACGCGATTGAAGGGGTTAATCATTGTCACTCCACCAGGCGGGTTGCCGTATCGGGTGGAGGATGGGCTGTAATGACTACGAATTGATTAAGAGGTAAAAAGCTGGCCTGGCGCGACGGATGCGCAAGACCAGCCTGTCCAGCGGGCGCTGGTCAGCGCAACTCCACGCCGCCCTCGTCGAACGGGTTGCCATCGGTGCTGGGCGGGACCTGGCCGTTGGGCGTCATCTGGTTCACGGCATGGGGGATCAGGTTCGAGAGCTGCGACAGGAGATCACCCGACGACATGCCGCTCTGCTGGGCCCACTGGTTGACCTGCTGATGGCCGAACACGTCGCCCAGGGCGCTCGGCGAGATCGGCTGGTTCGGGCCGTTGCTGACCCAGGAGTTCGCGGTCGCGCCGTGGCCGGCCTGCTGGAACTGCTGCAGCAGCCCGCCCAGGCCGCCGCCGGACCCGCCGGCGCTGCCGGCCGAGCCGCCCAGGATGGAGCCGAGGATGGACTGCAGCGGCGACGCGTTGCTGTTGCCGCCGAGGAGACCGCCGAGGATCGAGTCGAGGATGCCCATCTCAGTACGAAGCCCGGCGGCCGGTGATCATGTGGTAGATCACGAGCACGATGATGGCGCCGATCACGGCGACGAACATGCTGTAGAGGTTGAATCCGCTCACGCCCTGTGCGCCGAAGCGCTCGAACAGCCAGCCGCCGACGACGGCGCCGATGACGCCCAGGACCATGTCCATGATGAAGCCCTGGCCCTGCTTGTTGACGATCTTGCTGGCGATGAAGCCGGCGATCAGTCCGAAAATGATCCAACCTAAGATCGACATGATGAAACCTCCCGAGACGGCGGCACCGGCCGCCTTGCGTGTTCAAAACCTCGGGAGACCGGTTTAGTTCCGGGCCGGGTCAGACGTTGAAGCGGAACAGCAGCACGTCGCCGTCCTTGACCAGGTAGTCGCGGCCTTCGACGCGCATCCTGCCGGCTTCCTTGGCGCCGGCCTCGCCCTTCAGGGAGACGAAGTCGTCGTAGGCGATGGTCTCGCAGGCGATGAAGCCGCGTTCGAAGTCGTTGTGGATGACCGCGGCGGCCTGGGGGGCCCTGGTGCCGGCGGTGATGGTCCAGGCGCGGGCCTCCTTCGGGCCCACGGTGAAGTAGGTGACGAGGCCGAGCAGGGCGTAGCCGGCGCGGATGACGCGGTCGAGGCCGCTATCGGCGAGGCCCAGGCCTTCCAGGAACTCGGTGCGGTCGGCTTCCGGCAACTGGCTGACCTCGGCCTCGATGGCGGCGCTGACCACCACCATGCCGGCGCCCTCGGCGCGGGCGCGGGCCGCGACCCGGGCGCTGAAGGCGTTGCCCTCGGCGGCGCTGGCCTCCTCGACGTTGCAGACGTAGAGCACGGGCTTGCTGGTCATCAGCTGCAGGCGCCTGGCGGCCTCGACGTCCGCGGGCGCGATCGCGGTGCGGGCGGCGCGGCCGGCCTGCAGGGCCCCGATGATCGGTTCCATGAGGGCGGCCTGGGCGGCGCTCTCGCGGTCCCCGCCGCGGGCCTTCTTCTGCAGGGCGGGGAGGCGGCGCTCCAGGCTGTCGAGGTCGGCGAGCATCAGTTCGGTCTCGACGATCTCGGCGTCACGCACCGGATCGATGCCGCCTTCGACGTGGGTGACGTCGGGATCCTCGAAGCAGCGGAGCACGTGGATGATGGCGTCCACCTCGCGGATGTTGGCGAGGAACTGGTTGCCAAGGCCCTCGCCCTTGGAGGCGCCGCGGACCAGGCCGGCGATGTCGACGAATTCGAGGCTGGTGGGGATGGTGGTCTTGGACCTGCCGATCTCGGTGAGTTTCACCAGGCGCGGGTCCGGCACGGCGACGCGGCCGACATTGGGCTCGATGGTGCAGAAGGGGTAGTTTGCCGCCTGGGCCGCGGCGGTGGCGGTCAGCGCGTTGAACAGCGTGCTCTTGCCGACGTTCGGCAGGCCGACGATGCCGCAGTTGAAACCCATCTTCTCAGTCCTTGCTAGTGGTCAGCAGCGCGACCCTGGTCATGAAGGCTTCCGGCTGGCCTTCGGCCAGCAGCGGGGCGGCGTCGGCCACCGCGTCCAGCAGGCCCGGCAGCCAGAGCTGGTCGTCCTTGCCGAAGTCGCCCAGCACGTGGCCGTGCACGCGGGCCTTGTCGCCGGGGTGGCCGATGCCGAGGCGGACGCGCCAGTAGTCCTGGGTGCCGAGCACCTGGTCCATGCTGCGCAGGCCGTTATGGCCGGCGGCGCCGCCGGCCCGTTTCACGCGCACCTTGGCGGGCGCCAGGTCGAGTTCGTCGTGGAAGGCGGTGATGGCTTCGGAGGGCAGCTTGAAGAAGGCGGCGGCGGGTTGGATGCTTTCGCCGCTGCGGTTCATGTAGGTGCCGGGCTTGAGCGCCAGGATGCGTTCGCGTCCGATGGTGCCTTCGGCCACCAGGCCCTTGAAGCGCTGCCGCCACGGGGTGAACCCGTGGCGGCGGGCGATCGCGTCGATTGCCATGAAGCCGATGTTGTGGCGCTGCCTTGCCATGCCGGGCTCGGGGTTGCCGAGTCCGGCCCAGAGCAGCACCCCAGTGACCTACTTCTTGGCGGCGGGCTTGGCCGGGGCCTTGGTGCCCTTGGCCGGGACCGCTGCGGCGCCTTCGGCGGCGACGGGCTCCGCGGACTTGGTCGGCGCGGCGACGGTGGCGATGACGAAGTCGCGGCCGGTGATGACCGGGGTCACGCTCTCGGTGCCGCTGAGGTCGGACCAGCGGACGTTGTCGTTGATGTCCAGGGCGCCCAGCTCGGCCATGAAGAACTCCGGCACGGTGTCGGGGTCGGCCATCACCTCGACGGTGTGGCGCACCACGTTCAGCACGCCGCCCTTCTTGAGGCCGGGGGAGGTGACTTCGCCCTGGAAGTGCACGGCGACCGCGACGCGCATCTTCTGGCCGGGGGCCAGCCGCTGGAAATCGACGTGGATCGGCTTGTCGGTGACCGGGTGGAACTGGACCTCGCGGATGAGGGCGCGGGAGGGGGTCCCGGCGACGTTCAGCTCATAGAGGCGCGAGCGCCAGCCGCCGCGGTGCAGCTCCTTGATCACGAGCTTGGGCTCGAGCTGGATGAGGGTGGGTGCTTCCTTCGCACCGTAGATGACGGCAGGAACCATTCCTGCCCGACGAGATGCGCGTGCCGCCCCCTTACCTGCCCGCTCGCGCGCCTCGGCCTCGATCGTCGTGACTGTGGCCAATGGTTTGCTCCTAAAAACGCAGAATGCGCCGGCCTCCAGGGGTGCCAGCGCGGCGGGCGGTGTAGCGGATCGGGGGCTCAGGGGCAAGTCTGCGTGGGGCGGGCGGCGTGGGCTGGCGGCGGCTGTGCCGTATCGGGAGATGAGCGCGGCTGATGCGCGGCATTCGGAGAGAACAGATGAAGGCTTGGACGATTGCAGGCGCTGGCCTGGTGCTGATGAGCGGCGTGGGGATTGCGATGGCGCAGGCCCCGGCCACGCCGCCGGCCGGTGCGCCGCCGATGGAGGACGGCGCTGGACGTGGCGCGATGGGTGAAGCGGGGCGCGGCCATTGGTTTCGGCATCACCGGATGGGCGAGATGATGGATCACATGCCGCCCAGCAAGGCCGCGCATTTCCGGTTGCGCAGGCAGGGTGCCATGCTGGACATCAAGTGTGCCGATGACGAGCCGATGAAGGCCTGCGTGGATGCGGCGGGCGCCCTGCTGGACAAGGTGGCGGCGCAGAAATAGCCCGGCCTGGCCGCGGCCCTTCCATGCTTCAGCCAAGGAGGGGCTTCAGCGGGGGAGGGCGGCGATGCGTCGGGCGTTGCCGGCCCAGGTGTAGTCGCTGCCCTCCAGCTCGGCGCGGGCGGCCTGGCCGAGGCGGGTGCGGAGGGCCGGGTCGTTGGCCAGGCGGTGCACGGCGTCCCACATGGCGGCGGAGTCGTTGGGCGGGAACAGCAGGGCGTTGACGCCGTGGGTCAGGATTTCGCGGATGTTGGGCTGGTCCGGAGCCACGATGGGGCGGGCGGCGGCCATGTAGTCGAAGATCTTGAGCGGGGAGGCGTAGTCCACCGCCTTCGGCAGCAGGGCGATGTCGAACCCGGCGACCGCCTGCGGCACCTGGTCGTGCGGGATGACGCCGGTGAAGCGCAACCGGTCGGCGATGCCGAGCTGCTGGCCGAGGGCTTCGAGTTCGAGGCGCACCGGGCCGTCGCCCACGATGGTGAGGGTGACGGGGGAGGGGTCGGCCGCCATGGCGCGGATCAGGTGGTCCATGCCGTGCCAGTCGCGCACGAAGCCGACGAAGCCGAGCACCAGCGGGGTGGCGCCCGGGGGCGGGGTGTCGATGCAGCGGTCCAGCACCACGCCGTTGTGCATGACGGTGATGCGGCCGCGGGGGACTCCGGCGGCGGCGACCGTATCGGCCAGGACGCCGGTGACGGGGAGGACGCGGGTGGCGGCGCGCCAGGTGTATCGCTCCAGGCGGTGGGCGAGGGCCTGCAGCCTGAGGCCGCCGTGGCGGGCGCGTTCGGCGGCGAGGGGGGAGTTCACTTCGAGGAACAGGGGGAGGCCGGTGCGCCGGGCCAACCAGGTGCCGGCGAGGTAGAGCAGGTTGTAGCGCTCGTAGATCAGGTCCGGCTTGAAGGTGCGGCAGGCGGCGGCGAGGCTGCGGTAGGCGAGGGCGTTGTAGGCGAGCTCCGCCATTTCCTGCGCCGCACCCGGCAGCAGGCGGCGGATGCGGGCGACGGTGCTGCTCTCGCCGCCGAACCCGGATTGCTCGTAGAAGCCGGGGCCGACCACCAGCACCTCGTGGCCCTCGGCGCGGAAGGCGGCGACGAGTTCCTCCACGTGGACGCTCTGCCCGTCGCGGGACTGGATGCGGTGGCTGTAGAGGATGCGCATCTCAGATGGCGGCGGGGGCGGCGGCGGGGGTCAGGGTCCAGGGGTCGGCCGGGGTGGGGCCGGGCTCGCACCAGAACGGGACGGCGTTCGGGGTGCGGATGTTGGGCGGCAGGTTCATCTCGGCGCGGGTGGCGCGGAACAGGGCGCCGTGGGCGACGATGAGCAGCGGGCTCTCCTGTTCCTGCGCGCGGTTGATGGCGCGGACGGCGCGGGCGCGGAGGTCCTGGAAGGGTTCGGCGCCCTGGGGCGTGGCGGTGCCGTCGACCCAGGCGCTGAACCAGTCTGACATGGGCTGGCCCTCCTGCACGCCGAAGGAGTTTTCCCGCAGCTCCTCGTCGAGCTGCACGGGGCGGCCGATAGCTTCGGCGACGGTGATGGCGGTGTCGCGGGCGCGCGACAGCGGGGAGGCGACGATGGAGCGGATGCCTCGGGTTTTCAGCAGGGCCGCGGCGGTGCGGGCCTGGGCGATGCCGACCGGGTTCAGCGGGATGTCGACATTGCCCTGGCTGAGGTTCCTGGCGTTCCAGTCGGTCTCGCCGTGGCGCAGGAACCAGAAGGCGCGCGGGATGAGCGACGCGCCTGGTGCCGGCGAAGGATTGGACGCAGCCACTAGGCGGCCAGGCCTTCGGTGGCGAGCATGCGCTGGACGGCGGGCCGGGCCAGCATGCGGTCGAGATGGGCGGCGAGGGGGGCGGGGAGGGTCATGCCCATGCGCCTGGCGGCCCAGTATTCGACGTAGAACATGGCGGCGTCGGCCACGCTGTAGGTGCCGCCGATCCAGTCCTGGGTGCCGAGGGCCTTGGCCAGGACGGTGAAGCCCTTTTCCATCAGCTCCTTGCCGCGGGCCTTCACGGCCTCGTGGTCCGCCTCGTTCGGAGTGAAGTTGGCGGGGCGGAACATGCGGGAGAAGCCCTGCATGTGGATGGTGGAGACGCAGAAGTCCATCGCCTCGGCGGCGCGCAGGGCGGCCTCCTTGTCGGCGGGCTGCAGGTGGGCCTCGGGATTGGTCTCGGCCAGGTAGGCGGCGATGACCGGGAACTCGGTGACCACCTGGTTGTCGTCGCGCACCAGGGTCGGGACCTTGCCCTTGGGGTTGATGGTGTCGAGCCTGGTGCGGTCCGCCGGGACCTCGCGCAGGTTGAGCTTCACGGCCTCGAAGGGCTTGCCGATCTCCTCGAGCACGATGTGGATGCCCATGGAGCAGGCGCCGGGGAGATAGAACAGTTTCATGGTGCGTTCCTTCTAGTCGAACAGGGAGCTGACCGAGCTCTCGTCGGAGATGCGCTGCATCGCCTCGGCCAGGATGGGGGCGATGGTGAACTGGCGGATGTTGTGGGCGGCGCGGGCGGCCTCGGTGGCCTGGATGCTGTCGGTGATGGTCAGGCTCTCGATGCATGACCCGGCGATGCGTTCGGCCGCCGCGCCGGACAGCACGCCGTGGGTGACATAGACGCTGGCCGAGAGGGCGCCGCGGGCGATGAGGGCGGCGGCGGCGTTGCACAGGGTGCCGCCGCTGTCGACGATGTCGTCGATCAGGATGCAGGCCTTGCCGGACACGTCGCCGATGACGTTCATCACCTCGGAGAGGCCGGCCTTCTCGCGCCGCTTGTCGATGATGCCGAGGTCCACGTTGAGGCGGGAGGCGATCTCCCGCGCGCGGGTGACGCCGCCCACGTCGGGGGAGACGATCATCACCTCGCGGCCGGCGAAGCGGGCCTGGATGTCACGCGAGAACAGGGGGCCGGCGTAGAGGTTGTCGACCGGGATGTCGAAGAAGCCCTGGATCTGCCCGGCGTGCAGATCCATGGTCAGCACGCGGTCGGCCCCGGCCTCGGTGATGAGGTTGGCGACCAGCTTGGCGCTGATGGGGGTGCGGGGCCCGGCCTTCCGGTCCTGCCGGGCATAGCCGAAGTAGGGGATGACGGCGGTGATGCGCCGGGCCGAGGAGCGGCGGAGCGCATCGAGCGTGATGAGCAGCTCCATGAGGTTGTCGTTGGTGGGGTAGGAGGTGCTCTGCAGCACGAACACGTCCTCGCCGCGGACGTTCTCGTGGATCTCGACGAAGATCTCCATGTCGGCGAAGCGGCGGATGCTGGCGCGGGCGAGCTGGAGGTGCAGCGCCTCGGCGACGGACTCCGCGAGGGGGCGGTTGCTGTTGCAGGCGACGATCTTCATGAGGCGGCACTGTTCCCGGCGACGGCGCGGGGTTCATAGATGGGTTTGCGCGAAATTGAAACCTTCCCGGCTGGAGTGGTGTGCTGCATGGCGCGGTTTACAGCCGCTTCGGGCTGATGCCGCTGGCGTTGGTGATGACCTGGCGCACCCCGGCCGCGGCCTCGGCGGCGACCGCCACGGCGACGTCGCCCCAGTAGGGGTTGATGGTGCGGGGCGGCACCTCGTTGATCTGCACGATGCGGCCGCGCTCGCTGCGGGCGTCGGAGACGATCCATTGCAGCTCCACCCGGACGGTGCCGTTGGCGCCGGGGGCGGTCTTCACGTCGGCCTCCACCTTGTAGTCGGCGCCGGTTGGCGTGTCCTGCACCACCAGGCCCTGGGCGATCAGCTTCTGGCGCATCTGTTCCGGCAGGCTGCGGGCGCCGTCACCGGGCGCACCGGTGACGGCGGCGAGGTAGATGCGGGCGGGGCGGTTGACCAGGCTGTTGGGGTCGCTCTGGCGGCGGGCGGCCTCGATGGTGGCGAGCAGGGTGGCGATGGCGGGGGCCGCCTGGTCGGCGGCGGCCTTGAGGGTGGCCGGGTCGGCGTTGGCCCAGGCGCGGGCGGGGACCGGCTTGCCTTCGGTGGTGCCCTGGGAGACGCCGCCGGGGTTGAGCAGGGTGTAGCTGGGGGTGACGGTTTCACCGCGGAGTTCGGCGGCCAGGCGGAGGGTCCATTCCTTGGCGGGGGCGGCCCGGGTGGCGGCGGCCGGGATCTCCTGTTCCACCAGGGCGTCGGCGGTGGCGTGGGCCCAGGCGTCGGCGGCGGCGTCGGGCAGCAGGGACTGGGCGGGGGTGGGGATGGCGAGGCGGGAGGCGGGGGGTTCGGACAGGCGCAGGCCGGCCAGGCCGGGGTTGTTGAAGAAGGGCTGCGGCAGGCCACCGCAGGCGGCCAGGAGCAGCGGCAACAGGAGCAGGAGGTATTTCATAGGGTGATGCCGCTGATCTGGTGGCCGATGACGCCGCCGCCGGCCAGGGTGCGGCGGCGGTGGCTGTAGAAGCGGGCTTCGTCGGGCAGGGTGTCGGCGTCGAGCGTGTCGATGTGGGTGACGTGCGCGGCGGCGAGGCGGGCGGCGCAGTAGCCGGCGAGGTCGAACTGCCAATGTTCGGCCAGGCCGGGGCCGGGGCGGCCTGGTGCGAAGAAGCGGGCATCGGCCGGGTCGTGCGCCAGGACGGCGTCGCGCAGGTCGGCGCCGACCTCGTAGGAGGGCTGGCGGATGCAGGGGCCAATGGCGGCGGCGATGCCGGCGGGGGTGGCGCCCAGGACCTGCATGGCGGCGACCGTGGCCTCCAGCACGCCGCCCACGGCGCTGCGCCAGCCGGCATGGACGGCGCCGATGACGCCGGCCGCGCGGTCGTGCAGCAGGACGGGGGTGCAGTCCGCGGTGATGATGCCGAGGGCGAGGCCGGGGGTTGCGGTGACCATGGCGTCGGCGCGGGGGCCCTGGCCCGGCGCCCAGGGTTCGGTGACGGTGACGACGCCGGCGCCATGGACCTGGTGCAGGCCGACCATTGTCGCGGCGCCAAGGGCCTGGGTGACGCGGGCGCGGTTCTCGGCGACGTGGGCCGGGTCATCCTGGCCGGAGAGGGCGCAGTTGAGGCTGGCATAGGGGCCGGTGCTGACGCCGCCCTGGCGGGTGAAGAAGCCGTGGCGGGCGGTGATGGCGGGGCTGGTGAGCGGGGTGGGGGTCATGTGGCCCTGGATGCTTCGAAGCCGGGAGGGGTGGGCAGGCCAGGCTGGCAGAGCGCCAGGGCCTTGAACAGGCCGCCCATGCGGTCGGGCTCGGCGAGGCGCTGGGCGGCGTGCATGATCTGGGAGGCCCGGGCGGGGGGCTGGGTGCGGGCGAGGCGGCCGCTGCGCTGGAACAGGCCGAGGGCGGCGAGGAAGGGGCCTTGCTGGATGGGGCCGTGGACCCTGGTGGCAGCGTGGGCGGCGAAGGCCTGGAAGTCGACGTGGGCGGTGAGGTCGGCGGTGCCGGGTTCGGCCAGCGGGTTGGTGGGGCGGGCGGCGCGGAGGGCCTGCAGGCTGTCGCCGGGGGCGGAGGCGGCGGGGCCGTAGTCGAGGAAGAGGGCGGCGCCGCCCTGCCGCGCGAGGCGGGTGGCGAGGTGGGCGGCGATGTCGCGGGCGGGTTCGTTGATCTCGCGGATATCGCCGTCATTCGGGGCGAGGGCCGCATCCGGGGCGGCGGGGGGCGGGCAGGGCGCCTCCGCGAAGGCTGCCTGGGTGACGTGGCGCTCGGTCCAGCCGGTGCCGCGGCGGACGAACTGGCGGATGGGGAGGGCGTCGAGGAACTCGTTGGCCAGCAGGATCATCGGGCCGGGGGGGAGTGTGGCAAGGGTGTCGTGCCAGGTGGCGCCGGGCAGCAGGGTGGCCTGGGCGGCGCGGAGGCGGGGAGAGGTCTCGACCAGATGCAGCTGGAGGGCTTCGGCGAAGGCGGGCATGGCCTGGGCGATGGCGCGGCGGGCGTCGCGCATCAGGGTGCCGCGGCCGGGGCCCAGCTCCACGAGCAGGACGTGGGCCGGGCTGCCCATCTGCTGCCAGACGATCGCGGCCCACAGGCCGAGGATCTCGCCGAACACCTGGGTGATCTCGGGGGAGGTCGTGAAGTCCCGGAACGGGTCGCGCGTGGCGTAATAGGCCGCGTTGGCCCGGCCCATGAAGGCGTCGAGGCGTTCCATCGGAGATTCAGGCGAGGCGGACGGCCGGGGCGGCGAGGGGCACGGGCTTTGCGGTGACGATCAGCAGGACGCCGGCGACCAGCATGGGCAGGCTGAGCAGCTGGCCCATGGTGGCGCCGGCGAACAGGAAGCCCCCGTTTGCAAAGAAGGGGTCCGGCTGGCGGAAGAACTCGCCGATGATGCGGGCGATGCCGTAGCAGACCAGGAAGCTGCCGGAGAGGGTGCCGAGGCGGGCGCGGATCGCGGGCCGGCTGCACAGGTAGGCCATGATCGCCAGGGTGATGACGCCCTCGAGCCCCGCCTGGTAGAGTTGGCTGGGGTGGCGGGGCTCCGGCCCGACGTGGGGGAAGCCGATGACGCCCCAGGGCAGCCAGTCCGGCGCGATGCGGCCCGGCAGTTCGCCGTTGATGAAGTTCGCGATGCGGCCGAGACCGAGGCCCAGCGGCACGACGACGGCGACACGGTCCGCGAAGCCCCGGAACGAGAGGCCGTGGCGGCGGGTGTAGAGGAACAGTGCCAGGATGACGCCCAGGGCGCCGCCGTGGAAGCTCATGCCGCCCTGCCAGACCGCCAGCGCCTCCAGCGGATGGCTGAGGTAGTGCACGGGCTGGTAGAACAGCACGTAACCGAGGCGGCCGCCGAGCACGACGCCCAGGGTGGCCCAGGTGAGGAAGTCGTCGGTCTGCTCCGGGGTGCAGATGACGGGCGGCAGCTGGTGCAGGCGGCGGACGATGCGCCAGCCCAGCACCAGGCTGGTGATGTAGGCCAGCGCATACCAGCGGATGGCGATGGGGCCGATCTGCACCAGGGTCGGGTCGAAGCCCGGGAACATCAGGCTGAACATCATACGTAGGGCGCTCCGGAGGCGAGGTGCTGCTGGACGTAGCGGCGGATGCCGTCCTCGAGCGGGGTGAACTGGCCGGGGTATCCGGCGGCGCGCAGGCGGTCCATGCGGGCCTGGGTGAAGGACTGGTACTGGGTCTGCAGGGCTTGCGGCATGGGGATGAACTCGGCGGCGCGGGGCTGGCCGGCGGCGTCGCATACGGCGTGGGCCAGGTCCTGGTAGGTGCGGGCCTGGCCGGTGCCGAGGTTGAACAGGCCGCTGACGGCGGGGGTTTCCATGAGCCAGAGCAGCACGTCCACCACGTCGCCGACCCAGATGAAGTCACGCTGCTGGGCGCCGTCCGGCAGGCCCGGCTGGTTCGAGCGGAACAGGCGGGGCGGGTGGCCGGCCTGGATGTCGTCGTGCTTCACCTTCACGACGGAGACCATCCTGCCCTTGTGATACTCGTTAGGTCCGTAGACGTTGAAGAACTTGAGGCCGGCCCATTGCGGGGGCGCCGGGTCGCCTTTGGCCAAGGCGGTGCGGATGCGGAGGTCGAAGGCGTGCTTGGTCCAGCCGTAGAGGTTGAGGGGTTTCAGGGTGCCGAGCGTGGCCGGGTCGTCGTCGAAGCCCTGCTGGCCGTCGCCGTAGGTGGCGGCGGAGCTGGCGTAGATGAAGGGGGTGACGGTGCGTGCGCACCATTGCCAGAGGCGCCAGGACAGCTCGACGTTGGTGTTCCACACCAGGTCGCCGTCGGTGGCGGTGGTCTCGCTGATGGCGCCGAGGTGATAGACCATGGCGAGGGCCGGGGTGGTATCGAGCCAGGCGTCCAGGGCTTCGGGGGCGATGAGGCGGCCGGGGGGGTGGGCGGCCAGGTTGCGCCACTTGTCGCCGTGGCCGAGCCAGTCCACCACCACGGTCTCGTGCCCGCGGGCGCGCAGGGCGGCGTGCAGGTTGCTGCCGATGAAGCCGGCGCCGCCGGTGACGAGGATCGGGCTGGGGGTGGCGGGCCTGCTCATACCGGGCTTATAGGGCGGTGAGGCTGCCCCTGACAAAGAGGGTGGTGCGCCACTATATCGGTGGTCTGGCTGGAGGACCCCCGAGATGACCGAACGACCGCGTTTTTTCGATGACCTGGCCGGTGTGGCCGGTGGGGCGTTCTCCGCGCTGTCCGGGCTGCGGGACGAGGCGGAGTCGACCCTTCGCGCGCGGGTGGACGAGGCGATCCGCAAGTTCGACCTGGTGAAGCGCGAGGACCTGGAGGCGGTGCAGGAGATGGCCGCCACGGCGCGGAGCGGGCAGGAGGCGGCGGAGCTGCGGCTGGCGGCGCTGGAGGCCAAGGTGGCCGGGCTGATGGCGGCGGCGGAGGGGGGCCGCTCCGCTGGCCCGGCGATGCACCCGGACATGGGTCCGGGCGTGATTGCGGGCGGCACGGCCGTTCCGCCAGCGATGCCGGGAAGCCACGGCGAGGGCGCCGCGCCTATCGTGCCGCCCTCGATCGATTGAACGGGCGAGCGGGCGGGCTTGCTGCGGCGCCCCGCCCGCCGTTAGGCTGGGGCTGCGGCGACTCGCGGGCACCAGCCTGCGCGCCGCTGGCGAGACGGCCCGGCCTGCCTCCAATCTAGGGAGACCCCGCATGTCACTGAGTCACCAGAGTGCTGTGGATGCAGCCGCCAATCCCCTGGACATCGTCGAACAGGTGATCGCGAACAACGACTGGAACTTCGAGCGCCATACCGACGTGGAGATGGCTGCCGAGGCGCCGGGCAAGTGGTGCGACTACGGCCTCTATTTCAGCTGGTCGCGCGAGATCAGCGCCATGCACTTCACCTGCGCCTTCGATTTGAAGGTGCCGGAGAAGCGGCGGGGGGCGCTGTATGAGCTGCTGTCGCTGGCCAATGAGCGGTTGTGGATCGGGCATTTCGGCATGGACAGCGAGGACGGGATGCCGGTGTTCCGCCATGCCGTGCTGCTGCGCGGCGCCCCCGGGGCCAGTGCCGAGAGCCTGGAGGATATGGTGGACATCGCCATCACCGAGTGTGAGCGGTTCTATCCCGCGTTCCAGTTCGTGCTGTGGGGCGGCAAGTCCCCGGCCGACGCGTTGCAGGCGGCGATGCTGGAGTGTGTCGGCGAGGCATGAGCGGCATGGCATTGCCGCCGCTGCTGCTGATCGGCGGCGGCAAGATGGGCGGCGCGATGCTGGCGGGGTGGCGGGAGCTTGGGCTCTCGCCCTCCATCGTGGTGGACCCGGCGGCGGGCGCGCAGGCCCTGGCCGGGCCGGACGTGACGGTGCTGGCCAGCGTGGCGGCGGTGCCGCAGGGCTTTGCGCCGGGCTGCGTGGTGCTGGCGGTGAAGCCGCAGCAGGCGGACCAGGTGTTGGGCGGGCTGGCGCGGTTCCGGCCGGCGTTGTTCCTGTCGATCATGGCCGGGCGCTCCGCGGCGGGGTTGCGGGAGGCGCTGGAGGAGGCTGCGGTGGTGCGGGCGATGCCCAACACGCCGGCGGCGATCCGGCGGGGGATGACGGTGGCGTTTGCCGGGCCGGGGGTGGATGCGGTGCAGCGGCGGCTGGCGGACAGGCTGCTGGCGGCGGTGGGCGAGGTGGCCTGGGTCGAGGATGAGGGGTTGATCGATCCGGTCACGGCGCTGTCGGGCGGCGGACCGGCCTATCTGTTCCTGCTGACGGAGCTGATGGAGCGGGCCGGGCTGGAGCAGGGGTTGCCGCCCGCACTGGCCCGGCAGTTGGCGCGGGTGACGATCGCGGGGTCCGGCGCGCTGCTGGGGGCGAGCACGGAGGATGCGGCGGCGCTGCGCGTGGCGGTGACGTCGCCCAAGGGCACGACGGAGCGGGCGCTGGCGGTGCTGATGGCGGAGTGGCCTGGTGCAGTCAGCCGGGCGATCGAGGCGGCGACGCAGCGGTCGCGGGAGCTGGCGCGCTCAACTGTCGGATAGAGGCTGTTCTCAAGCGGCGCGATCCACCCTATGTCGTTGGGTATGGATACTTCACAGTTCGACAAGGCCATGATCACCGCCGTGTTCCAGCGCGCGGCGCTGGTGGGGTGGCGGGAGACGACGCTGGCCGCCGCCGCGCGTGATGCGGCGCTGGAGCTGCCGCGGGTGCGCATGCGGTTTCCGGGCAAGACCGCGGTGCTGCTGCGGTTCGGCGTGGTGGCGGACCAGGCGATGCTGGCCGGGGCGCCGAGCGAGGGGCTGCCGCGGGAAAGGCTGTTCGATCTGCTGATGCTGCGGTTCGATCAGTTGCAGCAGCACCGGGATGGCATTCTGGCCCTGATGCAGGCGCTCCGCACCGACCCGGCGACCACCCTGCTGCTCTATGGCGCCACGTTGCGCAGCATGCGCTGGGCGCTGGACGCCGCGGAGGTGCCCACGGATGGGCCGCTGGGCGCGCTGCGGGTGCATGGGCTGGCGGCGGTGTGGGCCTATGCCCTGCGCGCCTGGCAGATGGATGAGGGTTCGGCGGACCTGCCCGCCACCATGGCGGCGGTTGACCGTGGCCTGGACCGTGCGATGCAGGCCGAGGGGATGCTGAACCGGGAGCCGGTCCGTTCGTTTGACGATGTGGCGGTTGATGCCGCGCCTGCGGACGAGGCGCCGCCGATGTTGTCCGGGGCGGCGATCGTTGCTGCCGAGGATGGTCCGGCCGTGCTATAGCGCGGGCGCAATCAAGAACAGGAGAGAACGATGTCAGAGTCACCGATGAACCAGGCGAAGACCATGATGACCGACGCCACCTCGTCCGCCCAGGAGATGGGCCGCACGATGATGGAGAAGGGCATGGCCGGGATGACGGAGTTCTCGCGCCTGTTCGCCGACATGAAGATGCCGGCGATGGGCGGCGGCATGGAAGCGTTCCTCGCCGCCCAGCGCAAGAACATGGAAGTGCTGTCCGCGGCGAACCGCGTGGCGCTCGAGGGTGCGCAGGCAGTGGCGAAGCGGCACATGGAGATCATGCAGCAGACCATGGCGGAGATGTCCGAGAGCATGCGCGACATCGCGAGCCCGGAGAGCCCGCAGGCGCGTGCGGCCAAGCAGGCCGAGTTGCTGAAGAGCGCCTATGAGCGGGCGGTGGCGCACATCAAGGAGCTGGCCGACCTGATCCAGCGCTCCAACGGCGAGGCGCTGTCCATGCTCAACACGCGCTTCACCGAGGCGATGGACGAGGTGAAGCAGCTGGCCAGCAAGCAGGGCTGATCCGGTCGGCGCCGCCGTGCCTTCGTCCCCTCCCCGGCTCGGGAGGGGCTTTGCCTTCGGGCCGGCGGCGTTGCTGCTGCCTGTTCTGCTGCTGAATGCCGGCAGCTTCCTGTATCCGGTGCTGAGCCTGGCTTCGCTGTCGTTCCGTCCGGCCCTGCCGGGGGGTGGGATCGGGCCCGGGTGGAGTTGGAGCACCTGGGCGGGGCTGCTTGGCGACTCCTATTATGCGGAGCTGGTGGTTGATTCTGTCGTGGTGGCGCTGGGCATCACGCTGCTGACCTTGCTGGCGAGCTATCCGGTGGCGCTGGCGGTTCATCGGGCTTCGGAGCGGTGGCGCAACCTGCTGGTGGTGCTGTGCGTGTCGCCGCTGCTGGTTTCCGCGGTGGTGCGGACCTATGGGTGGCTGGTGATCCTGGGGGATCGGGGGGTTGTCGCCGGGTTGCTGCGGGGGGTGGGGATTGCGCCGCCGCGGTTGATGTTCAACGAGACGGGCGTGGCGATCGGGCTTACCGAGATTTTGATGCCGTATATGATCCTGGCGCTGCTGGCCGGGTTCGGGCGGCTCGATCCGGTGCTGGAGGATGCGGCGGCGAGCCTGGGGGCTGCGCCCTGGACGCGGTTCCGGCGGGTGGTGCTGCCGCTGACCTTGCCCGGCATCCTGCTGGGATGCCTGCTGGCGTTCGTGCTGGCGGTGAGCAGTTTCATCACGCCGAAGCTGCTGGGCGGCGGGCGGGTGAACCTGCTGGCCACCGAGATCTATGACCAGGCGATCGTGACGTTGAACTGGCCGGTGGCGGCGGCTCTGTCCGTGGTCGTGCTGGCGGTGTTCGGGGTGGCGCTGCTGGCGTATGGGCGCGTCGTTCGGGCGATTGCCTGATGCGGTGGATCGGGCGGCTGGGTGTGGTGGTGCTGTTCGCGTTCCTGCTGGCGCCGGTGCTGCTGGTGATCCCGCTGTCGTTCAGCTCGGCCAGCAACATGGTTTGGCCGCCGCCGGGGTGGAGCACGCGCTGGTATGTGGCGATGGTGCAGCAGGCCGGGTTGATGCAGGCGGCGTGGAACAGCCTGGTGCTGGGCGGGCTGGTGGCCGGGATCTGTCTGCTGTTCGGGGTGCCGGCGGCGCTGGCCCTGGAGCGCGGGCGGTTCATGGGGCGGGAGGCGCTGCTGGCGCTGGTCACGGCGCCGCTGCTGCTGCCGACGATCGTGCTGGGCCTGGCGTTGCTGACGGTGTTCGTGGGGTATGGGCTGCTGGGGTCCTGGACCGGGCTGGTGATCGCGCATCTGACCATCACGCTGCCCTATGCGGTGCGGGTGCTGTCGACGGCGCTCAGCACCTTGCCGGCGGGGATCGAGGATGCGGCGTGCAGCCTGGGGGCGTCACCGCTGCGGGTGTTCTGGCGGGTGACCTTGCCGCTGATGCTGCCGGGGGTGGTGGCGACGGCGGCGATCACCTTCCTGGTGTCGTTCGATGAGGTGGTGATCAGCCTGTTCGTGGTGGGGCCGCAACTGACCACCCTGCCGGTGGCGCTGTTCCGGTATGTGGAGTCGCGGACGGACCCGATGGTGGCGGCGGTCTCAACCGTGCTGGTCGGGTTCACGCTGGTGGTGGTGCTGGTGCTCGACCGCGCGGTGGGGCTGCGCCGCGCGGTCGGGAATGGATAGCGTCAGGCGGGCCTGAAGCGGAACAGCTGGGTCTTGCCCTGGCGCGGGGCGGCGGTGAACTGCGCCATGTCCTGGATGTGGGATGCCGTCACGTAGATCGTGCCGTCCGCGCCTTCGGCCATGCTGTCGGGCCAGCGCAGGCGGGGGTCCTGCACCACGATCTCCAGCTTGCCATCGGGGTGGCGCAGCTTGACGCTGTTATCCTCGGGGCTGGTGATCCAGAGCCGGGCTCTGCGGTCCATCCAATAGCCATCGGCGACGCAGGTGGTGCCGAGGCGTTCCACGGCGGCGGCGGCCGGGGCATGCAGGGCCTTGGTGGCGATGCGGTAGAGGGTGTTGCCGGTGAGGGCCTGCCAGTAGAGGTACTCGCCCTTTGGATCGAGCGCGATGCCGTCTGCGGCGAACATGGGGCCGCGGCCATCCGGGCGCTTCAGGGGCTTGCCGTCGGCCTGGACCTTCACCTTGGGATCAACCTGCGTGCTGGGGTGGCCGTCGAGCAGGCGGTGGGCCTTGCCGGTGGCGATGTCCACCACCAGCAGGGCGCCCTTCACGCCGCTATCCGTCAGGTAGGCGGTGCGGCCATCGGGGCTGACGCGCACGTCGTTGAGGTAGCTGCCCTGGGGGACGGCGGTGCGGTCGAAGTGGATGACCTTCACCACCTTGTCGCCGTTCAGGTCGATCTTGACGAGCTTGGGGCCGCCATCGAGGTTGAACTCGTTGCCGGGGGCTGCCGGGTCGACGACCCAGAGGAAGCCTTGCGGGTCGATGGTGACGCTCTGGACGCAGACGAAGTGGTCGCTGGCCGGCAGCTTGTTCTCGTTGCGCCAGGCGTTCCATTCGGCGTTCGGGTAGGGGCGAAGCGAGCCGTCCTTCATCAACTCGGCCACCGAGATCGGCACGTCCTGCTCCCAGCGCGGGAAGTTCACGAAGATGCGGCCGTCCCTGGCGACGGCGACGCCGGTGACCTGCTGGTCGAACTGCGCCACCTGGTCGAGCGCCGGGCCGGTTTGCGGGGCTGTCGGGGCCGGTTGGGCGGCGGCCTTGTGCAGCATCGCGGTGGCGGCGAGCAGGCCGCCCAGGACGCGGCGGGGAAGTGCGGTCATCGGAGTGCCTCGGAGATGGTGTGACGTCGCAACGCGGAAGGCGGGCCCGGGGGTGTTCGTGGTGTCGTGATGTTGAGCCCAAGGCATTAACAATTCGTTCAGGGCTGTTCCGGTAGTCTCGGGGTCTCGATCGCAGGATGTGAACGAGGTCGCAGGGAATGCTCGCCATGATAGCCGGGATCTTCATCGTCGTGGTTCATGGCCCGGCCGTGCTGACGGGCGGCGGATGACCGCGCATCCGTTCGGCACCGCCATTCCGGCGGTTCGGCCGCGGTTGCCGCCGGCCGGTGCCATCCTGCCGTATTTGCGGGAGATCGATCGGGCGACCTGGTCTTCCAGCCATGGGCCGCTGTCGCGCATGCTGGAGATGCGGCTCGCGGATCTGTGGGGGGTGGCGCCACAGGAAGTCGTGCTTCTGTCCAGTATCCGCAGCGCCCTGGCGTTGTCGCTGGTGGCGAGCGGGGCGCGGCGGGGGCGGCGCTGCCTGATGCCATCCTGGACCAGCCCGGCCAGCGCGGGCGCCGTGGTGCAGGCCGGGTTGGTGCCGCATCTCGTCGATGTGTGTCCGGGAACATGGATGCCAGACCCGGCTGCAACACAGGCGCTTGCCATGCGGCATGATGTCGGGGCCGTGCTGGTCGTCTCGCCATTCGGCGCCCCGGTGGACATGCCGGCATGGCAGGCGGTGCAGTGCCAGGCCGGCGTGCCGGTGGTGATCGACGCGGCTGCGGCGTTCGACACCTTGCGCGCCGGCGGGCCGATGCGGCCGGGGCTCAGCCCGGTGGCGGTGAGCCTGCATGCCACAAAGGTGTTCGGGGTGGGCCAGGGCGGCGCGCTGATCTGCCGGGACCCGGCCGTGATGGACCGGGTGCGGCGCCTGGCGTGCTTCGGCCTTTCGGGTGCTGGGGCGGCGCAGTTGCCCGGCGTCAGTGCCGGGTTGTCGGAGTATGGCGCCGCGATCGGGCTTGCGGGGTTGGACGGCTGGGCGGAGGCGCGGACCCGCTGGCACGTCGCCACCCGCCACTATCTGCGCCGCTTGCCGGAGACGGCGGTGCCGTTGCCGGGCTTCGGGGATGGCTGGGTGGCCGCCACGCTGAACGTTGTGTCCTCCGGGACCGCGGCCGAGGTGTTGGCGGCGCGTGGGGTGCAGACCCGGCGCTGGTGGGGCGATGGATGCCATGCGGAGCCGGGCTATCGCGGCTGTCCCGCAGAACCCCTGCCTGTCACGGAAACGCTGGCCCGGCGGGTGGTGGGTTTGCCGTTCTGGCAGGACCTGACGCGGGATCAGATCGACCATGTGTGCGCGGCGATGCCGGCCTGCAGCCCAGCAATGGCCGAGGCCTAGATGGTGCTATGCCGCGGCGATGCGCAGGCGGCCGGCGACGCGGGCGCGGCCCATCAGCGGCAGCAGGTCCTGCAGGTCGGGGCCATGGTCCTCGCCGGTCAGGGCGAGGCGGAGCGGCAGGAGCAGCTTCCTGCCCTTGCGGCCGGAGGCTTCGCGCAGGGCGGTGCTCCAGCTGCCCCAGGTGGTCTCGTCCCAGGGCTCGGGCGGGAGGGCTTCGAGGGCCTGGTTGAGGAACTCGGCTTCATCCTCCACCAGCGGGGGGACGATGGAGCCGCCGACCACGTCCCACCAGCCGCGGGCTTCGCGCAGCAGGTCGAGGCTGCCGCGCACGGCTTGCCAGAAGGCCGGGGTGGCGGCGGGGGGAAGGCGGTCCTGCACGGCTTCGAAGGGCAGGGCCTTCAGGGCGCGTCTGTTCAGGGCAAGCAGTTGCTGCGGGTCGAAGCGGGGCGCGGTCTTGGCGACGTGCGAGAGGTCGTAGGTGGGGGCGATGGCGGCTGCGGTTTGGGGCGCCGGGTCGTGCGGGGTGCCCAGGGTGGCGAGCAGGCCGGCGAGGGCGGCGGGCTCGATCCCGTCGGTGCGAAGGCTGCGGAGCGACAGGGCGCTCGTGCGCTTGAGGCTGGCGCCCCTGGCGTCGGCGAGCAAAGGAAGGTGGGCGAAGCGCAGGGTGCTGGGGCGGGTGAGCGAGGATGCGATGCCGAGAGCGGCGCGCAGGTCGAGCTGGATGCCGGTGGCGGTCAGGTGGTCCTCGCCATGCACGGCGTGGGTGATGCCGAGCTGGATGTCGTCCACCACGGCGGTGAGCAGCGGCTGGGGCGTGCCGTCGGCGCGGACCAGGACGGGGTCGCTGACGGCGGAGAGCTTGATCTCCTGCTTGCCGAGCACCATGTCGCCCCACTGGGCCGGGACGCCGGAGAGCAGGAAGCGCCAGTAGGGGCGCTTGCCCCCGGCTTCGGCGGCGGCGCGCTGCTCGGCGGTCATCTTGAGCATGGCACGGTCGTAGAGGCTGGGTTGGCCGCGGCGCTGGCGCTGTTCGCGCTTGGAGGTGAGTTCCTCCTCGCTCTCGAAGCAGGGGTAGAGGCGGCCGGAGGCGACGAGCTTCTCGATGGCGGCGGCGTAGTGGGGCTGGCGTTCGGTCTGCACGACGGCGACATCCCAGTCCAGGCCGAGCCAGGTGAGGTCCTGCTTCAGGGCATCGAGATGGGTGTTGAGCTGGCCGGGGCGGATGCGGTCTTCGAGATCGTCGAGGCGGAGGGTGAGGTGGCCGCCGTGGCGCCGGGCCAGCAGCCAGGTGGCGAGAGCGATGCGGGCGTTGCCGATATGCAGGAGGGCGGCGGGGCTGGGCGCCAGGCGGAGCTTCATGCGGGCTCGTCGCCGGGTTCCGCGCCGGGTTCGTCGAGCAGGCCGGGTTCATCGAGCAGGCCGGGGCCGCCGGCGGGCGGGAGGCCGAGGCGGGGGTCGATGCTGCGCCAGTCGCGGTCGGCGGCCTTGGCCCGGCGTTCGGAGAAGCCGGCAAGTTCGGCGGCGCTGGTCCAGCCCTGTTCGGCGGCTTCCGGCACCGTCGCGTCCTCGCCGAAGGCGAACCAGGCATCCAGCACCTCCTTGGCGGTCATGCCCTGGGCGCGGCAGCGTTCCATGCTGTCACGCACGTACCGGCGGGCGAACAGGTTGGCGTCCTCGATGGTGGCGAAGGGGCCGATATCCTCGACCACGTTGTCCTCGCTGTCGGCGGACTGGTCGATGATGCGGACGAGGTAGGGGGATGGGGTCAAGCGATCAGTCCCGTGAAGCCGTTGGTGATGGGGTAGCGGCGGTCCCGGCCGAAGGCGCGCGGGGTGATCTTGACGCCGGGTGGTGCCTGCCGGCGCTTGTATTCCGCGCGGTCCAGCATGCGCCAGACGCGCAGGATGGTGGCGCGGTCGAAGCCCTGGTCAACAAGGTTGTCCACGGATTGCTCGCGTTCCACCAAGCCTTCGAGGATGGCGTCGAGGATCTCGTAGGGGGGCAGGGTGTCCTGGTCGGTCTGGTCGGGCTTCAGCTCGGCGCTGGGGGGCTTGGTGATGACGCGGCCGGGCATGACCGGGCCGGCCGGGCCGCGGCTGTTGGGCGGCGTGTGGGCGTTGCGCCAGCGGCAGAGATTGAACACCGTGGTCTTGTAGATGTCCTTCAGCACGGAGTAGCCGCCGCACATGTCGCCGTAGAGGGTGGCGTAGCCGACGGACATTTCGCTCTTGTTGCCGGTGGTCAGCACCATGGCGCCGAACTTGTTGGACATGGCCATCAGCAGCAGGCCGCGGGTGCGGGACTGGATGTTTTCCTCGGTGATGTCCGCCTGGTGGCCGGCGAATTGCGGGGCCAGGGCGGCGTCAATGGCTGCCATGGCGCCCGAGATGGGCACGGTGTCGCAGTGGATGCCGAGCAGGCGGGCGCATTCCGCGGCATCTTCCAGGCTGTGTTCGCTGGTGTAGGGGCTGGGCAGCATCACGGCGTGCACGCGCTGCGGGCCCAGCGCGTCGGCGGCGACGGCGGCGGAGATGGCGCTGTCGATGCCGCCGGAGAGGCCGAGCAGCACGCCGGGGAAGCGGTTCTTGTCCACGTAGTCGCGTAGGCCGAGCATCATGCAGCGGTAGATGAGGTCCAGGCGGGCGGGTTCCGGCGGCAGGGGCTGCGGGGTGCAGACCAGGTGGTCGCCGGCGGTGTGCAGGACGGGCCGCTGCCAGTCCGTCAGGGTGATCGCCTCCTCGAAGTGCGGCATCTGCACGGCGAGGCTGCGGTCGGCGTTCAGCACGAAGCTGGCGCCGTCGAACACCAGCTCGTCCTGGCCGCCGAGCTGGCCGAGGAAGATGAAGGGGAGGCCGGTCTCGACCACGCGGGCGACGCCGAGGGCGATCCGGCGGGCGGTCTTGCCGTCCTCGAAGGGGGAGCCGTTGATGCTCAGCAGCAGCTCCGCCCCGGATTCGGCGAGGGTTTCGGAGACGGCGGGGAGCCAGAAGTCCTCGCAGACCATGAGGCCGATGCGGACGCCGCGCAGCATGACGGGGCCGGGGCTGGGGCCGGCGTCGAACACGCGCTTCTCGTCGAACACGCCGTAGTTGGGCAATTCGTGCTTGGCGCGCCGGGCGATGATGCGGCCTTCGTCCAGCACGTAGGCGGCGTTGAACAGGCGGTCGCCGTCACGCCCCTGCTCCAGCCACGGGCCGCCGACGATGAGGGCCGGGCCGCCGTCCGCGGTGTCCTGCGCCAGGGCGGCGATGGCGGTTTCGCAGGCTTCGACGAAGGCGGGCTTGCGGACGAGGTCTTCGGGCGGATAGCCGCCGATGGAGAACTCCGGAGTGACGACCAGGTCCGCACCCAGGGCGGCGGCCTTGGCGCGGGCGCTGCGGATGTGGGCGAGGTTCGCCTCCACCTGGCCGACATGCATGTTCAGTTGGGCGAGCGCGATCTTCATGTTGCGGATTTCGTGCCGGGTTGGCCGGGTTCAATGTCCGGAGCGGCGGGCTTGAGCAGGAACTCGCGGCCGACCTTCACGCGGGGGATGCCGTCATAGGCGATGATGTCGGCGGTGGCGTAGGTCTCGTGCCAGTCATTGGGGATGAAGCTGCCGGTGCCGACCACGTCGATGGGGGCCCGGGTGTCTGCCATGACCCGGCATTTCTCCACGCCGAAGCCGGAGGAGACCACGATGCGGACCTGGGGGAAGCCGGCTTCGTCCAGCGCCTCCCGCATGCGCCAGATGGAAGCGGCGGAGACACCGGTGCCGACGAGGTGGCGCAGCTCGAGGTCCGAGCGGTAGCGGCGGATGGCGCCCGGGGCCCGGCGGTCCAGCACCGCATAGCTGGAGGCGGAGTCCAGGCCCTCCAGGTAGCGGCCGCCATGGGTGTCGAGGCGGAGGGAGAGGCGGCCGGCGGCGGCGAGGTCGGCGAAGCGGCGGCAGACGGCGAGGCCGTCGGTGATCTCGAGGCCGAAGAAGTCGGTCAGCACGGTGAGGTCCTGGTCCGGGCAGGCCTCGCGGAACATCTCGGCGGCGCGGAGAGTGGAGCCGGCGTAGCCGATCAGGGCGTGGGGCATGGTGCCGAGGCCGGCGGTGCCGCCGAAGCAGGGGGCGCCGAGGGTGGAGCTGCTGCCGACGAAGCCGCGGGCGCCTTCGCGCCGGGCCGCGGCGCTGCCGACGCCGGCGGCATAGGCCATGAGCGCCTGCATCTCGGCCCCGGCGCAGTGCCGGCCGTCCATGGCCAGGAAGGCGGCCTTGGGGAGGGCGAGGCACATCTGATAGGCGTTGTGCGCTGCGACGCAGGCGGCACCGAGCTTCTGCAGGAACAGGGTCTCGGTCTCGGCCAGGGCGGCGAAGCTGCCGGTGATGGTGAGGATGGGGTCGCCGGCGCCGACCCACTGGCCTTCGGGGTGACGCAGGCCGTAGGCGAAAGTGGTGCCGCGGGCTTCGGCGATGCTGTCCAGCCATTCGAGGGCGGGGCGGGGGGCGGCGATGACGGGGCGGCGCAGGAAGACGGCGTAGGTTACGGTCATGTCGCCGAAGCGCTCGACCACCTCGCGGGTGCGGGTGAAGTAGGCGTCGGTTCGGGTGGTGACGTCGTCGAGCAGGGTGGGGGGGCCGGGGATCATGGCGGGTGTTCCAGCATGGTGGCGGGTGGTGGCTACCGGTGGGGATCCGCGGGCGGCGCCCGTGGACCGGTTGGCCGATGGCCGCTACTGGGCGGCGATGGCGGGCTGCTGGGCCGGAGCGCGGCGGGCCTTGAGCTCTTCGGCGACCAGGAAGGCGAGTTCCAGGGACTGCTCGGCGTTCAGGCGGGGGTCGCAGAAGGTCTCGTAACGGTCGCCGAGGTCGGCTTCCGTCAGGTGGTGGGCGCCGCCGATGCATTCGGTGACGTCCTGGCCCGTCATCTCGATGTGGACGCCGCCGGCCCAGCTGCCTTCGGCGGCATGGACGTCGAAGAAGCCGCGCACCTCGCCCAGGATGCTGTCGAAGCTGCGGGTCTTCACCTTTGAGGCGGTGCTGATGGTGTTGCCGTGCATGGGGTCGCACAGCCAGACCACCTTGGCGCCCTCGGCCTGGATGGCGCGGAGCAGGGGCGGCAGCTTGCGCTCCACCTGGTCGGCGCCCATGCGGCTGATGAGGGTGAGGCGGCCGGGTTCGTTCTGCGGGTTGAGGATGGCGGCGAGGCGGAGCAGGTCCTCGGCTTCGGTGGTGGGGCCGACCTTGATGCCGATGGGGTTCTGCACGCCGCGCAGGAACTCGACATGCGCGCCGTCCGCCTGGCGGGTGCGGTCGCCGATCCAGAGGAAGTGGGCGGTGCAGGCGTACCAGTCGCCGGAGGTGCTGTCGATGCGGGTGAGGGCCTGTTCGTAGGGCAGCAGCAGGGCTTCGTGACTGGTGTAGAAGTCGGTCTCGCGGATCTGCGGCGTGTTCAGGCCGCTGATGCCGCAGGCGGCCATGAAGGCGAGGGTCTCGTCGATGCGGGATGAGAGGTCCTGGTAGCGGGCGGCCAGCGGGGAGCGGGCGGCGAAGTCCAGGTTCCAGCGGTGCACCTCGTGCAGGTCCGCGTAGCCGCCATTGGCGAAGGCGCGCAGCAGGTTGAGGGTGCCGGCGGACTGGAAGTAGCCGGTTTCCATGCGGAGGGGGTCGGGGATGCGGGCTTCGGCGGTGAAGGCCGGGCCGTTGACGATGTCGCCGCGGTAGGAGGGCAGGGAGTCGCCGCCGACGGTTTCCATGTCGGAGGAGCGGGGCTTGGCGAACTGGCCGGCCATGCGGCCGATCTTGAGCACCGGGACGGAGGCGCCGAAGGTGAGCACGACGGCCATCTGCAGCAGGACGCGGAAGGTGTCGCGGATCACGTTCGCGGTGAAGTCGCCGAAGGACTCGGCGCAGTCGCCGCCCTGCAGCACGAAGGCCCGGCCTTCCGCGGCCAGGGCCAGGGAGCTTTTCAGGCGCCGGGCCTCGCCGGCGAAGACCAGTGGCGGATACTTGCTCAGCCGGCCCTCGACGGCGCCCAGGGCCTGGGCATCGGGGTAGGTCGGCAGCTGCCGGGCCGGGCGGGTGCGCCAGCTGTCGGGGGACCAGGTGGTGGCGTTGGTGGGGGCGGTTCGCATCACTGGGTTATCGGGGGAAAACTATTGCGGCGCCATTCCCGATTCGGGGGGGAGGGATGCGCCGGGGTTTTCAGCGGGCGGTCAGTTCAGGAACAGCTTGCCGGGGTTCATGATGCCGCGGGGGTCGATGGCGGTCTTGATCTGGCGCATGACGGCGAGGGTTTCGACGCCGTGCTCCTGTTCCAGGAACTCGCGCTTGCCGAGGCCGACGCCGTGTTCGCCGGAGCAGGAGCCGCCGAGGGCCAGGGCGCGGGCGACGATCTTCTTGTCGAGCGCCCAGGCCTGGTCGAGGCCGTCCGGGCCTTCGGGCACCAGGATCACGGTGTGGAAGTTGCCGTCGCCGACGTGGCCGACGATGGGAGCGGTGAGGCCGGAGTCCAGGATGTCCTGCTTGGCACCGGTGATGAGGTCGGTCAGGGATGAGATGGGGACGATGGCGTCGGTGGCGATGCCCTTGTGGCCGGGCTTGAGGGCGAGGGCGGCCCAGTAGGCGTCGTGCCGGGCCTTCCAGAGCTTGTTGCGGGCCTGGGCGTCGGTGGCCCACTGGAAGCCGCTGGCGCCGTGGTCCGCGGTGATGGCCTGCGCCATTTCGGCCTGTTCGGCGACGCCGGCCTCGCTGCCGTGGAACTCCAGCAGCAGGGTGGGGCTGGCGGTGTAGCCCTCGAGCTTCGAATAGGCGATGCAGGCGGCCATCTGCACGTCGTCGATCAGCTCGATGCGGGCGATGGGGACGCCGGCCTGGAGGATCTGGATCACGCTGTCCACGGCGCCGGCCAGGGTGGAGAACTGGCAGATGGCGGCGCTCATGGCCTCGGGGATGCCGTGCAGGCGAAGCTGGATCTCGGTGATGATGCCCAGCGTGCCTTCGGAGCCGATCATCAGGTGGGTGAGGTCGTAGCCCGTGGCGGACTTCCGGACCCGGCCGCCGGTCTCAATCAGGCGGCCATCCGGCAGGGCCACCTGGAGGCCCAGCACGTTCTCGCGGATGGTGCCGTAGCGGACGGCGGCGGTGCCGCTGGCGCGGGTGGCGCACATGCCGCCGATGGTGCACTCGCTGCCGGGGTCGACGGGGAAGAACAGGCCCTGGTCGCGCAGGTGTTCGTTGAGCTGCTGCCGGGTCACGCCGGCCTGGATGCGGCAGTCCATGTCGCTGGCGTTGACGGAGAGCACGCGGGTCATGCGCGACATGTCGAGCGAGATGCCGCCGCGGACCGGGGTGACGTGGCCTTCGAGCGAAGTGCCGGCGCCGAAGGGCACGACGGGAACGTTGTGGGCGTGGCAGAGGGCGAGGATGCGGGCGGCCTCGGCCCCGGATTCCAGGAATGCCACGGCGTCCGGCATCACCGGGGTCTGCGTGTCCTCGCCGTGGGAGTGCTGTTCGCGCAGGGCGTGGTTGGTGGTGATGCGGTCGCCGAGGAAGGCACGGGCCTGGGCGATCACGGTATCGGCGGCTGCGGACATGGCGCGGTTCTTCCTGCGGAGGAGAGTGCCTTCCTGAACCTGCGATGCTGGCCGTCTGACGGCGATGTCCTGCGCTCCGGTGCTCGGACATCACCGCCAGGCGACTCAGCCTGGCGGGTTTTGAAAGGCACTCCTGGTCTAACCCACCTCGCGCCGGATGTCAGCTTGGCGGATCAGCTCCGGGTGCGGCGGTTGGCGGCTTCTTCCTTGCGGAGGTCGATGAACGGCTGGAAGTCGGCGTGATTGACGCGCTGGTAGCCCTTGCCGCCGCCGCGCTCGATCTGGGCGTAGATCTCGGGGCGGGCGGCCGGCAGGGCCAGGTGGAAGGCGGTGATGTCGTCGCGGAAGGCCTGCGGGGTGTCCAGGCGGGCGGTGAGCGGGCCGTTGAGGATGGGGGACGAGGTCCAGAGGATCCTGATGTCGTTCATCTTGAGCATGCCCTTCTGCACCATCTCGTGAAGGTTGCCGCGGCTGTAGCCCTGGGCCTGGTCACCGATGCCGCTGGCCCAGGTGGCGGCGGCGTCGTACTGCTTCTGGAGCACGGCGACGACGGCCTGTTCGTGGCCGCCGCCGAAGCCGGTGCGGCTGAAGTACTTGCCGTCCGCGGTGTCGATGCCGGACTTCTTCAGTTCGGAGCGGGGGATCAGGTAGCCGCTGGTGCTGTTCGGGTCGGCCCAGGCGAGGGACTTGCCGCGGAGGCCGGCGAGGCCGGTGATGCCGCTATCGGCGCGGACGACGAGGACGCTGCGGTAGGCGATGCTGCCGTCGTTCTCGATGGCGACGACCAGGGGCTCGACGTTGCCGCCGGTGTCCATCCAGGCGCCGGCGTAGCCGGAGGCGCCCATGGAGGAGAGCTCGATCTGCCTGGCGCCGAAGGCCTGGATGACGCCGGCGTAGTCCGCGGCGGGGAACAGGCGGACCGGGATGCCGAAGGTGGTCTCGAGCAGGCCGCGATAGGCGTCGTAACGGCCCAGGCGGTCGCTGTCGTTCTCGCCGCCGAGGAGGCCGATGCGGAGGGTGGGGACCTGGTCGGCCCAGGCGCGCCTGCCTGGGGCCGGCATGGCGACCTGGGCGCGGGCGGCGCTGGCGGCGAGCAGGCCGGCGGCGGCCAACAGGGTCTGGCGGCGGTTGAGCATGGGGTCATCTCCGGTGCGGTGGGCCGGAGATACACGGGCTGTGTTGCGGTCGCGTGACGGCTGCGGGGTGGTTGGGTGACGTGTGACCGACCGGCCTAGCGGGCGGCACGGGCCTCGTTGTCGTGGAACTCGTCCTCGCTGACGCCGTACACGTCGCGGACCCGGTCGGGGGTGAGTTCCCCGGGCGTGCCGTCGAACACCACCTGGCCGGCGGCGAGGGCGACGATGCGGTCGCAGTAGTGGCGGGCGGTGTCCAGGTGGTGCAGGTTGACCAGGACGGTCAGCCCGTCCTCGCGGTGGATGCGGCGCAGCGCGTCCATCACCACGCGGGCGTTGCGGGGGTCGAGGCTGGCGATGGGTTCGTCGGCCAGCATCAGCCGCGGCTGTTGCAGCAAAGCCCGGCAGATCGCCACACGCTGCTGCTGCCCGCCCGAGAGGGTGCCGGCGCGCTGCAGGGCGGTGGGGGCCAGGTCGAAGCGGTCCAGCGCCTGCAGCGCCATGGTGCGTTCGGCGGCGCTGAACAGGCCGAGCAGGCTGGCGATGGCGCTGCGGTGGTTGAGGCGGCCCATCAGCACGTTGGTGAGCACGTCTAGGCGGGGCACCAGGTTGAACTGCTGGAACACCATGGCGCATTGGGTGCGCCAGTCCCGCAGGGCGCGGCCGCGCAGGGTGGTCACCTCCGTGGTGCCGAAGCGGATGGTGCCGCCGGTGGGCTCCTGCAGGCGGTTGATCATGCGCAGCAGGGTGGACTTGCCGGCGCCGGAGCGGCCGATGATGCCCAGCATCTGACCCGGCGGGATGCTGAGGGAGATGCCGTCCACCGCGGTGACATGGCCGAAGCGCCGGGTCAGGCCGTGGAGTTCGAGTTCGGCGCCGGTGGCGGTCATGCGCCTAGCCTCGCGACTGGGCCGGGGCTTGTCCAGCGGGGTGGCGGTTACGGATTGATGACGGGGGCGGCGGTGATCTTGGCCAGGGTAGCGGGCTCAGGGGCGGGCGAGGGCGGCGTTGCGCACCAGGCTGAGGATGCCGGCGCCCAGGGCCGCGGCCAGGACGGTGACGACGCCCAGCATGAGGCGGACGCGGTAGGTGAGGCTCACGGTCTCGCGGCGCTGTTCGTCCAGGACGGTGGCGCGGGCGGCGGTGATGCGGTCGGCGAGGGTGCCGGGTCCGGTGGTCAGGGGCTCGGCGAGGCTGGCGAGGCGGGGCAGGAGCTGGCGCAGCTGCCCGGCGCCGTCGGGGGCGTTGGCGGTGGCGGCGGCCTGGTCCAGCAGGGCGTTGCGGGCGGCGGCGCGTTCCAGCGGGATGCTGGTGGCATAGCTGGCGAACAGGCCGCAGAGGCCGACCAGCAGGAACAGGGTGGTCAGGAAGGCGATCCAGGGGCCGATGATGCGCATGCGGGCATCCATCCGCGCCCCGGCTGGCCCCGTCAACTGGTGCCGTCAACTGGTGCCGTTGAGCCGGGTTGCGGCTGGCGGGTTCGGGCGGAATGGGGGTAGGGTTTGCGGATGAACGAAAGCCCCTATCTGTTCCGCGCCGCCGATCATCCGCTGGTGGCGCATGGCCCGCTGCTGAAGGTGCGGGAGGCGGTCTCCGGCTTCGGCATGGCGCTGCGGTACCAGGAGCGGGCGCCGGGTGCGGAGCCGGTGGAGGGCAACTGGTGCCTGACCGGGCATAGCGTGTTCGTGCTGTCCGGGCGGATCCAGTACCGGTTCGACACGCATACCGTGGAGGCCGGGCCCGGCGACATGCTGCACATCCCGGCGGGTGCGGCGCACCGGCACAAGCCGAGTGCGGTGGGGAACGAGGTGGTGCGGTATGTGCTGACCGAGTTCGATGAGTAGGATCGGGGGAGCAGGTTTCCGGGCGGGTTGACAGCGGCGGTCCCCATGGGTAGTCAGCCGCCTCCATTCAGCGTTCGGGCCACCCTGGTCCTCAAGGGTTTGAGATGAAGATCCGCAACAGCCTCAAGTCGGCCAAAACCCGCGACAAGAACTGCCGTGTCGTGCGCCGGCATGGCCGCGTGTATGTGATCAACAAGAAGAACCCGCGCATGAAGGCCCGCCAGGGCTGATCCTGACGGCTTGATTGCAGCACCCGGGCTTGCCGGGTTGCGAAAGCGGTTCCATCTTGCGGGATAAGCAAGAGAGGGAACCGGCCAATGATCGCCCAACCGCCGCCGAAGGCCGGAGTGCTGGCACGCCGGAATGAGATCGTGGCCGGGTTGCGGGGCATCCTGCCGCCGGATGCGGTGATTTCCGAAGCGACGCGGCTGAAGCCGTATGAGACGGACGGGCTGCCGGCGTATCGCCAGGCGCCCATGGCCGTGGCTTTGCCGTCGACCACCGAGGAGGTGGCGGCGGTGCTGCGCTTCCTGCATGCCAATGGAGTTCGGGTGATCCCGCGCGGGGCTGGCACCAGCCTGTCCGGCGGGGCGCTGCCGATGGCGGACAGCGTGGTGGTCGGGCTGATGCGGATGAACCGCATCCTGGACATCGATTACGCCGACCGGGCCGCCACGGTGCAGGCCGGCGTCACCAATATCGGGATCACCCAGGCGGTGAGCGCCGAGGGGTTCTTCTATGCGCCGGACCCGAGCAGCCAGCTCGCGTGCATGATCGGCGGCAATATCGGCATGAACTCGGGCGGCGCGCACTGCCTGAAATACGGCGTGACGGTCAACAACCTGCTGGGCCTGCGGATCGTCACCATCGAGGGCGAGGTGATCGACCTGGGCGGCGGCTATTTGGATGCGGCGGGGTATGACTGGCTGGGGCTGATCACCGGCAGCGAGGGCATGCTGGCCATGGTGACGGAGGTGACGGTGCGGATCCTGCGCAGCCCCGAGGGGGCGCGGGCGATGCTGGTGGCGTTCGACGCCAACGAGACGGCGGGGCGGGCGGTGGATGCCATCATCGGGTCCGGCATCATCCCGGTGGCGCTGGAGTTCATGGACCGGCCGGCGATCCATGCGTGCGAGGCGTTTGCCCATGCCGGGTATCCGCTGGACGCGGAGGCGCTGCTGATCATCGAGGTGGAGGGGTCCGTGGCGGAGCAGGACGACCTGCTGGCGCGGATTGCCGGGCTGTGCGAGCCGTTCCATCCGATCAGCCTGCGGGTGAGCCAGTCCGCGGAGGAGAGCCTTTCCATCTGGAAGGGGCGCAAGGGGGCGTTCGGAGCGGTGGGGCGGATCAGCCCGGACTATCTGTGCATGGATGGGACGATCCCGACCGGGCAGCTGCCGCTGGTGCTGCGGCGGATCGGCGAGATGAGCGCCGCCTATGGGCTTGGGGTCGCCAACATCTTCCATGCCGGGGACGGGAACCTGCATCCGCTGATCATGTTCGACGCCAACGAGCCCGGCTGTTTCGAGCGCGCCGAGCGGTTCGGTGCCGATATCCTGAAGCTGTGCGTGGAGGTGGGCGGGTGCCTGACCGGAGAGCACGGCGTGGGGGTGGAGAAGCGCGACCTGATGCGGGTGCAGTTCACCGAGACCGAGCTGGAGCAGCAGCGGCGGATCAAGGGCGCCTTCGATCCGGAGTGGCTGCTCAACCCCAGCAAGGTGTTCCCGCTGAAGGACGAGCCGGCACTTGCTGCCTGAGGCCGAGGCGCCGGCCGACGAGGCCGGGATCGTTGCTGCCATCGAGCAGGCGCTGGCCCGGCGGGAGCCGCTGTCGATCCAGGGCCGGGGCACCAAGCGCGGGATGCTGCGGCCGGTGCAGGCGGCGCGGGGGCTGAGCACGCGCAACCTGGTGGGGGTGACGCTGTATTCGCCGACGGAGCTGATCATCTCCGCCCGGGCCGGGACGCCGGTGGCGGATGTGGAGGCGGTGCTGGCGGAGAAGGGGCAGATGCTGGTGGCCGAGCCGCCCGATCTTTCGGAATTGCTGGGAAGCACGGAGCCACAGACGCTTGGCGGGGTGGTGGCGACCAACCTGTCGGGGCCGCGCCGCATCACCTCCGGGGCGATGCGCGACCATGTGATGGGGATGCGGGTGGTGAACGGGTCAGGCGAGGTGATCCGGTCCGGCGGGCGGGTGCTCAAGAATGTCACCGGGCTTGATCTGTGCAAGCTGCTGTCGGGGAGCCATGGGACGCTGGGCGTGATGACGGAGATCACGCTGAAGGTGCTGCCGCGGGCGGAGACCTCGGGGAGCCTGGTGCTGGCCGGGCTGGACGCGGTTCAGGCGGTGGCGGCGTTGTCGCGGGCGTTGGGGTCGCCGTTCGGGGTTTCGGGCGCGGCCTGGCTGCCGGCGGCGGCGGCGGACCGGGTGCCGGAGCTGGCGGGGCTGGGCGCGGTGGCGCTGGTGCGGATGGAGGATTTTGCGGCGAGCGTGGCGTATCGGCTGGAGGCGCTGACGGTGCTGCTGGCCTCGTTCGGGGCGGTGCGGCGGCTGGAGGATGGGCAGAGCCGGGCGGTGTGGCGGGCGGTGCGCGATGCGGCGCCGTTGCAGGCCGGGGCGACGGATGCGGTGTGGCGGGTGTCGGTGCGGCCTTCTGCCGGGCCGGGGGTGGTGGCGGCCTTGGAGGCGGCGGGCGCGCGGTGCTTCCTGGACTGGGGCGGCGGGCTGGTCTGGGTGGCGGGGCCAGCCGCGGCGCATGAGGCGGTGATGGCGGCGGCGCTGGCGGCGCGGGGGGTCTGGACCGTGCTGCGCGGGCCGGAGCCGATGCGGGCCGCGGTGGACGTGGTGCCGCCGGAGGCCGCGGCGCTGGCGATGATCACCCGGCGGGTGAAGGCGGCAATGGACCCGGCGGGCATCCTGAACCCCGGGCGTATCATGGCGGGATTGTAGATGCAGACCACCTTCACCGCCGAGCAGATGCGCGACCCCGACATCGCCAGCAGCAACCAGGTGTTAAGGACCTGCGTGCATTGCGGGATGTGCACGGCGACGTGCCCGACCTTCGTGCTGCTGGGTGATGAGCTGGATAGTCCGCGGGGCCGGATCTATCTGATCAAGGACATGCTGGAGGGCGGCAAGCCCGCGACCGAGGAGGTGGTGCGGCATGTGGACCGCTGCCTGTCGTGCCTGAGCTGCATGAGCACCTGCCCCTCCGGCGTGAACTACATGCACCTGGTGGATCATGCGCGGCGCTACATTGCGGAGACGTACCAGCGGCCGTGGCACGAGCGGCTGCTGCGGGCGGTGCTAACGCGGGTGCTGCCGTATCCCGGGCGGTTCCGCCTGGCGCTGCAGGGGGCGCGGCTGGCCCGGCCGTTGCGCGGGCTGCTGCCGAAGAGCGGGGTGCTTGCCACCCGGCTGCGCGCCATGCTGGACCTGGCGCCGCGCAGCCTGCCGGCCCGCAGCGCCATGCAGGACCCGCAGATCCATGCCGCCGTGGCGGCGAAACGCGGGCGGGTGGCGCTGCTGACCGGGTGTGCGCAGACGGTGCTGGACCCCGCGATCAACGAGGCGACCATCCGGCTGCTGACCCGCATGGGGATCGAGGTTGCGGTGGCCAGGGGCGTCGGCTGCTGCGGTGCGCTGACGCATCACATGGGGCAGCATGACCCGGCCATGGCTTCGGCCCGCGCCGCCATCGCGGGGTGGACCGCCGAGATCGAGCAGGGCGGGCTGGACGCGATCGTCATCAACACCTCGGGCTGCGGCACGACGGTGAAGGATTACGGCTTCATGTTCCGTGACGAGCCGGAGCCTTGGCGCTCCCGCGCCGAGCGGGTTTCGGCGCTGGCGATGGACGTTTCGGAGTATCTGGCGACGCTGGACTATGCGCCGACGCGGGCGGCCCCGGGGTTGCGGGTGACGTATCATTCGGCGTGCAGCCTGCAGCATGGGCAGCGGATCACGGAGGCGCCGAAGGTACTGTTGCGCCGGGCCGGGTTCACGGTGAGCGAGCCGGCGGAGGGGCATCTGTGCTGCGGGTCGGCCGGGACCTACAACCTGGTGCAGCCCGAGATCGCGACGCGGCTGCGGAGCCGCAAGCTGGAGAACATCGCGCGGACGCGGCCGGACCTGATCGCGGCGGGGAACATCGGGTGCATCACCCAGCTTTCGGGCGGGGTGCCGGTGATCCATACGGTGCAGCTGCTGGACTGGATGGCGGGTGGCCCGGCGCCGGCGGGGCTGCCGGAGCCTGCGATCGCATGATGTGGCGGGCAGCGGGGCTGTCGCTGCTGCTGATGGCCCAGGCGCCTGTGGGTCAATCGCCGGCTCCGGTGCCGAAGCCGATCGACAACGTGCTGACCGCGCTGAAGGCGGCCCCGAACGAGGCGGCGGCGGCGGCGCTGGAGGCGCAGCTGCGCGGGCTGTGGCACGATGCTGCGAGTCCTGCGCTGAAGCTGCTGCTGTCACGCGGGCAACGGGAGCTTTCCGAGGGCGCGGCGGGAGATGCCGTGGACAGCTTCGATGCGGCGCTGGACCTGGACTCGGACCTGCTGGACGCCTGGCGCGGCCGGGCGCAGGCGCGGTTGCGGCTGGGTGATCCGGCCGGCGCGGCGCGGGACATCCAGGAGGCGCTGCGGCGGGAGCCCCGGAACTTCGCGGCCTGGCAGGATCTGTCGCGCATCGCGGAGGCTCGGGGAGATTGGAAGGGGGCGCTCGGGGCCTGGCAGAAGATGCTGGAGGGGGACCCGCGTTCACCGGGGGCGGCGGAGCGGCTGCGGCTGCTGCGGCGCCGGGTCAACGGGGAGGATGCCTGAAGGCTCGGCGGGCTAGAAGTCGAGCGAACCCGGGGCGCGGTGGCCGATCAGGTCGAGGAACTCGCGGCGGGTGTTCGGGTCCGTGCGGAAGGCGCCGAGCATGCGGCTGGTGACCATGGACACGCCGGGCTTGTGGACGCCGCGGGTGCTCATGCACTGGTGCCCGGCTTCGATCACCACGGCCACGCCGCGGGGCTGCAGCACCTGGTTGATGGTGTCGGCGATCTGCACCGTCAGGCGTTCCTGGATCTGCAGGCGCTTGCTGAAGGCGTCGACCAGCCGGGCCAGCTTGCTGATGCCGACCACGCGGCGCTCCGGCAGGTAGGCAACGTGGCAGCGGCCGATGATGGGGACCATGTGGTGTTCGCAGTAGCTTTCGAGGCGGATATCCCGGAGCAGGACCACCTCGTCGTAGCCGTTCACCTCCTCGAAGGTGCGCTCCAGCAGGGCGACGGGATCGACCGCGTAGCCGCCGAACAGCTCCTTGTAGGCCTTCACCACCCGCTTCGGCGTGTCGCGCAGGCCTTCGCGGTCGGGGTTCTCGCCGGCCAGGCGCAGCAGGGTGCGGACGGCGGCCTCGGCCTCCTCCGGGCTTGGCATGCCGTCGCAGCTGAGGCCGGGCGTGGGGGGCTTGGAGATGTTGTTCACGTGGAGCGCCGTCCGAACTAGTGCAGGTTCAATGTGGGTCGCCAGTCCGGACGAGCAAGATCAGTGCAGCCGGCGGGGATGGTCCGGGCTGTCCAGGCTGAAGGCGGGCACTTCGGCGTCGAAGGCCTCGCCGCTGGCGGTGGCGACCATGTGGTAGGTGCCGGACATGAAGCCGGATGGCGTGTCGAGCGGGGTGCCGGAGGTGTACTCGAAGCTCTGGCCGGGTTCGAGGACGGGTTGTTCGCCGACGACGCCGTCGCCCTGCACCATCATGGTGCGGCCGGCGGCGTCGGTGATGCGCCAGGTGCGGCGCAGCAGCTGGACGGTGGTGCGGCCCTGGTTGTGGATCTGCACCTGGTAGGCCCAGATCCACCTGTTCTGCTCGGGCAGGGACTCGTCCTCGAGGTACACGGGCTCGACCGTGACCTCGATGTCGCGGGTGGTGGCGGCGTAGCGGGGCACTATTCGGCTGCCGCCCGGGTCTGAGCAGCCGGGACATGCTGCTGCACGGCATCGAGGGCCTGGACCAGGTCCTCGATCAGGTCCTCCTTGTCCTCCAGCCCGACCGAGAGGCGGATGGCGCCGTCGGTGATGCCGAGGCGGGCGCGCTCCCCGGGGCCGATCTTCATGTGCGTGGTGGTGGCGGGGTGGGTGGCGAGGGACTTGGAGTCGCCCAGGTTGTTGGAGATGGCGATGAGCTGGAGAGCGTTCATGGCGATGAAGGCGGCCTCGCGGTCCGCCAGCTCGAAGCTGACCATGGTGCCGCCGGCGCTCATCTGCGCCACGGCCAGGGCGTGCTGCGGATGGTCGGGCCGCGTCGGGTACATGACCCGGCGCACCGCGGGGTGCGCGGCCAGCGCATCGGCCACCGCGGCGGCGCTGGCGCAGGCGGCATCCACGCGCAGGCGCAGCGTCTCGAGCCCCTTCAGCAGCACCCAGGCGTTGAACGGCGACATGGAGGGGCCGGTGTTGCGGATGAAGGGGGTCAGCACCTCGTCCACCCATTTCTGCCGGCCCAGCACGGCGCCGCCCAGCACGCGGCCCTGGCCGTCGATGTGCTTGGTGCAGGAATAGACCACGATGTCCGCGCCCAGCTCGAACGGCCTTTGCAGCAGCGGGGTGGCGAAGACGTTGTCCACCACCACCAGCGCGCCGGCCTGGTGCGCGAGACCCGCGATGGCCTTGAGGTCCAGCACCTCGAGCATGGGGTTGGAGGGGCTTTCCAGCAGCACCATGGTGGCGGGGCGGGCGAAGGCGGCGGCCCAGCCGGCCATGTCGCCGCCATCGACGAACTCCGTCTCGATGCCGTAGCGCGGCAGCAGGGTGGAGACGATCCAGTGGCAGGAGCCGAACAGCGCGCGGCTGGCAACCACGCGGTCCCCGGCCTTCAGGTGGCAGAGCATGGCGGCGTGCACGGCGGCCATGCCGGTCGCGGTGGCGCGGCAGGCCTCGGCGCCCTCGATGGTGGCCAGGCGGGTTTCGAACATCACCACGGTGGGGTTGCCGAAGCGGGAGTACTGGTAGTGCTGGACGGCGCCGGTGAAGGTGTCCTCGGCCTGCTCCGCGCTGTCGTAGACGAAGCCGGAGGTGAGGAACATGGCTTCCGCGGTCTCGCCGTGTTGCGAGCGGGTGGTGCCGCCATGGACGAGCCGGGTCGCGGGACGGAATTGCTTGGACATGCCACTTGCCTCATCGGATGGGCCGTGGATGCCGGCGGGCGCGGCTGTTCGGCCGGGTCCGCAGGCCTCTTTAGCGCGCTTGTTTAACCTCGCCGCAATCCGGCCGGACAAATCACGAGGGGCATCGGGCGACGCCGGCAGCTTGTTTACGCGCGGGGCGTTGCGTGGTCAATCGCGGAACCCTATAAGGTGGCGGCGGACACCGCATGCGGTGCGGTCCCGGTTCAGCGGGCGTAGTTCAATGGTAGAACGGCAGCTTCCCAAGCTGCATACGAGGGTTCGATTCCCTCCGCCCGCTCCAGCCTTTCTCATCAGAAGCGGCACCATGGCGCATATCGCCGAGGCCGGGGCCGGCGCGATGTTCGGCCGGGCCGGTCAGCGGGCCTTGACGGGGCGGTCGGCGTGGCTGGTCTGGGGCACGCCGCGGTTGAGCGACATGTGGGAGTGGGTGCAGAGCCAGGTGCCGTCGAGCCTGCTGAAGATCATCGTGGCCCGGCCCGGGCGCTCGAACGGGGCGCCATCCGGCTGGTAGCCGGTGCTGGTCCAGGGGGCGACGAGCACGACCATGCTCTCATCGGCGGATGCGAGGACGTGGGAGCCATCGAGGTCGAACCGGAAATCGGTGGTTCTGGGCCAGACGTTGTCCCATTGCGTGTCGATCCAGGGCTGGAGACCGGGGATGATGTCGCGGTGGGTGCCGAAGGCGAGCACGTCCGGGTGGAAGAGGGGCTTGGCGGAGGCGTAATCGACCTCGCGGACGAAGCCGGAAAAGCGGTCGAGCCAGGCGATGAAGTGGGCGTGCAGGGCGGGGGATGCGTTCGGGAGCGGGGGCATGGGGGGTCCGTTGCGTGCGATGCGATTGTAAGATTGGCGTAATGAGCGTCAGCATCTGCGTGGAGTTTCATTCGCCTGTTCACCAAGCCATGTGGGTCATGCCATCCAGCACCGCGGCGCGGCTTCATGGGCTGGACCCTAGCCGGCACAGGCTTATGGTTTGTCGATACGGCCTGTATCAAGCTAAACGCAGCCTGCTCCAGTCGCGTCAGAGCTAGCCAAGAAAGTCATCTTCGTGTCCAACGACAATCGCTTTGAAACTCGCATGCCTTGCGCGGCGAACGCCTTTGACATCTTCAAGGGGCAATGGTTGAGCAAAGTTCCAGGCTTTGGCCTTGGCACTTCCTCGCTCTTTGATGACGCCCGCATCATGTTCTTCGATCAGGCGGTATCTGGATTCAGCGGGAAACGCGTCATCGAACTTGGGCCGCTGGAGGGCGGGCACACCTACATGATGTCCATCCTGGGTGCATCCGACATCCTTGCAATCGAAGCCAACAAGGATGCCTTTCTGCGCTGCCTGATCATGAAGGAAGCTTTCAACGTCCGGGCCAGATTCGTTTGTGGTGACTTCGAGAAGCTGCTTCGTAGCAATCCGCCACGCGCGGACGTGATCCTGGCGTCGGGTGTTCTGTATCATATGCAGGAGCCGCTTGAACTGATCGAAGCGATGACCGCGGCCGCAGACTGGGTCTGCATTTGGACGCATTACTATGACCATGATATCATTCAAGCGTCTGCTCACCTCAGCACGAAGTTCACGGCGCCCGTCGAGTATGTCGACTTCCGTGGACGCCGGATTGGCCTTGCGACACAGTCATACCTTGACGACGTCGCCTGGGGTGGTTTTGCTGGTGGAACCGAGTTGCATAGCCGCTGGATCGAACGTGCTGGAATCATCGAGGCCTTCGACGCATGTTCGTTCGATGTGATCGTGGATAGCGACCAGCGGAACCACCCGCACGGCCCTGCATTCACGTTTGTGGCAAAGCGCCGACGCTCTGGAAGTGCTGCTTCACGGGTCTGACGTGAATCACACACGGTTGGCAGTCGGGTGCTCCACTTAGCGTCGGACATCGGAATGGCTGTAACTGGCCGGGTAGTCTGGCGGGCGGATGGAGTCTGGCCTTGGCCGTCAGGCCGCCACGCACCAGACGGCGTTGCACTCGCACCGTGCGGTATACCGAAATGCCGTTCGTTCAGCAGGATTATCGATGATGCGGACCGAAACCCATTTCTACGAACCCGCCAAGGGCCACGGCCTGCCGCATGATCCGTTCAATGCCATCATCGGGCCGCGGCCGATCGGCTGGGTGTCCAGCAAGGGGCGCGACGGGTCCGTGAACCTGGCGCCGTACAGCTTCTTCAACGCCTTCAACTACACGCCGCCGATCCTGGGGTTCAGCAGCACCTCCGCCAAGGACAGCGTGCGCAACTGCCGGGAGACCGGGGCGTTCGTGTGGAACCTCACCACCCGGGCGCTGGCGGAGGCGATGAACGCGAGCTGTGCGCCGGTGCCGTATGGGTCCGACGAGTTCGAGCTGGCCGGGTTGGCGAAGGCGGCGGGGCGGGTGGTGGACGTGCCGATGGTGGCGGCGGCGCAGGTGCAGTTCGAGTGCCAGGTGACGGAGGTCATCAACCTCAAGACCCGGACCGGGGCGCTGACGCCGGCCTGGCTGGTGCTGGGTGAGGTGGTGGGCGTGCATATCGATACGGCGCTGCTGAAGGATGGGGTGTTCGACACCTTCGGCGCGGGGATCGTGCTGCGCGCGGGCGGGCCTTCGGCCTATGCGGAGATCACGCCGGCCAGCCGCTTCGACATGCGGCGGCCCGGCTAGACCCTAGGCGTCGCAGCCGGCGTCCTGGAGGAGGTCGAGCACCGCTGCCTCCGGCACGTCGGCCGTGGTGAAGGCCTGGCCGATGCCGCGGGCCAGGATGAAGTGCAGGCGGCCGTCGCGCATCTTCTTGTCGCGCTGCATGTGGCTGACCAGGCGGGCGGCGGAGAGGCGGCGGTTCAACATGCCGGGTCCGCTGGCGAGGCCGACGGATTCGAGGTGCGCCTCGATGCGGGGCGGGATGTCGTCATCGCAATGGCCGAGCCTGGCGGAGAGGCGGAAGGCGAGGCCCAGGCCCACCGCCACCGCCTCGCCGTGCAGCAGCCCGCCGCCGTAGCCGACCTCGGCCTCCAGCGCGTGGGCGAAGGTGTGGCCCAGGTTGAGCAGGGCGCGGCCGCCGCTGGGCTTCTCCTCCCGCTCGTCGCCGGCCACCACGGCGGCCTTGAAGGCGCAGGCGCGCATCACGGCCTCGCCGAGGATGGCCGGGTCGCCGGCGACCAGGGCCTGCGCGTTGGCTTCGCACCAGGTGAAGAACGCGGCGTCGCCGATCAGCCCGGCCTTCACGACCTCCGCATAGCCGGCCCGCAGCTCCCGCGGCGGCAGGGTGGCGAGCACGCCGGTATCGGCCAGCACCATGCGGGGCTGGTGGAAGGCGCCGAGCAGGTTCTTGCCCTGTGCCGTGTTGATGCCGGTCTTGCCGCCCACGCTGCTGTCCACCTGGCTGAGCAGGGTGGTGGGCACCTGCACGAAGGGCAGGCCGCGCAGGGTGGTGGCGGCGGCGAACCCGGCCAGGTCCCCCACCACGCCGCCGCCCAGGGCGATGACGGTGGTGCGCCGCTCGACCGCGGCCTCCAGCAGGGCGGTGGTGACGTGGGTGAAGCCTTCCATGCTCTTCGAGGCCTCGCCGGGGGGGACGACCACGTAGCGGGCGGTGATGCCGGTCTGCGCCAGGCCGTCCAGCAGGGTCTGCAGGTGCAGGGCGGCCACGGTCTCGTCGGTGACCACCACGGCGCGCTTCTGCGGCATCACGGGGGCCAGGAAGGCGCCGGCACGGGCCAGCAGGTTCTCGCCGATGATGATGTCATAGCTGGCGGAGGACAGCGCCACGGCGAGGCGGCGGGGCTTCTGCCAGGCGAGCAGGGTGTTCAGCACCTTGGTGGTGGTGTGGTCGGGCGGTTCGTCGCCGCAATCCACCACCAGGTCGGCCTCGCCATAGACGGGGTGGCGGCGTTCCATCAGGCCGGCGAGGATCTCGGCCGGGTTGCCGTCGCGCAGCAGGGGGCGATGGTCGCGGGTGGAGACGCGGCGGACCAGCGTGGCCAGCGGGCAGCGGAGCCAGACCGAGACGGCGTCGTGCCGCACGGTGCCGCGGGTTTCGGCATCCATGAAGGCGCCGCCGCCGGTGGCCAGCACCAGCGGGTCCCCGGCCAGCAGGCGGCGGATGACCCGGCGCTCACCCGCGCGGAAGTCCGCCTCGCCATAGCGGGCGAACAGCTCGGGGATGGTGCAGCCGGCGGCGAGCTCGATCTCGGCGTCCGCGTCGCGGAACGGCAGGCCCAGGCGGGCGGCGAGGCGGCGGCCGATGCTGGTCTTGCCGGCGCCCATCAGCCCGACCAGCACGATGCTGCGCTTGTCGAAGGCGGCCGGCAGGTGCGGAACGTCTGGTGTTGCGGTGATTCCCTGGTGGGCCGTGGCAGGCCCTGGGGGGGTGCCGGGCGGCTCGATGGCGGAGGGGCGCGGGGCCGCGAAGTTGCGCGTCATGATGCGCAAGGCTAGCACACGGTCCTGTATGGCGGCCAAGGGCAGTGGATGATCCGAATCGTGGTGGTGCTGGTGGTGTTCGTGCTGCTGCTGGTGATGGGCGGCATGGTGGTGCTGGGCGCCTTTCCGCCGGGTCCGCGCACGGAGCAGGTGCAGAAGGTGCTGCCGAACGAGCGTTTCGCGCCGAAATAGGGATGGACCGCCACGAGGAGGCGTTCCTGGAGATGCTGGCGGCCGAGAAGGGGCGGGCGCGGAACACGCTGGCGGCCTATGAGAACGACCTGGCCGATCTGCGCGCGGCGCTGCGATGCGCGCCGGCGCTGGCCGGGGCGGAGGCGCTGCGGGCCTATATGCGCGGGCTTTCGGGCGTGGTGGCGGCGCGGACGGCGGCGCGGCGGCTTTCGTGCCTGCGGGGGTTCTACCGGTTCCTGGCGCGCGAGGGCATCCGGCCGGACGATCCCAGCATGTTGCTGGAGCGGCCGCGGCTGCCGCGCAGCCTGCCGAGGAACCTGGCCGAGGCCGAGGTGCAGGCGCTGCTGACGGCTGCCGCGGCCCATGCGCCGCCCATGGGGCTGGTGGCCCGGGCGGCGCTGGAGCTGCTGTATGCCACCGGGTTGCGGATCAGCGAGCTGCTGTCGTTGCGCCGGGCGGAGCTGGTGCGGACGCCGCAGATGCTGATCGTGCGCGGCAAGGGCGGGCGGGAGCGGATGGTGCTGGTGTCGCAGGGCGCGCATGACGCGGTGGCGGCGCTGCTGGCCGGCGCGGTGGAGAGCCGCTGGCTGTTCGCCGGGCGCGACCCGGCCGCGGCGATGACCCGGCAGGGCCTGGCGCTGCTGCTGAAGCAGGTGGCGCTGGAGGCCGGGCTGGACCCGGCGCGGGTGAGCCCGCACGTGCTGCGCCACAGTTTCGCCAGCCACATGCTGGCACGCGGGGCGGACCTGCGCAGCCTGCAGATGCTGCTGGGGCACGCGGACATCGCGACGACGCAGATCTATACGCACGTGCTGGCGGAGCGGCTGGCGGAGGTGGTGGCGCTGCATCATCCGCTCTCAGCCGCCCGGACCCCCTCTGGCTAAGCACCGCGCGATTCGGTAGACCCGGCCGATGCGCCACTTCCTGGACTTCGAACGGCCTGTCGCCGAACTCGAGAGCAAGATCGACGAGCTGCGGCGGATGCAGGAGCCGGGCGGCATCGATATCGAGGCCGAGGTGTCCCAGCTGGAGGACAAGGTCGAGGCGCAGATACGCCAGGTGTATGCGAAACTGAGCCCCTGGCAGAAGACGCAGGTGGCCCGGCATCCGCAGCGGCCCAAGGCGCAGGCCTATATCGACGCGCTGATCACCGAGTACACGCCGCTGGCCGGGGACCGTGCTTTTGCCGATGACGCGGCGGTGCTGGGCGGGCTGGGGCGGTTCCAGGGGCGGCCGGTGGTGGTGCTGGGGACGGAGCGGGGATCGGACACGGAAAGCCGGGTCGCGCATAATTTCGGCATGGCGCGGCCGGAGGGGTATCGCAAGGCGCGGCGGCTGATCGAGCTGGCGGGACGGTTCAAGCTGCCGGTGCTGACGTTCGTGGATACGGCGGGGGCGTTCCCGGGGATCGAGGCGGAGGCGCGGGGGCAGGCGGAGGCGATCGCGCGGGCCATCGAGGCCTGCCTGGAGGCGCCGGTGCCGATCGTCGCGACGATCATCGGGGAAGGCGGCTCGGGCGGCGCCATCGCGCTGGCGGCGGGGGACCGGGTGCTGATGCTGGAGCACTCGGTGTATTCCGTGATCTCGCCGGAGGGGTGTGCGAGCATCCTGTGGCGGGATGCGGCGCAGGCGGCGACGGCGGCGGAGGCGCTGCGGCTGACGGCGCAGGACCTGGTGGGCTTCGGCATCGTGGACCAGGTGGTGCCGGAACCGCTGGGCGGCGCCCACCGCGCGCCGGCCGCCACGGTGGCGAGTGTTGCGGCGGCGATCGGGGCCGCGCTGGAGACGCTGGCGGGGCTGGACGCGGTGACGCTGCGCACGCTGCGGCGGGACAAGTTCCTTGCCATGGGCCGGGAGGCGCAGGTGGCATGAACGACGGGGAAGACCAGGGTCCCGGCGGGGTGGTGCAGGCGGTGCCGTCCAGCCGGGCGCTGTTCTTCCAGGTGTATCCCTCGATCGTGCTGCCGATGTTCCTGGCGGCGATCGACAGCACCATCGTCGCCACCGCGCTGCCCAACATCGCCGCCAGCCTGGGTGACGTGGAGCGCATCTCCTGGGTGGTGGTGTCGTACCTGATGGCGACCACCATCGCCGCTGCGGTGTATGGGCGGCTGGGCGATGCCATGGGGCGCAAGCGGCTGCTGATGGTGTCGCTGGTGGTGTTCGTGGTTGCCTCCGTGCTGTGTGCCCTGGCGCCGACCATGCTGTTCCTGGTGGGCGCGCGGGTGCTGCAGGGCATTGGCGGCGGCGGGCTGATGACGCTGTGCCAGGCGCTGGTGGGCGAGGTGGTGCCGCCGCGGGAGCGGGGGCGCATCCAGGGCTACATGGCGGCGGTGTACATGATGGCCTCCACCTTCGGCCCCGTCGCGGGCGGGTGGCTGACGCAGCATTTCGGCTGGGCCTCGGTGTTCATGGTCAACCTGCCGCTGGGGCTGCTGGCGCTGCTGCTGGCCTCGCGGCTGCAGAGCCGGCCCGGCACGGGTGGGCGGCTGCGGTTCGACTGGCTGGGGCTCGCGTTCTTCACGGGGTTCGTGGTGTCGCTGCTGCTGGCGCTGGAGCAGGGGCAGCGGTTCTCGGCGGCGGCGGTGCCGGGCATCCTGGCGTGGCTGGTGGTTGCGGTGGTGTCGATGGTGCTGCTGCTGCGGCAGGAGCGGCGGGCGGCATCACCGCTGATCCCGGTGAAGCTGCTGCGCCATGCCGCGATCTGGCGGGCGGATGCCATGGGGGCCTGCGTGGGGGCGACCATCATCTCGACCGTGACGTTCATGCCGATCTATCTGCAGGTGGTGCGCGGCATCCCGCCGGAGCGGGTGGGGCTCATCATGCTGCCGCTGACGGCCGGGATCGCGCTGGGGGCGATGTTCACCGGGCGGATGATCAGTGTCACCGGGCGGACGGCGATCTTTCCGTCGGTCGGGCAGGTGAGCGTCACGGCGTGCCTGCTGGTGCTGGGGTTTGGCGGTGCGACCCTGCCGATCAGCGTGCTGCCCTGGCTGTTCCTGGTGCTGTCGATGTCGATCGGGACCACCATGCCGGTGGTGAACGTGACGGTGCAGGCGGTGGCGGGACCGAAGAACCTGGGGGCGGCCGCGGCTTCGGTGCAGTTCACCCGATCCATCGGCGGCGCGCTGGGGGCGGCGACGGTGGGGGCGGTGCTGTTCGCCACGCTGGCGCTGCGGGACCCGGCGGTGGCCGGGCTGTTCGCCGATGTGGTGGAGCGGGGGCCGGCGGTGCTGGCCGGGATGAGCAACGCGGCCCGGGTTGAGCTGGGCGGACAGATCGCCGGGGCGTTCCGGGCGGCGTTCCTGACGATCGCCTGCTTCAGCGGGCTGGCGCTGGTGCTGGCCTGGTCGTTGCCGGTGCGGCGGATCTAGGGGATCGGCACCTCTCCCCAGGGGAGAGGGCCTTGCGGTCGGGGTGGCTCAGCTGCCCTTTACGTCCACGTAGCGGAGATAGGGGGTCTGGGCGTCCCAGCCCTGGGGGAAGCGGAGCTTGGCGTCGGCGTCGCTGACGGAGGGGACGATGATGGCGCGGTCGCCGGGCTTCCAGTTGACGGGGGTGGCGACCTTCTGGGCGTCGGTGAGCTGCAGGCTGTCGATGACGCGGAGGATCTCGTCGAAGTTGCGGCCGGTGCTGGGCGGGTAGATCATCATCAGGCGGACCTTTTTCGCCGGGTCGATGATGAAGACGGTGCGGACGGTGACGCTGGGGTCGGCGTCCGGGTGGACCATGCCGTAGAGGGTGCTGACCTTGCGGTCGCCATCCGCGATCATGGGGAAGTTGACGCTCTGGCCCTGGGTGCGAAGGATGTCGGCGTTCCAGGCGCCGTGGTTCTCCAGCGTGTCGACGCTGAGGCCGATGATCCTGGTGTTGCGCTCGTCGAATTGCGGCTTGAGGCGGGCGGCCTCGCCGAGTTCGGTGGTGCAGACGGGGGTGAAGTCCTTGGGGTGGCTGAACAGCACGCCCCAGCTGGTGCCCAGCCAGTCGTGGAAGTGGATGAGGCCTTGGCTGGTCAGCTGCTCGAAGTCCGGGGCGATCTGGCCCAGTTGGATGGTCATCGGAGTGCTCCTTGAAAGGCGGCCCTGGTGCTTAGACCGGGGGTTCGCCCTGGATGGGGGTGTGGTTCATCGACGTGATCATCGCGGTGACTTCGGCGATGCAGGCGTCCAGTTCGGCGATGTCCACGCCCTTGGCGACCAGCGAGACGCCGTTTCCGGTGCCACGGTAGAAGGGGTAGCTGCCCAGGTCCACGCCGGGGTACCTGCCCTGGATCGCCCCCAGGCCGGCGGCGATGGCGCCTTCCGGCAGGCCGAACACGTGCACGGCGCGGGAGTCGACCGGGGTGCCGCCGGGCAGGCTGGGGCCGAGGGTGGACCACATGGCCTGCATGATGCGCGGCACGCCGGCCATGACATGCACGTTGCCCATGGTGAAGCCCGGCGCGATGGAGACGCTGTTGTCGATCAGCGTGGCGCCGCGCGGCATGGTGGCCATGCGCTGCCGGGCCGCGTTGAACTCGCCGGGCCTGTAGTGCTTCTCCATGCGGGCGAAGGCCTCGGGGTGCGGCTCCCACGGGACGCCGAAGGCTGCGGCGACGCACTCGCTGGTGATGTCGTCATGGGTGGGGCCGATGCCGCCGGTGGTGAAGACGTGGTCGAACCTGGTGCGGGCCTCGTTGACGGCGGCGATGATGGTCTCGGCCACGTCCGGGATGATGCGGACCTCGCGCAGCGGCATGCCGATGGCGCCCAGGCCCTTGGCCAGGAAGTTGATGTTGAGGTCCTGGGTGCGGCCGGACAGGACTTCGTTGCCGATGACGAGCAGGCAGGCGGTGGGGTTGGACACGGGTTTCTCCGGAGGGCCGAGCGGGTTTTACAGAAAGTCCCGCAGCAGGGACACCAGTGGCTTGTCGGCGGGCGGCATCTGGTAGTCGCCGAGGCGGCGGGGCTGCACCCAGGCGATGCCCTGACCCTCGCGCCCCTCCGGCGTGCCGGTCCAGCGGCGGCAGAGGTACAGCGGCATCAGCAGGTGGAAGCGCTCGTAGCCGTGGGAGGCGAAGGCGAAGGCGGCCAGGCAGCTTTCGGCGACGTCGATGCCCAGCTCCTCCCGCAGCTCACGGATCAGCGCGGCCTCGGGAGTTTCGCCGGGTTCGACCTTGCCGCCGGGGAACTCCCACAAGCCGGCCATGGACTTGCCTTCGGGCCGCCTTGTCAGCAGCACGCGGCCATCGGTGTCGATCAGCCCGGCGGCGACGACGAGGACGATGGGCTTGCCGGGGGCGGGGGCAGAGCCGGGGGCGGGTTCGGCGGGCGGCGGCTCCGGCATGGGCTGGGCGATGGGGGCGAGGTCCTCGCGCAGCGCCTCGAAGTTGAGCACCGGGTGCTTGCCGCCGCGGGCCAGGAAGGCTTCCTCGCCACGGCCGGTTTCGCGGAACCCGGCGCGGCGCAGCACGGCGGCGGAGGCCGGGTTGTCGAGGGCGACGTGGGCCACCAGGCGGTCGAGATCGAGGTTCGCGAGCGCCCAGCGGGCGAGCCGGGCGATGGCCTCGGAGGCGACGCCATGGCCCCAGAAGCGGCGGCCGACCCAGTAGCCGAGATGGCCGGTGCGGGGCGACAAGTCGAGCCGGAGGCCGGCGCAGCCCAGGAGTTCGGCGCCCTCGTCCTGCCCGGTGATGGCGAGGTGGAAGCCGGTGCCGGCGGCGCTCTGCCGGGTGGTGGAGGCGATCCATTCATCGGCGAGGTCGCGCGGGTAGGGGAAGGGCAGGCGGCTGAGGTTGCGCACCACGGCCCAGTCATTGACCAGGCGATGCAGGGCGGCGGCGTCGCTGGCCTGCAGCGGGCGGAGCAGCAACCGTTCCGTGGTGATGGGCGGGATGGCCTGGGCGGAACGCGGATCAGGCACTAGCTGCGGTAGCTGCCGTTGATGTCGATGTAGCCGTGCGTGAGGTCGCAGGTCCAGGCGGTCGCGAGGCCCTTGCCCAGGCCGAGGTCGACGGTGATCGCGATCTCGCGGCCCTTCATGTGCGCCACCACGGGGGCTTCGTCGTAGCCCGGCACCACGGTGCCGTCGCGCGCCATCCAGGTGCCGCCCACGCCGACGCTCAGCTGGTCGCGGTCGGCGGGCTCGCCGGCCTTGCCCACGGCCATGACGATGCGGCCCCAGTTGGCGTCCTCGCCGGCGATGGCGGTTTTCACCAGGGGGGAGTTGGCGATGGACATGGCGACGCGCTTGGCGGACTTGTTGGAGACGGCGCCGGTCACGTCGATCCGGATCAGCTTCTGCGCGCCCTCGCCGTCGCGCACCACCTGGAGCGCCAGGTCCAGCAGCAGGCTGTCCAGGGCGTTGCGGAAGTCCCGCACGATGCGGGTGTCGTCCTTGTGGACGCGCCTGTGGTCGGTCTGGCCGGTGGCGAACAGCAGCACGGTGTCGCTGGTGGAGGTGTCGCTGTCGACCGTGGTGCAGTTGAAGCTGTGCTTCACGCCGCGGGACAGCATGTCCTGCAGCAGGGTGGCCGGGATGCGGGCGTCGGTGGCGATGAAGCACAGCATGGTGGCCATGTCGGGCGCGACCATGCCGGAGCCCTTGGCGATGCCGGTGATGCGCACCTCGGTGTCACCGATGCGGGCGGTGCGGGTGGCGGCCTTGGGGAAGGTGTCCGTGGTCATGATGCCGCGGGCGGCGGCTTCCCAGGCGCCGGTGTCCAGGCTTTCGTGCAGGGCGGGCAGGGCGGCGATCAGCTTCTCGTGCGGCAGGACCTCGCCGATGACGCCGGTGCTGGCGACGAAAACCTCGTGTGGGCCGCAGCCGACCAGGCGGGCGGCGGCCTTGGCGGTTTCTTCCACCGCACTGGCCCCGGCGCGGCCGGTGAAGACGTTGGCGTTGCCGGCATTGACCACCACGGCGCGGGCGCGGCCGCCCACCACGCCGTCCCGGCACCAGTCGATGGGCGCGCCGGGGCACTTGTTGCGGGTGAACACGCCGGCGACATGGGTGCCGGCCGGCATCTCGATCATCACCAGGTCCGTGCGGCCCTGGTAGCGGATGCCGGCCTGGGCGGCGCCGAGCTTCACGCCCGGCAGCGGCGGCAGGTCCGGCAGCGCGACGGCGAGGGGCGAGACGGGAAGGGCCATCCTGCTACTTGCCCGGCGTGGGAGCCGAGGCCGGGGTGGGTGTCGTCCCCGGGGCGGCGGGCGCCGCGGCGGGGGAGTCGGTCATGGGCGTGCCGTCCTGATTGAACTTCTCGACGGTCAGCCCGGCCTTGGCCTGGGTCAGAACCTTGGTGACGCCTTCCTGGATCAGCGACTGGCGGATCTCGTCGCGTACCGTGTCCAGCGCCGGGGGCGGGGCGGTGCGGCGCTCCAGCAGCTTGATGACGTGCCAGCCGAAGCGGGTCTTGACGGGGGTCTCGGTGATCTCGCCGGGCTTGAGGCTGAAGGCGGCGTTGGCGAACTCCGGCAGCATGTCCGTCTTCTTGAAGAAGCCGAGGTCGCCGCCGTTGCCCTTGGCGCTGGGGTCGGTGCTGTTCTCGCGGGCCAGCTTCTCGAAGTCGCCGCCGGCCTTGACCTGCTTGATGATGGCCTTTGCCTTGTCCTCGTCGGCGACCAGGATGTGGGCGGCGTGCACCTCCTCCTCACCGGGCTTGCTGGCGTAGTCGCGGTCGTAGCGGGCCTTGATGGCGTCATCCGTGAGGGTGGGGACGATCTCGCGGGACAGCAGGGCGTTCTGCATGGCGAGGTCGGTGGCGCGGGCGACGGCCTTCTGCACGGCCGGGTCCTTCTCCAGGCCCTGCTTGCGGGCGGCGAGCACGATGGCGTGGCGGTCGACGAGCTGGTCGAGCAGCATGGGGTAGAGCATCTGCTGCGGCATGCCGCGCAGCTCTTCCGGCAGGCCCTGGGCGGCTTCGGCGAGTTCGCTGGCGTAGATGGGGTCTCCGCCGACGCGGGCGACGACCTTGTCCGGGGCCGGGGCTGCTGCCGTGGGGGCAGCAGCGGGGGCTGCAGCGGGGGCGGGGGGTGCTGTGGGTGCGGGCGCTTGCGCCTGGGCCAGAGCGGCGAGGCCGATGGACAGGGTCGCTACGACGGCAGGCAGGGTCAGGCCACGCATGAGAGGTCCTCGATGACGGAGGGCGCAGGATGCCCGAATGCCCGGTTGGTCACAAGCCGGGCTGGGCTGGGCGCGATTGCAACAAATGTTGACGCCACATGACGGACACATCGCGGCCATGGCGGCACCACAGCGCGGCCTGACTGGTGTGCCCGTCGCGATGGGCGGAGACGTGCAGTGTCAGACGATCAGGTTGCGTGCCGGCTCGATGCGGCTCACCCGGGCGCGGAGCCCGGGTTCTCCGACCGTGACAAGGCGGCGATCGGGACGCGGCTTGGGGCGTATCCCGGCTGGTCGGTCGCCTATGCCATCGAGGACGGGGTGGAGTATGCGCGGATGAGCGCCGGGTCGCGGGCGGCGGGCAGCCCGATGCTGACGCTGGCCCGGCGGGATGGGCTGACCGGTTTTGCGGCGCTGTGGTCGGATGGGAGCCAGATGGGGGCGGCGCTGAGCGCCTCGCTGTCCGGCGCGCTGGCCTTCATCGTGCAGGCGATCGAGGATGCCTGGAGCGGGGCGGGTGGGGAGACCGGGGACGAGCTGGTGCGGGACTGTGCCTGACCGGATTGACTGGCGGCCGGCTGACGAGCCGCGTTGAGCAGCCGCGTTGACCGGGGCGGGCCGCACTCCTATTTGAGCGGTGCCGTTCTCTTTCCAGGCTGCCCGGCCGATGTTGCGGGCGGCCCGAGCCATAAGGCAATAGTCCGATGTTCGCCAGCCTCGCCCGTGCCGTGTTCGGCTCCGCCAATGATCGCTCGCTGAAGGGGTACCAGCGCCGGGTGCCGCAGATCAACGCGCACGAGCCCGCGATGGAAGCGCTGTCGGATGAGGATCTTTCGGCCAAGACCGCCGAGTTCCGCAACCGGCTGGAGGCTGGCGAGACGCTGGATGCGCTGCTGCCCGAGGCGTTTGCCGCGGTGCGCGAGGCGTCTCGCCGGGTGCTGGGGATGCGGCATTTCGACGTGCAGCTGGTGGGCGGCATGGTGCTGCACGACGGCAAGATCGCCGAGATGAAGACCGGCGAGGGCAAGACGCTGGTGGCGACGCTGCCGGTGTACCTGAACGCGCTGCCGGCCAAGGGCGTGCACGTGGTGACGGTGAACGACTACCTGGCGACGCGCGACAGCGAGGACATGAGCCGGGTGTATGGCTTCATGGGGCTGTCCACCGGGGTGATCGTGCATGGGTTGAACGATGACGAGCGCCGGGCCGCCTATGGCTGCGACATCACGTATGGGACCAACAACGAGTTCGGCTTTGACTACCTGCGCGACAACATGAAGTACCGCCTGGAGGACATGGCGCAGCGGGAGTTCGCCTATGCCATCGTCGACGAGGTGGACAGCATCCTCATCGACGAGGCGCGCACCCCTCTTATTATCTCTGGTCCTGCGGAGGACAGCAGCGACCTGTATCGGACGGTCAACGCCGTGGTGCTGGAGCTGGTGAAGGACGAGACGACGTTCGAGAAGGACGAGAAGTTCAAGACGGTGACCATGACCGAACCTGGTTCGGAGAAGGTCGAGGAGATGCTGAAGGCGGCGGGCATCCTCACCGAGGGGAACCTGTACGACATCTTCAACGTCTCGGTGATCCATCACGTGCAGCAGTCGCTGCGGGCGCACACGCTGTTCTCGCGCGATGTGGATTACATCGTGCGTGAGGACAAGGTGGTGCTGATCGACGAGTTCACCGGGCGCATGATGGAGGGCCGCCGCTTCAGCGAGGGGCTGCACCAGGCGCTGGAGGCCAAGGAGGGGGTGACGGTCCAGCCGGAGAACCAGACGCTGGCGAGCATCACCTTCCAGAACTATTTCCGCCTGTATCCCAAGCTGTCCGGCATGACCGGCACGGCGCTGACCGAGGCGGACGAGTTCGCCGAGATCTACAAGCTCGACGTGATTGACATCCCGACCAACGTGCCCGTGACGCGCAAGGACAGCGATGACGAGGTGTACCGCTCCGCCGGGGAGAAGTATGAGGCGGTGGCGACGCTGATCGCGGAGGCGCGGGAGCGCGGGCAGCCGGTGCTGGTGGGCACCACCAGCATCGAGAAGTCCGAGATCATCAGCGAGCTGCTGACGGCGAAGAAGGTGCCGCACGCCGTGCTGAACGCGCGGTTCCACGAGCAGGAGGCGACGATCGTGGCGCAGGCCGGGGCGCCCGGGGCCATCACCATCGCCACCAACATGGCGGGCCGCGGCACCGACATCAAACTGGGCGGCAACGCCGAGATGCGGATCAAGCTCGAGGTGACCGGAATGGAGGCCGAGGCGCAGGCGGCGGCGGAGGCGGCGATCCGCGCCGACGTGGCGGTGAAGCATGACATCGTGAAGGCGGCCGGCGGGCTGTGCGTGATCGGGACCGAGCGGCACGAGAGCCGGCGGATCGACAACCAGCTGCGCGGCCGCTCCGGGCGGCAGGGCGACCCGGGGGCCAGCCGCTTCTTCCTGAGCCTGGAAGACGACCTGATGCGGATCTTCGGCTCAGAGCGGATGGGCGGCATGTTGCAGAAGCTGGGGCTGAAGCCCGGCGAGGCCATCGTGCACCCCTGGATCAACCGCGCGCTGGAGAAGGCGCAGAAGAAGGTCGAGGCGCGCAACTTCGACATGCGCAAGAACGTGCTGAAGTATGACGACGTGATGAGCAACCAGCGCCGCGAGGTGTATGCGCAGCGCCGCGAGTTCATGACGGCCGACGATGTGAGCGAGACGGTGCAGGACATGCGCGGCGATGTGCTGGCCGGCATGGTGAAGCAGCGGATCCCGGAGAAGGCCTATGCCGAGCAGTGGGAGGCCGCGGAGCTGGCCGAGGATGTGCGCCGGGTCCTGAACCTCGATCTGCCGATCGTGGAGTGGGCGCGGGAGGAAGGGATCGACGAGCAGCACATTCGCGAGCGGATCGAGTCCGCCGTGGATGCGCACATGGCCGCGAAGGCGGCCAATCTCGGGCCGGAGCTGATGCGGTATGTCGAGAAGAACATCCTGCTGCAGATGCTGGACGCCGTGTGGAAGGAGCACCTGCTGGCGCTGGACCATCTGCGCCAGGGCATTGGGCTGCGCGCCTATGGCCAGCGGGACCCGCTGAACGAGTACAAGAGCGAGGCGTTCGGCCTGTTCAACGCCATGCTGGAGGACCTGAAGGAGCGCGTGACCTCCATGCTGGGCCGCGTGGAGCTGGGGCAGGCGCCGCCCGAGCCGCAGTCAGTGTTCGAGCCGGCGATGCCGAACGCCATCACCGGCACCATCAGCTACAGCGACCCGGCGCGCGACGCTCCCTATGCTGGCGGCGACCTTCTGGAGACGGAGCGTCCGCGGGTTCTGGACCCCGCGGACCCCAGCACCTGGACCGCCACGCCGCGCAACGCGCCGTGCCCCTGCGGCTCCGGCAAGAAGTACAAGCACTGCCACGGCAAGATGGGCTGAACCGCCGGCTGGGCACGCCGGCTTGCGGATCCTGTTCAATGTGGAGCCGCTGCTCTCCCCGCCGCTGACCGGGGTTGGGCATTATGCCCGGCATATCCTGTCCGGCTTGATGGACCCGGCGGCGGGGCTTGATGTCGTGACGCTGGCCGGGGGGCGGCCGGTGGTGCTGGCGGGCCTGGCCGATGTGCCGCAGGCCGTTGCGCCGCCCACGGTGCGGCCGATCCGGCGAATGATCGGGAGCATCCCGGGTGCGCGGGGGGCCTATGCCATGCTGCACCGGGCGCGGACGGGGATCACCGGCACCATGCTGCGGGGTGACGTGTATCACGACCCCAACCACCTGCTGCGCCCCATGGGCTGCCCGGGCGTGGTCACGATGCACGACCTCTCCATCCTGCATTATCCGCAGTTCCACCCGCCGGAGCGGGTGGAGGCGATGAGCGACGCGATGCAGGCGGCGGCGCGGCAGGCGGAGCGGATCATCACCGGGTCCGCGTTCATCGCGCGGGACATCGAGGCGACGCTGGGGGTGGGCGCGGACCGGGTCCGGGTGGTGCCCTATGGCGTGGGCGCGGAGTTCCGGCCGCTGGGTGCTGCGGCTGATGACGTGCTGGGATCGTATGGGCTGCGGCGCGGCGGCTATGTGCTGGCGGTGGGGACGCGGGAGCCGCGGAAGAACCTGGAACGATTGCTGGAGGCGTTCCTGTCGCTGCCCGCGGCGCTTCGCTCGGCCCGGCCGCTGATCCTGGTGGGTCCGCCGGGCTGGCAGGCCACGCGGATCGAGGCGCGGCTGGATGCGGCGGAGCGGAGCGGGCAGGTGCGGCGGCTGGGGTATCTGCCGGACGATCACCGGGCGCCGCTGTATTCGGGGGCGGCGTGCTTTGCCTATCCGTCTTTGTATGAGGGATTCGGGCTGCCTCCGCTGGAGGCGGCGGCGTGCGGGTGCCCGGTGCTGACGTCGCTCGACTCGCCGATGCAGGAGGTGCTGGGCGCGGTGGCGACGCTGGTGGATCCGCTGGAGGTCGCGTCGATTGCGGCCGGGCTGCGGTCGGTGCTGGAGGATGGGGAGCGGGCGGCGGCGGCGCGCCTGGCGGGGCCGGTGCGGGCGGCGCGGTTCACCTGGGGGGCGAGCGTGGCGGGGACGATCTCGGTCTATCGCGAGGTGGCGCGCTAGGCTTGGGACCCGCACCACCGGGCCGAGGGGAGCGGCGTCCTGTTTCTAGCGCAACGTCATTCCCGCGCTGGCCGAATGGTTCTGGCCGAGAGCTGTCAGGCCGGGCTGCAGGAGGCGCCGCCAAGCACGCAGAACTCCGCGCAGAAGCGGTGGTTGAGGTAGACGGTCCCGCTCGCCTCGCCCAAGGTGCTTCCAAGCTCGAACGCCTCGTCATACGGCAGCAGCGTGCAGCTCACCACGGCCGGCCGCTCGGACCCGCGACGCTTGACCACCATGCGTGACCCGGCGCACATCACCTCGGCAGGCTGCTTGCCCAGGATGCCCCAGCAACTCTCGGTGATCTCCGGCACGTCGATCCGTGCGTCCATCTCCGGGAAGAGGACGAGCTGCGCCGGGTCCGAGGCATCGACGGGCAGGTCGAGCCTGGTGAACAGCGCCTGGTATCCCGCACGCATCGCGGCATCCGGCTCATCCCACAGCGTGCGCCCGGCGACGGCGAGGCGGAAGCCGTGGGTGGCCAGGAAACGCAGCCCCTGGATCGCTGGATCCCAGCTGCCGGCGCCGCGCACGGCCTCGTGCCGTTCGGCGCTGTGATGGTCGAGCGAGACCCGCATGGTGAGCCGGCTCTTGAGCGGGTCGGGCAGCGCGGCCAGGCCGGCCGCGAAGCGCTGCATGGGACGCATGGCGTTGGTCAGCACCAGCACGCGGTATCCGGCTTCCAGCGCGTCGCGCATCATCGCCGGCATGTCGCGGTTCATGAACGGCTCGCCACCGGTGAAGCCGATCTCCACCAGGTCCGGATGCTCGTCCCGTGCCTCGGCCAGGAAGGCCTGCGCCTCCGCCCGGCTGAGATAGGCGAGGCGATCGTTGACCGGGCTGCTCTCGATGTAGCAGCCGGAACAGGTGACGTTGCACAGGGTGCCGGTGTTGAACCAGAGCGTGCGCAGCGCCCGGAGCGGCACGGAAGCCCGGCGCTCACCGGATTGCGTGACGAGCGGGTCGGTGAAGCGCCCGCGGACGGAGGGAGCCGGCGGCGCCGGCCAGGTGGCGGGCGTGGCGCCGGTCCAGTGCAGCGTGCCTTCGGCATAGGGGATGCCACGGCGGCCGAGCTCGGGTGCCGGCAACACGTCGCAGGCCGGCCACAGCCCGGTTTCCAGCGCCTCCGCATAGGCGCCCGGCAGCCCCGCCGCCCGCATGGACGCCGCCGCGCCCGCCGCATCGAAGGCCAGGGCGTGGTGTGACAGCGCCAGCCCCGCAGGCCCGGGCGTGAGCACGCTGAACCAGCCGCGCGCCGTGCCGTCATTCGCGGGCATGCCGATGACGCCGGGGTTGTGCCACAGCCCGGCCGGGCTGATCCGGGTGAAGGGCAGGCCGCAATGGCCGCCGATCACCCCGTCCGCCGCCACCTGGTCCAATTGCCGGTCGATCCCGGCTGCATCCGACGCCCAGACGAACTGGCTGGACCCGTCCAGCCCGCCATGCAGCACCAGCAGCCGCCGGCCGCCGATCCGCAGCTCCAGCGCCGGGGGCAGTGCCCGCATCCAGGCGCGGTCCTCGTCCGACAGGCTGCGTCCGGCATGGGCGAACCAGCTGGCGGAGAGGGTGTCGCAGGTGCTGCCGGGGGCAAAGCCGCAGCCGCAATCGGCGGCTGACGCGCCCAGCCGCTCCTCGCAGTTGCCGGCCACGACCACCACGCCCGACTGCCGCAACAGGCGCACGCAGGCGGCGGCATCGGCGCCATAGGCCACCACGTCCCCGGTGCAGACCATCCGCTCCGGCGGGATGCCCAGCCCGGCGGCGGCGGCGAACAGCGCTGCGGTCGCCTGCAGGTTGCTGTACGGCCCGCCGAACACCAGCACGGGGCCGTCGGCGACAAGGCAGGGCTGGCCGGCGGTCGGCGGAGACGTCATGCTCGGTCCTTGGCTGCCGGGTTCACCCGCTGATATGGCCCCGGCGCGATTGAACGGAAGTGCTCCCATGCTGGCCCAGACCGCCCCCTGGCTCGTCCTCGCCCTGTTCTGCGCCGTGACCTGGGCCGTGACGCCGCGCCGGGTCAGCGCGCCGCAGTTCTTCGACGGCCGCCGCGACGGGGCGGGCGGGGCCGCGCCCGATATGGCGCCCGGGGTGCTGATGGTGGCGATGAGTGCCGCCATCACCTGGGTGTTCGCCAAGTCGATCGCCAATGCCTCCGCCCTGGCCTTCGGCTACGGCCTGGCGGGCGGCATCGGCTACACCGTGTATTACCTCAGCTTCGTCGTGGCGGGCGTCGCGATCTGGGCGATCCGGCGCCGCTGGCACTACCGCTCCCTGTCGCACCTGCTGGCCGACCGCTACGGCCCGGTGTGCGCGCGGCTGTTCCTGCTGCTGGTCGCGTTCCGGCTGCTGAACGAGGTCTGGTCCAACACCAAGGTCATCTCGCTCTATTTCGGGTCCGAGGGCTCGGCGCCGTACTGGGGGGCGGCGGTGCTGGTCACGCTGTTCACCGTCGCCTATGCCTGGCGCGGCGGCATGCGGGCCAGCCTGACCACCGACCGCATCCACATCGTGCTCGCCTTCGCGCTGCTGGCCGTCGTGCTGGCGCTGCTGCTGCCGCCGCTCGCTGCCCACGGCCTGGCGCCCGTGCCGGAGGCGACGCGGGACGCCGGGATCACCTTCTGCCTGCTGGCCGGCGTGCAGGTGTTCTCCTATCCGTTCCACGACCCGGTGCTGACCGACCGCGGCTTCCTCAATGCGCCCAACCAGGCGCTGCGGGCCTTCCTGCTCGCCGGGCTGCTGAGCGGGAGCTTCATCTTCCTGTACAGCCTGATCGGGCTGTATGGCCGCGCCTTCGGGCTGGACGGCGCCCCCAGCGTCAGCGTGCCGGCCTCCTTCGGCATCCCCATGCTGATGGTGTTCAACGCCATCATGCTGATGTCCGGCGGTTCCACCCTCGATTCCGCCTTCACCAGCGGCGCCAAGCTGGCGGGACGGGACTGGGGCAACGGGGCCGGCGAGGCCAGCGCGCGCAACGTCTGGGTCGGCCGGCTGACGATCCTGGGGGTGGCGTTCGTCGGCAACCTGCCGCTGCTCACGATCTATCTCGGCGACCGCGTCGGCCCGGCGGTGATCGCCGCGACCACGCTCAGCGGCACCATGGTGATGGGGCTGGCCCCCATCTTCCTGCTGTGCTGGGTGTGTGGCACCGGCGCGCTCAGCTTCCACCTGGCCTTCTGGCCCGGCATCGCGCTGGGCGTGGTGCGCGGGGTCGAGGTGTTCGCCAAGCTGCGCCTGCTGCCGGCGGCGCTCGACCTGGGCAGCGGTCCGTTCGCCGCGGATCTGGGCGTCAATGCCTGGGGGCTGCTGCTGTGCACCTCGGGTTTCCTGCTCGGGGCCGTGCTGGTGCCGGGCCGGCGGCTGGCGGAGGCCTAGTGCTGCGGCCGCCAGGCATCCCGCTGCCGCCGGAACGGCAAGGCCAGGGAGGGCAGCAGGCGGAGCTCCGCCGGGTTCCGGTAGCCGGGCACGCCGATGCGGATCGCGCGCTGCGGCACGTCCAGCCGGAAGGTGCGGTGCAGGTGGTCCCACAGGCTGAGGCCGCTCGACCAGTTGGAGTCGGTCTGGTCCTGCACGGCGGAATGGTGGATGCCGTGCATGCGCGGCGTGGTCAGCACGGAGGCCATCGCCCGCTCCAGCCGGGGCGGCAGGCGGAGGTTGGAATGGTGGAACACCACGGAGGCGAAGAAGAAGCCCTGCCAGATGGCCAGCGCCCGGCGCGAGGTGCCGAGCAGCAGCACCTGCGCCGCCCGCCACGGCACCGAGATCAGCATGTCGACGGCGTGGAAGCGCAGCGCCGTGGTGCTGTCCAGGTCCAGGTCGGCATGATGCACCAGGTGGAACCGCCACAAGATTGGCACCTTATGGGTCAGCACGTGCCAGACGTACATCGTGTAGTCCATGCCGAGCATGGCCAGCGCGTCCCGCAGGACGGTGGGCATCGGCAGCCGTTGCGCGAGGCCCCAGCGCCGCTTCTCCACCGCATGCGCCAGCCGCCCGACGAGCGGCCCTTCCGCCGCCGCCACCACGGCCATGCTCAGCAGGCCGAGCGCGAGGTTGCGGGCCGTGCGCGCCGGCTCCCGCTGCGTCGGGCCACGCAGCGGGGCACGGCGCTCCAGCACCAAGACGGCAGCGAGCCCGGCCATCGCCAGGATGGGGCCGAGCGGCAGGGGAAGGCGGGTGCGTCGCATGGAACGAAGATGAGGCATTCCGCACGCCGTGCAAGCGGGCGCCGGGTATGACCGTCCGTCCCCGCCTGGTGATGTTCACGCGCTTCCCGGAGCCGGGCCGGGCCAAGACCCGGCTGATCCCCGCCCTGGGTGCGGCCGGGGCCGCCGCGCTTCACCGCCGGCTGACGGAGCGCACGCTGGCGACCCTGCGCGCGACGGCGTTCGACGTGGAGGTCTGGGTTACCGGCGCACCGCTTCCCGCCTTCGCGGAGTGGCTCGGCCCGACGACGCTCCGGACGCAGGGCGAGGGGGACCTCGGCGCCCGCATGGCCCGCGCGCTCGATCCCGCCCCGGCGATCATCGTCGGCTCCGACCTGCCGGACCTCGCCCCGGCCCACCTGGTTGCGGCGGCGGAGATGCTGGCGCGGGACCAGGTGGCGGTCGGCCCGGCGGAGGATGGCGGCTACTGGCTGCTCGGCCTGCCCGCGCCCGCGCCCTTCCTGTTCGGCGCCATGGACTGGGGCACCGACGTGGTGCTGGCCGAGACGCTGCGGCGGCTTGTCGCGCAGGGGCGGCCCCATGGCCTGCTGCCGACCCTGGCGGACCTGGACCGGCCGGAGGACCTCGACCGGTTCCCCGGGCTGCTGCCGTGAGCGGCGTGGCCCTGGTGATCCCGATGCTGAACGAGGCAGCGGCGCTGCCGCGCATCCTGCGCTGCCTCGGCGCGCTGCATCCGAAGCCTGCCGAGATCATCGCCGTGGACGGCGGCAGCGCCGATGCCTCCGTCGCCCTCGCGGCCGCGGGCGGGTTGCGCGTCATCCATGCGCCGCGCGGGCGTGGAGCACAGATCAACGCCGGGGTGGCGGCGGCCCGCGCGCCGCTGGTCTGCGTGCTGCATGCCGACACCATCCTGCCGGACGACGCGATGACGGTGATCGAGGCCACCATGGCGGACCACCGCCTGGCCCTCGCGGGTTTCCTGCCGCTGCTGTGCGGGCCGGAGCGCGTGCGCTGGGGCACCAGCCTGCACAACTGGGCCAAGACCTATTACGGGCCGCTGCTGTTCCGCCCGCATCTGTTCGTGCGCGGGCTGCGCCTGCTGTTCGGCGACCATGCCATGTTCTTCCGCCGGGCCGACTTCCTGGCGGCGGGCGGCTGTGACACCGCGCTGCCGATCATGGAGGATATCGATCTGTGCATCCGGCTGAACCGCTTCGGCCGCACCCGCCTCGTCAACCGGGTGGTGATGACGTCCGACCGGCGCATCACGGCCTGGGGGCCGCTGCGGGCCAACCTGATCTACCTGCGGGTCAGCGTCAGCTGGGCGATCGGGCTGCGGCGTGGGCTCGATCGGCACTATCCCGATGTCCGCTGATCCGCGCCCCGGGGGCCGGTCCGTGCGCTGGACGCATGACGTGGTCGTGATCGGCGCCGGGGCGGCGGGGCTTACGGCGGCCGGCGGGTGTGCGCAGCTCGGCCTGCGCGTGGCGCTGGTCGAGCGTGACCGCATGGGCGGCGAGTGCCTCAACACTGGCTGCGTCCCGTCCAAGGCGCTGCTGGCGGCGGCGCGGCGGGCGCAGGGGATGCGCGGCGACCGGCTCGGGGTTGCGGGTTCCGGCCCCGTGGTGGATTTCGCCGCCGTGCGCGCCCACGTGCAGGGCGCCATCGCCGCCATCGCCCCGCATGACTCCGCCGAGCGGTTCGAGGCCTGGGGCGTGGAGGTGATCCGCGGCGATGCGTCCTTCACCGGCCGCAACGCCGTCCGGGTGGGTGCCCGGCTGCTGACCGCCCCGCGCATCGTGCTGGCGACCGGTTCCGACCCGGCGGTGCCGGACCTGCCCGGCCTGCGGGATGTCCCGTTCCTCACCAACGAGACGCTGTTCGACCTCGATACGCTGCCGCGGCACCTGCTGGTGCTGGGCGGCGGCTCGATCGGGCTGGAGATGGGCCAGGCGTTCCGGCGCCTGGGGGCGGATGTCACGGTGGTGGACCACGGCGCCATCCTGCCCCGCAGCGATCCCGGGGCGGCCGCCCTCCTTCTCGCCGGGCTGCGTGCGGAGGGTGTCACGCTGCACGAACACTGCGCGGTCTCGGCCGTGTCCCGGCAGCCCGGCGGCATCCGGCTCGACCGTGACGGGCAGGCGCCGATCGAGGGCTCGCACCTGCTGGTGGCCGCGGGGCGGCGCGCGCGGCTGGATGGGCTGGGCCTGGAGACGGCGGGCGTCACCTGGACGGCGGACGGGATCACGGTGGACGGGAGGCGCCGCACCGCGAACCGGGCGGTGTACGCGATCGGGGATTGCCGGGCCGGGCCGCGCTTCACCCATGCGGCGGGGTATGAGGGGCGGCTGGTGGTGGCCGCACTCGGCTTCGGGCTGCCGAGCCCGGCCCGCTTCGACGCGCTGCCCGCCGTCACCTACACCGGACCCGAACTCGCGCAGCTGGGCCTTACGGAAGCCGAGGCGCGGGCCCGATACCGGAACGTCTCGGTCACGACCGAGTCGTGGTCCGAAAACGACCGCGCCGTCGCCGAAGGGGATACCGCAGGCTTCATCACGCTGGTGCAGGCCGGGCGCCGCCTGGTGGGCGTGACCATCCTGGGCACGGGCGCGGGCGAGCTGCTGCTGCCGTGGTCGCTGGTGATGCGCGGCGCGGCGAGCCGCTGGTCCCTGGGAGGGGCGATCGTGGCCTATCCCACCCGCTCCGAGCTGTCACAGGCCGCGGCCTTCCGCCCCTACGAGGCCCGGGTGTTCGGCACCGCGGCCCGGCGCTGGGCCCGCATGCTCGCCCGGGCGCGGCGATTTTGGTAGGCGCGCGGACAATGTTGCCGGTCGGACGACGTTTACGTGGCGGTTCCTGAGGCGGCGTCCTCCTGCTGCGCCATGTATGACCGCACGAAGTCACGAAGCTCCTCGAGCTTCAGCCGATATGGCACACCGCCGAGCGCGGCCTGGGTGCCGCGACGGTCGAACCGGCGGCTGTAGGCGAAGTATGGCGCGTAGTAGCGCAGGCGGCGCATGACCAGCTGGGCGGTGGGCGACAGCGGGGTTGCCGGGCCATTGACCTCGATCGCCACGCCGCTCATCGGCGTGAGCTGGCGCAGCACGTCCGCGAGCTGGAGCGGATCGGCCGGGGTGATGTGGAACGTCTGGCCGGTCGTGGCCCGGCCCGCCGCGATCAGGGCCACGATCTCGTCGGCCACGGCGTCGACGGGGATCAGGTCCAGCGTCGTGCCGAACGCGACCGGCAGCAGGACGGGCCCATCGCCGGCCAGCCGCCTGTGGCGGCCGAGCTGCAGCAGCGTGTCCACGACATGGTAGAAGCCGGAGTGCGACGACATGCGGTGCGTCACCGAATGCGCGATGACGATGCTCGGCCGCAGCACCCGCCAGGCGATGCCGGCCGTGGCGCAGCCGTTGCGCACCAGCCCCTCCGCCACCCACTTGCTCTCCTCGTAGGGGTTGTTGAAGTGCAGCGGCCGGGCATGCTCGGTTTCCAGGATGTCGCCCTGCCGATCCCCGGCCACATAGGCGGTGCTGATGTAGTTGAAGGCGGCGAGGCCCGGCAGCCCCGGCAAGGCCTGCAACAGGGCCATCGTCCCATCGACGTTGCTCTGCCACACGGCGGCGCGGTCGCTCTCACGGAACGACAGATTGGCGGCACAGTGGACCAGTTCCGCCGGGCCACGCATCCAGGCCTGCGCCTTGCCGATCCACCCAGCCTGTCCGAGATCTCCCGGGAGCGCGTCAGCCCGCGCCAGCAGGCGTTCCAGATCCGCATCGCCGAAAGCCGCCTGGCGCAAGGCTGTGTGCAGACGGATCTGCGCACCCTGGGCATCCGGCGCGCGGACCAGGCAGCAGACCCGGGCGGATGGACTTCGGCGCAGCCAGCCGAGCGCCAGGTGCGAGCCGACGAAGCCCGTAGCGCCGGTGAGAACGAGATCCATGCGAGCAGCCTAGGGAGATGTGTGAGGTTCATGGTGCAGCGGGCAGCTGGATTGCCTTACCGGTCCTGGTCGCCAGCGGTTCCCAGGCGTGCACGGCGCCGGACGGTCCGGATGGATGAGAACGCACCATAGCCGAACAACAGGGCGAGCACGACCCAGACCCAGACCGGGATGTTGTGCCCGGCGATGGCCAGATACAGATACGCCGATACGAAGCAGGAACCGGCGCACAGCACCGGGAGCACGATCGGTCGCCCTGCCCGCAGGCGCCGTACCAGCCAGCCAACCGAGAGCAGGAAGAATGGAATCGCGCCGATGTAGATCGCGCCGAACACGATGGGGTTGACGCCATACTGTGCGCCAAGCCCGAAGAACCAGTGACGGACCGAGATCAGCATGATGCGACCCTCAGCCCCGCGGCACGGTGCCGCGGACGGGATCATGCTTCGCCTTCACGAACATGGCATCGGTCACTTGCCCCGGAGCGGCAGGCGCTCTGCGACGAGGAACGGCGCGGCGGGCGCGGACTGTGTGAACACCGTGAGGGCCTCGACCCGGCGCGGCTGCGCCAGGGCGGCCTGGAAGTGCGCCGCCGCGGCGGGGCGGATGCGGTCGTGCTCCTCGGGGGTGAGGCGCCGGGTCAGGGTCATGTGGAAGAACCAGGTCTCGAAAACGTGCGGATAGCCCCAGCGTGCGAGCATCGCTTCCTCGGCGGGTGAGAGACCGTGTTTGCGGCGCCGGGCCAGTTCCGCTTCGGCGGCGGGCGCGCGGTGGGTGTCGAGCCCAGCGACACAGGCATCGGCCAGGGCGTGCAGCTTCGGGCAGGGCGAGGTCTCACGCAAGGCGAGGAAGCCGTGCAGGTCCTGTACCGCGAGGGCCGGCAGATCGAATGGCGCGATGGTGCCCGCCAGGGACTCGGCATCGTGCAGGAAGCTGTGGTAGGCGGTCGCCAGCCGCATTGGTGGTTTCAGCGTGGCGTGGAACCCATACAGGCGGGGGCTTGCCGTGATTTCGTGCAGGCCGTCGATTATCGGCGCTGGGGAAGATGCCGCTGTTTCCGCATCGCGGCCAAGCCAGGCGCTTGCCGCCGTCCACAGCGGATCCGCGGGCGCAGGTGCGTAGTAGAGGGCGACTCGCATGGAATTCCTGTGGGTTGATCGGTTTTCTTACGATGGGAAACGAGCGGTTCTGTATGGTTCTGGCGTATGGCGCCGGCGGAGATTAAAATCTTCTAACATTTCCTTGCGAAACCCGTTCGACTGTCATATACGCTTTCATTAACGGAAGAATGACAGTTTCAGGAGGCTTGGGTGGCAGTGGTCAAGGGCTATATGGGGTATGTGCTGGGTGCGGGCCTGGTGCTGGCGAATGCGGCGCCGGCTTCTGCCGCGGTGGATTACATCACCAACGGCAATTTCACCTCCACGACAGCGACGACCTCGACGCAGATGACGTCCAGCAACGTGACGGGCTGGTCGAGCAACGGCTACAACTTCATCTTCCTCGGGACCGGGGCCACGCCGGTGTACAGCCCGACCAACGCCTCGGCCAGCGTTTCCGGCTCGCAGGCTGACACGGTCGGCGCGTCCGGCGTCTATGGCAACGTGAAGCTGTGGGGGCCTGGCGACGGTTCGAACAACGGCCTCGTCAACAGCCCGGCCGGTTCCAACTTCATCGCCGCGGACAACAACTTCAGTCAGGGCGCCATCTCGCAGACCGTGGGCAATGCCACCACGGGCTACCTGACGGCCGGTGCCGCCTACTTCCTGTCGTTCTACTGGGCCGGTGCGCAGCAGCAGGGCTTCACCGGCACGACGCAGGAGCAGTGGACGGTCCAGTTCGGCAGCCAGACGCAGGCGACCTCCACGATCCAGCTGGCGTCGCAGGGGTTCTCCGGCTGGACGAAGGTGACGATGTATTTCGTTGCCAGCGCCGCCACGCAGACCTTGTCGTTCCTGGCCACCGGCTCGCCGGGCGGCAACCCGCCCTTCTCGCTGCTGGATGGCGTCTCCCTCGTTGCGGCGCCGGAGCCCACCACCTGGGCCATCCTGGTCGTTGGCCTGCTCGGGCTGGGTGGCGTGAGCATGATGCGCCGCCGGGGCAAGAGCCTTGGCGGTTCCGCCCAGGCCTGATCGCGGAAGCCGACCATGTTGAGCAAGGCTGCCCGGGCGCAATCCCGGGCAGCCTTTTCTATATGACCCGCTCGCCGGTTCGCCAGACCTGGCGCACCACGGCCAGGCCCTCATGCTCCCGCAGCCGCACCAGGTCGGCGCGCAGGCCGGGTTGCAGCCGGCCGCGATCGGTGAGGCCCGCCATGCGCGCCGGGTTCGCGGTCACCATCGCGACCCCCTGCGGCAGGGTGATGCCGGCCTCCTGCACCGAGGCGAAGGCCGCTTCCACCAGGCTGGCCGGCACGTAGTCGCTGGCCAGGCCATCGACCGTGCCGCGCCGGATCAGCTCCGCGGCGGAGACGTTGCCCGAGTGGCTGCCGCCGCGCACGATGTTCGGTGCCCCGGCGATCACCTGCATGCCATGCGCCCGCGCCGCGCTGGCGGCGAGCAGGGAGACCGGGAACTCGCTGATGCCGATGCCATCGCGGTGGTTCTCCGCGATCTCCTCCGCGGTGCGGTCGTCGTGGCTGGCCAGCGCCAGGGCTGGTCCTTGGGCGTGGGCACCGTTGCGGCCCTGGATGCGCGCCAGCAGGGCCTGGCGGTTGCGGTCGCGGTGGAGGGCGCGCTGGCCCTGCAGCTCGATGATGCGCTGCTCGATCCATTCGGCGGCGTGGCCGTCCCTGGCCCGCATCGCGCGGTAGCGGTCGAGGTTGGCGTACTGGCCCATGCCCGGCGAGTGGTCCATCAGGCTCACCATCCGCACGCGGGGGTGCTCGGCCACGGGCTCGAACAGCGTCATCAGGTTGCCCGCCGGCAGCTCGCAGCGCAGGTGCAGGTGGTGCTCGGACTTCAGCAGCCCGGTATCGGCCAGCGCATCGAGGTCGATGACGCCGTCCAGGAAGGTCTGCTCCCGGCCCTTGTCGAAGCCGAGATCGCCGAGGCACAGCGCGTCGAACACGGTGGTGACGCCGCTGGCGGCACATTGGGCGTCGTGGGTCAGCATGGCGGAGCGTGAGGGCCAGCGCGCGTTGTTGCGGGGCTGCACCTGGCGCTCCAGGTTGTCGGTGTGCAGGTCGATGATGCCGGGGATGATGGTGTCGCCGTCCATGTCGACGGCGCCTGGTGCGCTGCTGCGGCCCGGCTGCACGTCGGCGATGTGCTCGCCCTTGATGACGATGGAGCCATGGATGACCTGGTCAGGCAGGACCAGGTGGGCATTGGTGAGGATCATGCGGCTTCCTGCAGGGGCGAGACGGTGAGTGTAGCGTCGGCCACGGCCTCACGCACCGCGGCGTCGTGGAAGATGCCGATGATGGCGGCGCCGCGTGCCTTGGCCTCGCGGATAAGGCTGATGACGATGGCGGTGTTGGCCGGGTCGAGCGAGGCGGTGGGTTCGTCGAGCAGCAGGATGGGGTGGTTGGCCACGAAGCCGCGGGCGAGGTTCACGCGCTGCTGTTCGCCGCCGGAGAAGGTGGCGGGCGGCAGGGATTGCAGCCGGGCCGGGATGTTCAGGCGGTGCAGCAGGGCGGCGGCCCGGGTGCGGGCCTCGGACGGGTCCATGCCGCGGGCCACCGCCGCCTCCATCACGATGTCGATGGCGGCGACGCGCGGGACGACGCGGAGGAACTGGCTGACGTAGCCGAGGGTGCGGCGGCGGATCTCGAGCACCGTGCGGGGCGGGGCCTGGGCCAGGTCGAGCATGGTGCCGTCGTGGCGGACCAGGATGCGGCCGGCGTCGATGCGGTAGTTGCCGTCGAGCGCGCGCATCAGCGTGGACTTCCCGGCGCCCGAGGGGCCGGTCAGCGCGATGCATTGCCCGGCTGCCACCGTCAACGCGGCGTCATGCAGGACCGGGATGCGGAGGCTGTTCTGCAGGTGTAACGTGAACGTCTTTTTAACGCCGTCGGCGACCAGCATCGCGCTCATGCGTGCAGCACCGAGCTGACGAGGAGCTGGGTGTAGGCGTGCCGGGGATCGTCGAGCACCTGGTCGGTCAGTCCGGTTTCCACCACCTGGCCGCGCTGCATCACCATGATGCGGCCGGCGAGCAGGCGGGCCACGGCGATGTCGTGCGTGACCAGCACCACGGCGATGCCGAGGCGGCTGACGAGGGTGCGGATGAGGTCCAGCAGCCGGGCCTGGACGGAGACGTCGAGGCCGCCGGTGGGTTCGTCCATGAACACCAGGCGGGGGTGGGTGACGAGGGTGCGGGCGATCTGCAGGCGTTGCAGCATGCCGCCGGAGAAGGTGGCGGGGAGGTCGTCGATGCGGGCCGGGTCGATCTCGACCTGGTGCAGCCAGTCCCTGGCGGTGGCGCGGATGTCGCCGTAGTGGCGGCTGCCTTGCGCCATGAGGCGCTCGCCGACGTTGCCGCCGGCCGAGACGCGCATGCGCAGGGCGTCGCGGGGGTTCTGGTGCACGAAGCCCCAGTCCGAGCGGTGCAGGGCCCGGAGCGCCGGGGCGGGCATGTGGTGCAGGTCCTGCACCTGGCCGGCGGGGTTCCGCACCAGGACGGTGCCGGCGTCGGGGCGGAGGCGGCCGGAGAGGACGTTGAGCAGGGTGGTCTTACCGGAGCCGGATTCGCCGACGATGGCGAGGACTTCGCCGGGCCAGAGGTCGGCGTCCACCTGGTCCAGCGCGGGCACGGGGCCGAAGTGGAGATCGAGGCCGCGGGCGGCGAGCAGGGCGTCTGCCGGCATCACGCCGCCTGTCGGTTCGCGCTGCATGACGCCGCCTGTCTGTTCGCGCTGCATCATGCCGCGACCCGGCTGCTGCAATGGTCGGTGTCCGAGCAGACGAACATGCGGCCGCCGCGGTCGTCGGTCACCACCTCGTCCAGATAGCTGTCAGCGGAGCCGCACAGGCTGCAGGTGTGGGGCGCGCGGCCGGGGCGGAAGGGGTGGTCCTCGAAGTCCAGCGAGCGGACGGCGGTGTAGGGCGGGATGGCGTAAATGCGCTTCTCGCGCCCGGCGCCGAACAGCTGCAATGCGGGCATGCGGTCCATCTTGGGGTTGTCGAAGGCGGGGATGGGGGAGGGGGACATCAGGTAGCGCCCGTTCACCATCACCGGGTAGTCGTAGCTGGTGGCGACGTGGCCCAGGCGGGTGATGTCCTCGTAGAGCTTCACGTGCATCAGGCCGTATTCGGCCAGGCCGTGCATGCGGCGGGTTTCGGCCCGGCTGCGCTCCAGCTTGGACATCGGCTCGGGCTGGGGCACCTGATAGACGATGATCTGGGCTGGGGTCAGCGGTTGTTCGGGGATGCGGTGCCGGGTCTGGATGATGGTGGCGTCCGCGGTGCGCGTCGTGGTCGGCACGCCGGCGGTGCGGGCGAAGAAGCGGCGGATGGAGACGGCGTTGGTGGTGTCGTCGGCACCCTGGTCGATCACCTTCAGCACGTCGGCGCGGCCCAGGATGCTGGCGGTCACCTGGATGCCGCCGGTGCCCCAGCCATAGGGCAGCGGCATCTCCCGGCTGCCGAACGGCACCTGGTGGCCGGGGATGGCGACCGCCTTCAGGATGGCCCGGCGGATCATCCGCTTGGTCTGCTCGTCCAGGTAGGCGAAGTTGTACTCGGTCATGCCGCGGCCTCCTGCATTGGTGCCGCCGCCTTGGCCTCGGCCCGCATGCGGCGGATGGTCTCCAGTTCGCTCTGGAAATCGACGTAGTGCGGCAGCTTCAGGTGCTCGACGAAGCCGGTGCCTTCCACGTTGTCGGAGTGGTAGAGCACGAACTCGATGTCCTGGGCCGGGGCGTCCGCCACCTCGCCGAACTCCTCGGCGCGCATGGCGCGGTCGACCAGGGCCATGCCCATGGCCTTGCGCTCGCCGTGGCCGAAGCAGAGGCCGTAGCCGCGGGTGAACTGCGGCGGCGCGGTACGGCTGCCCTTGAACTGGTTCACCATCTGGCATTCCGTGAGGGTCACGTCGCCGATGTCGATGGGGAAGCCCAGCTCGGGCGGGGTGAGGGTGACGGCGGCCTCGCCCAGGCGCAGCTCGCCGACGAAGGGGTGGTTGCCGCCATAGCCGCGCTGGGTGGAGTAGCCGAGGGCGAGCAGGAAGCCTTCGTCGCCGCGGGCCAGGGCCTGCAGGCGGGTGGCGCGACCGGCGGGGAAGCTGAGCGGGGTGCGGGTGAGGTCGGGCGGGGCTTCGGCGGCGGGGGCCGGATCGGGTTCGACCAGGCCTTCCTGGCCCAGGATGGCGAAGACGGGCGGCACGGCGCCCACCGGGTGCGTTTCGGCCGGGGCAGCGGGTGATTCGGGCAGCGCGGGGTCGAGCAGGCGGTGGGTGTAGTCCGTGGTGGGGCCGAGCAGCTGGCCGCCGGGCATGTCCTTGAACACCGCGGAGACCCGGCGGCGCACCTGCATCGCCCCGGTCTCCACCGGGTGCGACGCGCCGAAGCGGGGCAGGGTGGTGCGGTAGGCGCGGAGCAGGAAGGCGGCCTCGATCAGGTCGCCCTGGGCCTGGAGGATGGCGCGGGCGGCGAGGGCCGGGTCGTAGAGCGAGCCCTCGGCCATGACGCGGTCCACGGCGCGGCCGAGCTGGGCCTGCACCTGGTCCGGGGTGATGCAGGGGAGGGCCGGGTTGCCACGGCGGTCGGCGGCGAGCCAGGCGTGGGCGGCATCAATGGCGCGTTCGCCGCCCTTGACCGCGACATAGGCCATGCTCAGCCCTCCTGTATGGTGAGGGTGCGCGGCAGGGCGGCCAACTGGTCGCCGGCGCACAGGATGAGATCGACGCCGCGGGGGAAGCGGGCGTGGTTGGCGGCCCAGCTGGCGATGAAGGCTTGGGGCAGGCCCTCGGCGTGGAAGCGGGTGGGGGCTTCGAGCCCGGGGCCGGAGAGGGTGAAGCTGTCGCCGCTGCCCAGGGCGGCGATCTGCAGGATGATGGTGGCGCCGTCCTCCGGTCCGTCATCGGAGCCGGGCTGCACGCTGTTCAGGTCAGGCGGGGCGAGGGCGAGGGCGAAGGCGGCCTGGTCCAGGCTGGCGCGGGGGGCGGCGCAATGGAAGTCGATCCAGGCGCCGGCCTGGTGTGCGGCGGGGTCGAGCCAGAGGGGTGTGTCGAGATCGACCAGGGTCAGCAGCACGGCGGCGGTGGCGCGGTGCAGCGGGGGTGGTGCGGCCTCGGGGGCGGCGATGGTGTGCAGGGTGCCGGGGCGGGCCATGGCGTCGAGCACGGCGCGGAAGCAGGCCTGGCTGTCCTGCACCGGGTCGGCGAAGCCGGGAGAGGTGAGGCTCATGACCGCATCGTCGCCAGGGTGAAGAACTGCACCTGCGTCGCTGCGGCCCGGCGGGCGGTGGTGTCGCGCTGCCCGGCCTGTGCGGCGGCCAGGGGGGCGATGACGGCGTCCTGCACGGCATCGTGCCGGGCCGGATCCTGCAGGGCGGCATCGAGCACGGCGGCCAGCTCGGCCTGGCGCAGGTCGCGGCCCAGGCAATAGGCGTGGCCGACCTGGCCGGTGTCGCTGCGGACGGTGCAGCGGGCGACGGTGGCCTCGCCCAGATTGAACGCCGCCCCGGTGCCGCCGGCCCGGCCTTGCAGCATCACCAGGCCCACCTCGGGGCCGCGCAGCCTGGTGTAGGGCGGCAGATGCGCCGCGGCCGCGTCTTCCAGCGATGCGGCGGGAGCGCGGGCCAGGACGGCCATCCAGGCCTGACGGTCGGCGGTTGAGTGCGGCATGCCGTGCTCCGAATGTTGTCTAGACGACTACCGATGGTTCCGGCTAACGTCAACCCAGTTTGGACGGCGTGGCGAGGGTATGGGATGACGGTTGCATGACGGATACCGATGTGCTCCCGGCCGTGCCCCTGTGGCGACAAATCGCCAAGACGCTGTCGGCCGAGATCGGGCCTTCGGGGCTGAAGCCCGGGGCGCGGCTGCCGACCGAGGCGAAGCTGGCGGTGCGGTTCCAGGTCAATCGGCACACGATCCGCCGGGCCATGGAGGCGCTGGTGCGGGGCGGGCTGGTGCGGGTGGAGCAAGGGCGCGGCGCCTTCGTGGCCGATGACGTGATCGACTATCCCGTGGTGACGCGCACTCGGTTCGCCGAGTGGATCCGGCGGCAGAACCGGGAGCCGTCGGGCCAGGTGCTGCATGTGCGGGAGCAGGCGGCCGGTGCCGTTGTGGCGGCCGGGCTGGGGGTGGCGCGGGGCAGCCCGGTGGCGGTGATGGAGCGGCTGGGGTTTGCCGATGGCGTGCCGATCAGTCTTGGCAGCCACCATTTCGCGCCGGAACGGCTGCCGGGCATCCTTGCGGCGTTGCAGGGGGCGGCGTCGATCACCGCGGCGCTGCTGGCGGTGGGGGTTTCGGACTATATGCGGCAGTCCACGCGGGTCTCGGCGCGGTTGCCGACCTCGGTGGAGGCCAGCCTGCTGCAGGTGGGGCGGACGCGGCCGATCCTGGTGTGCGAGAACGTGAACGTGGATGCGGCTGGCGCGATCGTGGAGTTCGGGCTGACGCGGTATCCGAGCACGCGGGTGCAGGTGGTGTTCGAGCCCTGATGGAGAGAGTTGCACGCATTCTGCGGGTGACCCGAACACGGCGCCCCGGCCTTACGGACCTGCTGGCCGGGGGATGGATCGCTCGCGAGGTCAGGCCGGCGTGGCCGCCGGGTCGGTGAACTGCAGGGCGGCGAGGCGGGCGTAGAGGCCGCCTTCGCTGACCAGGCTGTCATGGGTGCCGACGGCGACCACGCGGCCGGCTTCCATCACCACGATGCGGTCGGCCCGGCGCACCGTGGCCAGGCGATGCGCGATCACGATGGTGGTGCGGCCGGCGGCGAGGCGGGTGAGGGCGCCCTGCACCGCCGCCTCGCTCTCTGCGTCCAGCGCGCTGGTGGCTTCGTCGAGCAGCAGCAGCGGGGCGTCGCGCAGCACGGCGCGGGCGATGGCGACGCGCTGGCGCTGGCCGCCGGAGAGGCGGGTGCCGCGCTCGCCCAGGAAGGTGTCGAAGCCCTGCGGCAGGTCGGCCAGGAACCCGGCCGAGGCCGCCGTTGCCGCGGCGCGCACCTCGGCGTCCGAGGCATCGGGGCGGCCGTAGCGGATGTTGTCCCAGACATCGGCGCCGAAGATGACCGGCTCCTGCGCCACCAGGGCGATGCGGCGGCGCACGGCGTCGGGGTCCGCGTCCGGGAGGGACACGCCGTCGAGCGCGATATGGCCGCTGGCCGGGTCGTAGAAGCGAAGGAGCAGCTGGAACACCGTGGTCTTTCCGGCGCCGCTGGGGCCGACCAGGGCGACGGTCTCGCCGGGGGCGACGTCCAGGCTGAAGTCGTCCAGCGCCGGCTGGCCGGGGCGGGAGGGATAGTCGAAGCGCACCCTGTCGAACCGCACGGCGGCGCCGGCGGCTGCGGCGGCGGGCAGGGGCACGGGGCGGGGCGGGGCGGCCACGCCGGGCACTTCGGCGAGAAGCTCGGCAATGCGGCCTGCGGAGCCGGCTGCGCGCTGCACCTCGCCCCACAGCTCGCTCATGGAGGTGACGCTGGTGGCGACGACGACGGCGTAGAACACGAAGGCGGAGAGCGCGCCGCCGGAGAGGCGGCCGTGCACCACCTCCAGCCCGCCGACCCAGAGGCTGAGCGTGATGGCGCCGAAGCCGAGCAGGATGACGGCCAGGATCAGCCCGGCCCGCATGCCGGCCCTTTGCAGCGCCGCCGTTACGCTTGCCTCCAGCCGGGCGCCGAAGCGGGCCTGGTCCACGGGCTGGTGCGTGTAGGCCTGCACGGTGCGGAGCGCGTTGACGGTTTCCTCGGCATAGGCGCCGAGGTCGGCGATGCGGTCCTGCGCCGCGCGGGCCAGCAGGCGCTCCCGCCGGCCGAACACCACCAGCGGCAACACGACGAAGGGCACCACCGCCACCACGATCAGCGCGAGCTTCGGGCTGGTGATGACCAGCATGGCGAGCGCGCCGATGGCCAGCAGCGCGGAGCGGAGCCAGACGGAGACGGCGCTGCCGATGAGGGATTGGAGCAGGGCGGTGTCGGTGGTGAGCCGGGTCAGCACGTCGCCGGTGCGGAGGGTCTCGAAGACGGAGGGGGAGAGGGAGAGCACGCGGGTGAACAGGGCGCCGCGCATGTCGGCCGCGACGCGCTCACCCAGCCAGGAGACCAGGTAGAAGCGGGCGCCGGTGGTGATGCCCAGGGCGGCGACCACGAGCGCCATGATGAGCGCCGCCTGGTTCAGCCGTGCGGCGTCGCCGCTGGTGAAGCCGCTGTCGATCAGGCGGCGGACGCCCTGGCCCAGGCCGAGCACCAGCCCGGCGGCCAGGCCCAGCATGAGGCTGGCCGCTACCGCGCGTCCGCGATAGGGGCGCAGGAACGGCAGGATCAGCCGGAGCGCGGAGAGGCTTGGTCGCGCAGGCTGCGTCACGGTGTTCCAGACTTGAGAGCTAGGAGGGATGTAGCGTGGCCTCCGCCGCGGTCAATCCGCGGGCGCTGGCCCGGGCCGAGCCGCTGCTGCTGCTGGACGGGCTTCGGCCTTGACCTGATGGTGAAGGATCTCGGCATCGCCTTGGGCGCGGGACACGGGCACGTCGGCGCCGATGGCGGCACTGGTGCGGGCGATTTGGCGGCGGCCCAGGCGTCACTCGGGCCGGGTCAGGCCGTCACCTCGATCCCGGTCAGGCCGGCCGCCAGGACGGCGAGCAGGTCTGGCTGGGCGAGGGCGATGCAGCCTTCGGTGGGGTCGTAGTCCGGCCGGGCCAGGTGCAGGAAGATGGCGCTGCCCTGGTTGCGTACCGGCGGCGTGTCGTTCCAGCCCAGCACGCCGATGATGTCGTAGAGGGAGTCCTCGCGCCACAGGGCTTCGTACCGGGCCGCGTAGGGCAGGCGGACCATGCGGTTGTATGCGGTGTCGAACGGTTCGTCGCACCAGCCGTCGTTCGGTGCGAGCAGGGTGACAGGCACCGCGGCCCTGGGGCGCTTCAGCCGGTCGGCGCGGAACAGCACGCGGCGCAGCGGCAGCAGGCCGGCGGGGGTGCCCTCGTCGCCCTCCTGCTTCTGCGTGCGGATGCCGCTCTTGCCCAGTGCGGCGCGGTAGCGCAGGCCGGCGTGGTGCAGCACGCCGTCGGGTCCGATGGTCGCGATCGTCATGCCATTCCTTTCTCCAGCGCCTCCGACCGGCGCCATTCCAGCGAAGCCTGCTGATAGGCCTCGGACCCGCGGGCGGGCTCCACGGCAGCATACTGCGTGTCGCCCGAACGCAGCCACTCCGGTGCTGCAGTGGCGAGGGTGGTGTAGGCGCCATCGTTCAAGGTGCCTGGGCTGACCGGGTTCATGGCGACCTCGTTGCCGGTGGCGGACATGCCGGCCGGCACGCTGGGGCGCGACAGGTCCGGCTTCATGGACAGCAGGCCTTCCAGCAGCCCCATGAACCCGGCGCCCAGCATCCCGAGCGGGCCGCCGATCAGCCCGGCGCCGAACACGCGCATGGGCGCCGGGATCGATTCGCCGGTGACGGCGCGGTAGATCATTCCGACGCCCGGGATGTGGTGCATGGGGTTCAAGCCGCGCAGGACGTCCTCACGCGAGACCTGGATGGGGGTTGGCCATAGCTGATCGGGGCCGATGGGTCCGGCGCCATCGGGCGGTGTGGCGTATCCGAACAGGCGGGAGGCCGGGTCGGCCCCGGGGGTGGGAGGGATCATGCTGGGCTCCAAGCCTGCCCGGCCACTCTCGGCTTGAAAGGTTAACGTCGGCTTACGGCGTGCTGCTACTCGAACAGGTGGCCGAAGCGCCGGGCCTTGGTGGCGAGGTAGTGGTCGTTGACGCCGTTCGGGGCCACTACCAGGGGTTCGCGCCCCACGATGGCGATGCCGCAGGCGGAGAGGGCGGCGATCTTGTCGGGGTTGTTGGTCAGCAGGCGGATGGCGGGGATGCCGAGCTGTTGCAGCATGGTGGCTGCGACCATGAAGTTGCGCTCATCGGCGTTCCAGCCCAGGGCGCGGTTGGCGTCCACGGTATCGAGGCCGCGGTCCTGCAGGGCGTAGGCGCGCAACTTGCTGGCCAGGCCGATGCCGCGGCCCTCCTGCGCCAGGTAGAGCAGGACGCCGGTACCGGCCTCGCCCATGCGCTTCAGGGCGCCGCGGAGCTGCGGGCCGCAATCGCAGCGGAGGCTGCCGAGCAGGTCGCCGGTGAAGCATTCGGAGTGCAGCCGGGCCAGGGGGGCGGGACCGGTGCGGCTGGCGTGTTCGGGTTGCCCGACCAGGATGGCCAGGTGCTCGATACCGCCATCAGGCGCGCGGAAGGCCACGACCCGGCTGTCGGGGGCGTCTTCCAGCGGGACATGCGCCTCGGCGACCCGCACCAGGCGCGCGGCCTCGCGGTCGGGGTGGGAGAGCACGTCGGCGGCGGTGATGGAGAGCAGGGCGCGGCTGGCGGCCAGGCACGGGGCTTCAGGGCGGAGCGGCACCACCAGAACGGCCGGGAGCAGGCGTGCGATCTTGGCGAGTGCCAGGGCTGCTGCGGCATGGTTCGGCAGCGGCACCACGGTCAGCGGGTCCTGCAGCAGCTGCGCGGCGGTGGGGTCGGCAAGGCCCAGCAGGAGCGAGGGGTCGAACAGCCGGCCGGTTTGCAGCGCGATGGCGGGTGTGGACGGATCGACGGGGCGGCGCAGCAGGGATGCCGCCCTGACGGGGCTCAGCACCAGGGCTGGCGGGCCGGAGGCGAGGGCGGCCAGGTCGGCGATGCCGGAGGCGCCGGCCGTTTCGGCCGCCAGCACCGCGACGCCGTCCAGCAGCACCGGGGTGCTGTCCAGCAGCACCGGGGTGCTGTCCAGCAGCACCGGGGTGCCGCGGCGCAGGTCGGCCGCCGCACGATGCACGGCGCGCAGCCGCAGCGTATCCGCATCCGGATGGTGCAGAGCGGGAGCGGGGTCAGAGTCGAGCGGCATCTGTGGCAGGTCGGGCGGCATGCTCCACCGTTATGCGCCGCGTGCCGGATGAGTGCAAAGCGGACGGGTGCTGGCGAGCCGGCTGCCATGTGGCAGATGCTCACGACTTTGTGTGTGCTCGCGATTGTGTGTGACTCGAGGGCGGTGCGTTGTCGCCGACAGGAAGCTGGATTTCGCTCGCTCAGGTGGACAGGCTCACATCATCGCGCAATCCCGCAAGCGGGGTTCGCTTCATCAATAGGTGCCGAATGTCGGTCGAACGTCCCATCCTGATCGTCGACGATGATGCAACGCTGCGCGAGACCCTGGTCGAGCAGCTTGAGGTCGATGGGGAGTTCGCTGCGACCCAGGCTTCGACGATCAGCGAGGCCGAGGCGATGGTCACGGCCCAGGATGCGCGGTTCGACGCGCTGATCCTGGATGTGGGCTTGCCGGATGGTGATGGCCGGGACCTGTGCGCCAGCCTGCGGAAGGCCGGGTTGCGGATGCCGATCATCATGCTGACGGGATCGGACGACGAGGCGGATGTGGTGCGCGGGCTGGATGCGGGGGCCAACGACTACATCGCCAAGCCGTTCCGCCTTGCCGAGCTGCTGGCCCGGCTGCGCGCCCAGCTTCGCATCTTCGAGAACAGCGAGGACGCTGTGTTCACCATCGGGCCATACACTTTCCGGCCCAGCGCCAAGCTGCTGCAGGAGCCGATCAAGAACCGGCGCATCCGGTTGACGGAGAAGGAGGCCGCGATCCTGAAGTTCCTGTATCGCGCCGGAACCCGGCCGGTGGCGCGCCAGGTGCTGCTGAACGAGGTGTGGGGCTACAACGCCAACGTGACGACGCACACGCTGGAGACGCATATCTACCGGCTGCGTCAGAAGATTGAACCTGATCCCGGCAATGCGCGGCTGCTGGTGACGGAGGGCGGCGGCTATCGCCTGGACCCCACCGCCGCGGTCGCAGCCTAGACCACGTCCGGTTCAAGACGAACCGGACATGGCCTAGATGTCGCCGATGAGGCCGTCTGGCGGATCAAGTTGAGCCAAGTTGATCCGAACGCGCTCAGTCGATTGCCGGATGACAGCCGGGCCCTGACGGCACCGGAGCTGTGCGTCGTCGTTCCGGTGCTGAACGAGGCAGGCAATGTCGCGGCGCTGGTGGAGCGGCTGCGGTGGACGTTGCGGGAGATCACCTGGGAAGTGGTGTTCGTCGACGATCACTCGACGGACGGCACGCGGGCCGTGATCGCGGGGCTGGGTGAGGGTGACACGCGGGTTCGACTGGTGCACCGGCGGGACCGGCGCGGCCTGGCTTCGGCGTTCATCGAGGGTGCGGAGGCGAGCCTGTCGCCGTATATCGCGGCGATGGACGGCGATCTGCAGCATGACGAGACGCTGCTGGTGCCGATGCTGGCGGTGCTGAGGTCGGAACCAGTCGATGTGGTCGTGGGGAGCCGCTATGTCGCGGGCGGGGGCCTGGGGGCGTGGAGCGCGGGGCGGGCGCGGATGTCCGGCATCGCGACCTGGTTGAGCCGCAGCGTGGTGCGGGCCGAGCTGGCGGATCCGATGAGCGGCTTCTTCATGTTGCCGCGCGCCGTGCTGGAGCAGGCGATGCCGCGGGTCTCGGCGGTGGGATTCAAGATCCTGCTGGACGTGCTCGCGTCGTTGCCGTCGCCGCCGCGCATCCGCGAGCTGCCGTTCCAGTTCCGCACCCGCACGGCCGGGGTGAGCAAGCTCGACACCGGGGTGCTGTTCGATTTCGTGCTGTTGCTGCTGGACAAGATGACGGGCGGGCTGGTGCCGGTGCGGTTCATCGTGTTCGCGGTGATCGGGCTGTTGGGGGTGGTGGCGCACCTGGTGGTGCTGCGGCTGGGGTTGCAGGCCGGGCTGGGGTTCGAGGTGGCGCAGGGGGTGGCGACGTTCTGCGCCATCCAGGGCAACTTCGTGCTGAACAACCATCTTACCTTCCGGGATCGGCGGCTGAAGGGCTGGCGGGCGGTGCGGGGGGTGGTGGTGTTCACCTTGGCCTGTGGGCTGGGTGCCCTGGCGAACCTGAACGTGGCGCTGCTGATGGTGGATGCGGGGCGGCAGACCTGGTGGCTGGCGGGGCTGGTGGGTGCCGCGATGAGCCTGGTTTGGAACTATGCCGTGGGCTCCACCGTGACGTGGCGGCGGCGCTGAGGCGTTCGGTCGGGCGTCAGGCGATTTCCTGGATCAGCTTGCGCCTGATGGCGGCGGCGAAGGTGTCGAAGCCGTCGGCGACGATGACGAAGCTGCCGGCGCCGCCGGCCACGGAGTCGCGATAGTAGGGCACCAGTTCGGCGCCGTTCGGGCGGCCCCAGCGGGGGCGGTCGTTGATGATGGGCAGGCCGTTGATGGTGATGCCGGACTCCACCAGGGCGTCGCGGTAGCGTTCCGCGGGCGGGCCGTTGTTGTTCACGCCGTCACCGGAGACGTCGATCACCTTGCGGGTGCCTTCGAAGGGGGCGGATTGCAGGGTCTCGCCGCTGAAGCGGAGCGCGCCGGAGAGGCTGGTCCAGCTGATGCTCGACCAGGGTTTGGCCGCCAGCGCGTCGCCCCAGGCGTGTGCGTCGGGCAGGGCGGCGATGCGGGTCCAGGGGAGCAGCAGCTCCTGCCGGTCGAAGGCCGCCCATTCCACGTAGGCCACGGCGATGGCGCCGATGGGACCGCCGCGGATGGCGGCCTGCACCTCCGGGTCCTGGAAGGCGGCGCGGTAGCCGTCCCGCTGCAGCCGGGCGTCGCTTTCCACGATGGAGCGGCTGATGTCCACGGCGAGCACGAGCAGCAGGTCAACCGGTGCCGGTTGAGCTTTGGCCGGGGCTGCGAGTGCGGCGGCGGCGGCGAGCAGGGTGCGGCGCTTCATGGCGTGCAGCGAAGCAAGCCGGGATGGGCGGGTGCAACAGAAACCGTATGTCTCAGCCGGGCTGTTAGCCGGGCTGCCAGCCTTGGCGCTCCACCCAGTCGGGTTCCAGCCGGTCGAACCGGCTCAGGCGGAAGGAGGAGATGTCGGCGAAGCTGCAGGCGCCGTCGAGGATCAGGTCGCGGATCGCGTGGCCGCTGGCGGGGGAGAGGCCGAAGCCGATGCTGGAGAAGGTGGCGACCATGGCGTTGGCCGCGGTGGGCAGCCAGTCGATCACCGGGCGGCCATCCGGGGTGTTCTCGATGATGCCGCCCCAGCTGCGGATCACCCGGGCATGGGCGGCCAGCGGGAACATCTGCGCCAGCCGGGCCGCCATGCTCTGCATCAGCGGTGTGCTGGAGCGGGGCGGGGCGGCGGCGGTCGAGACATCCAGCCATTCGTGAGGGCCGCCGCCATAGGCGAGGTTGCCGCGCAGGGTCTGGCGGCCATAGAGGCCGTTGCCGTCCACGCCGCCGAAGCGCATGAGGGGCAGGGGCTCCGTGACGATCATCTCGGCCCGGGCCGGGACCATGGGCACGTCGCTGCCCAGCATCTGCGCCAGCATCCGGGTCTGTGGCCCGGCGGCGATCAGCAGCGTGTCGCAGCCGAGCGTGCCCTGGTCCGTCACCACGCCGGTGACGCGGCCGGCCCTGGTCTCGAAGCCGTGGACCGTGGTGTTCTGCATCACGCGGCCGCCGAGGTCCTGCAGGGCCCAGGCGTAGGCCTGCACCGTGCGGTGCGGGTTGGCGTGGCCGCCCCAGTGATACAGGCTGCCGGCGTAGCAGTCCGGACCTACGAGCGGCACCAGTCCCGCCAGCTGCTTGGGGTCCAGAACCTCGGTTTCGAAGCCCTGGCGCCTGGCGTTGGCCGGGCCGAGTTGATAGGAGGCGAACTGCTCCGGCGTGCGCGAGACGCGGATGCGCTGGCGCTGGTATTCCGTGGGGTAGCCGAGCATCTCGTCCATAAGCGGCCAGAGGCGCTGCTCCTCGACGAAGAGCGGGCTGAAGTGGTGGGCGCAGCCGCCGCCGTTGCGGCCCGAGGCTTCCCAGGCGACCGGGCCTTTGTCCAGCACCAGGACGTCGACGCCGCTGCGGGCCAGCCACCAGGCGGCGGAGAGGCCGGTGGCGCCGCCGCCGATGACGATCACGGTAGCGCCGTGGGCGCTGTTGGTGGTGGCGCCGTGGGCGCTGGGGATGTTGGCGCCGTGCGGGCTCATTCGATGCCTCGTTCCCCGGCGTCGCGGGATGCGGCAATATAGTGCTCCGGCAGGTCCCAGAAGGACTGGTACTGTGATTTCATGCCGAACCAGACGTCCCAGTGCGCGGCGATCCCGGGATCCTCCCCGGTGGGACCGGCGATGCCGATCGGCAAGGGCCGCACGGGGGCGCGGTGGGTCGCGAGCGGCACCGCATCCAGCGGCACGCCGGTGCCCAGCGCCACCAGGGCGGCCACCTGCTCGCGGCAGCGGCGGCCCTGGCACAAGCCCATGCCGGCGCGGGTCAGGCGTTTCACCTGGTCGGGGCCGGGGGCGGTGCCGAGCAGGCTGACCAGGTCGCGGGCGTTGCGCTGCGGGTTGTCCGCAGCGTTGAGGTAGCGGGGGGGACGCACCTCGAGGATCTCGCGGGCGGTGACGGACTCGCACTGGCAGACGTGCGGCTCGGTTTCCGCGGCCAGGGTCGCGGACCGGACCCAGGCGAGGCGGTAGGCACCGATGTCGTGCGATGCGGCTGGGGGTGGCTGGGTGGTCGCCTGTTCCAGGGCGGCGCGGCGGCCTTCGGCGCGGGCGATCCCGGGGTCGAGGCTTTTGGCGGGCCAGATGCCGGCGCAGTCGCCGGCGGCGGCGATAGCCGGGTTGGTGGTGCGCTGGGTGGCGTCCAGCAGGGGGACGGGGCCGCCGCGGGCCGGGTCGAAGGCGGTGGCGCACTGGGCGCTGTCCAGAAGCTCGATCAGCGGGACGGTGCCGATGGCGAGGATGACGGTGTCGCAGGCCAGCCGCACCGGGCCTGCGGGAGTGCCGAGCAGGAGGGCCGTGACGCCGTCCGGGCCGCCTTCGGCGCGGCGGATGCTGGCGTTGCACAGCACGGGCAGGGTGGTGGCGGCCAAGGGGGTGGGGCCTTGCTCGACCAGGGCGACGATCTCGACCCCGGTGGCGGCGAGCAGTCTGGCGCCGTCAATGGCTTCTGCCGTGGTGCCCAGCACCACGGCCCGGCGCACGTCCAGCGCGCGGTATCGGGTGGCGAGGCGGACCGCGGCTTCCATGCCCATGACGCCGGGCTGTTCCCAGCCGTCGAAGGCCAGGCCCATGTCGCGGCGGCCGGTGGCGACGATGATGCGGCCGGCGCCCAGCAGCCAGGAGCGGGTGCCGTCGGCAAGGCCGGCGACGGGACCGGGCATCCAGCCGACGCTGGGGCCGTTGGTGTAGAGGCCCCAGCAGATGGTGCCGAGGCGGAGGTCCACGCCGGCGTCGAAGGCTTCGGCGATGGCCGGGTCGCTGGCGATGAAGGCTTCCATCATGGCGCCGGGGTTGCGGACGGCACCGGTCATGCGGTTGCCGTAGAAATGGGGCACGTCGTCGCCCATTGTGGCGGCGGGGATGGGGTTCTCGTCCACCAGCACGGTGGCAGTGCCCGCCGTGGCGGCGGCGATGGCTGCGGCGAGGCCCGCCGGCCCGGCCCCCACCACCAGCAGGGACGTCCGCTCCTCGACCGGAAGCGTGGCGCCGGCCACGGAGTAGGGATCGCGCTGGTTCATGGTGGGAGTGTAGCGGAGGGCGGGGGAGGCGCCAGGGGGGATGCCTCCGGTGTGGCGTGGTGGCCAGGCTTTCCTGGATTGGAGAACCTGGCCGAGCGGGATGCAGGGCACCGCCGTCAAGGCTGCGAGCTGCAGGGCGTCGGTGGCTTTCTTCCGGGCGGCGGCCCCGTTGCCATGAGCGGGTCGTGGGCAGCCGGGTCGTCCAGGTCGAGGCTTTCCCAGCCGGTGTAGAAGATGCTCCAGGTTGCCTTCGGGGATGAAGCGCAGCATGCCAGCGTTTCCGTGGACCGGTCTTTGGGCCAGCGCGGGGCGGGAGTTAGGGTGACGCAAGGGACGGTGCCGCGTTGGACGCCGGGAGCGGATGACATGATGGAACTGGACGGCCGGGTTGCGGTGGTGACGGGGGCTGCGGGCGGGATCGGGTGCGCCATTGCGGAGGCCTTTGCGCGGGCCGGCGCCCGCGTCGCCTGTCTGGACCTGGTGGCGCCGGCGGCGGTGGCGCTCGGGATCGAGGCGGCGGGGAGCGCGGCGCTGGCGCTGGCGGCCGATGTCAGTGACGAGGCGCAGACGCTGGCGGCGGTGGGCCGCGTGGTGGAGCAGTGGGGGGCGGTCGATGTGCTGGTGAACGGGGCTGCGCCGTATGACCCGGTGGGCAGCGTGGTTGAGCTGGCGCCGGCGGACTGGACCCAGGTGTTCGCGGTGCAGGTGACCGGGGCGTATCTGATGAGCCGGGCGGTGCTGCCGGGCATGATTGGTGCCGGGCGGGGGTCGATCATCCATATCGCGTCGCAGATGGGCCGGGTCGGGGCGCCAGGGCGGCCGGCGTATTGCGCGGCGAAGGGGGCGCTGATCCAGCTGGCCAAGGCGATGGCGCTGGACCATGCGTTGCAGGGGATCCGCGTGAACGCGCTGTCACCGGGGGCGGTGGAGACGGGGCGGATGGTGTTCCGGCATGGCACGATGGCGGCGGCGCGGCTGGCAGCCGGGCCGTCGCATCCGATCGGGCGGCTGGGGCAGCCTTCGGAAATCGCGGCGGCGGCCCTGTTCCTGGCGAGCGACGCCTCGAGCTTCGTGACCGGGTCGGATCTGCTGGTGGATGGGGGGTATACGGCGGTCTAGACCACGCCCGGTTCAAGATGAACCGGCCGATGAGGGCGTCTGGCGGATCAAGTTGAGCCGACCTGATCCGGATGGGCTCTAGGCAGGCAGGACCGCGACCAGGATGGCGATGGTGGTTTCGGCCGCGGTGGGGGTTGGGCCGGGTCCGATGGCGCTGTCGCCGGGGGAGAGCTGGTCCGGGCCCAGCTTGATAGCACCCTGGTGGCAGTAGAGGACGCTGTGGGGTGCGGCTGGCACCTCGATCGGGGTGCCCGGGGCGAGTCGCAGGACCGTGACCTGCATCGTGTGAAAGCGGCGGTCTGCCACGGCGTTGAAGGCCTGGCCGGGGGCGGGGATGCGGGAGAGGGTCGGGATCTCTCCCGAGAAGGGCTTGGGGATCAGCAGCGGACAGGGGGTGAAGGCGCCGCCCTCGAAGGCGAGTTCGGGCGGCGGGCTGCCGGCGATGGGGGTGAAGACGCGGTCGCAGTGCGGGAAGTGGGAGAAGGCGGCATCGTGCAGCAGGGTGGCGATGCTGACCTGCCAGCGCAGGGCGCCCTCTCCATCCAGCGTGGTGATGATGTCCCGCGTGGTGCCGAGGCCGTTGCGCCAGGGCACGAGCGTGAGATCGGCGGGGCGCTTGATGTTCCAGTTGTTCATGAGTGGCATTCTAGCATCTTTTGCGCGGTGTGCAGCACGCCGGTCCAGTCGCCGGGGTGTTGCTGGCGGATGATGGTGAGGACGCCGGGATACCAGGGGCTGTCGGCGCGGCCGCTGAGCCAGCGCCAGCAGTTGTCGTGGCGGTCGAGCAGCAGGACCGGCCGGCCCATGGCGCCGGCCAGGTGCGCGACGGCGGTGTCGACGCTGATGACCAGGTCGAGGTTGGCGATGATGGCGGCGGTGTCTGCGAAGTCCTGCACCGCGGGCATCGGGTTGGACATGCCTTCGGGGGGTGTGGCGCCGTGCTGCAGGCTGACCCAGGTGACGTGCCGCGTGGTCCAGAGCGGGGCGAGGCGGGCGGGGGGGATGCTGCGGATGCGGTCCGTGGCCTGGGCGGCCGGGTCGTGGGTGCGGGCGGCGCCGGCCCAGGCGAGGCCGATCTGGCGGGTGGCCGGGCGTTTCGGGGGCAGGTGCCGGGACCAGTGGGTGATGAGGGCCGGGCTGGGGGTGAGGTAGGGAAGGCGTGCCGGGACGTTTTCCAGGGTGGTGCCGAACAGGGCGGGGAGGTCCGGGATGCGGCACCATGCGTCGGGGCGTGTGGCTGGGGTGGCGAGTTCAATGCCGTTGCCGGCGAGCAGGCGGTGCAGGGGCGGGGGGGCGTGCACCACCACGCGGGCGCCGCGTTCGGTCAGCAGGGGGGCGTAGCGGATGAACTGGATGGTGTCGCCGAAGCCTTCGTCGTGCAGCAGCAGCACGGTCCGGTTCGCGAGGCCGTCCAGGGTTCGCAATTCGGGGCCTGGTGGGGGCGGTGCCCGGCCGGGCAGGGCGTGGCGGGCGCGGAAGAGGGGCCAGCCCTCCGCCAGGCGGCCGGATTTCAGCCGGGCTATGGCGTGGTTGAGGCGGAGCTGCGCGCTGCCGGGTGCCAGGCGTGCGGCCCGGGCGAAGGCTTGTTCGGCCGCTGTGAACGCGCCCTGGGCCGCTTCTGCCTTGCCCAGGTTCGACCATGCGGCTGCATCGTCCGGCGTGAGTTCCGTCACCTGGTGGAACACCGTCACGGCTGCTGCGATGTTGCCGTGCCGGGACTCGGCGGCGCCCAGCATCGCGAGCAGGGCGGGGTCGTTGGGCCGGTGGGTGAGGGCGGCGCGGAGGTGGACCGGGGTTTCGTTCGAGCGGCCGGCGCAGTGCAGCAGGTCAACCAGGTCCAGCACCGGGTGGCGGGCGGCCGGGTTGGCCCGGGCGATGGCGTCCAGGGTGGCGGCGGCGTCTGGACGGGCGTCGTGACCGGCCTGGCCCAGGGCGTGGAGGAGCCGGGCCTGGGGGTTGGCGATGTGGGCGGCCGTGGCGTCGCGGGCTTTGGCGAAGTCTCCGGCCTGCAGGGCGGCGTAGGCTTCGGCGATGGCCTGGTTCATTGTGCGATGCGTCATCTCGACACCCCGGGGACTGTCCCGCACCATTGCCCGGCATGACGGAAACGGGGCGTCGGATGATCCTGCTGGTCAATTCGGGTGGGCGCGCGATGGTGGAGAGCTGGCGGACGCTGTTTGCCGAGCAGGCGCCGCACCTGGAGGTGCGCTGGATCGATGATCCGGCGGTGGTGGCGGCGGATGTGGGCTATGTGTTCGTATGGACGCCCAAGCCGGGGTTCCTGGCCACGCTGCCGAACCTGCGGCTGATCCTGAGCAGCGGGGCGGGGGTGGACCATATCACGCGGGACCCGGCGTGGCCCGCCCATGTGGGGATCGTGCGCATGGGCGGGGATGAGACCGCGCAGAAGATGGGGGAGTACGTCTGTCTCGGCGCGCTGTCGCTGTTGCGGGACATGCCGCGGGTGATGGTGGGGCAGCAGGCGCGGCGGTGGGACAACTTCGAGGTGGCGCGGACGGCGCGGGACACGCGGGTGGGCGTGATGGGGCTCGGCAACCTGGGAGCTGCCGCGGCCGCGATGCTGAAGGGGCTGGGGTTCCAGGTGGCGGGGTGGTCGCGTTCCGCCAAGACGTTGCCGGGGGTCGAGTGTTTCGCGGGGGATGGCGAGCGGGATGCGTTCCTGGTGCGGACGGACCTGCTGGTGTGTCTGTTGCCGGATACGCCGGAGACGCGGGGGGCCATCCGGGCCGAGACCATCGCCAGGCTGCCGCGGGGGGCCGGGGTGGTGAATGCCGGGCGGGGTGGGCATGTGGTGATGGATGACCTGGTGGCGGCCCTGGATGAGGGGCAGCTTTCCGGGGCGTTCCTGGATGTGTTCGATCAGGAGCCTTTGCCGGCGGAGCATCCGGCCTGGGGGCATCCGCGGATCATCGTCACGCCGCATATCGCTTCCATGGCCTCCCGGGTGGCGCGGGTGCGGTATGTTTCGGAGGCTATCGCCGCGTTCGAGCGGGGCGAGGTTCCGCCGAACCTGTATGATCCTTTGCGGGGATACTGAGGCGGGCTCAGTCTGGTGGGATGGCACGGGCGCGGTCCCGCAGGATGAACTTCTGCATCTTGCCGGTGCTGGTCTTGGGCAGGGGGCCGAAGACCACCGTGCGGGGGATCTTGAAGCGGGCCATCCGGGTTCGGCAGAAATCGATGATCTCCTTGGCGGTGGCGTCCGTGTCCGGCTTCAGGGTGATGAAGGCGCAGGGGGTCTCGCCCCAGGTTTCGTCGGGCCTTGCCACCACGGCGGCTTCCATGACGGCGGGGTGGCGGTAGAGGACGTCTTCCAGCTCGATGGTGGAGATGTTCTCGCCGCCGGAGATGATGATGTCCTTGGCGCGGTCGCGGATTTCGGCGTAGCCGTTCTGGTGCCAGACCGCGAGGTCTCCGGTGTGGAACCAGCCGCCGGCGAAGGCTTCTTCCGTGGCCTTCGGGTTCTTCAGGTAGCCTTTCATGGTGACGTTGCCGCGCATCATGATCTCGCCCATCGTGGTGCCGTCCTGCGGGACTGGCTGCATGGTGGCGGGGTCTGCGACCATCAGGGCTTCCTGGACGGGGTAGTTGACGCCTTGCCGGGCCAGGACGGCGGCGCGCTCGGGCTCGGGGAGGGCGTCCCATTCGTCGTTCCAGGCGCAGACGGTGATGGGGCCGTAGGTTTCGGTGAGGCCGTAGACGTGGGTGATGTCGAAGCCCAGGCGGCCCATGCCTTCGAGCACGGCGGCGGGTGGGGCGGCGCCGGCGGTCATGACCTTCACCGGGTTGGCCAGGGGCTGCACGCCCTTCGAGTTCAGCACCATGCCCAGGATGATGGGGGCGGCGCAGAGGTGGGTGACGTGGTTTTCCGCGATCTCGTGCAGGATCGCCGCCGCTTCGACCCGGCGCAGGCAGACGTTGGTGCCGGCCATGGCGGCGATGGTCCAGGGGAAGGTCCAGCCGTTGCAGTGGAACATCGGCAGCGTCCAGAGATAGACCGGGTGTTGCGGCATGCCCCAGGTGAGGGCGTTGCCAACCGCGCCGAGGTAGGCGCCGCGGTGGTGGTAGACCACGCCCTTGGGGTTGCCGGTGGTGCCGCTGGTGTAGTTCAGCGCGATGGCGTCCCATTCGTCGGGGGGGAGTTCGGGCTCGAAGGCCGGGTCTCCGGTTTCGAGGAAGGCTTCGTAGTCCGTGGTGCCGCAGGGGGCGTTGGGTGGGGCCAGGGGGTCGGCCACGTCGATGACGATGGGGTTCGGGGATTTCTGCAGGGGGAGGGCTTCGGTGATCAGGGGGGCGAACTCGCGGTCCACCAGGAGGAGGCGGGCCTCGCCGTGGTCGAGGATGAAGGCGATGGTGGCGGCGTCGAGCCTGGTGTTGATGGCGTTGAGGACGGCGCCGGCCATGGGGATGGCGAAGTGGGCCTCGACCATGGCGGGGGTGTTGGGGGCGATGATGGCGACCGTGTCGCCCCGGGCGATGCCGGCGCGGGACAGGGCCGAGGCGAGGCGGCGGCAGCGGGTGCCGGTTTCGCCCCAGGTCTGGCGGTGGGTTCCATGGATGATGGCCGCGCGACCGGGGAAGGTGGCGGCGGTGCGTTTCAGGAAGCTGATGGGGCTGAGGGGCGCGTAGTTCGCGCTCGTCTTTGGCAGGTCGAACATTGGTGTTTCCCCGTTTCGCGCCGCTGTGGGCGGCTTGGCGCAGGGTGTGGGGGATGGCGGGGTTGCGTCAACCGCTGTGGCGGCGGGGTGATTTGGCCTGGGTGTGCCGGTGTGGCTGGGGTGGGGTGGCGCGGCGGTGGAGGAGCTGGATGTCGGCCGGGGTTCGGCGCTTCCAGGGTTTGGTGCCGGGGAGGGCGGCGATGCCGAGGTCCCGGCAGAGGTCGGCGATGATTTCCGCGATGGGGGTGGCGGTGATGTCGTCGGCGAATTCCGGCGCTTCGAGGCGTTCCTGGAGTTCGTTGTGGAGGATGGGTTTGTCGGTGGATTTCGGGGTGCGCTCGATCGCGTCCTCGACCGCGCGGATGATGCGGCGGCGGGCGGCGGATTGCTTGCGAACCGGGGCTTCGTCCTCGATGCGCTGGGCGAGGAGGATGGTGCGGCGGATGGTTCTGGCGACGCGGTCGAAGGCCAGGATGTGGTCGCCGGTTTCGGCGCCTTCGGCGGCCAGGGCTTGGCGATGGGTGTGGCGGGCGATTTCGGTGCCGAGTTCGATCAGGTCGTGGAGGATCTCTCGGTAGTAGGGGGTGGGGTCTTCTGCCGGGTCGGGGCGGGTTGGGCGGGGGTGCATGGAGGGATAGGTATATTTTCTTGTGGGTGGAGGTCAAGGGGTTTTGGGGTTGGGGGTGTGGTGGCGGAATGTGCTGCGATTTCCGCCTTGTGGGTGCCAGAAATCAGCAAGCATAGAATTTAGTGCTTGCTGATTCTTCTGGGCTCATTTAGCAAGCATTTGTGCAAGCATGAATGGCAGAAATGGCAGACCTTTTTGGCGATGAAGAGTCACCGCAGTCGAAGGGGGGCAAAGCCCGGCGTGAGCGTCTTGATCCGGAACGACGAGTAGAAATTGCTAAAACCGCAGCCGCTGCACGATGGAGCAAACCTGTGGACGTTAATGGTTTACCAAAGGTGCTGTGTGGCTCCGCCGAGCGGCCTATGCGGATAGCCTCCCTCAACCTTGAAATTCCCTGTTACGTCATTGAAGGTGAACGTCGGGTCTTTTCTCAAAGAGGCATCATTGGTGCTCTAGATATCAAGCGGGGTGGTGCTGCAGGAGGTGGTGATAGACTTACCACTTTGATTAGCGGAGAACGTATAAAGCCCTTCGTCTCCACCGAACTATTGTCAGCCATGACTGATCCGGTGCGCTTCCAAATGCCAAACGGCTTAGTCGCTTTTGGCTACGACGCCGAGGCGCTGCATGGGGTATGCTTGGCCATCCTTGCAGTTCGTCGAGACGGCAAACTGTTTCAGCGACAAGCCCACATCGCTGAACGATGTGAGCAGCTTATTGCAGCTTGGTCCTTGGCAGGGGTTATTTCGGCAGTGGACGAAGCGACTGGTTATCAGTATGTACGAGCCAAAGATGCCATAGAAAAAATTATCGATAAGTGGCTAGTGAAAGAGCTTCAACCTTGGAAGAAACAGTTTCCTCTAGAGTATTATAAAAGAATCTTTGAGTTAAATGAGTGGAATTTTGATCCAAACTCCACGAAACGACCTGGAGTTGTTGGTCATTGGACTAACGATATTGTTTATGACCGTATAGGTCCTGGATTAAAGAAGCAACTCCATGATTATGCTGGTCGCGATCACAAGGGTCGCCTCAAGCATCATCTGACGGGATTTCTGACGTCAGGTCACGGAATTCCAGAGCTTAAGTCTCACTTAGATGGTGTTGTGGTTGTTATGAAGCTTTCCAGTAATTGGGCCCAATTTATGGAAATGCTACAGAGAGCCTTTCCAAAACCGGAAACAACGATCAGTATGGCATTGGATGATTTAGATAAAATTAAAAAGAAAAACACTAAGAGTAAAAAGCCGGCCTAAAATTCTATTTCAGAATCACATAAATTATTTATGGAAGCAATCAAGATCTTAATGTAATTAGAGGTTATTTCGTCTTTCATATATTTAATATGGACCTAGCAGGTGGCGAAGGTGCCTGAGATTTAAGTCAGGCACCGTTCGGCCGCAAAGGCAAACCGTTGCTGGGTTAGACATGGACTGTTGTGTTTGAAGTGGCCTCGATGAGCAGTTAGAAACCAAACATATGGTCCAGCGAGAAGGCGCCTTCACCCTCTGCCGTGTCGTCCATGAGGCCGTGGTAGCCGAAGAGGCGGCAGGTAGGGTCTCGGATTATGACGTAGCCGGTGGGGCCGGCTTGTTGGATCCGGGCTTCGTCGAAGATCAGGTGGGGCTGGACCAGGGTGCTGCCGGAGGCGGGGATGGTAAGGGGGTGTTCGGCGATGGGGTGGCCGGTGCTGTCGTGCAGGATGAGGGTGGTGGTGCTTTGGGGGTGCCAGGTGTTCGAGGTGGGGTAGATCAGGTGGGCGAAGCTGTGCCGGGTTCCCATTCCCAGCTTCAGGAACAGGCGGGTGGTGAGGCCGGGGGGTGGGCCGGCGTAGGATTGGGGTTCGTCGCGGTAGGTCATTGCGGTGTTGTAGATGTGGGCGCCGAAGCTGCTTTCGGCGGCGTGGGGGCCGTGGCGGTCCTCGTAGCGGACCAGGCAGTGGAGCCAGCCGTCGGCTTCGCCGCCGTCCAGGAAATCGTAGGTGAGTTCGGCGTGGCCCTGTTCGACGTCGAAGTCGGCGAGGTCCACGGCGAGGCTGTGGTTGCGGGGGAGGTTGCCGAGGAAGCGCTGGGCGATGGGGGTGCCGTCCGAGGCGAAGACGTCGAGGCGGAGGGGGAGGTTTGACTGGTGTTCGGCCATGGGGGTGGGGAGGACGATGCTGCGGAAGCGGTCGCGCGGGAGGATGGGGAAGGGGAGGAGGTAGCCGCGGCCCAGCAGGGGGGAGAGGGTGGGGATGCCGGGGTCTGGCCGGAGGTCTGCGCGTTCGACGTTGAGGTGGGCGATGCGGGTTCGGCCGGCCCGGGTGATCTCGTAGCGGGGGCGGACGACATGGCGGCCGGTGCGGACCTCGATCTGGCCGGGCCAGGCGAGGGTGGGGAGGAGGGTTGCGACGTCGAGCCTGAGGCTGGCGTAGGGGGGGATTTCGCGGGTGAGGGCGATGGGGGTTTCGGCGCCCATGCGGTCGAGTGTTACGGCGCCCGGGGGGATGGGGGCGGCGTGGCTGTTCTGGAGCCAGAGGGTTATGGTTTCGCCGGGCCGGGGGGCGGGGAGGCCGGCGTAGCGGTCGCTGGGCCAGGCGTTGGCGTCGTGGGTGCAGGAGAGGCTGCGTTCGGTGCCGGTGCCGTAGGTGTCCAGCGCGTATTTGACTACGTCGTGGCCGGCGGCGCCGATGGCGTGGATGAAGAGCTGGCCCTCGAAGGCGGGGAGGGCGAATTGGGCGCGGATCTCGGCGCTGTCGATGGCGAGGCCGGCGGCGCCGGGGGGGACTTGGTGTTCCCATTGGTGGAGGATGCTGCCCTGGTGATTGAACAGGCGGAGCCAGAGGCGGACGGGGCCGGCGCCGTAGTTGGACCAGTAGTTGGCGGTGACGAGGCGGGTGTGGAGGCCGGTGCCTCCGGGTTGGTCGGTCAAGCCGGGGCCGGTGTCGCGGAAGAAGGCGTAGTTGGTGGCGAAGTTGACGCGGTCCAGGTATTTGGCCGGGTTGGTGAGCATGGCGGGGGGGAGGCGGGCTTCGTCCAGCGTGAGGACGGTCATGCCCGGGGGGACCTGGGGGGCGATGCGGGCGGCGGTGCGGGCGGCGTCGAAGCTGGTGATGAGGAGGGTTCGGCAGGGGGAGCCGGGCAGGGCGGCGAGGGGGCGGGTGGGGAGGCCGGTGCGGCGGGTGCCGAGCTGCAGGGTGTCGTGCACGTAGATCTCGGCGGGCGGGGGCATGGCGGGGTTGAGGGCCCAGAGGGCTTCGGCGACGCCGTCGGGGTCGTAGACGGCGAGGGGGCCTGCGGCGTGGAGGCGGGCGGCGAGGCGGGCCGTTGCTTCTGCGGCGAGGGGGTGGGCGAGGGCCTTGTAGAGGACGTTGCCGCCGGCGCGGGCGTCGAAGGTCTGGATGTTCAGCATGGCGGTGGTTTAGCGCATTCGCGGCGAGGCGGGGAGGGGTAGGCGGGGTTGGGGTTTGCGGCGGTTGCGGGCGCATGCTACGGCGCCGCATGTCTCCTTCGTTGCCCTTGATCGTGGTTCTGAACGGGCCGAACCTGAACATGCTTGGGTTGCGGCAGCCGGCGTTGTATGGCCGGGCCACGCTGGATGACGTGGAGCAGCTTTGCATCGAGACGGCGGAGGGGTTGGACCTCGCCATCGATTTCCGGCAGAGCAACACCGAGGGCGAGCTGGTGGGCTGGGTGCAGGATTGCCGGACCCGTGCGGCGGGGCTGGTGATCAACCCGGCGGGTTACACCACGACCAGCATTGCCATCATGGATGCGATGCTGGTGCTGGAGATGCCGATCGTCGAGGTGCATGTCACCAATATCCATCGCCGGGAGGAGTTCCGGCAGCACTCTTACATCTCGAAGGCGGCGACGGGCGTGATTGCGGGGTTGGGGGTGCAGGGGTATGCGCTGGCGATCCAGGCGATTGCGGCGCAGCTGGATGAGAGGGGCCGGGGATTATCATGAGCCGTATCGTGTTCGATGCCGAGACCATCCGCAGCCTGGCCGCCATCCTGGAGGAGCGGGGGCTGACGGAGCTGGAGCTGCAGGACGGGGAGACGTCGTTGCGGCTGGTGCGGGGGGCGGTTGCGGCCGCTGCTGCGGCGCCTGTGGCGGCGGCGCCGGTTGCTGTTGCGGCTGTTCCGGCGGCGGCTGTGGGGGAGGCGCCGCCGCCGGCGGGGGCGGTGCCGAGCCCGATGGTGGGGATTGCTTATCTGTCTGCGGAGCCGGGGGCGGCGCAGTTCGTGATGGTGGGGCAGGCGGTGACGGCGGGGCAGACGCTGCTGCTGATCGAGGCGATGAAGACGTTCAACCAGATCAAGGCCCCGCAGGCGGGGACGGTGACGCAGATCCTGGTGGCGAGCGGGCAGCCGGTCGAGTATGGCCAGCCGCTGGTCGTGATCGCCTGACCTTGTTCGGCAAGGTCCTGATCGCCAACCGGGGCGAGATCGCGGTCCGGATCATCCGGGCGTGCCGGGAGCTGGGGATCGGCACCGTGGCGGTGCATTCGACGGCGGACACGGATGCGATGCATGTGCGGCTGGCGGATGAGAGCGTGTGCATCGGGCCGCCTTCGGCGCGGGAGAGCTACCTCAATGTGCGGGCGCTGCTTTCGGCGGCGGCGGTGACGGGGGCGGATGCGGTGCATCCGGGGTATGGGTTCCTGAGCGAGAATGCCGGGTTCGCGGAGATGGTGGAGGCGCATGGGATGACCTTCATCGGGCCGTCGCCCGCGCATATCCGGATGATGGGCGACAAGATCGCGGCGAAGACGGCGATGGCTTCGATCGGGGTGCCGCTGGTGCCGGGGTCGGATGGGGCGTTGCTGGATGTGGCCGCGGCCCGGGTGGTGGCGGCCCGGGTGGGGTATCCCGTGCTGATCAAGGCGGCGGCCGGGGGCGGCGGGCGCGGGATGAAGGTGGCGCAGAGCGAGGACGAGCTGGAGGAGGCCTGGACCGTGGCGCGGACCGAGGCGCGGACGGCGTTCGGGGATGATGCGGTGTATCTGGAGAAGTATCTGGACCGGCCGCGGCACATCGAGCTGCAGGTCATGGCGGACAACCATGGCAACGTGGTGCATTTCGGGGAGCGGGACTGCAGTCTGCAGCGGCGGCACCAGAAGGTGCTGGAGGAAGCCGGGTCACCGGCGTTGAGCGGGGCGGAGCGGGATGCGATCGGGGCGATTGCCACGGCGGGGCTGCGGAGGCTCGGCTACCGGAATGCCGGGACCCTGGAGTTTCTGTATCAAGATGGGCAGTTCGCGTTCATCGAGATGAACACGCGGCTGCAGGTGGAGCATCCGGTGACCGAGATGGTGTGCGACGTGGACCTGGTGCGGGAGCAGATCCGGATCGCGGCGGGGGCGGCGCTGGGGTATTCGCAGGACCAGGTGACGTTTCGCGGGCATGCGATCGAGTGCCGGATCAATGCCGAGGACCCGGAGACGTTCATGCCGGACCCGGGGCGGGTTGACCTGTTCCATGCGCCGGGGGGGCTCGGGGTTCGGGTGGATAGCGCGCTGTATGCGGGGTATGTGGTGCCGCCGTACTACGACAGCATGGTGGCCAAGCTGATCGTGCATGCGCCGACCCGGCCCGAGGCGATCGCGCGGATGCGGCGGGCGCTGGGGGAGTTCGCGATCCAGGGGATCAAGACGACCTTGCCGCTGCACCGGCGGATCCTGGAGGCTCCGGCGTTTGTATCGGGGGATTATACGATCCATTGGCTCGAGGGGTTCGTGGGGGCTGCCGAGGCGGGGTAAAGGCCCTCGCGGTCCGGGCTGGGCGCTGCTAGGGTTTGGGGATGTCGCGCCGGACTGTGGATGTCACGCCTGAGCTGATGCTTCGGGCCTACCGGGTCGGGTTGTTCCCGATGGCGGAGACGCGTGACGGGCAGCGGCTGTATTGGCTGGACCCGGAGCAGCGGGGGATCCTGCCGCTCGATGGGTTCCATCTGTCGAAGCGGCTGTTTCGGACCTTGGGCGGCGGGGGGTTCAGCGTGACGGTGGACCGGGCGTTCGCCTCGGTGATTGCCGGGTGTGCGGCGGCGGCGCCGGGCCGGCTGGATACGTGGATCAACACGGACATCGAGCGGCTGTTCCTGGAGATCCATCGGCAGGGGCATGCGCATTCCGTCGAGTGCTGGCGAGATGGTGTGCTGGTGGGGGGGCTTTACGGCGTGTCGCTGGGCGGGGTGTTCTTTGGGGAGAGCATGTTCAGCGTGGCGCGCGATGCCTCCAAGGTGGCGCTGGTGCACCTGGTGGCGCGGATGCGGCTGGGGGGATACAGCCTGCTCGATACCCAGTTCGTGACCGGGCACCTGGCGCAGTTCGGCGCCATCGAAGTGCCGCGCGATGCGTATAAGGCCATGCTGGCCAGTGCGGTGGTGCAGACCGCGCAGTGGCTTCCGGAGCCCGACCCTGCCGTGTTGCAGGCGGAGTTCCGGCTTCTCTATCGACCGGAGCCTTTGCCATGACTGCGCTGTTCCGCTGGTTCCCGCCTGTTGCCGCCGTGCTGCTGATGGCGGCGGGGCCTGTTCCTGGCGCCGGGCCGGAGCGGCCGGTGCTGGTGCCGGCGCGGGATGCGATCGTCGGGTATCATCTGTCCCCGGCGACGGGCGAGCCGATCGATGTCCGGGTGGGGCTGCGCAGCGGGGGTGCGGCGTTGCGGGTGGACCTGCCGGATCAGAGCTACATGCTGGCGGTGCCGCCGACCAAGGCGCTGATGCTCGTGGTGCCGCTGGAGCGGACGGCGCTGGACCTGCCCTGGGCTGACGGGCCGCAGTCCCTGTTCCTGCTGGACGAGCGGATGCGGTTCACGCGCAAGGGCGAGGCGACGGTGGCGGGGCAGCGGTGCACGACGTACGACACCGTGCTGGAGCGGGCGCGGAGCACGGTCTGCGTGACGGGCGACGGCATCGTGCTGCGGGCGCAGAGCCAGGACCCGATGGGGCGGCGCAACCTGGTTGAGGCGTTTGCCATCCGGTATCAGCCGCTGGCGGAGACCGACTTCGTGGTGCCGGCGGACTTCGAGCGCATGTCGGCCACGCCGGGGCAGCACGCGCCGTGATGGGGCGGGGGGTGATGGCGGCGCTGCTGCTGGCGGGAGCCGTGCTGGGCGGGGGGGCTGCGCCGGCCGCCGGTGTCCGGGTGCAGCCGGTGCGGGATGTGGTGGTGACGTATGTGGTGGAGGGGCCGGCGCTCGGGTTGATCCCCGGCGGGGTGCCGGGTCCGGTGCGGCTGTCGTGGGATTCGGTGGGGCAGCGGGTGCGGGCCGAGGTTTCGGGGCGGAGCCAGGTGGCGCTGATCGACCTGCGTGGGCATACCGGGCAGGCGATCGACACCGGGCTGCGCGTGGTGCTGCCGTTGCCGATCCGCACCAGCGACCTGCAGCCGCTGACGCTGGAGGGGGCGCGGCTGACGGCCACGGGGAAGGATGTGGTCGCCGGGATGGCCTGCACGGTGTACCAGGTGGAGAGCGCGTCGCGGCCCGGCACCGTGTGCCTGACGCCCGATGGGGTGGCGCTGCGCGGGCAGGGGGAGTTCAATGGCAAGGCGGGGACGTTCCGGGCGACGATGGTGAGTTTCGGCAAGCTGCCGGATGCGCTGTTCCGGGTGCCGGAGGGGTATATCGCGCTGGGGGGGCTTTCGGGGCTGCTGGGCGGGATGGGCAGCACGGGGGGCGGCACCGGCGGGGGCTTGGGTGATCTTCGCAGCCTGGGCAGCAGCCTGCTGGGGCGCGGGCGGTGAGGGGGGTGCTGCTGGGGGTGCTGCTGGTTGGGCTCGGGGGCGGGGCTGTTGCGCAGGAGCGGCCGCTGGTGCTGCCGAGCCGGGATGTGGATGTGGTGTACCGGATTGCGGTTGCCGGGGCGGCGGGTGGGCCAGCGGGTGGGCAGGCGGTGGAGCAGCGGTCGCGGTTCAGCGCGGCGGCGCAGCGGATGCGGGTGGATATGCCGACGCCCGGTGTTTACAGCATCATGGATTACCGGGCGCATCGGATGAGCTTCGTGGTGGAGGGGGACCGGGCCGCGCTGGACACGCCGGTGCCGGTGCCGGGCAGCCCGGCCTATGTTCGGCTGGGGGTGGACCAGGTGGCCGGGCTGGCCTGCACCGAGTGGCAGACGCAGGACCGGCAGGGGCAGGGGGTGGTGACGTGCTTCACCGCGGATGGTGTGATGCTGCGGGTGCGGCGGGGCGCGCAGGCGATGGCGGTGGCGACGCGGGTGGATTATGGGCCGGTGGCGCCGGAGTTGTTCGAGGTGCCGGCCGGGTTCAGCCATGTGACGGGGCGGGGCGGGCCGTGATGGCGGCTGCTGGCGCGGCAATGGTGCCATGAGCTGGTCGCGGCTGCTGCCGGCGGCGACCGAGCTGGTTCCGTGGACGGACCGGCGCGGGCGGTTCAACACGATGCGGGCGCTGAGCTTCGGTGCGCTGATGGCGCCGGGGCTGTATCTGGCGGCGCGCTGGCTGCTGAACCTGCTGGGGCCGGAGCCGGTGACTGCGGCGATCCACAGCACCGGCTACTATGCCGTGTGGATCCTGCTGGCATCGCTGGTGGTGTCGCCGTGGAAGGCGCTGGCGGCGGCGCCGAACGTAGTGGTGCTGCGGCGGATGATGGGGAATGCGGCGCTGATCTATGCGCTGATCCATCTGGGGCTTTATGCCATGGACCAGCAATGGCGGCTGGGGGTGATCGTCATGGAGATCGTCAAGCGGTTCTACCTGACGATCGGGTTCGGGGTGCTGGTGGGGCTGCTGGTGCTGGGGGTGACGTCCACGGATGGGTGGGCGCGGCATCTGGGCGGGGCTTGGAAGCGGCTGCACCGGACCGTCTATGTGCTGACGGCGCTGGGGCTGTTCCATTACATCCTGCAATCGAAGCTGGATGTCTCGCATGCCCTGCTGGCGGCGGGGGTGTTCGCCTGGCTGATGCTGTGGCGGGTGTTGCCGGCGGGGCGGGACCGGGCCTGGCCCTGGCTGCTGCTGATCACGGCGGGGGCTGGCGTGCTGACGCTGGGGGCGGAGTACCTGTGGTATGGGCTGGCGACGCGGATCAGCCCGGTGAAGGTGGTGCTGGGGGAGCTGGACCTGCGGTACGGGCTGCATCCCGCGGACCAGGTGCTGCTGCTGGGGCTGGCGGCGACGCTGGTGTTCGTTCTGCGGCGGGCGAGCCAGACGCGGTTCGGGGCCGGGCCGGGGGTGACGATGCTGGCCTATGGGCTGGGTGGGCTGGCGGGGGAGGCGGCGCCCTGGTTCTTCGGCTGGGAGCTGGGGGATGCGGCGCTGAACGACCCTTGGCCCTGGGCGCGGGCGCTGGTGTGGGTGGTGGTGCTGGCGGCGCTGGGGCGGGTGCGGTGGCAGATTGCGGAGGGTTGGCAGCGGCGGGTGGTGGACGGGCTGTGGGTGGCTTCGGTGTGGTATGAGGTGGTGCGGCTGACGACCGATGACACCCGGGTGGTGACCTATGGGGCGGCGGTGCTGGCCTTGGTGGCTGTGGTGGCGGGGGTTCGGCTTTGGCCGGTTGGGCGGGTGGTGGTGCTGATGGTGCTGCCGCTGGCGGGGGTGCTGGCTTATCAGGCGGCGCTGGCCTAGGGGGCCGGCTGTCTGGGTTTGGGGGCGGGCCCTCTCCGGAGGGGAGAGGGCTTTGGTCTTCTTTCTATTGCAAGGCCTGGGCGGCCTTGAGGACTTCGGCGGCGTGGCCGGGGACCTTGACCTTGCGCCAGATGCGGGCGACTTTTCCGGATCTGTCGACCAGGATCGTGCTGCGGTCGATGCCCATGTAGGTCTTGCCGTACATGGATTTCTCGACCCAGGCGCCGTAGGCCTCGATGACTGTGCCTTCGGGGTCTGAGGCCAGGGGGAAGGTGAGGCCGTATTTTCCGGCGAACTTGTCCTGGGCTTTCACCGGGTCCTTGGAGACGCCGATGATGGCGAGGCCGATCTGGCCGAGGTCCTTGAGGGCTTCCTGGAAGGCTTCCGCCTCCCTGGTGCAGCCGGGGGTGTCGGCGCGGGGGTAGAAGTAGAGCACGAAGGGGCGGCCGGTGAGGGCGCCGAGGCTGACGCTGCGGGCGCCGCTGGCGTCCATGGTGAAGTCAGGGGCGGGGTCGCCCTCTGCGAGGCTCATTCGATGGGTCCGATCCGTTGGTTGAAGATGGCGCGCACGGTCTGGGCCGTGTGGTCCAGGGTGGCATCCAGGGTGGTGAGGTCAAGTGTGGCAAGGCTTGCGGTGGCAAGGCTTGCGGTGGCGAGGCCGCTGGCGCGCAGGGTTCGCAGCAGGGCTTCGGCGGCGGGTGCGGGGAGGGTGGCGGCGCTGCGGCCGATGGTGATGCGGCGCATGCTCTGGACGGTGCGCCAGACCAGGTCGGCCTGGATGAGGGTTGCGGCCTCCCGGGCCGGGAGGGCGCCGGTTCCGGCCAGGTGGCGCAGGGCCCTGGCGGTGTTCTGGCAGCCCGGGGCGACGCCGTTCAGGAGTTGCAGGACCTGGGCGATGAACTCGACCTCCATGCCGCCGCCGGCGCGCATCTTGACGTCCCAGGAGCCGGCGGGGGGGAGCTCGCGCAGGAGGCGGCGGCGCATGTCGATGGCGTCGGAGCGGGTACGGGCGGGGTCGAGGGCGTTGGTCAAGGCTTGGGCGATCGCGCGTTCGGCGCGGGCGCGGATGGCGGGGCGGCCGGCGACGACGCGGGCGCGGGTGAGGGTCATGCGCTCCCAGGTCCAGGCTTCGGTGGCGTGGTACTTGACGAAGCCGGCGAGGGGGACGGCGACCGGGCCTTTGTTGCCGGAGGGGCGGAGGCGCATGTCCACGGCGTAGAGCGGGCCTTCGGCGCCCGGGGCGGTCATGGCGGCGACGAAGGCGTGGGCGGCGCGGATGAACCACTGGCTGGTGGGGAGGGGCTTGGCGCCGTCGCTCTCGGTGACGCCGGGGGGGTGGGTGTAGAGCAGCATGAGGTCGAGGTCGGAGCCCGCCATCATCTCCTCGCTGCCGGCCTTGCCGAGGGCGATGACGGCCATGCCGCCGCCGCGGATGCGGCCGAAGCGGCGGGTGTGTTCGGCCAGCACGGCGGGGAGCAGGGCCTGGAGGGCGGCATCGGCCAGGGCGGTGCGTTCGAAGCCGGCCTGGTTCACGTCGATGGCGCCTTCCATCTGGGCGCAGCAGAGGCGGAACTCCTCGGCGCGGACCATGTGGCTGGTGATGGCGACCACGTCCTCCAGGCTGTGGGCGTCGGTGAGGTGCCGGGCCAGGCGCTGGGCGGGCGGCAGGTCGGGGGCGTGGGGCGGGGCGAGCAGGCCTTCGAGGGCGCTGGGGGTGGAGGCCAGGTGGTCGGCCAGGGAGGGGGCGGCGCCGAGGATGGCGGCGATGCGGGCGAGGAGGCCGGGGTGGCGCTGGATCATGGAGAGCAGCTGCACGCCGGCGGGCTGGCGGGAGAGCATGGCGTCGAAGCGGGCGAAGGCGGCGTCGGGGTCCGATTGCGCGCTGAGGGCGGCGAGGAGGGCGGGGAGCACGGCGTCCATCAGCTCGCGGGCGCGGGTGCTGCGGAGGGCGCGAAGGCGGCCGGCCTGCCAGCCGCGCAGGGTGGCGACCATGCCGGCAATGTTGTGGAAGCCCATGGCGTGCAGGCGTTCGGTGGTGGCGGGGGGGATGTCGCGGCCCGAGAGGTCGAGCGAGGGGGTGGTGGTTTCGGGGGCGGGGACGGTGGCGAAGACCTCGGCGTATCGGGTGCGGACGCGGGCCATGTGGGTGGCGAGGAGGGCGGCGAGGGCCTCGGTGCCGGGGCAGCCGAGGAAGGTGGCGAAGCGGGCGAGTTCCTCGGGCTTTTCCGGCAGGGTGTGGGTCTGGCGGTCCGCAACCATCTGCAGGCGGTGTTCGACCCGGCGGAGCAGGCGGTAGGCGACGGTGAGTTCGGCGGCGCCGCGCCGGGTCATGTGGCCGGTGCGGACCAGGCGGCGGAGGGCGCCCAGGGTGGTGGGGTCGCGCAGGCCGGGGTCGCGGCCGCCCCAGACGAGCTGGAGGGTCTGGGCGGCGAACTCGATCTCGCGGATGCCGCCGGGGCCGAGCTTCACGTCGTAGCCGGGGAGCCCGTCCGCGAGGCCGGCGGGGGAAAAGCCGCGGTGGGTGTCGATGCGGCGCTTCATGGCGTGGAGGTCGGCGATGGCGGCGAAGTCCGGGTGGCGGCGCCAGACGAAGGGGCGGATGGCGGTGAGGAAGGCGTCGGCGCGGGGGATGTCCCCGGCGACGGGGCGCGCCTTGGTCATGGCGGCGCGTTCCCAGTTCTGGCCGAGGCTCTCGTAATATGCGATGGCCCCCGGGAGGGCGACGGCGGGTGGCGTGGCGGCCGGGTCGGGGCGGAGGCGGAGATCGGTGCGGAACACGTAGCCGTCGGCGTCGCGGGTCTCCATCATGGCGACCAGGGCGCGCGCGATTCGTGTGAAGGTGGCGCCCAAGCCGACTTTCGTGGCTTGAGCCACGGAAGCCTGCTCAGGGTTTCTTGAAGGCGCATCGTCTTTTTCGCGGGATGCAAGGGTATCCCGCGAGATGATGCCTAGCGTATCGGGGTCCGGGTGGGCTTCGGGGTCATAGAGCAGGATGAGGTCGATATCGCTCGAGTAGTTCAGTTCCCGTGCGCCGAGCTTGCCCATGCCCAGGACGATCAGGCCGCAGTCGCGCTCGGGCTGTTCGGGGTGCGGCAGGTGGAGCGCGCCGGTGCGGTGGGCGGCGAGAACCAGGTGGGCGGTGGCGAGGCGGAGCGTGGCCTCGGCCAGGTCCGACAGGGCGGCGGTGACCTGCGGCAGGTGCCAGAGGCCGCCGATATCGGCCAGCGCCGTGACCAGGCTGACCCGGCGCTTGGCGGCACGCATGGCCTTCATCACCTGGGCGCGGGTGGCGGATGGCGGGGTGGCCGCCAGGGCCTGCATGGCTTCGGCGACCACGGCATCTGGGCCGGAGCGGGCGAAGGCGGCGATGCAGGCGTGTTCGCGGACGGCGAGATCGGACAAATAGGGGCTGCCGCCGCCGAGGGCTGCGAGCATGGCGGCGCCGGGCGGGGTGGCGGCGAGGGCGGCGGGTTCGGGGCCCTGGTCCGCGAAGCGTTCCAGGAGGCGGCGGCCGGCGGCGGGGTCTGCGGGGCCGGGCCAGGCGGCGGGAGGCGGGAGATGGGTCGGCATGATGCGGCAGGGTGGGCCGCGGGCCGGGTTTTCGTCAACGCGGGGCGCGGCGCTTGATCCGGCTGGTGCATGGGGTGGGCCGGGCGGTGCGGGGCCTGGTGGTGCTGGGGCTGGCGCTGCTGGTGCTGGCGCTGGTGGGCGGACTGGCCCTGGCGTGGCGGCTGGGGCAGGGGCCGGTTGACGTGAGCTGGGCGTTGCCGCGGATCGAGGCGGCGCTGAACCGGGAGGGGGCCGCGACCCGGGTGCATGCCGCGGGGGCCGGGCTGGAGTGGGGGGGCTTTGCCGACGGGTTCGGGCGGGGGCTGGACCTGACGTTGCGGGAGCTTCGGGTGCTGGAGGGGGAGCGGGTGCTGGCGCGGGCCGCAGCGCTGTCCGTGAACGTGTCGGTGCGCGGGCTGCTGCTGCGGGGGGCGGCGCTGCCGCGGTTCATCGAGGCGAGTGGGGTGGAGCTGCACCTGGTTCGCGCGGCGGATGGGGCGGTGGGGCTGGACTTGGGGACGCCGGATGTGGCGGAGACGGGAGAGACTGCCGTGCCGGACCTGACGGAGGTTCTGGCGGAGCTGGCCCGGCCGCCGCGGGCGGACGGCGCGGGGCCGGTGCGGACCGAGCTGGAGCAGCTGCGGCAGTTCCGGCACATCCGGGTGAGCGATGCCGTGGTGATGCTGCATGACCGGGAGCTGGGCGGACGGTGGCGGCTGGACCTGGGCGGGCTGGAGCTGGACCGGCAGGCCGAGGGCGGGCTGCTGGGGCGGGCGGATGCTCGGCTGGCGGTGGGCGGGGCCGCGGCCTCGGTGACGATGCAGGCGGCGCTGGGGCCGGAGGGCGGCACGAGCGTGCAACTGGTGCTGGCGCCGTTCGCGACGGGGCCGGCGCAGCGTGCGGCGGAGACGCAGGGGGTGGGGGCGGGCGGCGCGCTGGGGCCGGTCGGGCAGCTGGAGACGGCGCTGCAGGGGTCCGTCAGCCTGACGCTGGATGCGCGGCTGCTGCCGGTGGCGGGGTCGGTTCAGGTGCGGGCGAGCGGGGGCCGGGTTCGGCTGGCCGGGTCGTTGATCGGGTTCGACAGCCTGAACGTGGAGGCGGATGCCTCGTGGGCGGTGCCGGGCTGGGGGCGGCCGAGCACGGTGGCGCTGTCGCGGCTGAAGGCGGTGCTGCAGGCGCCGGGCGGGGCCTGGCCCACGACCGTGACGGCCAGCGGCACGGTGCGGCGGGAGGGGGAGCGGTTCAGCGGGACGGTGGCGGCGAGCCTGGACCATCTGGCGTTCACCGATATCCCGCGCCTGTGGCCGGAGCGGTGGGGCGGGCATGTGCGGCCGTGGCTGGTGAAGAGCATCACGGCCGGGACGGCGCGGGATGGGGTGATCGCGGCGGCATTCACCGTGTCCTCGGCGATGGACGACCTGGTGCTGACCAGGATCGACGCGAGCGTGGCGGGGGATGACACCACGATCCACTGGCTGCGGCCGATCGCGCCGGTGGAGCATGCGCAGGCGGTGCTGAGGATCCGCAGCCCGGAGGTGATGGACATCGCGATCGCGAGCGCGCGGCAGGGGGTGGTGCCGCTGACGAACGGGACGATCCACATCACCGGGCTGAACGTGAAGGACCAGTTCATGACGCTGGGGGCGGATGCGGCCGGGCCGGTGGCGGAGGTGATCACGCTGCTGAAGCATCCGGCGCTGCATCTGCTGGACCGCAAGCCGATCCCGATGCGCAACCCGGGGGGGAGTTTCACCGGGCATATCGGCGTGTTCCTGCCGCTGAACGAGGACCTGGACCTGGATGACGTCAAGATCACCGTGCAGGCGAAGTCCGGCGACCTGCGGCTGGGCGGGCTGGTGGCGGGGCGGGACCTGGAGCGGGGGGAGATCCAGGTCGAGGCTTCGTCGGAGAGCCTGAAGGCGCAGGGGCGGGCGGCGATCTCGGGGCTGGCGTCGGAGATCGCGGTCGAGATGGATTTCCGCAACGGCGGCCCGGCGCAGGTGGTGCAGCGGGACAGCCTGGTGACGCGGGCGACGCCGCAGCAGCTGGCGGCGGCGGGGATCGACACGGGCGGGTTGATCGAGGGCGGGGTCGGCGTGTTCACCGCGCGGTATGTGCAGCGGCGGGACGGGGCGGCGGAGCTGGGGTTGAGCGCCAACCTGCGGGATGCGGTGCTGGGGATCGCCGGGTGGAGCAAGGCGGCCGGGGTGCCGGGGGAGGCGGGGGCGCGGCTGCTGCTGCGGGGCGAGCAGGTGCTGGGGGTGGACCAGGTGCGGGCGCAGGCGCCGGGGCTGGCGGTGGAGGGGCGGATGGAGCTGGTGGGGGACCGGCCGCTGCTGCTGCGGCTGGACCGGCTGGTGCTGGGGGGCACGCGGGGGTGGGGCGAGGTGCGGCTGCCGGGCCGGGCGGGGGAGGCGGTGCGGGCGCGGCTGGAGGGGACGGTGCTCGATCTCTCGGCGCTGCTGGCGCAGAGGGGGCCGCCGCCATCGGGGAATGAGGCGCCCTGGGTGGCGGATGTCCGGTTCGACCGGGTGGTGCTGGCGAAAGACCGGGGGCTGGATGGGCTTACGGCGCATGCGGAGAGTGCGCGGGGGCGGGTGGTGGCGTTGCAGGCGGTTTCGGCCGGGGCGGAGAAGCTGGCCGTGACCATCGCGCGCGCCGGGACGGGGCGGACGTTGAGCGTGACCGCGGCGGATGGGGGGGCGGTGCTGCGGGCGATGGACCTGGTGGATTCCGTGCAGGGCGGGGCGTTGAGCCTGCGGGCGACGTATGACGACACGCGGGCGGACTCGCCGTTGAGCGGCACGGTGGAATTGCGGAGCTTCCGGATGCGGAATGCGCCGGGTCTGGGGAAGCTGCTGCAGGCGGTGACGGTCTATGGGGTGGTGGAGGCGTTGAGCGGACCGGGGCTGTCGTTCAACGCGCTGTCGATGCCGTTCACCTGGAACGGGTCGGTGCTGGATGTGGTGGATGTGCAGGCGTTCAGTGCGTCACTGGGGCTGACGGCGCAGGGCCGGGTCGATACGGTGCGGAAGACGGTGGACCTGCGGGGGACGGTGGTGCCGGTGTATGTCATCAACTCGATGCTGGGGCGGATCCCGTTGCTGGGGCGTCTGTTCAGCGCGGAGAAGGGGGGCGGGCTGCTGGCGGTGACCTATTCGCTGCGCGGGCCGCTGGGGGACCCCGGTGTTTCGGTGAACCCGCTTTCGGCTTTGACGCCCGGGTTCCTGCGGGGGTTGTTCAAGGTTCTGGACTGAGGAGGGCGGGATGGTTCGGGCCTTGTTGTTCGACGTGTTCGGGACCGTGGTGGATTGGCGGGGCAGTCTGATCGAGGAGTTTTCCGGCTGGGGGGCGGCGCGGGGGCTGGTGGTGGACTGGCCGGGGTTCGTGGATGCCTGGCGGGGGGCCTATGCGCCGTCCATGGATCGGGTGCGGCGGGGCGAGTTGGCGTGGACCAACCTCGATGGGCTGCACCTGGAGTCTTTGCGGGTGCTGGCGCCGCGGTTCGGGCTGGTGGGGGCGGATGGGGCGGCGCTGGATGCGGCGGCGCTGGAGTGGCTGAACCGGGGGTGGCACCGGTTGCGGCCCTGGGGGGGACAGTGTGGACGGGTTGCGGCGGTTGAAGGCCGGGTTCGTGATCAGCCCGCTGTCGAACGGGAACGTGGCGCTGCTGGTGGGGATGGCGAAGCGGGCCGGGCTGCCCTGGGACCTGGTGCTGGGGGCCGAGGTGTTCCGGCACTACAAGCCGGACCCTGAGACCTACCTGGGGGCGGCGGCGTTGCTGGGGCTTGAACCCGGCGAGGTGATGATGTGCGCGGCGCATAACGGCGACCTGGTGGCGGCGCGGGCATGCGGGTTGCGGACGGCGTTCATCCTGCGGGGAGCGGAGCATGGGCCGGATCAGCGAACGGATCTGGGGGCGGCGGCGGACTGGGATTACAGCGTGGGCGGCATTGGCGAGTTGGCCGATGCGCTGGGGTGTGCGCCGTCCGCGTGAGGGCGGACGGCGGTTGGTTCAGCGGCCGCTGAACGCGTAAACCGTCAGCGGCCTCTGAACCGGTAAACCGTCAGCGGCCGCTGAACCCGTAAACCGTCAGCGACCGCTGACGATGCGATCGACCAGCTGCTTCACGGTGGGGACGAAGCCGTTGGAGTAGAAGGGGTCCTTGGCGAAGCGGTAGGCGTTGTGGCCGCTGAACATGAGCTGGTGCTCGATGGTTTCGGGCATCTGGTCGTCGCGGCGGACCTCCTGCAAGGTCTTCTGGATGCAGAAGCTGCGGGGGTCGGCCTTCTTGCCGTTGTCGTAGTCCGGGCCGTGCTGGCTCCAGTTGCTGAAGCGGCAGACGCTGAGACAGCCCATGCAGGAGACCTGGTCGTCGATGATCTTCTGGGCGCGCTCCGGCGTCACGAAGATCAGCGTGTTGTCCGGAGTGCGCATGGCCTCGGTGTAGCCGGCGGCGATCCAGCGTTCGGCGTTCAGCAGGTCATGCGGGGTGAGGAAGACCGGGCGCTTGCGGGGGCCGATGCCGAGAACGGCGACGTGTTCGCCGATGGGCTCCATGGTGTAGGCGACCTGGTGCTCGCCGCGCTGGCGCAGCTCGCCGATGAAGCCGTTGTTCACGGCGCTGCTGTAGAAGCCGGTGGGGCTGAACTTGTTGAGGAAGACGTCGCCCTCGTGCAGCGTGAGCAGACGGCGCTTCCAGGCGTCGCTGATCGGGCTCTCCTGGGTGAGGAGGGGTCGGGTGCCGAACTGGAAGGCGATGGGGCCGAGGTCGGGGTTGTCGATCCAGTCCTCCCACTCCTCGAGCCACCAGACGCCGCCGGCCATGATGATCGGCACCTGGTCGAGGCCGAAGGTGCGCATCAGCTTGCGGAGCGCGAGGACGCGGGGGAAGGGGTCCTCGGGCCTGGTGGGGTCCTCGCCGTTGGAGAGGCCGTTATGGCCGCCGGCGAGCCAGGGGTCCTCGTAGACCACGCCGCCGAGCAGGGCGGCGGCCTTGCTGTAGGCGCGCTTCCACAAGGCGTTGAAGGCCCGGCCGGAAGAGACGATGGGGTAGTAGTGGATGCCGAAGCGCTCGGCGATGTCGGACAGGCGGTAGGGCATGCCGGCGCCGCATGTGATGCCGTGGATCAGGCCCCTGGCGCCTTCGAGCACACCGGTGATCACGCGTTCGGCGCCGCCCATCTCCCAGAGGAGGTTGGCGTGGATGCGGCCCTTGCCGCCGGAGATGTCGTAGGCGCGGCGGGCCTGGTCAATGCCGCCCTTAATGCCGAACTGGATGAGCTCCTCGTGGCGTTCGCGCCGGGTGCGGCCGTGATAGACCTGGTCCAGCGGGTTGCCGTCGGCGTCGTAGTAATCCGCATTGACGGCGCTGAAGGTGCCGGCGCCGCCCGTGGCGGCCCAGTGGCCGCTGGAGACGCCGGTCGAGACGCCGATGCCCTTGCCGCCCTCGATGAGGGGAAGCACGTCGACGCCGCCCATGCGGATTTCGTTCACAGCCTTCATTCGACGGCGCAACCTCAATACGAACCGAACAGATTGGCCCCGGGGCCGGATTTTGCCAGCCCCGGGGGGTGTTAAAAGTGTAGCAGAGTTTACTCGGCTGCGTCGCGATCGCGGCGCGGGCCGCGTTCCGGGCGGTCTCCGTCGCGGCCGCCGCCGGCCTTGGGGCCGACGGTGGCGCTGATGTCCTCGCCCGTGGCCTGGTCCACCACGCGCATGGACAGCTTGACCTTGCCGCGGTCATCGAAGCCGACGACCTTGACGCGGACCTGGTCGCCTTCCTTGACGACGTCCGTGGTCTTGTTGACGCGGGTCTGCGCCAGCTCGCTGATGTGGACCAGGCCGTCCTTGGCGCCGAGGAAGTTCACGAAGGCGCCGAACTCGGCCGTCTTCACCACCTTGCCGAGATAGATGGCGCCGATCTCGGCTTCCGCGGTGATGCCGCGGATCATGGCGATGGCCTTCTGGCTGGCCTCCTCGGTGGTGGCGGCGATCTTGATGGTGCCGTCATCCTCGATGTCGATCTTGGCGCCGCTCGCGGCCACGATCTCGCGGATCACCTTGCCGCCGGTGCCGATCACGTCGCGGATCTTCTCCTTCGGCACCTGGATGACGGTGATGCGCGGGGCGGTGGCGGCCACGTCGCTGCGGGCGCCGGTGAGGGCCTTGGCCATCTCGCCCAGGATGTGGAGGCGGCCGTCCCTGGCCTGCTCCAGGGCGATCTTCATGATGTCCGCGGTGATGGACGTGATCTTGATGTCCATCTGCAGGCTGGTGATGCCCTGCTCGGTGCCGGCGACCTTGAAGTCCATGTCGCCGAGGTGGTCCTCGTCGCCCAGGATGTCGGAGAGCACGGCGAAGCCGCGGTCCTCCTTGATGAGGCCCATGGCGATGCCGGCCACCGGGCGCTTCAGGGTGACGCCGGCGTCCATCAGCGCCAGGCTGGTGCCGCAGACCGTCGCCATGGAGGAGCTGCCGTTGCTCTCCGTGATCTCGGACACGACGCGCATGGTGTAGGGGAACTCGGTCTTGGCGGGCAGCACGGGGCGGAGTGCCCGGTAGGCGAGCTTGCCGTGGCCGATCTCACGACGGCCCGGCGAGCCCATGCGGCCGGCTTCGCCCACCGAGTAGGGAGGGAAGTTGTAGTGCAGCATGAAGTGTTCGCGGCGCTCGCCTTCCAGGGCGTCGATCACCTGCTCGTCCTGGCCGGTGCCGAGGGTGGCGACGCAGAGGGCCTGGGTCTCGCCGCGGGTGAACAGGGCGCTGCCATGGGCGCGGGGCAGGATGCCGACCTCGCCGATGATCTGGCGCACGGTCTTGGTGTCGCGGCCGTCGATGCGCAGGCCGGTGTCGAGGATGGCGTTGCGGACCACGTCGGCTTCGAGCTTCTTGAACAGCGGCTTGGCCTTGTCGGCGTCCAGGCCTTCCTCGGTGAGGGTGGCGGCTGCGGCCTTCTTGGCGGCGCCGACCTTCTCCTGCCGGGCCTGCTTGGCGCGTTCCAGGTAGGCTTCGGCGAGGGGGGCCCGGGCGAGTTCGGACAGGCGGGCGGAGAGGGTCTCCATCTCGGGCGCGGGCTCGGCGATGGTCCAGGGCTCGCGGGCGGCGTGTTCGGCCAGGTCGATGATGGCCTGGATCACGGGGCGCATGGCGTCATGGCCGAAGGTGACGGCGCCGAGCATGACCTCCTCGGTCAGCTCCTGGGCCTCGGATTCCACCATCAGCACGCCTTCGGTGGTGCCGGCGAGCACCAGGTCCAGGTCGCTAGCGGCGAGCTGGTCCGCGGTGGGGTTGAGGATGTACTGGCCGTTCGCATAGCCGACGCGGGCGGCGGCGACCGGGCCGAAGAAGGGGATGCCGGAGAGGGTCAGCGCCGCGGAGCAGCCGATCATGGCGACTACGTCCGGGTCGTTCTCCATGTCGTGGCTCAGCACGGTGGCGACGACCTGGACCTCGTTGCGGAAGCCTTCGGGGAAGAGGGGGCGCAGCGGGCGGTCGATGAGGCGGCTGGTGAGGACCTCCTTCTCGGAGGGACGGCCTTCACGCTTGAAGAAGCCGCCCGGGATCTTGCCGGCGGCGAAGGCCTTTTCCTGGTAGTTGACGGTGAGGGGGAAGAAGTCCTGACCGGGCTTGGTGGTGCGGACGCCGACGGCGGTGCAGAGCACGATGGTGTCGCCGTAGCGGGCCAGCACGGCGCCATCGGCCTGGCGGGCGATCTTGCCGGTTTCGAGGATGAGGGTGCGGCCGCCCCACTCGAGTTCCTTGCGGAAGTAATTGAACATTCGGTGTTCCCTTCGGCGCCAGGCGGGGCGGGGCGGGCCAGCGGGGAACCGGGCGGGTGCGGCGTCTCGGGCGACCTGGGCGCGGATGCACGGGAGGGGTGCAGCCGCGGAACCAGGTGGCCGGAGGCGCCGTCGCTTCGGCGGTTGTCCCGTTTGGCCTGCTTGCAGCCCTGCCGGGTCGCGGCAGTGTGGGGCGTCATTGCCCCGCGGACCAGCCGGCGCCACGATGGCGCCGGCTGCATCAGTCGGTTAGCGGCGGAGGCCCAGGCGTCCGATCAGGCCGGTGTAGCGCTCGTTGTCCTTGCGCTTCAGGTAGTCCAGCAGGCGGCGGCGGCGGCCGACCAGCATCAGCAGGCCGCGGCGGCTGTGGAAGTCCTTGGCGTGGATCTTGAGGTGTTCGGTCAGGTTGACGATCCGCTCGGAGAGCAGGGCGACCTGGACTTCGGGGCTGCCGGTATCGTCGGTGCCCTGGGCGTATTCGGATACGAGCGTCGTGCGACGCTCTGCGGTGATCGACATCGGATCTCTCCGTATTGGGGGTTAAAGAAGGCGCTCGGGCTTCAGCATGCCGTCCTGCAGGCGGCACAGCCCGATGACGCGCGTCCCCGCCATGGCACGAGCCAGCCCGCCATCGGGGTTGGCCGTCGGTGGAATGCGGCCCATCAGGTCGATCAGGCTGAGCGCCTGGCCTTGTGACAGGCTGAAGACCTCGGCTTCGGTCAAGGCCAGCGCCGGGATGTCGGCCAGCGCGGTCGCGACCGGAAGCAGAAGGTCCGGGGAAGCTCGCGCGGTATCGGCTGGCGGGGTGCATTTGTCCAGCGAAATCGCCTCCGCCTCCACGAAGGGGCCGACGCGCAGGCGGCGCAGGGCGCTGATGTGGCCCAGGGTGCCGCAGGCCAGGGCCACGTCCCGCGCCAGGCTGCGCATATAGACGCCCTTGCCGGACTGCACCTCGAAGATGGCATGGTCGGGGTCGGGGCGTTCGATCAGCTCGAAGCGGTCGACGCGGGCGGGGCGGGGCGGCAGTTCGGGGGCGCGGCCCTCGCGCGCCATGTCGTAGGCGCGTTCGCCGGCGACCTTCAGCGCGGAATAGACCGGGGGGACCTGCATGATGTCGCCGGTCAGCGCCGGGAGGGCGGCGCGGAGGGCATCATCGGTGGGGCGGACGTCGCTGGTGGCGGTGACCTGGCCGTCCGCGTCATCCGTGTCACGCGATTCGCCGAGGCGGAGGGTGAAGCGGTAGAGCTTGGTGCCATCCATGACGTAGGGCACGGTCTTGGTGGCGTGGCCGAAGGCGATGGGGAGCACGCCGGTGGCCAGCGGGTCCAGCGTGCCGCCATGGCCGGCCTTCTGGGCATCGAAGCCGCGGCGGACGCGGTTCACCACGTCGGTGCTGGTCATGCCGGGGGGCTTGTCGATGATGAGCCACCCGTTGAGCGGGCGGCCACGCTTCTTGCGCATCAATCCGTGTCCTGAAACAAAGCGGCGGGGTGTAGGCCGCCCACCCCCCGCCGTCCAGGGCTGCGGGCGAGACGGTGCCATGCCGCCGCGCTTGTCACGCCCGCTGCAGGCCGGCTGTCCGCGGCTACGCGCAGGCGGGGGCGAGGGGGGCGAAGGCGTTGGCGGCCGGGATCCTGGCCAGGGGGGTGTAGAGGTCCCAGGCGCCCTTGCTGTCGGCCGGGGTCTTCACGCGCCAGAGTTCGAGGTCGTAGAGCACGCGGCCATCGGCGCGCATGGTGGCGGTCTGGCCGAAATAGGCGACGGGGAGGGCGCGCATGGCCTTGTTGACGGCGATGGCGTCCTGCGTGCCGGCCTGGGCCATGGCTTTCAGGAAATGCGTGGTGCAGGCGTAGATCGAGGCCTGCTCGCGCGTCGGCATGGCCCGGCGTTCTGCGAAGAAGCGTTGCGACCAGGTCCGCGTGTCGGCGTTCTGGTCCCAGTAGAAGCCGGAGGTGACAACCAGGTTCTGGGCGGCCTGCAGGCCCAGGGCGTGGATGTCGGTCAGATAGACCAGGAAGGCGGCCATGCGCTGCTTCAGGGGGAGGCCGAACTCGGCGGCCTGCTTGATGAGGTTCACCTGTTCGGTGCCGACGCTGGCGAGCGCCACGATCTGGGCGCCCGACGCCTGGGCCTGGAGCAACTGGCTGGAGAAGTCCGTGGTGCCGAGCGGGTAGCGGGCGGCGCCGAGGACCTGGCCGCCGGCGGCCTGGATGATGCTGGTGGCGAGGGTTTCGATGGAGGTGCCGAAGGCGAAGTCCACCGTGATGAAGAACCAGGTCTTGCCGCCGGCCCGCATCAGTTCCTGCGTGGTGCCGGCGGTGAGGGCGTGGGTGTCGTCGGCCCAGTGGCTGCTGATGGGGGCGCAGAGCCTGCTGGTGAAGTCCGTGACGGCGGCGCCGTTGATCATCACCGTGCGGTTCTTTTCGCGCGCGACCTGGAGCACGGCGGCGGCGACCGGGGTGACGGGGAGGTCCACGATGGCATCGACGCCGGAGTCGTACCAGCGCCGGGCCAGGGTGCTGGCGACGTCGGCCTTGTTCTGGGTGTCACCGCCGAGGATCTCGATGGGTTGGCCGAGGATGGTGCCGCCGAAGTCCTTGGCGGCCATCTGGGCGGCGAGGAGGGCGCCGGGTCCGCTGCTGTCGGCGTAGGGGCCGCTCTGGTCGCCCAGGACGCCGATGCGGATGGGTTCGGCGGCGCGGGCGCGGCGGAGCGGGGCCAGGGCGGCGGTGGCGGCTGTGGTGGCGAGGAGGGTGCGGCGTTCGAGGGTTGCCGGCATGGGGACGTCTCCGTTGTGGTGCGGCGCTGGGTATGGTCCGCTTGGCACCGGGTTTACGCCATGGGGGATGGGAACGCGACTGGGCCAATGGGGTTGGGCGGGGTGTCGGCGTAGCCGACGAGGCCTCGGGGATGTGGAGCGTTGTCCGGGCTGGGGACGCGCCGGGTCAGGGGCCGCCGATGAAGCAGTATCCGACGCACTCGGCGGACCAGGTGGATATCGCCGGCGAGGTCGGTGGCGACGGCCAGTTCGGGCAGCGCGCCGACCTGGTCGCCGAGCTTGTAGGGTCGTCTCTTGAACCACCCGATTGGGCCGCAACCACCAGCAGCGTCGATCCCGCGGAGCCGGAACTGGCGGAACCCGAGGACCGACTTGATGATCCCGAACACCGGTTCGGGCGTCTGCTTGCGCAAGCCGTAAAGCTTTTTGCCTTCGGGCGTCTTCATTCGATGAGCCATCGCCTCGACCGGCATAGGGTCGAGCGGCGGCGGCGGGGCGGGAGCGAAACGCTCGGCCAGGGAGGGGTTGGTTCTGACCTGACGCGATCAACGGATCAATTCCTGCGGCGGCACACGCCTCCAGGCGTCGCAGGACCCAGCTACTGATCGCCTGCTCGTTGCCGTGAAAGAAGTTCTGGTGGTGCTCGGGTTCGCTGATGATGCGGTGGCTTCAATTCAAGCTTCATGCGTGCGAGGCAGGAAAAAAGGCGAGCCTGAGATGCCAGACGTAGTTGGTGTCCTTGTCGGGGGTGCCCTCGATCAGGATTCCACGGGCGACGAAGCTGAACTGCGGGCGATAGGCCATGCCTTTGAAGGCAATGAAGCCACCAGGTAGCCCTTTGGCAATCTGGCCACTCGTGGCGATCTTGTTGCGGCTTTTCATTGGCCACAACCTAGACCCGCGTCTCTTGGGCCTGGCGATCGGGGATGCGGGAGTGTCCGCGGGGTCCGCAACGATGGAGTGTTGCGCTCTGATCGAACTGCCTAATCGTCGTCGGCCTGAGCGTTTTCCTAGGCGCGGCTTGCAGGTCGCGGGCCACGATCGCGGGCCACGATAGGCTGTTTCATCAGGGCGTCGATCTGCATGGCGTGTTCCAGGGTGGTGTCGGCCTGGAAGGAGAGGTTCGGGGCGACGCGGAGGCGCATTTCGGCCGCGACCTGGCCGCGCAGGAAGATGGCGGCGCGTTTCAGGGCGGGGAGGAGGGCGTCGATGTCGCTGCGGCCGAGCCGGGCCACGAAGGCGGTGGCGTTGCGGAGGTCGGGGCTGACGCGGACCTCGGTCACGGTGATGCGGGCGTCAACCAGGTCCGGGTCGCGGAACAGGGCGCGCAGGAACACGCCGGAGAGGACGTGGCGGATCTCCTCGCCGATGCGGAGCTGGCGCTGGGTGGGAGCCTTCGCCGCGCGGTGCGACGTGCTGGTGCCTCTGGTCATGATCGTTGTGCCGGGATCGGTCCCCGCCCGAGGGCGGGGACCAAGGGATCAGCCCGGGACCATCTCCACTTCGAAGCACTCGACCATGTCGCCTTCGCGGATGTCGCTGTATCCGGCGAAGGAGAGGCCGCACTCGTAGCCACGGGCCACTTCGCGGGCGTCGTCCTTGAAGCGCTTGAGCTGGCTGAGCTGGCCGTTGTGGATGACCACGCCTTCGCGCAGCAGGCGAACGCCGGCACCACGCTTGACGAGGCCCTCGGTGACCATGCAGCCGGCGACCTTGCCGGTCTTGGTGATGTCGAACACCTTGCGGATCTCGGCGTAGCCCAGGAAGTGCTCGCGGGCCTTGGGGGCGACCTTGCCGCGGACCAGCTTCTCCACGTCGTCCGCCACGTCGTAGATGATCGAGTAGTAGCGGATGTCGACGCCGTCGCGCTGGGCCAGCTCGCGGGCCTGGCTGGTGGCGCGGACGTTGAAGGCGATGATGACGCCTTCGCTGGCCTTGGCGAGCTGGATGTCGCTCTCGCTGATCTGGCCGACGCTGGACATGAGGACGCGGACGCGGACCTCCTCGTGTTCCAGCTTCTGCACCGTGGCCTGGATGGCTTCCGCCGAGCCCTGCACGTCGGCCTTGATGAGGAGGGCGACCTCCTTCTTGTCGCCGGAGACGATGCGGGCGAGCATCTCGTCCAGCGTGCCGCGGGCGGCGGTGGCGACGCCGGCCGCGCGGTCCCGCAGCTTGCGCTGGCGGAACTCGCTGATCTCGCGGGCCTGGGCCTCGTTCTCGACCGCGACGAAGGGTTCGCCGGCGGTGGGGGCGGAGGACAGGCCGAGGATCTCGACCGGGGTGGAGGGGCCGGCTTCCTTCAGCTGCTTGCCCTTGTCGTCCAGCATGGCGCGGACGCGGCCGAACTCGGCCCCGGCCACCACGATGTCACCCTGGCGCAGCGTGCCCTTCTGCACCAGCACGGTGGCGACGGGGCCTCGGCCGCGGTCGAGGCGGCTCTCGATCACGCTGCCCTCGGCGGCGCGGGCCGGGTTGGCGCGCAGGTCCAGGATCTCGGCCTGGAGCATGATGGCCTCCTCGAGCTTGTCGAGGCCGGTGCGCTTGGTGGCGGAGACCGGGACGTCCTGGGTGTCGCCGCCCATTTCCTCGACGACGATCTCGTGGCTGAGCAGCTCCTGGCGGACGCGGGCCGGGTCGGCGCCGGGCTTGTCCGTCTTGTTGATGGCCACGATGATCGGGGCGTCCGCGGCTTTCGCGTGGCGGATGGCCTCGATGGTCTGGGGCATGACGCCGTCATCGGCGGCCACGACCAGGATGACGATGTCCGTCACCGAGGCGCCGCGGCTGCGCATGGCGGTGAAGGCCTCGTGGCCCGGCGTGTCGATGAAGGTGATGCGGTTGCCGGCGGCGGTCTGCACCGTGTAGGCGCCGATGTGCTGGGTGATGCCACCGGCCTCGCCGGCTGCCACGTCCGTGCTGCGGAGGGCATCGAGCAGGCTGGTCTTGCCGTGGTCAACGTGGCCCATGATGGTCACGACCGGGGCGCGGGGCAGCAGCTCGGTATCGACGTCCACATCGCCGTCGATGCCGATCTCCACGTCGCTCTCGCTGACCCGGCGGACGCGGTGGCCGAACTCCTGGACGATCAGCTCGGCGGTGTCGGCGTCGAGCGACTGCATCGGGTTCGCCATCACGCCCATGCGCATCAGGGCCTTGATGACATCGGGGATGCGGGCGGCCATGCGGTTTGCCAGTTCCTGGACCGTGATGGTCTCCGGCAGGATGACGTCGCGGACGACCTTCATCTGGTCGGAGCGCAGCATCTCCAGTTCCTGCTGGCGCCGCTCACGCTCACGCTGGCGGCGGACGCTGGCCAGGCTGCGGCTCTTGTCGTCATCGCCCTCGATGGCGGCCATAACGTCGATGCGGCCGGCGCGGCGCTGGTCGCCGGGCTTTTTCACGACGGCGGGACCGGGCTTGCGGCCGGGGACGACGATGCCGGGGCGGCGGCGGGGGGCTTCCTCGTCCTCGGGCCGGGCGGGCTTGAGGCGCAGGGTTTCGGCTGGCGCCGCCGGGCTGGCGGGGCGTACGGCCGGGGCGGCGGCGGCGGGCTGGGCGGCCGTGGCCGGCGCGGCGGGGGCTGCGGCGGCGATGGCCGGGGTTGGCCTGGCGGCGGCGGCTGCGGCGGCTTCGACCTTCAGGCGCTCGGCCTCAATGACGGCCTGGCGGGCCTCCTCTTCGGCGGCCTTGCGGGCTTCGTCCTCGCGGCGGCGGGCTTCTTCGGCGGCGGAGAGGATCGAGATCTTCTCCTGCTCGCGGCGCTCGGCCTCGCGGCGCGCGGCGTCGCGCTGCTGTTCGGCGAGCACGCGCTGGCGGACGGCCACTTCGGTGGCGGTCAGGGCGCGGGCGGGTGCGGTCGGCTGGCGGACGGGGGGCGGGGCGCCGGGCACGACGGGGGTTGCCACCACGGGGGTGACGGGGGCCGCAGGCACGGGTGCGCTGACGGGTGCGCGCTTCTTGCGCACCTCCACCTGCACGACCTTGGTGCGGCCATGGCTGAAGCTCTGCCGGACGGAGCCGGCATCCACCGTGCGGCCCAGTTCGAGCCGTCCCGCCGGACGGAGCGAAAGCCTGCCCTTGCCGGCGTCTTGATTCTTGTTATCGCTCATCGACTGCCCTGTTCCATCACCCTGGCCGCACGGCTGGGCCGTGCTGCGCCACGTCTGTCTGGCCGGCTGCGCCGTCCAGTCTTCTGGTCCTCTGGCCGGCTGCGCCGTCCAGTCTTCTGGTCCTCTGGCCGGCTGCGCCGTCCAGTTCGTCAATCCTCTGGCCAGCGAAGCCGGCCAGTCGTTCCGTCTCGATCGCCAGTGCCTCGGCCAACCGGCCGCGCGCCACGATCGCGTGCACCACGTGGTCGCGGCCGAACACCGCTCCCAGGGCCTGGGCCGATAGTGGTGTCACCACCGGCATGGTCCGCGCGCCGCTCAGGAAGCGGTCCCGTTCGTCGGGGCTGCCGTCCGCGGCCTGGACCACCAGGCCAGCGCGCCCGGCCGTCAACCACTCCCGGGCCTTCTGGAACCCGGAGACGGCCTGCCCTGCACGCCGGGCCAGGCCCAACAGATCCGTCACCCGCCGCACCAGCCCGGTCTCGATCAGCCCAGCCAGGTCGGGAGGTAACGTCACGGCACCCTTCGCGGCGCGTGCGAAGGCGCCACGAGCGCGAGCGGTTTCTACCACATCCCGGCGCGCGCTCAACCAGATTCCCCGCCCGGGCAGCTTTGCAAGCAGGTCGGGTGTCAACCGGCGGTCCGGTGAGACGACGAAACGCAGCATCCTGGTGCGTTCGCCGCGCTCCCGCGTGACGATGCAGCGGCGGAGGGGGCCGGTTTCGGGCTGCTCCGCCGCGGCGTCGGTCAGGTCGCCGGGTTCGGGTTCGTTATGCGTGGTCACCCGCGGGGTTGCCCTCCGCGGTCCCGGCCTCGGGGGCTCCCGGCGTGGCGGGCTCGTCGTCGAACCAGTGGGCGCGGGCGGCCATGATGACGTCGTTGGCGACGGTCTCGTCCATCGATTCGGTGCCGACGATCTCGACCAGCTCGTCGGAAGCGAGGTCGGCCAGGTCATCGAGGGTCTTGATGCCCTTCTCGCCCAGGGCCACCAGCATGGCGGGGGTGAGGATCTCCATGGCGGCGATCTCGTCGGTGACGCCGAGGGAGACGCGCTTGTCGCTGAACTCCTGGTCGCGCTTGTCGAGGAAGGTCTGGGCGCGGCGGATCAGCTCGTCGGCGATGCTCTCGTCGAAACCCTCGATGTCGGCCATCTCGTCGGGCGGCGTGTAGGCCAGCTCCTCGATGGAGTTGAAGCCTTCGGTGACGAGCAGGCCGGCGATGACGTCGTCCACGTCCAGGGCTTCGACGAACAGGCCGGTGCGGCGGCGGTACTCCTCCTGGCGGCGCTCGGATTCCTCGGCTTCGGTGAGGATGTCGATGTCCCACCGGGTCAGCTGGCTGGCGAGGCGGACGTTCTGGCCGCGGCGGCCGATGGCGAGGCTGAGCTGCTCGTCGGGGACGACGACCTCGACGCGGCCGGCTTCCTCGTCCATCACCACCTTGGTGACTTCGGCCGGGGCCAGGGCGTTCACCACGAAGGTGGCGTGCTGGGCGGACCAGGGAATGATGTCGATCTTCTCGCCCTGCAGCTCCTGCACGACGGCCTGGACGCGGCTGCCGCGCATGCCGACGCAGGCGCCGACCGGGTCGATGGACTGGTCGCGGCTGACGACGGCCATCTTGGCGCGGCTGCCGGGGTCACGCGAGACCGCCTTGATCTCGATGATGCCGTCGTAGATCTCGGGGACCTCCTGGGCGAACAGCTTGGCGAGGAAGGCGGGGTGGGTGCGGCTCAGGAAGATCTGGGGGCCGCGGGGCTCCTCGCGCACGTCGTAGATATAGGCGCGGACGCGGTCGCCGTTGCGGAAGCTTTCGCGGGGGATCAGCTCGTCGCGGCGGAGCAGGGCTTCGGCCCGGCCCAGCTCGACCATGAGGTTGCCGTACTCGGTGCGCTTGACGACGCCGTTGATGATCTCGCCGACGCGGTCCTTGAACTCGTCGTACTGCTTCTTGCGCTCGTATTCGCGGACGCGCTGGACGATGACCTGCTTGGCGGTCTGTGCGGCGATGCGGCCGAAGTCGATGGGGGGCAGCGGGTCGACGATGTGGCCGCCGAGCTGGATGTCGGGCTGGAACTTGCGGGCGATGTGGATGGGGATCTGGGTCTCGTCGTTCTCCACGACCTCGACCGCCTCGGTCCAGCGGGTCAGCCGCACGTCGCCGGTCTTCTTGTCGATGGTGGCGCGGATGTCCTTCTCGTGGCCGTACTTGGCGCGGCCGGCCTTCTGGATGGCCTGCTCCATGGCTTCCAGGACCTCGTCGCGCTCGATCGACTTCTCGCGCGCGACGGCGTCGGCAACCAGCAGGAGTTCGGGGCGGGAGACGGAGGTGTCCATTTCGGGCTCCTAGTTGGGCAGTGGGGTGTTTGGCAGCGTGGTATCGGGCGCTGCAGGTGCCGTCGCTTCAATAAGGGCCTCGGTCAGCATCAGCTTGGCGCGGCGGAGGTCCGAGAGGGGGATCGTGACGTCGGTTCCGTCCTCGAGGCGCAGCCGGGCCTCGTTGTGGTCGGCGCCCAGGATGGTGCCGGTGAAGCGGCGGCGGCCATCGAGGGGCACCAGCATCTCGACGCGGGCCTGGTGGCCGGCGAAGCGGACCCAGTCCTTGAGCCGGGTCAGCGGGCGGTCGATGCCGGCGCTGCTGACCTCGAGGGTCCAGACGCCGGGGAGGGGGTCGTCCACGTCCAGCACGGCGCTGATGGCGTGGCTGATGCGCTCGCAGTCATCGACGTTGATCATGGAGCCGTCGGCGCGGTCCGCCATGACCTGGACGGTGGGGCGTTCGCGGCCCAGCACCAGCACGCGGACCAGCTCGTAGCCGAGGCCTTCGAGCGAGGGTGCGATGGCGGCGGCGATGCGGCCTTCGAGTCCGGCCTGGTTCGGCTCGGTGTTCGTGTCAGAAGCCCCGGATGCGGGCATGTGTGCGATCCACAACAAAAAAGGCGGCCCGGTCAGGCCACCCCCGTTCAGCGTCGGAGACTTGGAAGTGCCTTCAGATAGGCTAACGCCGGGTATCCTGCAAGGGCGGTGCGCCGGCGGTTGCCCGATTGGGGGCAGGTGTGGCGAGGGCCCGGCCGGCGAGGGCGCGGAACAGGCGGCGGCCCGGGCGTTCCACGGCGTGGTGGGCCAGTGCGGCCAGGGCGGTGGTGACGAGGATGTAGGCGGGCAGGGTGATGCCGAGCGGCGCCCAGCCGAAGGGGAACACGCCGAGCAGGGCGTAGTGGATCAGGTAGGTGGCGTAGGAGAGCACGCCGAGGGCGTGGATGGGGTTCATGGACAGCAGGCGGTGCACCGGGCCGTGGCCGAAGAACAGGCCCAGCACCAGCGGCGGCAGCACGGCGAGCGTCAGCATGTCGTTGACCCGGCCCAGCAGCATGGCGAACACCGCCGCCAGCAGCAGCGGGCCGAACCAGGGGGTGCCGGCCAGCGCGCGGAGCGGCGGCCAGCGGCGGATGCGGAAGGCGAGCATGCCCAGGGTGAAGCCGATCATGCAGCGCAGCAGCGGGAGGATGCTGTAGTTGAAGTACAGGTCGAGCCGGCCGCGCCGGCCGGCGTCGATGGGCGGGGCCACCGCCATGCAGTAGGCGAGCAGTGCGGCGACGCCGGCCAGCATCACCAAGGGCCCGGCGCGGCTGCGCAGGCAGAGCGGCACCAGGAAGGGGAACAGCAGATAGGCCATGAACTCCGTGCTGATCGACCAGGCCGGGGGGTTGATCGCCATGCTGAGGCCCCAGGCCTGCACCATCAGCAGGTTGGCCATGAACATGCGGGGCGAGACGACCGCGACGGGCAGGCCGATGCCGGCGGCGACGAGGACCAGCAGCACCGCGGCCTGGAGGGGCCAGAGCCGGGCCAGGCGGCGGGCGATGAAGCGGAGGTAGTCGCGCGGGGTGACCGGGCGGCGGCCATCGAACCAGGGGGCGTAGGCCAGGCACATGACGAAGCCGCTGAGCACGAAGAACAGGTCGACGCCCATGTAGCCCTTGCGCAGGAGCCATTGAAGCATGGGGATGTGCTGGTCGAGCGGCAGGTGCAGGTAGAAGTGGTGGAGCATCACCAGCAGCGCCGCGATGCCGCGAAGGCCGGTGAGGGGCCGGCTTTCGGTGTGCTGGCCGTTCAGTCCGGCCGGGGCTCCGCCGTGGTCCATTCGTGCTCCGGGTTCGGCTCATCGCCGGGGATGGCGGGTGCGGGAGCGCGCGTGAAGCTCCAGTAGCGCGGCGTGCGGCCGGCGCGAAGGGCCTTTGCTTCGTAGCGGGTCGGGGGCCAGCCTTCGGGGCGGCCGGGGGTGGGGGCTGCGGGGTGGAACAGGGTCTGGGCGGCCATCGTTTCGGTGACCCAGGCCTGGTAGGTCGGGTCGTCGCTGGCGATGCGCCAGGTGCCGCCGGGCTTGAGCAGGCGGGCGACGATGGGGATCTGGCCGGGGTGGACGAAGCGCCGCTTGGCGTGCCGGGCCTTGGGCCAGGGGTCCGGGAACATCAGCACGACGAGGTCCAGGCTGGCATCGGGCAGTTCGTGCATGAGGATGCGGGCGTCGTCGTCCCAGAGGCGGAGGTTGCCGGGGAGGGGGATGGTGCGGGGGTCCGCGGTGTCGGGGACGAGGCGGGAGAGCAGGGAGCAGATGCCGTTCTCGAACACCTCGCAGGCGATCAGGCCCTGTTCGGGGTGTTGGGCGGCGAGGCTGGCCGCGTGTTCGCCGCCGCCGTAGCCGATCTCGAGCGCCAGGCGGCGAGGTGGGGCTGCGAAGAGGCCGTGGGGGTGGCGGGCCCGGGCCGGGTCGACGCGGAGGCGGGGCAGGGCCTCGTCGAGGAGCTGCTGCTGGCGGGGGCGCAGGGCGTGGCCGCGGACACGCCCGTAGAGGCGGTCCGCGGGCGGCTTGTCGAGCGGGGGGACGCGGCTGGAGGGCCGGTCCTCCTGTTGAGGTTGCAGCGGTGGGATCAGCGGCCGAACGCGCTCTTGAGGGCGGGGACCAGGTCGGTCTGCTCCCAGGTGAAGGTGTCGGCGGCAACGTCCGGCTCGCGGCCGAAGTGGCCGTAGGCGGAGGTGGGGACGTAGATGGGACGGTTCATCCGCAGGTGCTCGCGGATGCCGCGGGGGCTGAGGTTCATCAGGTCGCGCAGGGTCTTTTCCAGCTTCTCCTGGTCGATGTCCTTGCCGGTGCCGGCCAGGTCCACATAGACGCTGAGCGGGTGGCTGACGCCGATGGCGTAGCTGATCTGGATCGTGCACTTCTCGGCGAGGCCGGCGGCGACGACGTTCTTCGCGAGGTAGCGGCAGGCATAGGCGGCGGAGCGGTCGACTTTGGTGGGGTCCTTGCCGCTGAAGGCGCCGCCGCCGTGGGGGGAGGCGCCGCCGTAGGTGTCCACGATGATCTTGCGGCCGGTGAGGCCTGCGTCACCGTCGGGGCCGCCGATGACGAAGTTTCCGGTGGGGTTCACGTAGATCTCGTTGTCCGGCGGCATCCAGCCCTGGGGCAGCACGCTCTGGATGACCTTGTGGACGCTGGCGCGGATGTCGCGCTGGTCCATGCCTTCCTCGTGCTGGGTGCTGACCACGACCGAGGTGGCGCCGACCGGCTTGCCATCGACGTAGCGGAGGGTCACCTGGCTTTTGGCGTCCGGCAGCAGGCCCTTCATGGCGGCGTCGTTGGCGCGGCGGCCTTCGGAGATGCGGCGCAGGATCAGGTGCGAGTAGTGCAGCGGGGCGGGCATGAGGGCCGGGGTCTCGGTGCAGGCGTAACCGAACATGATGCCCTGGTCGCCGGCGCCTTCGTCCTTGTTGCCGGCGCTGTCCACGCCGGCCGCGATGTCCGTGCTCTGTGCGTGCAGCAGGCAATCGATCTGGGTGGCGTCCTTGTAGGTGAAGCCGGACTGGTCGTAGCCGATGTCCTTGATCGCCTCGCGGGTGAGGCTGATGAGGAGCTCGGGGGTGACGCTGGCCGGGCCACGGACTTCGCCGGCGAGGACGACGCGGTTGGTGGTGACGAGCGTCTCGCAGCCGACGCGGCTCTGGGGGTCGGCCTTCAGGAAGGCGTCGAGCACGGTGTCGCTGATGCGGTCGGCCACTTTATCCGGGTGCCCTTCGGACACCGACTCGGATGTGAACAGGTATTCGCCCTGGTCGCGCATGGATTTCTCCTCTTGTCGCGGCTGCATTGATTGGGGTGCGGCGTCGTGCTGTTCCGCTCGATCGGCCCGCCGCACCGGCCGGATGCCGGGGCGCGGAGGGGTTTGGCGGAAAGGGGGGCGGGGGTCAAGGTTGGATGCTGCACGTGCGAGATGGCGGGGGCTGGCGGGGTTCACGCCATGACGTCGCGCATCGCGTAGAGGCCGGGGGGGCGGTTCTGCACCCATCGGGCGGCGCGGATGGCGCCGGTGGCGAAGATGCGGCGGTCGTAGGCGCGGTGGGTGAGGGCGACGTGCTCGCTGCCGCTGGCGAAGAGCAGGGTGTGCTCGCCGACCACCTGGCCGCCGCGCAGGGCGGCGAAGCCGATGGCGCCGGGTTCGCGCGGGCCGGTGTGGCCGTCGCGGCCGCTTTCGGCGACGTCTTCCAGCGTGACGCCGCGGCCCTCGGCCACGGCCCGGCCCAGCAGGATGGCGGTGCCGGAGGGGGCGTCCACCTTCTGGCGGTGGTGCATGTCGATGATCTCGGCATCGTAGGACTCGGGCGGGAGGGCCGCCGCCATGCGGGTGGCGAGTTCGAGCAGCAGGGTGATGCCGGGGGAGAAGTTGGTGGAATAGACCACCGGGATGCGTTCGGCGGCGCGGGCGACCAGGGCCTCCTGCTCCAGGGACAGGCCGGAGGTGCCGAGGACCCAGGGTATGCCGGCGGCGGCCATGGTCCCGGCGTGGGCGGGGATGGCGGCGGCGGTGGTGAAGTCGATGACCACGTCGCTTTGGGCGGCGAGGGTGGCGAGGTCTGGGAGGAGGGTTGCGCCTTCGGGTGGGGTGGCGGTGCTGCCGGGCCGCAGCAGGCCGGCGGGCTTGGCGCCGATGGCCCGGGCCTCCTCACAGAGCAGGCGGCCCATGCGGCCTGCGATCCCGATGATTCCAACGCGCATTGCACTCTCCCGATGCGGGGAGTTTGGCGGTTGGGGGTGGGGCTGGGAAGGGGGGGGACGGCGCGGCCGAGCTGTCGGGGGGAACTGCGTCGAGGCCGCGCCGCGTAGGCCGCCCGGGTTCGATGGGGGGATCGTCGCCGGGCGCACTGCACTATACGCCGAAACCCGCGGGTTGTTCCAGGGGGGCGTGATTATGTTCTGTGAGGATAGATTTCGGCCGGGATCAGCCTGCGCGATGATGCCGGTGTCCGGGTGCAGGGCGCTGGCGGCGCCGGGGTGGGGCTTTCAGGGTCTGAGGGCCAGGGGGGCGTTCCAGATGGCGGCGGCGTATTCGCGGATGGTGCGGTCCGAGGAGAACCAGGCCATGTTGGCGGTGTTGAGGATGCTGGCGTGCCACCAGGCGGCCGGGTCCTGCCAGAGGCGGTCGACGGCGTCCTGCGCGGTGGCGTAGCTGTCGAAGTCGGCGGCCACCAGGAAGGGGTCGCGTTCCGTCAGCATGTCCACGAGTTCGCGGTAGCGGTCGGGTTCGGCGGGGGAGAAGACGCCGGTGCGGATGGCGTCCAGGGCCTGGCGCAGGGGTTGGCTGGCGGCGATGGCGTCATGCGCATCGAGGCCGTGGGACTTGCGGGCGGCGGCCTGGCTGGCGGTCAGGCCGAAGATGAAGATGTTGGGGTCGCCGACGTGGTCGCGGATCTCGACGTTGGCGCCGTCGAGCGTGCCGATGGTGAGCGCGCCGTTGAGGGCCAGCTTCATGTTGCCGGTGCCGGAGGCCTCCATGCCGGCGGTGCTGATCTGTTCCGAGAGGTCCGCGGCGGGGATGATGCGTTCGGCGAGGCTGACGTTGTAGTTGGGGAGGAAGACGACCTTGAGGCGGCCGCCGACGGCGGGGTCGTTGTTGACCATCTGGCCCACGTCGTGCGCCAGGCGGATGACCTGCTTGGCGATGCGGTAGCCGGGGGCGGCCTTGCCGGCGAACAGCTTGACGCGGGGCACCCAGTCCTTGGTGGGCTGGGCGCGGATGGCGCCGTACTGGGCCACGGCCTGCAGCACGTTCAGCACCTGGCGCTTGTATTCGTGCATGCGCTTGATCTGCACGTCGAACAGGGCGGTGGGGTCCACGCGGATGCCGGTGCGGTCCTGGATGATGGCGGCGAGGGCGCGTTTGGCGATCAGGCGCTGGGCGGCGAAGCTTGCCTGGAAGGCCGGGTCGTCGGCGTGGGCGACCAGGCCGTGCAGGGCTTCGGGGTCGGTGAGGAGGCGGGGGCCGATGGTGTCGGTGATGAGCCGGGTGAGGGCCGGGTTGGCGCGGAACAGCCAGCGGCGGACGGTGATGCCGTTGGTCTTGTTCTGGATGCGGTCCGGGTAGATGCCGTCCATGTCGTGGAAGATGGACTGCCTGATGAGGGTGGTGTGGAGGGCGGAGACGCCGTTGATGGCGTGGCTGCCCAGGAAGGCCAGGTGGCCCATGCGGACCCGGCGGCCGTTGCGCTCATCGATGAGCGAGGTGGCGGCGAGCAGGTGGTCGTCGCCCTTGTGGGTGCTGCGGACGTGTTCCAGGTGGCGGCCGTTCAGCAGGTAGATGATCTGCATGTGGCGGGGCAGCAGGCGCTCCATGAGGGAGACGGGCCAGGTTTCCAGCGCCTCGGGCAGCAGGGTGTGGTTGGTGTAGGCGATGGTGGCGACGGTGGTGCGCCAGGCGGTGGCCCATGTCTGGCCGTGCACGTCCATCAGCAGGCGCATCAGCTCGATGACGGCGATGGCGGGGTGGGTGTCGTTGAGCTGGATGGCGGCCTTGTCCGAGAGGTTGTCCAACGTGCCGTACTGTTCGAGGTGGCGGCGGATGAGGTCCTGCAGGGAGGCGGAGGCGAAGAAGAACTCCTGGCGCAGGCGCAGCTCCTGGCCGGCGTCGCTCTCGTCACCGGGGTAGAGGACGCGGGAGACCGCTTCGGTGCGGACGCGCTCCTGCAGCGCGCCGACGTGGTCGCCGCGGTTGAAGGCCTCGAGGTGCAGCGGGGTGGCGGCGCGGGCGGACCAGAGGCGGAGGGTGTTGGCGTGGCGGTGGAAGCTGCCGGCCAGCGTGGGGCCGCCGATGACGGGGGTGTCGTAGGCGACGGCGGAGAGCAGTTCCGAGGGGTTCCAGGCGTAGGTGGGATCGGCGTCGCCGGGCGGCTGGTGGACGGCGACGGTGCCGCCGAAGCCGATGGGGTAGGAGACTTCCGGGCGTTCGAACTCCCAGGGGTTGCCGAAGCGCAGCCAGTCTTCCGGCAGCTCCTGCTGCACGCCGTCGTTGATCTCCTGGCGGAACAGGCCGTGTTCGTAGCGGATGCCGTAGCCGTATGCGGCGACGCCGAGGGTGGCCATGCTTTCCATGAAGCAGGCGGCGAGGCGGCCGAGGCCGCCGTTGCCGAGGGCGGCGTCGGGCTCCTCCTCACGCAGGGCGTCGAGGTCGATGCCTTCCAGCGCCAGGGCCTCGCGCACGGCGGGCAGGCTGTCGAGGTTGCCCAGCGCGTCGAACAGCAGGCGGCCGATGAGGAACTCGAGCGAGAGATAATAGACGCGCTTGGCGCCGCTCTCGTAGGTGTTGCGGGTGCTTTCGAACCAGTGGTCCACGATGTCGTCGCGGACGGCGAGGGCGACGGCGAGGAACCAGTCGCGCTGGGAGGCGACGGCGGCGGTCTTGCCGACATCGTAGGTGAGCTTGCCGACGATGCGGGCGCGGAGCGCCTCGGTGTGTCCGGTGGTGGTGGAGATCGGCAGGGGTGTGTCCATCGGTGCGGGTCCGGTCAAACGGGCGGGGCCGGCGCGGGGTCGCGGCCGGGAGGGGGGGTTGTCGCATCCCGCACCCACTCCCGCCAGAGCAGGATGAGGGCGGCCATGACGGCCGGGCCGAGGAAGAGGCCGAGGATGCCGAAGGTCTCGACGCCGCCGAGGATGCCGAGCAGGACCCAGAGGAAGGGCAGGCGGGTGGCGCTGCCGATGAGGCCCGGGCGGATGAAGTGGTCGGCGGCGAAGATGACGACGACGCCGGTGCCGGCGAGGATGGCGACGGCCAGGACGCTTTTGCCGACCGCGAGGCCGATGAGGCAGGCGAGTGCCAGGATGACGGTGGCGCCGAGCGGGACCATGGCGCCGACGACGGTGGCCGCGCCGAGCATGGCCGGGTGCGGGACGCCGAGGATGGCGTAGCCGATGCCGAGTACGATGCCGACGCCGAGGCTGACGAGGACCAGGCCGTCGACGGTGCCGTGGATGGAGGCGACGATCTGCCGGGTCATGAGCTCGCCCTGGGGGCCGAAGAGGCGGTTGGCGGCGATCAGCATCTGGCGGCCGAGGGACTGGCCGTCGCGGTAGAGGAAGAACAGCGTGGCCAGGGTGAAGGCGAAGAGCACGGAGCGGCGGAGCAGCTGGGAGCCGAAGGAGCGGCCCATGCTCATCAGCTCCTCGCGGTCCACCCGGCCCAGCAGGGCGCGGGCGCCTTCCGGGGTGGCCAGGTTCGCCTGCCACCAGGTGTCGAGCTGCGCCTGCCCGACCGGGAGGTGGTGGAGGACTTCGGGCTGCGGCATGCCGTGGGCGCGGGTGTCGCGCAGCCAGTCCGTGACGCTGCGGGCTTCGTGGCCGATCTGCAGGCCCATGATGACGACGGGGACGACGACGATGAGGGTGGTGCCGAGGGTGAAGAGGGCGGGGAGCAGGATGTTGTGGCGGTCGTTCGGCAGGCGCTTCTGGAGCCGGCGGTAGAGCGGCCAGGTGGCGATGACCAGGATTGCGGCCCAGACGAGGGCGCGGAGGAAGCCCTCGAGGATGTAGAGGCCGAGCAGGGTGAGGGCGACGGCCAGGAGGATGCGGGCGATGGCCTGGCGCTGGAGGCGGGCCGGGTGTGCCGGGGTGGGGAGTGCCGGGCTGGGGAGTGGGGATTGCATGGGTGCGAGGTTGCCCGCAGTCGCTGGAGGAGTCACGCTGCGGCTCTGGCGCCTGGAGATTCATAATGGACGAGACCGACTGGAAGACCAACGGCGTGCGGGTGATCCCGGGGGACAGCCTGGACGCCAACACGGCGCAGACGCCGGGGATGAACCGGGCGGCGGCGATCAACCTCGCCCGGGTGGGGGCGCAGAAGATCTGGGCCGGGACGGTGCACATCCATCCGGATGCGAAGACCGGGGCGCACCACCACGGGGCGCTGGAGAGCGTGATCTATGTGGTGCGGGGCCGGGCGCGGATGCGGTGGGGCAACGCGCTGGAGTTCGTGGCGGAGGCGGGTCCGGGGGACTTCATCTTCGTGCCGCCGTATGTGCCGCACCAGGAGATCAACGCCAGCACGGACGAGACGCTGGAGTGCGTGCTGGTGCGGAGCGACAACGAGGCGGTGGTGGTGAACCTGGACATCACGCCGGTGGAGAAGCCGGAGGGGGTGGCGTGGATCGACCCGATCCATAGGCATTAAGGGTCAGCCCGGGGAGGGTCAGCCCGGGCCACCCCCGGCTGACCCGGGTGGTTCATGTGTGCATGGCGCGGCGGGTCATTGAAGGATGACCTTTGCGTCGGAGGCGGAGAGGCTTCGGTACGGGGGGGTCTTGCCGCGTTCGAAGACGACGACGCTGTCATAGAAGTGCATCGACATCGTCGATCGCGTGAACGCTGTCGGAGGCAGCGCACCGCGGCTATGCTCCGCATTCAGCTCGTCGATGAGGGTCTTGCACAGCTCGATGAAGGTGCCGTCGCGCCTCAGTCCGCCGCCGTATTCGGGCCAGTAGGCGGTGTGCAGGTCCTCCACGGCGTAGATGCCGTCCTTGACCACGTTCCGGTACAGGACGCCGAAGGTGTCGACGACGTGGCGCATCACGTGGCTGCCGTCGTCGAGGACGATCTCAGGGCTGCCGAACTCGTCGAGGACGGATTGCAGGAAGCCGGGATCGCTCTGGTCGCCGATGCGGACGGCCACCTGGTCCTCCTCGAAGGCCTTGCAGCCGGGATTGATGTCGAGGCCGACGATCTGGACATGCGGGCCGAAGTATCGCTTCCACATCGGCAACGACCCGCCCTGGCCGCAGCCGATCTCGATGAAGGTGACGGGGCGGTTCCGGAACCGGCTGAAATGCTGCTCATAGATGGGGAAATACTGGTTCCATTTGTGGATCAGGCGCCCGTGGTTGTTCTGGAAGTCCGTCCAAAGATCGGTGCCGTTGCTCAAATCATCTCTCCTGTCGGACTATGCGGAAGTTGTGGAGCGCCCGCCGCGGCGGCGAGTGCCGTGCAGGACAGCGCGAGGCGGAACATATCCTCTGCGACCGCGAAATCCTGGTGGATCGCGTCGATCGGCGTGTCGGTCAGCACGTAGCCTGTCCGGTGTCCGCAGACCTCGCTGATGGCGGACTGGATGAACCCCGGGTGGGCCGAGGTGCCGCGCAGGGCGCAGACCACGGTGCCGGGCGGCGAGAACAGGGCGTTGTGGAGGCCTGACCCATATTCGCCGACGATCTGGCGGACGTTCTGGAACAGGCTGATCTGCTCGGGGACGGTGAGGGTCTCCGGCTCGATCAAGGTATAGCCGGCCTCGACGGCGATTGCCTCGACCCGGGCGCGGTTGACCAGGTTGCGCGAGACCTCCGCATTGCGCCGGGACACGAACACGCGGTCCAGGTTGGCCCGGGGCGGCGGGATCGGCGCGACCTCGACGGCTCGTTCCAGGAGGTAGTCGCGGGCCGACCGCATCGATGCGTGCAGGCGGCTGGCCCGGCGGAGGTTGGTCGGGACGATCAGATCCGCCACCTGCAGCATCTCGATGCGTTCATTGTAGGTGATCAGCTGGTGGCCGCCGATGCCGAAGGTGGCGAGGAGGGGGAGCAGGAAGAGGGGGGATTGCTCGGCGACGACGTAGCGCATCCTTGCCGGGTCGAAGCCGCAGAGCTTGAGGAGCCAGAGGCGTGGCAGGATATCGACCAGCCAGTGGCCGTAAACCTGGTAGCCCGGGCCGGTCAGCATGACCGCCTGTTCCTCGACCCGGCGGATCGGGAGCGACATGCGGCCGCCCAGCAGGTCCCTGACGATGCCGTCCACGTGGTAGTCCGGATGGTTGAACATCGGGCTGGACAGGACGGTGCTGCCGCTGACGACGACGCCATCGAGGGTCACGCACGCGTCGCGCACCGAGTAGAGCCGGACGGGCCCGGTGCCGAACTCGGAGACGAGCGGCAGGCAGAGTGCCGGCGGGAGGCTGCCCAGGATGAAGGCCGGTGATGTCTGGAGCGATACGGCGGGGTGGAAAATGTCACGCTGCGTCACCAGGCTGGCCGGCGAGTCGGCGACGAACTCGTCCCAGTCTGCTCTCCTCACTTCGGTCACTTGTCAACAAGCTCCATCGTCCAGCCCTGGTACAGGGCAGGCGGGGTGATGGCCAGGTTATCTGGCCGCACGTTTGGCGGGTGCTTTCTTTCGTGGCAGCGGCACGGCGGAGGGTGCGGGCTGACCGGGTTCCGAGAGGGTTGTGCTTCGGGTGCGGAGCGACTTCCTGCAGCCTGCGTCGGTCCGGAGCACGTGGTCTGTGCCGCGTTGGTTCAGGAGGGGGCTGTAGAAGGGATCGCCATGATCGAAGTAGCGTTTCCAGCGGGTCCGCAGGCGGGCGTCGTCCTCGGGATGGAGGACTTCGTTGCTTTGGGACCTGGTGGCAGATTCGTGGTGGAGCAGGACGGTCTGGCCGTCGTAGAGGACCTTGTATCCTGCCTCGGCGATGCGGAGGCACAGGTCGGTGTCGTTGAAGCCGATCACGAAGCGTTCGTCGAAGCCTGAGACGGCGTCGAACACGCTGCGCCGGATCATGATGCATGCGGCGGTGACGGCCGAGTAGTCACGCACCGAGGTCAGCAGGCAGTTGTAGCCGAGCTGCCGGGTCTCTTCGTTGTAGGCCATCTCGAACTTGCCGACGTGATCGGCTGCGCCGTTGAAGGCCATGAGGACGCCGGCGTGCTGCACGCGCCGGTCTGCGTAGAGGAGGAGGGGGCCGACGGCGCCGACATCGTTCCGTGCGGCCAGGCTGCGCATCCGGCTGATCCAGCCCGGGTCGATCGCCTCCACGTCGTTGTTCATGAACAGCACGTATCGGGCCGTGCCGCCATGAAGCTTCACGGCGGCGTTGTTCATCCTGGCGTAGTTGAATATGCCTTCATACGGCATGACCGTATGGCGGGCCTGGATCTGCCGGAGGTAACGCCTGGTCTTCAGGTCGTCGGATGCGTGGTCGATGACGACGATGCGGATGTTCTCTTTGCCGCAGGTCTTTTCGATGGAATCGATGCAGGGCTTCAGAAGATCGACGCGGTTCTTCGTGGGGATGACGATCATCACCTCACCTCCGTCATCGGTCCAGTCGATCCGGAAGTTGTTGTGATGGAGCCCGGCCGCTGGTGTCGCGTTCAGGCCCTGGCGCTGCAGGTGCCGCCCGAGGCTGCCCAGCATCGTCTCCATGACCTCGGCGGCCTTCAGGTGCCCCGTGCTGGTGGCGTGGGTTCGCCAGCGGTAGAGAACCTTGGGGACGTGGGCGATCTTCCTGGCCTTCTCGAGGATCCGCAGAACGAAATCGACATCGGCGGAAATCGACAGGTCTTCGTCCCACCCGTTGACCCGCTGCGCGAGTTCGGTGTTCACGCAGATCATGTGGACGAAATAAGGGTGGGACAGGTAGTAGTCATATGAGAATGCGGGACGGGCGACGACGTGGACGATGTCGGTGATGCTCTCGGAGGTGAGCGCCTCGTCACTGTAGATGAGGTCGGCGCCGGTCTCGAGCGCGGCCTGGGAGAGGCTGTGGATCGCATCGGGTTCCAGGACGTCATCATGGTCGAGGAACGTCGTGTACTTGCCGCGTGCGGCGCGGAGGCCGAAGTTCGTCGCCTTGGCGATCCCGAGGTTCCTGCCTGGACGCAACACCCTGATCCGTGGATCCTGTCGCGACGCGGCATCCAGGATCGTTGCGACGTGCTCCGCCGTCGAGCCGTCATCGACGCAGATCAGCTCCCAGTTGCCGGACCATTGCTGCAGGACGCTGTTGAGTGCCTCGATGAGCCATGCCTGCGGGGTGTTGTAGACGGGCATGATGATCGAGATGCCGATCGCCCGGTTCCTGTGGCTGAGATGGCGGGCGAGGCGGTCCCGGACGGTCTCGTCGAGCAGGGCGTTCCGGTAGATATGCCTGACGATGTTGTTGTTCAGGCTCACGCGCCGCGGTGAACCCTCCAGGGCCTGGGTGTCACCGGCGATGCGAAGGTAGATGTCCTTGTCGACCAGGTTTGCCGCGGTCTGGCCGAGGGCGAGATTGAAGCCGCATCTTCCGATGGGTATGCCCGCATCTGCCAGATCGCCGCGGTATGTGTTCGCCGTCGTCGATGCGATAACCTTGCCGTCGCAGACTGCCTCGACGACCAGCGGGACTCCGGGGTTCTCGATGTTGGCAGCCCAGCCGTGGGCATAGAGGCCCTCGATCGTGTCGAAGTAGCCCATGCGCCTGGGCAGCGCGGGCAGGATCATGGGGCTGTTCTGCAGGTGCATGGACGTGCCGGCGATCACCACGCCGACGGAGACGGGCTGCAGCCGGTTGATCGACTTCGGCAGCGGCAGCTGGAATCCGGAGCGGCCATTGCCCAATCCGAGTTCCATCAGGTCCGGGCGCGGGATGTTCGCCCGTGTCTTCGCTGCGACGACGCCGTCCAGGAGCAGCTCGAGCTCGACGGGCCTGCCGGGTTTGGCGAGGCTTGCCACCCATCCCCTGACGGCGCTTGCGGTCGCCGGATCCACGTAGCCGACATAGCCGTACTCGCCGGATCGTAGCTCGAGTGTCTTGTCGAGGGTGGTGGTGCCGAGTTTGACCGAGACCTGCATCACGCCATTGAGTGCGCCAAGGACCGGCAGCTGGATACGGAAGCGGAACTTCCCGTCGGTCCAGCGGGCGAAGCCGATTGCGAGATCCTGGTTGTCGTGGGTCAGTCTGACCTGGATCGGGATTGCCGGGTCGGGGTTGTGCCGGGCCGCCTTGCCGGAGAATGCGAAGCTTCCCTCGACAACGCCCAGCGTGCACCGGATTTCGGTTTGGCAGAGGCCCTGGGCTTCCGCGAGCGCGACCGGCTTCTGCAGGACTGATCGGCCGGTGCTGATGGAGAGGACGTCGAGCGTTCCTCCGACGATATGCTGTGGGAGGGGCAGATCGAAGGCCAGTCCGCCATCGGCTGCCGCGGCCAGTTCTCCGAAGGCGCAGGCGGCGCGGTCGATGAGCAGAGCAATGCCGTCACCCTGTGCCGAAGTCGGTGATGCAGCGATGTTTGCCCGGATGCGTCCATCGGCCAGCACGATTGTTTCCGTGGACACTGGGGATTGTGTTCGCGGAAGCTTTCTTTTCGGCGATGGTGTTTGCATTGCAGATCTATCCCGTCTGATCCGCGCGGCACGATCTGTGTGCGTTGCAGCATACGACTGCGTGATGACATAAGTTCAGATGGCGTGGAAGGGCTGGCATTTTCGCCGGACCTGTGGCTGATCTTATCGCAACACAGGACTTAGGCCAGATCCATCCATGCGCATACTCGTGACCGGCGGCTGCGGCTTTATTGGCTCTGCCGTCATTCGCCATCTCATCGCCAATACTGACCACAGCGTGGTCAACGTCGACAAGATGACCTATGCGGCCTCGGAAGATGCGCTGGAGGGGGCGCTGCACGACCGGCGGCATGCGTTGATCCGGGCGGATATCACCGATGCCGCGGCGATCGGGGAGGTCTTCGCCACGCACCGGCCGGATGCGGTGATGCACCTGGCGGCGGAGAGCCACGTGGACCGGTCGATCGACGGGCCGGCGCCGTTCATCCATACCAACGTGGTCGGCACCTTCGTGATGCTGGATGCGGCGCGGGCCTATTGGGCGACGCTGGACAAGGCGGGGCAGGCGGCGTTCCGGTTCCACCATATCTCGACCGACGAGGTGTTCGGCGCGCTGGGGCCGAACGACCCGCCGTTCACCGAGACCACGCCGTATGATCCGCGCAGCCCCTATTCGGCCAGCAAGGCGGCATCCGACCACCTGGTTCGGGCCTGGTACCATACCTACGGGTTCCCGGCCTTCGTGACCAACACGACCAACAACTATGGTCCGTGGCAGTTCCCGGAGAAGCTGATCCCGCTCGTCACGCTCAATGCGCTGGAGGGCAAGACGCTGCCGGTTTATGGCGACGGGTCGAACCAGCGGGACTGGCTGTATGTCGATGACCACGCCGCCGCCCTGGTGCTGGCGGTGGAGCAGGCGCAGCCGGGGGCGACGCTGGCGATCGGGGCACGGCAGCCGCGCACCAACCTCGAGGTGGTTCGCGCCATCTGCTCCACGCTGGATGCGCTGGTGCCGGATGCGGCCGGGCCGCGGGAGCGGCTGATCAGGTTCGTGAGCGACCGGCCCGGGCATGACTTCCGCTATGAGATCGACCCGGCCCGCACCACCGCCACGCTGAACTGGACGGCGCCGCACGACTTCGACCGCGGATTGCGCAAGACGGTGCAGTGGTATCTGGACAACCGGGCCTGGTGGGAGGCGATCCGGGGCGGCACGTATGCCGGCCAGCGTCTGGGCACGGCGGCGGCCTGAGACGATGAGCGCCAAGGGGATCCTGCTCGCGGGCGGCAGCGGCACGCGGCTGCATCCGGTGACGCTCGCGACCAGCAAGCAGCTGCTGCCGGTCTATGACAAGCCGATGATCTATTACCCGCTTTCCGTGCTGATGCTGGCGGGAATCCGCGACATCATGATCATCTCGACGCCGGCCGACCTGCCGCAGTTCCGGCGGCTGCTGGGCGATGGGGACCGGTTCGGGGTGAAGTTCACCTATGCGGAGCAGGCCAAGCCGGAGGGGCTGGCGCAGGCGTTCCATATCGGCGAGGAGTGGATTGCCGGGCAGCCCTGTGCGCTGGCGCTGGGTGACAACCTGATCTTTGGCGACAGCCTGGGCGTGCTGCTGCGTGCGGCGGCGGCGCGGCCCGAGGGGGCGACGGTGTTCGCCTACCAGGTTCGCGACCCGGAGCGGTATGGCGTGGTGTCGTTCGACAGCAGCGGGCGGGCGCAGGAGATTGTCGAGAAGCCGGCGGCGCCGAAGAGCAACTGGGCGGTGACCGGGTTGTACTTCTATGACAACCGGGTGAGTGAGATGGCGCGCCGGGTCAAGCCTTCGCCGCGGGGGGAGCTGGAGATCACTGACCTGAACCAGCTCTACCTGGAGGAGGGCAGCCTGCACGTGGAGCGGCTGGGGCGCGGCTGTGCCTGGCTCGATGCCGGGATGCCGGACAGCCTGCTGCAGGCGGCGCTGTTCGTGCAGACCATCCAGGACCGGCAGGGGATGCTTGTGGGGTGCCCGGAGGAGGTGGCGTATCGCATGGGGTATATCGACGCGACGGCGTTGCGCGGGGCCGCGAAGGCGCTGGGCAAGACGGAGCTGGGGCGGTTGTTGCTGGAACTGGCGGACGGATTGCACGCATGAAGGTCGAACGGCTGAACATCCCCGAGGTCATTCTGGTGACCCCGCCGCGGTTCGGCGATCATCGCGGGTTCTTTTCCGAGGTGTTCAAGCTGGAGCAGTTCGCGCAGGCCGGCATCGACGTGCCGTTCGTTCAGGACAATCAGAGCCTGTCGCGCGAGGCGGGGGTGATCCGCGGGCTGCACTGCCAGATCGCGCCGCATCCGCAGGGCAAGCTGGTCCGTTGCATCAGGGGCGCCATCTGGGATGTCGCCGTGGATGCGCGGGAGGGTTCGGCGACGTATGGACAGTGGGCGGCGGCGGAGCTTTCGGCGGAGAACGGGTCGCAGCTATGGGTGCCGGCCGGGTTCCTGCATGGGTTCTGCACGCTCGTTCCGGATACCGAGGTGCTCTACAAGGTGACGGACAGGTATTCCAAGGAGTGCGAGCGGGGCGTGGTGTGGGATGATCCGGACCTGGTCCTGCCCTGGCCGGTGGCGGCGGGGGCGGCGGTGCTGTCCGAGAAGGACGTGGTGCTGCCGCGCATGAAGGACGCACGGGGGCTGTTCACTGCATGAGCACATCGGGCATGAGCATCCTGGTGACCGGCGGCAGTGGGCAGCTGGCCTCCGCCATGGTGCAGGAGGGCGGGGATGCCGTGCGCCGGGTGGGCCGGCCGGAGTTCGATTTCGACCGGCCGGAGACGATTGCCGCCGTGTTTGCCGCGGCGAAGCCCCGGCTCGTGGTGAATGCCGCCGCATGGACCGCCGTGGATGTGGCGGAGACGGAGCCGGAGGCCGCGATGCGGGCCAACCGCGATGGCCCGGCGCTGCTCGCCAGGTTGTGCGCCGAGGCTGGCATCCCGATGATCCATGTGTCGACGGATTACGTGTTCGATGGCGACAAGGGCGAGCCCTATCTCGAGTCGGATGCGCCGAACCCGACCGGGGTCTATGGCGCGACCAAGCTGGCGGGGGAGCAGGCGGTGCTGGCGGCCTGCGCGCGGTCCGTGGTGCTGCGGACCTCGTGGGTCTATTCGGCAACCGGCAAGAACTTCGTGAAGACCATGCTGGGGGCCGGCAAGGTGCGGGACCGGCTGACGGTGGTGGGGGACCAGAAGGGGTGCCCGACCTCGGCGCAGGACCTGGCGGCGGCGATCCTGGGGATTGCGGCGCGGATCGATGAAGGGTGGCAGCCGGAGTTTGCCGGGGTGTTCCATGCGGCGGGCAGCGGCTGGACCACCTGGCACGGGCTGGCGGTCGCGGTGTTCGAGGATGCGGGGCGGCTGGGCGCGAAGGTGCCGGTGGTGGATGCGATCCGGACCGCGGACTGGCCGACGCCGGCCAGGCGGCCCGCGGACAGCCGGCTGGATTGCGGCAAGCTGGCGCGGGTGTTCGGCGTGCGGCAGCCGGAGTGGCGGGGGAGCGTGGCGCGGACGGTGGCGGACCTTGTGGGGAACGCACCGGTGCAGGCGCCAGAGGGTGCCGGTCCGGCGCAGGCGTCGGTTGGCGCCGGTCCGGCGCAGGGCTGATTGGCGGAGTCGTCGCCAGCGGCGCGGGTCGCCATTCTGCTTTCGACGTTCAACGGGGCGGCCTACCTGGCGGACCAGCTTGCCAGCTTCGATGCGCAGGATGCGGTGCCGTGGACCTTGTACTGGCGCGATGACGGGTCGTCGGACGGCTCGGTTGCCATGCTGGAGGCGTTCGGCGGCGGGCGGGCGGTGGTGCGCATCGATGCCGGGCCGCATCTTGGGGTGACGAGCAGCTATATGGCGCTGCTGCGGCGGGCGGTGGCGGATGGCGCGCGGCAGGTGGCGTTTGCCGACCAGGATGATGTTTGGCTGCCGCACAAGCTGGCGCGCAGCCTGGAGCGGCTGGCGGATGAGGCGGGGCCGGCGCTGTATTGTAGCCGGCAGCTGCTGGTGGATGCGGCGTTGCGGCCACTCGGGCTGTCGGAGCCGATCCATGTCGCGCCCGGGCTTGGCCCGGCCCTGACGCAGAACATCGCCACCGGGTGCACCGTGATGCTGAACCACGCGGCGGCGGCGCTGGTGGCGCGGAGTGCGCCGCCCTCGTGCAGCCTGCATGACTGGTGGAGCTATCTGCTGATCACCGCGGCGGGGGGCCGGGTCATTGCGGATGAGGAGCCGACGGTGCGGTACCGGCAGCATGCGCGCAATGCGGTGGGGGCGCCGCGGTCCAGGCGGCGGCGGGCGCTGGCGGCGCTGCGGCGCGGGCCGGGGACGTTCATGAACGTGATGCGGGCGCATGTGGGGGCGCTGACGGCGCAGCCGGCGCTGCTGTCGCCGGCGGGGGCGCGGGTGGTGACGGCGGTGGCGGCGAGCCTGGCGGCGCGGCGGGGGGCGGGGGTTGCGGAACGGCTGCGGGTGATGCGGCGGTTCGGGCTGCTGCGGCAGACGCGGGCGGAGACCTGGTTGTTCCGGTGCTGGTTTCTGCTGGGGTAGCACGAGCAGCCAGCGGGGACTCCGGTGATGGCCCGAGACCCGCGCTGCGGCTGCTGGGAGCCGGTGGGCTGGGGCGGTCAGCCGTTCTAGCGGCGGCCGAACATGGATTCGAGGTCGGCCTTGCTGAGGGTCAGCACGGTGGGGCGGCCGTGGCTGCAGGTGGCGGCGCGGGGTGTGGCTTCCATCTGGCGCAGCAGGGCGTCCATTTCGGCCTGGTTGAGGCGGCGGCCGGCCCGGATGCTGCCGTGGCAGGCGAGTCGGGCCAGGACGGTGTCGAGCCTGGCGGCGAGGGGGGTCGTGTCGCCGGAGTCGGCGAGGGTGTCGGCGAGGTCGCGCAGGAGGGGGGCCGGGTCGGGGGCGCCGAGGGCGGCGGGGAGGGCGCGGACGAGGACGGCGCCGGGTCCGAAGGCTTCGAGGTCGAGGCCCAGGGCGGCGAGGGCGGGGGCGGCGTCGATGAGGCGGCCGGCCTCGGCGGGGGCGAGCTCCACCACGGCGGGGAGCAGCAGGGGCTGCGCGCGGACGCCGCCCGCTTCGTGCTGGGTGCGGAGGGCTTCGTGGGTGAGGCGCTCATGGGCGGCGTGCTGGTCGACGAGCACCAGGCTGCCGGTGGCGGACACGGCGAGGATGTAGGTGTCGAGCACCTGGGCCACGGCGGCGCCGAGCGGGTGTTCGGGGTGGGGGAGGGCCGCGGCGTGGGCCCGGGCGGTGGGGGCGCCAAGTTGCAGGCCCGGGGGCATGGCGAGGGGGAGCGGGGCTTCGGCGAAGCCGCCGGGGCGGGGAACCGAGTGGCGAGACGGGGGGCGGCTGGAGACGAGTTGCAGGTGCGGCCGGGCCTCGGAGGGGATGGCTCCGGCGCCCGCGGATCCGGCGCCGACCGCGAGGGTCTGGCGCAGGCCGCCGATGACCAGGGCGCGGACGGCGGCGGCGTCCTGGAAGCGCAGCTCGGTCTTGGCGGGGTGGACGTTGACGTCGAGGGTTTCGGCGGGGAGTTCGAGGTAGAGGGCGACGACGGCGTGGCGGCCGGACTCGATGACGTCGCGATAGGCGACGCGGATGGCGGTGCGGAGCACGGGGTCGGACACGGGGCGGCCGTTGACCACCAGGGATTGCAGCGCGGCGCTGGCCCGGCTGTGGGAGGCGATGGCGGCGAAGCCGGTCAGGCGCAGGGCGCCGCGTTCGGCGGAGACGGGGAGGAGCAGCGGGGCGGCGGCCGGGCCGAGCAGGGCGGCGACGCGGGCCGCACGGTCCTGCGATGGGAGGTCGAAGGCGCAGCGGCCCTCGATGGTGCAGCGCATGGCGACGTGGGGGGCGGCGAAGGCGAGGCGGATCACGGCCTGTTCGGCGTGGTCGGCCTCGGTGCGGGGCTGTTTCAGGAACTTGCGGCGGGCGGGGGTGGCGTAGAACAGGTCCGCCACCACGACGCGGGTGCCGGGCGGGGCGGCGGCGGGGGTCACGGGGCCGACGCGGCCGCCTTCGACCTGGATGCGGTGGGCGTGCTCGGCCTCCCCGGGCCGGGTGGCGCGGGCGCGCGAGGTGATGTCGAGCCGCGCGGCGGCGCCGATGCTGGGCAGGGCCTCGCCGCGGAAGCCGAGGGTGGTGATGACGACGAGGGCGTCGTCGGCGAGCTTGCTGGTGCAGTGGCGTTGCACGGCGAGGGCGAGGTCCGCCGGGGCCATGCCATGGCCGTCATCTTCGACGACGATTCGGTCGATGCCGCCGCCTTCCAGGGTGACGGCGATGCGGGTGGCGCCGGCGTCCAGGGCGTTCTCCACCAGCTCCTTCACCACGGCGGCCGGGCGCTCGATCACCTCGCCGGCGGCGATGCGGTTGATCAGGTGTTCCGAGAGCTGGCGGATGGCTGGGGGCAGGCGGGGCATCTGGGGGTGGGGTATAGCATGGGTGGGGTGGGGCCGCTTGCAGGAGTTTGGCGCGCGGAGGGCTTCGAGGGCGGGCTGCTTCGTGGGTTCGGGTGCCTGTGGCTGGTACTGTCTGCGGCGCTGGTTGCACCACGACGAACACGAAGGACACGATGGGGTTCGGCTGCTTCTCTGTGGGGTTCTGTGTCTTTGTGATGATCTTTCATGGTTTGGCCGGGAGGGGCTGAGTGGGTGGATGATGGACCACGGAGGCGCGGAGGGCACCTAGGGTGGGTTGCTTCGTGGGTTCGGGTGCCTGTGGCTGGTACCGCCTGCGGCGCTGGTTGCACCACGACGGTCACGAAGGACACGATGGGGTTCGGCTGCTTCTCCGTGGGGTTCTGCGTCTATTTGATGATCTTTCGTGGTTTGGCCGGGAGGCGCTGAGTGGGTGGATGATGGACCACGGAGGCGCGGAGGACACGGAGGTTGGGCTGCTTCGCGGCATTCGCTTGTTCGTGGCTGGTCCTGCCTGCGGCGCTGGTTGCACCACGACGGTCACGACGGACACGATGGGGTTCGGCTGCTTCTCCGTGGGTTCTGTGTCTCTGTGGTGACCTTTCATGGTCTGATCGGGGCTTGGGTGGGAGCGGGGCCATGGGGTGCTGCGGACGTGGAGGGGGTCGTGTGATTGGGCTGGGGCGGTGGGTGTGGGTTGGGGTATGAAGCGGTGTGCGGGGAGTAGGGACCATGGGCCTGGATGTCGGTATGGAGCGGGCGATCCTTGAGAGCGTGGCTTCGTTGCGGGACGAGGCCGTCGGATTGCTGGCGGGGCTGGTGCGGCACCGGAGCCTGCTGGGGGAGGAGGCTTCGTGCCTCGACGCCATGGCGGGGGTGTTCGACGGGTTGGGGCTGGCGCCGCGGCGGGTGCCGACGGACCCGGATGTGCTGCGGCATGTCCCGGGGTTCTCGCCGCCGCTGATCTCCTATGCCGGGCGGGACAACGTGGTGGCGGTGCATCGGCCGCGGGCGGTGGCGGGGCGGAGCCTGGTGCTGCAGGGGCATGTGGATGTGGTGCCCGAGGGGGCGGCCGATCTGTGGACCACGCCGCCGTTCGAGCCCGAGGTGCGGGGCGGGCGGATGTATGGGCGGGGCGCCGGGGACATGAAGGCCGGGCTGGTGTCGGTCGCGATGGCGCTGGCGGCGTTGCGCCGGGCCGGGGTGCAGCCGGCGGCGGAGGTGCAGCTGGCCGCGGTGGTGGAGGAGGAGTGCACCGGCAACGGGGCGCTGGCGGTGATGCATGCGCTGGACAAGCCGGATGCCTGCCTGATCCCGGAGCCGGGACCGGGGTTCACCGCGATGTATGTGGCGGAGGTGGGGGTGGTCTGGGCCTGGGTGGTGATCACCGGGCGGCCGGCGCATGTGCGGGAGATGCATTCGGGGGTGAATGCGATCGAGGCCGCCTATGTCGTGATGGAGCGGTTCCGGGCCTATGAGGGCGAGATGAACCGGGCGGAGCGGCGCCACCCGGCGTTTGCGGCGGAGAACCATCCGATCAACGTGAACTTCGGCACGCTGCAGGGCGGCGAGTGGAACAGCAGCGTGGCGACGCGGGCGAGGCTGGGGGTTCGGGTGGGGGTGATGCCGGGGCATTCCTGTGCGGACGTGCGCCAGTCGATCGAGCGGCTGGTGGCGGAGGCGGGGACGGATGAGCGGCTGCGGGGGGCGCGGCTGGCGGTGGAGTTCCAGGGGTTCATGGCGGATGGCTGCGTGTTCCCGCCGCAGCAGGCGATCTCGCGCGCGGTGGATGCGGCGCACCGGGCGGTGTCGGGCGAGGGGGTGCGGCACTATACGGCGCCGGGCCTGACGGATGCGCGGTTCTACACGCTGTATCAGGGAACGGAGGCGACCTGCTATGGGCCGGATGCGGAGAACATCCATGGGATCGACGAGAGCGTGGGGCTCGAGTCGATGCATGACGTGACGCGGGTGATCGCGCTGACGGTGGCGAACTGGTGTGGGGTGGAGCGGATCTAAGCAGACTTTCGTGGCTTGTGCCACGGAAGCCTGCTTAGGACTCCTTGAAGACGCATCATCTCGCGGGATGCAAGGGGGCATCCCGCGAGATGATGCTTAGGCGTTACGCGCGCCTGTCCTGCGCTGCGGGGCTGCGGTTTTCACCCGCCCTACCGGGCGCCCTTCTTCGAGCCGATGCGTTCGTCCCAGAGGCGGAAGGCGGTGACCATGCGCTCCGGGGTGAGGGGGAGCTCGATGGGGTGGCCGGCGATCAGGGCGGCGTATTCCGGGCGGCCGAAGTCGCGGATGGCGGCCTGGCTTTTCTCGGGCGCCATGGAGAGCGGGACGTTGCGGACGGCGGGACCGGGGTAGAGGTAGCCTTCGTCGTAGCTGACGGCCTGCTGGGCGGGCTGCAGGACGAAGCGCATCATGGCGAGCACGACGGCCAGGCGGTCGGGCGGGACGCCGTTGGGCACCGCCATGAAGAAGGCGTCGGAGACCCAGTGGAAGCCTTGCAGCACGGCGATGCGGGCCTCCTTCGGCACGATGCCCAGCACGCGCGGGTTGATGTCCCAGCCGGTGGTGGTGACGATCATGTCGCGGGAGCCTTCGCCCAGCTCCTTCATCGTGGGGCCGGTGCCGCTGGGGTAGTATTCGATGAAGGGGTTCAGCGCTTCGAGGTAGGCCCAGGTTTTCGCCCAGCCGTTGACCGGGTCTTTCGGGTCCTGGTCGCCGAGGAGGTAGGGCAGGCCCATCATGAAGGTGCGGCCGGGGCCGGAATTGGCGGGGCGGGCGTACATGAAGCGGTTCGGGTGGGCGCGGGCCCAGTCCAGCAGGGCGGCGGCCGTGGTGGGGGGCGTGGGCACGCGGTCCGGCAGGTATTCCAGCAGCGGGCCGGAGGGGTAGTAGTTCATCACCACGCCGAAGCCCTGGCCCTGCGCCCTGTGCAGCGCCAGGGCGGCGGGTTCGTAGAGCGCGTCCAGGCCCGGCAGGTCGGCGTCGTGGTCCGGGAGCAGGCGGGTCCACTGCCCGGCGGCGAGGCCGGCGGCCAGGCCGTCGCTGCCGGTGAGCACCAGGTCGATGTCGACGCGGCCGGCGGCCTGCTGGGCGCGCAGCTTGGCGGAGAGTTCGGGGGCGGGGGCCTTGCTGAAGGTGATGCGGTTGACCAGGGCCGGGTTTGCGGCGCGGAAGGCCTCGAAGGCCGGCTGCATGAGCTGGAGGGCGCCGCCGACATCAAGGATGGTGATGCCGACCGGGGCGGCAGCGGCGGGACGGGCCAGGGTTGCGGCGGCGGCGGTGGCGGCGAGGATGGTGCGGCGGGCCAGCGTCTGGGTCATGCGGCGGGTTCCGTTGGGTGGGATCGATACAGGATGTCACCGATCGCGGTGGTCTGCACGCGGAGATCCCGGGACCAGGTGACGTGGCCCCGTGGCGGCTCGCCGATGAGGGCGGCGGGGAGGGTGGCGGCCATGGCCAGGGCGGTGGCGGGGTCCGTGATGCGCCAGGCGACCAGGTTGCGGACGGCCTGGTCCAGCGTGAGGGCGCTGCCGGCGAGGGTTCCGCTGGATGGGGTCCGGGCGCTGCCGTCGGTACCGCCGTCGATGGCCATGCCGGCGAAGCCGTAGCGGCCCGGGGGGGCTGCGGCGGCGGAGACGGCGTCCGTCACCAGCACGGCGCGGCCGGGGCCCTTGGCGCGGATCATGGCGCGGAGGGCGGGGATGGGGAGGTGGATGCCGTCGGCGATGAACCCGGCGGTGAGGTGGTCCTCGGCGAGCTGGGCCATGATCGGGTTATCGAGCTTGGGGAGGGTCTGGGGCAGGCCGTTGCCGAGGTGGGTGGACATGCGGGCACCGGCGGCGGCGGCGCGGGCCACCACGGCGGCGCCGGCATCCGCATGGCCGATGGCGACCAGGATGTGGCGCGCGACGGCCCAATGGATGACGGCTTCGGCGCCTTCGCGTTCCGGGGCCAGGGTGAGCAGGCGGATGGGGTGGCGGAGATGGGTGGTGAGGCGGTCGAGGAGGGCCGGGTCGGGGGGGATCATGTCGGCGGCGGGGTGGCAGCCGGCGAAGCCCGGGGCCGGGTTGAGGAAGGGGCCTTCCAGGTGGTAGCCGGCGACCATGAGGGGGCCGAGGCGGCTGGTGGACACGGCGTGGTCCAGGGCGGCGAAGCGTTCGGCCAGCCGGGCTTCCGAGGCGGTGATGAGGGTGGGGAGGCAGCGGGTGACGCCGGCGGCGAGCATGGCGTGCAGCGCGTGGTCCAGCGCATCCGCCGTGAGGGCGGAGTCGTTGAAGTCGACGCCCGCGTAGCCGTTCACCTGGAGGTCGAAAAGCCCGGCACTTCGCGTGCCGTGCGGGAGGTTGAAGAGGCCGGCGCTGTTCATGCCGGCATCATGCGACGTCCGGGGCTACCAGGCCAGTTCGGCGCCGCCGTGGTCGAGGAAGACGGAGCCCGGGGTGTCGCGGCGGGACTCGATGACGTCGGCCAGGCCATGGACGCTGGTGGCGACGTCGAGGTCCGCGCCCGGGCCGCCCATGTCGGTGGAGACCCAGCCGGGGTGGAGGGTGAGGACCGGGTGTGCGGCGTCGATGCGGGAGACGAGGCCGCGGGTGAGGCTGTTGAGGGCGGCCTTGCTGGCGCGGTACATCGCCTTGTTGTCCTGGGTGGTGAGGGCGACGCTGCCCATGCGGCTGCTCATGAAGGCGATGGTGCCCCTGGGGGCGACGTGGTCCAGCAGGGCCTCGGCGGCGCGGACCGGGGCTATGGCGTTGACCATGAACAGGGTGCCGATGCCGGCCTCGTCGATACTGGCGAAGTCCGCGGGTTCGGAGATGCCGGCGTTGACGAACAGCAGGTCGAGCATGGGGAGGCGGAGCTTGAGGGCTTCGAGGGAGGCCGGGTCGGTGATGTCGGCCTGTTCCACGGTGGCGCCGGCGTTCTGCAGGGCCGGGCCGTCCTCGGCGTTGCGGATGGTGCCGGTGACGGTCCAGCCGCGGCGGACCAGCTCGGCGGCGAGGCCGAGGCCGAGGCCGCGGGAGGCGCCGAGGATGAGGGCGTTGGGCATGGGGTTCTCCTGGTGGCGGGGTTGTCACATGGGGCGGGGGCGGCCGGGTGCAAACTTCGCGGGGGTGCCGCGTTGATGGGGGATGATCCCGCGCATGAGCCATCTGCTGGAAACGTCGCTGTACGTGGGCGACCTCGATGTATCGGCGGCGTTCTATGGGCGGGTGTTCGGCTTTCCCGTGCTGCTGGCGGAGCCGCGCATGGTGGCGTTGCAGCTGCCCGGGACGGCGGTGCTGCTGCTGTTCCGGCGCGGCGGGTCGGTTGCGGCGAGCCCGGTGCCGGGTGGGGTGATCCCGCCGCATGATGGGCGGGGGACGCAGCATCTGTGCTTTGCCGTCCCGCTGGCGGCGTTGCAGGAGTGGGACCGGCACCTGATGGCGAGCGGGGTGGCGATCGAGAGCCGGGTGATCCAGTCGCATGGGGGCACGAGCCTGTATGTGCGGGACCCGGACGGGCATTCGGTGGAGGTGGCGACGCCGGGGCTTTGGCCAAACTTCTGACCAACTGCTATGTCGCGGCGATGCGCTGGTCTGTCTGGGTTGCGTTGTTGCTGACGGGGCCGGCCTGGGCGGTCGATGCGCCCGCCGTCGCTCCTGTGTCCGCCCCAGTGGCTGCGGCGAGCTGGGCGCAGCAGCAGAGTGCGCTGTGCATGGACGGGATACTGGCGGCGGAGCGGGCGGTGGGGACGTCGCCCGGGCTGCTGGCGGCGATTGCGCGGGCGGAGAGCGGGCGGCCGGTGCCGCCTCTGCCGGGCCTGCAGCCCTGGCCCTGGGCGGTGAATGCGGATGGGGCGGCGCTGTATTTCGACAGCAAGCCGGCGGCGGTGACCTGGGTTCGGCTGGCGCTGGCGCGGGGGGTTCGGCAGATCGATGTGGGGTGCATGCAGGTGAACCTGCAGGCGCATCCGCGGGCCTTCGCCGACCTGGACGCGGCGTTCGACCCGGCGACCAATGCGGATTACGGCGCGCGGTTCCTGACGCAGCTGCGGGTGGATGCGGGGGGGAACTGGTATACCGCGACCGGGTATTACCATTCACGCACGCCGAACCTGGCGGCGGATTACCGGGAGCGGGTGGCGGCGATTGCCGAGGGGCGGATCCCGGCGATCAGCCTGGGGGTGCCGCTGTATATGCGGGCGATCCAGCAGGGAACGCTGCGGATCGCGCTGGCTGGGGGCGGGATGCTGCGGATCAACGTGGGGCGGCAGCCTTCGGTGCGGCCGCGGCCACGGCCGGATGCGTGCCGGGTGGCGGCGGTGCTGGGGGATTTCATGGCGCCGCGCGCGCGCAGCGCATGCACTTCGCGCCGTGCACCGGGTGGCGCGCGGCAGGCTGGCTAAGCGTGGTGAAATCCGCTATTGTCGGATACCGTTCGGATCAGCGTGGGGTTTCCACGCCCACGGCCTGTGTCATGACCATTTATCCGCTTGAGACAAGAATATGAGCACACCTGATCGCCGTTCCTTCGACAGCCCGCGCCGGGGCTCCCGCGGCCGCAGCCGTGACGATGATTTTGGGGGGGGTGGCGGCGGCAAGCGCGACGAGCCCTACGTGCCGCGCGACAGTTTCGTGCCGCGGGGCGGCGACCGTCCGCCCGCAGGGTTCGGCGGTGCGCCGCGTGGCTTCAACGCTCCCATGGGCCCGGAGACGGGCGCCGTGGTCAAGTGGTTCAACGGCGAGAAGGGCTTTGGCTTCGTGGAACTCGAGGGCGGCGGCGGTGACGCCTTCCTGCACATCAGCGTGCTGTCGCGCGCCGGTTATCAGACGGTGCAGCCGGGCGCCACGCTGCGGGTGCTGACCTCGGCCGGGCAGAAGGGTCCGCAGGTCGCTGAAGTGAACAGCGTCGACGAGAGCACGGCCACGCCGGGCGGCGCGTCCGGCGGTGGTGGCGGCCCGGCCGGCGGCGGCTATGGCGGCGCCATGGCCGGTGGCGATCGTGGCGGCTTCGGCGATCGGCCGCGGCCCGCGGCGCGCGCTCCGGTCGATATGAGCAGCGCCGTCGAGATGCGTGGGACCGTGAAGTGGTTCAACGCCGAGAAGGGCTTTGGTTTCGTGATGCCCGATGGCGGCGGCAAGGATGTGTTCGTGCACATCTCGGCGCTGAACCGCGGCGGGCTTTCGGGCCTAGAGCCGAACCAGACGGTCAAGATGCAGGTGGCCGATGGACGTCGTGGCCCCGAGGCCGTTTCCGTCGAGAACAGCTGATCCGACAGCGCGGCCGTCCCTGGTGGATGGCCGCGTTTGCCTTTGTTCTGCTGCCGGGCGTTGGTGCCCGTGATCCGCGGATCGTTGCCGATCCGCATGTGATGCCCTGGGCTGCCGTGGCCCGGCTTCAGGTGCCTGGCGTATCCCGCTGCACCGCCGTGATCGTTGCCCCCAACTTTGCCGTGACCGCGGCGCATTGCCTGACCAAGGCCGGCCTGGGGCATTTCGTGCAGCCGGGCTCCATTCATCTTCTGCTGGGGTATGATGCCGGGTCGTTCGTGCGGCATATCGTGCCGGATGCGGTGATCCTGCCGGCGGGCGCCGATGCGTCCGGGCTTGGGCCGCGGGCGGCGGACTTTGCAGTGCTGCATTTTGCCGGGCCGGCTCGGGATGTTCTGCCGCTGGATGTTGGTGCGGTGACGCCTGGGGCAGGGCTGTATCTGGCCGGGTTCAATCAGGATCGGGTGGAGCGGCTGGGGGTGGACCCGGGATGCCGGGCGCTGGGGTATGTGCGGGGACCGAGGGAGCGGCCGTTGCTGGCGCATGACTGCACGGGGACGCGGGGGACCAGCGGCGGGCCTGTGCTGGTGGCGGATGGGCACGGGGCATTTCGGGTGGTGGGGATTCAGGTGGCGGCCCATGCCGGGACGGGGGGTGTTGCGGTGCCGGCGGCTGCGGTGGCAGCTTTGTTGCCGCCGTAACCGGGGATTCGGCTTGGCTGGGTGTGGGGTGGTGGGCTGGCGCCCACCCTATGGTTTGTCAGGCCTGGGCGGGGGCGTGGTGGGTTATGACCTGGCCAGTCTGGGTCACGCCGGGGTCGCAGAGGCCGGCGAGAGGGGCGGCGATGTCGGCGGGTTGTTGGATGGTGGCGGGGTTCTCGCCGGGCATGGCATCGGCGCGCAGGCGGGTGGCGGTGGGGCCGGGGTCGAACAGGTTGACGCGGAGGGGGGTGGTCGCGGTTTCGTGGGCCCAGCTGCGCACCAGGTTCTCGAGGCCGGCCTTGCTGGCACCGTAGGCGCCCCAGTAGGCGCGGGGGTCGGCGGCCCGGCTGTCCGTCAGGAACACGGCACGGCCGGCGGGGGCGGCCTGGAGCAGGGGGGCGGTGGTGCGGATCAGGCGCCAGGCGGCGGTGAGGTTGACGCCGATGACGGCGTCCCAGTCCCTGGGGGTGATGTGGCCGGCTGGGGTCAGTTTGCCGAGGGTTCCCGCGGCGTGGACCAGGATATCAAGGCGGCCGAAGCGGGCGTGCAGGCTGGGGCCGATGGGGTCCAGGGCGGGGCCGTCCATCAGGTCCTGCGGCAGCAGGGTGGCGGTGCCGCCGAGCTGACGGATGGCGTCGTCCGTGGCCTCCAGCCCACCCAGGGTGCGGGCGGTGAGGACGATGTGGGCGCCGCGCCGGGCCAGCTCGATGGCGGTGGCGGCGCCGATGCCGCGGCTGGCGCCGGTGACGAGTGCGACGAGGCCGGAGAGGGGCATCAGGCCTCGGTGAGCAGGCTGAGTTGGCGGTCGGCGTTGTCCGTCATGTCGTTGAGCGAGATCGGGTATTCGCCGGTGAAGCAGGCGTCGCAGTAGTGCGGCTTGGCGGCGTCGCGGCCGCCATCCTTGCCCAAGGCGCGGTACAGGCCGTCGAGCGAGACGAAGGCCAGGCTGTCGGCGCCGATGAGCCTGGCCATCTCCTCGATGTTGTGCCGGGCCGCGAGGAGCTTGCCGCGCTCGGGGGTGTCGATGCCGTAGAAGCAGGAGTGGGTGGTGGGCGGCGAGGAGATGCGCATGTGCACCTCGCGGGCCCCGGCGGCGCGGACCATCTCGACGATCTTGCGGCTGGTGGTGCCGCGCACGATGCTGTCATCCACCAGGATGACGCGCTTGCCTTCCAGCATGGCGCGGTTGGCGGAGTGCTTCAGCTTCACGCCCAGGTTGCGGATGCTGTCCGTGGGTTCGATGAAGGTGCGGCCCACGTAGTGGTTTCGGATGATGCCGAGTTCGAAGGGGATGCCGCTCTGGGTGCTGTAGCCCATGGCGGAGGGGACGCCGCTGTCGGGGACCGGCACCACGATATCGGCCTCGACGTGGCTTTCCATGGCCAGCTCGGCGCCGATGCGCTTGCGGGCGCTGTAGACCGGGGTGCCCTCCATCACCGAGTCGGGGCGGGCGAAATAGACGTACTCGAACACGCAGAAGCGGCTGCGGCAGGCGCCCCAGGGCTTGATGCTGTGCACGCCGCGGTCGTCGATCATGACGATCTCGCCGGGGTCCACGTCGCGCACGAAGTCGGCGCCGACGATGTCCAGCGCGCAGGTTTCCGAGGCGAGGACCCAGCCGCCGGTGCCGGTGTTGCCGATGCGGCCCAGGATGAGGGGGCGGACGCCGAGGGGGTCGCGCACGCCGATCAGCGCCTCGTTGGAGAGGGCGACCAGGGAGTAGGCGCCGATCACCTGCTTCAGCGCGTCGATCAGGCGGTCGACAACCGTGGAGTAGAGGCTGATGGCGATGAGGTGGATGAACACCTCGCTGTCCGTGGTGGACTGGAACAGGCAGCCGCGGCGGACCAGCTGGTGGTGCAGGGCGTTGGCGTTGGTGAGGTTGCCGTTATGCGCCACCGCGAAGCCGCCGAACGCGAAGTCCGCATAGAGCGGCTGCACGTTGCGGATGATGGTGTCGCCGGTGGTGGCGTAGCGGTTATGGCCCACGGCGTTCATGCCCGGCAGCCCGGCGATCACCTTGGCCTGGCCGAAGTTGTCGCCCACCAGGCCCAGGCCGCGATGGATGTGGAAGCGGCCGCCATCGTAGCTGACGATGCCGGTCGCCTCCTGTCCGCGGTGCTGCAGGGCGTGGAGGCCGAGGGCGGTGACGGCCGCGGCGTCCGTGACGCCCCAGACGCCGAAGACGCCACATTCCTCGTGCAGCTTGTCGTCGTCGATCAGCGACACGGCAGGGGAAGGGGCGGCGTCGTGGGGCGTGGTGGAAACCATGCGTCCTCCTAGTCCCGAGCGGGTCGGGAACCCATAGCGCGCCCGGTGGGGCTGGATTGCAGCAGCGATGCGGCGGTGGTCTCGCGCCCGGCTGGCGGGGCCGCGACGGCGGGGCGGTAGGCGGCGGGCAGGTGCTCGGCCAGCCACACCGCACCGCGATGGGCGATGGGGAGCGCGCGGGCCTGGGTGACGGGTGGTGGCCATTGTTCGACGGGGATCGCGAGCCCGACCAGGATATACACGGCGGAGACCAGCACCGCACCCCGCGCGAGGCCGAACAGCAGGCCGAGCGTGCGGTCCAGCCCGCCGAGGGCGGAGCGGCGGATGGCGCCGCTGATGGTGCTGGCGATGATCCAGCACACCACGAGCACGATGACGAAGACGCCGCCGAAGGCGACGATGGCGGCGGTGGTGGGGTCGCTGAACTGCTGGCGGACGTAGGGTTCCACGTAGGGGAAGGCGCCGTAGGAGCTGGCGGCGACGGCGGCGATCACCCAGGCGCCGAGGCCGAGCACCTCACGCACCAGGCCACGCAGGAAGGCCAGCAGCCCGGATACCGCGATCGCCGCAAGGACAACGAGGTCCACCCAGTTCATTCAGCGGTCCGGTGCATGGTGTGCCGGGGATATAGGGCGCCGGCGCGTCCGGGTAAACCCGGATGCCGGGCGTGCGCGGGCAAACCGTTGCTATTCGATGACGGCCGGTTTGCCGGTGAAGGAGGCGACGAGATCGGAGACATGGCCGATCTCGTCGAGCTTCAGGCCCTCGGGCGGGGCGGGCTGCTTGCCGCCGCGGGCCAGGCGGCGGGGGAGGCAGGCGCCGGAGAAGCCGAGTTTCTGTGCCTCCTTCAGCCGGGCCTCGGACTGGGCGACCTGGCGGACCTCGCCGGAGAGGCCGACCTCGCCGAAATACACCATGCCGGCGCTGGTGGGGGTCTCGGTGGCGGCGGAGGCCAGCGCGGCGGCGACGGCGAGGTCCGCCGCGGGTTCGCTGACGCGGAGGCCGCCGGCGACGTTGAGGTACACGTCGCTGGCGCCGAGGCGGAGGCCGGCGCGGCTGTCCAGCACCGCGAGCAGCATGCCGAGCCGGCCGCTGTCCCAGCCGACCACGGAGCGGCGGGGGGAGCCGCCGCTGTTGGGCGAGAGGAGTGCCTGGACTTCGAGCAGGACGGGCCTGGTGCCCTCCAGCCCGGCGAACACGGCGGAGCCGGCGATGTTGCCGCGGCGTTCGGCGAGGAACAGGGCGGAAGGGTTGGGGACTTCGGCCAGGCCCTCGCCGGTCATCTCGAAGACGCCGATCTCGTCGGTGGCGCCGAAGCGGTTCTTCACGGCGCGGAGGATGCGGAACTGGTGGCCGCGGTCGCCCTCGAAATACAGCACGGCGTCAACCATGTGCTCCAGCACGCGGGGGCCGGCCAGCGCGCCTTCCTTGGTGACGTGGCCGACCAGGACCAGGGAGAAGCCGCGGGCCTTGGCGAGGCGGATCAGCTCGAAGCTGGTGGCGCGGACCTGGCCCACGGTGCCGGGCGCGCTCTCGATGGTGTCGAGCCACATGGTCTGGATCGAGTCGATGACCACCAGGGCGAGGCTCGGCTCGGCCTCCAGCGAGGCGGCGATGTCGCGCACGTTGATGGCGGAGGCGAGCTGCATGGGGGCGTCGGCGAGGCCGAGCCGCTGGGCGCGCATGCGGACCTGGTCCACGGATTCCTCGCCGGACACGTACATGACCCGGCGCCCGGTGCGGGCCAGGATGGCGGCGGCCTGCAGCATCAGCGTGCTCTTGCCGATGCCGGGGTCACCGCCGACCAGGATGACGGAGGCGGGGACCAGGCCGCCGCCGAGCACGCGGTCCAGCTCGGCGATGCCGATTTCGGCGCGCGGCGGCGGGGCGGCGGTGCCTTGCAGGCCGACGAACTGGATGCGGGGCTTGGCGCCGGGCCGGGTGGGCTTGATGGCGGTGGGGCCGGTTTCGGCGGGTTCCTCGACGAGGGTGTTCCACTCGCCACAGGCGTCGCAGCGGCCGGCCCACTTGGTGTAGACGGCGCCGCAGTTCTGGCAGACGTAGCGGGCGGCGGGGGGTTTAGCCACGGCGGGTCAGCCGGTCTGAGAAGGCGATGGCAACGAGGACGGCGTGGGTGGCGGGGTCGGCATGGACCCTGGTCCAGGCGGCGAAGGCGGTCCGTGCCATGGATAGGCTGGCCCGGGCTTCTTGAATCAAGGGAGCGACCTCCAGACGATAATCGGCATCCAGCCGCGCGATCTGCAGCTCCACAAAGGCCTGGGCGACTTTGAGGAGTGATGGTGGAACGGCGCCTGGCATGATCTCGGCGAGGTATTTGGGCCGGGCCCTGCCTTGGGCCAGCAGGCCCTCGCAGATGCGGGCGATGCCGCGGTGCTCGATCGGCCGGCGGATTGTGGCGTGCAGGCCTGGGTTGCCGGTGCCCGCGATCCTTGTGGCAGCCTCGCTCGTCAGCAGGTTGAAGATGGCATAGTAGGCGGCTGAGATGGAGCGGCGCATGTCGGCTTCGTCCGGCCTGCCGGAGAGCAGGCGGCCGGCGTGATCCAGCAACTGAAGCGGGTGCATTCCGTCAGTGATCCACCGGGTCAGCGAGGATGCGGGTGCCGGGGATGCGGCCGTGGACGATGCGGCGGGCGCCGTCCGACAGGGCCAGCATCAAGTTGCCCCACATGTCGGCCTCGGTTTCGCTGACTTCGTCGCCGGCAGCCAGGTAAAGCTCGATCCAGACTCCTGGATCCCCGTCCCAGCGGTCGCCGAACCGCACTTCGACGCGTTTGACCTCGGGCGGCAGGTGGTGTTCGCGCACCATGTCCTGCACGCGCTGCTCGAGCAGGTCGAAGTCCTCAAAGGGCATCATGTCCATGAGTTGAGGATGGGGGCGTCGGGCGGGTGGTGCAACTACCGCCGCAGTTCCATGCCGATGGGGCCGTCGCGGCGGCCGTGGGTGAACTGGTCGACCATGGGGTTGCCGCTTTGCAGCAGTTCGGCGGCCGCACCTCGCCAGACCAGTTTGCCGCGGTAGAGCATGGCGGCGGTGTCGCCGATGCGGGTGGCGCTGGCCATGTCGTGGGTGATGGCGATGGCGGTGCTGCCCAGGCGCTTCACGCAGTCCACGATCAGGCCGTCGATCACGGCGCCCATGATGGGGTCGAGACCGGTGGTGGGTTCGTCGAAGAACAGGATCTCGGGCCGGGCGGCGATGGCGCGGGCCAGGCCGACGCGCTTCTGCATGCCGCCGGAGAGTTCGGCGGGGGAGAGGTCGCCGACGCTGGGGTCGAGGCCGACCTGGGAGAGGACTTCGCCGGCGCGGGTGCGGGCCTGGGCGCGGCTGACGGTGTGCCGGGCCAGGAGGCCGAAGGCGACGTTCTCCCAGACGGGCAGGCTGTCGAACAGGGCGCCGCCCTGGAACAGCATGCCGATGCCGGCGCGGGCCCGCTCGGCGGCGCGGGGAGCGAGGCTCAGGATGTTCCGGCCGTCGATCTCGATGGTGCCGGCGTCGGGCTCGATGAGGCCGAGGATGCATTTCAGCAGCACGGACTTCCCGCTGCCGGAGCCGCCGATGACGACCATGGAGGTGCCCTGCGCGACATCGAGGTCGATGCCGTCCAGCACCTTCTTGTCGCCGAACGCCTTGTGCAGGCCGCGGACGCAAATCTTGGAGGTCATGAGACGAAGAACAGCTCGGTGAGCACGTAGTCGAAGGCCAGGATCAGGATGCTGGCGGTGACGACGGCGCTGGTGGTGGCGGACCCCACGCCCTGGGCGCCGCCGCGGCTGTTGTAGCCGTGGTAGCAGCCCATCAGCGCGATGAGCAGGCCGAACACCGCGGCCTTGGCCAGGCCGGCGACGATGTCGTTGGTCTGCAGGATGTCGGCGGTGGCGCGCAGGTAGGCGGGACCGGTGAAGCCGAGCTTGACGACCGCGACCAGGAAGCCGCCGGCGACGCCCAGGATATCGGCGACCACCACCAGCAGCGGCAGGGCCAGCAGGCCGGCGAGCAGGCGGGGGGCGACCAGGTATTTCATCGGGTTGGTGGAGAGGGTGCCGAGGGCGTCGATCTGGTCGGTGACGCGCATGGTGCCCAGCTCGGCGGCCATGGCGGCGCCGACCCGGCCCGCCACCATCAGCCCGGCCAGCACCGGACCCAGCTCACGCACCACCGAGAGCGCCACGACGCTGGCGGTGGCGCTGCTGGCGTTGAAGCGGGCGAAGCCGCTGTAGCTCTGCAGCGCGATCACCATGCCGGAGAACAGCGCGGTGAGGGCCACGACGGGCAGGCTGAAGAAGGAGAACTCGATAAAGGCGTTGAGGAACATGCGGCCGTAGAAGGGCGGGCGCACGAGGTGCGACAGGCCGGTGGCGCCGAACAGGACGACGGCGCCGGTGCGGCGGACGAGGCCGATCGTGCCGCGGCCCAGGGCCGCGGTGGCATCCAACGGGTTTATCATGCCGGGATGTAAGTCCGGCCGTAGCGGCGCCCGAGGTTGGTCAGCACCTCGTAGGCGTTGGTGCCGGCCTGGGCGGCCAGGGCGTCGATGGGGTTTGCCGGGCCGATCAGCTCCAGCCACGTGCCGGGCTGGGCTCCGGGCGCTTCGGTGACGTCGAAGGTGGTCAGGTCCATGGAGACACGCCCTACCAGCGGGACGGGGGCGCCGTCAAAGTGCGCCATCGCCCGGTTGCTGAGGCTGCGGAAGTAGCCGTCGGCGTAGCCCACGGAGACGGTGGCGATGCGGGTGGGGCGGGTGGCGGTCCAGATGCCGTTGTAGCCGACGGTTTCGCCGGGGGCGATGTCGCGGGTTTGCAGGATCATGGCGCGGAGCCGCACCACGGGGCGCAGGGGGTTCGGGTGGCCGGGGGTGGGGTTCACGCCGTAGAGGGCGGCGCCGGGCCTTGCGAGATTCGAGTGGAAGGCGGGGCCGCGGAACAGACCGGATGAGTTCGCGAGGCTGCGGGGAGCTGGTGGGAGGCGGTCACAGGCGGCGTTGAAGGCCCGGGCCTGGTGGAGGCTGGTGGGGTCTGCCGGGTCTTCGGCGGCGGTGAGGTGGGTCATGATGTAGTCGAGGGTGATGCCGTCGAGGCGGTGGGGTTCGGCGGCGAGGGTCTCGAGTTCGGCGGGGGAGAGGCCGAGGCGGTTCATGCCGGTGTCGATGTGCAGCAGGGCGGGGAGGGGGCGGGCGGCCTGGCGGGCTGCGTCCTGCCAGGCGGCGATCTCTCCCAGGGAGCCGAGGACGGGGCGGAGGCCGTGGGCGACGAAGTCGGGTGCGGCGCCGGGCCAGAGGCCGTTGAGGACGGCGAGCATGGTGCGGGGGAGGAGGGGGCGGATGGCGAGGGCTTCGTCGAGGTGGGCGACGAAGACGTGGCGGCAGCCGGCGGCATGGAGGGCGGGGGCGACCCGGGTGGCGCCCAGGCCGTAGGCGTCGGCTTTCAGGACTGCGGCGCTCGGGTGGCGCGCGGTCAGGGTCTGCCAGTTTTGGACGATGGCGGCGAGATCGACCTGGAGGTCAGTGACCGGCGTCATGGGCCTGGTCCAGGTCGGCGAAGCGGGTGAACTCACCCTCGAACAGCACGTCGATGCGGCCGGTGGGGCCGTGGCGCTGCTTCTCGATCAGGATCTGCGCCTTGTTGTGGATCATCGCCATGTCGGACTTCCACTTGGTCATGGCGCTGTCGTAGTCGGCGGCGGTCTCCTGCGGCATGCGCTGCTGCAGGTAGTATTCCTCGCGATAGACGAACAGCACCATGTCGGCATCCTGTTCGATGGTGCCGGATTCGCGCAGGTCGCTGAGCTGGGGGCGCTTGTCCTCGCGGCTTTCGACGGCGCGGGACAGCTGGCTGAGGGCGAGGACCGGGACCGCCATCTCCTTGGCGATGGCCTTGAGGCCCTGGGTGATCTGGCTGATCTCCAGCACGCGGCTTTCCGGCTTGGTGCCGACGCTGGGGCGCATGAGCTGGAGGTAGTCCACCACCACCAGGCTGAGGCCGCGGGTGCGCTTGAGGCGGCGGCAGCGGGTGCGGAGGGCGGAGAGCGAGATGGCGGGGGTGTCGTCGATATGCAGCGGCAGGCTGCCGATCTCGCGGCTGACCTGGACGAAGCGGTCGAAGTCGCGCTGGCCGATCTCGCCGCGGCGGATGCGGTCGCCGGAGACGCGGGCCTCTTCGGCCAGCAGGCGGGTGGCGAGCTGTTCGCTGCTCATTTCCAGGGAGAAGATCGCCACCGAGCCTTGCGGCTGCTTGTTGGGGTCTTCGGACTGGGCGTCCCGCTGCAGGGCCTTGGCGGCGCCGAAGGCGATCTTGGTGGCGAGCGCGGTCTTGCCCATGCCGGGCCGGCCGGCGAGGATCATGAGGTCGCTGGGGTGGAGGCCGCCGGTCTTCTTGTCGAGGTCGCGCAGGCCGGTGGAGAGGCCGCTGACGTGGCCGGCGTTCTTGAAGGCGCGCTCGGCGCCCTGGATGGCGGTGGTCAGCGCGCGTTCGAAGGTGACGAAGCCGCCGTCGCTGCCGCCCTTGGTGGCCAGGCCGAACAGCTGGGATTCCGCCATCTCGATCTGGCCGCGGCCGTCGATCTCGGGCTCGGCCCCGAAGGCGTTGTTGACGACGACCTCGCCGATGTCGATCAGCTGGCGGCGGATCCAGGTGTCGTGGATGGCGCGGCCGTACTCGCCGGCGTTGATGATGCCGACCATGGCGGTGAGCAGCTGGGCGAAATAGGCGGTGCCGCCGACCTCGGCAAGCGCGCCGGAGTGCTCGAACTCCGCCTTCAGCGTGACGGCGTCCGCCAGCTGTCCGGCTTCGACCCGGCGGGCGATGGCCTGGAAGATGCGGCCATGCACCGCATCGGCGAAATGGTCGGGGGAGAGGAACTCGCTGACCCGCTCATAGGCCTTGTTGTTGGCGAGGAGGGCGCCGAGCAGGGCCATCTCCGCGCGGTCGTTGGACGGCGGCAGGCGCTGGCTGAGGCCGAGGAGCGGGGGGTCGATGCTGTTCATGCCGGGGGGAGAGTAGCCGATCGGGCACGGTCCCGTACCCTGTGGATAACAGGGATAACGGGGATTGAATCAGGCGGCAGCAAACAGGCCCTCCCCCGGGCGGGAGAGGGCCTGTTCAACCGTGGGTCTATCGGTCGTGAAGGCTTAGCCGCGGTCGCCGCCGGCTTCGGCCAGGGCTGCGCCGAGTTCGAGGTCGTCTTCCTGGACGATGTCTTCCTCGGCCGCGTTGCCGACCTGCTCGCCGCGGGCCTGCTTCTCGGCTTCCTCGACGCTGCGGGCGACGTTGACGGTGATCGGCAGGCTGACCTCGGGGTGCAGCACCAGCCTGACCGTGGAGAGGCCGAGCATCTTGATCGGCATCTCCAGCACGATCTGGTTGCGGGTGACGGTGAGGCCGGCCTCGATGACGCCGTCCGCGATGTCACGCGCCGAGACGGAGCCGTAGAGGGCGCCGCTCTCGCTGGCCTGGCGGATGATGGTGACCGTGAGGCCGGCCATCCGCTCGGAGAGGCGCTCGGCCTCCTCGCGCTTCTTGAGGTTCAGGGCGACGAGCTGAACGCGCTGGGTCTCGAAGCTGGCGAGGTTCGCCTTGTTGGCGCGCAACGCCTTCTTCTGCGGCAGCAGGAAGTTGCGGGCGTAGCCGGGCTTCACTTTCACGATCTCGCCCATCTGGCCGAGCTTCTCGACGCGCTGCAGCAGGATCAGGTCGATGGTGGTTGCCATGATCGGTCTCCCTCAGGCCACGACGTAGGGCAGCAGGGCCAGGAAGCGGGCGCGCTTGATGGCGGTGGCCAGCTCGCGCTGCTTCTTGGCGGAGACGGCGGTGATGCGGGAGGGCACGATCTTGCCGCGCTCGCTCAGGAAGCGGGAGAGCAGGCGGACGTCCTTGTAGTCGATCTTGGGTGCGTTCGGGCCGCTGAACGGGCAGCTCTTGCGGCGGCGGTAGAAGGGGCGGCGGGCGCCGGCGGCGGCACCACCGCCACGGCGGTCATCACCCTCGGGGGCGCCGGGGGATGCGCCCGGGGCGCCGCGGTCGTTACGGTCTGACATGGCGCTTACTCCTGGCCCTGGTCGTCACGGGGGCCGAAGCCCTCGCCGGGCTCACGGGCCCGGAACTCCTCACGGTCATCGAAGCCGCGCTTGCGGCCGCTCTCGAAGCGTCCGGCGGGCTTGGGGCCCCGGAAGCTGCGCTCCCGCTCGTCCGACTTGCGGCTCAGGATGGCGCTCGGCTCCTCGGTGATCTCCTCGACGCGGAGGGTCATGAAGCGGAGCACGTCCTCGTTCAGGCGCAGCAGGCGCTCCATCTCGGTGATGAAGGCGGGCTTGGCGTCGAGGCCGAGCAGCATGTAGTGGCCCTTGCGGTTCTTCTTCACGCGATAGGCGAGGCCGCGCAGGCCCCAGTACTCGCGCTTCTGGACCGAGCCGCCGGCGGCTTCGAGGTCGGCCGCGATGGTGTCGGCGACGGTCTCGACCTGCTGCTGGGTCACGTCGTTCCGTGCGATGAGCACGGTTTCGTATAATGGCATTGCTGTCCCCTATGGCTGTGATCGACCCGGAATGGGTACAGCCGGGGTGGATGCCACCGCCCCGGCAGGGAAGGCGCGGCTTATAGCGGGTTTTGCCGGGCTTGCAAGGATTGAGCGTGCAAGCTTTCAAGATAGCGACGCCGGGAGTTTCGGGGTTCACCACGAAGAGCACGAGGAGCACGAAGTTAGCGGACCAGGCGCTTGAGGCCGTCTTTGAGAAGGACGACGTTGAAGTTTGTAAGCAGACCAATGCGGCAGCCTGGTAGTTTCAGGTAGGTCAGAAGCTGCGCGTGGTGAAGGCGGGACAGGGTTTCTACCGCCTTGATCTCTACGATCACGCGGTTCTGGACGAGCAGGTCGATGCGGTATCCTGCTTCGAGGTTCAGGCCGTCGTAGATGATGGGCAGCGGCACCTGTCTTTGGACGGCAACCCCGCGCTGGTGCAGTTCGTAGGCGAGACATTGCTCGTAGCTCGATTCCAGCAGGCCGGGTCCGAGGATGCTATGCACCTTGAGGGCGGCATCGATGATGGGGGCGGTCCCGTCCGTGACAAAGCGGCCCTCGTGATCTTCGTGTCCTTGGTGGTTCATGTCCTCGCGTCCGTCAGGCGAAGCCTACCGCCTGGGGCCGGGCCGGGCCGGGTCAAGGGTTGTTCGGGGGTGACGGGGTGCAGGTGACCGCCGTGCCGCGCGCGGCCCAGGCCAGGACCGCCAGGCCGAGGGCGGCGGAGAGCAGGGAGGCGGCGAACACGGCCAGCTTGATCTCCGCGTTGCGCGGGCCGCCGCGGAAGGCGATCTCGCCGATGAACAGGCTCATGGTGAAGCCGATGCCGCAGAGTAGCGCCGCGCCGGCCAGCTGGGTGGTGCCGATGCCGTCCGGGCGGCGGGCGAGGCGCAGGCGGATGCCGGCGATGACGCCGCCGAACACGCCCAGCGGCTTGCCGAGCAGCAGGCCCAGGGCGATGCCGAGGGTGAGGGGGTCCGTGAGGGTGCCGGGGGGCAGCGCGCCGAAGCCGAGCCCGGCATTGGCCAGGCCGAACACCGGCAGGACCAGGAAGGCCACCCAGGGCTCCAGCCCATCTTCCAGGCGTTCGGCCGGGGCGGCCTCGTTGTCAGCCGTGGGGGCGTTCATCGGGATCACGAAGGCCAGCGCCACGCCGGCCAGGGTGGCGTGGATGCCGGAGTGGAACACCAGCGCCCAGAGCGCCACGCCGCCCACCAGGTAGGGCCAGAGGCGGCGCACCCCGGCGCGGTTCAGGGCATAGAGGCCGAGCCAGACCAGGACGGCGAGGCCCAGGGCGCCGAACGCCAGGTCCTTCGTATAGAACACCGCGATGATGACGATGGCGCCGAGGTCGTCCATGATGGCCAGCGCGGTCAGGAACACCTTGAGCGCCAGCGGAACCCGGCGGCCCAGCATGCTGACGACGGCGAGGGCGAAGGCGATGTCCGTGGCGACCGGGACCGCCCAGCCGCGCATGGCGGTGGGGTCGGCCCGGTTGAAGGCGAGGAAGATGAGGGCGGGGACGACCATGCCGCCCAGGGCCGCGAAACCGGGGGCGGCGAGCCGGGCCGGGGAGGCAAGCTCGCCGGTGGTGATCTCGCGCCGCAGCTCCAGCCCGACCAGCAGGAAGAACACGGCCATGAAGGCGTCGTTCACCCAGGCGTGCAGCGGCAGGGTGAAGGCGGCGGGGAGGCCGATGGGCGGCACCCAGTGCAGCAGGGCTTCGTAGCTGGCGGCTGCGGGTGAGTTGGCCCAGATCAGGGCGATGGCGGCGGAAAGCATCAGCATGACACCGCCGGCGCTCTCGGAGCGCAGGAAGGCCTGGATGGGCGAGAGATTGGAAGCGCGGGTCATGGTCACTCCGAACGGCAACGCGAATGGCAACGTGATTGGGGCGACCGGCGTTGACGCGGTTGTTATGCGCCATCCAGAGCCCACTCAACATCCTGGCCCGCACGCTTCCGGGAGCATTGGGGCATGAGCCATGACCCTTTGGGCGCCGAGTGGTTCGCCGCCATGGCGCGCGGGGATTTCGCCGGGGCGTTCCGGATCAACGATGCGGTGCTGCGGGCGCGGGACCCGGCGGGCCGGGATGATCCGGCGCAGCCCTATCATCTGCGCTGGGTGTGGGACGGGCGGCCGCTTGCCGGGCGGCGGGTGCTGGTGCGCTGCTACCATGGGCTGGGCGACACGCTGCAGTTCTGCCGCTACCTGCCGGCGCTGCGGCAGTTGGCAGCGCATGTGACGCTGGAGGTGCAGCCGGCGCTGCTGGGGGTGCTGGCGGGGCTGGCGGGGGTGGACCGGCTGCATGGGTTCGACCCGGCACGGCCGCTGCCGCCCGATGAATGCGACATCGAGGTGATGGAGCTGGCGCATGCGCTGCGGCTGGCGCCGGAGCCCGGGGCCTATCTGCAGGCGGTGGCATGGCGGCGGTCGGCGGGCCGGGTCGGGTTCTGCTGGCAGGCGGGGGGGTGGGACCCGGCGCGCAGCGTGCCGCCCGCCTTGCTGGCACCGTTGCTGCGGATCCCGGGTTTGTCGCCGGTCAGCCTGCAGCGGGGGGCGGCGGGGTGTGTGGGGGAGGACCCGCTGGGCGGGAGCATGGATGTTGCTGCGATGGCCGGGCTGGTGGCGGGGCTCGCGGCGGTGGTGACGGTGGACACGATGATCGCGCATCTGGCGGGGGCGCTGGGGCGGCCGGTGTTCCTGCTGCTGCGGCACGGGGCGGACTGGCGATGGGGGCGGCCGGGAGCGTGGTATGGATCCGTGCGGCAGTACCGGCAGGAGCGGCCGGGGGACTGGCATGCGGCGATCCGCGCCCTGGGCGGCGATCTTGCGGGAACTCTGCGGGACGGACGAGGTTTGTAGGTTCGTGACCAAGCAGGACGCCCCGGCCAGGCCGATGCACATCGTGATGCGCATCGTGATCCTGGGCCTCACCATCACCTCATCCTGGGGCAACGGCCACGCGACCACGTTTCGCGGGCTGGTGCGCGGGCTGGTGCGGCGCGGGCACCAGGTGCTGTTCCTGGAATGCGACAAGCCCTGGTATGCCGAGCACCGGGATCTGCCGAATCCACCATTCGGCGAGACGCGGCTCTACGAGGACATCGCGGCGCTGGAGCGGGACTGGGGCGGGGCCATCCGGGATGCGGACCTGGTGGTGGTGGGGTCCTATGTGCCCGACGGCGTTGCGGTGGGGCGGCTGGTGCAGCGGCTGGCGCAGGGGGTGACGGGGTTCTACGACATCGACACGCCGATCACGCTGGCGGCGCTGGCGGATGGGACCTGTGCCTATCTGAATCCCGAGGTGCTGCGGGGGTTCGACCTGTATCTGTCGTTCACGGGTGGGCAGACGCTGGATGAGCTGGAGACGCATTGGCGGGCACCGCGGGCGCGGGCGCTGTACTGCTCGGCGGACCCCGATATCTACCGGCCGGACCCGGCTGTGCCGCTGCAATGGGACCTCGGCTATCTCGGCACCTACAGCCTGGACCGGCAGCCGACCGTGGATGCGCTGCTGGGCGACGTGGCGCGGGCCTGGGCGGCCGGGCGGTTCGTGGTGGCGGGACCGCAGTATCCCGCGGGGCTCGACTGGGCCGGCAACGTGGCGCGGATCGAGCATCTGCCGCCGGACCTGCACCGGGGGTTCTATTGCGGGCAGCGGTTCACCTTGAACGTCACGCGGGCCGACATGATCCGGCGGGGGCACAGCCCGAGCGTGCGGCTGTTCGAGGCGGCGGCGTGCGGGGTGCCGATCGTGAGCGACTGGTGGCCGGGCCTGGATGACCTGTTCCGGCCGGGGGAGGAGATCCTGATCGCGCGGTCCACCGCCGAGATGCTCGACATCCTGCGCACCATGCCGGAGGCGGCGCGGCGGGCGATGGGGGAGCGCGCGCGGGTGCGGGTGCTGGCAGCGCATACCGGGGACCACCGGGCTGCGGCGCTTGAGGGTTATGTCGCGGAATGTGCCGGGGTGGTGGGTTGAACATCGTCATCTTCGGGCTGTCGGTGTCGTCGTCCTGGGGCAACGGGCATGCGGCGCTGTGGCGGGGGTTGATCCGGGCGCTGCTGGCGGCGGGGCATGGGGTCACGTTCTTCGAGAAGGACCAGCCGTTCTATGCCGAGAACCGGGACCTGCATGCGTTGCCGGAGGGGGGCTCGCTGGTGCTGTACCGGGACTGGGCGGAGGTGCTGCCCCGGGTGCGGCAGGCGATGGCGGATGCGGATGTCGGCATGGTGACGTCGTACTGCCCGGACGCCACGGCGGCGACGCGGCTGGTGCTCGAGTCCGGCGTTGCGGTGCGCTGCTTCTATGACCTGGACACGCCGGTGACGCTGGCCCGGCTCGATGCCGGAGAGAGCGTGGATTACGTGGGCGAGGGGCTGGCCGGGTTCGACCTGGTGCTGAGCTATACCGGCGGCGGCGCGCTGGACGCCTTGCGGGATCGGCTGGGGGCGCGGCTGGTGGTGCCGATCTATGGGTCGGTGGATCCGGACCTGCACCGGCCGGCGGCGCCGCGCGAGGAGTACCGGGCGTCGCTGTCGTATATCGGCACCTTCGCGGCGGACCGGCAGGATGCGCTGGAGCGGCTGTTCGTGGAGCCGGCGCGGCTCCGGCCGGCGGATCGGTTCGTGATCGCCGGGGCGTTGTATCCGCCGGGGTTCCCCTGGACGGCCAACACGTTCTTTGTCCGGCACCTGCCGCCGCCGGAGCATCCCGCGTTCTATTCCTCCTCGCGGCTGACGCTGAACGTGACGCGGGAGGCGATGGCGCGGATGGGGTGGTGCCCGAGCGGGCGGTTGTTCGAGGCGGCGGCCTGTGGGGTGCCGATCCTGACGGATGACTGGCCGGGGCTCGATGCGTTCTTCCAGCCGGGGCGGGACATCCTGGTGGCCGGCACCACGGCGGAGGCGCTGGCGGCGCTGGCGGCCGCGCCGGATGTGCTGGACCGGATGGCCCGGTCCGCGCGGGAGCGGACGCTGGACGAGCACAGCGCCCGGCGCCGGGCCGCCGACATGGTGGCGGCGTTCGAGCGCGTGCACAGCCGTGAGGCGGTCTGAGATGTGGGGCATCATTCCGGCGGCGGGCAACGGCACGCGCATCCAGCCGCTGGCGTTCAGCAAGGAGCTGCTGCCGGTGGGTTCGCGCATCGACGAGAGCGGCACCGAGCGGCCGCGGGCGGTGAGCGAGTATCTGGTGGAGCGCATGGTGCGGGCCGGGGCGACGAAGATCTGCTTCGTGATCTCGCCGATGAAGAGCGACATCCTGCAGTATTACGGCGGCAGCGTGGGCGGGGTGGATGTGGCCTATGTGTGCCAGGCCGGCGCCGGGGGGCTGTGCGACGCCATCTTTCGCGCCATACCGCTGGTGCCGGAGGACGAGCCGGTGCTGGTGGGGTTGCCGGACACGATCTGGTTCCCGTCCGATGCGCTGTGCCGGCTGGCGGATGACCGGTTGTCGTTCCTGCTATTCCCGGTGGAGCGGCCGGAGCTGTTCGATGCCGTGGACCTGGACGATGCGGGCCGGGTGCGGGAGATCCAGGTGAAGTCGGCCTCGGCGCGGTCCCGCTGGATCTGGGGGGCGTTCAAGATGCCGGGGCGGACGCTGCATGGGCTGCACCGGCTCTGGCTGGAGCGGGGGCGCAGGGATGAGTACATCGGCACGCTGGTGAACGCCTGGCTTTCGATGGGGAACGAGGCCTGGGGCGTGCGGGCCGGGGACAGCTATGTCGACGTGGGCACGCTGAACGGGTATCGCGAGGCGATGCGTCTGCTGGGCGGGGATGCCGCGGCGCCGGCGCGGATGGATGGGTCGATGGGCGGCCAGGCGGGGCCGGGAGGGGTGCGGGTTTGAGCAACTGGACGAGCGAGACGATCGAGCAGCGGGCACGGGCGCTGGGGCCGTGGTTCCACAACATGGAGCTGCGGGGGGTGCGGACGGCGCCGGAGCATTTCCTGGGGGATTACCCGCATGTGAAGTGGCTGCGGTTCAGGGACGAGCTGCCGGCGGACCTTGCGGGCAAGACGGTGCTGGATATTGGGTGCAACGCCGGGTTCTACAGCATGGAGATGAAGCGGCGTGGGGCGGACCGGGTGCTGGGGATCGACTTCGACCCGGCCTATCTGGCGCAGGCGCGGTTTGCCGCCGAGGTCGAGGGGCTGGACATCGAGTTCCGGCAGATGAGCGTGTTCGACGTGGCGACGCTGGGGGAGCGGTTCGACGTCGTGTTCTTCATCGGCGTGTTCTACCACCTGCGGCATCCGCTGCTGGCGCTGGACCTGATCCACGAGCATGTCGCGCGGGACATCCTGGTGTTCCAGTCGTTGCAGCGCGGGTCCGACGAGGTGGCCGTGGTGGCGCCGGACTATGATTTCGCCGAGCGGGCGGTGTTCGACGATCCCGCTTATCCGCGGATGCATTTCGTGGAGCAGAGCTACTCGCACGATCCGACCAACTGGTGGCTGCCGAACCGGGCCGGGTCGGGGGCGATGCTGCGGTCGGCCGGGTTCCGCATCGAGTCGAACCCGGAGGAGGAGGTGTTCATCTGCCGCCGGGTGGAGCGGGCGTCGCTGGCGTATGGCGCCGTGTATCCCGCACGTGCGGCGGTCTAAGCAGGCCTTCGTGGCTTGCGCCACGGAAGCCTGCTTAGAACTCTTTGAAGACGCATCATCTTTTCCGCGGGATGCAAGGGCATCCCGTGGAATGATGCTTAGGAGACGCTCATGCTCGAAGCCGCGATGATCTGGAACGAGCCGAACAACAAGTCCCACTGGGATTTCGAGAACGACCCGGGGTGGGCGATGTTTGCGCGGATGACGCGGCTGGCGGGCGAGGCGATCGCGGCCGAGGCGCCCGGGCTGCCGCGGGTGCTGGGTGGGATCAGCCCGATTGATCCGGACTTCATCCAGGTGATGGCGAGCCATGGCGGGCTCGATGCGCTGGATGCCGTGGCGGTGCACGGGTTCCCGCTGGACTGGAACCACTGGATGCTGGAGGAGTGGCCGGCGAAGATCGACTCCATCCGTACCGTGACGTCGCTGCCGGTCTGGGTGAGCGAGGTGGGGATTTCGACGTTTGGCGCCGAGGAGGTGCAGGCCTGGGGGCTGCGGCGCACCGCCGAGCTGCTGATCGGGAAGGCGCCGCGCATCCACTGGTACAGCCTCTATGACCTGCCTGCCGCCTGGCCGGCCACGACCCGGCACCGGGAGGCCGAGGGCAGCAGCTATTTCAGGCATTTCCATATGGGGCTGTTCGACGAGCACGGCCGGGCCAAGCTGGCGGCCAGGCAGTTCCATGAGTTCGCGCCGGAACTGGGGATCTGCCAGTGGTTCCACTTCGAGGACCACCGGCTGGACGATGCGGTGGTGAAGCTGCGGGATCTGGGGGTGACGACGCTGCGGACCGGGCTGAGCTGGGCGGACTGGTACCGGCCGGATGCCGAGCGGTGGTTCGACCGGCAGATGCGGGCGCTGGAGGGGTTCAGGGTGACGGCGACCTTCTGCTTCACGCCGGAGCACAAGGGGCAGTGGCCGCATTATACTGCGGTGCCGACGCACCCGGAGGAGTTCGCCGAGTTCTGTGCCGCCATGGTGCGCCGCTATGCGCCGGGCCGGGCCGATGCGATGGCGCCGCCCGTGACGGCGCGCGTGACGCCGCTTGTGGCCGGGGTTTGACGGCGGCGGGTGGCGATCAGCGACGGGGCCAGCCATGGGGCGGGCAACCTGGTCTTGACCGTGCTGCGGTGCCTGGGGTCACGCGAGGCGCTGCGGCACCGCTTGGCGGTGGTGGTCGCGCATCCCGATGACGAGAGCATCGCCGCGGGGGCCAGCCTGCGGCTGATGCCCGGGCTGCTGCTGGTGCATGTGACGGATGGGGCGCCGGTCCGGCTCGATGACTACCGGCGGAGCGGGTTCGACAGCCCGGCGGCCTATGGCGTGGCGCGGGAGGCGGAGTTGCAGGCCGCATTGGCCGTGGCGGGGGTGCAGCCGGCGCGGGCGCGGATCAACGTGCCGGACCAGGACGTGGCGCTGTGCATCCGTGACGTGGCGGCGGAGCTGGGGCGGCTGTTGATGCAGCACGGGACCGAGGTGGTGTTGACCCATGCCTATGAGGGCGGGCACCCCGACCATGACGCCACCGCCCTCGCCGTGCATGTCGCGGCCCGGCGCCTTGGGATCGCGGTGGTGGAGTTCCCGGCCTATCACGCGGGGCCGGATGGCGGGATGGCGGTGCAGCGCTTCCTCTCCGGCCCGGCCGAGACCCTGGTGCGGCTGGACCCCGGGGAGGCCGCCCGGAAGCGCGCCATGCTGGATTGCTTCACCACCCAGGCCGGCATCCTGCGGCTGTTCGACGCCTCGCTGGAGCGGTTCCGGCCGGCACCGGGCCATGATTTTACCGCGCCGCCGCATCCTGGCCCGCTGACCTACGAGAGCTGGGGCTGGGAGATGACCGGGGCACGCTGGCGCGCCCTGGCCGCCGCCGCGCTGGATGAGGCGGCAGCTTGCGCCGGCTGACGGTGCTGAGCGTCGCCTATCCCATGGCGCCGGTGGGGCCGGATGCGGTCGGCGGGGCCGAGCAGGTGCTCAGCATGCTGGACCATGCGCTGGTGGCGGCCGGGCACCGCTCGGTCGTGGTGGCGTGTGCCGGGAGCGTGGTTGCCGGGGAACGGGTGGCGTTGCCGCCGCCGGATGCGAGCCTCTCGCCCGAGGCCATGGCGCGGCGGCACCGGCTGGTGTCCGACCAGGTGGCAGCCACCCTGGCTGCGGTGGATGTGGACGTGATCCATATGCATGGGGTGGACTACCACCAGTATCTGCCGCCGCCGGGGCCGCCGTTGCTGGCGACGTTGCACCTGCCGCCGGGGTGGTATCCGCCGGCGGGGCTGGCGCCGGCGCGGCCGGATAGCTGGGTGCATTGCGTCTCGGCGGCGGAACACGCGGCGCTGCCGGTGGGTTGTCCGGCCCTGCCGCCGATCGCCAACGGGGTGGCGGTGGCGCGGCTGGGGGCGCTGCGGCCGAAGCGGTGCCGGTATGCGCTGGTGCTGGCGCGGATCTGTCCGGAGAAGGGGGTGCACCTGGCGCTGGAGGCCGCGCATGCCGCCGGGGTGCCGCTGCTGATCGCCGGGACGGTGTTCCCGTATGCCGAGCACCAGGCGTATTTCCGTGACCGGATCGCGCCGCTGCTGGATGCGGACCGGCGGTATCTGGGGCCTGTCGGGTTCGAGCGGAAGCGGCGGCTGCTGGCGGCGGCGCGGTGCCTGCTGGTGCCGAGCCTGGTGGCGGAGACCAGTTCGCTGGTGGCGATGGAAGCGGCGAGCTGCGGGACGCCAGTGGTGGCGTTCCGGCGGGGGGCGCTGCCGGAGGTGGTGGAGGAGGGGCGCACCGGGTTCCTGGTGGAGGATGTGGCGGGGCTGGTGGCGGGGATCGGGCGGGCGGGAACGATCGACCCGGACGTGTGCCGGGAGACGGCGGGGCGGCGGTTCTCGCATGAGCGGATGGCGGCGGCTTATGTGGCGCGGTACCAGGCGCTGGCCGGCTGATCCCTCAGGTGGTGCTCCAGGCGCCCGGCGATCATGCGGGCGCAGGCGGGGAGGCCGACGAGGATCATGGGACCGGCTCCTTCTGGCTCTTGACGGCAAGGGCGGGGCGCAGGCGGTCGGCGGCGATGGCGCCGACGGCACCCAGCAGCACCAGGACCGCCATGGGCCGCGCGGTGCCGTCGCTGAGGCCGCCGACCAGCACGCCGGAGCAGGCGGCCAGGGTGAACTGGATGGTGCCCATCAGTGCCGAGGCCGACCCGGCCTGGTGGGCGTGCCGCGTGAGGGCGCCCACGGCGGCGTTCGGCATGATGAAGCCCATGCAGCCCATGGCCAGCATGACGGGCAGCAGGAGGAGGAGCAGGCTGTTGCTGTCCAGCAGGGACACGAGCACAAGCAGGGCGGCGGCGGCGGCATAGACGCTGGTGGCGACGCGCACGAGGGCCGGGCCGCCGAAGCGGGGCAGCAGGCGAGGGCTGATCTGCGAGCCCAGGATGAACATGCCGGCGCTGCAGCCGAACAGCATGCCGTATTGCGGCGGCGTGAGGCCGAAGCGCTGGATCAGCACCGGGGGGGAGCCGCCGATATAGGCGAACATGCCGAACATGCCGAAGCCGCCGATCAGCGCGTAGCCGAGGAAGATGCGGTCCTTGGCGACGCCGAGGAACCGGGCCGCCATGCCGCCCAGACCGAGCTTAACGCGATGGCCGTCCCGCAGGGTTTCGGGCAGCAGGAGCGCGACCAGCACGGCGCAGATGGCGCCATAGGTGGCGGTGGCCCAGAAGATCCAGTGCCAGCTGCCGAAGCCCAGGACGAGGCCGCCCAGGGTGGGGGCGAGGATGGGGGCGGCGCCCATGACGAGGATGAGCTTGGACATCAGCCGGGCTGCGGCGTGGCCATCGGCCAGGTCCCGCACGATGGCGCGGGGGATGACCATGCCGGCGGAACCGCCGAAGGCGGAGACGAAGCGCAGGATGGAGAGCGTGGCGATGTCGGTGGAGAGGGCGCAGCCGGCATTGGCCACGGCATAGAGCAGGGTGCCGAGGATGAGGGGGGTGCGGCGGCCGTAGCGGTCGGCCAGGGAGCCCTGGGTGAGCTGGCCGACCGCGAGACCGGCGAACCAGGTGGCGAGGGTGATCTGTGCGGTGCCGGGGCGGCCGCCCAGGGAGGCCTCGATGGCGGGGAAGGCGGGGAGGTACATGTCGGTGGAGAGCGGCCCGACCGCGGTGAGGAAGCCGAGCAGGATCGGGAGCCAGAACGGGTAGGGCATGCGGCATCATCGCACGATGCGGCGGTGCAGCGAAGGGCGGGAGACGAGGCGGTTCAGGGTCGGGGCGGGGCTGCCCGGACCAGGCTCAGCGCCAGCAGGGAGGCGAGGCTGAGCCCGGCGGTGATCCAGAGCGCCTGCAGCCCCCAGGCCTCGATCGCCCAGGTGAAGCCCAGCGGGGACGCGGCCTGGGCCAGCCGGGCCGGGACCGAGAGCAGGGCGGTGCGCAGGCCGTATCCGCCGGGTCCGAACAGGGCGAGCGGGAGGGTGCCCCTGGCGATGGTCAGCATGCCGGCGCCGATGCCGTGCGCCACCGCGAACACGGCGATGCCCGGGGCGCCCGTCGCGGCCAGCGCCAGCACGCCCAGCGGGTGCAGCGCGCAGGCGAGGCGGCCGCTGTGCAGAGGGTGCTGGCGGCGGAACAGCAGGAGTTCGGCCAAGCGGGCCGCGACCTGGGCCGGGCCGACCATGGCGGCGGCGGCGATGGCGGCGGCGGTGCTGGCCCCGGCCAGGCGGAGGAGGGTGGGCAGGTGTGCGGCCAGGGCGGCGCCGATCGCGCCTGTGGCGGCGAAGGCGAAGGCGAGCAGGAGCATGGTGCGGGACGGCTTGATGGCGGCAGGCGCGCGGGTGACGGCGGCAGGGGCCGCGGCTGCTGGTGCAACTCCTGGCGTTCTGGGGACGAGGAGGGCGTTGAGCGGCAGGCCGAGCACCAGGTGCAGCACGGCCCAGGCGGCGCAGGTGCCGCGCCAGCCCCAGGTTTCGAGCAGGAGGGTCGAGAGCGGCCAGCCGATGGTGCTGGCGAAGCCGGCGAAGAGGGTGATGCCGGTGATGGGGCCGCGGGCGGCGTGGCCATACAGGGCCGCGAGGGTGGCGAAGGCGGCATCGTAGAGCCCCGCCGCCATGCCGAGCCCCAGCACGGCCCAGCCGAGGCCGAGCATGGGCAGGTTCTGTGCCGTTGCCAGCAGGAGCAGCCCGAGCGCGAAGAACAGGCTGGAGGATGCGAGGACCAGGGTGCCGCCGTGGCGGTCGATGGTGCGGCCGGCCGCCGGGCCGATCAGGGCGGCCAGGAGGAGCCCGGCGGAAAAGGCGCCGAACACCCAGACCGGGGAGCACCCGAAGGACACCGCCATGGGCCCGGCGACGATGGCGGGCAGGTAGTAGCTGCTGGCCCAGGCGAGCGTCTGGGCGGTGCCGAGAGCTGCGACCACGGGCCAGCGCCGGGTCGTCATCCCGGTGGAGCCTGGAGGGTCAGTCCATGCCGCCGAAGCGCTTGGTGATGCTCTTGCCGGTCCAGGGGGGCACGACGGGGGGCGGCGCCTTCACGGGCTGGGTGGTGGCGGTGACCTTTGTGGCGGCTTTGCCGGCGGTGCCGACCGGGGCGGGGCTGCTGTTGGGGGGCAGCGCGGCCATGGGCGGGCCGGCGACACCGTCCTGGCCCGCGACGATGCGGGGGTCGGTGCAGACCTCGACGCCCGGGTGGTCCTCGGTGCGGCCGCTGGCGTAGGCGATGCGGATGTCGGTGCGGCAGCCGGAGTTGAAGCCGATGCGGGCCTCGGCACCCTGCGGCAGGTCGTGGCGCAGGCGGCTCTCGCTGGCGCCGCCGAAGTAGATGCCGCGGATGCTCTCACCGCCGCCGTTGCGGATGGTGACGCCGTGGCCTTCGGCCCGGGCCGGTGCGGTTGCCAGGCTTAGGGCCAGCACTGGGGCCAGCAGTATCAGGGCGATGAAGAGCGGCCTCATACCAGCGATTTGAGCTTGAAGGCGATCTGGTCCGGCGGCGTCTCGTGCGTGAAGTTCGCGACGAAGCGGCCCTTCCGGTCCATCAGGTAGATGATGCTGCTGTGATCCATGTCGTAGCCGCCATCCTTGGTCGCGTGGCGGGCATAATACACGCGGTAGGCGCGTGCCGCACTTGCCACTTCCTCCGGCGTGCCGCTGAGGGCGGTGATCCCGGCCTCGAAGGCGGCGACGTAGTCCTTCATGACGGCCGGGGTATCGCGTTCGGGGTCGATGGTGATGAACACCACGGCGACCTCCTTCTTCTTGTCGCCGAGCTGGTCGAGCGCGGTCGCCATGTCCTGCAGGGCGGTGGGGCAGGCGTCGGGGCAATGGGTATAGCCGAAATACACCAGCATCAGGCGGCCGCGGAACTGGACGTCGGTGACCAGGTGGCCATCACCGTCGCGCAGCGAGAAGGGGCCGCCGATCGGGAACGGGGCCTTGGTCCGGGAATTGAGGTACACCGCTGTTCCGGCGAGCCCCGCCGCCAGCACGGCGGAGGGGGCCAGCAGCAAGGCCCGGCGGCGGCTGATCATGGCGTCTCACAGTACATCATGCCGTGCATATGGACCGTGAGCGGGCATTGGGAAAGCCCGTTGAGGCCGTGCGAGGCCGGCCATAGTGACATCAGCCGCGGAAGCCTGCGGAAATTATGTGCCAGACCCTCGCTGAGCACATGACGGGATGCCGGACGCGTGATATAGGCGGCGCTCCCGCGATACGGGCCATGCGCTCAATGCGCGTCTTCATGAGGAGCGTTCCATGCGTCCAAGCCGACGTCACACCCTTTTTGCGGCCGTCGCGGCCGCTGCCATGCTGTCCGTGCCGGTTTACGCGGCGGACCCGATCAAGATCGGGGTGGCCGGGCCATTCACGGGCGGGTCGTCGTCGATGGGCGTGTCGATGCGGGATGGGGTGAAGCTGGCGATCGCCGAGATCAACAAGGCCGGCGGCGTGCTGGGCCGGCCGCTGGTGGCGGTGGAGCGGGATGACGAGGCGCGCAACGAGGTGGGCGTGCAGATCGCGCAGGAGCTGATCAACAAGGAGCACGTGGTCGCGACGGTGGGCTACATCAACACCGGCGTGGCCCTGGCGTCGCAGCGCTTCTACCAGGAAGCCGAGATCCCGGTGATCAACAACGTCGCGACCGGCTCGATCATCACCCAGCAGTTTGCCAAGGAGCGCTCCAACTACGTGTTCCGCAACGCCGCCTCGGACAACATCCAGGCGCCGATGATCGTGGACGAGGCGATCACCCGGCGCGGGTTCAAGAAGCCCGCCATCCTGGCCGACAGCACCAATTACGGCCAGCTGGGCCGCGAGGACCTGGAGAGGGCGCTGGCGGCCAAAGGCGTGAAGGCGGTTGCGACCGAGAAGTTCAACATCGGCGACACCGACATGACGGCGCAGCTGCTGCGCGCGAAGGAGGCTGGGGCCGACGTGATCCTGACCTATGGCATCGGGCCCGAGCTGGCGCAGATCGCCAACGGCCAGGCCAAGCTGGGCTGGAAGGTGCCGCTGATCGGCAGCTGGACGCTGAGCATGGCGAACTTCATCGACACCTCGGCCGCCAACGGCAACGGGGCGGTGATGCCGCAGACCTTCGTGCAGCTGCCGAACACGCCGAAGCGGGCGGCGTTCATCAAGGCCTACACGGACGCCTACAAGATCGACCGCATGCCGTCCCCGGTGTCGGCGGCGCAGGGCTATGACAGCATCTATCTGCTGGCCGCCGCCATCAAGCAGGCTGGCGGGACCGACGGGCGCAAGATCAAGGACGCGCTGGAGAACCTGAACGACAAGGTGGAGGGCGTGGTGACGACCTACGACCACCCCTTCACCAAGACCGACCACGAGGCGATCACCGCCAACATCCCGGTGTTCGGCGAAGTGAAGGACGGCCGGGTCGGCCCGGCCCACCCCGAGGACGTGACCGGCGACAAGGCCGTTCGCATCAAGCCGCGCGCGTAACACACCCGTTCCGGCTCAGACCCCCTCGCCCCACCCGGCGAGGGGGTGTTTTTTGAGGGGCTCCCATGCAGATCCTCGCCCAGCTGATCGTGAGCGGCATTGCCGTCGGCATGATCTACGGCGTCATCGCCTTTGGCTATCAGCTGACCTTCGCCACCTCGAAGACGCTGAACTTCGGCCAGGGCGAGGCCTTGATGCTGGGGTCGCTGGTTGGGCTCAGCGCCACCTATCTGGTGGGGTACTGGGCCATGCTGCCGATCGTGCTGGCCTTCGGGCTGATGCAGGGCGTTGTGGTGGAGTGGCTGGGCGTGCGGCAGGCGATCCGGATGAAGTCCGAGTCGGGCTGGATCATGGCGACCATCGCGCTGGGCATCATCTTCAAGAACCTGGCGGAGAACATCTGGGGGCGGGACGCGCTGAAGTTCCCGTCGCCGCTGCCGGAGCAGGCGCTGGACGTGGGTGGGGTGCGGGTGCAGCCGATGGAGCTGGCCATCGTGGTCGGCGCCTTGCTGCTGATGCTGGCGGTGGAGCTGTTCAACCGGCGCACCGTGTTCGGCAAGGCGGTGGTGGCGACGGCGAATGACCGCGACGCGGCCGGGTTGATGGGGATCAACACCGGGCGGGTGATCACCTTCAGCTATGCGCTGAGCAGCATGACGGCGGCGTTTGCCGGGGTGCTGATCGCGCCGATCACGCTGACGGGGCCGCAGATGGGGGCGGTGCTGGGGCTGAAGGCGTTTGCGGTGGCGATCATCGGCGGGCTGAACAGCGGGTTCGGGGTGATCGTCGGCGGGTTGCTGCTGGGGGTGATCGAGACGCTGACGGGGTTCTATATCTCGACGGGGTACAAGGATGTGCCGGGCCTGATCCTGCTGCTGCTGGTGTTGTCGCTCAAGCCTTCGGGGTTGTTCGGCAAGAAGACGATCAAGAAGGTGTAGGGCCGTGGCATCTTTCCTGAAGTCCGGGCTGCTGGTGCTGGCGATGCTGGTGCTGCCCTTCGTGGTGACCAATCCGTACTACCTGCATCTGCTGGTGGTGATCCTGATCTTCTCGATCCTGCTGCTGGGGCTGGACATCGTGTTCGGCTATACCGGGGAGGTGTCGCTGGGCCATGCGGCGCTGCTGGGGATCGGCGCCTATACGGCGGGCATCCTGAGCATGAAGCTGGGGCTGGGGATGATCGCGGCGATCCCTGTCGGGATCATCATGGCGGCGCTGTTCGGGCTGGTGCTGGCGCTGCCGGCGCTGAAGGTGACGGGGCCGTACCTGGCGATGGTGACGCTGGCGTTCGGGACCATCATCTACACGCTGATCAACGAGATGGATTTCCTGACCAACGGACCCATGGGCATCACGCTCACCAAGCCGCTGTTCTGGGACCTCAGGGACTACGCGGACCAGGTTCCGTTCTTCGACATGTCGCTGGCCCGGCTGCGGGAGTTCGAGTTCTACTTCGTCGTGCTGCTCTGCCTGCTGCTGAGCCTGGTGGCGATCAACCGCCTGATCGCCAGCCGGTATGGCCGGGCGTTCGAGGCGCTGCGGGATGCGCCGATCGCCTGCGACTGCATGGCGGTGAGCGTGTACAAGCACAAGGTGATCGCGTTCGCGTTCAGCGCCGGGATGGCCGGGCTGGCGGGGGTGCTGTTCGCCTATTCCGAGCAGTATGTGGCGCCCAACAACTTCGGCATCGAGCTGGCGATCCAGTTCCTGCTGGCGGTGACGCTGGGGGGGCGGAAGTCCCGGGTCGGGCCTATCCTCGGCGCGGTCGTCATCGTGGTGCTGCCGAACCTGCTGGCGGATATCGAGCTGTTCCGCATCATCGCCGGGGTGATCGCCGTGGTGGCGGTGCTGGCGGGGGCGGCGGGCTGGCGGCGGGCGGAGAACCGGACGCAGCTGCTGATCCCGGTGGCGCTGTGCGTGGCGTTCTTCGTGTTCTCGCTGCTGCTGGAGAAGGTGACGGACTACAAGCTGGCCATCTTCGGCGCGATGATCCTGTTCGTCGTGTACTACCTGCCGGATGGCATCTACGGCTTCGTGCGCGGCGCCATCGCCCGGTTGCGCGCCCGTGGCCTGCAGCAGCACCCGGTGATCGAGGCACGGGGGTCCGATGCGCGGGTGTGGTCCGCCGCGGCCCCGGTGGTTGAGGCGGGGCGGCCGCTGCTGGAGGTGAACCAGGTGGTGATGCAGTTCGGCGGGCTGAAGGCGCTGAACACGGTGAACCTGGCGGTGATGCCGCGCACCATCCATGGGCTGATCGGGCCCAATGGTTCCGGCAAGAGCACGATGATGAACGTGCTGACGGGCATCTATGTGCCGACCTCGGGCGAGATCCTGCTGGAGGGGCGGAGCATCGCCGGGACGGGTTCGCCCGAGATCGCCGCCGCGGGGATCGCGCGGACCTTCCAGAACGTGCAGCTGTTCGGGGAGCTGACGCTGATCGAGAACATCATGGTCGGGCTGCACCACAGCTATCGCAGCAGCCTGGCCGGGGTGGCGCTGGGCAGCCCGCAGGCGCGGCGCGAGGAGGCGGATGCGCAGATCAGGGCCGCGAGCATCCTGGGGTTCGTCGGGCTGGAAGCCCTGGCCAACGAGGAGGCGCGCAACCTGCCGTATGGAAAGCAGCGGCTGCTGGAGATCGGCCGGGCGCTCGCGCTGGACCCGAAGCTGCTGCTGCTGGACGAGCCGGCGGCGGGGCTCACGGCACCGGACATCAAGGTGCTGGTGGAGATCATCCGCAAGATCCGCGACCACGGGATCACGCTGATCCTGATCGAGCATCACATGGATGTGGTGATGAGCCTGTGCGATACCGTGACGGTGCTGGATTTCGGCCAGAAGATCGCCGAGGGCAACCCGGCCGCCGTGCAGGCGGACGAGAAGGTGATCGCGGCCTATCTGGGCGGCGCCGTGCAGGAGGCCGCGTAGATGCTGCAGGTCGAGAACCTGGTTGCCGGGTATGGCAAGGTGCAGGTGCTGCACGGGCTGAGCCTGCAGGTGGAGCAGGGGCAGCTGGTGACGCTGATCGGCAGCAACGGGGCGGGCAAGACCACCACGCTGCGGGCACTCTCGGGCATGATCCAGCCGGAGAGCGGGACGATCAGGCTGGCGGGGCGGGAGATCGCCGGGTTGCCGTCGTATGCCATCACCCGGCTTGGGCTGGCGCATTCGCCGGAGGGGCGGCGGGTGTTCAGCACCATGTCCGTGGCGGACAACCTGGTGATGGGGGCGTTCCCGCGCATGACCGGCAGCCGGCCGCGCGGCGATGTGCCGGCGGACCTGGACCGGATGTATGCGCTGTTCCCGCGCCTGGCCGAGCGGCGGGCACAGCTGGCGGGGACGCTTTCGGGCGGCGAGCAGCAGATGCTGGCGATGGCGCGGGCGCTGATGCTGAACCCCGACGTGCTGCTGCTGGACGAGCCGAGCATGGGGCTGGCGCCGCGGCTGGTGGCGGACGTGTTCGCCACCATCGCGCGGCTGAAGGAGGCGCGGATCACCATGCTGCTGGTGGAGCAGTTCGCCGCCGCCGCGCTGGATGTCGCCGACTTCGGCTATGTGATGGAGAACGGGCGGCTTTCGGCGCAGGGGCCGGCGGCGACGCTGAAGACTGACCCGGCGGTGCGCGCAGCCTATCTCGGGTCCGCGCACTGACGAGGCCGCGGGATCACGAACCTGCCAGCCACGAAACAGCGCTTGAACCAGCAAAGGCCGAGGGCCACACTTTGCACATGACCCGTATCCCGCCGACCATCGACATGCTTCCGGACGGTACCTTCCGGTCTGCACGGCCCGCCTGGACGCCGCAATCCGGGGTTCGGATGCCGTTCTCGATCAAGCTCGGCGTCGGTGCTGCCCTGGTGGCGGTTCTGGGGCTGGCCCTGTCGGTGGCGGCGCTGGCGATCTGGGTGGTATCCATGATCCTGCCGGTGATCATCATTGCCGGGGCGGTTGCCTGGGGAACGGTGCGATACCGACGTTGGCAGCTAGGCCGCGGCCAGGCGGTCCGTCCCACACAGGCCGGCCGCTTCGGCCAGTAGGCTGTAGCTGCGGCGACGGGCCATGGCGTCGTGCATGGTGGTGAGGATGGTGACTTCGTCCACTCCCAGGTTCTCTGCGGTTTCGGTCAGGCGGCTGTGGACCTGCGCAGCAGTGCCGGCGAAGGCGCGGGCGCGCATGGCGTGCACCCGGGTTTTTTCACTTTCGCTGTAGGGATGGGCTGCGGCCTCATCGGGGCTTGGCAGGGCAGCGTAGATGCCGCGGTCGCGGCCCAGGCGCCATAGCGCGCGGCTTGCAAAGTGCTGGTCGGCCTCGGCCTCCGTGTCCGTTGCCATGGCCCAGACTGCGATGGTGGCGTGTGGCTGCTCCAGGGTGGCTTGCGGGCGGAAGGTGCTGCGGTAGGCGGCCAGGGCTTCGGCGGCGCCCTGCCCGTCGGTGATGAAGTGGGCAAAGCAGAAGGGCAGGCCGAAATAGGCTGCGACCTGGGCGCCGTAATCGCTGCTGCCGAGGATCCAGGCCTGTGGCGCCGTGGGGCCGGCGGGTTGTGCGGCCACGTCGCGGAAGGGGTGGCCCTCCACCAGCTTTTCGGCGCGCACCCAGTGCAGCAGGTCCCGCACCTGGGCCGGGAAGTGGTCGGCGGCGCTGTCCGCGGCGGGGTTCAGCGCGTGGGCGGTGCGGGCGTCCAAACCCGGCGCGCGGCCCAGGCCCATGTCGATGCGCCCGGGCGCTATGGCCTCCAGCACGCGGAACTGCTCGGCAACCTTCAGGCTGCTGTAGTGCGGCAGCATGATGCCGGCGCTGCCGATTCGGATGCGGCTGGTGGTGGCGGCGATGGCGGCCATCAGCACCTCGGGCGCGGTGCCGGCCTGGCTGGCGCTGTTGTGGTGTTCGGCGAGCCAGTAGCGGTGGTAGCCGAGCGCCTCGCAGTGCCGGGCCAGGGCGAGGGATTCCTGGATGCTGGCGGCGGGGGTGCGCCCGGTGACGACGGTTGATTGATCGAGGACCGACAGTTTCATCCCGCAACCCCTTCACGCACTCCTTGTATATGGACTGCCGCCCGCCACTGTTCCAGGCTAAGGGACCGCACGGGTTGCGAACATTCGAGGGGTATGATGGCCGATATGGCGTTGGCGGATGCGACGGGCCAGATCTCGACCGGTGTGATCGGACTGGACATGGTGCTGCGCGGCGGCTTGCGGGCGGAGCGGCTGTATCTGGTGGAGGGCACCCCCGGCACGGGCAAGACCACGATGGCGCTGCAGTTCCTGCTGGCCGGCGTCGCTGCCGGGAAGCGGGCGCTTTATGTCACGCTGTCGGAATCCGAATCCGAGCTGCGCATGGTCTCGGCGACGCATGGCTGGAGTCTTGATGGCATCGACGTCTTCCAGCTGGTGACGGAGGAGGGGCTGGACCCGGAGGCGGATCAGACGGTGCTGCATCCCTCGGAGCTGGAACTGGGCGAGACGACGCGCGGGGTGATGGCGCGGGTGGAGCAGAGCCATCCGGACCTGGTGGTGTTCGACAGCCTGAGCGAGATGCGGCTGCTGGCGCAGAACCCGCTGCGCTATCGCCGCCAGGTGCTGGCGCTGAAGCACTTCTTCAACCAGCGCAACTGCACCGTGCTGATGCTGGACGACCGGACCTCCGACGCCAGCGACCTGCAGCTGCACAGCATTGCGCACGGCGTGATCACGCTCGAGCAGATGGCGCTGGCCTTCGGGGCGGAGCGGCGGCGGATGCGTGTGCTGAAGATGCGGGGCGCACAGTATGATGGCGGCTTCCACGACTTCGCGATCCGGCCTGGCGGGCTGCAGGTCTATCCGCGGCTGGTGGCGCGCGACCATGGGTCACGCGATATGGGCCAGCTGGCGAGCGCCGGCAATGCGGGGCTGGATACGCTGCTGGGCGGCGGGTTGCGGCCCGGCACCAGCCTGCTGCTGACCGGGCCCGCGGGTGTCGGCAAGAGCACCATCGCCACCTCCGCCGCCGTGGCGGCGTTGAAGCGGGGCGACCGGGCGTCTCACTTCATGTTCGACGAGGGCCTCGGGACGATGCTGGCGCGCTCCGAGGCGCTAGGCTTGCATCTGGCGCCGCACCTGGAGAGCGGGGCGCTGGCGATACGCCAGATCGACCCGGCCGAGATGTCACCCGGCGAGTTCGCCTGCCTGATCCGCGAGGCGGTGGAGGAGCACGGGGCGAAGGTGATCGTGATCGACAGCCTGAACGGCTATCTGCAGAGCATGCCCGGGGAGAAGCACCTGGTGCTGCAGATGCACGAGTTGCTCGCCTACCTGAACCAGCGCGGCGTGATGACGGTGATGGTGCTCAGCCAGCACGGCATCGTGGGTGAGCTGCGCTCCAGCCTCGATCTCAGCTACCTCGCCGATACGGTGATGCTGCTGCGGTATTTCGAGGTGGATGGCGTGGTGCGCAAGGCGATCTCCGTCGTGAAGACGCGGACCACGGCGCATGAGCGGACGATCCGGGAGTATGAGCTGTCGTCGGGCGGGCTGAGCCTGGGGGAGCCGTTGCGCGGGTTCTCCGGCGTGTTGAGCGGGACGCCGGGGTGGAGCGGGGCGGCGCGCGACCTGATGGACGGCAAGCACGACTACGACGCCGGCCACAGCGGCTGATCCATCGTGACGCAACCCATCCTCATCCTGGCCCCGCATGGCCGTGATGCGCAGGTGATCGGCCAGCTGCTGGGCGAGGCCGGGCTGAACTGGCTGGCATGCCCGGACCTTGCGGGGCTGGTGGAGCAGATCGCGGACGCCTCGGCCGTGCTGCTGACCGAGGAGGTTCTGGCGGGCCCGGCGCTGCCGGGCCTGTTCGAGTGGGTGGGGGCGCAGCCCGCGTGGTCCGACCTGCCGTTCGTGGTGCTGGTGAACAAGAACGGGGTGGCCCGGGCGAGGCTCCGGGCGGCCAACCTGGACGGGCTGGGCAATGCCGTGCTGCTGGAGCGCCCGCTGAACCGGGAGAGCCTGATCAGCGCCGGCCGCTCCGCCCTGCGTGCCCGGCGCCGGCAACTGGCGATGCGCGACCTGACCGACAGCCTGGAGAGCCGGGTGGCGCAGCGGACGCTGGCGCTGGCGGAGACCGAGGCGCAGTTCCGTGCCGTGTTCGAGGGGTTTCCGGAGAGCCTGTTCGTCATTCGCGTGCACCCCGACGGCCGGATGCTGTACGAGAGCCGCAACCCGGCGGCGAACCAGCGCTCCGGCCTGCAGGACAGCGACGTGATCGGCCGCGCACCGGAGGCGGTGATGCCGGCGGCGCAGGCGGCCATGGTCAGCCAGGCGGTGCGGCGGTGCATCGGCGAGGCCAGGAGCATTGACGTCACCGGGGAGATGCAGTCCGGCTCCGGCACCGGCAACTTCGAGGTGACGATGACGCCGCTGTGGGACGCGAGCGGCCGGGTCAACCGGGTGCTGGGGACCGCGCGGGACGTGACGGAGCGGAACCGGCTGGAGGACCGGCTGCGGCAGGCGCAGAAGCTGGAGGCGATCGGGCAGCTGACGGGTGGGGTGGCGCACGACTTCAACAACCTGCTGCAGGTGGTGCTGAGCGGGCTTACGCTGATGGAGCGGGTGCGTGACCCGGTGCGGCAGGCGCAGCTGGCCGACAGCGTGCGGCGGGCGGCACAGCGCGGCGGGGAGCTGACCAAGCGGCTGCTGACCGTGGCCCGGCGGCAGTCCCTCCAGCCGCAGCCGATCGATCTGGCGGCCTGGCTTGCGGATGGGGCGGGGGAGCTGCTGCGCCGGGCGCTGCGTGGGGACATCCGGACGGAGCTGCAGGTGCCGCATGGGTTGGCGCCGGTGGAGGCGGATCCTTCGGAGCTGGAACTGGCGATCCTCAACCTGGCGGTGAATGCGCGGGATGCGATGGAGGCGGGCGGCACGCTGACGGTGCGGGCCGAGGCCCTGGTGCTGGACGGGTCGGCGGCGCATGAGGGGCTTTCAGGCGATTTCGTGCGGCTTGCGGTCACGGATACCGGGACGGGGATGGACGAGGCGACGCAGGCGCGGGTGTTCGAGCCGTTCTTCACCACGAAGGAGGTGGGCAAGGGCACCGGGCTGGGACTGGCGCAGGTGTATGGCTTCATGAAGCAGAGCGGGGGGCTGGTGCGGCTGCGCAGCGCGCCGGGTGAGGGCACGACCGTTTCGCTGCTTCTGCCGGTCTCGACCCGGGTGCTGATGGCGCAGCCGGTGCTGCCGCCGCCGGACCAGGGCGTGATCCGGCAGGGGGCGGCCGTGCTGGTGGTGGAGGATGACGAGGAGGTGGCGGCGCTGGTGGTGGACATGATGAGCCAGCTTGGCCACCGGCCCACCCTGGTGACCACGGCGGCCGCGGCGCTGGGGGCGCTGGCGGATGGCCGTCCGGTGGACCTGATGTTCACCGACGTGCTGATGCCCGGCGGCATGGACGGTCTGGCGCTGGCGCGGGAGGCCGGGCGGCGGCGGCCGGGCCTGCGGGTGCTGCTGACCACCGGCTATACCGGGGCGGGGGCGGCGGAGGCTCCGGCGGACCTGCCGCTGTTGCGCAAGCCGTATCGGCTGGACGAGCTGGCGGCGATGCTGGAGCGGGTGCTGGCGGCGCCGGTTCTGGAGGCTCAATAGCCCCGCTGCTTGACTTGCGGGCTCGCCGCCCCTAAGCCGCAGCCAGTCTTGACGTCGCTTCGCGAGGGTTCGCGCAGCGGCGTGTTTTTCGTTGGCGGGTCCCGTGCGGTTGTGTGGGGCTCCGAATTGAGGTGGTTCTGATGTTCGACACGCTGTCGGGCAAGCTTTCCGGTGTGTTCGACCGGCTCCGCGCGCGGGGCCGGCTGAGCGAGGCCGATGTCAGCGACGCGCTGCGGGAGGTGCGGCTGGCGATGCTGGAGGCCGACGTCGCGCTGCCGGTGGTGCGCGATTTCATCACCGGCGTGCGCGAGAAGGCGCTGGGCGCCGAGGTGCTGGAGAGCGTCAGCCCCGGCCAGCTGGTCATCAAGATCGTCAACGACCAGCTGGTGGAGGCGCTCGGCGGTGCCGGGGCGGTGCCGCTGAACCTGAACGCCGCCGCGCCGGTGCCGATCCTGATGGTGGGCCTGCAGGGCTCCGGCAAGACCACGACCTCCGGCAAGATCGCGCTGCGGCTGGCCACCCGCGAGAAGAAGCGCGTGCTGCTGGCGAGCCTGGACACGCAGCGCCCGGCGGCACAGCTGCAGCTGCAGGTGCTGGCGGGCCAGGCGGGGGTGAGTTCGCTGCCGATCGTGATCGGCGAGACGCCGGTGCAGATCGCGCAGCGCGCCATGGAGACCGGGCGGCGCGAGGTGTTCGACATCGTCATCCTGGACACCGCCGGGCGGCTCGCGATCAACGCGGAGCTGATGAGCGAGGTGCAGGCGATCCGCTTCGCCACGCATCCGGCCGAGACGCTGCTGGTCGTCGATGCCATGACCGGGCAGGACGCGGTGAACACCGCCAAGGCGTTCAACGACGCGCTGGGGATCACCGGCATCGTGCTGACCCGGATGGACGGCGATGCGCGCGGCGGTGCCGCGCTGTCCATGCGGCAGATCACCGGGGCGCCGATCAAGCTGACCGGGTCCGGCGAGAAGCTGGAGGCGCTGGAGGACTTCCATCCCGAGCGTGTGGCGGGCCGCATCCTGGGCATGGGCGACATTGTCGGGCTGGTCGAGAAGGCCAGCGAGACGATCGACGAGGCCGAGGCGGAGCGGCTGGCCAAGCGGATGATGAAGGGTCAGTTCGACCTGGAGGATTACGCGAGCCAGCTGAAGCAGATTGCCAAGATGGGCAGCATCTCCGGCATCCTCGGCATGTTGCCGGGAGTGGGGAAGATGAAGGCGCAGATCGAGGATGCGAACCTCGATACATCGATCCTGAAGCGCCAGGCGGCGATCATCGGGTCGATGACCCGGATGGAGCGCAAGACGCCGGACCTGATCAAGGCCAGCCGCAAGAGGCGGATCGCGGCCGGGTCGGGGGTGACGGTGCAGGAGGTCAACAAGCTTCTGAAGCAGTTCGACGACATGTCGACGATGATGAAGCGGATGAACAAGCTGGGGCAGAAGGGGCTGATGCGGCAGGGCATGTCCGCGCTGATGCCGAAGTCCATGCAGCCCCGGCGCCCTTACTAACTCATAGACGAAGGAAGACGCATGTCCCTGAAGATCCGCCTTGCCCGTGCCGGCGCCAAGAAGCGCCCGTACTACCACATCGTGGTCGCCGACAGCCGCAGCGCCCGTGACGGCCGCTTCCTGGAGAAGGTCGGCAGCTACAACCCGATGCTGCCGAGCGAGCACGAGGACCGCGTGCGCCTGCAGGGCGAGCGTATCACGCACTGGATGGGCCAGGGCGCGCAGCCGACCGAGCGCGTGGCCAAGTTCCTGGGCCATGCCGGCCTGGCGCCGATGCCGGTGTATCGCGAGCAGCCGATCCAGTCCGCGCCGAAGAAGAAGGCGCAGGAGCGCGCCAAGGCCGCCGGATAACCAGTGGCTGACGACCGCATCCTGCTTGGCGTGATCGGCCGCCCGCACGGCGTGCGCGGCCTGGTCCATGTCCAGAGCTATACCGCCGAGCCCTCCGACCTGGTGCGATACGGGGCGCTGTCGGACGAGTCCGGCCGCACCTGGTCCGTCACCTGGCGGAGCGAGGGCGTGGCGCAGTTGACGGATGCGGCGGGCGTTGTGGTGGGCGACCGCGAGGCGGCGCAGGCGCTGACCAACACCAGGCTGTTCATCGCGCGGGACCGGCTGCCGGCGCCCGGGGCGGAGGAGTTCTACCTCGCCGACCTGGTGGGCCTGCAGGCGGTGACGCAGGATGGCGCGGTGCTGGGCCAGGTGCTGACGGTGCATGACTACGGCGCCGGCACCAGCCTGGAGATCACCGGGGCGCGCCCGATGATCGTGCCGTTCACCAGGGCCTGCGTGCCGGACGTGGACCTGGTGGGGCGGCGGGTGGTGATCGTGCCGCCGCACGAGGTCATCGTCGCGCCGGATGCGGTCGCCGAAGCCGAGGTGGACGCGTGAGCTGGCGGGCCACCCTGCTGACCCTGTTTCCGGAGATGCTGCCGGGTCCGCTGGGGCACTCCCTGGCGGGGCGGGCGCTGGAGCGGGGGCTTTGGTCGCTGGAGGTCACGGACATTCGCGACTTCGGCGAGGGGCGGCACCGGCAGGTCGATGACACGCCGTTTGGCGGCGGGGCGGGCATGGTGATGCGGCCGGACGTGCTGGACCGTGCCATCGGGGCGGCCGGCGGGCCCGGCGATGCGCGTCCGCTGATCTATCTCTCGCCGCGCGGGGCGCCGCTGACGCAGGCCCGGGTGCGGGCCCTGGCGGCGGGGCCCGGTGCCACGCTGGTGTGCGGGCGGTATGAGGGTGTGGACCAGCGTATCCTGGAGGCGCGCGGCATCGAGGAGGTCAGCATCGGCGACTACGTGCTCTCGGGTGGCGAGTTGCCGGCGCTGGTGTTGCTCGATGCCTGCGTGCGGCTGCTGCCCGGCGTGATGGGGGCGGTGGAGAGCGGCGCGGATGAGAGCTTCAGCGCCGGGCTGCTGGAGTATCCGCATTACACCCGTCCGGCCGAGTGGCAGGGGCGGGCGGTGCCTTCGGTGCTGCTTTCGGGCCATCACGGCGCCATCGCGGCCTGGCGGCGGGACCAGGCGGAACAGATCACGCGCGCACGCAGGCCGGACCTGTGGCGCGCGCACGCCGGCACATCGCCGACGGATTACTCCGTCGGCGCTCCGGCGGACATGGACACTGCGGCGGCTGCGCCGTAACACAATCGAGGAAAGGGACACTTTCATGAACATCATTCAGACCTTCGAGGCGGAGCAGATCGCGACGCTCACCGCCGCCCGGGCCGTGCCGAAGTTCCAGGCCGGCGACACCCTCAAGGTGATGGTGCGCGTCGTCGAGGGCGAGCGGACCCGCGTGCAGGCCTATGAGGGCGTGTGCATCGCGCGCTCCAACAAGGGCATCAACAGCAACTTCACGGTGCGCAAGATCAGCTATGGCGAGGGTGTGGAGCGGGTGTTCCCGCTGTATGCGCCGACCATTGCCGAGATCGTGGTGGTGCGCCGGGGCGACGTGCGCCGGGCCAAGCTGTATTACCTGCGCGGACGCAGCGGCAAGTCCGCGCGCATTGCCGAGCGGGCGCGGGACGTGCCGAAGCCGGAGGCCGCCAAGGCCGAGGCTGCTGCCACTGCCGAGTAGAACATCCAACAAAAGGCGAAGCCAATGCCTCGGACGCTGTTTGACAAGGTTTGGGACAATCATGTCGTGGAGCGGTTGGAGGACGGGACCTGTGTCCTGTACATCGACCGTCACCTCGTGCATGAAGTGACCAGCCCGCAGGCGTTCGAGGGGCTTCGACTGGCGGGACGGGCGGTGCGGCGGCCGGACTGCACGATCGCGGTGGTGGACCACAACGTCGCCACCAGTGATCGCCGCGCCGGGATTGCGGAGGAGGAGAGCCGCATCCAGGTGGAGACGCTGGAGCGGAACGTGGCCGAGTTCGGGGTGCCGTATTTCCCGCTGCTGGATGCGCGGCAGGGGATCGTGCACATCATCGGGCCGGAGCAGGGGATCAGCCTGCCGGGCTTCACCATCGTGTGCGGCGACAGCCATACCAGCACGCATGGCGCGATGGGGGCGCTGGCCTTCGGGATCGGCACGTCGGAGGTGGAGCACGTGCTCGCCACGCAGACGCTGCTGCAGAAGCCTGCGAAGAACATGCTGGTGCGGGTGGATGGGCAGCTTGCGCCCGGGGTCACGGCCAAGGACGTGGTGCTGGCGATCATCGGGCGCATCGGCACGGCTGGCGGCACCGGGCACGTGATCGAGTATGCCGGAGAGGCGATCCGCGGGCTCGACATGGCCGGGCGCATGACGGTCTGCAACATGAGCATCGAGGCGGGGGCGCGGGCCGGCATGATCGCGCCGGACGAGACCACCTTCGCCTATGTGCGCGGCAAGCCCTATGCGCCGCAGGGCGAGGCGCTGGAACGGGCGATCGAGTTCTGGCGCACGCTGCCGGCCGATGAGGGCGCGATCTACGACAGGACCGTGATCCTGGATGCCGCCGAGATCCAGCCGATGGTGACCTGGGGCACCAACCCCGAGGCCGTGATCGGCATCAACGGCACCGTGCCCGACCCGGCGCAGGAGCCCGACGAGGCGGCCCGCGCGCAGATCAGCCGGATGCTGGAGTACATGGCCTTGCAGCCCGGGCAGAAGATGACGGATATCCCGGTGGATGTCGTGTTCATCGGCAGCTGCACCAACGGGCGGATCGAGGACATGCGGGCCGCGGCCAAGGTGGCGGCGGGGCGGCATGTGGCGGGCGGGGTGCGTGCGCTGGTGGTGCCGGGCAGCGGCGTGGTGAAGCTGCAGGCGGAGGCCGAGGGGCTCGACCGGGTGTTCCTGGATGCCGGGTTCGAGTGGCGGGAGCCGGGGTGCAGCATGTGCCTGGGGATGAACCCCGACAAGCTGACGCGCGGGCAGCGCTGCGCCAGCACCAGCAACCGGAACTTCGAGGGGCGGCAGGGGCCGGGTGGGCGGACGCATCTGCTGTCGCCGGCCATGGCTGCCGCGGCTGCGGTGACCGGGCGGCTCACCGATGTTCGTGAGATGATGTGATGCAGGCCTTCACGACGCTGACGGGCGTGGCGGCGCCGTTGCCGCTGGCCAATGTCGATACCGACAAGATCATCCCGGCGCGGTTCCTCAAGACCATCAAGCGCACCGGACTGGGCGTGCATCTGTTCGATACGCTGCGCTATGATGGCGCCGGGGCGGAGCGGCCGGAGTTCGTGCTGAACCGGCCGGCCTATCGCCAGGCCGAGGTGCTGATCGCGCATGAGAACTTCGGGTGCGGGTCCTCCCGCGAGCATGCGCCGTGGGCGCTGCTCGACTTCGGCATACGCTGCGTGATCGCGCCCAGCTTCGCCGACATCTTCCATGGCAACTGCTACAAGAACGGCATCCTGCCCATCGTGCTGCCGCGCGAGGTCTGCGACCGGCTGATGGAGGATGCGGCGCTGGGTGGCAATGCGCGGCTGACGGTCGATCTGGCCCGGCAGGTGGTCGTGCGGCCCAGCGGCGAGGAGATCCCGTTCGGGATCGACGCCTTCCGCAAGCATTCCATGCTGAACGGGCTCGATGACATCGGGCAGACCATGCAGCGCGAGGGCTCCATCGACAGCTTCGAGGCCGAGCGCCGGCAGACTGCGGACTGGATGCCGTCCATCTCGGTCTGACCGCGAGGATACAGTGCCGCTGACGCAGGATGCCGCGCCACGGCGTGCTCGGTGAAGGATGAAGGAGACGCCATGCCGTCCAACAAGAAGCTGCTGGTGCTGCCGGGTGATGGTGTGGGGCCGGAGGTGATGCGGGAGGTGCGGCGGGTCATCGACTGGATGGATCACCGGCGGCAGGTGACGTTCGACGTGAGCGAGGAGCTGGTGGGGGGTGCTTCCATCGATCATCGCGGGACGCCGATCTCCGATGCGACGGTCGAAGCGGCGCGGTCGGCGGATGCGGTGCTGTTCGGCTCCGTGGGTGGGCCGCGCTGGGACGGGCTGGGCTTCGACATGCGGCCGGAGATCGCCATCCTGCGGCTGCGCAAGGAGCTGGATTTGTTTGCCAACCTGCGCCCGGCCATCGTGCTGGACCCGCTGGTGGATGCCTCGACCCTGAAGCCCGATGTGGTGCGGGGGCTCGACCTGATGATCGTGCGGGAGAGCACGGGCGGGATCTATTTCGGGGAGCCGCGCGGGGTCACGACCCTGCCCGATGGGCAGGAGCAGGGGATCGACACCGAGGTCTATACCACCAGCGAGATCGAGCGCGTGGCCCGGGTGGCCTTCGACCTGGCCCGCAAGCGGCAGAACCGGGTGACGAGCGTGGAGAAGGCCAACGTGATGGCCAGCGGGCTGATGTGGCGGCGGATCGTCACCGCGCTTGGGGCGCGGGAGTATCCGGATGTGGAGCTGAGCCACATGTATGCGGATAACTGCGCCATGCAGCTGGTGCGGAACCCCAGGCAGTTCGACGTGATCGTCACCAGCAACCTGTTCGGCGATCTGCTGTCGGACCTGGCCAGCATGTTGACGGGGTCGCTGGGCATGTTGCCGTCCGCGACGCTGGGGGCGCCGGACAGCAGCGGGCGGCGGCATGCGCTGTACGAGCCGATCCATGGGTCGGCGCCGGATATCGCCGGCAAGGGCATCGCCAACCCGATGGCGCAGATGCTGAGCTTCGCGATGCTGCTGCGGTATTCGTTCGGGATGGAGGAGGATGCGGCGCTGATCGAGCGGGCCTGCACCAACGTGCTGGCCAGCGGGCTGCGTACCGCGGACGTGATGGCGCCGGGGACCGCCAAGGTGGGGACGGCCGTGATGGGGGAGAGCGTGTTGCGGGAGCTGGACAAGCTCGCGGCCTGATCCGGCGGTGACGGTGCTCTACCTGGACGCGGATGCCTGCCCGGTGCGGGAGGAGGCGTTTCGCGTCGCCACCCGGCTGGCGATCGGGTGCGTGGTCGTGTCGAACGGGTCCCGGCCGATCCGGCCGCCTGGTCTGCCGAATGTGCGGATGGTGGTGGTGAACGACACGCCGGACGCGGCGGATGACTGGATCGCCGAGCGGATCGGGCGGTCGGATGTGTGCGTGACGGCGGATATCCCGCTGGCCTCGCGGTGCCTGGCGGCGGGGGGCCGGGCCCTGTCGTGGAATGGGCACATCTGGTCCGAGGCCAATATCGGCAATGCGCTGGCGGGGCGGGAGATGGCCCGGCATCTGCGCGAGATCGGCGCCGGCGGGGGCGGGCAGGCGCCGATGACCAAGGCGGACCGGTCGAAGTTCCTGTCCGCCCTGGACACCGTGGCGCGTGCCGCGATGCGAGCTATCTAGCGGGCCTGGCGGCAGCGGCCTTGTGCGCCATGCGCTGGGCGTGGTTGTAGGCGCGGATGTCGGCGACGGTCACGTAGCCCTTCCTACTGGTGTCGATGGCGTCGAAGTGCTCGGCCACGCGGACCATGTTGCCGGCCTTGGCCTGCTCCAGCGTCAGCTTGCCGTCATGGCTGGTATTCGCGGCGTCGTAGCGCTCCTGCATGGTCTTGCGGCGATGCTGGGCGGGTGCTGCCGCCGTGGGGGCGGCGGCCGTGGGGGCGAGGGCGGGGGTGCCGGAGCTGGTGCCGGTCATCGGTGAGATCTGCTGGGCGAAGGCGGGTGTGGCGGCGAGGGTGGCGAGCACGGCGATCATGGAAAGGCGCATCGAAGGTCTCCGGAGGTTCGGGCCTGTATCCTTGCACAGGGGCCGGGCGGCAGGCTACGATGCGTGACGGACCACCTCGCGCACCACGTCGACCGCCTCGGCAATGCCGGCGGCATCGACATCCAGATGGGTGCAGGCGCGGCAACGGTGGGTGCCCATCACCGAGATCAGCACGCCATGGGCGCGGGCGGCCCGGGCGAGCTGGTCGGCGGTCATGCCGGTGGCCGAGGTGTCGAAGTAGACGAGGTTGGTGGCGGGGGACTCGGCCGCCAGGCCGGCGATCTGTGACAGGCCGCGGGCCAGGTCGCGGGCGTTGGCGTGGTCCTCGGCCAGGCGCTCGATGTTGTGGTCCAGCGCATAGAGGCAGGCGGCGGCGACGATGCCGCCCTGGCGCAGCGCGCCGCCCATGCGCTGCTTCCAGCGCCATGCCTGGCCGATGAACTCCTCCGAGCCGGCCAGCACCGCGCCCACCGGCGCGCCCAGGCCCTTGGTGAAGTCGAGCCATACGGTGTCGTAGCTCGCGGCCATGTCCGCGGCCGGGGTGCCGGCGGCGACCACGGCGTTCATCAGCCGGGCGCCGTCCATGTGGGTGACCATGCCGCGGTCATGGGCCCAGGCGGCGACGGTGTCGAGCGCCTCGGTGCTCCAGATGGCACCGCCGCCCAGGTTGGCGGTCTGCTCCACCTCCACCATGCGTTGCGGGGGGGAGTAGCGGGAGGTGTTGCGGGCGGCGGCCTCCAGCGCGTCCACTCCGAAGATGCCGGCATCGCCCGGCAGACCGGTGACCTGCACGCCGGCCAGGGCCCAGGGGGCGCCGCCTTCGGCCGAGAGGATATGGGCGGTGTGGTGGGCGAGGATCTCGTCGCCGGGGCGGCACTGGGTGAGGATCGCGACCTCGTTGCACATGGTGCCGGAGGGCATGAACACGGCCGCCTCCTTGCCCAGCAGGGCCGCCATGCGGGTGCACAGGGCGTTGATGGTGGGGTCGGAGCCCGATTGTTCGTCGCCGACCTCGGCCTCCATCATCGCCATCTTCATGGCGCGCGTGGGCCTGGTCTGGGTATCGGAATAGAGGTTCACACGCAGCGGGACGCTGGCGTCGAACGGGGCGGGGGCGTGGACCATGGCGACCTCTCGGGCAGGGTGCTTCGGCCTTAGAGGCGGCGGGGCAAGGTGACAAGGCATTGCCGACCGTCCCGGCGGCATCCGGGACGATGCGTTGCTGCCACAAGCGCCGCGTTTCGGGCCGGGCCGGGCCGATCCCACGGCAATGTTATTCTTCATCCGGCGGCGAACGGGTCATATCAAGGGAACCGGCCGCCTCGGAGCGGGGATCAAGGTTCGGGAGGACCTTCTGCAATATCGGACGCCCATGATTCTTCTGGTTGATGACGACGATGATGTGCGGGAAACCTCTGCGGACATGCTGGCCGAGCTTGGCTACGAGGTCGTGCAGGCATCCAGCGGCTTGCAGGCGCTCGATGTGCTCGATCAGCGCCCGGAGCTTGAGGTGATGGTGACCGATATCCGGATGCCGGGGATGTCCGGTCTCGAGCTGTCGGAGCTGGCGCATCGGCGGCGGCGCGACCTCAAGATCATCCTGATCTCTGGCTACTTCCTGCCGCAGCCGATCCGGCAGCGGTTCCTGCAGAAGCCGTTTCGCACGCATGAACTGGATCAGGCGATCCAGGCGGAACTGCACGCCGGCTGATCTCGCCTGGCTTGGTGCCAGGCCAGGGTTCTAGGCCGGGGTTCTAAGCCAGGGTTTCTGGCGCCAGCTCCCGCTGCACCGCCTCGCCCTGCTGCACCTCGGCATCCGTCAGCATGCGCCAGGTGCCGCCGACCAGGATCTCGCAAGGGCGGAAGCGGGCCTTGTAGGCCATCTTGCGGCTCTCCGGCACCCAGTAGCCGAGATAGACGTAGGGCAGGCCCTCGGCCCTGGCGCGCTCCACCATCCACAGGATGGCGTAGGTGCCCAGGGATTGCCGCTCCAGCTCGGGGGCGAAGAAGCTGTAGACCGCGGAGAAGCCGTCGCCGAGGCGGTCGGTCAGGCATCCGCCCACCAGCGCGCCGTTGCTGCGGAACTCCGTGATGGTGGTCTCGATCGGCGTGTCCTCGACCATGGCGCGGAAGTCGTAGAAGCTCATGCTGGCCATGTCGCCATCGCTGTGGCGCACCTGCTGGTAGCGCTGGAACAGCTGGAACTGCTCGGCCGTGGCGCGGGCCGGCACGTCGTAGCCCTCGACCGCCGCATTGGCGCGCTGGATGCGGCGCAGGCCGCGATCGGGCGTGAAGCTGGCCACCGGGATGCGGATGGGCACGCAGGCCTGGCAGGAGGGGCACACGGGCGCATAGGCGATGTTGTGGCTGCGGCGGAACCCGGCGCGGGACAGCCGATCGTGCAGCAGGTCCGACTCCGGCCCGGTGATTTCGGTGACAACCTTCCGCTCCGTCCGTCCGGCCACGTATGGGCAGGGGAGCGGGGCGGTGGTGTAGAAGAATTGCGGGCGGCGGGGCGGCTTGTAGCTCATTCGCGCGGGGCTCCGGGCGGCATTTTCGCGAAACAGCGGGGCCGGGTCAACGGGTTCGGCATCAAGGGCGCAGCTCGATGGTCTCGACCGCGTTTGCCGTGGGGCCGAGGCGGAGCGAGGTGCCGTTCTGCCAGCGGGCCATGAGGCTTGAGGCGTAGTGGCGGAACGGGTTGCCGGACTGGCCCGGCGCCAGGGCGAACAGGCTGTGGTCGAGGTCCGACAGGTCATAGACGCCGCGGTAGGCCGGGCCGTGCACCGAGGTCCAGCCGGGGGGCTGGGGGCTGCCGCGGAACAGGGTGGTGTCGTCCCCGGGCTGGCCGATGGACCAGGTGAACAGCCGGCCGATCAGGGGGAGGCGTCCGAGCACGGGGTGGGCGAACTCCGCCTGGTGCAGCTTGCCCCATTCGGCGTCCCGGGCGGTGGCGCTGGCGGCTTCGGCCAGGGTGGCCAGCAGCATGGTGTCGCAGTCGGGGCCGCACCACCGGGCCTCCCCGGGGCCGAGGGCGCGGGCAATGGCGTCCGACGCGGCGCCGAGGGTGCCGGGCGGCAGCGTGCCGGGCGCGCGCAGGGCGGCCTCGACCCGGCGCATCCAGTCGTTGAACAGCAGCGGCTGCGCCAGGTCGGTCCGCATCGAGCCGTCCCAGCGGGTGAGGGAGAGCAGGGCGGTGCGGGAGGCGGCATCGGTGGGGTGCAGCCGGAGCAGGCGGGGCAGCACGGCCTGGGCGAAGGTGCTGACGCTGTCCACCTGCATCTGCGCGAAGCTCGCCACGCTGTAGCTGGTGCGTTCGGCCAGCAGGGCGCGGATGCGGCGGGCGCGCCAATCGCCGAACCAGTCCTGGCCCAGGAAGGGCAGGGTGCCGGGCAGTGTCAGGCGCTCATTGGCGTTGAGCAGGATGCCGGCGGGCGGGTGGACCTGGTGCGGCAGGGCATCGCCCTGGAGGAAGCCGGTCCAGTCCGCGGCGCCGTCTGCGCCGGGCACGGGCAGGGTGCCGTCACCGCTGCGCCGGACCGGGACCCGGCCGGTGGTGAAGCGGCCGATGCCGGCGCGGTCCGCGACCAGCAGGTTCTGCACCGGGGCGGTGATCCGTGCGGCGGCGGCCTGGGCTTCGGCCAGGGTGGCGGCGCGGTTGAGGGCGAGCAGGCCCGTGGCGGCGGTGTCGTTCGGCGCGAGGTTCGCCATGGCGACGGCGAGGACGGGGCCGTTCGGGTCATCGAGGTCGCTGAGGACGGGGCCGTGCCGGGTTTCGCGCACCAGGAGGATGTCGTCAGGCGCGCCGCGGACGTGGATGCGCTCCTCGTGCTGCTCGAAGGGCCTGGGACCTTCGGGCGTGAGATAGGTGCCGTTGGCGGCGGGGGTTTCGACGAAGATGTCCTGGGTGTCGGCGCCGGTGGTGGTGAAGGTCCAGGCGATGCGGCCGTTATGGCCCATCACCAGGAAGGGCACGCCGGGGGCGGTGGCGCCGGCCAGGGTGCCCTCGGGGGTGGTGATGCGGGCGAGATACCAGATGGCGGGCATGCCGAAGGACAGGTGTGGATCACCGGCGAGCAGCGGGGCGCCGGTAAGGCTGTGGGCGGCGTCCACCGCCCATTCGTTGCTGGCGGTGGCGGGGAGGGTGAAGGGGTCCGGGAAGTCCGGGATCAGGCTGGCGAGCCGGGTCAGGGTGGCGCGGAGCTGGGCGTCGGTCTGGCGGGCGGCCTGGGGGGCGGCCTGGTCGGGCCAGAGCTGGCGCAGGCGGCCGGGCGGCATGGTGGCACTCAGGGCGGCGCGGGCGAGTTCCTGGCGGAAGTTGCCGGAGAGGTAGAGGCCCATGGTCTTGCCCCAGAGCAGGCTGTCCACGGGGGTCCAGGGTTCCGGGGCGCCGAGGAGGATGAACTCCGGGGCGGCGAAGCGGCCGCGCGCGGTGATCCAGGCGTTGACGCCGCTGGCATAGGCGTCGAGCAGGGTGCGGGTGGCCGGGTCGAGCGTGGGCAATTCGGCCTCGGCCCGGCGGCGCAGGCCGATGATGCGGTTGAAGCGGTCCGTGCGCAGGGTGGCGGGGCCGAGCAGCTCCGAGAGGCGGCCGGAGGCGGCGCGGCGCATCAGCTCCATCTGGAACATGCGGTCCCGCGCGTGGACGAAGCCGAGGGCCGCCGCGCCGTCCGGTGCCGTGGCGGCCCTGATGCGCGGGATGCCTTCGGCGTCGATGCCGATCTGCACCGGGGCGGTGAGGCCGGGGATGGCGGCGGTCTGATGGCTGGCGGGGAAGGACCACCAGACAAGGCCGGCGCCGCCCAGGGCACCGGCGCAGACCAGGGCCGCTGCGCCGACGAGGCCGCGGCGGAGGATGCGGCCGGTGCGGCTCAATGCACCGATGGCGCCTTGAGGATGCTCATGCGATCGGTCGAGGCGATGGTGACCGAGGAGGCGCGGCTGCCGCGCCCGAGGCTGAAGCGCACCGGCACTCCGGCGGCCCCGGTGGCCCAGACGGCGCGCCACAGCCCGGCGAGGTCCGGCACTTCGGTGCCGTTCACCGACAGGATGCGGTCGCCGGCGCGGACGCCCGCCTTGTCGGCCGGGCCGTTATCGGCGAGGCCGCCGACGACCAGCGCCTCGTCATCCTCCATGGCATACAGGCCGAGCCAGGGGCGCGGCGGGCGGTTGGCGCGGCCGATGGCCAGCAGGTCGTCCAGGATGGGGGTGAGCAGCTGCACCGGCACGACCATGTTCATGTCCTGCTTGCGGCCGCCCTCCGTGCCCTGCTGCAGCACCAGGGAGCCGATGCCGAGCAGCTTGCCGTCGCTGCCGATCAGCGCGGCACCGCCCCAGAAGGGGTGGGCGGGGGTGGTGAAGATCGCGTCGTCCAGCAGGTATTCCCAGTATCCCGCGAACTCCTGCCGGCCCGCCACCTTCGCGGCCACGGCGTGGCGCCGGCCGCCGGCCGCGGCGAACACCGCGGTGTCACCCATGCGGGCGCCCCTGCTGTCGCCGAGCTCCAGCGTGGGGAGCACGATGCGGCCCAGCGCCTGCACCAGGCCGAAGCCGGTTTCCTGGTCGTACGCCATGGCGTAGCCCGGCACCGTCTGCCCGTCGCTGGAGGTGAGCCAGACCGACTCCGCCTCCGTCACCAGGTAGCCGATGGTGAGGAACAGGCCCGGGCGGATGTGCACGGCGCTGCCGGCCCGCTCCGTGCCCAGGGTGGAGGCGGTGAAGGCGTCGTCCGGCACGGTGGCGCGCAGGGCGACGACGGCACGCAGCGCCTGCTCCAGGTCGAAGGTGTAGTCCGCGGCTTTCGGGTGCAGTGCCGGGGAGATGCTGGGATCGTTCTTGGCCATGGGATCAGGCGTAATTCACCATGATGGTTTTCTTGTGCATGAAGTGCTCGAGCATGGATTCGAGGCTCGCCTCCTTGCCCAGCCCGCTGCTCTTCACGCCGCCGTAGGACAGGTTCGCCTGCACGACCAGGTTCTGGTTGATCTGCACCAGGCCGGCCTCCAGGCGATGCGCCAGGTCCAGCCCGACCTTGAGGTTGTTGGTCCAGAGCGAGGCGGCGAGGCCGTATTCGGTGCCGTTGGCCACCTCCAGCACGGCTTCGGGGTCATCGAAGGGGAACACCACGGTCACGGGGCCGAAGATCTCCTCCTGCACCAGGCGGCTTTCGTTGGGCAGGCCGGTGAAGATGTAGGGGCGGATGAACAGTCCTTCTTTCAGGGCCGGGTCGGTGGGCATGGCACTGCCGGGGCGGCCGGTGGCCCCCGATGTTGCCAGTCCTTCGTTAATGAAACCCTCCACCTTCGCGAATTGTTCCTTGCTGATGATGGTGCCGATGTCGGTCTTCTCGTCCAATGGGTCGCCCATCACCATGGCGTCCACCTTGGCGGCCATGGCGTCCACGAACTTCTGGAAGATCGGGCGCTCCACATAGATGCGGCTGGCGGCGGTGCAGCTCTGGCCCTGGCGGGTGAAGCGCATGGAGGTGATGGCGCCCTGGACCGTTCTGTCGAAGTCGCAATCGGCGAAGATGATCATGGGCGACTTGCCGCCCAGCTCCAGCGTGACGGGGATCAGCTTCTCGGCGGCGGCCTTGCTGACGATGCGGCCGACCTCGACGCTGCCGGTGAAGGTCACCTTGCGGACCTTGGGGTGCGCCACCAGGGGGGCGCCGCATTCGGGGCCGAAGCCGCTCAGCATGTTGAAGCAGCCCGGCGGCAGGATGCGGTTCATCAGCTCGCAGATGCGCAGCACGGTCAGCGGCGCTTCTTCCGCGGACTTCACCACCACGGTGTTGCCGGCGACCAGCGCGGGGGCGACCTTGAGCGCCATCAGCAGCATGGGCACGTTCCAGGGGATGATGGCGCCCACCACGCCCAGGGGCTCCCGCACCGTCACGCTCAGCACGTCGGGGGCGAAGGGGACGGTCTCGCCCTTCAGCTCGCCGCCCAGACCGGCGTACATCTCGAAGATGTCGGCGACGGCGTTGGCCTCGACGCGGCTTTCGGTGCGCAGCGCCTTGCCGGTCTCGAGGGCGATCAGCCGGGCCAGCTCCTCGGTGTGTTCCTTCAGCAGGGCGGCGCATTGGCCGACCAGGGCGCCACGCTTGCGGGAGGGCAGCCTGGCCCAGGCCTTCTGCGCCTGGTCCGCGTCGGCGACTGCGGTTTCCACGTCCGCGGCGTCACCCTCGGCGGCGCGGCCGATCTCCTGGCCGGTGGCGGGGTTCACCACCGCAAAGGTCTTGCCGGAGCCGGCGGGCACCAGACGGCCGGCGATAAGGTGCTTGCCGGACAGCGCGGTCGCCAGCGCCTGCTGGTCGAGCGAGGGGGCGTCGGGCGTGGCTGCATTTGAAGTCTGGGGACGGTCCAGCATGGCTTTGCCCTTCGAGGGGAGTTTCTGTAACGCTTGCTCCGACAATGGACCCGGCACCCCGCCGGAACAAGAGCACGAGGATCGCGCGGCAGCATGAGTGAAGCCAACCTGACGGGGCCCGCCGAGGGCCAGCCCACCGGGCCGCTGAAGGGCCTCAGGGTCTTCGACCTGACCCGCGTGCTGGCCGGGCCGACCTGCGTTCAGATGCTGGGCGACATGGGTGCCGACGTCATCAAGATCGAGCGGCCCGGCGCCGGGGACGACACCCGCGGCTTCGCCCCGCCCTTCATGCCCGACACGCAGGAGAGCGCGTATTTCGTGGGCGTGAACCGCAACAAGCGCAGCGTGACGCTGGATATCGCGACGCCCGAGGGGCAGGCGGTGGCGCTGGAGCTGATCGCGCAGTGCGACATCCTGGTGGAGAACTTCAAGGTGGGCGCGCTGGCGAAGTACGGGTTGGGCTACGAGCAGCTTCATGCGAAGTTTCCGGGGCTGATCTACTGCTCGATCACCGGGTTCGGGCAGACCGGGCCCTATGCGCCGCGGCCGGGCTATGACGGGCTGGTGCAGGCGATGGGCGGGGTGATGAGCCTGACCGGGGAGCCCGAGGGGCTGCCGATGAAGGTGGGCATCCCGGTGGCGGACCTGTTTGCCGGGCTGTACGGGTGCATCGGCGTGCTGGCGGCGTTGCGGCACAGGGAGGCGACGGGGCAGGGCAGCAAGACGGGGGGGCAGCAGGTGGATATCGGGATGCTGGACACGCATGTGGCGTGGCTGGCGAACCAGGGGATGAACTACCTCGCCACCGGGCAGAACCAGCCGCGGCTGGGCAACGACCACCCGAACATCGTGCCGTATCAGGTGTTCCCGACGGCGGACGGGCATATCGTGCTGTCGATCGGCAATGACCCGACGTTCAGGCGCTTCTGCGACAATATCGGGCTGGGGCATCTGGTGGAGGATCCGCGCTTCGCCACCAATGCGGCGCGGGTGACCAACCGGAGGCTGGTGACGGATACGCTGACCCCGGTGTTGCGGGCGCAGCCGACCGGCTGGTGGGTGGACAAGCTGGAGGCGCTCAAGATCGGCTGCGGCCCCATCAACACCCTGGAGAAGGTGTTTGCCGACCCGCATGTGCAGGCGCGGGGCGTGGTGGTGGAGATGCCGCATGCCGCGACGCCTTTGGGGGTGAAGGTGATCGCCAACCCGGTGCGGCTGAGCGAGACGCCGCCGGATTACCGCCGGCCGCCGCCGATGCTGGGGCAGCATACCGACGAGGTGCTGACCGACATGCTGGGCTATGACGCGGCCCGGCTGGCGGCGCTGCGCGATGCCGGCGTGATCTGATGCGGGCGCTCGGCCTGTTGGGGCTGCTGCTGGCGGAGTGCGCGGCTGCGGCTGCGCCGGGCGGTGCTGCCGGGCCGGGCATGGTGGCGATCGCGGCGCCGGGGGTCTCGTTGACGGCGGCCTATGCGGTGCCGGCGGGGGTGGCGGTGGCGCCGGCGGTGGTGGCGCTGCATGGGTGCGGCGGGCCCTGGGCGGCGCGGGACGGGCAGTGGCGGGACGTGATGCTGGCGGCGGGGCATCCGGTCCTGCTGCCCGACAGCTTCGGCTCGCGCGGGCTGGGGTCGCAGTGCGCGACGCAGGGCCGGGGCATCTCGCCGCGGCGGGAGCGGCGGGGCGACACGGTTGCGGCCGTGCGATGGCTGCTGGATCAGCCGGGCACGCCGGCGGGCGGGGTGGTGGTGATGGGCTGGTCGAACGGCGGCAGCACGGTGCTGGCGGCGGCGGCGCGGGGCGTGATGCCGCCGGGCCAGGTGCGGGGCTATGTGGCGTTCTACCCTGGGTGCCGCGCGTATGCGGACCGGGCGGGCTGGGCACCTGGTGCGCCGATGCTGATCGTGATGGGCGAGGATGATGACTGGACCCCGGCGGCGCCGTGCCGGGTTCTCGCGGCACGCTTTCCCGGGCAGATCAAGCTGGTGCTGTTCCCCGGCGCCTATCACGACTTCGATGCGCCCAACAGTCCGGTGCGGGTGCGGCAGGGGCTGGCCTATACCGCGAACGGCAACGGCGCCGCCCATGCCGGCACCAACCCGGCGGCGCGGGAGGCGGCGCTGCGGGACGTGCCGGCCTGGATTGCAGCCCTGCCGCCCGCCCCGAACTGAAACCAGCTTGGATTGCCGCTGAGCCGTGCTAAGCAGCGCGCAGGAGAGGGCCCCCGCCATGAACGAACAGACCGCCACCCCGAGCCTCGACCGGTTCTTCGCCGCCACGCTGGCCGAGGCCGACCCCGAGCTTGCCGCCGCCATCGGCGCCGAGCTGCACCGCCAGCAGGACGGCATCGAGCTGATCGCCAGCGAGAACATCGTGAGCGCCGCGGTGCTGGAGGCGCAGGGCTCCGTGCTGACCAACAAGTATGCCGAGGGCTATCCGGGCCGGCGCTACTATGGCGGCTGCTTCGAGGTGGACCGGGCCGAGACGCTGGCGATCGAGCGCGCCAAGCAGCTGTTCGGCTGCGGGTTCGCCAATGTGCAGCCGCATTCCGGCGCGCAGGCGAACCAGGCGGTGTTCCTGGCGCTGCTTCAGCCCGGCGACACCATCCTCGGCATGTCGCTGGCCGCGGGCGGGCATCTGACGCATGGCGCCGCGCCCAACCTTTCGGGCAAGTGGTTCAATGCCATCCAGTATGGCGTGCGTGAGGATGACGGGCTGCTGGACTACGAGCAGCTCGAGTCGCTGGCGCGGCAGCACAGGCCGAAGCTGATCATCGCCGGCGGCTCCGCCTATCCGCGGACCATCGACTTCGCCCGCATCCGCCTGGTGGCGGATGAGGTGGGGGCGCAGTTCATGGTGGACATGGCGCACTTCTCGGGGCTGGTGGCCGCCGGGGTGTATCCGTCGCCGGTCGGGCACGCGCATGTCACCACCACCACCACGCACAAGACGCTGCGGGGCCCGCGGGGCGGCATGATCCTGACCGATGACGAGGCGCTGGCCAAGAAGTTCAACAGCGCGGTGTTCCCGGGGCTGCAGGGCGGACCGCTGATGCACGTGATCGCCGCCAAGGCGGTGGCGTTCGGAGAGGCGTTGCGGCCGGAGTTCCGCACCTATCAGCGCGCGGTGATCGACAACGCGCGGATGCTGGCGGAGACGCTGATGGAGCAGGGCTGCGGCATCGTGACCGGCGGGACCGACAGCCACCTGTTGCTGGTGGACCTGCGGCCCAAGCGGCTGACCGGCAAGGCGGCCGAGGCCAGCCTGGAGCGGGCGCACATCACCGCCAACAAGAACGCCATCCCGTTCGACCCCGAGAAGCCCGCCATCACCTCCGGCATCCGCCTGGGCACCCCGGCCGCCACCACGCGCGGTTTTGGGGTGGCCGAGTTCCGCGAGATCGGGCTGATGATCAACGAGGTGCTGGACGGGTTGCAGACCTCCAACAGCGATAATGCTGCGGCCGAGCAGGCCGTGGCCAAGCGGGTGCAGGCGATGTGCGCCCGCTTCCCCATCTACGAGGGCGCGCACCTGACGCGTTGATGTCTGCGAGGCGCCCTCCCGCTGGGGGGCGCCTCCTGTTCCGTTGCCGAGGAATCGCCTGATGCGCTGCCCGTTCTGCGGCCACGAGGACACGCAGGTGAAGGACAGCCGCCCCAGCGATGACGGCGCCTCCATCAAACGGCGGCGGCAATGCGTGGGGTGCACCCAGCGCTTCACCACCATCGAGCGCGTGCAGCTGCGGGAGCTGACGGTGCTGAAGAATGACGGGCGCCGGGTTCCGTTCGACCGGGAGAAGCTGTCGCGCTCCATTCGCGTGGCGCTGCGCAAGCGGCCGGTGGACGAGGAGAAGATCGAGCGGATCGTGAACGGCATCGTGCGCCAGCTCGAGGCTTCGGGCGAGGCGGACATCCCGAGCAGCCAGTTGGGCGAGCTGGTGATGGAGACGCTGCGGGACGTGGATGCCGTCGCCTATGTGCGGTTCGCCAGCGTGTACCGGGATTTCCGGGAGGCTCGGGACTTCGAGGACTTCCTGGGGAAGCTGGACCAGGATGACTAGCGGGCCGATCTCCGTTTGAGCGACGATCGGGCGCACATGCTGGCTGCGCTGGCGCTGGCCCGGCGCGGGCTGGGCCAGACCTGGCCGAACCCGACCGTGGGGTGTGTGCTGGTGAACCGGGGGCGGGTGGTGGGCCGGGCCCATACCGCGCCCGGGGGGCGGCCGCATGCGGAGGCCGCGGCCCTGGCGCAGGCGGGCGGGCTGGCGCGGGGGGCGACGGCCTATGTGACGCTGGAGCCATGCAGCCATCATGGGCGCACCCCGCCCTGTGCCGATGCCCTGGTCGCCGCCGGGGTGGCGCGGGTGGTGGTGGCGTGCGGCGACCCGGATCCGCGGGTGGATGGCGCCGGGCTGGCGCGGCTGCGCGCGGCGGGGATCGGGGTGGAGACCGGGTTGCTGGCCGCGGAGGCCGAGGCGCTGCAGCTTGGGTTCCTCACGCGCACCCGGCTGGGGCGGCCGATGGTGACGCTGAAGCTCGCGACCACGCTGGATGGGCGGCTGGCGACCGCGGCGGGGCAGAGCCAGTGGATCACCGGGCCCGCCGCCCGCCGGGCCGGGCAGGCGCTGCGGGGCACGCATGACGCGACGCTGGCGGGGATCGGCACCGTGCTCGCCGATGACCCGGCGCTGACCTGCCGCATCTCCGGGTTTCGGCGCACGCCGGAGGTTCGGGTGGTGCTGGACACCTCGCTGCGCATCCCGCCGGGCAGCCGGCTGGTGCGGACGGCGCGTGAGGTGCCGACCTGGGTGCTGCATGGGCCCGCGGAGCCGGGCCGGGTGGCGGCGCTGGCGGGCGCGGGGGTGCGGCTGTTCGAGGTCGCTTCGGCGGCCGGCGGGCTGGACCTGGCGGCGGCGATGATGGCGCTGGGGGCCGCGGGGCTCACGCGCGTTCTGGTGGAGGGCGGGGCGCAGGTGGCGGGTGGGCTGCTGCGGGCGGACCTGGTGGACCGGCTGGCCTGGTTCCATGCGCCGGCGGTCATGGGCGGGGATGGCTGGCCGGCGGCGCGGCCGTTCGGGGTGGCGGCGCTGGCGGAGATGCCGCGGTTCCGCCGGGTTGCGGTGCGCAGCCTGGGGGCGGACATGCTGACGGAGTGCGAGCGGGCTCCCGGTTCGTAGGAATCGCTCTGCCGCTGTAGCTGTCAGGCAATAGTCGAAGCAGCGTTCACGGTTTACGTGAAAGGTCGTGTCGCGGCCACTTGCGCCAGACTGATCTTTCTGTGACACGCGAATGACAAGCGGCCCGGAAAGGGTCGCACAGGGAGGACCATCAATGAGCGGTCATGTCGCACAGCCTGACATCGCAGCGCCGGGGGCTGGTCTGCTCGACCGGGCGCGCACCGTGGCCCGGCCGGGGTTCAACCGCTGGATGGTGCCGCCGGCCGCCCTGGCGATCCATCTGTGCATCGGCATGGCCTATGGATTCTCGGTGTTCTGGCTGCCGCTCTCGCGGGTGATCGGCCTGGACCGCAGCATCGCCGCGCCGGCGGATGTGGGCATCGCGACCATGCTGTTCACCACCAGCTATGACTGGCGCGTCTCGGACGTGACGGTGCTCTATACGCTGTTCTTCGTGTTCCTGGGCTCGTCCGCCGCCTTGTGGGGCGGCTGGCTTGAGCGGGTGGGGCCGCGCAAGGCCGGCGTGTTCGCGGCGCTGTGCTGGTGCGGCGGGCTGGCGATCTCGGCGCTGGGCGTGCATCTGCATCAGCTTTGGCTGATGTGGCTGGGCTCCGGCGTGCTGGGCGGCATCGGGCTGGGGCTCGGCTACATCTCGCCGGTTTCCACGCTGATCAAGTGGTTCCCGGACCGCCGGGGCATGGCGACCGGCATGGCGATCATGGGGTTTGGCGGCGGCGCGCTGATCGGGTCGCCGCTGGCCGACATGATGATGAACTACTTCGGCAACGGCGTGGCCTCCCGCGGCGTGGCTTCGACGCTGCTGGCGATGGCCTGCATCTATGCCGTGTTCATGCTGTCGGGCGCCTTCGGATACCGGGTGCCGCCCGCGGGCTGGGCGCCGGAGGGGTGGAAGCCGGCGGCGGCGCGCGGGATGATGACCACGCGCAACGTGCACCTGCGGGACGCGCACAAGACGCCGCAATTCTGGCTGATCTGGCTGGTGCTGGTGCTGAACGTCTCGGCGGGGATCGGGGTGCTGGCGGTGGCGTCGCCCATGCTGCAGGTGATGTTCGGCGGCAAGCTGATCGGGGCGCCCACGGTGGGCTTCGGCGCGCTGAACGCGGACCAGTCGCGGCAGGTGGCGGCGATTGCGGCGGGCTTCGTGGGTCTGCTGAGCCTGTTCAACATCGGCGGGCGGTTCTTCTGGGCCTCGATCTCGGACAAGCTGGGCCGGAAGGTGACGTTCGCGACGTTCTTCGCGCTCGGGTTCCTGATGTATGCCGGGGCGCCCTGGGCGGCGCAGGCGGGCATCGTGGCGCTGTTCGTGGCGGCGATGTGCGTCAGCCTGTCCATGTATGGCGGCGGGTTCGCCACGGTGCCGGCCTATCTGGCGGACGTGTTCGGCACGCAGTTCGTCGGCGCCATCCATGGGCGGCTGCTGACGGCGTGGTCGACCGCGGGGGTGATCGGGCCGCTGGTGATCACGCAGATCCCGGAGATGCAGATCAAGGCCGGGGTGCCGCGGGACCAGGCGTACACGACCACGCTGTATGTGCTGGCCGGGTTCCTGGTGCTGGGCTTCGTGTGCAACCTGCTGATCCGGCCGGTGTCGGAGCGGTGGTTCATGCAGGAGACCAACGTGGGCCAGGCGGCTGCGGTGGCGGGCGGCTCGTTCGGCATCGGCCGTGGGGGTTTCAGCCCGGTGGCGCTGCTGGCCTGGGCCGCGGTGGGCCTGCCGATCGCCTGGGGGGTCTGGATCACGCTCGGCAAGGCGCTGGTGCTGTTCCACTAGGCCGAGAAAGGGGGGCGGGTTGCTCCGCCCCCCGGAACGAGGCCATTCTGCCGGAAACGGCGGAGATGGGTGGATGGCGGCGATCGGGTTTGTCGGATTAGGCAATATGGGCGGGCCCATGGCGGCGAACCTGGTTCGGGCCGGGCATGCCGTTCGCGGGTTCGACCTTTCGCCGGCGGCGCTCGATGCGCTGGTGCAGGCCGGGGGACAGACCGCCGGCTCCGTGGCGGAGGCGGTGGCGGGTGCTTCGGTCGTCATCACCATGCTGCCGGCGGGTCAGCATGTCCGCGCGGTGCTGGGCGGGGCTGGCGGGGTGTTTGAGGCCGCCGCGGCGGGGGCGCTGCTGATCGACTGCTCCACCATCGATGTCGCCACCGCTCGCGCCATGGCGGAAGCGGCCGAGGCGCGGGGGTTCGCGCTGCTCGACGCGCCGGTTTCGGGCGGCACCACGGGGGCCGGTGCGGGCACGCTCACCTTCATGGTGGGCGGTGCGGAGGATGCCTTCGCGCGCGCGCGGCCGGTGCTGGAGACGATGGGCAAGACCATCGTGCTGGCCGGGCCATCGGGCAGCGGGCAGGCGGCGAAGGTGTGCAACAACCTGATCCTGGGGATCACCATGCTCGGGGTGTCCGAGGCGTTCGCGCTGGCGGAGAAGCTGGGGTTGCCGGCGCAGGCGCTGTTCGACATCAGCAGCAAGTCCTCGGGCCAGTGCTGGGCGCTGACCAGCTACTGTCCGGTGCCGGGCCCGGTGCCCGCTTCGCCGGCGAACCGGGATTATGCCGCCGGGTTCGCCGTGGACCTGATGCTGAAGGACCTGACGCTGGCCAGCGAGGCGGCGGCGGCGTCGGGTGCTGCCACCGTGCTGGGCCCGGCGGCGCGGGAGGCCTATGCGCGGCTGCAGGCCGATGGGCTCGGCGGCAAGGACTTCTCGGTGGCGGCCCAGGTACTGCACCGGGGTGCGCGGGGATGAGCGTCCTGCAGCCCGCGCTCGACACCCGCAGCCCGGCGTTCCGCGCCAATGCGGAGCGCATGGCGGCGCTGGTGGCGGAGCTTCGCACCACCGTGGATGGCGTGCGGCAGGGCGGCGGGGCGGCGGCCCGCAAGCGGCACACGGACCGGGGCAAGCTGTTGCCGCGGGACCGCGTGCATCATCTGCTGGACCCCGGGTCGCCCTTCCTCGAGCTGTCGCAATTGGCGGCGCACGGCATGTATGGCGGCGAGGTGCCCGGCGGCGGGCTGATCACCGGGATCGGCCGGGTGATGGGCCGCGAGGTGATGGTGGTGGCCAACGACGCCACGGTGAAGGGCGGCACGTATTTCCCGATCACGGTGAAGAAGCATCTGCGGGCGCAGGAGATCGCGCAGGCGAACCGGCTGCCCTGCGTCTATCTGGTGGATAGCGGCGGGGCGAACCTGCCGAACCAGGACGAGGTGTTCCCGGACCGCGACCATTTCGGCCGCATCTTCTTCAACCAGGCGCAGATGTCGGCGGCCGGCATCCCGCAGGTGGCGGTGGTGATGGGCAGCTGCACCGCGGGCGGCGCCTATGTGCCGGCGATGTCGGATGAGAGCATCATCGTGCGCAACCAGGGCACCATCTTCCTGGCCGGGCCGCCGCTGGTGCGCGCGGCGACGGGGGAGGTGGTGACGGCGGAGGACCTGGGCGGGGGCGAGCTGCACAGCCGGGTCTCGGGGGTGACGGACCATCTGGCGGAGAGCGACCAGCACGCGCTGGGGCTGGCGCGGCGGATCATCGGCACGTTGAACAGCGGCAAGCGGCCGGTGCTGGACCTGGTGGCCCCGCGGGCGCCGCTGTTCCCGGCCGCGGAGCTGCATGGCGTGGTGCCGGCCGATACGCGGGAGCCGTATGACGTGCGCGAGCTGATCGCGCGGCTGGTGGACGGGTCCGAGCTCGATGAGTTCAAGCGGCTGTATGGGCCGACGCTGGTGACGGGGTTCGCGCGGATCTGGGGCTATCCGGTGGGGATCATCGCCAACAACGGCATCCTGTTCGGGGAATCCGCGCAGAAGGGGGCGCATTTCATCGAGCTGTGCGAGCAGCGGGGCATCCCGCTGGTGTTCCTGCAGAACATCACGGGCTTCATGGTGGGCCGCAAGTATGAGAGCGGCGGCATCGCCAAGGACGGCGCCAAGATGGTGACGGCGGTGGCGACGGCGCGGGTGCCGAAGCTGACGGTGATCGTCGGCGGCAGCTTCGGGGCCGGGAATTACGGGATGTGCGGGCGGGCCTTCTCGCCGCGGTTCCTGTGGATGTGGCCGAATGCGCGGATCTCGGTGATGGGTGGGGTGCAGGCGGCTTCGGTGATGGCGACGCTGCGGCGGGACAACATCGAGGGCAAGGGCGGCACCTGGTCGGCGGAGGAGGAGGCCGGGTTCAAGGCGCCGATCGAGGCGCAGTATGAGGCGCAGGGCAACCCGTACCATGCCAGCGCCCGGCTGTGGGATGACGGCGTGATCGACCCGGCGGACACCCGCACCGTGCTGGCGCTCGGGCTGTCCGCCTGCCTGAATGCGCCGTGCGAGCCGTGGTCGCAGGAGCGGGCGGGCTTCGGCCTGTTCCGGATGTAGGGGATGGCCGATATTCGTATGTTCGACACGATCCTGATCGCCAACCGGGGCGAGATCGCCTGCCGCATCATCCGCACCGCGCGGCGCATGGGCGTTGCCACGGTCGCCGTCTATTCCGAGGCGGATGAGGGCGCGCTGCACACCACGCTGGCCGATGTCGCGGTGCCGATCGGGCCGGCGCCGGCGCGGGACTCCTATCTGGATCAGGCGCGGATCCTTGAGGCGTGCCGGCTGACCGGGGCGCAGGCGGTGCATCCCGGCTATGGGTTCCTGTCCGAGAATGCCGGGTTCGCCGATGCCTGTGCCGCGGCCGGCATCGTGTTCATCGGGCCGCCTGCCGCCGCCATCCGCGCCATGGGCAGCAAGTCCGCCGCCAAGGCCGCGATGGAGGCGGCGGGGGTGCCGCTGGTGCCGGGGTATCATGGTGCGGACCAGGACCCGGCGCTGCTGGCGCGGGAGGCTGAGCGCATCGGGTACCCGGTGCTGATCAAGGCCAGCGCCGGGGGCGGCGGCAAGGGGATGCGGGTGGTAACGGGCGCCGCCGGCTTCGCCGAGGGGCTGGCGCTGGCGAAGGGGGAGGCGGCTTCGGCGTTCGGCGACGACCAGGTGCTGATCGAGCGCTACCTGACCCGGCCGCGGCACATCGAGATCCAGGTGTTCGCCGACCGGTCCGGCCAGACCATCAGCCTGTTCGAGCGCGACTGCTCGATCCAGCGGCGGCACCAGAAGGTGGTGGAGGAGGCGCCGGCCCCGGGGATGACGGCGGAGCGCCGGGCGGCGATGGGGGTGGCGGCCTGCGATGCGGCCCGCGCCATCGGGTACGTGGGCGCGGGGACGGTGGAGTTCATCGCCGAGGACGACAACTTCTTCTTCATGGAAATGAACACGCGGCTGCAGGTGGAGCATCCCGTCACGGAGATGGTCACCGGGCTGGACCTGGTGGAGTGGCAGCTTCGGGTGGCCGCCGGGGAGGCGCTGCCGCCGGCCCCGGATGCGCCGCGGGGCCATGCCATCGAGGTTCGGGTCTATGCGGAGGACCCGGACCGGGACTTCATGCCGGCGACGGGGCGGCTGCTGCATCTGCGGGCGCCGGCCGAGGGGCCGCATGTCCGGGTGGATACCGGGGTGCGGGAGGGGGATGCGATCACCATCCACTATGACCCGATGATCGCGAAGCTGATCGTGTGGGACGAGACGCGGGCGGCGGCGGTGCAGCGGTTGCGCCGGGCGCTGGCGCAGTATGAGGTGGTGGGGCTGCAGACCAATCTGGGGCTGCTGCGGCGGATTGCGGCGCAGCCGGGCTTTGCGGCCGGGGAGTTCGACACGGGGTTCATCCCGCGGCACGAGGCGGCGCTGCTGCCCGCGCCCGGCCCGGCGCCGGATGCGGCGCTGGCTGCTGCCGCAGCCCACCTCCTGCGCGCCGCCATGCCGGTTGCGCCGGGCGATCCGTATTCGCCATGGTCCCGCGCCGATGGATGGCGGATGAACGGGCCGGGGCATCGGGAGATCGTGCTGCGGGACGGGGAGCGGGAGCGGCACCTGGTGGCCACGGCGGGGAACACGGTGCTGCGGTTGCCCGAGGGGGACGAGGCGCAGGTGATGCCGGGCGGGGTGCTGGTGGGCGGCGTTCATCATGCGCCGCGGGTGGTGCAGGATGGCGCGCGGCTGACCGTGCTGCTGCAGGGGGTGGCCTGGCCCCTGGTGCTGGTGGACCTGCTGGCGCCGCCCTCGAGTGCGGAGGCCGCACAGGGGCGCGTCACGGCGCCGATGCCGGGCCGGGTGATTTCCGTGGCGGTGGCGGCTGGTGATGTGGTGGTGCGGGGCGCCGTTCTGCTGGTGCTGGAGGCGATGAAGGTGCAGATGCGCCTGACCGCGCCGGCCGACGGGACGGTGGCGGCGGTGCATGCCGCCGCGGGAGCGCTGGTGGAGGAAGGGGTGGAGCTGGTGGTGTTCGCCGAGGGGTGATGCCGGGCCGGCGGTTTGCGGGGCGGCCGTTCCGCTTGGACTCGCGCGGTGGTATCACGGCAACTTGATTGAACGCCTGCACGCGGGTGGTTTCCCCGGGCTCGGTTTGGCGTTGTTGTTTGTAGCCTCCGGTCTGTTGGCTGGGTGGATCGGGACGCGGAGGAATAGGACCGAATGTCTGAACGGGTTTTGGTGACCGGAGGTGCCGGGTTCATCGGTTGCCATGTGATACGCGCCCTGCTCGATCGTGGGGATCGGGTCCGGGTCTATGACAGCCTGATCGACCAGGTTCACACCACCTCCGGCCGCAATCCCGTGCTGGACGAGGTCGAGCTGATCCGGGCTGATGTGCGGGATCTGGACCGCATGGCTTCGGCGCTGGAGGGGGTGGACAGTGTGATCCATCTGGCGGCCGAGGTGGGCGTCGGGCAGAGCATGTATGCGATCGACCGCTATGTGTCGGTCAATGACGGCGGCACGGCGGTGCTGTACCAGGCGCTGATTGACCGCCCGGTGCGCCGCGTGGTGGTGGCGAGCAGCATGAGCATCTATGGCGAGGGTCTGTATCGCGCGGCCTCCGGCGAGCGGCTGGACGACGTGGTGCGGCCGACCGGGCGGGTTGCGGGCGGATGGGACCCGGTGGGGCCGGATGGCGCGCCGTTGACCCCGATTGCCACGCCGGAGTGGAAGCGGCCGAACCTGGCCAGCGTCTATGCACTGACCAAGTACGTGCAGGAGCGGCTGACGCTAACCGTGGCGCCGGCCTATGGCATGGAGGGCGTGGCGTTGCGGCTGTTCAATGTCTATGGCCCGGGGCAGGCGCTTTCCAATCCGTACACCGGCGTGCTGGCGATCTTCGCCTCGCGGCTGCAGAACAAGGAGCGGCCGCTGGTGTTCGAGGATGGCGAGCAGCGGCGGGACTTCGTGCACGTGGCGGACGTGGCGCGGGCGTTCCTGCTGGCGCTGGACCATCCGGGTGCCGCGGGCCAGGTGTTCAACATCGGCAGCGGGCAGGATGTCAGCATCCTGGAGGTGGGGGCCGCGCTGGCCGCCGCCATGGGCGTGCCGCATCTGACGCCGGAGGTGATGGACAAGGCGCGGATCGGGGATATCCGGCATTGCTTCGGCGACATCACCCTGGCGCGGGACGTGCTGGGGTTTGCGCCGCGCCGCAGCTTCGATGACAGCCTGGGCGAGCTTGCCGACTGGGTGCAGTCCCAGCAGGCCGAGGACAAGGTGCAGCATGCGCGCGACGAGTTGGAGCGCCGCGGCCTGGTTGCGTCATGAAGCCGGTCCTGATCACGGGCGGCGCCGGGTTCATCGGGTCGAACATCGCCGACCGGCTGGCCGGGCAGGGCCATCCGGTGCGGATCTTCGACGCCCTGGCCCGGCCCGGCGTCGAGGCCAACCTGGATTGGCTCCGCGCCCGGCATGGCGGGCTGGTTGCCCCGGTCATCGCCGATATCCGCGATGCCGGTGCCGTGGCCGACGCAACGGAAGGGGTTGCGGCGGTGTTCCACATGGCGGCGCAGGTGGCGGTGACCACCAGCCTCGATGCGCCGATGCTGGATTTCGACGTCAACCTGCGCGGCACCATGAACCTGCTGGAGGCGCTGCGGCACAGCCCGGTGCCGCTGGTGTTCGCCAGCACCAACAAGGTGTATGGCGACCTCGGCGACGTGCCCCTGACGCGGGCGGGGGACGCCTATCTGCCGGAGGACGCGCATCTGCGGGCGCACGGCATCGACGAGTCGCGGCCGCTCAGCTTCTACACGCCCTATGGGTGCAGCAAGGGTGCGGCGGACCAGTACGTGCTGGATTATGCACGCAGCTATGGCCTGCCGGCCTGCGTGATGCGGATGAGCTGCATCTATGGGCCGCGGCAGCGGGGCACCGAGGATCAGGGGTGGCTGGCGCATTTCCTGTATTCCGTGCTGGCGGGGCGGCCGATCAGCATCTACGGCGATGGGCGCCAGGTGCGGGACGTGATGTTCGTGGATGATGCGGTGGACGCCTATCTCGCGGCCTGGGCGCGGATCGATGCCGTGTCGGGCCGGGCGTTCAACCTCGGGGGCGGGCCGGGCAATGCGGTGACGCTGCTGCAGGTGCTCTCGGAACTCGGCGACATCACCGGGCGGGCGCCGGACCTCGGGTTTTCGGAGTGGCGGCCCGGGGACCAGCGGTATTTCGTCGCGGATACCGGGCTGGCGCGCGCCACGCTCGGGCTCGGGGCGCCGGTGCAGTGGCGGGACGGCCTGCGTCGTCTGGCGGCCTGGGTGCGGTCCGAGCAACGGGTGCTGGAGCCGGTGGCGGGGGCATGAAAGTCGCGCTGCTGAACCCGCCCTGGACGTTCGAGGGCAGCATCTATTTCGGATGCCGGGAGCCGCACCTGCCGCTGGAGCTTGGGTATTGCCGGGCCATGCTGGAGCGGGACGGGCACCGGGTGCTGATGCTGGACGGGCACCTGATGGCGCAGTCCTATGCGGAGATGGCGGCCGAGGTGGCGGCGTTCGCGCCGGACATGACGGTGGTGACGACGGCGCCGAGCTATCTGTTCTGGCGCTGCGCCCAGCCGGAGCTGCGGGTACCGCGTGAGATGCTGGATGCGCTGGGTTCGAGCGGCGGGCTGACGGTGGCGATCGGGCCGCACGGGTCTTCCACGCCGCTGTCCACGCTGACCAAGCTGGGTGTCGGGTGTGTCGTGCTGGGGGAGGCGGAGGAGGTCGTCGCCGGGCTGGCCAATGGCGGCGTGCCGGGCCAGCTGCCCGGGACGGCGCGGATGGCGGACGGCGTGATGTGCCAGGAGGGCGGGCCGCAGGCGACGCGGTTCGTCGATGCGCCGGCGCTGGTGTGGCCGGATGCCTGGGTGGCGCGGCACCACCACCACCACCACCGGTTCGACCGGGCGGCGGAGAAGCCGGGGGCCGAGGTGGAGGCCTCGCGCGGGTGCCCGTACAACTGCACCTTCTGCGCGAAGATCGATTTCCGCGACAAGTACCGGCGGCGGGAGCTGGTGCCGCTGCTGTGCGAGATCGACGGGCTGGTGCGGCAGGGCGTCGAGTACGTGTACTTCATCGACGAGATCTTCCTGCCCAACCGGCCGTTGCTGGAGGCGCTGGTCGGGCGCGGCGTGCAGTTCGGCATCCAGACGCGGATCGACCTGTGGAAGCCGGACATGCTGGAGCTGCTGGGCCGGGCCGGCTGCGTCAGTATCGAGGCGGGGGTGGAGAGCCTGACCGAGGATGGGCGCGCGGCGCTGGACAAACGCTGCAAGCTGACGACCGACGAGCTGGCCGACCTTCTGATCCTGGCCCGGCGCCATGTGCCGTTCGTGCAGGCCAACCTGATCGAGACCACCGCGGACGAGGCGGCGATGGTGGAGGCCTGGCGCACCCGGTTGAAGGCCGAGAACGTCTGGGCCAATGACCCGGTGCCGCTGTATCCGTATCCGTCCTCGCCGGACTACCGCAAGCTGTTCGGGATGCCGGATGACGATGCGTGGGAGCGGGCGCACGCGCACTACCTCGGGCAGTTCGAGAGCTTCTCCGACATCCAGGACGGCCGTCCGCTGCCGCTGCCCGAACTGGAGCGGGCGTGCGGCCGATCCTCCTGACGACGGACGCGGTCGGGGGGGTCTGGCGCTACAGCATCGATCTGGCCCGGGGCCTCGGGGAGCGTGGGATCCCGGTGGTGCTGGCGGTGATGGGGCCCGGGGCGAGCGCCGGGCAGGAAGCCGAGCTGCGCGCCGTGCCGGGTGCGCGGCTGGTGCAGACGGGGCTGGCGCTGGACTGGACCGCGCCTTCCGCGGCGGTGTTGACGCAGGCCAGCGACAGGCTCGGCGCGCTGGCCGCCCTGTGCGGCGCGGAGAGCGTTCACCTGCATGCGCCGGCGCTGGTGGGTGCGGCACGCTGGCCGGTGCCGGTGGTGGCGGTGGCGCATTCCGATGTCGGGACCTGGTGGCAGGCGATGCGGCCCGGCACGGCGGTGCCGGACGATTTCCGCTGGCGGATGGACGCGACCGGCCGCGGGTTGCGGCGTGCGGCGGCGACGATCGCGCCGACCGCGGCCCATGCGGCGGCGGTGCGCTCGGTGTATGGCGACGTGGCGATGACGGTTGTGCTGAACGGGGCGCCTGCCTTGCCCGTGGCGGCGCACGGGGAGCGGCAGCAGGCCGTGTTGACCGCCGGGCGGCTGTGGGACGAGGCCAAGGGGGCGGCAGCGATCGACGCGGTGGCGGCGGGGCTGGACGTGCCGGTGCGCGCGGCCGGGCCGGTGTGCGGCCCGAATGGCGGGGCGGTGCAGCTGCGGCACCTGGAGCTGCTCGGCACGCTTGGCCCCGATGGGATGGCGCAGGCCTATGCCGGGGCGAGCGTCTTTGTCTCCATGGCGCGCTATGAACCCTTCGGCCTCTCCGTGCTTGAGGCGGCGAAGGCCGGGCTGAAGCTGGTGCTGTCCGACATCCCGACCTTCCGCGAGCTGTGGGACGGGGCCGCGACCTTCGCCACGCCCGACACCCTGGCCGCCGCCCTTCGCGCCGCGCTGGATCGCCCGGATGACGGTGCGGCGAAGGCCCGTGCCGCCGGATACACGCTCGGCCGCATGGTCGATGCCACCCTTGCCGTCCATCGTGGAGCCCGGGCCTGATGCGGATCGTCTATTTCACCCATTCGCTGCGGTCCTGCTGGAACCACGGCAACGCGCACTTCCTGCGCGGGGTGCTGCGCGAGCTGGGCGCGCGGGGGCACGATGTGGCGGCAATGGAGCCGGCGGCCGCCTGGAGTGCGGAGAACCTGGTGGCGGATGCCGGGGCGCCGGCCCTGGACGCCTGGCGCGCGGCATATCCCATGCTGCGGAGCACGGTCTATGCGCCCGAGGCGGATCTGGCCGGGCTGGTGGATGGGGCCGACCTGGTGATCGTGCATGAGTGGAACGAGCCCGGCCTGGTGGCGGCGCTCGGGCATCTGCGGCGGACCGGCGGCTTCACGCTGCTGTTCCACGACACACATCACCGGGCGGTGAGCGAGCCGGATGCGATGCAGCGCTACGACCTGCGGGAATACGACGGCGTGCTGGCCTTCGGTGCCACGCTGGCGGCGGTGTACCGGCGCTGGGGCTGGGGCGACCGGGTGCATGTCTGGCACGAGGCGGCGGATATCGCCTGGTTCCATCCGCCGATGGAGGAAGGCCCGCGGGCCGGGGCGGTGTGGATCGGCAACTGGGGCGATGGCGAGCGCACCGCCGAGCTGGAGGACTTCCTGTTGCGGCCCATGGCCGAGGCCGGGGTGCCGCTCGAGATCCATGGCGTGCGCTACCCCGAGGCGGCGCGGGCGTTGCTGGCCCGGCACGGCGTGGCCTATCGCGGCTGGCTGCCGAACCATCGTGCCCCCGCGGTGTTTGCCGGGCACCTGCTGACGGTGCATGTGCCGCGGCGGTTCTACACCACGGTGCTGCCGGGGATCCCGACCATCCGGGTGTTCGAGGCGCTGGCCTGCGGCATCCCGCTGCTCTCGGCGCCCTGGGACGATGCGGAGGGGCTGTTCACGCCGGGTCAGGACTTCCTGTTCGCGGCGGATGGGGCGGCGATGCTGGCCCGGATCCGTGACGTGGTGCACGACAAGGCGTTGCGCGCGCACCTGGTGGCGCACGGGCTCGCCACCATCCGGGCCCGGCACACCTGCGGGCACCGGGCGGATGAACTGCTGGGGCTGGTCAGCCGCATGCGCAACCCTGGGCTTGTGAGCGCCTGATGGACATCGCCTTCTATGGTTCCAGCCTGCTGTCCTCCTACTGGAACGGGGCGGCGACGTATTACCGGGGCATCCTCTCGGCCCTGGCGCCGCTGGGGCACCGCATCACCTTCTATGAGCCGGACGCCTTCGACCGCCAGCAGCACCGCGATATCGAGCCGCCGGCCTATGCGACCTCGGTGGTGTATCCGGCCACCCCGGCGGGCCTGGCGGGGGTGCTGGCGCAGGCGCACCGGGCCGATGTGGTGGTGAAGGCCAGCGGCGTGGGTGTGTTCGACGACGAGCTGCTGGCCGGCATCGTGGCGCAGTCGCGGCCCGGCGCGATGCGGCTGTTCTGGGACGTGGATGCCGCCGCGACGCTGGAGACCATCCGCGCGGACCCGGACCACCCGACCCGCGCCCTGCTGCCGCAGCTGGATGCCGTGCTGACCTATGGCGGCGGGCCGCCCGTCATCGAGGCGTATCGCGCGCTGGGGGCGCGGGCCTGCGTGCCCATCTACAACGCGCTGGACCCGGCGACGCATCATCCGGTGCCGTCCGACCCGAGGTTCACCGCGGACCTGGCGTTTCTGGCGAACCGGCTGCCGGACCGGGAGCGCCGGGTCGAGCTGTTCTTCCTGGATGCGGCGGCGCGCTGCCCGGCGCAGGCGTTCCTGCTGGGCGGCAATGGCTGGCACGACAAGCCGATGCCGGGGAACGTGCGGGCGATCGGGCATGTGGGCACGGCGGACCACAACGCGTTCAACTGCTCGGCGATGGCGGCGCTGAACGTGGCGCGGGACAGCATGGCGCAGGTGGGGTTCTCGCCGGCCACCCGGGTGTTCGAGGCGGCGGGGGCGGGGGCGTGCCTGATCACCGACGCCTGGGAGGGCATCGAGCTGTTCCTGCAGCCCGGCACCGAGGTGCTGGTGGCGCGGGACGGGCAGGAGGTGGCGGAGCACCTGCTGGCCTTGACGCCGGAGCGTGCGGCGCGGATCGGGCAGGCGGCGCGGGCGCGGGTGCTGGCGGCCCACACCTACGCCCAGCGCGCGGTGATCGTGGACCGGCTGTTGCGGGAGGGCTTCGGCGACTGACTTGTTTCGGCATGGGGGCGTGACGATGCTGCACTGCGGGAGTATGCCGGGAGCATGTCCGACGACACACGCCTGCCCGCTGCCCCCCTAGGCGGTAGCCTCAGCGAAGCCATCCCGGCCTACACCCACCAGCAGATCCTGCGGGTCGTCACCGGGATCATGCTCTGCATCCTGCTCGCATCGCTGGACCAGACGGTCATCATTCCCGCCGTGCCCGCCATTGCAGGAGACCTCAATGCGTTCGGGCATCTCTCGTGGATCGTCACCGCCTATCTGCTGACCAGCACCGCGGCCACGCCGATCTATGGCAAGCTGTCGGATAACTATGGGCGGCGGGCGATGATGATGCCGGCGCTGACGCTGTTCATCGTGGCGAGCCTGGCCTGCGGCTTCGTGCAGACGCTGCCGCAGCTGATCACCGCGCGGGCGTTCCAGGGCTTGGGCGGCGGCGGGCTGTTCGCCATGGCACAGGCGGCGATCGCGGATGTGGTGGCGCCGCGGGAGCGGGGGCGGTATCAGGGCTACATGGCCTCGATGTGGGCGGTGTCCTCGATTGCCGGGCCGATCGTGGGCGGGTGGGTGACGGATCATCTGTCCTGGCGCTGGGTGTTCTGGGCGAACCTGCCGATCGGGCTGATTGCCATGGTGCTGTGCAGCGGGGCGCTGAAGCTGATCCGGGTGCAGCGGCGGCCGGGGCAGATCGACTGGGTGGGTGCCGGGCTGGTGATCGCGGTGGTGACGGCCTGGTTGCTGCTGCTGAGCTGGGGCGGCACGGAGTTCCCGTGGGTGTCGGCGCCGGTGATCGGGGCCGGGGTGGTGGGGGTGGGGCTGTTCCCGCTGCTGGTCTGGCATGAGCGGCGGGCGCCCGACCCTATCCTGCCGCCGCGGCTGTTCGGCAACATCACCTTCCGGCGTGGCGTGATGATCGCGTTCTCGGCCTCGCTCGGGCTGTTCGGGGCGACGTTCCTGCTGCCGCTGTATCTGCAGCTGGTGCTGGGGTACGACGCCTCGGCCGCCGGGCTGCTGGTGGTGCCTTATCTGGCCAGCAACGTGCTGGGCGCGCTGCTCTCCGGTCAGGCGGCCCGGCGGATCGGGCGCACCAAGTGGATCATCACCACCGGGCTGGGGCTGTGCGTGGCGGCCTTTGCCGGTTTGGCGGTCATGACGAGCGGGGCGCCGCTTTGGCTGGTGCTGCCGTGCAGCTTCGTGCTGGGGATCGGCACCGGGATGACGATGCCGACGGTGCTGATGCAGGTGCAGAACGGCGCCGAACGGCGGGATGTGGGGGCGGCGACGGGGTCGCTGCTGTTCCTCCGCTCCATGGGCGGTGCGTTCGGCAGCACGCTGGTGGGGGCCTTGCTGGTGATGCAATTCGGGGCCGGGCTGCATGCGGCGGGCGTTGTGGGCGAGGTGGACCTCGGGGCGTTGCGCGGCGGGTCGGGGCTGGCGCAGCTTGGCGCGCTGGGGCTGGCCGGGGCGCGGCGGGCGCTGTCGTCGGGGTTTCAGCTGGGGTTCGGGGTGTGTTTCCTGGTGCTGTCCGGGGCTTTGGTCATCGCGCTGGGGATGCGCGACCTGCCGCTGCGCTCGGCCGGGGAGCTGCCGAAGGACATGGGGCATTGATCGCCGGCTCTACCGGATCGGCGCGCAGTTGCTGCGTCCGGCGGCCACGCAGTCCTGGATGGCGGCGTTGCCGCGCAGGGCGCCGGTGAGCCAGAGGCCGATGCCCACCAGGGCCGCCAGCAGGACAAGCGCCGCGATCATCTGCCGGCCGGAGCCGCCGCCCTCATCGTTCTCCACGCCGCGTCTCCGTCGTCTGGCAGGCCCATGTTGACACGGCCGGCGCATCCGACGCCATAACGCGCCATGCGCCTCATGCTCCTCCTTGCCGCCCTGTTGTTCAGCAGCACCGCCGTTCGTGCGGCGGACATGCAGTTCACCACCTCGGACGGGGTGCGGCTGCATCTGATCGAGGCGGGGCCGCCGAACGCGAACACCATCGTGTTCGTGCCGGGCTGGACGATGCCGGCGTGGATCTTCCAGTTGCAGGTCAATGCCTTCTCCGCCCGCTACCACGTGGTAGCGATGGACCCGCGGGGGCAGGGCTACAGCGACATCCCGAGCACGGGGTATGACCATCTGCGGCGGGGGCAGGATATTGCCGAGCTGATCCAGGGGCTGGGGCCGAAGCCGGTGGTGCTGGTGGGCTGGTCGCTGGGGGTGCTGGACAGCCTGGCCTATGTGCAGCAGTTCGGCGACCGGCGGCTGGCCGGGCTGGTGCTGATCGACAATTCCATCGGCGAGAACCCGCCGCCCGTGGCTTCCGCCGCGGGGCCGCGGCACGGGCCGCGGCTGGAGCGCGAGGAGCAGATGCGGCGGTTCGTCGCCGGCATGTTCAGCGTGTCGCCCGGGGCGGCGTATCTGGAGCAGCTGACCGCGGCCGCTTTGCGCACACCGCCCGAGGCGGCGGCGGCGCTGTCCAGCTATCCGGTGCCGCGCACCTATTGGAAGCAGGCGGTGTATTCCGTGCGGAAGCCGATCCTCTATATCGTGCGGCCGCGCTTTGCCGGGCAGGCGGGGAACCTGGCGGCGAATGATCCGCTGGCGGAGACGGCGGTGTTCACCCAGGCGGGGCATGCGTTGTTCGTGGATGAGCCGGCGCGGTTCAATGCGTTGCTGGAAAGCTTCATCAAGCGCCGGGTCTGGCCATGAGCGCTGCCGTGCCGGCGCCGCGCCGCATGTCATTGTGGCCGCTGTTCCTGATCTCGGGCGCCGCCGTTGCCTACGAGATCGCGCTGACCCGGTATTTCGCGGTCGCGAAGTGGTCGGAGTACGGCTACTGGGTCATCTCCATCGTCATGGTGGGCTTCGCGCTCAGCGGCGTGACGGTGGCGCTGGTGCGGGACTGGACGGTGCGCCATGGCCCGGCGCTGCTGGCCTGGTTGCCGGCGCTGCTGGTGGTCACCGCGGCGCTGGGCTACTGGGCGACCACGGCCAACCCGTTCAACCCGCTGCAGCTGCAGAACGCCGTAACCTTCGTGCCGCAGCTTTGGAACATCGCGCTGTACTATGCGGTGCTGCTGCCGTTCTTCTTCCTGACCGGGTTCTACATCAGCGTGGTGTTCGTGCTGAACGAGGACCGGGTGAACCTGGTCTATGGCTATGACCTGACCGGGGCCGGGGCGGGGGCGGCCGCGGTGCTGGGGTTGATGATGCTGGTGCATCCATTCCAACTGGTGCCGGTGCTGCTGGTGGCGCTGGCCCTGGCGGCCATCACCGGCGCGCGGTGGCGTCCGGCGGCGGCGGCCCTGGCGGCGTTGTTTGCCGCGGAGGCGCTGCTGCTGCTCGACAGCCATGCGGAATACAACGACTTCAAGGCGATCTACGCGCCGCTGCACGTGCCGAACGCCAAGGTGCTGGCCGAGGTGCGGTCGCCACGCGGGCTCTATACGCTGCTGGATGATTTCACCGAGCGGGTGGACGTCGACATCTCGAACAATGCCGGGCTGCTGGGCGTGCCGGGTCCGCCGGCGTCGTATGGGCTGTATCGGGATGGCGGGCGCATCGCGGCGCTGCCGAGCGGGCCAATCGATGCGGCCTATGCACCGGCGACGCTGGATGCGCTGCCTTACCGGCTGCTGCCGAAGGCGCGCACGCTGCTGGCCGGGGCGAGCGGCGGGTTCCGCATCCGCCAGGCGTTGCAGCTGGGGGCGGTGCATGTGGATGCGCTGGAGCCGGACCCGGTGCTGCGCGATGCGGCGCTGTTCGGGTTGGGCGGGGCGCCCGCCCTGGCCCCGGACCCGCGGGTGCGTGTGCTGGGGGAAAGCCCGCTGGCGGCGGTGCAGTTCGGTGGGCCGTATGACCTGATCGACATTTCCGCCGACTTCCTGGAGGCCGGGGAGGCCAACGCCACTGCCTATAGTGCCGAGGCGCTGACCGCCGATCTGCGGGCCTTGGCGCCGGGCGGGCTCGTCTCGATCCCGGTCTCGATCCGCGAGTTGCCGGTCTATGGCATCCGCGTGCTGGCGACGGTGCGGGAGGCGCTGCTGCGCGCCGGGCACCAGGACCCGGCGCAGCACGTGCTGGTGTACCGCTCCGCCTGGAACCTTCGGATCCTGGTGGGCAACGAGGCCTGGACGCCAGCGCGGATCGCGACGGCCAAGCGGTTCTGTGACGAGCGGTCGTTCGATGTGTCGTACTATCCGGGCATCGACGTGGAGGCGGCGCGGGCCGGGCTGTACAACGACCTGCCGGCGGTGAGCTTCGAGAGCGGGGAGGTGACGTCGGGCGCCGGGTCATCGGATGCGGTGGCGGACGAGGCGGGGGCGGTGCTGCGGGGCGAGGCCAGCGAGAGCCAGGCGGCGTTCAACCTGCAGCCGATCACGCTGGACCGGCCGGCGTTCTACGCGATCCTGCGGCTGTCGCAGGTGCCGAACATCCTGAGACGGATCGAGATCCTGCCGCAGGCGGAGGTGGGGCAGCTGGTGAACCTGGCGGTGCTGGGCCAGGCGATCGTGCTGGCGCTGGTGGTGCTGGCGGTGCCGCTGCTGGCCCCCAGGGTCGCCGGTCGGGTTGGCGAGCGCGTGCCGATCCTGCGGCCGGTGTTCTACTTTGCAAGCCTGGGGCTCGGGTTCCTGTTCATCGAGATCAACCTGATCGAGAAGGCCAGCCTGTACCTGAACGACCGCACCAGCGCCTTTGCCCTGGTGCTGACCGGGATGCTGGTGTTCTCCGGCTTCGGCAGCCTATTGGCGGACCGGGTGGGGCGCTTCGGCATCTGGCTGGTGGGGGGGGTCATCATCCTGTGGTGCCTGGTGGCGCTGGCCGGGCTGGAGCATCTGCTGCTGGCGACCATCGGGCTGCCCTGGGCGGCGCGGGCGGCGATCCTGCTGCTGGTGACGGCGCCGGTCTCGGTGGCGCTGGGGATGCCGTTCCCGATGGGCCTGGCGCGGGCCGGGCGGGCGGGGGGCGGGTTCCTGCCCTGGGCCTGGGGGCTGAACGGCGCGTTTTCTGTTGTCGCCACGCCACTTGCCAACCTCGTTGCGGTGCAGAGTGGGTTCGACAGGGTTCTGTTGTGCGGCGTGATGCTCTATGCGGTGGCCATCGTCGCCTTCCCCTCCGTTCGAAAGTCGATTGCGTGACAAGCATCACCAACACCGTAACGCGCCGGGCCGTGCTCGCCGCGGCCGCCGCCACGCCCCTGGCCTCCCGGGCGTTCGCCGCCCCCGGCGCGGCCCCCTGGACCCGGGACGCCTATATGGAGGCGATGCGGAAGTCCGGCCGCCCGGTGGATGTGACGCAGGGGCAGTTCGACGCCATCCAGGCGCGCAAGCCGGCGGCGATGAAGCGGATCGAGTCCTACCTGAAGGACCGCCTCGGCAGCGCCGACCCGGCCGTGCTCAAGGCCTTCCAGGAGGTGCCGCGCGAGTACTACCACTACTTCTATCCGGACCACCGCAGCCAGGGCGGCAGCGCCTATGAGGATGATCCCAAGCCCTGGGCCCTGGGCTATGGCTCGGCGCTGTCCGACTATCTGGGACAGGCCTACATGACCCAGGTGTGCAAGCCGCAGGCCGGGGACACCACGCTGGAGGTCGGCACCGGCAGCGGGTTCCAGAGCTCGCTGCTGTCCCGCATCGTGAAGCGCAGCTACTCGATCGAGATCATCGAGCCGCTGGGCCAGGCGGTGTCCAGGATCTTCGCGCCGCTGGGTTACGACAACGTGCAGACCCGGGTGGGTGACGGCTATTTCGGCTGGCCCGAGGTGAAGGAGGGCTTCGACGTCATCATCGTCACCTGTGCGGCGCAGTATGCCCCGCCGGAGCTGTTCAAGCAGCTGAAGCCGGGTGGCCGCATGCTGATCCCGATCGGGCAGCCGTTCAAGCGCGGGCAGCTGCTGTACGTCTATACCAAGGATGCCGAGGGCAAGGTGCACTCGCGCAAGGATGTGGGGGTGTTCTTCATCCCGATGACGGGTGCGATGATGAACCGTCCGAAGCCGGCCGGGGCCGGGCCGGAAGCGCCGGCTGCCGCCACGACGGCTGTTCCGGCTGCGGACACGGCGCCTGCCGCGGCCACGCAGGCTCCGGCCACGCCGCCGGCCGTCACCACGGCTCCGCCCGCCAGGCCCTAATGCCGGGGTGCGCCGGTCCCGGTCGGGGCCGGCGTGAGTTGCGCTTGCGTGCCGATGGGATCAGGCTTGCCGCCTTCCGCAGAACGGCGAGCGATCCATCATGTCCGACAGCCTCATCGACCACATCCGGCTCAACCAGCCCGAGCTGACCGCCATCCGGCGGGACATCCATGCCCATCCCGAGATGGGACTGGAGGAGGTCCGCACCGCGGCCATCGTGGCGGCCAAGCTGCGGGAGTGGGGGGTGGAGGTGACGGAGGGCGTGGGCGGGACCGGGGTGGTGGGCACCATCCGCGGCAAGCTGCCGGGCCAGCGGGCGATCGGGCTGCGAGCGGACATGGATGCGCTGGCGATCCTGGAGGCCACCGGGGCCGCCCATGCCTCCACCACGCCCGGGACGATGCATGCCTGCGGCCATGACGGGCACACGACCATGCTGCTGGGGGCGGCGCAGCACCTGGCGGCCACGCGGAAGTTCGGCGGCACGGTGCAGCTGATCTTCCAGCCGGCCGAGGAGGGACGGGGCGGCGCGAAGAAGATGCTGGAGGCCGGGCTGTTCGAGCGGTTCCCGGTGGATAGCGTGTATGGGATGCACACCATGCCGGGCCTGCCGGTGGGGGAGTTCCAGATCCGCACCGGGCCGTTCATGGCCGGCACCTCGCGCTGGACGGCGGTGTTCCACGGCAATGGCGGGCATGGCGGGGCCAGCCCGCATCTGTCGGCGGATCTCAGCATCGTGCTGGCGCATTTCGTGCTGGGGCTGCAGACCATCGTCGGGCGCAACGTGCCGCCGCTGGAGACCGCGGTGATCTCCGTGGGGCATATCGGCGGCGGGTCCGACCAGTCGGTGAACGTGATGCCGGCGGAGCTGAGTGTCTCGGGCACCGCGCGCTGCTTCACGCCGGTCGTCCAGGGGCTGCTGGACCGGCGGATGCGGGAGCTGGCGGAGGGTCTGGCGGCGCTGCACGGCGCCACCGCCACGTTCAGCATCAACTGGGGCACGCTGCCGCTGGTCAACCATGCGGAGCAGACCGCGGTGGCGATCGAGGCGGCCAGCAGCCTGGTGGGCGCAGAGGCCGTGGAGACCAACGCGACGGCGGTGACGGGCGGGGAGGACTTCTCCTTCATGCTGGAGGCCCGGCCCGGCGCCTTCATCTTCATCGGAAACGGCCTGGCGGCGGACGGCAAGGCGCACGGGCTGCATACCCCCAAGTTCGACTTCAATGACGAGGCCATTCCGGCGGGGTCCGCCTATTGGGTGCGGCTGGTGGAGACGGAACTCAGCACGGGGGTTTAGCCTGAAGGCCTGAGCCGCCCGGTGGAGACCATCGGGCCGGCGCTGGCCCGGCGCATCGCCATTGCCGCCACCGGTCTCGGCAACGCCCGGCCGGCCGTGGTGCCGGGCGACGGGCATCTGCGCCGGGTGGTGGCGCGGCTCGGGCTGTTGCAGATCGACTCCGTGTCCGTGGTGGCGCGGGCGCATTACCTGCCGCTGTTCTCGCGGCTGGGGGATTACCGGGCCGGGTTGCTGGATGCGGCGGCCTGGGGGCGCAAGCCCTGGCTGTTCGAGTACTGGGCGCACGAGGCGTCGCTGGTGCCGGTCGGGATGCAGCCGCTGTTCCGCTGGCGCATGGCGCGGGCGGCGCTGGGCCGGGGCGTTTACAGCGAGATCGCGCGGTTTGCCGTGGAGCAGCCGCAGGTGGTGGAGGCGGTGTTCGAGCGGGTGCGGCGGGAGGGGCGGACCGCGGCCACGGACCTGGAGGACCGCAGCGGCACCGGGGGATGGTGGGGCTGGAGCGGCAGCAGGCGGGCGCTGGAGTGGCTGTTCTGGAGCGGGCGGCTGACCACCGCGACCCGGCGCGGCAGCTTCGAGCGGCTGTATGACCTGCCGGAGCGCGTGCTGCCGGGCGCCGTGCTGGCGATGCCGACCCCGCCGGAGCCCGCGGCGCATCGCGCGCTGCTCGGGATGGCGGGGGCGGCGCTGGGGATCGGGACGGCCGGGGACCTGCGGGACTATTTCCGGCTGGGGCCGCAGGATGCGACACCGCGCCTGGCGGAACTGGTGGAGGCGGGCGAGCTGATCCCGGTGCAGGTTCGCGGGTGGGATCAGCCGGGCTACCTGCACCGCGATGCGCGGCAGCCGCGGCAGGCGGCGGGTTGTGCGCTGGTGGCGCCGTTCGATCCGCTGGTGTGGCACCGGCCGCGGACGGAGCGGCTGTTCGGGTTCCGCTACCGGCTGGAGATCTACACGCCCGCGGCCCGGCGGCAGCATGGCTACTACGTGCTGCCGTTCCTGCTGGGGGATGCGCTGGTGGCGCGGGTGGACCTCAAGGCCAGCCGGGCCACGGATGCGCTGCTGGTGCTGGCGGCGCATGGCGAGCCCGGCGCGCCGGCGCATACGGAAGCGGCCCTGGCCGGGGAGCTGGCGCTGATGGCGCGGTGGCTGGGGCTGTCGCGGGTGGTGGTGCAGCTGCGGGGGGATCTGGCGGCGGCCCTGGCGACTGCGGTTGCGGGGGCGATAGCGGGGGCGGTGCCGGGCTGACCGGTTTCGCGGGGACGCTTGCGCCGGGTTGCGCGTCGCGTATGGTTGTCGAAAATACTGGGGGAACACACCATGCTGAGACGCACGCTGCTTGGCGCTGCCGGGGCTGCCGCCGTCTTGCCGCGCATCGCCATCGGTCAGACGGCCGGGGCCCGCACCCTGGTGTTCGTGCCGCAGGCCAACCTGACCAGCCTGGACCCGATCTGGACCAGCGCCACCGTCACCCGCAATTACGGGTACATGGTGTTCGACACGCTGTTCGGCACCGATGACGCGCTGGTGCCGCGGCCGCAGATGGCGGAGGGCTCCACCACCGAGGATGGCGGGCGGCGCTGGACCATCCGGCTGCGCGACGGGCTGGTGTTCCATGACGGGACGCCGGTGCTGGCGCGGGACTGCGTGGCGTCGCTGCAGCGGTGGATGAAGCGGGACAGCCTGGGCGGCAGCGTGGCCGGGCTGCTGGATGCGCTGGAGGCGCCGGATGACCGGACGCTGGTGTTCCGGCTGAAGCGAGCGTTCCCGCCGCTGCTGAGCGCCTTGGCCAAGAGTCAGCCGTCGCCGGCGATGATCATGCCGGAGCGCATTGCGAAAACGGACCCCTTCAAGCAGATCACCGAGGTGGTGGGCAGCGGGCCGTTCCGGTTCCTGGCCGACGAATACGTGGCGGGCAGCCGGGCCGTCTTCGCGCGGCATGACGGGTACAAGCCGCGCGAGGATGCGCCCAGCAGCCTGGCGGGCGGCAAGCGCGTGTTCGTGGACCGGGTGGAGTGGCGCATCATCCCCGAGGCGGGGACGGCGGCGAACGCCCTGCGTTCCGGCGAGATCGACTGGCTGGAGATGCCGATTCCCGACCTGATCCCGAGCCTGAAGCAGTCCAAGGACGTGGTGGTCGGCAAGCTCGACCCGTACGGGCTGTATCCAGTGCTGCGGTTCAACACCTTGCAGGGGCCGACGGCCAATCAGGCGCTGCGCCAGGCGATCCTGGCGGCGATCAACCCGCGGGAGGTGATGCAGGCGGTGATGGGCGATGACGCCAGCAGCTACAATGCGCCGATCGGGTGTTTCCTGCCGGGCACGCCTTCCGCCACGGACGCCGCCATGGACCGGGTGGGCGGCACGCGGCCGATGGCCGAGCTGCGGGCGATGGTGAAGGCATCGGGCTATGACGGGGAGCCGCTGGCGGTGCTGCACCCCACCGACCAGCCGTTCTACGACGCGATGACCCAGGTGTGCATCGGCACCATGAAGGACATCGGGTTGAAGGTGGATGAAGCTTCGATGGATTGGGGCACCGTGGTGCAGCGGCGCATCAGCAAGGAGCCGCTGAACAAGGGCGGGTGGTCCACCTTCTGCACCGCCTTCCCGGCGCTGGACTACATGGATCCGCTGAGCGGCCCCGGGTTGCGCGGCACCGGCGCCGCCGCCTATTACGGGTGGCCCACCGATCCGGCGATCGAGGAGCTTCGCACCCGCTGGATCTACGCCACCGACCCGGCGGAGGGGAAGCAGCTGGTGGGCGCCATCCAGACCCAGGCCTTCACCACGGCGGCGCAGGTGCCGCTGGGGCAGTATTTCCAGTCGGCGGCGTGGCGGAGCAACATCACGGGCCACTTGAAGGCGCAGCCGCCGCTGTTCTGGAACGTTAAGAAGGGCTGAGGCCGTGCGGACACAGCATTACCGCGTCGTGCTGGGGCTGGTGGCCGGGCTGGTAGCCGGGCCGGCCGTGGCGCAGACCGCGGCGAACCTGGTGGCGCTGCGCGGCCTGGCGCCCGTTGCAGCATTGCCGGGCACGGCGGCCGGGCAGGCGGCGCTGGCGGCGAACTTCGCCGTGACCGGGGGGATCCAGGCCGGCACCCTCCGCCTGCCGACGCTGCTGCCCTTTGCCGAGCAGCAGCAGCAGGCGTTGCGTGATGCGTTCATCACGGGCTGGAACGCAGCCGGGCTGGCGGATGCGCTGGGCACCAGCCTGGGCGGTGCCTACACGGCGCGGGCCAGCTACAGCAGCGCCACCGCCTATACCAGCCTGTCACCGGCGATGGCCAACCTGATCGCCTATACCAACGAGACCACGGCGGCGGATTCCAACGCCGGCAAGTACTTCTTCGCCAACGGCACGCTGGACCGCCGCACGCCGCTGACCGGGGCCGCCGCCGCCATCCTGCCGCCCGGCGGGGCGGATGTGTTCGGCAAGGCCTATGGCCACCCGGCCGGCAGCCCCGGGGCGGACCCCTATGGCAATTCGCGGCCGTTCCAGACGCTGCCGAGCCTGCTGCCCATCGTGGGCGCGGATTATTTCGGCCGGCCGTCCAGCAACACCAATGAGCTGCGGGGGCCGGGCACCGACCTGACCGACAGCCCGGCCTATCCCAGCGGGCACACGACCTATGGCACCGTGGAGTCGCTGCTGCTCGCGATCCTGGTGCCGCAGCGTTACACCCAGGCCGTCACCCGGGCCGCGGAGTATGGCGACAACCGGATCATCCTGGGCGCGCACTATGCCATGGACGTGCTGGCCGGGCGCACCCTGGCGATGCACGACCTGGCGCACCTGCTGGCCAACGACCCGGCCTATGTGGGCCAGCCGAAGCGCCGGGCCACGGTGATCACCGACTACATGGCGGCCATCCGGCAGGCGCAGGCGGAGATGCGGACGGCGCTTGAGGCCGGGTGCGGTGCCGCCATCGCGGTGTGTGCCGCGAACGACGACAGCCGGTTCCGCAACCCGGCCGCCAACCAGGCCTTCTACGACGCGACCCAGACCTACGGCCTGCCGGTGGTGCACGCGAACACGGCGGCGGCACCGGAGGATGTGGCGGTGGTGGCGCCCGAGGCCGGGTATCTGCTGACCGCGGCGTTCCCGTATCTGACGCTGGACCAGGCCAACGCCATCTTGACGGCGACGCAGGGGCCGGGCGGCGGGTTCCTGGACGACGGCTCCAATTTCGGCCTCTACTCGCGGCTGAACCTTCATGCCGCGTCGCTGCGTGCGGCGGCGATGGCGCACTAGGAGCCCACGATGAGCATCCTCGACGAGATCAAGGCGTTCGAGCCCGAGCTGGTGGCGATCCGCCGGGACATCCATGCCCACCCGGAGACCCGGTTCGAGGAGGTCCGCACCGCGGCGCTGGTGGCTGCCAAGCTGCGGGGCTGGGGCCTGGAGGTGACAGAGGGCGTGGGCAGGACCGGGGTGGTGGGCACGCTGCACGGAGCCCGGCCGGGCCAGCGGGCGATCGGGCTGCGGGCGGATATGGATGCGCTGTTCATCCAGGAGGAGAACGGGTTTCCCCATGCCTCGACCGTGCCGGGCAAGATGCACGCGTGCGGGCATGATGGGCACACCGCCATGCTGCTGGGGGCGGCGAAGTACCTGTCCGAGCACAAGGGCTTCGGCGGCACGGTGCAGTTCATCTTCCAGCCGGCGGAGGAGGCCGGGACCGGGGCGGCGGCGATGATCGCCGATGGGCTGTTCGACCGGTTCCCGGTGGAACGCGTGTACGGGATGCACAACTCGCCCGGGATCGCGGTGGGGCGGTTCGGCGTGCGGGCCGGGCCGACGCTGGCGGGGGCGGACTTCTGGGGCGTGACGTTCCATGGCACGGGCGGGCATGGCGGGGCGGCGCCGCATCTGGCGACCGATGCCACCGTGGCGCTGGGGCAGTTCCTGATGGCGGTGCACACCATCATTCCGCGCAACGTGCACCCTACGGAGAGCGCGGCGCTTTCGGTGGGCTACGTGAATGGCGGCACGTTCGAGTCGCCCAACGTGATGCCGTCCAGGATCGTGGTGCGGGGCACGGCGCGCTACTTCACGCCCGCGGTGCAGGCCACGATGCGGCGGCGGCTGGGCGAGCTGGCCGAGAGCCTGGCGGCGGCGAATGGCTGCACGGCGGAGTTCGAGTACGTCGCGCTGTGCCCGCCGACGGTGAACCATGCCGAGAAGATGCCGGTGGCGACCGCGGCGGCGGTGGCGACGGTGGGCGCCGGGCAGCTGGGCGACGTGCCGCTGAGCACCGGGGGCGAGGATTTCGCCTACATGCTGCAGCAGCGGCCCGGCGTGTTCATCCGCATCGGCAACGGCATGGCAGCGGACGGCAGCTTCCACAACGTGCACAGGCCGAAATACGACTTCAACGACGAGATCCTCGCGCTGGGGGCGACCTACTGGGTCAATCTCGTGCACCAGGAGTTGGGCATGGCTGGCTGATCGACCTTATCGGCACACGCGGTTGGACGTGATCGACTCACGCGCCCACATTGCGGCGCATCAGTTCACCGAGGTCGCCCATGTCCGCGCAAGTCCCACCTGTTTCCGCAACGCCTGCCGCCGGTCCCGGTCCGTGGGCGCTGCGGGTGCTGCCCGGGCTGGTGCTGTGCCTGGTGGTGACAGCGGTGGCCGTGGGGCTCGAGCACCTGGAGGCGGCCGTGTTCGGGGCCACCTGGTTGGAGGCGCTGGTGCTGGCCATTCTGGTGGGCACCGCAGTGCGGACCGCGTGGACTCCGGGGCGGCGATGGTTCCCCGGGATCACCTTCAGCGCCAAGACGCTGCTGGAGATCGCGGTGCTGCTGCTGGGTGCCTCGATCAGCGCGCGGCTGATCGCGGAGGCCGGGCCACTGCTGATCGTGGGGATTGCCGGGATCGTGGTGGTGGCGATCGGCGCGAGCTATGGCATCGGGCGGGCGCTGGGGCTGCCGCACCGGATGGCGATGCTGGTGGCGTGCGGCAACTCCATCTGCGGCAACTCGGCCATTGCCGCGGTGGCGCCGATCATCGGGGCGGATGGCGAGGATGTCGCGGCATCCATCGCCTTCACCGCCGTGCTGGGCGTGCTGGTGGTGCTGGGGCTGCCGTTCCTGCCGGCGGTGCTGCACCTGAGCGGGCTGCAGTATGGCGTGCTGGCCGGGCTGACGGTGTATGCGGTGCCGCAGGTGCTGGCCGCCACCGCGCCGCTGGGGGCCGTGGCGGTGCAGATGGGCACGCTGGTGAAGCTGGTGCGGGTGTTGATGCTGGGGCCCGTGGTGCTGGTGCTGTCACTGGTCAGCCGGCCGATGCGGGATCAGCCGGATGAAGCGATGCCACATGTCACTGCCGGGGACAGGCCGAAGCGGGGGCGCCCGCCGCTGCACAAGCTGGTGCCGTGGTTCATCGTGGGGTTTCTGCTGATGGCGGCGCTGCGCTCGTTCAACCTGCTGCCGGCGGCTAGCCTGCGCCCGATGGCGGTGACGGCGAACGTGCTGACCATCATCTCGATGGCGGCGCTGGGCCTGGGCACGGACCTGAAGGTGGTCGCCAAGGCTGGCGCGCAGGTGACGGCGGCGGTGACGATCAGCCTGCTGCTGCTGGGCGCGGTCAGCCTTGGGCTGATCACGGTCCTGCACCTGGCCTGAGTGCGGCAGCGGCCGCCACTCCCGGGGGAGTGACGGCCGTGGGGCTACTTGAGTTCGTCGATCGACTTGATGACGTGGTGGCAGAGGCCGTAGGCGATGGCTTCCTGCGCGTTCATCCAGTAGTTGCGGTCGGTGTCATTCACCACCTTCTCGAACGGCTGACCGGTCTCGTCGGCGATGACGCGGTTGATCCGCTCGCGCATCTTGACGATCTCGCGCGCCTCGATGTCGATGTCGGTGGCCGGGCCGCGGACGCCGCCCATGGGCTGGTGCAGCAGGAACCGGGTGTTCGGCAGGCACATGCGGTGTTCCCTGCGGCCCGCCAGGAAGATGAGCGCGCCGGCGCTGGCCACCCAGCCGGTGCCGATGACGCGGACCGGGGCGTGGCTGTCCACGAAGCGGATCATGTCGTGGATGGTGTCGCCGCTCTCCACGTGCCCGCCGGGGGAGTTCACGTACACGTCGATCGGCGCGGTGCCCTCGGCGGCCAGGGTGAGCAGGCGGGCGGTGACGTCGCGGGCGACCTTGTCGTTGATGGCGCCGAAGATGAGGACCTTGCGCTGCTTGAGCAGCCGGGTCTCCAGTTCGTTGATCGGCGAGTTCAGCGTGCGGTTGTCGCCGGGTTCCCTGGGCTCCGGGCCCATGGGCTCGGGCACATCGGGGTCGTTCGGCGAGTCAGGTTCATCATCGAGGCGGGGGGCGAGATGGGACATCGGGTCTCCTTGTTGCACTCAGGCGAAATTGGCCGGCGGCTTGTCCGGCGCCGCGGGATCGCCTCCACCTTTGCAAGATAGGGCGGTTTGGACAAAACCGCATATCCGGGGATTGACCGGGTTGCCAGCACGCTGGCAACCGGGTTGCCACCCTGCTGGCAACCGGGTTGTCACCCTGCCGCGCTCAGGCCCGGCGCAGCGTGGCGTGCACCCGGTCCTCCCGGCGCCACCAGCCCGGCTCATCCAGGCAGGGGTGGGCGAACTGCCCGTGCCGCGCCAGGGCGGCGATGGCGTCGGCCAGCAGGGTGGGGCGGGGCGGGTCGGCGCGGATGTCGAAGGCGCCGGGTTCGTAGTGGCCGCGGCGCTCGCGCAGCATGGTGTTCCAGTCCATCAGGCCGAACAGCGCCCAGGCGGTGACGGCGCGGATGTCGGCGCCCTCGGCGCGCAGCGTATGGGCAGCGTCCCAGGCTTCCATGAGCCAGCGCACCTGTTCCTCGGGATCCTCGCAGCCGAGATGCGCCTCGGTGATGGCGATGGGGCGGGCGTAGCGGGCCCAGACCTCACGCAGGCGCGGCGCCATGCCGGTGTGGTCCGGGCCCAGTTCCACCCGCAGCGCCTCGGTGTCGGCATAGGCGTCGTGACCGTTGCCGCCGCGCAGGGCCGGGGGATAGAGCTGCAGCCGGTGATCCAGGAAGCGGTCGCTGGTGGCGTAGTGGTTGAAGCCGACGATGTCCGGGGCCGCCTCCGCCTCGGCCAACTCGTCCAGATGGGCGGGCCGTACCCCGCTGGCCTCCAGGGCGGCGCGGAACGGATGGCCGGCGCCGACATGGCCGCACAACAGGTCCAGCGAAAGCCAGCGGCGGCCGTTCTCGTAGCGCGCCTGGCCGGCCAGCGGGGCGGTGGCGAAGACGCGGCCGATGTCCTCGGTGTGGATGAAGCGGGCGGCCGGGTTCACGGCGCGGATGGCCCGCACCGCGAGCAGGATGGCCCGGCACTGATTGGCCACGGCGTAGAGGAACGCTGCCTCGTCGTGGAGATGCGGGTGCCAGTGACCATACAGGCAGCTGAAGCGTGCCGTGGTCAGCGGCTCGTTCAGCGGGGTCCAGGCGGTGATGCCGGGGTAGCGCGTCGCCATGGCGGCGGCATGGGCGGCGAGCTTCTCGGGGAAGGCTGGGTCGAGCAGGTGCGTCTGCGCCGGGCCGGAGCCGTGATGCACCAGGCCGGCGATGACGGTGATGCCGCGCCGGGCCAGGTCGGTGATCTGCCGGTCGTGCCAGGCGTGCTGCGCCGGAGAGCGTTCCCAGAGCAGCGGATAACGCAGGGTTTTCAGGCCGAGGGCGCCGAGGGCCGCGAGGTCCACGGTGCCGCGCTGGTGATGGCCGGTTTCGTGCACCTGGTCGCGCCAGCCATCGGCGACGCGCACCACGCTGCACTCGACCCCGCCCCAGAGCTGCAGCGGCGGTTGCTGCGCCGGGTCGGGCGGGGTCATGCGCGGTGTCCTAGACCGGCCCCACCCCGGCGAGGCCGCGGGCGGAGGCGGTGGCCGTCTTGTCGCAGCCCGCGGGGGTTTCCTGCTCGATCCGGCGGAAGGTGGCCAGGGCCTGGGCCACCACCTGGTCCATGTTCAGGTAGCGATAGGTGGCGAGCCGGCCGACGAACACCGTGGCGGGCTGGGCATCGGCCAGGGCCTCGTAGCGCTTGTAGAGCGCCTGGTTCTCCGGCCGCGGCACCGGGTAGTAGGGGTCGCCGTCCGCGGTGGGGTATTCGTAGGTGACGCTGGTGGTCGGGTGGACCTGGCCGGTCATGTGCTTGTATTCGGAGACGCGGGTGTAGTCCTGGTCCTGCGGGTGGTTCACGGTGCCGACGGACTGGAACTGCTCCATCGGCAGGTTCTCGTGGCGGAACTGCAGGCTGCGATAGGGCAGCTTGCCGAAACGGTAGCCGAAGAACTCGTCGATCTGGCCGGTCCAGATCAGGCGGCCATAGGTGATGGAGTCCGGGAGGTCGCGGTGCTCCAGGCCCAGCATCACGTCGATGTTCGGATGGTCCAGCATGCGGGCGAACATCGGCGTGTAGCCGTCACGCGGCATGGCCTGGAAGCTGTCGGTGAAGTAGCGGTCGTCGCGGTTGGTGCGCACCGGGACGCGGGCGGTGACGGTGCGGTCCAGCTCCGAGGGGTCGAGGCCCCACTGCTTGCGGGTATAGCCCTGGAAAAACTTCTTATACAGCTCGCGGCCGATGCGGGCGACGATCACGTCTTCCGAGGTGCGGATCTCGTCCACCTGCTCGGCCCGCGCGCCGAACCAGTCCTCCAGCTCCTCGGAGGTGAGGTCGAGGCCATACAGGCTGTTGACCGTGTCGAGGTTGATGGGGATCGGCACCAGCTGCCCGTCCACCTGGCCCAGCACGCGATGCTCGTAGGGGCGCCAGGCCGTGAACCGCGAGAGGTAATCGGCAACCGGCTGGCTGTTTGTGTGGAAGATGTGGGGGCCGTAGCGGTGCACCAGCACGCCGGCGGCATCCAGATGGTCATAGGCGTTGCCGGCGATGTGGTCGCGCCTGTCGATGACCAGCACGCGCTCGCCGCGCTCGCTGGCCAGGCGCTCGGCCAGCACGCTGCCGGCGAAGCCTGCGCCCACGACGAGCCAGTCGTAGTGGCGCGGCTCGTCGCTCCTGGCGGCGGCGGTCTCGGTGATGAGGGCGTGCATGCGGTCCCAGGTGGCGCGCCAGGAGATGGTGGCGAGACGGGCATCCACCTGCGCCAACCAGGTGGCGCCGGGCTGCACCAGCAGGCGCTCGATGGCGGCGATGAAGGCCGCGGTGCCGTCGGCGACCTCCACCAGGCCGTCCTGGCCCCAGTCCGCCACCACGTCCGGCACCGATGTGGAGACCACCGGGATGCCGGCGGCGAGGAACTCCGGCGTCTTGGTGGGGCTGATGTATCGGGTGGCCTCGTTGAGCGCGAACGGCATCATGCCGACCTGCCAGTGGGCGAGGTAGCCCGGCAGCTCCGCATAGGACTTCTGGCCGAGCCAGTGCAGGTTCGCGCGGCGGGGAAGGCTGGCCGGGTCGATCTTGGCGATGGGGCCGAGCACGACCAGGTGCCAGTCCGGACGGGCCGCGGCGACGGCGGCGAGCAGGGCCAGGTCCATGCGCTCATCGATCACGCCGAAGAAGCCGATGCGGGGGTGCGGGATGCCGGCCTGGTCCTGCGGGTCCGTGATGCCGGGTTCGCGGGCGGCGGCGAAGTGGGCGGTATCGACGCTGCTGGGGAACAGGTGGACGCTGGGGTGGCGGTCGCGCTTGGCCTTGAACAGGCTGCGGCCGCCGGTGAACACCAGGTCGGACTGCTGGAGCAGGCGGCGCTCCATTTGGCCCAGGCGGGGCGGGGCGCCGGCGAAGGCGGAAAGCTCGTCCATGCTGTCGAACACCGTGACGGGTGCCTGCAGGTGGCCGGCGAAGTCCAGCGCCATGGGGGTGTAGTACCAGATGACGGCGAGCGGCTGTTCCTGTGCGTCCAGCATCCCGTCGAGCAGGGTGCGCTGCGCCGTGCCGATGGCGGCGGCGTCCAGGCCGTGCGGCAGCACCGGGGTGGCGATCAGCACGCCCTCGGGCGAGAGGGCGGCGCGGAGGCTGGGTTCGGTGCCGGGTTCGAACACGGGTTCTTCGAAGAAGATCACACGGTAGGACGCGCTCGCGAGCGTCATCAGATGCTGCGGCCGTTGGAAGACATGGTTCCAGCGGAGATGGGAGAGGCAGAGCAGGATCGGTAACGGCCGGAGACCCGGCGCGAGCACGTTCATGGCAAACCCTTGGCTGCTATCCGCCAGATCGCCCGGCGGCATGGAATAGGAGCGACCTGGAACGCTGCTGCTGCAGGTTTTGTTCCGTCAAAATTAACGGAAATCTCGGCTCTCTTCTATTCGTGCGCCGCAACGGCCTGTGCAGCCGGATGGCCGCCGTTCAGCCGGAGGCGGCCTGCATTGGCGGGATGGTCAGGAATGACTGCACGATGTGCTGGAACGCCTTGTAACTGCGGCTCAGGATGAGCGAGTGTGCTGCGCCTGCCACGATGGAGAACTGGCGATCCCCGTTCGGCAACTTGGCGAAGAAGGCCTGCAGGTCCTCGGTGGTCGAGATGCCGTCGTGCTCGCCCTTGATCAGCAGCACCGGGCAGGGCAGCCGCAGCGGATCGACCACCGGAAGGTTCGCCGTCATGTCCAGGTAGGTGCCGGTGGGCACGGTGTCGCCGTTTAGGATCTCCTTTTCCACGAAGGTCTGTGCCACCAGCGGTTCCGTGGTGCCGGGGTGGTCGCGGGTGAAGATGCTCTCCAGCATGTCGCGGCCGCGGGGGCGGCGGTTGTGGGTGCGGTAGAACTCCACCTGCTTGGCCCGCGCGCCCAGGGTGGGTGAGCCGGCGCCGGTATAGGTGAAGGCGGTGAGCACCAGGCGGCCGGCGCGCTCCGGGTGCGCCTGGGCGAAGGCCGCGGCCCGCAGCGCGCCGGAGGACTCGCCCAGCAGGTGCGCCCGGGTCTGGCCGGTCTCCTGACGGATCAGGTCGGTGGCGACCACCAGGTCCGCGACGCCGCTGGCGATGTCGGAGTTGCCCTCGGTGCGGTCGGAGCGGCCATAGCCTTCGTGGTCCAGGGTCCAGACGTCGTACCCGTGGCGGGCAAAGACGTTCATCATGGAGTAGTCGTCGCGGCCGGGCACGGAGAGGTCGAAGCTGGCGAGGGCGGCGGGGGAGGAGCCGTGCACGAAGAGCAGCACGGGGCGGGGCGCCTCCCCGGCCGCGGGGGCGCCGAGGCGCTTGCGATACATCGCGAGCCTGATCGCCTGGCCGTTGCGCGTTTTCACGGCCCAGTAGCTCTCCGTCCAGATGCCGGCGGGGGCTGCGGGGGCCGGAAGATCAGGCGCGGCAGCAACGGCAGGGGCAGCGACCAGCGTGGCCCCGGCAAGCAGGGCGCCGTTCAGCATGGCGCGGCGGGATGGAAGGACGGTCATGGCGTGGCGCTCCCGGGTCGTGGCTTCGCGAAGACTAGGCGGGAGTGCCAGGCCGAAGCCAGGGCGTTCGGCCGGCCGGTGACGATCGGGGTTGTGTTCGCCGCAGGGTCAGATGCCGTGCAATATGCCGCCAACAGCTTGAGGGCGAGATGACGCAACAGCGGGTCGCAGTCGTGACCGGAGGCACGGGGGGCATCGGGCGCTGGATCGCGCGGGGGATGATGGAGGCCGGGTTCCATGTGGTGCTGGTAGGGCGGGATGCCGAGCGGGGTGCGGCGGCGCTGGGCTGGGTGCGTTCGGCGGGGGGCGAGGGTGGGGCGGAGCTGATGCTGGCGGACCTGTCCTCCCTGGCGGAGACGCGGGCGCTGGGGCGGCGGATCGCGGCGGCGCATCCGCAGGTCGCGGTGCTGGTGAACAATGCCGGGGTGTTCCGCGCCCGCCGCGTGCTGACGGCGGAGGGGCATGACCTGGTGCTGGCGGTGAACCACCTCTCGCCGTTCGTGCTGACGCAGGAGCTTGAGGGCGCACTTCGGGCGGCTGCTGGCGCGGGCGGGGATGCGCGGCTGGTGACGGTGGGGTCCTCCACCTCCGACCGCGCCCGCATCGACCCGGCCGATCTCGAACTCACCCGCCGCTGGACCATGGTGCGGGCCTATGGGCAGTCCAAGCTCGCCACCATGATGACGACCTTCGAGTGGGGGCGGCGGTTCGCGGGCAGCGGGGTGGTGGCGAACGTGGTGCATCCGGGCACGGTGGCGACCGGGCTGGTGCGCTCGCCAGGGGTGATCGGGCTGGCATGGCGGCTGATGCGGCCCTGGGTGCGGACGGAGCAGCAGGGGGCGGAGACGCCGCTGCACGTGGCCGTGGCGCCGGGGCTGGCGGGGGTGAGCGGGACCTACTTCAAGGACTGCGCCCCGGCATCACCCAACCGCCGGGCGCTGGACCCGGCGCTGTGCCGGGCCGTGTGGGACGCGACGGAGCGGCTGGTCACCACGCCCACCAGGTGATGCCGAACAGGGTGGCGCCGATCAGCAGGGCGGGGACGCGGCGCCGGGTCAGCCACATCTGAAGGCTGGTGGCGCGGGATTCGGCGTCGAACGGGCCGTGGCTGCCGGAGGCTCGGGTGGAGGGGGCGGCGAGGGTGGGATCACGCAGGCGGGCGGCTTCGGGGCAGTCGGTCATCTGGCCCTCGGCGCCCAGGCGCTGGATGGCGAGGTGGATGAGACCGGGGACCAGCTTGCAGCACAGGGCGAAGGTGACGGTGATGCCCGAGACCTGGATCTCGCGCCGGGGGTCCGTGGTGGCAAGCAGCACGGCGTCGGCCACCACCTCGGGCTGATACACCGGGCGGGCGGGGCGGGGGGCTTTCGGCATGTAGGAGACGGCGTGGCTGAAGAACGGCGTGTTCACGGCGGGCGGGAAGATCGTGGTCATGCGCACCCGGCTGCGCGCCTGGATCAGCTCGTGCCGCACGGAATCCGTGAAGCCGCGCACCGCGTGCTTGGCGCCGGAGTAGGAGGACAGCACCGGCAGGCCGTGGAAAGCGATGGCGGAGCAGACGTTGATCACCACGCCCTGGTTGCGCGGCACCATGCGGCGGAGGGCGGCGCGGGTGCCGTTCACGGTGCCGAGGTAGGTGACGGCGGTGACGCGGTCGAACTCGGCGGCGGGCACGTCGATGAACCGGCCGAACACGCCGTTGCCGGCGCAGTTCACCCAGGCGGCGATGGGGCCGAGTGCCTGTTCCAGCCGGGCTGCCGCAGCCTCCAGCGCCGGGTCGTCGGCGACGTCGGCCGCGGCGGAGGCGGTGGTGACGCCGGCCGCCTCAAGCTCGGTCTGGATCGAGGCGAGGCCGGCCCCGCCGCGGGCGATCAGGCCGACGCGCCATCCGTTGCGGCCGAACAGCACGGCGGTGCAGCGGCCGATGCCGGAGGAGGCGCCGGTGATGACGACCACGGGTGCGGCATCACCGGCGCGGGGTTGGTTTATCGGTTCATCCCCCGGTGGCGAAGCCGGGATACAGCGTCATGCCGCCATCGACGAACAGGGTGGTGCCGGTCACGTAGTCGGCGGAGTCCGAGGCGAGCCACACCGCCGCCTGGGCGATGTCGTCGGGTTCGCCGATGCGCTTGTAGGGCACCAGGGTCATCAGGTCGGCATAGGCCTTCGGCGTGTTCCAGGCCTCGGTGTTGATGGGGGTGCGGATGGCGCCGGGCCCGATGCTGTTCACGCGGATGAAGTGCGGCGCCAGCTCCTGCGCCATGCTCTGCATCAGCATCATGATGCCGCCCTTGGAGGCCGCGTAGTTGGCATGGCCGGCCCAGGGGATCTGCTGGTGCACGGAGCTCATGCAGATGATCTTGCCGGCGGCCTGCGACACGGACTTGTCCACGCCACGCCGCAGGAACTCCCGCACCGCGGCGCGCGAGCAGAGGAACTGGCCGGTCAGGTTGATGCCGATGACGGTGTTCCACTCCTCAAGCGTCATCGTGGCGAAGGCGGAGTCGCGCTGCAGCCCGGCGTTGCTGACGGAAATGTGGAGGGTGCCGAACTCCTTGATCGCCTGGGCATACATGGCATCAACCTCGTCCTCCTTGCTCACATCCGCCTTGATGGCGATGGCCCGGCGGCCCATGGCGCGGATCTGCGCCACCACGTCCTCCGCGGTCTCGGGGTGGGTGATGTAGTTCACCGCCACGTCCGCCCCGGCCCGGGCCAGGCCGAGCGCCACCGCCATGCCGATGCCGGAATTGGCGCCGGTGACCAGTGCCTGCTGCCCGGCCAGCACGGGATTGTAGGGGAAGTTCGGCAGGCGCGACTGATCGGGCAGCGCGGGCTCGGAGGGCTTCTCGAAGGCGGCCTGGCTGTCGGATTGGGTGTCAGACATGGAGGGAGGCTCCTGGGTTTACCGGGTTGAGGCGATCCGCACCGCGGGTGTTGGTGTAGATGGCATAGAGCGTGTGCGAGGCGCAGACGAACAGGCGGGCGCGGTTGCGGCCACCGAACTCCAGGTTGGACACCGTGGACGGCACCTTGATGCGGCCCAGCAGGCGGCCATCGGGGGCGATGCAGTGGATGCCGTCGCCGGCGCTGGACCAGATGCGCCCGGCTTCGTCGGCACGCATGCCGTCGGTGAAGCCGGGCTGCACCTTGTGGAAGATGCGGGTGTTGGACAGGGCCGTCCCGTGCACATCGAACACGCGGATGTGCTGCACCGGGGCCGCGGTGAACTGGGCGCCGCTCTCGGCGATGTAGAGCAGGGATTCGTCGGGCGAGAAGCACAGGCCGTTCGGGCCGGTGAAGTCGCTGGCGATCAGGGTGAGGCTGCCCTCGGCGGGGTTGAGGCAGTACACGCCGGGCGGCAGCTCGGGGGTCTGCTTGCCGCCCTCGTAATCCGTGCTGATGCCGTAATGCGGGTCGGTGAACCAGATGGTGCCGTCCGACCGGCAGACGATGTCGTTGGGGCCGTTCAGCCGCTTGCCCTCGAACCGGTCCGCCAGCACCGTGACCCGGCCGTCCAGCTCCGTGCGCGTGATGCAGCGGTGCTGGTGCGAGCAGCCGAGCAGGCGGCCCTGGCGGTCCCGCGCATGGCCGTTCGCGAAGCCGCTGGGGGTGCGGAACACCGAGATGCCGCCGCTTTCCGTCCAGCGCAGGATGCGGTCGTTCGGGAGGTCGCTGACCAGCAGGCAGTCGAGGTCCGCGAACCAGGCCGGGCCTTCCAGCCAGGCGAAGCCCTCGCCCAGCTTCACAAGCGGAGCGTTGGGCAGCACCAGGTGGCGGAACTCGGGGTCGAGGATCTCGAAGCCGTCCATCTCAGGACAGGTGGCAGGGGAGGCGCCGGGGGTCCACGTGCAGCTGCACCGTCATCAGCACGGCGGGCTGGTCGCCGATGGTGCCGGAGCGGTGGCCCTTCCTGCCGCCGGTTTCGGTGCAGCCCTGGTCCTCGCCGAAGGAGAACTCGCCCGGGCCCTGCTCGATGCGGGTGCCGTCCATGCTCTCGATCCACCAGCGGCCGGAGAGGACGACGATCCATTGCGGGGCCGGGTTCTCGTGCCAGTCGCCGACCCAGCCGACCGGCTGGACGGTGAACACCACGGTCGCCTCGGAGCGGTCCTGCTTGTTGTTCCATTGGGGTGCGGCATTGCCCACGCCCTTGAGGTCGAACTGCGTGAGGGCGCATTGCTGCTGGTGGCTGACGCCCTGCTCGTCGGTCCAGAGGTGCCAGTAGGGGACTTGCGGTTTGGGTCCGGATGCGTCGCTCATGCGGCTACAACCTTTGACGCCGGGCATTGTTCCCGCTTTTCTGCGGAAACCACGAAAGGCCTCCCATGACCATGATCGACGAGTATCTTCCGGTTCTGCTGCGCCTGGCGCTGGTGGTGCTGTTTCCGTTGAGCGCGCTCGACAAGATCGTGAACTGGGGGGCCGCGGCGAAGCAGGCGGGGCCGGGTCCGCTGACGCCGCTGTTGCTGGTGGCCGGCATCCTGGTGGAGACGATCGCGCCGGTGTGCATCGTGCTGGGCTGGCACGACCGGCTGGCGGCATTCATGCTGGCCGGGTTCTGCGTGGTGACGGCGGTGCTGTATCACCAGTTCTGGCGGTATCCGGACTTCTGGAAGTTCCGCCCGGGCGAGGGGCTGGAGCATTTCTGGGAGTTCCTCAAGAACCTCGGGCTCGTGGGCGGATTGGGGCTGGTGATGCTCGCGCCGCGCACCTTGCCGCTGTCCGAGGTGATGCGGCACCCGCTGGCCTCGACCCATGTGGGTGGGGCGGTAGCGGGGCAGGTTCGCTAGGCCAGCACCAGGATGTGACCGTCGGGGTCGCGCAGCACCTCGGGCGGGCCTCGGCGGCCGGTGTCGAGCGTGATCCAGTCGGTCACCATCGCATCGGCCGCGTGCGCCGGGGCTGGGCGGCCCGGGGGAAGATAGCCCAGCAGCTCGATCCCCGGGCCTTCGGCGTCGCCGGGGCGCAGGCTGGTGACGCGGAGCTGGGCGCCGGGCAGGCCATCGAGCGCGGCCTGGGCCGGGCCGTGGTTGAAGGTGCGCCCGGCGGCGGTAAAGCCGAGGCCGCGGTAGAAGCGCAGGCTGTGCGGGGTGGAGCTGACGGACAGCGCGGTGTGGTCGATGCCGAGGCAGGGGCCCGGCCTGTGCCGGTGCCACACTGCGCGCCCCTGGTCCGGCGGGAAGCGGATCAGCTCCAGCGGGTGGCCGTCGGGGTCGCGGAACTTGTAGGCGGTGACGCCGCGTGTGGGTGCCGCGGCGGTGCCTTCGCCCAGGCCGCGCCCCAGCGGGGAGGGTTGGCCCGGCACCGTGGTCATCGCCGCCAGCCTCTCGGCGCGGGGGCCCGGCAGCGGCTGCGGCCCGTCCGTCGAGATGGCGCGCGGGGCCTGACGCATCAGGCGCGCATAGGCGGCCTGCATGTCGTCCACCACGATGGCGAGGTGCTGGAACCAGCAATCATTGCTGCGGCTGTGCGCCGGGTAGGACGCCCCGGGGGTGGCCCATTGCACCAGCACGATCTCGTCGGCACCCAGGCGCAGGGTGCGGGTGGTGGCGCCGCCGGGTTGCTGGAGCGCGGTGGCGAGAGCCGGGTCGAGCGGGGCTTCGGCGATGCGGGTGAAGCCGAGGCCGTCGCGGTAGAAGGCTTCGGCGCGCTCCAGCTCCGCCACCACGCGGCTGATGCGCAGCACGCGGCGGGCGGTGCCGTGCGGCTTGCGGGCGAACAGCCGGGCGATGGCGGCTAGGCGCACAGCCGGGCCTTGATGCGGTCCGCGACGCGCATGGCGTTGGCGATGATGGTGAGGGTGGGGTTCACCGCGCCGATGGAGGGGAAGAAGCTGGCATCGGCGACGTAGAGGTTGTCCAGCTCGTGCGCCTTGCAGTCGAGGTCCAGCACCGAGGTGGCCGGGTCCGTGCCGAAGCGCATGGTGCCGGCCTGGTGCGCGGTGCCACCGAGCGGGATGTTCTTGCCGAGGTACAGGCCGCGGTCGAACAGCACGGGCCAGGCGCGCATGGGCACGAGCATCTCCTTCAGCTTGGCGGTGAGGCGCTGGGCGGGCTCCTCGTTGCTTTCGTTGAAGTCCAGCACGACGCGGTCCTTGTCGTAGTAGATGCGGTTGCCGGGGGCCGGCAGGTCCTCGGTCTGCATCCAGAAGTCGATGGAGTGCTCGGCCATCTTGTCGAACGGCATCTCCGGCACCAGCGACATGAGTTTCGGCAGCGGGGCCTCGCCGCGGATCTGCTCGCCATGGGAGGTGGCGCACATCTGGATGAGGCCGAGAGGGAACTCGTAGTCGGGGGCGCCGAAGTAGTAGTCGCTGACGGCGAGCGTCTTCTGGAACACCGTGTGGTTCGGCTCCTTCAGCAGCGCCATGACGATGGACATGTTGTGGCGCATGTAGTTGCGGCCGACCTGGTCGGAGCCGTTGGCGAGGCCGTTCGGGTGCTTGCCGTTGGCGGAGCGCAGCATCAGCAGGGCGGAGCTGAGGGCGCCGCACGCCACCACCACGACATCCGCGGAATACTGCTCGTCCCGTCCGTTGCGCACCACGTGGACGCAGCTGACGCTTCTGCCGCTGGCGTCGGTGTCCAGCCGGGTCACCATCGCGCCGGTCAGCAGGGTGAAGTTGGGGTGGGCGGCCCGGGTCGGATCGACGCAGATCACCTGGGCGTCGGCCTTGGCGTTCACGGCGCAGGGGAAGCCGTCGAAGGCGTCGCAGCGGATGCAGGGGCTGTAGGTGGTGGCGGAGCCGTCGGGGTTCTGATCCAGCTTGATGCCGAGCGGCAGGTGGAAGGGATGCAGGCCCTCGCGGCCCAGAATGTCGCTGAGTTCCTGGACGCGCGGCTCGTGGAGCACGGGCGGGTAGGCGTAGGGGGCGCTGGACCAGGGCTCCGTCGGGTCCTCGCCGCGCTGGCCGTGCACGTGGTACAGCGCTTCGGCCTCGGTGTAGTAGGGCTCGAACACGTCGTATTTGAGCGGCCAGGCGGGGGAGATGCCGTCCTTGGTCTGGATCTCCTCGAAGTCGCGCTCGCGCAGGCGGAACAGGGCGGAGCCGTACACCTTGGAGTTGCCGCCGACATAGTAGTGCAGGCCGGGGTGGAACTCGCGCCCATCGCCGCCGAACCAGGTCTCTGTGGCCTGGTAGGCGCCGTCCACGAACACGGTCCGCGCATCCCAGTTCTTGCGGGAGCGCGGCAGGTAGTCCCCGCGTTCGAGCATCAGGATACGCTTGCCGGTGGGGGCCAGGCGTTGCGCCAGGGTGGCGCCGCCGGGGCCGCTGCCGATGACGATGACGTCGTAATGCTCTGCGGACATTGCGGCTCCGGGCTTGATCGGCCGGCCGAGTGCCGACGCCTTCGCCTTATACGGCGTTCCGGCGCGGGTGGAACGGGCCGATCAGGACCAGAACGGCAGCGAGAACGACCCGAACATCTCGATCGCGCCCCACACGAGGCCGGCGACGATGACGGTGCCGACGCACAGTGCAGCCATTGGAAACACGAGCGGCTGGTGCCGCGGTGGGGAGGCACGTTGTTCGGGCATGAGGGGCACTCCCGCATCGTTCACGGTCGGGGCATGTTGCGCCTGCCCGCTATCTCACGCAAATGTTTTCAACGCTACTGCAACGGTCTCCTGCGCCCACCGGAGTGGGTGCCTTGCCGGTGCGCCGCAGACAGGCGATACCGCGGTGCAACATCCGCCCCGGCATCGCCTCGCCTGCCGCGAGGCCCTGGCCCGAACCGGGCGTGTCGTCGTCGGGTCCGGCGTGATAGGAGACCAGCATGTCCGTCACCCGTCGCACCCTGCTCACCAGCCTGGCGGCTGCCCCGGCGCTGATCCGGCCCGCCGTGGCGCAGGGGCGTCCCGTGCTGCGGGTGCAGTGCATGGGGGGGCTGATCGAGAAGACCATCCGCGAGGACATCATCCCCGGCTTCGAGCAGAAGCACGGCTTGGAGGTGCAGCTGATCGTGGAGGACGACGTCACCATCCTGCCGAAGCTGCAGGTGGCGCGCAGCCGGGCGCCCTACGACGTGTGCATGATGGACAACGACAAGGCGATCCTGGGCGCCGGCATGGAGGTCTGGGCGCCGGACTTCGCGGCGGGGCTCAGCAACCTTCCGGCGATCCATGCCAGCTGCAAGCCGCCGGCCACCGCGCATTATGCGAACATCGTGTTCGAGTATGCGCTGGCCTACCGCACGGACAAGCTGCCGCAGCCGCCGGGCAGCTGGGCCGATCTGTGGGCGCTGGGCCTGGTGGTAGCGGTGCCGCATGTCAGCCAGGCCTATGGGCTCACCTTTCTGTATATCGCCGCCATGCTGAACGGCGGCAGCGCCAGCAACCTGGAGCCCGGCTATGCCGCCATCAAGCGGCTGGGCGCCTTCAAGATCTACCGGAGCGTGAGCCAGGGGCTGGCGCTGTTCCAGCAGAAGGAGGTGGATGCCGGGCTGTTCTACAGCCACCGGACGCAGCAGATGATCGAGGCCGGGCTGCCGATCGGCAAGGGGGTGCCGAAGGAGGGCACCTGGGGCCAGCGCACCGGGCTGCAGATCCCGAAGCTCACCGCCAACCTGCCGGGGGCGGTGGCCTGGGTGGACACCATGCTGGGGGTGCCGGCGCAGGCGGCTATGGCGCGGAGCCAGTACAGCCCGACCAACCGCGACGTGGTGGCGGCGCCGGCGGTGCAGCGGCTGCTGATCCCGAGCGACCGGGTGGATGCGATCCGGGAGCCCGACTGGTCCGCCATCCTGCCGCAGCGCGACGCGATCCTGGACCGCTGGACGCGCGAGTTCGGCAGCTGATCCAGCGCAGGCCGTCTCAACGCAGGCCGTGGGTGCCGTCCAGGCCCAGCACCCGCTGCAGCACGGCAATCAGCGCGAAGGCGAACACGATCAGCACGGTGGAGACGCAGGCGATCATCGGGTCCACCGCGAAGTCGATATAGGTGTAGATGCGGACCGGCAGCGGCATCACGTCCGGCCCGGCCAGAAAGATCGAGATGGTCGCCTGGTCGAACGAGGTGATGAACACGAAGATGACCGCCGCCATGATGGACGGTGCGATGGCGGGCAGCACCACCCGCACCAGCCGCCGCCATGGCCCGGCGCCCAGGCTCTCCGCCGCCGCCTCCAGATCGGGGTCGAGCCCCGCCAGCCCGGCGCCCACGGTGCGGATCACGTAGGGGATGGTGATGAGCACATGCCCGATCAGCAGGCCGGCGAGTGAGGCATCGAGGTCGATCAGATAATAGAACTGCAGCAGCGCCACCCCGGTGACGATGGCGGGCAGCACCAGCGGCGACATCAGGAAGCCGCGGAACGCCCGGGACCCGGTGCCGCCCCAGGTGCCGCCATGCCGGTGCAGGCCCACCACCGCGGAGAGGCCGAGCGCCATGGCCACCCCGCAGCACAGCGCGGCGAGGCCGAGGCTGATGAGGAAGGCGCGCAGGAAGTCCGGCCGATGCAGCAGCTGCTCGTACCAGCGCCAGGTGAAGCCCACGGGCGGGAAGGCGACGAAGGGCGATTCGGTGAAGGAGCCGCCGATGATGACGACCAGCGGGCCCAGGATGAACAGCACCACCAGCCAGGCCAGGGCGCCCAGAGCGCGATCCAGCATCATGCCGTCCGGAACAGCCGGCCGTGCAGCGCGATCACGCCGACGTTGATCAGCAGCAGCACCATGACCAGCGTGGCGCCCATGGGCCAGTTGGCGGCGAAGGTGAACTTCTCATAGATCAGCGTGCCCAGGGTGGAGACACGGTTGCCGCCCAGCAGCGACGGCGTGATGAAGGCGCTGATGGCGAAGGTGAACACCAGCAGCGACCCGGCCCCCACGCCGGGCCAGGAAAGCGGCACCACCACGCGGCGCAGGATCTTGGCGCGGGAGGCGCCAAGGCTGGTGGCGGCGTCGATGAGCGCCGGGTCGATGGCTTCGAGCGCGCCGAGCAGGCTGAGGATCATGAGCGGCAGGCAGATGTGCACGAGGCCGAGCGTGACCGAGAGCATGGTGCCGCCCAGCGGCAGCGGCGCGCCGATCAGCCCCAGCCGTTGCAGCCCGGTGTTCAGCACGCCGTGGTCGCCCAGCAGCACCAGCCAGGCGTAGGAGCGCACCACCAGGTTGATGAGCAGCGGCGACACCGTGACGGCGAGCAGCACCCGCTTCAGCCCCGGCCCGGCCCGCACGATGCGCAACGCCAGCGGATAGCCGAGCCCGAGCGACACCAGCGTCACCACCAGGCCGAGGCCCAGGGTGCGCGCGACGAGGCCGAGGTAGAACGGGTCCGTCAGCACCGCAAGGTAGTTGGCGGCCGTGACCTCCGGCAGGTACAGGCGCGTGGTGCTGAACCGGAAGATGCTCAGCCGCAGCACCAGGGCGTAGGGCACCACCAGGAACACCAGGTAGAACACACTGACCGGGGCCACATACAGCAGCAGCGCGACGCGGCGCGGCATCATGCGGGGTTTGGTTCGGGGTAGGGCATCGCAGCCATTTGGGCCTGTTCAACGCCGCGGACACCGGGGCACATTGCGCCGACCCCAACCGCCGCGATCTGGACCGAGCGTATGACCATCGAGCAGCAGCTTGTCGACCGCTTCTTCCGCTATGCCGCCGTGACCAGCCAGAGCGATGCGCGCGCAGCGGTGCTGCCGAGCACGCCGGGCCAGCGTGTGCTGGCGGAGCTGCTGGCGGCGGAGCTGTCGGCGCTGGGGCTGGCCGACGTGCATCTGGCGGAGAATGCGGTGGTGACGGCGCGTCTGCCGGGCACGGTGGCGGGGGCGCCGAGCATCGGGTTCGTGGCGCATCTGGACACCGTCGATGTGGGGCTGTGCCCGGATATCCGGCCGCAGCGGTTGCCGTTCGAGGGGGAGGACCTGCGGCTGAATGCGGCGGAGGATATCTGGCTGCGGGTCGCCGAGCACCCCGAAATCCTGCCGTATCGCGGGCAGGACATCCTGTTCAGCGACGGCACCAGCGTGCTGGGCGCCGACAACAAGGCGGCCATCGCGATCCTGATGACGCTGCTGGCCGAGCTGCGCGCCAGGCCGGCGGCGCATGGCGACATCCTGGTGGCGTTCGTGCCCGACGAGGAGATCGGCCTGCGCGGCGCCAAGGCCATGGACCTGGCCCGGTTCCCCGCCGCCTTCGCCTACACCATCGATTCCTGCGAGCGGGGGGAGCTGGTGTTCGAGACGTTCAATGCGGCGACCGTCCATTTCGAGATCGTCGGCGTGCCGGCGCATCCCATGTCCGCCAAGGGCCGGCTGGTGAACCCGGTGCTGCTGGCGGCCGAGCTGATGGCCGGGTTCGACCCGATGCAGACGCCGGAGCATACCGACGGCCGCGACGGCTATTGGTGGTTCACGCAGATCCAGGGCGGGCCGGGCGTGGCGCGGCTGGAGATGCATATCCGTGACTTCGACCAGGACGGGTTCGCCCGGCGCAAGCGGGTGGTGGCCGAGATGGTCGAACGGCTGCAAGCACGGCATCCGGCCGCGGGGATCACCTGCGAGATCGTCGACAGCTATCGCAACATCGACTCCGCCCTTGGTGCGGACCGCCAGTCTGTGGCGCTGCTGTTCCAGGCGATGCAGGAACTGCAGATCACGCCGAAGGTGCTGGCGATGCGGGGCGGCACGGATGGCGCGGCGCTGTCCGCCCGCGGGCTTCCGACGCCGAACTATTTCACCGGGGCACATAATTTCCACTCGCGGTTCGAGTTTCTGCCGGTGCGGTCGTTCCTCGATTCCTACAATGTCACCCGGCTGCTGTGCGAACTCGCGGCGTCAGGACCGCCCCCCCTGGCTCCGGCACGGCCTTCACCGGAGAGATGACGTTACGATAGCAGTCCTCTCGGATCGTCGTGGGCGGCATCGATCCGCTCGCCCAAGCCGGAGCTGGGCTCGTCCAGCCAGGCAGAGGAGGTGATTATGCGTGTATTCCTGACCGGCGCGAATGGCTGGATCCCACTGGTGCCGGCTTCACCGAAGACGCCAGGCCGCCGGTAATCCCTGCCTTTCCCCGCGCTTCCGGTTAGACCGCCTTTGCCATCGCCGGGCGGGGTGTCCGCGCCTCGGTGGTCCGCAACCCCCGCTCGGTGCACGGGCAGGGAGAGACGCATGGCTTCGTGCCCATGCTCGCCAAGGTGGCGCGCAAGAAGGGCGTCTCCGCCTGGGTGGGCGATGGCCGGAACCTGTGGCCCACGGTGCATCGCCTGGACTCGGCGCGCCTGTACCGGCTCGCGCTGGAGAGCGGTGAGCGGGGCGTTCCACGAGATCGGCGAGCAGGGCATACCCTACCGGCATATCGCCGAGGCGATCGGCCGGCAGCGGGGCCTTCCCGCCAGGTCGCTCAAGCCCGGGGAGGCCGAAGCGCATTTCGGGCCGCTCGCGGTCTGGGTCGCGGGTAACCGTCCCGCCTCAAGCGATCAGACCCGCGCGGCGCTCGGATGGGCACCGCAGGAGGTCGGCCTGATCGACCGCATTGGCCTGTAGCCCGGCAAGGGGTTGGCGCCGGATTGGGCGTTGGGTGGCCTACCGCTCTTCTGCGGGGCTGCGTTAGGCGGATCGGCGACCGGTCACCCGGCTTCGCATCCGGTCCTCGCCTGATAAGAAGAGCGGTGATCCCAGGCTTGTCGCTGATCGTGATATCCGAGTTGTGCAGGCCGGACGAAGGAGCAGCCGAGCCGGGTCAATCCGGCTTGAACGCGCTGGCATAGTCGCGCGCGAAATCGTCGAACGCGCGTGGCGCTCGGCCGGTCGCATCGCGTATGCCGGTCGCGATCACCGCCGCCTCACCTCGGCGATAGTGCGCATAATCCTCGATCAGGCCATCGATCTGCCAGTCGGGCATCTTCAACGCTGCCATCGCGTGGCGCATGTCGTCCTCGCTCGCGTCGGCAAAGGCAATCGGACGGCCGGTCGCGGCAGAAAGTTTCGCCGCCATGTCGGCGTGGGTAAGCGCCTCGGGGCCGGTCAGGGTGTAGGTCCGGCCTGCGTGGCCATCCTCCGTAAGCGCCGCGGCCGCGACCGCGGCATTGTCCCGCACGTCCACTACGCTGACCCGGGCATCGCCGATCGGAGCGGCGATCATGCCTTTGTCCCGGATCATGCCGGCGAACTGGAGCATGCCTTGCATGAAAAGGTTTGGTCGCAGAAACGTCCAGTCCATGCCTGAATCCCGGATCGCCTGCTCCGCGGCCGCGTGATAGCGCAGGAAGCGCACGGGTGAGTCCGGGCTGGCGGCGAACTGCGACAGCTTGACGACGTGGCGCACGCCCGCGCGTCGCGCCGCCTGGACGAACCGCAATTGCTGCGCTTCCGCATGCTCGGTCGAGGGCGTGAGCAGGAACGCCCGTTCGATGCCGACAAGTGCGCTGGCCAGTGACGTGTCATCGTCGAAGTTGCCCACGACAGCCGTGACCCCATGAGGCAGGTCGCGAGCCTTGTCCGCAGATCTCATCATGGCCTTGGCCGACACGCCTCGCTCGGAGAGCGCCTTGAGGACTTCTTGCCCATTGGCGCCGCTCGCGCCCGTGACCAGGATCATGCAACCTCCTTCAACATGTGACGTAAAAAGCGATCGGTCATGGCAGCCTTCCCACCCTGCTCGAATGGGCGTTGCAGGTTCAGTGATTGGCGGTGAATGAAGTGCTTGGGCTTGGTGTTCCGGATCCAGCGTTAGCCTTCGACGGCCGCGGGTGCGGTCTTTGGGGTGAACCGCCTGTCAGCAAACGATACTCCGGCGGCGTTCGATGGCCAAGGGCCATGTGAGGCCGGCTCTTGTCGTAGTCCCGCCGCCAGGCCTCGATCATGCTTCGTGCTTCGGCCATTGTTTCGACCCAGTGCAGGTTCAGGCATTCGTCTCGCAGGGAGCCGTTGGATGTTTCGATAAAGGCGTTGTCGGTCGGTTTGCCGGGTTGCGAGAAATCGATCCGCACCTTGCACCGGTAACCCTCGTCCTGCCATTCCATCCGGCTACGCCGGACGGAACGTTTGGCAGGCCTCGCCCACTGATCGACCAGATGGCCGGTGAACTCCGATCCGTTTTGGCAAGCAGGTGACGCGGCGCGCCACGCTGTGCCACGAGGCGGTTCAGCACTTTCACCGCGGGCTCGGCCTTGAGCCGCTGGCCCACCTCGATGTCCAGACCCTCGCGGCTGGACACATCGATCACCATCAGCGCCCGGAACTTGGTGCCGCCGCTGACCTGGTCGTGGATGAAGTCCAGGCTTCAGACCTCGTTCGGGCGTGTCGGCATGCAGCGCGCCGCACGACCGTCTTGCGCCGTCGCGGCCGCTTGCTGCGCAGGGCGCCGTCAGCGGCCGCCTGCACCACCACCTGGGACACGATCGCAGGCGAGGAGCCAGAAGCTGGTGGCGGATCTGCGCACCTGGGTCCAAGCCAAGGCAGCAACACTGCCCGCTCGGGGTCCCGTGGCCCAGGCGCTCTGCTACGCGCTGAAGCACTGGGCGCTGAAGCACCGGGCGCTGAAGCACTGGAACGGGCTGGATCGGTTTTCGCATGACGGCCGCATTGAACTGGACACCGACACAGTGGAGTGCGCCATGCGCCCGGTGGCGCTGTCCAGGACGAACGCGCTGTTCGCGGGCAGCGACGAGGGAGCCAACAATTGGGCGAAGCTGGCCTAAGGTTTCAGCGACGCAGTCGATGGAATAGCCAGCGTAGGGGTCGATTGCATCCCTGGTCGAGACCTGCAGGTTGAACGGCGTCGAGCCTCAGTCTGTTGCATACGGTGCAACACCGAAGCCATGGGCCTGCACCTGGCCGAGATCAGCGCTCGCGTAACGCCGGGCAAGCACTGCGCGCTGCTGGTGGATCAGGCCCCGGCGGCACATCTCGGAGCGGCTGTTCATGCCGCCCAACGTCACCATGTAGCTGGAGAGAACTTGTGAGCAGGGCGGTCGGCCACTTCGATCAGTGGCGCATTGAGGCCCGTCTGAGTCAGTAGCGGTGTCAGGTGTACCGGCTGGATATCCTGGCCGCACAGTGCACCTGAAGCCGGTTACCTGGTGTTCTCGCCTGCTTCGGGCGCGACCGTCTCAACGTTTTCAGCACCGGCCCGGGTGCCCCCGACCTTGTCAGCCCCGCCTGCGTCAGGAGCTCCGGGACGCTTGTGATTACCGGTATTCTGCTGTCCGTCAGTATGCTCGATGGTCTCTTCGGTGTGCTTCTGCTGCATGGTGTCCTCCTGGTCTGCTGCATTAACGTGACGGTGCTCGCCGGGTTCTTTTCAGGATGGCAGGAAACCCTGAACGAGACTGCCGGACACCAGGTGCCACCCGTCAACCAGGACGAAGAAGATCAGCTTGAACGGCAGGGACACGGCATTAGGTGGCAACATCATCATGCCAAGCGACATCAGCACGCTGCCGACCACGAGATCGATCACCAGAAAGGGCAGGTAAAGGAGGAACCCCATCTCAAATGCCCGACGCATCTCGCCGATCATGAATGCCGGTACCAGAGCCCGCCACGACGCCTGGTGCGGGGTTTCTGCCGCTGGTAGCCCGGCCAAGTCCTGAAACAACTGAAGGTCCGTCCCTCTCACGTTACCGGACATGAACCGGTGAAACGGCTCCGCCGCAAGGCGGATGCCTTCCATCTCGGTCACCGCGCCGTTTGACATCGGCAGGATCCCGGTCGACCAGGATTGTTCAAGCGTCGGCTGCATGACGAAGAAGCTCAAGAACAGCGCCAGCCCGATCAGCACCGTGTTGGGTGGTGTGCCCTGCGCCCCGATGGCCGTGCGGAGCAGGGAAAGCACGATGACGATCCGGGTGAACGACGTCACCATGACCAGCAGGCTTGGTGCCAGGGACAATGCGGTGATCAACGCGGTGATCTGCACCAGGCGCCCCGTCGCGCCCGACTGCCCGGCGGCTCCCAAGTCAATCGAGACAGACTGGGCGTGCGCCAAGCTCGGCAACAACAGCACGAAGCCGATCAACAGGAGATGCGCCACCACGAGCGGCAGCATGTGCCGTCTCATGACGCGGCCCGGTTCATGGAGACCGGCAGCCAGCCGACCACCAGGTCCGTGGCTCCTCCCGTCAATAGAACGAAGTCGCGCCCGTCACATCGGACGACGTGGAGGCGTCTGAGGCGATCAAGGGTGAGCGTCTCCTGCACCGTAAGCCGCTCGGCGCCGAGCGATCCGCGCATCCGCCGAACGAGCCCGGCCGATCGAGCTCCCTTGGCTGCAATGAGAACAAGGCCGATGACGACAGCGAGTGCTGCCAGGACTGTTGGTAAGCCGGTGATTGTGAACGGCATGATACGGCCTTTTGCCGGTGATTGATCAAGACGCCTGCTTTGCAAGCGTGTTCGTAAGCATGGATATTCGTGTGTTCAGATCGTCGAGTGCTTGGCGCATTCCGGTTGCTTCATCAGGGGACAGATCCAGGACTTGCGCGCAAAGTACGCCGGTTGCGCCCTCAAGCCCGTCCAGGTCGATCTCCCGCCCCAACGATGCCAGGCCCTGCGCAACAGCCACGGTGGTACGGACGCGCTGGAGCGCATCGACAACGAAGCGTTTCTGCGTCTGCGTTTCGCCGAGTCCGAAGATCGTCATGGCATGAATGTGCCGAGGGAAGGTTAACGAATGACTTACGAGTATTCGCGACCGCTCGAAGGATCTTATTAACCTTTGGGGTCCAGGCTGCCGATGTCGTCAGAAAACGGAGGGCATCATGGATCCAACCGATATCGGCTTGTTTCGTCTTGCGGAGCAGAGGCTGGCCTGGGTTGATCAGCGTCAACGGCTCCTGGCCCAGAACGTCGCAAATGCGAACACCCCGAATTACCAGGCAAGGGACATGGCGCCATTCGAGGCCGCGCTGGCAGCGCCTGGTCTGGTGCAGACGTCCCGCCTCCATCTGGCTGGCACGGCGGGGGTGAGTGAACAGTCGCGAGTCCAGGCCCGGGCACGCTCACCGAACGGGAATGCCGTCTCGATCGAGGATCAGCTTGGCCGGGTCGCCGACACGGCCGGCGTGCACGAACTCGTCGTCAACCTGCATCATCGGTATCAGACCATGTTCCGAACCGCTCTCGGTCGCGGAGGCTAGGCATGGACATCGCCAAGGCGCTCGCCGTTTCCGCCCGCGGCATGGATGCGCAGACTGCCCGACTGCGGGTCATTGCCGAAAATCTGGCCAACCAGGAGACCACGGGTTCCACACCGAATGCCGATGCGTATCGACGCAAGGTCGTGAGCTTCGAAAACCGCATGGACTCGGCTCTTGGAACTCCCACGGTCCGGGTGAAGCGCATCGGAACCGATGAGAGCGCGCAGCCGTTGCGCTTCGATCCCTCGCACCCGGCCGCGGATGCGAAGGGGTATGTGAAAACACCGAACGTCAACAGCTTCATCGAAGTAATGGACATGCGGGAGGCACAGCGCAGCTATAGCGCCAACCTCAACGTGCTCGAAGTGACCCGAGGGATGCTGACGCGCACGATCGAGTTGCTGAAGTGACGATCGCTGCGCTTACGGTCAGCCCGAACGGTGCAGCGCAGGCCTATGCGCGGGTGGCAGGTGGCGATGCGCCGGGCGACAGCGGCGGGTTCGGCGCGGCGCTTGGCCGGGCTATGCAGGGCGTCGTGGATTCCGGGCACGAGGCGGACACGCAATCGATGCGCGCCATCGCCGGTGGCGGCAACCTGACCGAGGTGGCGACCTCGGTGTCGCACGCGGAACTCGCCTTACAAAGCGCGGTTGCGATCAGGGACAAGGTGGTGCAGGCGTACCAGGACGTAATGCGGATGCCGATATGAGCGAGGCGGAGGCCGCCGGTGCTCTGCGGGATGCGCTGTGGCTGCTCGTCAAGCTCGGGGGACCATTGCTGATCGCCGCACTGGTCGTCGGCCTGCTCGTGTCCCTGCTGCAGGCGGTGACACAGATCAACGAGCCGACTCTGGCGTTCCTGCCTAAAGTCCTGATTCTGGGCGGCGCGCTGGCGATTTTGGGTCCGTTCATGTCGGATCAGCTGGGTGGGTTCACACTCTCGCTGATGGATCGTCTGGTTAGCATCGGTGGGCGCTAAACCTCTCGCCGATGCGTCGCTGCTGGCGGACCTGCCAGCGTTGGGCTTCGCATTCTCGCTGGTGCTGTCTCGCACCGGCATGGCGATCATGCTCTTGCCCGGGCTTGGTGAGATCGAGCCGCCGGCGATTGTTCGTGCCGGTCTTACGCTGGCGATCACATTGCTCCTGTTGCCATCGATCAGCCCGCTGATCGGGCCAGCCCCAGATGGCTGGGGCTCGGCAGGCATGATTGCGGGGGAACTGCTGGCCGGGTCGGTTCTTGGCTGGCTGGCGCGGTTGCCGGCGCTGGCGCTGAGCATGGCCGGTGCCGTGATCTCCTATATGACGGGGCTTACCAGTGTCGTGCAGCCCGATGCTGCGCTCGGCGGTCAGTCGGCGGCGTTGGCGCGGCTTCTGGGTCTGGTGGCGCCGATGCTGATCCTCTCAACCGGGCTTTACGCGTTGCCGTTATCCGCACTGGCCAACAGCTACCAGGTGATCCCTCCGGGCGCAGTGATGCCGGCCGGGCCCGTCGTCGAGCTTATACAGCAGGCTGTCTCGGCCTCGTTCGGCCTCGCCATGCAGCTGGCGGCACCCTTCCTCATGGCTGGCCTGCTGCTGCAGGGCGGACTCGGTTTGCTGGCGCGGCTGGTGCCGCAATTCCAGGTTTTTTCTGCAAGCGCGCCGGGTCAGATTCTTGGTGGGCTGGTGCTGCTTGGCTCCTTGGCCGCGCCATTGCTGGCGACCTGGAAGGACACCGTCGCGGTCGCCTGGTCGGCGCTCCCGGGGCTGTAGGATGGCGGATTCCGAAGACCGGACACAGGCGCCCAGCGAGCGGCGGCTTCAGCGGGCGCGGGAGGAAGGGCAGGCGCCGCTTTCGCGTGAACTGGTCGCGCTGTCGGTCCTGGGCACGGCCGCGCTGATGCTGTCGATGGCCGCCCCGTCGATCACGCGCGGTCTGGTTGCTCAGCTGCAGGACATGCTCGCGGACCCCGGTGTGTCAGCGGGGGAGGCCGTGCGTCGGGCCATGCAGGCCTGGGCCGGCGGCGCGTTTGCCTTCATGGGCGCGTGCATCGCGGCCGGGGCTGCGGGTGTTCTGCTGCAGACCAAGTTCCTCGTTCACGGCGCGGCGCTGGCCCCGGACCTGGCCCGGCTCAATCCAAAGCGCGGGCTGAAGCGGATCTTCGGCGGTGACAATCTGGTCGAGGTCCTTAAAGGCTTCGCCAAGCTCTCCGTGCTCGCCTGGGCCTTCTGGCGCTCGATGGCGACGGTCTGGCCCGTGCTGGGCGGCTCGATGCTGTGGACCACGACCACCTTCGTCGACCGTCTCACACGTGAATTGATCCATCTATTGCTGCTGGTGCTGGGCGCACAGGCCGGCATCGCCCTGCTGGACGCAGGCTGGACGCATTGGCGGTTTCACAAGCGCCTGCAAATGAGCCGCGAGGACCTGAAGGACGAGGCGCGAGAAGCCGACGGCGACCCGAAGATCAAGGCCCGGCTTCGTCAGCTCCGTATGATTCGCGCCCGTCGCCGCATGATGGCCGCGGTCAGCAAGGCCACGGTGGTGATCACCAACCCGACCCACTATGCCGTTGCCCTCTCCTATGAGCGAGGGGCACAGGTTGCGCCACGCATCGTTGCCAAAGGGGTCGACGACGTGGCCGCGCGAATCCGCGAGGCGGCGCAGAAGGCCGGTGTTCCGCTGGTGGCCAACCCGCCGCTGGCCCGTGCCCTGTACCTGGTGCCGTTGGACGCGGAGGTTCCAGCAGAGCATTTCCGGACGGTCGCCGAGATCATTGCCTACGTTTGGCGCCTACGTGGCAAGGCCACCAACCGCTGAGCGACCGATTGTCAAAGCACTAAAGTTCGCATTATGTTCTTGTCGGCGACGGATTGAGAACGTATGGTGCACGCATCCTTAATGCACCAGCCGCGCGGAACAATCGGCGGGCGATCGAAGCGAGGGCAACATGGCCGTGGTCAGTTTGGCATCTGCCGGATACGATGGAACACAGCGGCGGCGTGAACTACCTGAAGACCGAGGGGCAGACATGGAAAAGAACAAGGCGCTCGACGCGGCACTCACGCAGATCGAGCGGGCATTCGGCAAGGGCTCCATCATGCGGATGGGCGCCAAGGCGGGCGACCAGGGGATCGAGGTCATTCCATCGGGCTCCCTGGGTTTGGACCTTGCCCTCGGAATTGGCGGTCTGCCGCGTGGACGCATCATCGAGATCTATGGGCCGGAGAGCTCGGGCAAGACCACGCTCGCGCTGCATGCCATCGCGGAGGCGCAGCGCCGCGGCGGCACCTGTGCCTTTATCGACGCTGAGCATGCGCTGGACCCGATCTATGCGCGGAAGCTGGGTGTTGATGTCGACAACCTGCTGCTGAGCCAGCCGGATGGCGGCGAGCAGGCGCTGGAGATCTGCGACACGCTGGTCCGCTCAGGCGCCGTTGATGTCCTGGTGATCGACAGCGTGGCGGCCCTGGTGCCGCGGGCCGAGCTTGAGGGTGAGATGGGCGACAGCCATGTCGGCCTGCACGCCCGTCTGATGAGCCAGGCGTTGCGCAAGCTGACCGGCAGCGTCTCGAAGTCGCGGACCATGCTGATCTTCCTGAACCAGATCCGCCTCAAGATCGGCGTGATGTTCGGCAACCCGGAGACGACGACGGGCGGCAACGCGCTGAAGTTCTATGCTTCGGTGCGAATGGAGATCCGCCGCATCGGCGCCATCAAGGAGCGGGAGGAGGTCGTCGGCAACCAGACCCGGGTCAAGGTGGTCAAGAACAAGCTGGCGCCGCCGTTCCGCCAGGTCGAGTTCGACATCATGTATGGCGAGGGCATCAGCAAGGTCGGCGAGCTGATCGATCTCGGCGTGAAGGCGAATGTGGTCGAGAAGGCCGGTGCCTGGTTCAGCCATGACAGCACGCGGATCGGGCAGGGGCGGGAGAACGCCAAACAGTTCCTGCGCGATCATCCGGAGATGGCGGCGACGATCGAGAAGCAGGTTCGTGACTCGTCAGGCGTCGTCGCGAACACCATGATTGTCGCTCCCAGCGAAGAGGATGCAGACGCGGCTGACTGATGCTGCTGCCTGAGGCGTCAGCCCTGGTTGGCGCCGGCTCCCTGGCGCGTGAAGATCACGATTTGCTTGAGGCAGCAACGGCGACTTTGCTGCTCCATTACAAGCCATTCTGGCACACGGTCGCCGCGGCCCTTCGGGGACGCGACGGCCGTGTCTGGACGGGTATTCACATGGGCGCGACGGTCGGGCGTCTGTCGATCTGCGCAGAAGCGGTGGCGTTAGGCCGGGCCATCATGGATGGTGATGGCACGATAGAATGTGCCGTTGCGGTGCGGCACCCGAAACCCGAAGAAAGCGTGCGGGACATCGCCGTCGTGCCACCGTGCGGCGCCTGCCGGGAGAACCTGCTGGATTACGATCGTTCTGCCTGCGTGATCATCAACACGTCCTCGGGTTTGCGCAAGCTGCCTGTTCGCGATTTTCTGCCATTTCCTTATCAAAGGTAGGGAACAAAACGCGATCAGTGACGTTCATGCCGTATGAGCAACGCACCGAAGACTGCAGCGAACGAGCAGGCGAAGCCGTCGAACGCTGAGAAGGATCCGCATGATTGGGCCACGGGTGGCGAGACCATGACGGGCGCACAGGCCAGCTACCTGAAAACCCTGTCAGAAGAGGCTGGCGAGCCATTCGACGAAAGCCTCTCGAAGGCCGACGCATCCCTGCGGATCGACGAGCTGCAGAGTAAGACCGGCCGCGGCAAGGATCACTGAACGCGCAATCCAGCAGCCGGGCCGGGAGCGGATGACATCCCGGCCCGGCTGCTCTACTTACAGCCGGCACTCTACCCAGGACCTGCCGGAATACCATGGCCACCAGCAATGACATCCGCGCCACCTTCCTCGACTATTTCGGAAGCCAGGGGCACCAGATCGTTCCCAGCAGTCCGCTGGTTCCGCGCAACGACCCGACGCTGCTGTTCACCAATAGCGGCATGGTCCAGTTCAAGAACGTGTTCACCGGGCAGGAGCGCCGAGCGTATACCCGGGCGACCACGGCACAGAAGTGCGTGCGGGCCGGCGGCAAGCACAACGACCTCGACAATGTCGGCTACACGGCCCGGCATCACACCTTCTTCGAGATGCTCGGCAACTTCAGCTTCGGCGACTACTTCAAGCCCGAGGCCATTGAACATGCCTGGACCCTGCTGACCCGGGACTTCGGTCTTGCCAAGGACAAGCTGCTCGTCACTGTCTATAACGAGGACGAGGACGCCGCGGCCCTGTGGCGCAAGATCGCCGGGCTGTCGGATGACAGGATCATCCGCATCGCGACCTCCGACAACTTCTGGCGCATGGGTGACACCGGGCCGTGCGGACCATGCTCGGAGATCTTCTACGATCATGGCGACGCCATTCCGGGCGGGCCGCCGGGTTCGCCGGATGAGGATGGCGACCGGTTCATCGAGATCTGGAACCTGGTGTTCATGCAGTTCGAGGAGGGGCCCCCCGGCACCCGCACCCCGCTGCCGCGCCCCTCGATCGACACCGGCATGGGGCTCGAGCGTTTTGCCGCGATTCTGCAGGGCAAGCATGACAATTACGACACCGACACCTTCCGCGCGCTGATCCTCGCCAGCGCGGATGTGACGGGGCAGGGGCCGGACGGGCCGTTCAAGACCAGCCATCGGGTGGTGGCCGACCATCTGCGCAGCGCCGCGTTCCTGATTGCGGATGGCGTGCTGCCGGCGAAGGACGGGCGCGGCTATGTGCTGCGGCGGATCATGCGCCGGGCCATGCGGCATCTGCACATGATGGGCACGACGAAGGCGCTGTTCCACACGTTGGTGCCGGCGCTGATCCGGCAGATGGGGGCGGCCTATCCGGAGCTCTCGCAGGCCGAGGCGCTGATCACCGAGACGATGCGGCTGGAGGAGGATCGCTTCAAGGCCATGCTGGATCGCGGGCTGGGCCTGCTGTCCGAGGAGACCGGGCGGCTCAGCGCCGATGGCGCGCTGCCCGGTGCCGTGGCGTTCAAGCTCTATGACACCTTCGGTTTCCCGCTCGATCTCACGCAGGATGCGCTGCGGGAGCAGGGGCGCTCCGTGGATGTGGCCGGGTTCGATGCGGCGATGACCGAGCAGCGCACCCGCGCCCGGGCGGCCTGGGCCGGCACCGGCGACGCCGCCACCGAGCGGGTCTGGTTCGACCTGCGCGAGCAGTTCGGTGCCACCGAGTTCCTGGGCTATGCGACCGAGGCGGCCGAGGGCGAGATCGCCGCGCTGGTGGTCGATGGTGCCGTGGCGGCATCCGCCGCAACCGGCGCCACGGTGGCGCTGCTGCTGAACCAGACGCCGTTCTATGCCGAGAGCGGCGGCCAGGTGGGCGATGCCGGGCGGATCACCGGGCCGAACGGCTTGGTGGTCACGGTCACTGACACCCAGAAGAAGCTCGGCGAGCTGTTCGTGCATATCGGCACGGTCGAGAGCGGCGAGGCCATGGTGGGCGCGCCGGTGCAGGCGACGGTGGACCATACGCGCCGAAGCGCCATCCGCGCGCATCATAGCGCGACGCACCTGCTGCATGCGGCCCTGCGCCGCCGCCTGGGCGCGCATGTGTCGCAGAAGGGCAGCCTGAACGCGCCGGACCGCCTGCGCTTCGATGTCAGCCAACCGACGCCGATCACGCGCGAGGACCTCGCCGTGGTGGAGGCCGAGGTGAACGCCGAAATCCGCGGCAACACGGACGTCACCACCCGGCTGATGACGCCAGAGGCCGCGGTGGCCGAGGGTGCGATGGCGCTGTTCGGCGAGAAGTACGGCGACGAGGTCCGCGTCGTCAGCATGGGCACCCGCCCCGGCGATGGCCCGGCCTTCTCCGTCGAGCTGTGCGGCGGCACCCATGTCGGCCGCACCGGGGATATCGGGCTGTTCCGCGTGGTGAGCGAAGGTGCGGTGAGCGCCGGCATCCGGCGGATCGAGGCGGTGACCGGTGAGGCGGCGCTGGCGCTGATCGCGGAGAATGAGCGCCGGCTGTTCGAGGCCGCGGCCATCCTGCGGGCCTCTCCGGGAGAGGTGCCGGGCCGGATCACGCAATTGCAGGAGGATCGGCGGCGGCTGGAGCAGCAGGTGGTGGAGCTGCAGAAGAAGCTGGCCACGGGCGGCGCGGCGGCCGAGGTGGAGCAGCATAACGGTGTGCCGCTCGCGGCCCGCAACCTGGGCGACGTTCCGGCGCGCGACCTGAAGGGTGTGGCAGAAGCGATCGGCACCAGCCTGGGCAGCGGCGTGGTGGCGGTGGTGTCCACGGCGGAGGGCAAGGCCAGCATCGTGGTTCGGGTCAGTGACGACCTGACGGCCCGGTTCAGCGCGGTGGAGCTGGTGCGCCTGGCGAGCGCCGCGGTGGGTGGCAAGGGCGGCGGCGGCCGGGCCGACATGGCGCAGGCGGGCGGGCCGGATGCGGGCGGCGCAGATGCGGCGCTGGCCGCGATCCGCCAGGCGATCCTCGCGGCCTGAAACGACGAAGGGGCTGCACCATCGCTGGTGCAGCCCCTTCGTTCAGGCGGTGCGGCTCAGACGCCGTACTGCTTGAACCAGGCGAGCATCCTGGCCCAGCCGGCTTCCGCATCCGCCTTGCGGTAGCTGGGGCGGTAGTCTGCGTTGAAGCCGTGCGGGGCGTCCGGGAACACCACGATCTCCACCGTCTTGCCGGCGGCCCTCGCCTTGGCGGCGGCAGCCTGCACGTCGGTCTGCGAGATGCCGGTGTCCTGCCCGCCATACAGGCCGAGCAGCGGGCACTTGAGGGATGTCGCCTGGTCGGCGGCCGTTTGCGGCTGGATCGGGCTGGGCGTGCCGGCGACCGGGCCATACCAGGCGACGGCGGCCTTCAGGTTCGGGTTGTGGGCGGCGTAGAACCAGGTGTTGCGGCCGCCGCGGCAGAAGCCGGTGACGGCGAGGCGGGCCGGGTTGCCGTGGTTGGCGGCGGCCCAGGCGGCGGTGCTGTCCAGGTCCGTCATCACCGTTGCATCCGGCGCCTTGCTGATCACGTCGCGCACGATGACGCTGGCGTCGGTCATGGTCGAGAGGTCGGCGATGCGGGCATACAGCTCGGGCGCCACGGCCAGGTAGCCGGACTTGGCCAGGCGGCGGCACAGGTCCTTGATGTGTTCGTGAACGCCGAAGATCTCCTCGATCACGATCACCGTCGGGAATGGCCCGGCCCCGGCGGGGCGCGCGGAGTACCCGGGGATGGTGCCGTCGGCCACCGGGATCTTGATCTCCCCGGCTTCGATGCCCTGCGTGTCCGTATGGATCATCTGCGCCGCGGCCCCGTGGGCGACGGCCAAGGTGAAGCCGCTGATGAGCCCCGTCATCATCATGCCGCGCCGGGCCAGCGGAAAGTCTTTCAGACCAGTGACGTCGTCCATGCGTGAACCCCTTGCAATCCGCCCGATGATCGCACCCCGGCCGTATGGCCGCAAGCCGGGCGTCAGGCGCGCGAGGTGAACAGCCGCAGCGCCGCCGCCAGGCCCGCGACCACGATCAGCCCCAGCACCATGCCCAGCATGCCGCCCTGCAGCGACCCGGCGCTTTGGGCCAGCCCGGCAACGACACGCGGACCCACGAAGGCCGCGACCAGACCGCTCACGTCCACCACCGCCACGGCCGCCGCGCCACCACCGGGGATCGCCACCAGCCCGGCCGTCGCCGACAGCAGCATGGTGCGTGCCGCGGCCAGGATGGCGGCATGCGCCCCGAGCCCGACGAGCATGGTGGCCGTGAAACCGCTCGCGACGCCTCCGGCATAGCTCACCGCGGTGAGGGCGCAGGCCATGGTGAGGCCTTCTATCAGGCGCCCGCCGCGGTCCACCTGGCGCGACCACATCAGCACCGTCACGGCCGTGACGGTCAGGAAGGCGATGCCGATGCTGAGGCCGGGCAGGTGCTGCTCGTTGACCAGCCCCACGAACCAGATGCCGCTGGCCACGCCCGAAAGCGACAGGCCGAAACCGATGGCGGCCAGCAGCAGCAGCCGCAGGTCCAGCAACGCGGACAGCGAAGCCGCGGCCGGACGGTGCTGCCGTTCGAGGGAGCGCAGCCAGGCCAGGGCGTCGCGCTCCTCCGGGTTCAGCCAGCGTGCGGTCTGTGGCGCGTCGCTCAGGTGCCGCAGCACCAGGGCGGCGAGCGGCAGGCAGGGGAGGCCGAAGCCCAGGAACACCCAGCGCCAGCCCGCCCAGCCCAGCACGCCATCCAGCCGCAGCAACTGGTGGGCGGCGAACGGCCCCAGCACGGTGGAGGCCAGGGCGACCAGCGCCGTCCAGGTCAGCAGACGGGTGCGATAGGAAGTGGGCGCCCAACTGGCGATCATGAACACGGCAACCGGGATGTAGCCGGCCTGGGCGATGCCCGCCACGGCGCGGGCGATATAGAAGCCCGTGGGCCCGGTGGCCCAGGCGGTGGCGGCGGTGGCGGCGCCCCAGACCACGAGCATGGCGGCGAGCCATCGCCGGCACCCGACCTGGTTCGCCACCAGGGCGCTCGGCACCTCGAACACCAGGATGCTCAGGAACAGGATGGGAGCGGTGAGCCCCAGGCCGGCGTTGTCGAGCCCGAGGGCCGGGCCAAGGCCGCTGGCGGCGAAGCCCACCGCCGAGCGGTCCAGCAGCACGAGCAGGTAGCCGGCGGAGAGCAGCGGGACCATGTGCAGGACAATTTTGCGCACCGCGCTGCGCGCCGCCGGCGAGGGCTCCGGCTTCACCGGCCGGGCTGAATCGGACACCTCAGGCGACCCGGCCCCGAATGAAGTCCGAGGCACGCTCGGCGATCATCAGCGTGGTGGCGTAGGTGTTGGCAGAGGGCATGCTGGGCATGACGCTCGCATCCACCACCCGCAGCCCCTCCATGCCATGCACCAGCAGCCGGTCGCTGACCACGGCGCCCGGGTCGCTCGCCGGTCCCATCTTGGCGGTGCCGATCAGGTGGTAGCAGGTGGTGCCGTTCTCGCGGGCGAAGCCGAGCAGCTCGTCGTCGGTGGTCACATCCCGGCCCGGCAGCGTCTCGTGGTCCACATAGCGCGACAGCTCCGGCGTTTGCAGAAGCTGGCGGATGAGGCGGATGCCGCCCAGGGTCACTTGCTGGTCCATCGGATCAGCCATGTAGTTGGGTTGGATCACCGGGTCCACCCAGGGGTCCGTGCTGGTGGCGCGCACATGGCCGCGGCTTTCGGGGCGATGCGGCCAGGCGCCGGCGGTCATGCCGGGGTAGTCGTCCAGGATGTAGGTCTTGCCCTGGGCATAGCTGCCGGGGGTGAACACGCATTGCAGGTCCGGCGCGTCGGCCCCGGCCCAGCTTTTCCAGAACACGTGCACCTGGCTGGGGGCGGTGGCCAGGATGCTTGGCTTGCCGCGGGCCCAGCGGGCGATCTGCAGCGCCAGGCGCGGCCCGCGGGAGATCTCGTTCAGCGTCTCGATGCCGGGCTTGGCGCGCACCACGCAGCGCACGGCGTAGTGGTCGCGGAAGTTCTGCCCCACGCCCGCCGCCTCGTGCACCACCGTCACGCCCAGATCGGCCAGCAGCGCCGCGGGGCCCACGCCGGAGATCTGCAGCAGCCGGGCGGTGTTCACGGTGCCGGCGGAGAGGATCACCTCGCGGCTGGCCCGCACCTCCCGCCAGGCGCCGCCCTGCTCGCTGGCATAGCGCACGCCTACGGCGCGCTTGCCCTCGAACAGGATGGCGGTGGCGCGCGCATTGGTCCGTACGTCCAGGGTGCGGCGGCTTTGCGCCGGGCGCAGGAAGGCGCGGGCGGCGCTGACCCGCCAGCCCCGCTCGATGGCGCGCTGGAAATAGCCGACGCCGGCCTGGTCGCCGCTGTTGTAGTCGGGGTTGCGCGGGATGCCGGCGCCGATGCACCCGGCGATGAACGCCTCCGAGATCGGGTGGATCCAGTCCATGTCGGTGACCGGGATGCCCTGGGTGCGGCCGCGCTTGGCGTCATCGCCGGGTCCGATGCGGCGTTCGGTGCGCTTGTAGTAGGGCAGCATGTCCTCATAGCCCCAGCCGCGGTTGCCGCGCTGCGCCCAGCTGTCGAGGTCCGCCGGCTGGCCGCGGTTGTAGATCATGCCGTTGATGCTGCTGCTGCCGCCCAGCGTGCGCCCCTGCGTGGTGGCGATGGCCCGGCCGCCGGTGAGCCTGGTCGGCTCGGTCTTGAACTGCCAGGTGCAGGAGGGATCGAACAGCGTCTTGATGAAGCCCGCCGGGATGTGGATGAACGGGTTGCGGTCCGGCGGCCCGGCCTCCAGCACGCACACCGTGACGCCGGGGTCCTCGCTCAGCCGGTTGGCCAGCACGGACCCGGCCGCGCCGCCGCCCACGATGACGTAGTCGAACGTCTCCATCAGACAGGCCTCCCGGACCGATTCGCCCTGGTGTCAGGCCAGCGACGGCAGGCGATGGGGCCGGAAACGCGGCAGGTTGAAACGCAGACGGTCACCGTATCGGGGCGGCATTTGGTGGCAAGCATCATTCGGCTACAACCTTTCCAGAATGGCATCGGCAACCGCCTGCGTGCCCGCGATGCCGCCCAGGTCGCGCGTGCGGGGCCCGTCCAGCAGCACGGCGGCGGTGGCGGTGCGGATGGCGTCGGCGGCGGCGGTGCAGGCCGGGTCGTGCTTGCGGCCGGCCAGCCAGTCGAACAGCATGGCGGCGGAGAGGATCGCGCTGACCGGGTTGGCCACGCCCTGCCCGGCGATGTCTGGCGCGGTGCCGTGGCTGGGCTGGAACACGGCATGATGGGCGCCGATATCGGCGGAGGGTGCGATGCCCAGCCCGCCCACCAGCCCGGCGGCGATCTCGCTGACGATGTCGCCGAACTGGTTCTCCATGACGATCACGTCGAAGCGCCCGGGGTCGGTGATCATCTGCATGCAGGCGGCGTCGATATACACGCGGCTGGTCGGGATGTCGGGGTGGCGCTCCGCCACCTCGTCGAAGATGCGGCGCATCAGGGCCATGCCGCGCAGCACGTTGGCCTTGTCGAACAGCGTGACGTGGCCGGGCCTGCCCTGCTCGCGGCGCAGGCGGGCCTGGGCGAAGGACAGCTCGAACAGCCGCTCGCAGCCGGCGCGGGTGATGACCATGCGGTCCTCCGCGCTGTCGGGGTCGTTGCCGGCCGGGTCGTGGCGGCCGGCGAACAGGCCCTCGGTCTGCTCGCGGATCACCAGCATGTCCACGGCGGCGCGGGCGAGCGGCCCGGTGATGCCGGAGAACAGCCGGATGGGCCGCAGCCCGGCGAACAGCGCATAGTGCTCGCGGATGTCGATCTGCGGCGCGATCTCGATGCCGTTGCGGTCGCGGATGTCGGGCCAGCCGGCGGCGCCGAACAGGGTGGCGTCGGCCTGGCCGATGGCGGCCATGGCCTCGGGCGAGATCGCCTGGCCGGTGCGCTGGAAGTGGAAGGCGCCGCACGCGTGCTGTTCGGTGGTGAGGGTGATGCCGTGGCCGGCGGCGGCGGCCAGCATCACCCGGGTTGCGGCGGCGGTCACCTCGGGCCCGATGCCGTCGCCGGGCAGGATGGCGACGTGATGGCCGGTGCTGGGCATGGCGGCGTTCCTGTTTTGCGGGAACCGTAGCGTCGGGCCGCACCGGTTTGCAATCGCGCCCGGGTATGCCGCTCGCAGGAAGGGTTGCCGGCCGTATGGGCGCCTTCATCGATTGCCTCGGCTTGGGCAAGACCTATGCCGCCGAGTCCGGCCCGGTCGAGGCGCTGCGCGGCATCGGCATCGATCGGAGCAGCCGGCCGCCGGGCAGATCGTGGTGGCGGGGCGGGAGCTGGACGGACCTTCGCCGGTCACCAGCACCGTGTTCAGGGTGCAGCGCAACGTCGGGCTCAACCTGGAGGCTCGCGGCGAGTAGGGCTGCCACGAGTCACCAGGTCGATTTATCCGTAAAACGGTGTAGAGGAATTGACACGGCTGACGGGCCAGGCGCCAACAGCGTGGGCACCTCGCTCGAGGGCCGGGCATCAGCGCCGCGACAACCACAGGTAGGTTCATGCCACACGCGATCGCCAATGACGGGACCAGCTTGTATTTCGAGGAGACCGGCAGCGGAACAGCGGTGGTGTTCGTGCATGAGTTCGCCGGGGACCTGCGCAGCTGGGAACCGCAGATGCGGCACTTCGGGCAGCGCTACCGCGCCATCGCCTACAATGCCCGCGGCTATCCGCCCTCCGACGTGCCGGAAAGCCCGGAGCGTTATGGCCAGGCGCGGGCGGCGGATGACATCGCCGCCGTGCTGGACCATCTGGGGTTGCAGGCCGCGCATGTCGTCGGGCTCTCCATGGGCGGGTTCGCCACGCTGCACTTCGGGTTCCGCCATGCCGCCCGCGCGCGGTCCCTGGTGGTCGCCGGCTGCGGCTATGGCGCCGAACCCGGCGAGCGGGAGCGCTTCAGGTCCGAGGCCGCCACCATCGCCAGCACCTTGCAGGCGCACGGCATGGAAGCCTTCGCCGCCCGCTACGCCTATGGGCCCACAAGGGTGCAGTTCCAGAACAAGGACCCGCGCGGGTTCGCCGCGTTCGCGCAGCAGCTCGCCGGGCACTCCGCCCTGGGTGCCGCCAACACGCAACTGGCTGTGCAGGGCGAGCGGCCGTCGCTGTATGACCTGGTGGCGGACATGGAGGCGCTGACGGTGCCGACGCTGGTGCTGACCGGGGATGAGGACTGGCCGTGCCTGCAGCCGGGCCTGCTGATGAAGCGGTCGATCCCCTCCGCGGCGCTGGCGGTGATGCCGAATTGCGGGCATACGATCAACATCGAGGCTCCCGACGAATTCAATCGCCTGGTCGGCGCTTTTCTGGTGCAAGTTGATTGTGGGCGTTGGCCGGTTCGGGACCCACGCACACTCACGCAGTCGATCACGGGCATCACATGATTGCACCCAAGGCTATCCTGCTGGACCTCGACGGGACCCTCACGGATTCCGGACCGGGCATTCTCGGCAGCTACCGCGCCATGCTGCGGGAGCTGGGGCACGAGCCTGACCCGGCTGTCGACCTCAGCTACGTCATCGGCCCGGTCATGGCCGATGTGATGCCCCACGTGCTGGCGCATTACGGCGAGACGCGGGTGGAGGAGGCGATCGCCATCTACCGCCGCCACTACGGCGGGGGCGGGCTGTTCGACGCCACGCTGTATGACGGCGTGGTGGCGTTGCTGGATGCCTTGAAGGCGGCGGGGTGCCGGATCTTCCTTGCGACCGCGAAGCGGCTGGACTTCGCTGAACGCATGCTCGAGCACTTCGGCATCGCCGCCTATTTCGAGGCGATGTACGGCTCCGTCCCAGGTGGCGCGCTGGACCACAAGGCTGAGCTGATCGCCCACATCCTGTTCGAGTCCGAGATCGACCCGGCTGAAGCCGTGATGATCGGCGACCGCCGCTACGACGTCACCGGGGCGCATGCCAACGGGGTGCGGGCCATCGGCGCGCTGTGGGGGTATGGCGGCAGGGCGGAGCTGGAGCAGGCCGGGGCCGACGGCCTGGCCGAATCGGTCTCGGAGCTCGAGGTGCTGCTGCTCGGCAGCCGGGTGCGCAATGCCCGGCCCGAGGACCTGGGCGGCTTGATGCAGCTGTATCGCAGCTTCCCGTCCTACTCCCCCGAATACGACGCGGCGGCGGCGCTGCCGGTCTGGGAGTCGATCCAGGCGCATCCCGGCCTGACGGTGGTGGTGGCGGAGGCGGACGGCATGCTGGTCGGCTCCGCCACCCTGGTGGTGGTCCCGAACCTGACCTATCGCGGCCAGCCCTGGGCGGTGGTCGAGAACATCGTGACCCATCCCGAATACCGCGAGCGCGGGCTGGGGCGGCGCCTGCTGGGCTATGCCACCGCGCGGGCCTGGGAGGCCGGGTGCTACAAGGTCGGGCTGGCAGCCGGGTCGAAGCAGGAGCCGACGCAGCACTTCTATGAGGGTGTGGGCTTCCGCCGCGGCACCAAGACCTATTTCGAGAAACGCAAGCGCTGACCGGGCCGGGCACCCGGATGCCCGGCCCGTAGCGGCTCAGCGATGCTCCAGGATGGGCGGCAGCAGGGCGTGGAAGTTGGTTTCCTGCTGGTAGGCATCGGCGATGGTCATCAGCCGGGCCTCGGCGAAGGGGCGGGCGACGATCTGCAGCCCGATCGGCAGGCCAGCCGGGTCCAGCCCGCAGGGGATGCTGATGGCGGGCAGGCCCAGATAGTTGAACGGCCGGGTGTTGATGGAGACCGCCAGGAACGTCTGCTCCGTGCCGGGCGGGCCATGCTCCATGCTGGTGGCGGCCAGGGTCGGCAGCGCCGTGGGGATGGTGGGCAGCACGATGGCGTCCAGCGTGGCGAACACCGTGTTGCAGAAGCCGCGCAGCAGCGGGCCGCGGGCGGACAGCGCCTCGATGTAGTAGGTCGCCGGGATGGCGTAGCCGGCATACAGGCGGCCGCTGAGATGCACCGCGTAGTCACCGGGCTGCTCGCGCATCCAGCGCGCATGGATGGCGGCGCCCTCGGCGCGGGAGACGACGCCGCCATAGGCCGCCACCGCTTCCATGTCCGGCAGCTCCACCGGGACGATGGCGGCGCCCCGTTCCGCCAGCACGCGGGCGGCGGCGGCGATGGCCTCGACCACGGCCGAATCGGTACCCATCAGCCCGGCATTGGTCACGAGCCCGATCCGCATGCCGCGCAGGTCGCCGGTCAGGGCGGCTTCGTAGTCCGGCACCGGCTCGCTGGCGCTGGTGGGGTCGGCCGGGTCGTGGCCCGCGATGATGCTCATGATGCGGGCGCAGTCATGCGCGGTGCGCACCAGCGGGCCCACGTTGTCGGCGGAGAAGCTGAGCGGCATGACGCCGTAGCGGCTGACCCGGGTCTGCGTCGGCTTCAGCCCGGTGACGCCGCAGGCCGAGGCGGGCAGGCGGATGGAGCCCCCGGTATCGGACCCCAGCGCCCCGAAGGCGAAGCGCGCGGCCACCGCGGCGCCGGAGCCGCTGGAGGAGCCGCCGGTGATGTAGGGCAGGTTCCAGGGGTTGTGGCAGTCCCCGTGATGGGTGTTGTGCCCGGTCGGGTTCTGCGCGAACTCCGCCATGTTCAACCCGGCGAAGGTGATCGACCCGGCGGCGTGCAGCCGGTCCAGCACCGTCGCCGTCCGGTCCGCCACCCAGCCGCCGCGGATCTTCGAGCCGCAGGTGCTGACCTTGCCGGCCTGGTAGTACATGTCCTTGTGCGCCATCGGCACGCCGTGCAGCCGGCCCAGCGGTGCGCCGCTGGCGACCAGCCTGTCCGCCGCCTCGGCCGCCTGCATGGCGCCGTCGCGGTCAATCCAGATGGTGGCGTTGACCTCGGCCTCGTGCTTGTCGATGGAGTTGAGGCAGCATTCCAGCAGCTCGACCGCGGTGGCCTTGCGGTTGGCGACCGCGTCGGCGGCCTCCGTGAGGGACCAGGTGTTCATGCGCCTTCCCTCATGTCGCGCAGGGCGGCCTCGAAGCTGCTGGGCTCGTCCTCGAAGCGCAGGCGGGCACGCTGGGCCTCGAAGGCCTTGATCCCCTGGGCGAGGTCGGCGGCGAGGCGCCGGGCCGGGTCGTTGGCGGGGGTGATGCCGTGCCAGGTTTCGACATAGGCGATGGTCTGGGCCAGGAACGGGTCGGCCTGCTGGTCTTCGGTCGGGTCGGGCACCGGCGCCTCCTTGGGTGGACCGTGGTTCAGTAGGTCTCAAACATGGCGGAGATGCGGTCAAGATCGCCGGTCACGGTCAAGGCCAGCGCGAGCAGCAGCCGGGCCTTCTGCGGGTTCAGGTTGTCGGCGGAGATGAAGCCCATCTCGCGCGCCTTGCCGCCGCGGAAGCTGCGGCCGCTGTCGGCGCGGGTGGACTGGACGACGGTGACGCCCTGGGTCACGGCCAGGGCCAGAGCCTCCACGTCCGCCGGGGTGGGCGAGTTGGGGGCGAAGCCGGCGGAGACGATGCCTTTGGCCCCCACCGCCACGAAGGCCCGCACCGCCGTCCCGTCGGACCCGGCATAGGAATAGGTGATGTCCACCCGCGGCAGGCTCTCAAGGCCTCGGATGTCGAACCCGGTGTCCGGTGCCCGGCGGCGCAGGGGGGCGCGGTAGAAGGCGACGCGGTCGCCATCGGCATGGCCCAGCACGCCGAAATCCGGGGTGCGGAAGGTTTGCAGGCGCAGGGTGCTGGTCTTGGTCACCTCGCGCGCCGCCTGGATCTCGTCGTTCAGCACCACCAGCACGCCCATGCCGCGGGCCGCGTCGCTGGCCGCGGTGCGCACGGCGGCAACCAGGTTGGCGCCGGCATCGGTGCCCAGGGCGGAGGGCGGCCGCTGGCTGCCGACCAGCACCACGGGGATGCTCACCTTCACCGTGAGGTTCAGGACATAGGCGGTCTCCTCCAGCGAGGCGGTGCCGTGGCCGATGACGATGCCGGCGAGATCCGGGTGGTCCGCCACCGCCTGGTCGCAGGCGAGCACCAGGGCCTTCCAGTCGGCGAACCCGATGGCGGTGCTGACGATGTTCCTGTAGCGGATCGGGATGACCTCGGCGACGCGCGCCAGGTCCGGGAACATCGCGACGATCTCGTCGGCGTGCAGGCGCTGGCCGGTGGCGCCGTAGTCCTGCACGTCCAGCGGGTGCGCGCCGATGGAGGAGATGGTGCCGCCGGTGCCGATGAACGCGACCTTCCTCATTCGGCGGTGGCCCACAGCGGCGTGGCGAGGCGGGCGAGCAAGAAGCCGGTGTCCATGACATCTCCGAAGATGGCGTAGAAGGTGGCGAGGGAGGCGTCGTGCTCCTCGCGCGACGTGGTGGCGCAGGCGTCGCTGACCATGATGGTGCGGAAGGATCCCAACGGCTACGCTGCGGCCATCTCGCCGACGCGGATGCACCGCGCGGTGCGGCCCGGCCCCACCACGCGCTCCGCCGGCACGGCGGCGGTGCAGGCCTCGATGGCCAGCGGGCAGCGTGGGGCGAAGGCACAGCCCGGCGGCGGGCGGCGCAGATCGGGCGGCGCACCGGGGATCGCCTGGATATCGACGCCGCCGTGGCGCACCACGGAGGCCATCAGCCCCTGGGTGTAAGGATGCTGCGGCGCGTTCAGCACGTCGCGCACGGTGCCCTGTTCCACGATCTGCCCCGCATACATCACCGCCACCCGGTCCGATACTTCGGCAGCGACGCCGAGGTCGTGGGTGACGATCACCATGCCCATGCCCAGCTCCCGTTGCAGGGACCGCAGCAGCACCAGGATCTGGATCTGCACCGTGGCGTCCAGCGCCGTGGTGGGCTCGTCGGCCAGCAGCAGGCGGGGGCGGCAGGCCAGCGCCATGGCGATGACCACACGCTGGCGCAGGCCGCCGCTGAGCTGGTGCGGATAGGCATCGAGGCGGCGTGCGGCATCGGGCACGCGCACCAGGTCGAGCACCTCCAGCGCGCGGGCCCGGGCGCCGGCCTTGGTGCCGCCCAGGTGCCGCAGCACGCTTTCGCCGATCTGCTGGCCGATGGTGTAAACCGGGTCGAGCGCCGTCATCGGCTCCTGGAACACCATGGCCGCCGCGCCGCCGCGCAGGCCGCGCAGCGCCTTGCCGGAGAGGCGGGTGACATCCTGGCCCTCCACCCGCACGCCGCCGCTGATGTTGGCCTGGGGCGGCAGCAGGCGCATCAGCGCGCGCATGGAGACGGACTTGCCGGAGCCGCTTTCGCCCAGCAGGCACACGGCCTCCCCGGGCATGACGTGCAGGCTGACGCCGCGCACGGCGTGGGTGGCGTCCCGGCCGGTGCCGAAGCGGACGTTGAGGCCATCGAGTTCGGCCAGCGGGGTCATGCCGAAACCGGCCTTGGCGCGGCCGAGTGGCCGGAGCCGGCGTGCAGCATGTGGCAGGCGGCCTGGTGGCCCTGCCAGTCCGGCGGGTTCGGCACCGCCTCGGCGCATACGGCCTCCACATGGGGGCAGCGGGTGCGGAAGCGGCAGCCGCTGGGCGGGTTGGCGGGGGAGGGCGGGTCCCCGGTGATGGGCGCCTGCTCCACGCGCCGGTCCGGGTCCATGCTGAGGCGGGAGGCGAGCAGGGCGCGGGTGTAGGGGTGCAGCGGGTTGGCGAACACGTCGGCGGCCGGGCCGCTTTCGGCGACGCGGCCGAGATACATCACCAGGACGCGGTCGCTGACGTGCTGCACCACGGCCAGGTCGTGCGAGATGAACACGTAGGTGAGGCCCAGCTGGCGCTTGAGCGTGGCGAGCAGGTTCAGCACCTGCGCCTCCACCGACTTGTCGAGCGCGCTGACCGCTTCATCGAGGATCACCAGGCGCGGCTGCAGCGCCAGGGCGCGGGCGATGTTCACCCGCTGCTTCTGGCCGCCCGAAAGCTCGTGCGGGTAGCGCGGGCCGAACTGCACGGGGTCCAGCCCGACCCGGCGCAGGCTCTCATCCGCCTCCGTCGCCGCCTGCCTTCGGCTGCGGCCCAGCACCAGGGGCCCGAAGGCCACGCTGTCGCGCACCGGCATGCGCGGGTTGAGCGAGCTGGCGCTGTCCTGGAACACCATCTGCGCCTGCCGCCGCAGGTCCTTCAGGTTGATGCCGCCGGGGTCGCCCACCGCCTCCCCGTCGAACACCAGTTCGCCGGAGTCGGGCACTATGAGGTGCAGCAGCAGCCGGGCCAGGGTGGATTTGCCGCAGCCGCTCTCGCCGACCACGCCCAGGGTCTCGCCCTTGGCGACGGTGAACGACACGCCGTCCACTGCACGCACCGCGCCGCCGCCGGGCAGGGCGAAGTGTCTCTGCAGGTTGGTGGCGATCAGCATGGGCTGGGCCGGGCCACCGCGGTCGAGGGCGTGGTGCCGGTTTTGCGCCTGGTGAACGTCGGGGCTCATTTCAGGCGCACGTCCATGGCGGAGCGCAGGCCGTCGCTGACCAGGTTGAAGCACATCGACGTGAGGAAGATCGCGGCGCCCGGCACGGCACAGACCCAGGGCTGCACATAGATGGACTGCCGCAGGGTGGAGAGCATCAGGCCCCATTCCGGGATGGGCGGGCGCACGCCGAGCCCGAGGAACGACAGGCCGGAGCCGAGCAGGATGCTGACGCTGACCAGGCTGGAGGTATAGACCAGCACCGGCGCCAGCACGTTGCCGAGCAGGTGGTGGCGGATGATCATGCCGTGCCCGGCCCCGGTGGCCCGCGCCGCCTCCACGAAATCCAGGTTCCGCACCTGCGTCGTCGCGGTTTCCGCCACGCGGCACACGGCGGGGATGAACACGAGTGCGAGGGCCAGCATCCCGTTCAGCATCCCGCCGCCCATGGCGCCCGAGATGGCGACGGCCAGCAGCACGGACGGGAAGGCGTAGAACACGTCCATCACCCGCATGATCAGCGTGCCGACCCAGCCGCTGGCATAGCCGGCCAGGATGCCGAGGCCGCCGCCGATGATGGAGGCGAACACCACGGGCATGATGCCCATCAGCAGCGTGGTGCGGCCGCCGTACAGGATGCGCGACAGGATATCCCGCCCCAGCTCGTCCGTGCCCAGCGGATGGCCGCGGAAGCCGAAGGGCTTGAGGCGAAGGATGATGCCCTCCTTGAACGGATCGAACGGCGCCAGCAGCGGCGCGAACACCGCCGAGAGGATGATGGCCAGCATCAGCACGCAGAACAGGATGGTCACGGGGTCCCGCCGCAGCCGGCCGCCCACCATGCCCCAGTAGCCCGGCCGCGGCGGCAGCTTGACCGGTGCCGTGCCCGGCATGGCGAGGGATGGCGCGCTGGCCTGGGACATCAGGCGCGCCGCACGCGGGGGTCGATGGCGGCCTGCAGCAGGTCCACGACCAGGTTGGTGGCGACGAAGATCAGGGAGAGGGAGAGGATGGCGCCCTGCAGGACGGGGACGTCGCGGTTGACGATGGCGCGGCCGAGCAGGCTGCCGGAGCCGGGCCAGTTGAACACGGGCTCGATGAGGATGGAGCCGCCCATCAGGTAGCCGAACTGCAGGCCCATCACGGCCATCATGCCCGGGGCGGCGTTCTTGAGCACGTGGCGGACGATGGCGGACTCGGTCAGCCCCTTGGCGCGCAGCGTGGTCACGAAGTCCTGGCTCCGCACCTCCAGCACGGCGGCGCGGGTGGTGCGGGCGATGATGCCCACCGGCACCATGGCCAGCGTGATGACCGGGAGCACCAGGTAGCGCGCATCGTCCAGGTTGAAGGCGGAGAAGGCGTCCGACCCGTTCGCCCCCATGCCGGAGGCGGGCAGGACCGACCACTCGACGGCGAAGACGATGACCATCACCAGGCCCAGCCAGTAGTTCGGCACCGAGACCCCCAGCACCGCCGTGCCCGTCACCAGCCGGTCGATGACCCGGCCCAGCGCATTGGCCGGCGCACACCCCGCCAGCGTGCCCAGGCCGGCGCCGATCAGGAACGAGAGCGGCACCGCGAAGATGGTCAGCTCCAGCGTGTTGACCAGCGCGACGCCGACCTCGGACGACACCGGGCGGCGCGTGGCGACGGAGAGGCCGAAATCCCCCTGCGCCGCCCGCACCACCCAGTTGACGAACTGCACGGGCAGCGGCTTGTCGAAGCCATAGGCCTTCCTGACGATCTCGATGGTCTCGGCGCTGGCATCCGGCGGCAGAACGGTCTGCAGCGGGTCACCTGGCGCCAGATACACCAGCATGAAGCACACCAGCCCGACCCCGAAGGCGATCGGCACGGCATAGATCAGCCGCCACAGGATGGTGCGCCCCATGGGTCGAAACCTACTTGTCGACCGTGATGGGCGTCAGGTCCTGGAACCAGCTCTGCGCCTGCACGAAGCCGCGGACCTTGGGCGACAGCGCCCGCGGGTTGAGGTCGTGCACCACCCAGATGAAGGGGGCGTCCTCCGTCATCTTCCTGGTCATGGCCTTCAGGATCACCAGGCGCTTCTCGGTGTCGAACTCGTTGAAGGCGGCGGTGATCAGCCCCTCCATCTCCGGCGTGTAGTAATGCCCCCAGTTGCTGCCGTTGGGCGACCACTGCGCCTTCTGCGTGAAGCGGGTGATGCCGGCGATCGGGTCCTGGATCGAGCGGCTGACGTTGTTCGCGTCCACCCCGGGCGGCGGCGGCACGCGGCTCATGGCCAGCAGGGCGTTCCAGTCCATGACCTGCAGCGTGACCTGGAAGCCCGCCTCCTCCAGCTGGGACTTGATCAGCTCGTTCATCGGCAGCGGCTGCATCTGGCCGGAGCCGGAGGTGCTGATGGCGAAGGTCACCTTGCACGGCACGCAGCCCGCCTCCTTCAGCAGCGCCTTCGCCTTCGGCAGGTCGAAGGTGTAGGGCACGGCGGTGTCGCCCCAGGCGATGCCGGGCGGGAAGGGCGTGGTGGCGGCCAGGGCCACGCCGCCCAGCAGCTCCACCACGTCGGCCCGGTTGATGGCGTAGTTCGCGGCCTGGCGCACCCGCACATCCTTGAACGGCCCGGCCTCGGCGTTCAGCTGATAGGCCCAGACATGCGGATACTTGTTGGTGACGATCCGCATGCCGGAGGATTTCAGGCGCGGGATGGCATCGGGACTCGGCGCCTCCACGAAGTTCACCTGGCCGGAGAGCAGGGCCGCGGTGCGGGTGCTGGCCTCGGGCATCGGCAGCAACACAAGGCGGTCCTGCTTCGGGATGCGCGCCTTGTCCCAGTAGTCCCTGTTCGGCACCAGTTCCAGCCGCTCATGCGGGATCATGCGGTCGAACCTGTAGGGGCCGGTGCCGGAGGGCTGCATGGCATAGGCGGCCCAGTCGTACTTCAGCGCCTCGGCCCGGCACTTGCTGGTGATGGCGATGAAGCTCATCTCATAAGGGAACAGCGAGCTGGGCACCTTGGTATGGAGTGCCACCGTGTGGTCATCGACCTTCTCGACATGGTCGAAGTTCGGCAGGTAGGCGCGGGACAGTGCGAATTGCTGGGCGTTCCACTGCGGCGCCTTCTCGTCGAAGCGGCCGAAGTTCCACACCACGGCGTCGGCGTTCAGCGGGCAGCCATCGTGGAACTTCACGCCGTCGCGCAGGGTGAACAGCCATTTCCTGTGGTCAGCCGGGTCGATCTTCCACTCGGTGGCCAGGCCCGGCTTGATCTCGGCGGGCCTGTCGGCGCTGCTGAGGTCCCAGTTGATCAGGGCGTCGTAGAGGTTGAGGCCGACGAAGCGGAAGCCCTCGAAGCCCTGATCCGGGTTGCCGCCCGTCACCGGGATGTCGCCCGCGGTCATCGCCACCGTCAGCACGCCCTGCGCCTGGGCGGCGCCCGAGAACATGATGCCGGCTGCGGCCAGGGGGGCTGCCATGCGGGAGAGGGAACCGAACCGGGCCATGCTGCGCTCCGCCGAGAGTGATCGCGCCAGCGTGACGATCCGGGCCGGGCCGGCGCAACGCCAAACGTCGTCGCATTGCCGGGTTTTATGGCACTACAGACAAGAACTGCCTGTCTGCGTGCCGTGCTGCCCCGACGATAGGCAGTACGCCGGGCTGGACGGTTCGGCACCGCGTCCATGCCCGAGAGCACGGAGCCATGGCCCGGCGCGCTTGCGCGCTGCAGCCGGGCCACGTAGAACGATGGGATGATCACCACGCCGCCACGGATGGGCTGCCTGATGCGCGATGCGGCGCAGGGCTCCTCCTATGGCTCGGCCCATGCTTCTGGGCGCGTGGTCCTCGGCTCGCTCCGGCTCCTCCTCCGACTTACTCGCCCCTGAGCGCCACGCCCGGCTGAGGCCGGCTACGCTCAGGGGATCCCTGGGACAGCCGTACGACACTCCAGCCGAGGACCGCACCATGACCATCGATCATCCGAATTTCGGCCGCATGGCGGACGACCGCGTCATCATCTTCGACACCACCCTGCGCGATGGCGAGCAGTCGCCGGGGTTCTCCATGAACCTGGCCGAGAAGCTGCGCATGGCGGAGGCGCTGGCGGACCTGGGCGTGGACGTGATGGAGGCCGGGTTCCCCATCGCTTCCGTTGGGGACTTCGAGGCCGTCGAGGCCATCGCCCGCGCCATCAGGGGCCCGGTGATCTGCGGCCTGGCACGCACCGGCCAGGCCGATATCCTGCGCGCCGCCGAGGCGCTGCGCCCGGCCGAGCGCAAGCGCATCCATATCTTCCTGAGCACCAGCCCGCTGCACATGAAGTATAAGCTGCGCATGGAGCCCGACCAGGTGCTGCAGCTGGCCATCGACTCCGTGCGCCTGGCCCGGCAGCACGCGGACGACGTGGAGTGGTCCGCCGAGGACGGCAGCCGCACCGAGCCCGACTTCCTGTGCCGCTGCGTGGAGGCGGTGATCAAGGAAGGTGCCACCACGGTCAACATCCCGGACACGGTGGGATATGCCGTGCCCGAGGACATGACGCGCATCTTCACCATGCTGCGGGAGCGGGTGCCGGGGGCGGATCGCGTGATCCTGTCCACCCACAACCACAACGACCTGGGCCTGGCCGTCGCCAACACCCTGGCCGCGGTGCGGGCCGGGGTGCGGCAGATCGAGTGCACCATCAACGGCATCGGCGAGCGCGCGGGCAATGCGGCGCTGGAGGAGACGGTGATGGCGATCCGCACCCGTCCGGACTTCGTGCCCTACGTGCACAACATCCAGAGCACGAGCCTGCTGCGGGTCAGCAAGCTGCTGAGCACCATCACCGGGTTCGACGTGCAGCCGAACAAGGCGATCGTCGGGCGCAACGCCTTCGCGCATGAGAGCGGCATCCACCAGGACGGCGTGCTGAAACATGCCGGCACCTACGAGATCATGACGCCGGAGAGCGTGGGCTGGAGCAAGACCAGCCTGGTGATGGGCAAGCACTCCGGCCGGGCGGCCTTCCGCGACAAGCTGCGCTCGCTGGGCTACGGCGAGGTCGGCGACAACAAGCTGAACGACGCCTTCCGCCGGTTCAAGGACCTGGCCGACCGCAAGAAGGTGGTTTACGACGAGGACATCAGCGCCCTGGTGGATGACGAGGTGGGCCGCGACAACCAGCGCATCCGCTTCGTGTCGCTGGACCTGCATGCCGGGTCAAAATCCCCGCCGCGGGCCGAGCTGGAGCTGGAGATCGACGGCACCGTGGTCTCTGCCACCGAGAGCGGCGACGGGCCGGTGGACGCCACCTTCAAGGCCATCCGCACGCTGTTCCCGCACGAGGCGCGGCTGCTGCTGTTCTCCGTGGGCGCCGTGACCGAGGGCACGGACGCGCAGGCCAAGACCACGGTGCGCCTGGAGGAGGGCGGCAAGATGGTGGACGGGCAGGGGGCGGACACCGACACCATCGTCGCCTCGGCCCGCGCCTATGTGCACGCGCTGAACAAGCTGCTGGTGAAGCGGGCGCGGACGGAGCCGGTGGCGCTGTCGGCCTGACGGGGCCGGTGCCCCGCCCCGCCCCGGCATGGGGGCTGGGCGGGGCACTCGGGCTTCAGGTCAGCTCAGGTGGCGCTGGAGGATCCGGCGGTTGTGCCGGTCTCGGACGGGGCGGTGTCGGTGATGTCGGCACCGGATTCGTCCGTGGTCTCTCCTGCGGTCCCCTCCAGCGGGGGCTCGCCGGCCTCGGCGCGCCGCTTCGCCTCTTCCTTGTCGCGCGACTTCTGTTCCTTCTTGGCGGCCTTCGCGCGATCGCGCTCGGCCTTCTGGAAATTGTAGTTGGGCTTAAAGACCATTCGTTCCTCCTCCCGCGCCGCGGGCTGCAGCGGAAAATGCCGTTAGCTGTTCGTCAGGGCAACCCCGGGCCAGGCCTTAAAACGGCAGCCGGGCCTGGGCCGGGTTGCTGCGCCCGTCCGCGGTTGCGCCGGTCTCGCCGTCCTTGAAGTGCAGTTGCAACCGTGACCCCGGCCTGACACCCGCGACCGATGTGACGGGCTGGCCCGCCGCATCGAACACCAAGGCATAGCCGCGTGCCAGTACAGCGGTATGCGACACGCTGTCCAGCCGCGCCGAAGCGCCCTCCAGTCGCGCCCGCGCCTCACGCAGGGCGCCCTGCAGCGGGGCGGGGGAGAGGCGGAGGCGGGCGGGGGCGTCTCGATGCCGGGTCAGGCTGCGCTGCCAGCCATGGGTGAGCTGCGCGCCGGTCAACGACAGCCCGGCCCGGGCGCGCGCCACCAGGGCATGCGGCGCCGGCATACGCTGCGCGGCCAGGGCGGCCCGGCGGCGGGACACCAGGTTGGGCAGGGCCAGCAGCAGCCGGTGGGCGCGGGATGCCGCGTCCGTCCGGGCGGCGCGCAGCAGGGCCGGCAGGTCCGGGATGCGCCGCGCCGCGCGCTCCAGCCCGGCCCGGCGCGCCACCAGCAGGTTCGGCAGCGCCAGCACCAGGCGCTGCGAACGGTCGTCCAGCCGCTGGCGGGCACCGCCCAGCAGGGCCGGCAGGTCCGGCAGCCCGCGCTCGGCGCGGCCGAGGCGCAGCCGACGTTCCTGCGTCATCCGATGCAGGCCGCCCGCCAGCCGCGCCGTCTCCTGCGCCAGGTTCGCCACCAGCTCGGCGCGGGACGGCACGGCCATTTCGGCGGCAGCGGTGGGGGTGGGGGCCCGGCGGTCCGAGGCGAGGTCGATCAGCGTGTGGTCGGTCTCGTGCCCCACGGCGGAGATCAGCGGGATGCGGCACAGGGCGGCGGCGCGCACCACGGCCTCGTCGTTGAAGGCCATCAGGTCCTCCAGGCTGCCGCCGCCGCGCGCCACGATCAGCACATCGGGGCGCGGCACCTTGCCCCCGGGCGCGATGGCGTCGAACCCGGCAATGGCGGCGGCGATCTTCAGCGCGGCGCCCTCGCCCTGCACCGGCACCGGCCAGATCAGCAGCGGGCGCGGGAAGCGCCGGGCCACGGTGGTGCGGATGTCGTGCAGCACGGCGCCGGAGGCGGAGGTGATGACGCCGACCACGGCCGGCAGCAGCGGGATGTGCCGCTTGCGCGCGTGGTCGAACAGGCCCTCCTCGGCCAGGCGCGCCCGCAGCATCTCGATCCGGGCCAGCAGCGCCCCGGCGCCGGCGTATTCCATGCGCTCGACCACCAGCTGGTAGCTGCTGCGGTCGCCGTAGGAGGAGACGCGGCCGGTGGCGATCACCTCCACCCCGTTCTCCGGCACCAGGCCCAGCCTGGACACGGTGCCCTTCCAGACGACGCCCGAGATCTTGCCGCCCTCGTCCTTCAGCGCGAAGTACATGTGGCCGGAGGGGTAGCGCTTGTATTCCGTGATCTCGCCGCGCACCCGGATGCGGCCGAACGCGTCCTCCAGCGTGCGCTTCACGGCGCCGGAGATCTCGCTGACGGTGTATTCGGGGACGTTGGTCACGGCGTTGGTGCCCTGGGTGGCGCTCATGCGGCATGTGTAGGCGCATTCGGTTTTGCAGGGAACCGGCGGGCCTCTCGGGAAACCGGCCATGCCATGCTACAGCGCCCGGGATGGCGGAGAGGGGCGAGCGATGCGGGTTCTGGTGGTGGGTTCCGGCGGGCGGGAACATGCGTTGGCCTGGGCACTGGCGGCATCCCCGCTGCTGACCAGGCTGTTCGTCGCACCCGGCAACCCCGGCACGGCGGCGCTGGCGACCAACGTGCCGATCGCTGCCATGCACGTCGAGGCGCTGGTGCGGTTCGCGCGGGATGAGCGGATCGACCTGGTGGTGCCGGGGCCTGAGGGTCCGCTGGTCGCCGGGCTGGCGGATGCGATGGCGGCGGCCGGCATAAGCTGCTGCGGCCCCACGGCGGCGGCGGCGCAGCTGGAGGGCAGCAAGGCCTTCACCAAGGTGTTGTGCGACGATGCCGGCATCCCGACCGCGCTGTGGGAGCGGTTCGACGAAGCGAACGCCGCCATCGAGTTCATCCGCCGCCGCGGCGCGCCGGTCGTGGTGAAGGCCGACGGCCTGGCCGCCGGCAAGGGCGTGGTGGTGGCCGCCACGGAGGCGGAGGCGGAGGCGGCGGTGCACGCCATGATGACCGAGGGCAGCCTGGGCGGCGCCGGCGCCACCGTGGTGATCGAGGAGTGCTTGACCGGGCCGGAATGCAGCCTGTTCGCGCTGTGCGACGGCACGGACGCCATCTTCCTGGGTGCGGCGCGCGACCACAAGCGGGTGGGTGACGGCGATGTGGGGCCGAACACCGGCGGCATGGGCGCCTTCACCCCGGTGCCGGGCTTCGACCCGCTGCCGGCGATGGACGTGTTCATCCGCCCCGCCCTCGCCGAGATGGCCCGGCGCGGCACGCCGTTCCGCGGCGTCCTCTACGCCGGGCTGATGCTGACGCCGGAGGGAGCACGGCTGATCGAATACAACGTGCGGTTCGGGGACCCGGAGTGCCAGGCCATGCTGCCCTTGCTGCGCAGCGACCTGCTGCCGGCGCTGCTGGCAGCCTGCGAGGGCGAGCTGGGCCGGTTCGACCTGCGCTGGCGGGCCGAGGCTTCGGTGGCCGTGGTGATGGCGGCCGAAGGCTACCCGGAGGCGCCGCGGCGGGACACGGTAATCGACGGGCTGGAGGCCGCGGCCGCGGTGCCGGGTGCGCTGATCTTCCAGGCCGGCACGCGGGTGGCGGACGGGCGGCTGCTCGCGGATGGCGGCCGGGTGCTGACCATCGTGGGCACCGGCGCGACGCAGGCGGCGGCGCGGGCGGCCGCCTATGCCGCGGTGGACCATGTGCGCTGGCCGGAGGGGTTCTGCCGGCGGGACATCGGCGGGTAGCGCCGTTCGGGGGGGGCGGACTCCACCTGTTGCGGCGAACCCGGGTGGCCTTTGGGGGCGCCGTGCGGCTAAACGGGGATCATGCGCATCCTCACCCTTGATCCCCGCCGGCGCCGGCGTGCCCGCGCCCTGTCCCTCCGCTGGCAACGCCGGGCCGTGTTCGTCATGGGCGGCGGGCTGGTGGGCCTGGCCGCCGTGCTGCTGGCGCTGGCGGCGGACTGGGCCGGGTCGGTGTCGCAGGCGGTGGCCGGGCGCATGCCGCTGGCCGTGCTGGTGCTGTGCCCCCTGGGGTTCGCGCTGTGCTGCTGGCTGTCACGCGAATACTTCCCGAACTCCGGCGGCAGCGGCATCCCGCAGGTGATCGCGGCCCGGCACCTGCACGGCCTGGCGGCGCGCGAGCGGCTCGTCTCGCTGCGGGTGGCGGTGGGCAAGATGGTGCTGCTGCTGATCGGCCTGCTGTGCGGCGCCTCCATCGGGCGCGAGGGGCCGACGGTGCAGGTCGGCGCCTCCATCATGTTCGCCATCGGGCGCCTGTCGCCGCGCCGCCAGCCCGGGCTGCTGCTCGCAGGCGCCAGCGCCGGGGTGGCGGCGGCGTTCAACACGCCGCTGGCCGGCATCGTGTTCGGCATCGAGGAGATGAGCCGCTCCTTCGAGGCCCGCACCAGCGGCATCATCCTGGGTGCGGTGATCGCCGCCGGCATCACCGCGCTGTCGTTGCAGGGTGACTACACGTATTTCGGCACCACCAGCGTCATGCTGGGCAGCGGCTGGCAGGGGCTGCTGGCGGTGCCGCTGATCGGCGTGCTGGGCGGGGCGTGCGGCGGGGGGTTCAGCAAGGCGCTGATCCTGTTCGGCGCCGGGTTGCCGGGGCGGGCGGGGGCGCTGCTGAAGCGGCACCCGGTGGTGTTCGCCGCGCTGTGCGGCCTGGTGGTGGCGGTGTGCGGGCTGCTCTCGGGCGGCGCGGCGTTCGGCACCGGATACACGCAGGCGCGGGCGCTGGTGCAGGGCACCGGGTCATCGGCGGAGAGCTTCGGGCTGCTGAAGTTCGTCGCCACCCTGGCCTCCTCGGTCAGCGGCATCCCGGGCGGCATCTTCGCGCCCTCGCTGGCGATCGGCGCCGGGCTGGGCAGCGGCGTCGCCTCGCTGCTCACCGGCGCGCCGGCGCAGGCGCTGGTGGTGCTGGGCATGGTGGCGTACTTCTCCGGCGTGGTGCAGGCGCCGATCACCGCCTTCGTCATCGTCATCGAGATGACCAACGACCACGCGCTGGTGGTGCCGCTGATGCTCACCTCGATGATCGGCTACGCCACGGCGCGGCTGATCTGCCACGAGGGCGTCTATCACGCGCTGGCGCACAACTTCGTGGCGGCGGAGGAGGCGCGGGCCAAGCCGGTCCAGGTTCCCTAGCGAAGCCCCGCGAAGAAGCCGCGCAGCAGGGTGCCGGCGGCGGTCTCTTCCACGCCGCCCACCACCGCCGGGCGATGCAGGCAGCCCGGCTGCTGGAACAGGCGCGGTCCGTGCTCCACCCCACCGCCCTTGGGGTCGTAGGCGCCGAACACCACGCGGCCCACTCGGAAGTGCACCGCCGCCCCGGCGCACATCGGGCAGGGCTCCAGCGTCACCACCAGGGTGCAGCCCAGCAGGCGGGGCGTGCCGAGCCGGGCCGCGGCGGCGCGCATGGCCAGCAGCTCCGCATGGGCGCTGGCGTCGTGGTCACGCTCCACGCGGTTGGTGGCTTCGGCCAGCACCTCGCCGCCGGGGCCCAGCACCAGCGCCCCCACCGGCACCTCGCCCGCCGCCGTCGCCATGGCGGCCAATGACAGTGCACGCTCCATCGGCCGCATCGCTTGCTTGCTCCCGATCCCTGTAGGGGGCTACTGACGCCGCATGAGCGCACGTATCAAGCCCCTCATCGGCGTCACGCTGGATGCCGAACAGCCGGGCGGCTACTCGAAATATCCCTGGTACGCCCTGCGCGCCAACTACACCCATGCGCTGGAACAGGCCGGCGGCCTGCCGGTGGCGCTGCCGCACGACCCGGGCCTGGCGCCCCACATGCTGGACCGCATCGACGCGCTGGTGGTGACGGGCGGCGCCTTCGACCTGGACCCGGCCCTGTATGGCGACAGCGCCCGCCACGCCAGCGTGACCCTGAAGGAGCAGCGCACCGCCGCCGAGCTGGCGCTGGTGCGCGGCGCCCTGGCGCGGGACATGCCGGTGCTGGGGATCTGCGGCGGCGAGCAACTGCTGGCCGTGGTGCTGGGCGCCACCCTGCTGCAGCACATCCCGGACAGCATCCCCGAGGCGCTGGAGCACGAGCAGCCGAACCCGCGCGACCAGCCGGGCCACAGCATCGACCTGGTGCCCGGCACCCTGCTGCACCGCATCGCGGGCGCCGACACCATGCAGGTCAATTCCGCGCACCACCAGGCGGTGCGGGCGCCGGGCCGGTTCGCGGTGGTGAACGCCACGGCGCCGGATGGCGTGATCGAGGGGATCGAGGACCCGCGCTACGGCTTCTGCCTGGGCGTGCAGTGGCACCCCGAGTTCCTGATCGACCCGGCCGATGCCCGCATCTTCGCCGCCTTCGTCACGGCGGCCGGCGGGTGAGCGGCACCGACGAGAGCCCGGATGCGGAGGTGGGGCGGGGCGAGCGCATCGCCAAGTGGCTGGCCCGCGCCGGGGTCGCCAGCCGGCGCGATGCGGAAAAGCTGCTGATCCAGGGCGTGGTGCAGGTGAACGGTGCCCGCATCGACCATCCCGCCACCTTCATCCAGCCCGACGACATCGTGCAGGTGCGTGGCAAGGTGGTGGACGTGCCGGACCGCACCCGGCTGTGGCGCTACCACAAGCCCGACGGCCTCGTGACCACCCACAAGGACCCGGAGAACCGCAAGACGGTGTTCGAGGCGCTGCCGCCCGGCCTGCCGCGCGTGGTCAGCGTCGGGCGGCTGGACCTCAACAGCGAGGGCCTGCTGCTGCTGACCAATGACGGCGCGCTGGCCCGGCGGCTGGAGCTGCCGTCCAACGGCTGGATCCGCCGCTACCGCGCCCGCGCCTGGGGAGTCGTGGACCCGGCGGCGCTGGCCCGGCTCAGCCAGGGCGTCGTGATCGAAGGCGTGCGCTACGGTCCCATCGAGGCGAGCGTCGAGGTGCGGAAGGGTGAGAACGTCTGGCTGGCCGTGGCGCTGCGCGAGGGCCGCAACCGCGAGGTGCGGCGCGTGCTGATGCACCTGGGCCTGCAGGTCAGCCGGCTGATCCGCGTGGCCTACGGCCCGTTCCAGCTGGGCGTGCTGGAGCGCGGCGGGGTGGACGAGGTGCCGGGCAAGGTGCTGCGCGAGCAGATGCCCGCGGAGCCGAAGGCCAGGCCGTGAGAATAATCGCCGGGACGTGGCGCGGCCGCGCCCTGGTCGCGCCGCTGGGTGAAGGCACGCGACCCACCGCGGACCGGGTGCGCCAGGCGCTGTTCGACCGGCTGATGCACGCCCCCTGGGCGCAGAACGTCTCAGCCGGGCGCGCGACCCTGGAGGGTGCGACGGTGCTGGACGTGTTCGCCGGCACCGGGGCGCTGGGGCTGGAAGCGCTGTCCCGCGGGGCGGCCCGCGCCGTGTTCATGGAGCAGGACCGCGAGGCGGTGGCGGCGCTGCGGGCCAACGTGGCGGCCTGCCGGGCGGAGGCGCAGTGCCGCGTGCTGGCGACCGATGCGCGCAGGCCGACACCCGGCGAGCCCTGCAGCGTGGTGTTCATGGACCCGCCCTATGGCACCGCACTGGCCGAGCCCGCCGTGGCGGCGCTGCGCCAGGCCGGCTGGTTCGCACCGGGGGCGCTGCTGCTGCTGGAGCTGCCGCGGGATGCCGCGCTGCCGGCGCTGGGCGAGGTTCTGGCGGGGTTCGAGGCCGGGAAGGCCTCGGTGCACGCCTTCCGGCTCTAAGCAGACTTTCGTGGCTTGTGCCACAGAAGCCTGCTTAGGACTTCTTGAAGACGCATCATCTTTTTCACGGGATGCAAGGGCATCCCGCGAGATGATGCTTCGGTGCACGCCATCCGGCTTTAAGCCCCCAGCTCCTCGCGCAGCATCTCCAGCGACAGCCAGCGTTCCTCGGCGGCGGTTAGCCCCGCCTGTGCCTCTTCCAGCGCCGCCGTGGCGCGGGCGAAGCCTGCCGGATCCTTCCCGTAGAAGTTCGGCTGCGCCAGCTTGCGCTGCGCCACCACGATCTGCGCGTTGAACCGGTCCATTTCCGCCGGCAGCGTCTCCAGGGCGTGCTTGTCCTTGAACGACAGCTTGCGGCTGGCGCTTTTGGCCGTCGCCGACTTCAGCGCCGCGCGCCGCTCCACGGCTTCGGACTGCGCCGGGCCGCGCTGCACCAGCATGTCGGAGTAGCCGCCGGCATATTCCACCCAGCGGCCCGCGCCTTCCGCGGCCAGGGTGGAGGTGACGACGCGGTCCAGGAAGTCACGGTCATGGCTCACCAGCAGCACGGTGCCGGGGTAGTCCGCCAGCATGTCCTGCAGCAGGTCCAGGGTTTCCAGGTCCAGGTCGTTGGTGGGCTCGTCCAGCACGATCATGTTGCTGGGCCGGGCCATGGCGCAGGCGAGCAGCAGTCGGCCGCGCTCGCCGCCCGAGAGCACGCCGACCGGGGTGCGGGCCTGTTCCGGCTTGAACAGGAACTCCTTCATGTAGCCGATCACGTGCTTCTTCTGGTCGCCGACCTGCACGATGTCGCCGGCGCCGCCCGTGAGGGTGTCGGACAGCGTGGCGTTGGGGTCGAGGGCCGCGCGCTGCTGGTCCAGCGTCACCACCGCGAGGTTTGTGCCGACGGTGATCTTGCCGCTGTCCGGCACGTCCTTGCCGGTGAGCAGGTTGAGCAGCGTGGTCTTGCCGGCGCCGTTCGGCCCCACCAGGCCCAGGCGGTCGCCGCGCAGCAGCCGCAGCGAGAGATCGGCGATCACCGCCTTCTCGCCATAGGCCTTGGAGACATGGTCCGCGACCGAGACCAGCTTGCCGGACATGTCGGTCTCGCTGGCGGCCAGGCGCAGCACCGTGGCCGGGCCGCCGGCGTCGCGCTTCTTCTGCCGCAGCGCCTGCAGCTCGCCCACGCGGCGCACGTTGCGCTTGCGCCGCGCCGTCACGCCGTAGCGCATCCAGTCCTCCTCGCGCTGGATCTGCCGGCCCAGCTTGTGCAGGTCGCGCTCGGCCTCGGCCTCGATCTCCTCGCGCCAGGTCTCGTAATGGGCGAAGCCGCGGTCGATGCGCCGGGTCACGCCGCCATCGAGCCAGACCAGGCTGCGCGACAGGGTTTCCAGCAGCCGCCGGTCATGGCTGATCAGCACCAGCCCGGCGCGCAGGCTGGCCAGCTCGGTCTCCAGCCATTCGATCGCCGGGAGATCCAGGTGGTTGGTCGGCTCGTCCAGCAGCAGCAGGTCGGGCGAGGGGGCCAGGGTGCGCGCCAGGGCGGCCCGGCGCTGCTGCCCGCCGGAGAGGGTCGAGGGTTCCTCGCGCCCGGTAAGGCCCAGCTGGTCCAGCAGGGCGGCGGCACGATAGTGGTCGTCGTTCGGGCCCATGCCGTCTTCCACGTAGGCGAGCGTGGTGGTGAAGCCGCTGAGGTCCGGCTCCTGCGGCAGGTAGCGCACCGTGGTGCCGGGCTGCAGGAAGCGCGTGCCGCCATCGGGCTGCAGCAGCCCGGCCGCCACCTTCAGCAGCGTGGACTTGCCGGAGCCGTTGCGGCCCACCAGGCAGATGCGCTCCCCGGCGCCGACGCCCAGTTCGGCGCCGGCCAGCAGCGGTGCGGAGCCGAGCGCCAGGTGGATGTCTTGCAGGAGCAGGAGAGGGGGTGCCATGCGCGGGGTATGGGGGCGGCCCGGCGCCCGTGCAAGGCGAGATGGCCATCCGGCCGGGCTCCAGCCGGGGATTTCGCCGTCTGACCTGGTGGCGAGCGCAGCGCCGCATTGCTGCCGCCGCACGCTTGCCTGTCCAATTCGGGAGCGATGTGGCATTGCAAGCCCGATCGGGCAGGAGATTGATCGTGCGGAAACTCGGTAGGCCGGCATTGCTGGCGATGCTGGTATCAGGGCTGGTGGCCGCATTGGCCGACGCTGCGCCGGCCCGGGCGGACGAGCCCATGCGGATCGGGCTGCTGCACACCCTGTCCCCGGCGCCGCTGTATCTCGCCATGGAGCGCGGCTACTTCAAGGATGAAGGGCTCGACGCCAGCTTCCGCTTCTTCGAGGCGGCCCAGCCGATCGCGGCCGCGGCGGTCAGCGGCGACATCGACGTGGGCATCACCGCACTGACCGGCGGGTTCTTCAGCCTGGCGGGCCGCGGCACGCTGAAGGTGATCGGCGGCGGGCTGCACGAGCAGAAGGGCTATGAGGGCAACGCGGTGCTGGTCTCGAACGCCGCCTATGCCGCGGGGCTGACCACGCTGGCCAAGCTGCCGGGGCACAGCATGGGCATCACCCAGTTCGGCGCCTCGTTCCACTACATCGTGGGCCGCATCGCGGAGGCTGAGGGCTTCGACCTGAAAACCGTGACGCTGCGGCCGCTGCAGACCATCGGCAACATGCTGGCCGCGGTGCGCACCAACCAGGTGGACGCCACCATTGCCATCGCCTCCCAGGCCAGGCCGCTGGCCGCCGCCGGGGAGGCGCACATCATCGCCTGGGCCGGGGACGTGGCGCCCTATCAGCTGACGGCGGTGTTCGCGCCCAGCCCGGTGATCGAGAAGCGGGCCGATGCCCTGATGCGCTTCGCCCGCGCCTATCAGCACGGGGTGGCGGATTACCGCGCCGCCTTCCTGCGGCTGGATGCGGCGGGCAAGCCGGTGGTGGATGCCGTGACAGAGGCGGCGATCGCGCCGATCCAGAAGTATGTGTTCGTGGGCGATCCGCAGGGCCGGGCCAAGATCATCGAGGGCGCCGGGTATTACGACGAGGGCGGCAGGCTGGACACGGCGGATGTGGCGGCGCAGCTGCGGTGGTTCGTGGCGCAGGGCCTGGTCAAGACGCAGGTGGACCCGGCCGAGGTGATGGACACGCGGTTCATCGGGGCCTTGCCCCGTCCGGATGCAACTGGGGCTTTGCCCATCAAGTGAGTGAGTCGCACGTCGAGATCCGCATGGAGGGCGTCGGCCACCGCTACGACGGCCTCACGGTGCTGGAGGACGTCCAGCTGGTGGCCCCGGCCGGGCGCGTGCTGGTGCTGGTGGGCCCCTCGGGCTGCGGCAAGAGCACGCTGCTGGGAATCATCGCCGGGCTGATCGCGCCCAGCGCCGGGCGGGTGACGATGCAGGGGCCGGTGGCGCCCGATTGCCTGAACGCGCTGACGCCGGTGTTCCAGGACTTCGCGCTGCTGCCCTGGCGCAGCGTGGCGGGCAATGTCGGCCTGCCGCTGGAAGGCAAGCTGTCCCGCCAGGACCGGCGCGCCCGCGTGGACGAGGTGCTGGCGCTGACCGGGCTCACGGAGTTCGCCGGCGCCTGGCCCCGCCAGCTCTCGGGCGGGATGCGGCAGCGGGTCGGCATCGCCCGGGCGCTCGCGGTGCGGCCCGCCTGCCTGCTGATGGATGAGCCGCTCTCCGCCCTGGACGCGCAGACCCGCACCCTGCTGCTGGACGAGTTCGCCGCGCTGATCGGCCGGGCCGGCACCACCACCATCTATGTGACGCACAACCTGAACGAGGCGGTGCGGCTGGGCCACCAGGTTGCCGTGTTCTCCCGCCGCCCCGGGCGGGTGCGCGCCGTGCTGCGCATCGAGCAGCCCATCGCCGAGCGCCGGGCCGATGACCCGGCACTTGCCGCCATCGAGCGGGACCTGTGGGACATGATCCGCGACGATGCCGCGGCGGCGCAGCGGGAGCGGGTGCTTGGCTGAACCCGCACCGCACCCGGTCCCGTTCCGCGCCCGTGGCTTCGCGCCCATCAATCATCCGCTGGCCGGGGCGGCCACGCTGCTCGGGATCGTGCTGCTATGGCAGGCCGGCGCCATGGCGGGCTGGATCGACACGCGCTTCCTGCCGCCGCCGCTGGCCATCGGCCACGCCCTGGCGGCGCTGATCCGCAGCGGCGAGCTTTGGCTGAACCTTTCGGCCTCGCTGCGGCGGCTGGCGATCGGCTGGACCATCGGCACCATTGCCGGAATCGCGGTGGGGTTCGCGGTGGGGCTGTCGACCTTGGCGCGGTCGCCGGGGCTGTCCGTGGTGTCGGCGCTGTTCCCGATCCCGAAGATCGCGCTGGTGCCGCTGTTCATCATCTGGTTCGGCATCGGCGAGGGCTCGAAGCTGGCGACCCTGGGCTTCGGCGTGTTCTTCCCGACCGTCATCAACACCGCCGCCGGCATCGATGCCCTGCCGCGCGGGCTGATCCGCATGGGGCAGGCCTTCGGGCTCAGCCGGACGGCGATCCTGCTGAAGATCGTGCTGCCCGGGGCGCTGCCGGCGATCCTCAGCGGCTTCCGGGTCACCAGCTCCATCGCCATCATCCTGCTGGTGGCGGCCGAGATGATCGGGGCGGAGCAGGGCATCGGCGCCTTCGTGCTGCAGGCCGGCAACCTCTACGACACGGAGAACCTGCTGGCGGGCATCGTGGTGCTGTCGGCGCTGGGGCTCACGGTGGCCTGGGTGCTGGGGCGGCTGGAGCGCTGGCTGCTGGCGTGGCGGGCATGAGCGTGCACGGTTCCGGTGGCGGCGGAAGTCCTCTAAGAGCGCGGCTGCACAGGGAAGCGAAGCCGTGAACAGGATGCAGCGGATTGCGGCGGGCAGCATCGGCGTCGGCGTGGTGGTGCTCGGCATGAAGGCCACCGCCTGGTGGATGACCGGCAGCGCCGCGCTGTACTCCGATGCGCTGGAGAGCGTCGTCAACGTCGTCGCCGCGGTGATGGCGCTGGGGGCGCTCACCTACGCCGCCATGCCGGCCGATGAGAACCACCCTTACGGCCATGAGAAGGTGGAGTTCTTTTCCGCTGCCATCGAGGGCGCGCTGATCATCGTCGCCGCCATCTCCATCCTGCAGCACGCCTGGGTCAGCCTGCGGGACCCGGTCGCGCTGGACGCGCCCTGGCTGGCGCTGGGCCTTACGGTCATCTCTACCGCCATCAACGGCGGCTGGGCCGCGGTGCTGTCGCGCACCGGCCGGGCGGAGCGCTCCGCCGCGCTGGCCGCGGATGCCAGGCACCTGTATTCCGACGTCGTCACCTCCGTCGGCATCCTCATCGGCCTCGGGCTGGTGCTGCTCACCGGCGTGCGCTGGCTGGACCCGGCGCTTGCCGCCGCCACGGCCGTGCATGTGCTGTGGTCCGGCCTGAGCGTGGTGCGCGCCTCGGTGGCCGGGCTGATGGACGAGGCGCCGGACAGCGGCACCATGGAGCGCATCCGCCGCCTGGTGAACGAGCACGCGGCCGGCGCGATCGAGGCGCATGACCTCCGCACCAGGCATGCCGGGCGCATCACCTATCTGGAGTTCCACCTGGTGGTGCCCGGCGCCATGCGCGTCGATGAATCGCATTCGATCTGCGACCGGGTGGAGGGGGCGTTGAAGGCCGAGGTGGATGGCCTGGTCGTCACCATCCATGTGGAGCCGGAGGGCAAGGCCAAGCATCGGGGCGTGTTGGTGCTTTGAGGCCGGGCCGCCCCGTCGTCTCGGCCCGGCGCCGCTGGCCGGTCTGGGCCGCGGTGATCTTGGCGGCCGTGCTGCACGGCGGCGCGGTGTGGCTGCTGCTGCCGCATGATGCCGGGCGGCACGGCGTGGCGCTGGCGGACCCGCCGCTGATCGAGATCGAGATGGTGGACCAGGCTGAGCAGATGAAGGGCCGGCCTGTGGTGGCCGCGGCCCAGCCGCCGCCCGCGCCGCCTGCGGAGACCCCGCCGGCCCCCGCGCCGCCGCCCCCGCCGCCCCCGCCGCCGCGCGAGGAACCGCCGCTGCCGCGTGGGGAGCAGGGCCCGCCGCCGCCCCAGCCCAAGCCCGAGCCCGAGGCGCCGCCGGCCCCGACGCCCCCGCAACCACCGCCGCCCACCCCGCAGGCGCCACAAACCTTCGCGGCGGTGAACCTGGGCAATGCCGATGAGGATCAGGAGGCGCTCTCCGTCACCGGCAAGAACGTGGTCCCGCCGCGGCCGGACGCCGCCTTCCACAACAAGCCGCCGCAATACCCTGCCGACGCGGCGCGACGCGGGCATGAGGGCCTGGTGCTGGTGCGCGCCCGGGTCAGCGAGGCGGGCGTGCCCTCCTCCGTCGACATCATCACCAGCAGCGGCGACTCCAGCCTCGACCGTGCGGCCCGCGATGCCGTCCAGCTCTGGCGTTTCACACCGGCACGGAACAATGGCATTGCGGTGCCGTTCGACTACGACGTGAGTTTGAGGTTCGGTCTGAACGACCGGTAGGGGATAGCGGATGATCAGGATCGACCGGGTGGTGACCCGCGGCGGCGACACGGGCCAGACCTCGCTGGGCGATGGCAGCCGGGTGGACAAGGACGATCTGCGGGTGGACGCCTATGGCACCGTGGATGAGGCGAATGCCGCCATCGGCCTGCTGCGCCTGCACACCGCGGCGGACCCCGAGGCCGATGCGATGCTGGCGCGCATCCAGAACGACCTGTTCGACGTGGGCGCCGACCTCTGCGTGCCCGGCGAGGCCGGCACCCGGCTGCGGCTGAACGATGCACCGAACGCCCGGCTGGAGGACGAGATCACGGCCATGAATGCGGCGCTGCCGGCGCTCACCAGCTTCGTGCTGCCGGGCGGCACGGCGGCGGCGGCGCATGCGCACCTGGCGCGCACCATCGTTCGCCGGGCCGAGCGCCTGGTGGTGCGATTGGCGCGCAGCCAGGAGGTGAACCCGGCGGTGATCCGGCTGCTGAACCGGCTATCCGACCATCTCTTCGTCCTCGGCCGCCGGCTGAACCAGGGCGGCGACGTTCTATGGACCCCTGGAGCCAACCGATGAAGGACGCCACCCTGCCCGCCGTGGTCCCGGCCGCGCCGCCCTCGCCGAACGACGAGATGCCGCTGCCGCACAACCCGCAGACGGTGTTCCTGGGCGGCCTGTTCCTGATCGCCGTGTTCGTCGTGCTGTACGTGGCGCAGGCCGTGGTGCTGCCGATCGTGATTGCACTGGTCCTGAAGCTGCTGCTGCAGCCCCTGGTGCGGCTGCTGGCCCGGATCCATGTCCCGAAGGCGCTGGGGGCGCTGGTGGCGGTGCTGATGCTGCTCGGCATCTTCGTCGCCCTGGGCGCGATCCTGTCGAGCCCGGCCTCCAACTTCATCCGCGACATCCCGAACCTCATCAAGAGCACGCAGGAGAAGCTGACGTCCCTGCAACCGATGCTGGAACGCGCCAGGCCGTTCCTCGAGACGCTGGGCATCGACAGCAAGAGCCCGTCCGACATGGTGAACCTGGACCCCGGCAACATCGCGGGCAACATCGCCGGCAAGGTCGCGGGCGGCGCCAGCGGCTTTGCGTCGCACCTGCTGGAGACCCTGCTGATCCTGTTCTACATGCTGGTGTTCGGCGAGACCTTCATGCGCCGCCTGGTTGAGGTGCTGCCGCGGTTTCGCGACAAGAAGCAGGCGGTCGAGATCGGCGATACCGTCGAGCGCGACATCTCCGCCTATCTGCTGACCATCACCATCATCAATGCCGTGGTGGGCGTGCTGGCCGGCACGGTGATGTGGGCTTGCGGCGTGCCGGGTCCGCTGGTGTGGGGCGTGGTGGCGTTCTGCTTCAACTACGTGCCGATCCTCGGGCCGCTGGCCGGGGTGCTGCTGTTCGGTGCCGTGGCGCTTGCAACGCTGGGTGCCACCTGGTTCACCCTGGTGCCGCCGGCGCTGTATCTGGCGATCCACTTCGCCGAGGGCGAGATGATCACGCCGATGCTGCTGGCCAAGCGGTTCACCCTGAATCCGGTCGCGGTGATGATCGCGCTGATCTTCTGGTATTGGCTCTGGGGCGTGCAGGGCGCCATCCTGTCCGTGCCGCTGCTGGCCATCATCAAGATCGTCAGCGACCGCATCCGTCCGCTGAAGGCGCTGGGCCACGTGCTGGAGGGTTGATGCTGCATCATTGGCTGTACTGCACGTTCAGCGCCACGAACCACGGATAGCGGCTGTCCAGCACCTGCCCGTCAGGCCCTGCCATCAGGCCCTGCTGGGTGGTCGGGACGTGCTTCATGGTCACTGCCGCAGCGACGTTGCCGCCGATCACCGTCAGTTCACCGGGGATGGCGGCGACCACGATATCGCAGTGGCCGAAGAAGCGTGGCGCGGGCAGATCCTCGAACCTCAAGCCTCGGGCGCTCAGGCGGCCGAAACAGATGAGGTCACCGGGAACAGGGGCGTAGCTGTCCAGCCGTTCCGCGCGCAGCACGCCTTCGGACCGCGCGGCGGCGTTGATGTAGTCGGCGTGCAGCGGCGTGTAGGGAAAGCCGCTGCCGGCCCCGGCCATGCGCATGATGTAGGAGATGAAGGCTGCGGACCAGGCGGGTGCCGTGCCGGAATACGGCGTTCCGGACCCGTTGTAGACGCTGGTCCAGCCGGTCTCCTGCGCCCCGAAATCCTGACCGCTCCACCAGTAGTCCCCCACCCGCTGCCACAGGCCAGGCTGTTGATCCGGCCGCGCGCTGCGTGTCATGGTGCCGCCTGGCGGGGCATCGTCCACCAGGCTGCCAAAGGCGCGCCATTCACGCTGCGCGATCGCGATGGCGTTCACACGGCTGAACGGCTCGAAGGGGCGCTTCGCATAGTCCGGCACCTGTTGGTCCGCGGTGACGCCGCCGACCAAGGTGGGCGGGACTGCCACGGGCCGCGCCGTGCAGGCGCCGAGCAGCAACACGGGAAGCAGACGCTTCACCGCGCATGCTCCGGAAACAAGCCCCGCAACCCGGTTTCGGTCGATGGACAAAGACCGCGCTCGGTGATGAGGCCGGTGACGAGGCGGGCCGGGGTGACGTCAAACGCCGGGTTGGCGGCCGGGCTGCTGCTGGGCACCACGCGGATGGTTGTCACCTGGCCATCAAGCCCCCGGCCGGACAGGGTGGTGACCTCGGCAGCATCTCGTTCCTCGATCGGGATTTCGGCGACGCCGTCCGAAACCGTCCAGTCGATGGTGCTGGACGGCGACGCGACCCAGAACGGCACGTCATTGTCCTTGGCGGCCAGGGCTTTCAGGTAGGTCCCGATCTTGTTCGCCACATCCCCGGTGCGGGTCACGCGATCCGTGCCGACGATCGCCAGGTCGACCTGGCCATGCTGCATCAGGTGGCCGCCGGCGTTGTCCGAGATCACGGTATGCGGCACGCCGTGCTTCCCCAGTTCCCAGGCGGTGAGGAACGCGCCCTGGTTGCGCGGCCGGGTCTCATCGACCCAGACATGGAGAGGCACGCCGGCGTTGTGCGCGGTATAGACCGGGGCCAGGGCGGTGCCCCAGTCGACCGTCGCGAGCCAGCCCGCATTGCAGTGGGTCAGGACGTTGACCGGGCCGGGCCGCTGTTCCGCCACGGCGGCGATCAGGGCTTGCCCATGCGCACCGATTGACCGGTTCTGCGCCACGTCTTCATCCGCGATCAGCCCCGCTTCATGGTAGGCGGACTGGACCCGGCTGTCGGCGGGCGTGTTGCGCAGCCGGGTCAGCATACGCTCCAGCGCCCAGCGAAGGTTGACTGCCGTCGGCCTGGTGGCGGCCAGTGTCTGTGCCGCCTGCTCCATACCGGCCGTGGTCGCATCCTGGCGGAGTGCGAGCGCCAGGCCGTAGGCCGCCACGGCGCCGATCAACGGTGCGCCACGAACCTGCATGCTGCGGATCGCGTGAGCCGCGCCTCGAACATCACTGAGCCGGAGGATGTCGATGGACCAGGGAAGGCGGGTCTGGTCGATAACCCGGATCGACCAGTGGTCGGTTTCGTCAACCCATACCGTACGATAGGCTACGCCATCGATCTTCATCCGCCGTCCTCAGCTTTGCCGGGCGGTGCATAGCAAGAGGAATGAGTGACGGCCACTCGCCGGGCGGATGTCAGTTCGGGCCCGAGTAGTCGGACAGCAGATCCAGCATGTCCTGCGGCACGGGTTCTGCCAGCGTGCTGGTGAACTGCTTGGCCAGGCCGCAGCGAAGCCAAAGGCGCAGCGCCGGGGGATGGTCGCGCATTGTCGTCTCCTGGGTCGGTGCTGTCGCGTTCATACTGCCTCCAATGCTGGAGGACGGTGCGAAGTTGCAACGCATCCAGCTCGCGACGTGCACAGCTTCGCGACCAGGTCAGTATAACCGGCTAATCTTGCCAAGAGGTTAAGGGCGAACCCCGGCCATCACCATCCGGGCCAGCTGCGATCCAAGGCAGGCGTGCAAGGTGTCAGCGACCCGCTGGCGCTCGGCCTTCGGTGTCCGCTCCAGGTCGATCTGGCCGTCATTCGCCCAGTTGCGCATCAACTCGAACCGATGGAACAGCATGACGCCCGGCATGGCTGCGGTCTGCTGCAATGCCTGGGTGTAGGGATCGAGGTTGCTGTTGGTTTGCAGGAATCGGCTATATTGCGGATCGATCAGGATCAGGTTGGCACCCGCGGCCTCGACTGCTTCCACGCCGTTTGACAGCACCTGGGCGAAATCCCCCGGCGGTGAGTTCCGCACCGCCTCGACCGTGCCGGTCTGCCATAGCACCAGCTGATAGCTGCTAGCCGTCACCTCAGACCGCAGCAACGTCAGCATGTCGGCCGCCGTCATGCCACGCCCGCCTTTCACGACGACCTGGACGGTCAGCGTCGGCACCGCGGCTTCGATCGCCTTGGCCATCTGACGCGGGAAGGCGCGGTCGCTTGCATCGTGCACGATCGGCTTCATGGGTGGCACGACCGGCTGGGAGCCGCTGGCGATGGCCTGGCTGACCAGGGTGCCAGGCACCAGGCTGGCCTCGGGACCGAACATGGTGGCGGACCCGATCGCGAGCACGCGCAGAACGCCGCCGGGTTTCAGGACCTTGGCGACTTCAGGCAGGTAGGAGACGGCGCCCGTGATATCGTCTGCGGCGGTGCAGAGATCCCGCGCCGGAGATGCGGCTCGACCAGGGCATACCCATCCCGAACCGGCCCAAGAGGCAAATCCGATCAGCAGAGCCAGTCGAAATCGGCGCACGTTCATGTCACCTTCGCGTTACCAGCATGTGAAATCATTGGCAAGGCCGCACGAGCCCGGCCCTTCGCCCGATACCAGGCCGACAGTGCGCCGATCCCGACCAGAATCACCGGCCCGGCGACATTCACCACGACCTGCACCGCCCAGAACCCGTCCTGCGATTCCATGGCGAGCCGGCCAAGGAACGACAGGAAGATGCCGCTGCAGAACACCGGCAGCGAGTGCTGGCCACAGAGGATGACCGGGAAGGCCCACCGGCTGCGCAGCCAGGAGGCGGTGATCGGCACCAGGCGGGCGACCAACCAGGTCAGAGCCAGAATGGACAGCAGGCGCATCGGGTGCAGCCCCTCCTTGTCCACCATCAGAACGGTGCGGATCAGGATGCGGGGCACCCGGGCACTGACATCGGCGCTGGGCCACACCAGCCAGACCAGCATCAGCCCGACCGCCACGACGAAGATGGCGCCCGCATCCACCCAGCGTTTGTTGATCGTGACCAGCCGCACCTTCTGCGACAGCACGGCGCCGATCACGAACAGCATCTGCCAGGTCAGCGGGTTGAAATACCATCCGCCATCGGTCCAGGACGGCAGGTTCCACCCCAAGGATCGCGCCGCGACATACAACCCGGCCGACAGCACCAGCAGCACCCAAGGCTTCTTGAGCAGCGGCAACACCAGCGCGAACGACGCGAGAAGTGCCACGTACATCGGCAGGATGTTGAGGTAGGCCGGCTGGAAGTTCAGCAGCAACGCCTCCAGCATGGCGCGGTAGGGTGCCTCCGCCAGCACGTCGAGGTGGATTTCGTCGAGGTAGTCCGACCGGTCGAGCGCCGTTGCGGAGTAGGACACCTGGGCGCTGAACACCACGAACAGGAAGATGTGGACAACATACAGCGTCCAGGCCCGGCGCATCACGTCGGCGCCGGCATACAGCCAGCCATCCCGCTTGTAGCTGCGGCCATACGACATGCCGGCGGCGTATCCGGCCAGCAACACGAAGATCTCGGTGGCGTCGCACAGCGCGAAGTTGCGGAGCGAGAACTGAGCGACCCAGTTGGCGGGGATATGGTCGACGAAGATCCACCACAGGGCGACGCCGCGGAAGAAGTCGACGCGCAGGTCTCGGCCGGAGCCGGTCTGGATCAAGGCCGCTTCCCTCGCTGGAGCATCGACCCCGCATATGAGCCAATCCCGCCATTCGTCAAAGACCTTTGCTCAGAACGCCTGCGCGATGCGGTCCACGTCCTGCGCCGCCATGCAGGAGGGTGAGCGGGTGAGCAGCAGCATCTGCCGGCGGATCGCCTCAGGGACGCAGGCGTCGCGTCGGATGCCGCCCAGCCACGCCGGGGCTTTGCCGAAGAAGGTGCCGCAGGCCCGGCGGATCGTCGCGGCGGTCCGCTCCGCCGCTGCCGGGCTGGATGCCGTGTTGATCACGAGTCGGGCATCCCCGGCCGGACGATCGGCCGCATGCAGCTTGAGCGTGGCATAGGCGTCCGTGATGCTGGTGGGTTCCTGCGTTGCGAGCACGATCAACGAATCCGCCCAGCCCGCCATTCGCCGCACGCCCCCCTCCAGCCCGGCGCCGAGGTCCAGCAGCACATGGTCGTAGCCCCGCAACCCTGCCAACAGGCCGAGCACCTGGTCCAGCGGCGCAGGGTCGAGCCCTGCCAGCGCGCCGGAGCCGCTGCAGCCCGCCAGGATATCGAAGCCGCCGGGCTCGTAGCGTTCGATGGCGGTTTCGATGGTGGTGCCAGACAGGACATGGCCGAGGTCCAGCCGTGGCGCGAAGCCGAGCTGGATGTCGATATTGGCGAGGCCCAGGTCACCGTCGAACAGCAGCACCCGGCGGCCTTGCCGGGCCAGGGCGTGGGCCAGGGTGATGGAGAACCAGGTCTTGCCGACGCCGCCCTTGCCGGACGCGATGGCGATGGTGCGAGGCGAGGACATCAGGCGGCCTTCCGGAGCGGGGCGGCCAGGCGGCCGGCGAGGAATGCGGGGGTGAGCGGCACCAGGCCATCGGCGGCGCCGGGCCCGATCCCGGCCTCGGTCAGCGCCAGGCCGGCGGCGGCGGCGGCCAGGACGCCGCCGATGCGCCGGGCGATGTCGGTGCGGGTTGCCACCATCATCGTGGCGCCCCCGGCGCGGAAGGCCGCGGCGGTGTCCGCGGCTTCGGCGGCATCAAGCCCGGCGGGCAGCACGAGTGCGGATTGCGCGCCGGCGACCCCGGCGAGGCTGGCGATGGCGGCCTGGTGCGCGGCGCTGAAGGGGTCGATCCCGGCGGTGTCGATCAACACCGGGGCGCCGTTCTGCCGCCGGGTCAGGGCGCGGGCGAGGGTCAGGGCATCGGTCGCCACGATCAGGCTGAGGCCCAGCAGGCGGGTGAAGGCCGCGAGCTGTTCGGCCGCGCCAGCCCGGTCGGCATCGGCGGAAATCACCAGCGGCGCCTGTCCCTCCAGCACGAGCCGGGTCGCGAGCCGGGCGATGGTGAGGGATTTGCCGGCACCGGGCGGCCCGGTCAGCAGCAGCGGCGGTGCATCCGGCCTGAGGTCCAGGGCCGCGAAGCGCAGGCGGGCGCAGAGGGTTTCCTCAAGCGGTCCTGCGGCCAGGCCGGACGCCAGCGCCTCCGGCACGCCATGCCAGCGCAGCCCGGCCAGTTGTGCCGGGTCCGGCGGCGGCGGGGCCGTGGCCAGCACCGGCACCGCCCGTTCCAGCGCGGCCGTGATCTCGACCCCCGTGCCGGTGCGGCGGGTCGAGAGGATCAGCGCCTCCGCGCCCAGTTCCTCGCGGATCTGGGACATGGCAGCGGTAATGGTCGGTGCGCGAAACAGTTTCAGCCGCATGAACGAAGGCTAGGCCGTAAACCTTGCTCAAAGGTTAGCGCCGGCTCAGACGGTGAACTGCTCCGCAAGGATGCGCTCGCTCAGCCCCTGGTCGGGGTCGAACAGCACCGTCGTGCTCACGTTGCGGTCCTCGCTCACGGCGACGGAGGCGACATCGCGCACCTCGGTGAAGTCCGCCACGGCCGCCACCGGGCGCTTGTCGCGCTCCAGCACCTCGAACAGCACGTCCACCGTGTGCGGCAGCAGGGCGCCGCGCCAGCGCCGGGGGCGGAAGGCGCTGATGGGCGTGAGCGGCAGCAGGTTGGCGGTGAGCGGCACGATGGGGCCGTGGGCCGAAAGGTTATACGCCGTGGAGCCTGCCGGCGTGGACACCAGCACGCCATCGCAGATCAGCTCCGGCAGGCGCACCCGGCCATCCACGGTGATGCGGATCTTCGCCGCCTGGCGCAGCTGGCGCAGCAGCGAGACCTCGTTCAGCGCCAACGCCTCCTCCACGGCACCCGCGGCGGTGATGACGTGCATGCGCAGCGGGTGCAGCACGGCGGCCTGCGCCCGGGCCAGGCGCTCCGGCAGCTCCGCCTCGGAAAAGGCGTTCATCATGAAGCCGACGGAGCCGCAGTTCATGCCATAGACCGGGATGCTGCCCGGCAGCGCCAGCAGGCGGTGCAACGTCTCCAGCATGAAGCCGTCGCCGCCCAACGACACCACGACCTCCGCTTCAGCGATCTCGCAGTTGCCGTAGCGGGCGATCAGCCGTTCCCGGCTGGCCTGGGCCAGTTCGGTGGGCGCGGCCAGGATGGCGATCCGTTCGGGCTGCCGGGCCAGGTGGACGGGTGGGGCCGCGATCGGGTTCAGCGGCCTGGCCGCCGGCGGGGTGGGTTCGCGGCCATCAGTAGAGGCGAGGTTCGGAGCGGCCGCCGGCCTGGCTCGTGGTGCGCCGGGGGTCGGCGCGGCGGGGCGCGGGCGGGATGGGCGGGCGGCCGCGGGCCCGGTCATCGGGCTGCACGTAGTCGTCGCCGGGCCCGAACAGCTCGGCGGGTTCCGGCAGGCGCATGGCGAGGCTGCGGATCTCGCCCTGGATCTCGTCCAGCCGCGCCTCCACGCCTTCCAGCCGGGCCTTCACGCCGAACACGCTGAACGGCATCATCAGGAACAGCAGGCCGAACAGCAGCGCGGCCAGCAACAGCACCAGGTGGACCCACCAGGGCACCCAGTCCGGCAAGGGCAGGGGAGAGTTCATGCCTGCACTCTAGCAAAGCCCGGCCCCCACGGCGATACGCGACGCGGGTTGCGAAGGACATGCGCGATACGGGGTTGCTTTAGCGCGCGTTCCGTCCCTTGATCGCGCCCCGAACAACCGCCAGGCGCAGTCCCGAATGCCCAGCCCCACGCTGCTGCTGATCCCCGGTCCCGTCACCACAGACCCGCGGGTGCGTGCCCCCGCCGCGCGGGACTATGCCCCCTGGGATCACGATTTCCGCGACATCTTTGCCCGCGTGCGCAAGCGGGTGGTGGCGGTGGCGGGCGGCGCGGAGGGGGTGCACGCCTGCCTGCCGCTGCCGGGTTCCGGGCACTTCGCGATCGAGGCGGCGTGCCGCAGCTTCGTGGCGCCCGGGGGCCGCATCCTGGTGCCGATCACGGGGCAGTATGCCGAGCGCATCCGCCGCCTGGCCACCGAGGCCGGCCGCGTGGTGGTGGAGATGCCGGTACCCGAGAACACCCGCGTCGACCCGGCCGAGGTGCAGCGCCTGCTGGAGGCCGATCCCGGCATCAGCCATGTCGCCTGCGTGTACAGCGAGACGGCGACCGGCATCATCCATGATGCCCCAGAGATCGCGCTGGCGGCGGGGCGGGCCGGGCGGCGGGTGATCGTGGATGCCGTCTCCGCCCTGGGTGCGCTGCCGTTTCCGCTGGCCGGGCTGCCGGCGGTGGATGCGGTGATCTTCACGTCCAACAAGTGCATCGAGGGGCTGCCGGGCCTCTCGTTCACCGTCGCGCCCATCGACCGGCTGCTGGCCTGTGCCGGGCAGGCGCAGAGCTGGTCGCTCGACCTGTGCGCGCTGTATGCCCATGCGCTGCAGGCGGGCTGGGGCAGCCATCGCTTCACGCCGCCGGCCGGGATCATCGCGTCGTTCGATGCGGCGCTGGATCTGTTTGAGGCCGAGGGCGGGCAGCCGGCGCGGCTGGCGCGCTACATGGCGAATGCGCGGGTGCTGTATGAGGGCGTGGTGAAGCTCGGGCTGGCGCCCATGCTGCCGCAGGCGTTGCAGGGGCCGATCGTGATGAACATCGCCGCCCCGCCGGACCCGCAATGGGACCTGCAGCGGTTCGTCGATCTGCTGAAGGCCCGGGGCATCGTGATCAGCAACTTCTTCAACACCAGGCAGCCCAGCATGCGCATCGGCTGCATCGGCGCCATCGGGCCCGACGACATGCTGCGCGCCGTGACGGCGATCGGCGACGTGCTGTCCGAGATGCGGATCCAGCAGCGGCAAGCCGCCTGATGTCCACGGACCTGGAAATCGCCCGCGCGGCCCGGCTGCAGCCGATCGGGGCCATCGCCGAGAAGGCGGGCATCCCGGGCGAGGCGGTGGAGCCCTACGGCAAGTACAAGGCGAAGGTCGGCCTGGACTTCGTGCAGGCGCAGATGGCGAAGCCCCATGGTCGTCCTCAGGGCAAGCTGGTGCTGGTCACCGGCATCAGCCCCACCGCGGCCGGGGAGGGCAAGACCACCACCACCATCGGCCTGGGCGATGCGCTGAACCACATCGGCACCCCCGGCGGGCGCGGCGCGATGATCTGCCTGCGCGAGCCCAGCCTGGGGCCGTGCTTCGGCATGAAGGGCGGGGCCACGGGCGGCGGCCGGGCGCAGGTGGCGCCGATGGACGACATCAACCTGCACTTCACCGGCGACTTCCACGCCATCACCTCGGCCAACAACCTGCTGGCGGCGCTGCTCGACAACCATCTGTACTGGGGCAACGCCCTGGGCATCGACCCGCGCCGCATCACCTGGCGCCGCTGCCTGGACATGAACGACCGGGCGCTGCGCGGCATCGTCAGCGGCCTGGGCGGCATGAAGAACGGCAGCCCGCGCGAGGACGGGTTCGACATCACCGTCGCCAGCGAGGTGATGGCGGTGTTCTGCCTCGCCACGGACCTCGCGGACCTGCAGGACCGCCTCGGCCGCATCCAGGTCGCGGCCCGGCGCGACGGTTCCGCCGTGCTGGCGCGGGACCTGGATGCGGATGGCGCCATGGCCGCCCTGCTGCGCGACGCCTTCGCGCCCAACCTGGTGCAGACGCTGGATGGCAGCCCGGCCCTGGTGCATGGCGGTCCCTTCGCGAACATCGCGCATGGCTGCAACTCCGTGGTGGCCACCAGGCTGGGGCTGAGCCTGGCGGACGTGGTGGTGACGGAGGCCGGGTTCGGTGCGGATCTGGGCGGTGAGAAGTTCCTGGACATCAAGTGCCGCTCCGCCGGGCTGGCGCCGAGCTGCGCCGTGGTGGTCGCGACCCTGCGCGCGCTGAAGATGCATGGCGGCGTGGCCAAGGCGGACCTCTCGCGGGAGGACACCGCTGCCGTGGCGCGCGGCCTGGTGAACCTGCAGCGGCACGTGGAGAACATGGGCAAGTTCGGCCTGCCGGTGGTGGTGGCGCTGAACCAGTTCACCTCCGACACGCCCGCCGAGTTCGCCGTGGTGCGAGACGCCATGGCTCTGCGCGGCATCGAGACGATCCTGTGCACCCATTGGGCCGACGGCGGGCCCGGCGCCGCGGAGCTGGCCCGCGCCGTGCTGCGCCGCATCGAGGATGGTACCGCCCGCTATGCGCCGCTGTATCCCGACGACATGCCGCTCGCCGACAAGCTGCGGACCGTGGCGCGGGAGATCTACCATGCGGCCGACGTGTCCATCCCGGATGCGGTCGCCAAGCGGCTGGCGGCGTTCGAGGCGGCCGGGTTCGGGCATGTGCCGGTGTGCATCGCCAAGACCCAGTACAGCTTCAGCGCCGACCCCACGCGCATGGGTGCGCCCGAGGGACACGTGCTGCCGGTGCGGGAGGTGCGGCTTTCGGCCGGCGCGGGCTTCGTGGTGGCGGTGTGCGGCGACATCATGACAATGCCGGGCCTGCCGCGGGTGCCGGCGGCGAATGCGATCCGGCTGGATGCGGATGGGATGGTGGAGGGTCTGTTCTGATGGGTGGATTGTTCCGGATCGCCTTGGTGCTGACCGCGCTGGCCGCCCCCGCCGGGGCCGCCACCCTGGCGGGTGCGACGCTGCCGGACAGCTATCCCGTGGAGGGGCAGTCCCTGGTGCTGAACGGCATCGGGCTGCGCACGCTGACGGTGCTCAACATCCGCGCCTATGTGGCCGGGCTGTACGTGGCGCAGAAGAGCAACAGCGGACCGGCGATCCTGGCGTCCAAGGGGCCCAAGGTCATCCTGATCCAGTTCCTGCACTCCGCCACCAAGGCGCAGGTGGAGGCGCAGTATCGCGCCGGGGAGCAGAAGAACTGCGGCAATGGCGGCTGTGACCCGGCGGATGCCAAGGACTTCGAGGCCCTGGTGGCCGCCGCCCCGGCCGTCGCGGTGGGCGATACGGCCACCTACGTGTTCACCGATGGCCGGGTGCGGGTCTATGCCAACCAGCGCGTGATCGCGGATTTCGCCAACCGGGACCTGGCGTACCACCTGCTGGAAGGCTTCATCGGCGCGCACCCGCCGGCCGAGGAGCTGAAGCAGGAGCTGCTGGGCCTCAAGTAGCGGCCACGCGCTCCATCCAGTCCGCCAGCACGTCCCGCAGCGTCGTCTCCCAGGCGATGCGCGGGGCCCAGCCCAGACGGGCGCGGGCGAGACCGGCGTTGCCCAGGGCGCGCGGGATGTCGCTGGGCCGCAGACGGGCCGGGTCGATGCGGATCTCGGCCGCGACGCCCGCCAGGTCGAGCAGGGACTGCAGCACGTCGCCGACCCGGCGGGCCTGGCCGGAGGCGATGTTGAGGATGGTGCCCGGCGCAAGGTCGGCCTCCAGGCAGGCGACGTAGGCGGCACAGACGTCACGCACGTCCAGGAAGTCGCGCGCCGCATCCAGCGCGCCGACCGACAGCACGGGCGGGGTGCGGCCGGTGGCGATCCCGGCGACCTGCCTGGCGAAGCCCGGCACCACGAAGGCATCGGTCTGGCCCGGCCCGGTATGGTTGAACGGCCGGGCGCGGACCACCCGCAGCCCTTCCGCGGCCATGGCGCACAGGGCCAGGTCGGCGGCGGCCTTGGTGGCGCCGTAGGTGTTCTGCGGCGCCAGGGCGGCGGTCTCGTCCAGCGCCAGACCGGACTTGAACGAGGTGCCATAGGCATCCGCGGTGCCGACGAACAGCAGCAGCGCGCCTGGCACCTGGTCCCGCATGGCCTGCGCCAGGGTGAGGGTGCCGTGCAGGTTGACGGCCCAGGCGCGGTCCGGCGCGCGGCGGGCCTCCATGGGCGCGGCGATGGCGGCCAGGTGGATCACGGCGTCCGGCCGGTGCGCTTCGAGCGCTGCCTGCACCGCGGCGGTGTCGGTGATGTCGAAGGCTGGTGAGAGCACCTGGTGCACGGCCTGCAGCTGCGGCACCAGGTGCGTTCCGACGAAGCCGCCGGCGCCGGTCACCAGGACGCGCATGTCGGCGCGCCGCTCAGCGGGCCTGGCGGGCCCGGTGCCGGGCCAGGTCGGCGTCGACCATTTCGGAGACCATGTCGGCCAGCGGCGTGGTCGGCTTCCAGTTCAGCGCGGTCTGCGCCTTGGTGGAGTCGCCCAGCAGCACCTCGACCTCGGCCGGGCGCATGAAGCGCGGATCGACCTTCACGTGGTCCTCGTAGTTGAGGCCCACGTGTGCGAAGGCGAGGCGGCACAGGTCGCGGATGCTGGTGGTGACGCCGGTGGCGATCACGTAGTCGTCGGCGCGCTCCTGCTGCAGCATCAGGTGCATGGCCTGCACGTAGTCGCGGGCGTGGCCCCAGTCGCGCGTGGCCTCCAGGTTGCCCAGCGGCAGCTCGCTGGCCAGGCCCAGCTTGATGCGGGCGGCGCCGTCCGTCACCTTGCGGGTCACGAACTCGATGCCGCGCAGCGGGCTCTCATGGTTGAACAGGATGCCGGAGCTGGCGTGCAGGCCGAAGCTCTCGCGGTAGTTCACCGTCATCCAGTGCGCATACAGCTTGGCCACGCCATAGGGGCTGCGCGGGTAGAACGGGGTCTTTTCGGACTGCACCGGCTCCTGGATCAGGCCGAACATCTCGGAGCTGCTGGCCTGATAGACCCGCGCCTCGGGCCGCACCAGGCGCACGGCCTCCAGCACGTTGCCGGCGCCCAGCGCCGTCACGTTGCCGGTCAGCAGCGGCTGCTGCCAGGAGGCGGCGACGAAGCTCTGGGCGGCGAGGTTGTAGATCTCGTCCGGCTTGCAGGCCTGGATGATGCGGATCAGGCTGCTGATGTCGGTGAGGTTGCCGTCCACCAGCTCCACCTGGTCCAGGATGCCGAGCCAGCGCAGCCGCTCCCCGATCACGTCGGAGCTGGCGCTGCGGCGCATCAGGCCGACGACGCGGTAGCCTTTCCCCAGCAGGAGCTGCGCCAGGTAGGCGCCATCTTGTCCGGTGACGCCGGTGATCAGGGCTGTGGGCATGAGGGTCCGTGCAAAATCCGTGGTTGCGGATACCGTCTTCGTCTTGCCTCGTCCATCCTTCCCCCGCACAACGACGCCCATGCCGGCCGACCGCTTCATCTCCTATGCCCAGAACCTCGAGGACGTCATGCTGTGGCGCGCCTTGCACCAGGCCGTGCCGGATACAGGACGCTACATCGACATCGGCGCTTCCGACCCCACCGCGCTGAGCGTGACCCGGGCCTTCTACGACCGGGGCTGGCGCGGGCTGAACGTGGAGCCGCTGCCGGAGGTCGCCGAGCAGCTGCGCCTGGCGCGCCCGGGCGACATGGTGGTGCAGGCGGCCGTGGCGGAGACCGCGGGCACGCGCCGTTTCCACCGGGTGGTCGCCGCGGGGCAGACGGGGCTTTCCACGCTGGACGCCGCGGAGGCCGCGCGCCATGCCGGGCAGGGGGCGGCGGTGGAGGCGCTGGACGTGCCGGTCACCACCCTGGCCGAGCTGTGCCGGACCTTCGGGGATGGCCCCGTCCACTTCCTCAAGATCGACGTGGAGGGCGGCGAGGCCGCGGTGCTGGCCGGCGCCGACTTCACCCTCACGCGGCCCTGGATCGTGCTGCTGGAGGCGACGCGGCCGAACAGCGAGACCGCCTCCGACCACGCATGGGAGCCGGCGCTGCTGGCGGCGGGCTATCGGTTCGTGTGGTTCGATGGGCTCAACCGGTTCTACCTGGCCGAGGAACACGCCGCGCTGGCCCGGCACTTCCAGGTGCCGCCCAACGTGTTCGACCACTACACCCAGTGGGACAGCGCCCTGCATGCGACGCTGGCCGCCACCGAGGCGCTGGCGGCGGCGCGGCTGGCGCTGATCCAGACGCTGGAATCCGAGGTCGAGGCTCTGACGGAGAAGCAGGCGACCCCGCTGCCTGCGCCGAACCCGAACCCGAACCCGAACCCGCCATCATCCTGCCGGCACCGGCCGCGCCCGGGCTTGCCGCGATCCGCCTGCCCCGGGTGGCGCGGCGGGTGCTCGGCCTGGGGTGGCGCGGCGTGCGGCCCCTGGTGCGGCCCCTGGCCTGGCGCGCGCGGCAGTTCCTGATCGGCCCGGTGCTGACCGAGGCTGCCGGGCTGCGGGCGCAGCAGGCGCATCTGCAGCACCGGTTCGACCAGGGCGTCGGCACCGCCGCCACGGCCGATGACGGCGGCCTCGCCCGCGCCATGGAGCGCGCGCTGCTGACCCTGGCGCTCCAGGACGGGCGCGACCCGGCGCCACCAGGGCTTGCACCCGCCCCCGGTCTTTCAAACCCGGAACCCCCCCGCTAGCCTAGTGGTGCGAATCTGACGGAAAGAGCCGTCAGATTCGCACCACTAGCCTTATCTGGTGGCCAAATGGCCCTAACGCTCGGGAGTCGAGCGTTAGGTTTGGACCACTAGGCAACCAGCCGCCCGGAGACCTCGCATGCGCCACGTCCTCGCCCTGATCCTGCTGCTTGGCCTCGCGGGTGCGCCCCCGGTTCGGGCGCAGGCGCCCGCCGACCGGGTGGTGAACTTCTACAACTGGAGCGACTACATCGACCCCAAGGTGCTGGAGCGGTTCACCGCCGAGACCGGGATCAAGGTCCAGTACGACGTCTATGACAGCCTGGAGACGCTGGAGGGCAAGCTGCTGGCCGGACGCTCCGGCTATGACATCGTGGTGCCGACCAGCGAGCCCACCTTCTCCCGCCTGATCGCCGCCAAGGCGCTGCTGCCGCTGGATAAAAGCAAGATCCCGAACCTGCGCAACCTGGACCCCCGGCTGATGCAGCGGGTGCAGAGCAGCGACCCCGGCAACGTCTATGGCGCCATCTACCTGTGGGGCACCATCGGGCTCGGGCTGATCCCGGACCTCATCAAGCCCTTGGCCCCCGATGCGCCGCTCGACAGCTGGGACCTGCTGCTGAAGCCCGCCAACGCCAGGCGCCTGGCCCCCTGCGGCATCACGCTGATGGACAGCGCCATCGACACCATCCCCAGCGTGCTGCGCTACCTGGGCCGCAACCCGGAGAGCACGGAGGCCAAGGACCTGGCCGACGTGGAGAAGACGCTGATGGCCATCCGCCCCTACATCCGCACCTTCGCCTCGGGCGGCGCGGTGGAGGCGCTGGCGGGCGGCCAGACCTGCCTCGCCATGACCTATTCCGGCGACGTGATCCAGGCCAGCGGCCGGGCGCGCGAGGCCGGGCAGAAGCCGGTGGTGTATGTGGCGCCCAAGGAGTTCGCCCAGCTGAGCTTCGACATGCTTGCGGTGCCGAAGGACGCGCCGCATGCCGCGGATGCCATGCTGCTCATCAACTACCTGCTGCGTCCCGACGTGATGGCCGCCATCACCAACCAGGTGCACTACGCCAACGCCGTGCCCGCCAGCCTGGCCAGCGTGCAGCCCGCCATCCGCGACGACGCCAACGTGTTCCCGCCCGAGGCGGCGATGGCGCGCTTCTTCACAGTGAAGGCGGCGCCGCAAGCCGCGGACCGGGCGCGCACCCGCATGTGGGCGCGCTTCAAGGCCGGCCAGTAACACCCGTTTGGCCCATCTGGAGATCGAGCGGCTCGTCATCCGCTATGGCCCGGTGTTGGCGCTGGACGGCATCGACCTGTCCATCGCCGCCGGGGAGATGTTCGTGCTGCTCGGCGGCTCCGGCAGCGGCAAGACCACGCTGCTGCGGGCGCTGGGCGGGTTCATCGCCCCCAGCGCCGGCCGGGTGGTGCTGGGCGGGCAGGACATCACCCACCTGCCGCCGCACCGCCGGCCCGTGAACACCACCTTCCAGTCCTACGCCCTGTTCCCGCACATGAGCGTGGCCGACAACGTCGGCTTCGGGCTGCGGCGGCAGGGCGTGGGCCGGGCCGAGATCGCCGCCCGCGTCGCCGCGCTGCTGGCCCTGGTGCGGCTCTCGGAGTTCGCGGGGCGCCGGCCCGACGCGCTTTCGGGCGGGCAGCGGCAGCGGGTGGCGCTGGCCCGCGCCCTGGCGCCCCGCCCCCGCCTGCTGCTGCTGGACGAGCCGATGTCCGCGCTCGACCGCTCCCTGCGCGAACAGACCCGGCACGAGTTGATGCGCGTGCAGCGCGAGACCGGCACCACCTTCGTGCTGGTGACGCACGACCAGGACGAGGCGCTGGCGATGGCGACCCGCATCGGGCTGCTGAACCAGGGGAGGCTGGAGCAGGTGGGCACCCCGGCCGAGATCTATGAGCGGCCGGCGACGCGCTATGTGGCCGGGTTCATGGGCGGCGCGAACATCCTGGCGGCGACGGTGCGGCAGGCCGGGCCGGATGCGGTGCTGGAGGTTGCGGGCGTGGGCCCGGTGCAGGCGCGCGGCCCGGCCCCCGCCCCCACCGCGCTGCACCTGGCGCTGCGGCCGGAGCGGCTGCATCTGGGCGGGGATGGCCCGAACCGCGCCGCCGGCACCGTCACCGGCGTCACCTATCGCGGCGACACCGCCGACATCGCCGTGCAGCTGGAGGGCGGCGCCGTGCTGATGGTGGCGCGGCCGCTCGGGCACGGCGCCGGTGACATGCCCCGGCCGGGCGACGCGGCCATCGTGGCCTGGGCGCCCGAGGCCTGCGTGCTGCTGGCCTCGTGAGGCGGGCGTCATGAGGCGGGCCGCCCTGCTGGTGCCGGTGTGGCTCTGGCTGCTGCTGTTCGTGGCGGTGCCGGTGCTGATCGTCGCCGCGCTGTCGTTCAGCACCAGCGTGCCCGGCGTGCCCCCCTATTCGCCGCTGCTGCAGGAGCCCGACCCCGCGAACTACGCCGCGATGACGGAGGACGCCTTCTACCTCGACGCCGCGCTGAAAAGCCTGGCGGTGGCGGGCGTGTCCTCGGCGCTGTGTCTGCTCATCGGCTACCCGATGGCGCTGTGCATCGCCCGTGCCGCGGAACGCTGGCGCAGCCTGCTGCTGCTGCTGGTGATGCTGCCGTTCTGGACCGGCTTCCTGCTGCGGGTCACCGCCTGGATCGGGCTGCTGCGGGACGAGGGCTGGATCAACGCGGCGCTGGGCCTGGTGGGGCTGGGGCCATACCGGCTGCTCTATACCGACTTCGCCATGTACATCGGCATCACCTACGCCTACCTGCCGTTCATGATCCTGCCGCTCTATGCCCGCCTCTCCAGGCGCGACCCGGCGATCGAGGATGCCGCCGCGGACCTCGGCGCCTCGCCCTGGACCACCTTCCGCACCATCACCCTGCCGCTCTCGCTGCCCGGGGTGGCCGCCGGGCTGGCGCTGGTGTTCATCCCGGCGGTGGGCGAATACGTGATCCCGGAGCTGCTGGGCGGCCCGGGGGCGCAGACCATCGGCCGGGCCCTGTGGAACGAGTTCTTCTCGAACCGCGACTGGCCCATGGCCTCGGCGGTGGCGACGGCGCTGCTGGCCGGGCTGCTGCTGCCCATGATGCTGCTGCGGGGCCGGGGATGAGGGGCCGGGGATGAGGCGGGGCTGGTTCCTGCCGGTCTGCCTGGGGCTCGGCTACGCCTTCCTCTACATTCCCGTGCTGCTGCTGGTCGCCACCAGTTTCAACCCGTCGCGCCTCACCACCGTGCTCAGCGGGTTCTCGCTGCGCTGGTATGGCGCGCTGTGGCAGAACGAGGCGCTGTTGCGCGCCGCCGGGCTCTCGCTGCGCATCGCGGCGATCTCGGCGACGGCCGCCACGGTTCTGGGGCTGGGGGCGGGCTATGCGCTGGCGCGGTTCGGGCGGTTCGCGGGGCGGGGGGTGTTCGCCGCCCTGCTCGGCGCGCGGCTGGTGCTGCCGGACGTGCTGGTGGGGCTCAGCCTGCTGCTGCTGTTCGTGCAGATGGAGCAGCTGTTCGGCTGGCCCGAGGGGCGGGGCGCGCTCACCATCACCCTGGCGCATATCTCGGTCAGCCTGTCCTATGTCGCGGTGGTGATCGAGGCGCGGCTGTCCGATGCCGGGACGGAGCTCGAGGAGGCGGCGCAGGACCTGGGGGCCTCGCCGGGCCGGGCCTTCGTGTCCATCACCCTGCCGCTGCTGGCGCCGGCGCTGCTGTCCGGCTGGCTGCTGGCCTTTACCCTGTCGCTGGATGACCTGGTCGTCGCCACCTTCGTCTCCGGGCCCGGCGCCAGCACGCTGCCGATGGTGGTGTTCTCCACCCTGAAACTGGGGGTCACGCCGGAGCTGAATGCGCTGGCGACGGTGATCCTGGCGGTGGTCGCGGCGGCGCTGCTGGGTGTGTGGGCGGTGGGGACCTGGGCTGCGGGCCGGCAGATCGACCGGGCGGGGTGAGGACGCCGGGATCGTGCCTGCGGCGGTTGTGCAACAACGGCCCGCCGCCTATGGTCCGCGCCGTTCATTTGCACCGGAAACCCGCCCGCATGTCGCTCACCGCCGCCCGCCTGGACAAGGTCAGCCCCAGCCAGACCATCGCCATCAGCAGCAAGGCCCGCGCGCTGCAGGCTGCCGGCCGCGACATCATCAGCCTCAGTGCCGGGGAGCCTGATTTCGACACGCCCCAGCACGTGAAGGACGCGGCGATCCGCGCGATCCAGGCCGGCGACACCAAGTACACCGACGTGGCCGGCACCAAGGCGCTGCGCGAGGCCATCAGCGCCAAGTTCAAGCGCGACAGCGGGCTGGACTACAGGCCGGAGGAGATCATCGTCTCCACCGGCGGCAAGCAGGTGATCTTCAACTGCATGGTGGCCACCATGGACGCCGGCGACGAGGCGATCATCCCGACGCCGTGCTGGGTCAGCTACCCCGATATCGTGGCGCTGGCGGACGGCACCCCGGTGTTCGTGCCCTGCGGCCAGAACAACGGCTTCAAGATGCGGCCGGAGGACCTGGAGGCGGCGATCACGCCCAAGACCAGGTGGCTGATCCTCAACTCCCCCTGCAACCCGACGGGTGCCGCCTATTCCGCGGCCGAGCTGAAGGCGCTGACGGACGTGCTGCTGCGGCACCCGCAGGTCTGGGTGTTCACCGACGACATCTATGAGAAGCTGACCTATGACGGCTTCGAGCCCGCCACCATCGTGCAGGTGGAGCCGAGGTTGCGCGACCGCACCGTGACGATGAACGGCGTCAGCAAGGCCTATGCGATGACCGGCTGGCGCATCGGCTATGCCGGCGCCCCGCTGGCGCTGATCAAGGCGATGGACAAGCTGCAGAGCCAGAGCACCAGCGGCACCAGCAGCATCAGCCAGGCCGCCGCCGTGGAGGCGCTGAACGGTCCGCAGGACTCCATTCCCGCGATGGTCGCCGCCTACAACGCCCGGCGCGACATGGTGGTCGCCATGCTGAACGAGGCACCCGGCCTGCACTGCCACACGCCCGAGGGCGCCTTCTACGTGTTCCCCTCCGTGCACGGCTGCATCGGCAAGACCAGCCGCGGCGGCACCGCCATCGCCACCGACGAGGATTTCGTGGTGGCGCTGCTGGAGGAGGAGGGCGTTGCCGCCGTGCACGGCACCGCCTTCATGTTCCCGGGCTACATGCGGATCAGCTACGCGACGGACATGGAGAGCCTGCGCGAGGCCTGCACGCGCATCCAGCGGTTCTGCCAGGGCCTGCACTGACATGCCGGCGCTCGCCAGGCGGCTGGACGCGGTGCCGGTGGCGGCCACCGTCGCGATGACCACCAAGGCCCGGGCCATGCGCGCCCAGGGCATCGAGGTGATCGCGCTCACCATCGGGCAGCCCGACTTCGACAGCCCGCGCCATGCCATCGAGGCCGCGTATCAGGCGGCGCTGTCCGGCGACACCAAGTATCCGCCGCAGGACGGGCAGCCGGCGCTGAAGCAGGCGGTGCAGCGCAAGATGAAGCGCGATGCCGGGCTGGACGTGGCGCTGGACGAGATCATGGTCGGCAATGGCGGCAAGCAGGTGATCTTCGACGCGCTGATGGCGACGCTGGATGCCGGCGACGAGGTGATCATCCCGGCGCCGTACTGGGGCGCCTATCCGCTGATGACCAAGGTGGTGGGTGGCGTGCCCGTGATCGTCGCCTGCCCGCAGAACAACGGCTTCAAGCTGCGCCCCGAGGACCTGGAGGCGGCGATCACGCCGCGCACCAGGTGGCTGATGCTGAACTCCCCCAACAACCCGACCGGCACGGCGCTGACCGCGGACGACCTGCGTGGCCTGGCCGAGGTGCTGCTGCGGCATCCGCACGTATGGATCATGTCGGACGACATGTATGAGCACCTGGTGTTCGACGGCACCCACGCCACCATGGCGGCGGTGGAGCCGCGGCTGCGCGACCGGGTGCTGACGGTGTGCGGTGTCTCCAAGACCTATTCGATGACCGGCTGGCGCATCGGGTTCGCCGCCGGGCCGAAGGGTTTGATCAAGGCGATGGTGAACATGCAGGGCCAGGTCTCGGGGGGCGTCTCCACCGTGGGCCAGGCCGCTGCCGCGGCGGCGCTGGATGGGCCGCAGGAAGCCGTGGGCGAGATGCAGGCGGCGTATCGCCGCCGCCGGGACCTGGTGGTCGAGGCGCTGAACCGCGCCCCGGGCGTGCAGTGCCACAAGCCGGAGGGGGCGTTCTACGTCTATCCGAGCATCGCGGGCTGCCTGGGCAAGACCACCGCGGGCGGGCGGCTGCTGGAGACGGACGAGGACTTCGCCCTGGCGCTGCTGGTGGAGAAGCACGTGGCGCTGGTGCACGGCAAGGCGTTCGGCATGTCGCCCTATCTGCGCATCTCGTATGCCACGGGTGACGACGCGCTGCGCGAGGCCTGCGGCCGGATCATCGCCTTCTGCACGGCGCTGCGCTGAACGGTCGGTCAAGCAGAAAGGATGAACCACAGAGAACACGAAGAAAGACACGATGCGACGGAAGACCAACAGCCGCGCGCAGCGCAGGAGTTCAGCTTGCGCTGCGCGCTATTCGATATGACCTTCGTATTCCTTCGTGCTCTTCGTGGTCCCATCTCACGGGATCCCTCTGCGCCCTCCGTGCCTCTGTGGTTCACCCAGCAAGCAGAAGCACCCAAGATGACCCCCACCATCCGCCCAGGCCAGGACAGCGATGCCCCCGCCTTCATCGCCCTCATCACCAGGTGCTGGGCCGACTACCCCGGCTGTGTCCTGCACGTGGACGCGGAGGAGCCCGAGCTGCACGCGCTGGCCAGCCACTTCGCGGCCCGGGGCGGCGCCCTCTGGATCGCCGGCGAGGGCATCGGCATGATCGCGACGCGGCCGACCCGCGACGGCACCTGGGAGATCTGCCGGGTCTATGTCCATCCGGAGCACCACGGCACCGGCCTCGCCCACCGCCTGATGGACCTCGCGGAAGCCCACTCCGGCGCCCCGGCCTTCGAGCTCTGGACCGACACCCGCTTCGGCCGCGCCCATGGCTTCTATGCGAAGCGCGGCTACCAACGCCGCGAGACCCGCGCGCTGGGTGACCTGTCGAACTCGTCGGAATACCGCTACGAAAAGCGGCCGGCATCGGGAGGGGCATTGCCAACCGGCATCTCCTGATCCAATCGTCAGACAACGGAGGGGCTTGGTCGATGGACGAGGATTTTCGCAGGGCGGCGCTGGATTACCACCGCCTGCCGACGCCGGGTAAGCTTTCGGTCGAGCCGACCAAGCGCATGGCCACGCAGCGCGACCTGGCGCTGGCCTATTCGCCCGGCGTCGCCGCCGCCTGCCTGGAGATCAAGGCCAACCCCGACACCGCCCGCGACTACACGGCGCGCGGCAACCTGGTGGCCGTCATCTCCAACGGCACCGCGGTGCTGGGGCTCGGCAACATCGGCGCCCTGGCCGGCAAGCCGGTGATGGAGGGCAAGGCCGTCCTGTTCAAGAAGTTCGCGGGGATCGACGTGTTCGACATCGAGGTGGATGCCGAGGACCCGGACCTGTTCTGCACCGTGGTGGCCGCGCTGGAACCGACCTTCGGCGCCATCAACCTGGAAGACATCAAGGCGCCGGAGTGCTTCGAGATCGAGCGCCGGCTGAGGGCCCGGATGAACATCCCGGTGTTCCACGACGACCAGCACGGCACCGCCATCATCGTCGCCGCCGCCATCACCAACGGGCTGATGCTGCAGGGCAAGACGCTGGCCGAGGCCAAGCTGGTCACCAGCGGCGCCGGGGCCGCGGCGCTCGCCTGCGTGGACCTGCTGGTCACGATGGGCCTGAAGGTCGAGAACGTGACGCTGACGGACGTGAAGGGCGTGGTCTATGCCGGGCGCCAGCCCGACATGCCGCCGAACATGGCCCGCTATGCCCGCCAGACCGACGCGCGCGGCCTGGGTGACGTGCTGGACGGCGCCGACATCTTCCTCGGCCTCTCCGCCCCCGGCGTGCTGAAGCAGGAATGGCTGCACAAGCTGGCGCCCAGGCCGCTCATCATGGCGCTGGCGAACCCCGACCCCGAGATCCTGCCGGACCTGGTGCGCGCCGCCCGGCCCGACGCCATCATCGCCACCGGCCGCACCGACTACCCGAACCAGGTCAACAACGTCCTCTGCTTCCCGTTCATCTTCCGCGGCGCGCTGGACGTGGGCGCCACCGAGATCAACGAGGCGATGAAGGTCGCGGCCGTGGAGGCCACCGCCGAGCTGGCCCGGGTGGAGGCGAGCGAGGTGGTCGCCGCGGCCTATGGCGGCGCCGCCCCGGTGTTCGGGCCCGAATACATCATCCCCAAACCCTTCGACCCGCGCCTGATCCTGCAGATCGCCCCCGCCGTCGCCCGCGCCGCCATGGCATCCGGGGTCGCGACCCGGCCGATCGAGGACTTCGACGCCTATACCGAGCAGCTGGAGAAGTTCGTCTTCCGCTCCGGCCAGCTGATGCGCCCGGTGATGGAGGCCGCCAAGCGCGACCCGCAGCGGATCGTGTTCGGCGAAGGCGATGACGAGCGGGTGCTGCGCGCCGTGCAGACCCTGGTGGACGACAGGGTGGCCGCCCCGATCCTGATCGGCCGCCGCGACGACATCGCCAGGAAGGTGAAGGAGATGGGCCTGCGGCTGAAGCTGGGCGATGCCGTGCGCATCCTGGACCCGGAGGTGGACCGGGAGATGTTCGATCCGCTGGTGCAGAGCTACCAGCACCTGGTGGGCCGCCGGGGCGTCCCGCCGGATGCCGCGGCCCGGCGCATCGTGCGGCGGCAGACGGTGGCGGCCGCCATGCTGCTGCACGCCGGCATCGCCGATGCCGCGATCTGCGGCGGCACCGGCGACTGGTGGCGCCACATGACCTACCTGCTGCCGATCATCCCGAAGCGGCCCGAGGTCTCACGCATCTATGCGCTCTCGGCCATGATCCTGGCCGCGGGCAACATCTTCGTGTGCGACACCCACATGAACGTGGACCCCACGGCCGAGATGATCGCCGAGATGACCATCCTGGCCGCCGATGCGGTGCGCAGCTTCGGCGTGGTGCCGAAGGTGGCGCTGATGTCGCATTCAAGCTTCGGCAGCAGCAACAGCGACAGCGCCCGCAAGATGCGCCGGGCGCTGGCGATGGTGCGGGAGCAGGCGCCGGAGCTGGAGGTGGATGGCGAGATGCACCCCGACGCCGCGCTGGTGCCGAGCCTGCGTGACCGGATGCTCGGCGACAGCCGGCTGGATGGCGTCGCGAACCTGCTGGTCATGCCGACGCTGGATGCCGCCAACATCTCGTTCAACCTGGTGAAGGCCGGGGCGGACGGGTTGCCGATCGGGCCGCTGCTGCTGGGCATGAGCAAGCCCATCCATGTGGTGGTGCCCAGCGTGACCGCGCGCGGCATCGTCAACGTGAGTGCCGTGGTCGCGCAGGAGGCGCAGAAGCTGCAGGCCCATAGGCTGCAGCAGGCGTGATCGCGCTGGCGCTCGGGCTGATCGCCCTGGGCGCCCTGCTGTGGGCGGCCAACGCCTTCTCCCGCGCCAGCGTCGCCAGCCTGAAGGGGCTGGCGGCCTGGGTGGTGGCGCTGGCCGGGCTGAGCATCGCCACCCTGCTGTTCCTCACCGGGCGGGGGGCGCTGGCCATCAGCGGGCTGGTGCTGCTGGGGCCGCTGGCCTGGAGCTACTGGCAGGAAAGCCGGCGCGGCGGCGGGTCTCGGGCCCCGTCGGCCCCGTCCAGCCGCATGAGCCGGCGCGAGGCCCTCGAGGTGCTCGGCCTGTCCGAAGGGGCCTCGGACAGCGACATCCGCGCCGCCTGGGTGCACCTGATGCGCTCCGCCCACCCGGATGGCGGCGGCACGGACTGGCTGGCCTCGCGGGTGAACCAGGCCAAGGACGTGCTGCTGGGCCGGCGCTAGACCCGGTTTGCCCTGACGGTGTCAGGCCGATTCGGGTCTAGTCATGTCTGGTCTGGCGATTGACGTCCTGACCGTTTCCGTGAGGACGATCGCAGACTAAGCAGACTTTCGTGGCTTGTGCCACGGAAGCCTGCTTAGGACTCCTTGAAGACGCATCATCTTTCTCGCGGGATGCAAGGGCATCCCGCGAGATGATGCTTAGCTGCCGCGGGCCCAGGCGATGGCGGCGCGGGCCAGGCCGTCGATGGTGTCCACCACCGGCACGCCCAGCCGATCCCACGGCCCGGCCTGGAGGCCCAGCGGGATCTCGGTGCAGCCCAGCACCACCGCCGCCGCGCCGCGTGACCGTAGCGACCGCACCACGGTGGCCAGCGGTTCATAGGCGGCTTGCACCCGGTTCGCCTTCACGGCGGCGATGGCGGGCGTGACCAGCCGGGCCATCTCATCGGCATCGGGCGCGATGGTGGTCCAGCCCTGCGCGGCCAGCCGGTCCTGATACAGCCGCATCGCCAGCGTGGTCGCGGTGCCCATGATGCCGATGGTGCCGCTCATGATGCCTTGGCGGCGCAGGTCGGCGGCGGCGGCGTCGATGATGTCCAGGATCGGCAGCACGGTGCCGGCGCGCATCTGCGTGATCCAGCCATGCGCGGTGTTGCACGGCACGACGATGGCGCCGCAGCCCGCTGCCTCCAGCCCGCGGACGCCGCGCATCAGCGCCGGCAGCGGGTCCGGCCCGGTGCCGGTGCGGGCGGCCCCGCGGTCCGGGATGCGCGGGTCCGACCACAGCACGGCGGGGATGTGGTCCTGGTCGCATCCGGCTGGGGTCAGCAGCGTCAGCCGCAGCATGAAGTGTGCGCTGGCCAGCGGCCCCATGCCGCCCAGCACGCCCAGGATACGGTCGTTCATGCGGCCTTATTGACCCGGCCACAGCGAGGCGGCAAGAGCCTGGGCATGACCAGACCCTTCCAGCTCCAGGGCCATCGCGGCGCGCGCGGCCTGTTCCCCGAGAACACCGTCGAGGGCTTCCGGTCCGGCATCGCCATGGGGCTGCGGTGGTTCGAGCTGGATGTGGGCGTGCTGCGTGACGGCACCGTGGTGGTGCACCACGACCTGGCGCTGAACCCGGACATTGCGCGCACGCCGGGCAACAACTGGTTCACCGGGGCCGGGCCATTGCTGCGGAAGATGGATTGGGAGGAGGCGCAGGACTACGACGTGGGCCGCATCCTGCCCGGCAGCCCCACGGCGCTGAAGTTCCCCGACCAGGTGCCGCAGGATGGCGCCCGCATCCCGCGGCTGGTGGATGTGCTGGCGCTGGATGGGCGGGTGGGCTGGAACATCGAGCTGAAGCTGCAGCCGGACCGGCCGGACTGGACGGTGCCGGCCGAGGAGATGGTGGAGCGCACCCTGGCCGCCGTGGATGCGGCGGGGGCGGCAGGCCGGGTGACGATCCAGAGCTTCGACTGGCGGGCGCCGCGCCATTCCCGGCGCATCCGTCCGGAGATCGCCTGCGGCTGGCTGACGCGCGCGGAGACCATCGCCGACCCGGCCCTGTGGTGGGGTCTCGATGCCCCGGCCTCACCGCCCGAGGCGATCGCGGCGGAAGGCGGCGGCACCTGGACGCCCTACTGGGAGGAGCTGACGCCGGCCTTGCTGGCCAAGGCGCACGGCCTGGGGCTGTCGGTGATCCCGTGGACGGTGAACGACCCGGCGGAGATGCGGCGGCTGATGGACTGGGGCGTGGATGGGCTGATCACGGACCGGCCGGACCTGGCGCCCGGGTTGCCGGTCTGACGCCGCCCGATGGGTGTTCCGGCGTTGCTCGTGGCGGGTCGAGACGCGCCGCTGATCACTCCATGACGGCCGTTATGGGCTGCCGGCCTGGCACGAACGCCAGGCCGGCTATTGGCCTCAGCGGTTTTCCATCGGCACGAAGTCGCGCTTGGCGTGCCCGATGTAGAGCTGGCGGGGGCGGCCGATGCGCTGCGTCGAATCCTCGATCATCTCCTTCCACTGGCTGATCCAGCCCACGGTGCGCGCGACGGCGAACAGCACGGTGAACATGCTGGTCGGGAAGCCCATCGCCTTCAGGATGATGCCCGAATAGAAATCAACGTTCGGATACAGCTTCTTGCTGATGAAGTAATCGTCGCTCAGCGCGATCCGCTCCAGCTCCATCGCCATGTCGAGCGTCGGGCTGTTCTTGATGCCGAGCTCGGCCAGCACCTCGCGGCAGGTCTCCTGCATGATCTTGGCGCGGGGGTCGTAGTTCTTGTACACGCGATGGCCGAAGCCCATCAGGCGCACGCCGCTCGACTTGTCCTTCACCTTGGTGATGAAGGCCGGGATGTTGTCCACCGAGCCGATCTCGTCCAGCATCTTCAGCACCGCCTCGTTGGCGCCGCCATGGGCGGGGCCCCACAGGCTGGCGATGCCGGCGGCGATGCAGGCGAAGGGGTTGGCGCCGGTGGAGCCGGCCAGGCGCACCGTGCTCGTGCTGGCGTTCTGCTCGTGGTCCGCATGCAGGATGAAGATGCGGTCCATGGCGCGCTCCAGCACCGGGCTCACCTTGTAGTCCTCGGCCGGCACCGCGTTGACCATGTGCAGGAAGTTCGCGGCATAGCTGAGGTCGTTGCGCGGATAGATGAAGGGCTGGCCGATGGTGTACTTGTGCGCCCAGGCGGCGATCGTCGGCAGCTTGGCGATCAGGCGGAAGGCGCTGATGCGGCGGTGCTCGTCGTTCGTGATGTCCAGGCTGTCGTGGTAGAAGGCGCTGAGCGCGCCGACCACGCCGCACAGCACCGCCATCGGGTGCGCGTCGCGGCGAAAGCCGTCGTAGAAGCGGCGCAGCTGCTCGTGCAGCATGGTGTGGTGCATGACGCCCTTCTCGAACTCGGCCTTCTCGGCCGCGCCGGGCAGCTCGCCGTTGAGCAGCAGATAGGCGACTTCGAGGAACGAGCTGTTCTCGGCCAGCTGGTCGATGGGATAGCCGCGGTGCAGCAGCACGCCCTCGTCGCCATCGATGTAGGTGATCTTGCTCTCGCAGGCCGCGGTCATGCCATAGCCGATATCGAAGGTGAACACGCCGAAGGTGGCGTTGATCTTGCTGATGTCGGCCACCGACGGTCCGATGGTGCCGGGGCGCAGCGGCAGGGCAAGGGACTTGTCGGAGCCGTCCATGGTCAGGGTCATCGACCCGGTGTTCGTGCCACTCATGCCTTGTTCACCCCATTATAGCCTGCCGCTCTCTGGCTGGTCGGACGGCCCGGCCCAGCCCGCGGTGCTTCCTGGCGAAATTATGGCGGCGGTGACATTAACGCAACCTTCGCACCCGCAACATCTAGCGACGGCTCGCGTCACCCCAGAGTCCGGCGCCCTGCTTGCGGGCGCGCAGCTCGAGGTCCGCCAGCGCCGGGGCATCCGGCCGGGCCCGCGCCCAGCCGCTGGCGACCACGGCGCTGCTGAGGTCGGTGCCGTTCACGTCGCAGGCGCCATAGGGCCGCCCCATGCCGTCATTCCCGGCCAGCCGGCAGTCGATCCGGCGGTCGCGCACCAGCCCGGCCAGCAGCATGGTCGCCGCCCCGCCGCAATCGGTGCCGCCCCGGCACAGGTCGCCGCGCACCGGCGCCTCGATCCCGGCCAGGCGGATCACCCGGCCGCCCAGCCGCAGCGTGTCACCGTCGATCACCGCCACCTGGTTCGGCTCCGCCTGCAGGCGCTCCGGCCCGCCCGGGGCGCGGCCGAACAGGTCCGATGACCAGCCGATCCCGATGACGCCGGCCACCACCACGCTCGCAGCCAGCCAGCCGAGCACGGCTTTGCCGGCCCGGCTGGACCAGGTGGAGGAGGATGGACGAAAGATGCGCCGGGGTGACTTCATCCGGACCCAACAAGTTGATCTCCGCTACGCCTAGCCCGTCCCGACAAGCCGGCGCAACTCCTCAGTCCGGCGGAGGTGCCCCGACAGGCGCGGGCGGCTTGGGCCGGGGCGGCCTGGGCACGTCGGGCCAAAATGGCTTCACGGCCCTGAAGTCCCGCCACGCCTTCACGATCCGGCTGCGCGCGGCGTTCGACTGTGCCGCGGTGAACCCCTCCGCCAGCCCGGCCGCATAGCCGCGCTCGGACCGGCCCAGCTGCGCCATCAGCCCGCCGACCGCGCTGCCGTCGTTCAGCAGGCCCAGCTCCTCCTGCAGGTCAGCCAGGGCGCGCAGGAACCGGCGGGAGGGCTTCGCCCCGAACAGCGGCTGGAAGAACTCCGCCGTGTAGCGCAGCCGCTTGCAGTCCTTGCGCAGCTCGTGCAGCGCCGGCACCGGCAGGGCGGCGATCCCCCGCCCGGCGCGCCGCACGGTCCGCAGCCGCGCCGCGAGCCGCGCCGCCGCGAAGCCCGGCATCTCGGGTCCATCCGGCCAGGGCCGGTCGCTCGCGAGCAAGGCCAGGCTCGCCGCCAGGGTGCGGAACCCGGCACCCGTCAGATAGGCTTGCAGCCCCCGATACACCTTGCGCCGCCGCCGCACCCCGGCGCGCAGCATGGCGGCGCAGCGGGCATCCCCGGGGAAGGCCGCCGCCAGGCGGGCGCCGGCGCCGTGCATGAACACGTCCCAGTCCCGCGCGGCGCCAAGCTGGGCCGCGCAGTCCTTCAGGGGCGCGGCGATGGCGGCCAGGGCCGGGCTGGTGGCGACGGGGCGGAAGGTGGAGAGGGCGGCGCGCAGGCGCCGGGTCGCGACGCGCATCTGGTGCACCGGCTCGGGCCCGTCGGCGCCGGGGATGCGCGCCGCCCAGAACAGCATGAGCCGGAGCTGCGCGCCCAGGATCGCCGCCAGCACCGGCCCGGCCTGCTGCGCCGGATCGAGCGGCAGCGGCGCCGGGGCTGGTGCGGCTGGCGAGACCTGCAGGGCCTCCTGCGCCAGGCTGGTGCGCGGCAGGCTTGCGCCGGCCTGGATCAGCTGCGCCATCAGGGCGGCGACGGCGGCGCCGGGTCCATCGAGGGAGAGGCGGCTGGGTGGCACCGGGCCGCGACGGATGAAGCGGCCCTCCAGCACGACCAGGTGGACGACGCCGGCGGGACCGGTCCAGCGATACAGCCGGCGCGTGCCCTCCCACTCCGCGCGAATCCCGATCTCGCCGGAGATGGCGGGGCCGAGCGCCACCAGGTCGCGGGTTTCGGCCAGCAGGGCGCCGGGATGCCAGGCCTCCGCCGCGCGCGTCAGCCGCCAGGTGCCGTTGGAGCGGCATAGCGTCAGCCCGTCATGGATCAGGGCCCCGCCCGGCGTGTCATGCCATTCCAGGCGCAGCTTCTGGCTGCGGCCGGCCAGGCGCAGACCGGGGATGCCTGACAGGGCGGCGAGTGCGGGGAGGCCGAGCGTCAGCTCCAGCAGGGCAGGGTCAGGCACCCGGCAGATCGCGCGGGCAGAGGACGCGCACCAGGCGCCCGCCGCCCGTGTGCAGGCCGTCCCATCCGCCGGGCAACGTGAACTCCGCCAGCGTGCCGGAGGGATAGCCTTCGGACAGCCGGCGCATGTCGGGGTTGGCGGGCGTCATGGCCTTGGCCCCCACCAGGTCCAGCGCCAGCTCGTGGATGCCGGGGTTGTGACCCACCACCATCACGCTGCGCACGGTGGGGCTGACCTCCTGCAGGATGCCGAGGATGCTGGCGGCCGAGGCGAGATAGAGGACGTCCATCGGTTCGACCAGCGGGGTTTCCGGCCAGGGTTCCAGCGCCGCCAGCGTCTCCCGCGTGCGCCTGGCGGTGCTGACCAGGACCAGGTCGGGGCAGAGGCCCAGATTGGTGAGCGCCGCCCGCATCGCCGTCGCGGCCTGGATGCCGCGCGGGTTGAGGGGCCTGGCGTGGTCCGACAGGTCGCGGTCGTCCCACGAGGATTTCGCGTGCCGGAGCAGGAGGAGCTGGCGCATGGGGAGAGACTGCCCCCGCGCCGGGGCGGCGGCAAGGCTTGCGGCGAGACTTGCGGTATGGGCGTGCGGCGCCACCTTCGGGATTTAAGGAGGGATCGCACGTTGGACCCATCCCCGAGCCAGCCGGTCGGCAGCCTGCGCCTGGTGCTGGGCGACCAGTGCTCGCGCAACATCGCCGCCCTCTCCGACCTCGACCCGGCTGCCGACGTGGTGCTGATGGCCGAGGTGCAGGATGAGTGCACCTATGTGAAGCATCACAAGAAGAAGATCGTGCTGGTGCTCTCCGCCATGCGCCACTTTGCCCGTGCGCTGCAGGCGCGGGGGGTGCGGGTGGATTACGTCACCCTCGATGACCCGGCCAACACCCACAGCCTGCGCGGCGAGATGCTGCGGGCCGTGGCGCGGCACCGCCCGGGCCGGGTCGTGGCGACGGAGAGCGGCGAGTGGCGGCTGGAGCAGGACATGCGCGGCTGGCAGGCGGCGGCCGGGCTGGAGGTGGAGATCCGCGACGACACGCGGTTCCTGTGCCGCAAGCAGGAGTTCCGTGCCTGGGCGGCGGGGCGCAAGGGCCTGCGCATGGAGTTCTTCTACCGGGAGATGCGGCGCGACCACGGCGTGCTGATGGAGGGGGAGGCCCCGGCCGGCGGGCGCTGGAACTACGACCCGGAGAACCGCAAGCCGCTGCCGAAGTCCATCACGCCGCCGCCGGCGCCGCAGTTCCCGCCCGATGCCATCACCCGGGCGGTGATGGCGCTGGTGGCCGAGCGGTTCGCCGAGCATTTCGGCGAGGTGGACGGCTTCGCGCTGCCGGTGACGGCGCAGGATGCGGCGGTGGCGCTGGCGGACTTCGTGACGCACCGGCTGCCGGGCTTCGGGGACTGGCAGGACACCATGAAGACCGGCGAGAGTGCTATGTTCCACGCCCTGATCTCCACCTCGATGAACTGCGGGCTGCTGGACCCCATGGTGGCGTGCCGCGCGGCGGAGGCGGCCTGGCTGGCCGGGCAGGCACCGCTGAATGCCGTCGAGGGTTTCGTGCGGCAAATCCTCGGCTGGCGGGAATACGTGCGCGGCATCTACTGGCTCAAGGTGCCGGAATACCGGGAGATGAACGCGCTGCAGGCCACCCGCCGCATGCCGTGGTTCTACTGGAGCGGCGAGACGCGGATGAACTGCCTGCACCAGGCGATCACCGATACGCGCACCCACGCCTATGCCCACCACATCCAGCGCCTGATGATCACCGGCAACTTCGCGCTGCTGGCCGGGCTGCACCCCGATGACGTCGATGAGTGGTACATGGTGGTCTATGCCGACGCCTATGAATGGGTGGAGATGCCGAACGTGCGCGGCATGGCCCTGCATGGCGATGGCGGCATCATGGGCAGCAAGCCCTATGCCTCATCCGGCGCGTACATCGACCGCATGAGCGACTATTGCAAACCGTGTCATTACAACGTGAAGCAGGCGACGGGGCCGCAGGCCTGCCCGTTCAACGCGCTGTACTGGGACTTCATCGCCCGGCACCATGACCGCTTCGCCGGCAACAACCGCATGGCCATGCCGGTCCGCACCATGGAACGCATGGATCCGGCGAAGCTCGCGGGCCTGCGGTCCCAGGCCGCAAGCTTCCTGGCTGAAATGGACGCCGGCACGTTGGTCTAGTCAGCGGGGGTCCAGTCGGCGGGGCTCCAGTCGGCGGGCGGATCCGCCGGCTCGCGCTACTTGTTGGCGGCGGCAGCCTTCACGCAGCTGCCCAGTGCGGTGATGGCGGCGCCTGATCCGTCGAGCGGCTCCTCGAAGGTCTTGCCGGAGACGGTCACGAACAGGGAGCTTCCGGCGATGAACTTCTTGAACATCACATCCGGGTTCGGCTCGGGCACGATGAGCATCTCGGCGCTGGTCGCGATCCCGGTGCCGCTCACCGGCGCATCCCTGTCCACCCTGTAGGTGATCGGGTACTGCTTGCCTTCGGTCAGCTTGGCATCGGGTTCGGAGAACAGGAACATGGTGGTGCCCTCGGTATCGGCCGAGAACCCGACCATCGACTTGTCCTCGAACACCAGGACGGTGGCGCAGGTCTGCAGGCCGGCCGCGTTCTTGTGGTTGGAAACCTTCCAGCCGCCGACGTCGATCGTCTGTCCGGGAGATTGCGCCATGGCCGGCGCCGTCAGGGCCGCAAGGATGGCTGCGGTAGCGAATGGACGCATGATGTCTCCCGGAGATTTCTTACGAAACCCGAATAGATGCTGAATTGCGCACAGCGGCAAGCATGTTCCCCCCCCCCCGATCGACGCATCAGCCCTGATCGTCGCCCGGCGGAGACGACGACGCGGGCAGGTCGATCCAGGACAGGTGGCCGCCCTTGCCCGCCCCGGTGTCCAGAAAGGTCGCTGTGCCGCCCGAGGCGCCGTGGCGCACATAGGGGCGGCCATCGGTGCTGCGCTGGTCGTGCCCGCAATAGATGGAAAGGCCGGCGGGGATGCGGTCCACCCAGCGCAGAACCCGCTCCGGATAGCCGTCCGGCTGCATGCGCCCCGTGGTCTCGCCGAACAGCGCGCGGGACAGCAGCGGGCTGACCCGGCCCAGCGGCGGCGGCGGCGCCTCGTCCAGCATGGCCGGATGGAAGCCGCCATGCACGAAGGCGCGCGGGCCGGAGATCAGCCAGGCCGGGGCGGCGTTGATGGCATCGAGGGCGGCGGCACGCAGCGTCTCGTCCATCTGGCCCAGTGTCGCTTCCAGCGGCCCGTCGCTGCGCACCGCGAAGCCGGAGAGGGCGCGGCCCAGCTTGCGGTCATGGTTGCCCAGGATGAACAGGCCGCGCTTGTCCGCCATGATCTCGAGCATCAGGCGGATCACCGCGGCGCTGTCCGGCCCATGGTCGCTGAGGTCGCCGAGCTGGACGATGAAGCGGTCCGTGGCGGCGGCGGCGCGGAAGGCGCGGATATCCCCATGCACGTCACCCACCACCCGCAGCTCGGCATCGCCGGGGATCATGCGGCAGGTGCCTCGCGGACCGTGGCACGATAGGCCTCCAGCGCCCGGGTGCGCGCGCCGGCCAGGTCGACGATGGGAGTCGGATAGGCGCGGCCCCGGCTGCCCGATGCATTCGGCGGCGCGGTCCAGGGGGCATGCACGTAGCGGTCCGGCACCTGCGCCAGCTCCGGCACCCAGCGGCGGACATAGGCGCCGGCCGGGTCGAACTTCTGGCCCTGGCTCACGGGGTTGAACACGCGAAAGAACGGCTGGCTGTCGATGCCGCAGCCGGAGATCCACTGCCAGCTGGCGGCGTTGCTCGCGAGGTCCGCGTCCACCAGCGTGTCCCAGAAGTAGTCCTCGCCCTCCCGCCAGTTTATCAGCAGGTGCTTGACCAGGAATGAAGCGGTGATCATGCGGACGCGGTTGTGCATCCATCCGGTATGCCACAGCTGCCGCATCCCGGCGTCCACGATCGGGATCCCGGTCTGGCCGCGCTGCCAGGCCAGCAGCTCCTGCGGGGCATCGCGGGTCGGCAGCTTGGCGAATCTGGGCCGCAGCGGCTGCTCCGGCATGTGCGGGTTGTGCCAGAGCAGATAGGCCGAGAACTCCCGCCACAGGATCTCCCCCAGATAGACGCCGAGCCCGGCGCCGCCGCCAGTGCTTGCCGAGTCCTGGGCCAAAGCCGGGGCCTGGGCGGCGGCGTGCCACACCTGGCCCGGCGACAGCTCGCCCCAGTGCAGATGCGCCGACAGCATGCTGGTCCCGTCCTGACCCGGCAGGTTGCGGCCGAGGTCATAGCCATGCACCGCGGCGCGGGTGAACTCGGCCAGCCGCTTCTGCGCGGTGGTCTCCCCGGGGGTCCATGTCTCGCGGAACCCGGCGGCCCAGTCCGGCTTGGTCGGCAGCAGCGCCCAGTCGTCCAGCCGGTCGGATGCGATGTTCGCCACGCCCTCGACTCGGTCCGGTGCGGGCAGGGAGGGAGCCGGGTCGCCGCGCTCCCGCAGGTTCTTGGCGAAGGGCGTGTACACGCCGTAGATGCCGCCGGTCTTGGTGCGGATCGTGTCGAGGTCGAACAGCGTGGCGGTGCGATGCAGGTGCAACGCGCCCTCCGGCACCGCCGCAGCGACCGCGGCCTCGGCGGCGCGGCCCCAGGGCTCGTGCATGCGGCCGGCATGGATGGCCTTGGCACCGGTTTCCGCCAGCAGGGCAGGCAGCACCGCCGAGGCCCGGCCGCGCCGCAGCACCAGGGGCGCGCCGCATCGCGCCAGGCTGGCCGCCAGACTGCTCAGGCTGTGGTGCAGCCACCACCGGCTCGCCCCGCCCCAGGCCCATGGCCCGGCCTCCTCATCGTCCAGCACATAGACCGCCACCACCGGGCCTGCTGCCATGGCAGCAGCCAGGGCGGCGTGGTCCGTCAGCCGCAGGTCCTGGCGGAACCACAGCACCACCGGGTGGTTCGCTTCGTCACGCACGCGCATACCCAATTCCTGTTCCGAGTAGGATGTGAGGCTTCGGGGGCGGCGTTCAATCGGCGTGGGAATGCTCCGCCTCGGGCGCGGACCCGGCCCGGGCCCCCATGGCGAAGCTGAACAGCCGTCCGCTGCCGAGCAGGAAGGTGCGGCCGCCGCGCGGGAACAGGCGGGCGATGGCGGGGTTCGCCACGTCCAACCCGCCGGTATAGGCGCCCACCGCAGGCAGCATCAACCGATGCGGATCGGTGACGAAGCAGGGCCGGGTGATGCGTCCGGCGCGGGTCTGCACGCTGGCCTTGGGGTGGTGGTGGCCGCATAGTTCACCCACCGCGCCGGCCCGTGCCTGGTGCCGGAACACGAGACCGTGATGCGCCCATTCCTCCACCGCATCCCCCGCCAGGCCATCGGGCGCCTGCGGGTCGTGGTTGCCCAGCACCCAGATGAAACGCGCCGACTCGGCCATGGTGCGCAGGCGGGCGGCGTCCTGGGAGCGCATGCGGGCCGGGCCGTGGATGTCGTGGAAGCTGTCGCCCAGGGCCACGACGGTTTCCGGCCGCCATTTCCGCAGCAGCAGGGCGAGACGGTCGAGGGTGACCCCGGTGTCCCACGGCGGCACCAGCTGGCCGCGGCGGGCGGCGGCGGAGCCCTTCTCCAGGTGCAGGTCGGCCACCACCAGCACCCCGGCCTCGGGCCACATCACGCCGCCCAGCGGGTCCAGCGCCAGGCGGTGCCCGGCAAAATGCAGCGGGGCGGCCGTCATGCCGAGCGCTGCCGGGGCCGCTTGCGCGGCGGCGCGAGCGGCGTGCCCTGGTTGCGCGGCTTGCGTTGCAGGATGGCGAGATTCGAGCGGTGCACGGCGGCCACGTGCATCGGCCGGTCGCTGCTCGGGATCTCGCCATTGGCTTCGGCCAGCAGCGACTCGGTCTCGGCCAGCATGGCGTCGTCGCCATCCTCGGTCCGCACCGTCTCGCGCCCGATATCCAGCAGCACCGGGATCGCCAGCGGCGACACGCGGTTCAGCCGCACCGCCCGCACCCGGCCCGCGACCCGGCCCAGCATGTCAGCCAGCCGGCCCAGATCCGTCAGCCCGCCCGAGGCATCCGCCCGGGTGGCACGCAGCAGAACGTGGTTGGGCTGATGGCGGCGCAGCACGTCATAGATGAGGTCCGTGTTGACCGTGACCTGCCGGCGCGACCGTTCCTCGCCCGGGTGGTTGCGCTCCACCAGGCCGGAGATGACCGCGACATTCCGGAACGTGCGGCGGAGCATGGAGCTTTCCGCCATCCAGGCCTCCAGGTCGTCGCCCATCATGTCCTGCTCGAACAGCCCGGCGGCATCGGTCGGCTCCTCGGCGCACCAGACGGCGATCACGTAGTCGGTGGCGACGAAGCCCATGGGGCCGTAGCCGAACCGCTCCATGCGCCGGGTCAGCAGCATGCCGAGGGTCTGGTGGGCGTTGCGGCCCTCGAAGCAGTAGGCGACCAGGTACCAGCGGCCGTTGCGCGGGAAGATCTCGACCAGCAGGTCGTCCTCGCCCGGCAGCTCGCTGCGCTGCTCCTGCAGCTGCAGCCACTCGCGCACGGGTTCGGGATAGTGGGTCCAGGTGGCCGGGTCGTGCAGCATGGCGCGCACCCGGTTGGCCAAGTTGGTGCTGAGCGGCTGCCTGGACCCGGCATAGGCCGGCACCATCGGCTCGCCCTCGCCGCCGTCGCGCACCTCCACCGTGGTTTCGCGGATGCGGACGTAGCTGAGCAGGCGGCCCGCGAACATGAAGGTGTCGCCGGCCGACATCATGCTGACGAAGCTCTCCTCGATCTCACCCAGCGAGCCGCCGCCGCGCCCGCCGTAGCGCACCTTCAGCAGCGGCGCCTCGACGATGGTGCCGAGGTTCATGCGGGCCTGCCGGGCCACGCGGGCGCCGCGGATGTGCACGCGGCCCTCGGAGTCGCGGAACAGCTTGCGGTATCGCTCGTAGGCGGAGAGCGCGTAGCCGCCATCCTCCACGAAGCCCAGCACGTCGTCGAAATCGGCGCGCGACAGCTGGGCGTAGGGGGCGGCGCACCGCACCTCGGCATACATCTCGTCCGGCAGGAACGGCCCGGCGGCGGCGGTCAGCAGCAGATGCTGCGCCAGCACGTCCAGCCCGCCCAGCGGCGGTGGCGGCCCGTCCTGGTCCCCGGCGGCCACGCCCTCGATGGCGGCCTCACACTCCAGCAGCTCGAAGCGGTTGGCGGGCACCAGCAACGCGTTGCTCGCCTCGTCCATGCGGTGGTTGGCCCGGCCCACGCGCTGCACCAGGCGGGAGACGCCCTTGGGCGCGCCCACCTGGATCACCTGGTCCACGCCGCCCCAGTCGATGCCGAGGTCCAGGCTGCTCGTGGCGACCACGGCGCGCAACTGGCCGGCGGCCATCGCGGCCTCCACCTTGCGGCGCTGCCCGATGTCCAGGCTGCCATGATGGATGGCGATGGGCAGCGTCTCGCTGTTGCGCTTCCACAGCGCCTGGAACATCAGCTCGCCCTGGGCGCGGGTGTTGACGAACACGATGGTCATGCCGTGCCGGGCGATGCGCTCCAGGATGGAGGAGGCGGCGCTCAGCCCCATGTGCCCGGACCAGGGCAGCCGCTCGTTCGGCAGCAGGATGGACAGCACCGGCGGCGTGCCCTGCGCCACCTCGATCAGCCGCGGTTCGGACCCGGCGCCCACGTAGTCCAGCAGCGCCCGCCGGTGCGCCACCGTGGCCGAGAGGCCGACGCGGCGGGCGGCGGGGGCGAGGCGGGTGAGCCGGGCCAGGCAGAGGGCGAGCTGGTCGCCGCGCTTGGTGCCGGCCAGGGCGTGCACCTCGTCGATCACGATGGCTTCCAGCGAGGCGAACAGCACGGCGGCGTGCTCCTGGCTCAACAGCAGCGCCAGGCTTTCCGGCGTGGTGAGCAGCAGGTTGGGCGGCGCCTCCTTCTGGCGCCTGCGGCGGTTGGCCGGGGTGTCGCCGGTGCGCGTCTCGATGCCGATGGACAGGCCCATCTCCTCTACGGGCTCGACCAGGTTGCGGGCGATGTCGGTGGCGAGCGCCTTGAGCGGGCTGACATAGAGGGTGTGCAGCCCGGGGCGGGGCCGGGCCGCAAGGTCCAGCAGGCTGGCGAGGAAGCCGGCCAGCGTCTTGCCGCCGCCGGTGGGCGCGATCAGCAGCACGCTGTCCCCGGCCTGCGCCGCCGCGATCATGGCGAGCTGGTGCGGCCGCGGCGTCCAGCCGCGGCGGGCGAACCAGGCGGCGAACGGGTCTGGTAACAGTTCCGGCAATGTTCCCACCGGGCGAGACATAGCCTCGCCCGGCGCTAAGTCAAATGGGGCCGCTAATCCGGCCGCTCGAAGGTCTCGACGGTGCCGCTGAGCTTCTGGGTCATCGGGCGGCCCTTGCGGTCCAGGGTCTTGCCGACCACCAGGCGCACCCAGCCCTCGCTGATGCAGTATTCCTGCACGTTGGTGCGCTCCTTGCCGTTGAAGCGGATGCCGACGCCGCGGGCCAGCAGCGTCTCGTTGAAGAACGGGCTGTCCGGGTCGGCGCAGAGGCGGTTCGGGAAGGGGCTTCGGGTTGCTGTGTCGTCGCTCATGGCGATGGCATCACACGTCCGGCGCCGCGTGTCACGCCCCTCCGGTGCGGGCCTTGACGCTGCACGCCGTCATTGCAGCATGGCGGCATGACCGAGAGCACACCCCGCTGGCACCCCGCCGCCTTCGCCGGCCGCCTGCCGTTCCTGCGGCGCCGCGCCACGCTTGCTGCGGCGACGCGGGCGTTCTTCGCCGGGCGGGGCTATACCGAGGTGGAGACGCCCTATGCGGTGCCGGCCCCGGGGGAGGAGGTGCATCTGCACGCGCTGCGCACGGAAGCCGCCGACGCCTATGGCAACCGCCGCGCCCTGTGGCTGCACACCAGCCCGGAGTTCGCGATGAAGCGGCTGCTGGTGGCCGATGCCGGGCCCATCATGCAGCTGGCGCGGGTGTGGCGGAACAAGGAGGGCAGCGCGCGGCACCTGGTGGAGTTCACCATGCTGGAATGGTATCGGCCCGCGCTTTCCTTCGCCGGGCTGATGGACGAGACCGAGGACTACCTGCGCGCCGTGCTGCCGCCCGTCGTCAGCAGCGGCGGGGTGCGGACCCGGCTGGACCGCTTCGAGCGGTTGAGCGTGGCGGAGGCGTTCCATCGCCATGCCGGGGCCGATGTGCTGGGCACCGCCGGGGATGCGGCGGCGCTGGCGGCCTCGGCCGGGGCCGGATTGCGGGACGGAGAGGGCTGGGAGGACCTGTTCTTCCGCCTGTTGCTGGAGCGGGTGGAGCCGGCGCTGGGCCAGGACCGCCCCACCTTCCTGACCCACTGGCCCGCCGCCCAGGCCGCCCTGGCCCGCCGCGACCCGGCCGATCCGCGCGTCGCCCTCCGCTTCGAGCTGTTCGTCTGCGGCATGGAGCTGGCCAACGCCTTCGAGGAACTCACCGACCCGGCGGAACAGCGGGCGCGCTTCACCGACGACCGCGCCCGCCGCCACGCGCTCACCGGCCCGGACTGGCCGCTGGACGAGGACTTCCTGGCAGCGCTGGACCACGGGATGCCGCCGGCCTCCGGCATCGCGCTGGGCTTCGACCGGCTGGCGATGCTGGCGGCAGGCGCGGACCGGATCGATCAGGTGCAATGGCTTTGATGCGCGTCGCGCAGACATGGCGCTTGTAACGGCCGGGGTGCCCGCCAAAATGCAGGACATGAAGGCCCTCCATCTGCTCCCGATCCTGTTGCTGGGCGCCTGCGCCACCGGGCCCAGCCGCAGCGACGTGCTCAACTCCATGATCGGCTTGCCGGAAACCGAGGTGGTGCGGCAACTCGGCGTGCCGTCGCGAACCTACGAGACCGGGGGGCACACGTTCCTCGCCTACATCGAGCAGCGCGCCCAGGTGCTGGACCCGGTGCCGGCCTTCTATGGCAGCGGCTTCTATGGCGGCGGGTTCTATGGCGCGGGGTTCGGGCCCGGCTTCGGCCTGGGCGCCGCATTCCCGACCGAAATCATCCCGCGCACCTGCGAGACCACGATCGACGTGGTGGGCGGGCGCATGGTGACCTGGTCGCTACGCGGCAACGCTTGCGGCTGATGCTGCGGCTTGGGCGACGCCTGGCCTGCCTGGGGCTGCTGGCCTTGCCGATCACCTGCAGCCAGGCTGGCGACGGCATCTACACCGGCGGGGTGCAACCCAGCCCGGCATCGCGCGTCAACCCCATGGAACCCGGCTTCACCAACGGGGGCGGACATTCGAGGTAGGCCACCACCATGCGCATGACTGCCGTGCTGCTCACCCTTCTGTGCCTGACCGCCTGCGGTGCCGCGACTGGTCCGGCTGGCACATCCAGCTCCAGCAACGTGAACCCCGAGACAGGTTCGCGCGGCGGCTCCGGCGCTGGCGGCGGCAAGTAGGTCCAACGCCGGGCGTTGTCGTGACGGGCTGAAGCCCCGCCATTCTCCAGGCCCATCGACACCGCGTTCTCAACGCGACGCAAGCTCCTGCAGGCTCTCCCGGATCATAGTCCCGATCGCCACATCCGACCCAACTCTGGCCACGGCACGCGCGACCGCCGGTTCCGCCTCGCCGCGTCGGTAGCCCAGGTTCAGCAATGCCGAAACCGTCTCGGCTTCGATCCCGGCGGCGATCACCGGCATGATCGCCGCGCCGCTGCCCACCGGCATCGCACCCGCCTTTTCCCGCAACTCGCTGAGCAGCCGCACCGCCAGCTTGGCGCCCACGCCGGCGGCGCGGGTCAGGCTGGCGCGATCCCCGGCGGCGATGGCGCGCACCAGATCCGCCGGGCTCAGGGCGGAGAGCAGCGCCAGCGCCACCTTGGCCCCCACGCCCTGCACCGTCAGCAGCAGGCGGAACCAGTCGCGTTCCGCCGTGTCGAAGAAGCCGTACAGGCTGATCGCGTCCTCCCGCACCTGCGTCTCCACCAGCAGCCGTGCGATGGCTGGCGGCTGGGGCAGGGCGGACAGCGTGCGGGTGGAGGCCTGCACCAGGTAGCCGACGCCGTTCACGTCGATGACGCAGCGGTCCTCGTCCATGGAGTCGACCAGCCCGCGCAGCAGCGCGATCACGATGACGCTCGCGTCATCACGAGCGGGCTCTCGTCATCACGCTGATGCCTGCATCATCATGATGACGCTCGCGTCATCACGCCATCACCGTGCCGGACAGCACGCGCAGCCGGCTCGCCCGGTGGTGCGCGTGGCAGATCGCCACCGCCAGCGCGTCCGACGCATCGGCCCGGCGCAGCGTGGCACCCGGCAGCAGCCGCCGCACCATGTCCGCCACCTGGTCCTTGCTGGCGGCACCCGTGCCGACCACCGCCTGCTTCACCGGCATGGCGCCGTATTCCGAGACCGCGATGCCCGCCAGCGCCGGGGCCAGCAGACACACGCCGCGGGCATAGCCCAGCTTCAGCGTGGCGCTGCCGTTGCGGTTGACATAGGTCTCCTCCACCGCCGCCTCGTCCGGGCGATAGGCCTCGAAGATCGCCACCAGCCCGGCGTGCAGGGTCTTGAGCCGGCTCGGCACCGGGTCCGCGCTGTCGGTCGCGATCACCCCGTCGGCGATGTGGCGCATGCGGTTGCCGGTCACGTCGATGATGCCCCAGCCGGTGAACCGCAGCCCGGGGTCAATGCCCAGCAGCCGCGCCGTCATGGCGCCGGCTAGCATGCGCGGTTCATGCGGAGAGTGCGGCCATCACGGCCTCGGGGATGTCGAAGTTCGCATAGACGTTCTGCACGTCGTCATTGTCCTCCAGCGCATCGATCAGCTTCAGCAGCCCGGCGGCACCGGCCTCGTCCAGCGTCACCGTCGTCGCGGGGCGCCATTCCAGGGCGGCACGGGCCGGTTCGCCGAACCTGGTTTCCAGCGCGTCGCGCACGGCGAAGAAGTCCTCGATGGCGCAGATGACCTCGTGGCCATCGGGCCCGCTGGCCGCATCGTCGGCACCGCCCTCGATGGCGGCTTCCAGCATGGCGTCGGCGCTCGCCTTGCCGGCGGCGTATTGGATCACGCCCAGCCGGGTGAACATGAAGCTGACCGAGTTGGTCTCGCCCATCACGCCGCCATGCTTGCTGAAGGCGCTGCGCACGTCGGAGGCGGTGCGGTTGCGGTTGTCGGTCAGTCCTTCGACGATGATGGCGACGCCGTTGGGGCCATAGCCCTCGTAGCGCACCTCGGCATAGTCGTCGCTGCCGCCGGCGCCGGTGGCTTTCTTGACGGCGCGCTCGATGGTGTCGCGCGGCATGTTGGCTTCGCGCGAGGCGGCCATGGCGGCGCGCAGGCGGGGGTTGAAGGCCGGGTCGGGCAGGCCCTGGCGGGCGGAGACGGTGATCTCGCGGATCAGCTTGGCGAACTGCCGGGCCCGCTTCGCGTCCTGCGCACCCTTGCGGTGCATGATGTTCTTGAACTGGCTGTGGCCGGCCACGACGGGACTCTGCTGCTGTTGCTGGAGTCCCGCAGCATAGCAGGCTGCCCCGGCGGCGTCATGCCGGGGCGGTGAATGGCTAGCGGATGGTGGTGCGGGAGACGACGCCGGCGCCGGGCGCGGTGGCATCGACCCCCGGCACGCGGTTGAGTTGCTGCACACCGCCGCCGCTCTCGGCGCGGATGCCCGTGGGGGCCCCGACGGGATGGTTGGTGTTGCCGTTGCAGGCCGCGAGGCCGAACAGCGGGAGGGTGAGAGCGAGGAGCGGGATGATACGGGTCATGGGACAGTTACGCCGCCGCACCGGATCGGGATGCATCAGATTTCCGGCATCGCCTGCGACAGCCGGCCGCCCTGCCGCAGCGGCTCCACGCCGGTCGCGAGGCCGGTGCGGTCATCGGTGACGACGAACAGGCCGCACAGGGTGGGCGGGCCATCGGCGGGGCCCAGGCGCTCGCCGGGCATCTTGGTCCAGAAGCGGGTGGCGGCCCCGGTCTTCGCCATGCCGATCACGCTGTCGTAATCGCCGCACATGCCGGCATCGGTCTGATAGGCGGTGCCGCCGGGCAGGATGGCGTGGTCCGCCGTGGGCACATGGGTGTGGGTGCCGACCACCAGGCTCACCGAACCGTCGAAGGAATGGCCGTAGGCCATGGTCTCGCTGGTCGCTTCCGCATGGAAGTCGGCGACGATGGCCTGCACGCTGGCGCCCAGCCTGTAGCGCGACAGCAGCTCCGCCGTGCCGCGGAACGGGCAGTCGATGGGGTCCATGTACAGCCGGCCCATGGCGTTGAGCACCAGAGCGCGCCGTCCATCCGCCAGCGTGACCAGGTATGACCCGGCGCCCGGCGTGCCCGGCGGATAGTTCAGCGGCCGGATCACCCGCGGCTGCTGCGCGATGTAGGGGATCAGCTCCCGCCGGTCCCAGCTGTGGTTGCCCAGCGTGATGACGTCGGCGCCGGCGTCCAGCATGGCGGCGGCCATGTCGGGGCCCAGGCCGAAGCCGTGGCTGGCGTTCTCGCCGTTCACCACCACCAGGTCGGCCCGCAGCTGCGTGCGAAGGCCGGGCAGGGCCGCCACCACGGCATCGCGGCCGCCACGGCCGATGACGTCGCCAAGGAACAGGATGCGCATCAGTGCTCCGGCCGGAAGATCACGCCGCGCTCGGTGGCGACGGCGTCGAGCGGGGCGTCATGCGGCAGAACCGGCACGGCGTCCACCTGTTGCGCGGCGAAGGCGCAGCCGAGGGTGCGGATGCCGGGGAGGGACATGATGGTGCGGTCGTAGTAGCCGCCGCCATAGCCGAGCCGGTTGCAACGGGCATCGAAGGCCAGCAGCGGCACCAGCAGCAGGCCGGGCGTGCCGATGGGACCATCCGGGCGCAGGGTGCCGAAGCGTTCGGCGACCATGGCCGTGCCGGGTCGCCAGTGGCGGAACACCAGCGGCTGGCCGCGCGGCGGCGTTTCGGGCAGCAGCACGGTGTGGCCGCGCTCGATCAGCGCATGCAGCAGCGGGCGGATGTCGATTTCGCCGGGCAGCGGCCAGAAGCCGGCGACGACGGTGCCAGGCAGGGGCGCGGCCCGGGCGAGGAGGTGATCGCCCAGGGCGGTGCCGAGCGCCGGATTCTGCCCTAACCGCCGTTGCGTCGCCGCAAGGCGGGCCGCGATTTTAAGATCGGTCATCGCTGCACCTGGTTGCAGTGCGGTGCCGCCAAAGCCGTTGGCGTCTCATGCTCCCCGAAGCCTGCTTGCGACAGGTGGGCGCCGGGTATCGTGACCACGATCACAACAGAGCCAGCTCCCGAGGGAGTGCTTATCGGCCTCGGGCATGAATTGCCTGACGCACCCAGCAGCACCGCAGCCGCAATCTGGGCTTCCGCGGGGGCGAGGGCAAGGGCAGCGGCGCGCGGGTGGCGCTATTCGTCCTCGAGGGCGGCGGCGATGGTTTCGGCGCGTGCGGCCAGGGCCTTGATGCGCTCCTGGGTGGCGCGCTCGGCGGCGACGGTCTTGCCCTTCTGGCCCGCGCGCATCTCCAGCGCCATGTCGTGCAGCTCGTCGGCCATCACCAGCGCGGCCATCACCAGCAGCCGGGCCTCGCCGGACTGGCCGAGCGCCTTCACCTTCTCCACCCGCTGCTCGATCTGCTCGGCCATCGCCGTCAGATGCGGCTCCTCGCCGTCCTGGCAGCCGATGGTATAGGCATAGCCGTTGATCCTGAAGCTGACCTGCGCCACGGCTCAGCCCTCCAGCGGTGCTTGCAGATGCTTCTGAAGGCGCAGGATGATGGCGTCCAGCCGGGCCGCGACCTCGCCGGCCACGGGGTCCGGGCGGTCCACACCGGCCTCGATGCGGTTCAGGGCCTGCTCCAGCCGGTCCAGCGACTCGTCGTCCTGCGCGTTCAGAGCCATCGGCACCCTCCGTTTCCCCTTGAACACAAAGCGCGCAACCGCTTGAAGGTCAAGCATGCTGCTGCCGCCCGCCGTCGTGATCCATGGGGCTTCGCACCGCTCGGCGGCGCTGGCGCCGGGCCGCCCGGTGCTGCTGCTCTCCGCCCCCGGTGCCGCGAGCTATGCGGGCGCCGGCTGGTGGCGGGCGCTGACGAGGGATGCCGGGCAGCCAAGCGCGCTGGACTGCGCCGACCATGCGGGCCGGGCGCTGGAGGCGCTGGCGGTCGGCTGCCCCCTCATCATCCTCCATCCCTGCCCGGCCTGGCCCGGCGTCGCCGCCCGCGCCGGCAGCACCCTCGTGCTGGATGCCCGCCCCGACGCGCTGGATCTCGACGATCCCGGCGCCGCCCACAGGCTGGCCCGCTGGCTCCAGGGTGACATCGCGGCCCTGTTCCGCTAACTCGCCGTGCTGAACCGCGCCACGGGAGCCGCCCTTGCACGTCACACCCTCCGGCGACGGTTGCCGCCTGTATCTGATCACCCCCGTCACCGCCGGCCCCGCCTTTGCCGACACCCTGGCCCGCGCGCTGGATGCAGGCGACGTCTCGGCCGTGCAGCTGCGGCTGAAGGAGGCGGGCGATGATGCGTGGCGCCGGGCCATCGAGGCGCTGCGGCCGGTGGCGCAGTCGCGCGGGGTGGCGTTCCTGCTGAACGACCGCGCCGACCTGGTGACGGCGACCGGCTGCGACGGCGTGCATGTGGGCCAGACCGACACCCCGGCGCAGACCGCGCGCAAGCTGATCGGCCCCGCCCTCACCCTCGGCGTCACCTGTCACGACAGCCGCGACCTGGCGATGCAGGCGGGCGAGGACGGGGCGGACTACGTGGCCTTCGGCGCCTTCTTCCCGACCGAGACCAAGGTGGCGGAGCACCGGGCCGAGGCGGAGATCCTGTCCTGGTGGTCCGCCATCATGGAGCTGCCGGCGGTGGCCATCGGCGGCATCACCGCCGCCAACTGCGCGCCGCTGGTCACGGCGGGCGCCTCGTTCCTTTCCGTGGTCGGCGCCGTCTGGAACCACCCGGATGGCCCGGCGGCCGGGGTGCGCGCCATGAACGCCGCCATCGCCGCCGCCCCGCCGCCGCCCGAGTTCGCCCTGGACACCCCGGCGGCATGAGCGACGCGGCATGAGCGACCGGACCGTCTCCGCCGCGCGCGCCGACGAGGACGCCGCCGAGGCCACGCTACGGCCGCAGACGCTGGCGGAGTTCACGGGCCAGAAGGCCAGCCGCGAGAACCTGGCCGTGTTCATCCAGGCGGCCCGCGGCCGGGGCGAGGCGCTGGACCACGTGCTGCTGCACGGTCCGCCGGGCCTGGGCAAGACCACGCTGGCGCAGATCGTCGCGCGCGAGCTGGGCGTGGGGTTCCGCGCCACCTCCGGCCCCGTGATCCAGCGCGCCGGGGACCTGGCCGCGATCCTGACCAACCTGCAGCCGCGCGACGTGCTGTTCATCGACGAGATCCACCGCCTGCAGCCCGCCATCGAGGAGGTGCTGTATCCCGCGATGGAGGACTTCCAGCTCGACCTCATCATCGGCGAGGGCCCGGCGGCGCGCAGCGTGCGGATCGACCTGTCGCCCTTCACGCTGGTGGGCGCCACCACGCGCGCCGGGCTGCTGGCGACGCCGCTGCGGGACCGCTTCGGCATCCCGCTGCGCCTGGTGCTTTACTCCGCGGAGGAGCTGCGGCGCATCGTGGCGCGCGGGGCGGAGAAGCTGGGTTTCGCGCTGACCGATGACGGCGCCATCGAGATCGCCCGCCGCTCCCGCGGCACGCCGCGCATCGCGGGCCGGCTGCTGCGCCGGGTGCGGGACTTCGCGGCAGTGGAGGGCAAGGCTCCGGTGGACCGCACCTTCGCCGACGGGGCGCTGACCCGGCTGGAGGTGGATGCCCTGGGGCTCGATGCCATGGACCGGCGCTATCTGCGGCGCATCGCCGAGCATCACCATGGCGGCCCCGTGGGCGTGGAAACGCTGGCGGCGGCGCTGGGCGAGGCGCGGGACACGCTGGAGGATGTGATCGAGCCGTTCCTGATCCAGGAGGGGCTGGTGCTGCGGACCAGCCGGGGGCGGATGCTGGGCGACCCCGGCTGGCGGCAGATCGGGCTGAAGCCGCCGCGCGACCAGCCGCAGTATGATCTCCTGCGGGATGCGGAGTGAGGGGCAGGATCGGTCACGGAGGACACAGGGGACACGGAGAGAAGGGGGAGGTATCCCCTAGGCGCAGACTCGCTACCGACCGATTGCTGCACTTCGCGCGGAGCGCTTCTTTGCAGGCGCATGAAGCCTCGCGCCGGCCCTCTTCTCCGTGTCCGGTCTCCGTGGTCAATCCCGGCGTCACGACGGCACCGCACCCGAAACGGGCTTTCCTGCAAGGTCACGGCAAGAACGTCTTGCTTCCCATTCAAAACCAATAGAAAACCGCCCCATGAGCCACCGCCACGCTGTGCGCGTCTATTACGAGGACACCGATGCCGGCGGCATCGTGTACCACGCGCGCTACCTCGCCTTTGCGGAACGGGCGCGGACCGAGGCGATGCGCCAGGGCGGGGCCGCGCATGACGAACTTGCAACCCGGCACGGGCTGATCTTCGTGGTGCGGCGCGCCGAAATGGACTATCTGCGGCCCGCCCGGCTTGACGACCTGATCGTCGTGACCACCGAAACGGTGGCGGCGGGCGGCGCCTCGCTGCTGGTGAAGCAGGCGTTTGCGGTGGGGGAGCGGCCGATCGGGGTGTTGCGGGTGAAGCTTGCCTGCATTCGCCAGGCGGATGGGCGACCGGCCCGCATACCGGAACCGTGGGCCACAGCCTTGCGGCCGGCAGATCAGAGTTTGGGAGTGTTCGAGTGAATCCAGCGGTTGAGGCGACGAATCTGGCCAGTGCGGGGGGTGATCTCTCGCTGATCGGCCTGTTCCTGCAGGCGGACTGGATCGTGAAGTCCGTGATGCTGATGCTGGTGGCGGCCAGCGTCTGGGTGTGGGCGATCGTGTTCGAGAAGTCGATCAGCCTGCGCCGGGCCAACAGCGCCGCGGGCGTGTTCGAGGACCGGTTCTGGTCCGGCGGCAGCCTGGACGAGCTGTATCAGCAGGAGGGCGAGCGCCCGACGCATCCGATGGCCGCCGTGTTCGGCGCCGCGATGGGCGAGTGGCAGCGCAGCGCGCAGGTGGCCGGTGCCGACATGAGCCGCGGCAGCGTGGGCAGCCGGGTGGACCGGGCGATCGCCGTGACCATCTCGCGCGAGATGGACCGGATGGAGCGCTGGATGGTGTTCCTGGCCAGCGTGGGCTCCACGGCGCCGTTCGTCGGGCTGTTCGGCACGGTGTGGGGCATCATGCGGTCGTTCTCCGCCATCGCCATCAGCAAGAACACCAACCTGAGCGTGGTGGCGCCAGGCATCGCGGAGGCGCTGTTCGCCACCGCCATCGGCCTGGTGGCCGCGATTCCGGCGGTGCTGGCCTACAACAAGCTGAGCAACGACCTGTCGCGCTTCGCCGGGCGGCTCGAGGCGTTCGGCACCGAGTTCAGCGCCATCCTGTCGCGGCAGTCCGAAGGCCAGGGCGGGGAGCGCGCCTGATGGCCGGCGGCATGATGCAGCGCGGCGGCGGGCGGGGGCGCTACAGGCCGCTCGCCGAGATCAACGTGACGCCGCTGGTGGACGTGATGCTGGTGCTGCTCATCGTGTTCATGGTGGCGGCCCCGCTGATGACCTCGGGTGTCACCATCGACCTGCCGAAGGCCAGCGCGGCCCCGCTGGCGCAGGACAGCGAGCCGTTGACGATCTCCGTGAACCAGGAGGGCAAGATCTACCTGCAGGAGACCGAGCTGCCGCTGGACCAGCTGGCGACCAAGCTGGCGGCGATCAGCGAGAACAAGCTGGACCGCCGCATCTTCGTGCGCGGCGACAAGGGCCTGGCCTATGGCCGGATCATGGAGATCATGGCGACCATCACGCAGGCCGGGTTCACCAAGGTGGCGCTGCTGGCAGAGCAGACCGGCGGCCCGGCCCAGCCTCCCGCCGCCGCTGCGCCCGCCACCGCCGTTCCCGCCGCCGCCGCTCCCGTTGCGGCGCCTGCTCCTGCGGCTGCCGCCCCCGCCTCGTCCGGCGCGCGTCGCCCGGGCCGCGGGTAGGACGCACGCCGGCGATGGAACCGTTCATGCGGCGCGCTGGTGCGGTCAGCCTGGGCTTTCACCTGATGGCCCTGCTGGCGATGGTGCTCGTCCTGCCGCACAGCGCGCCGCTGCCGCCGGTGGTGGAGACCGAGATCGCCATGGAGTTCGAGACGGTGCCGGAGCCCGTGCAGAAGGCCCCGGCCCCGGCCCCCACGCCCGCAGCCAAGCCCAGCGCGGTCGCCACCCCGGACCCGCCGAGCGAGGAGCCGACCAGGCCCACCCCGCCGACGCCTCCCCCGCCGCCTCCACCGCCGCCCCCGCCTCCGCCGCCAGCCCCCCCGGCGCCGCCGGCTCCGGCCCCGCCGCTGCCCACGCCGCCGCTGCCCACGCCGCCCGCCCCACCACCGCCGCCAGCCCCGGCGGCGCCGGCGCCCCCCGCCCCGCCAGCCCCGGCCGCCCCGGCGCCGCCGCAGGTGCCGGTGACCCAGGCACCCGCGCCGCTGCCGGCCCCGCCGCCCTTGCCGACCCCCCCGGTGCGGACGCCGCCCGCGCCCACGCCGCCGCGCCAGGCGGCCCCGGCCCAGACGGTGCCGTCGCCGCCGGCCCCTCCGGCCGCGCATGCCCCGGCGGCGCACCCGCCGGCCCCGGCCGCGCCGCACACCGCCACGGCGCCCGCCGCACCGTCGCCGCCCCTGGTGGCCCCGCCGGCGCCGCCCGCGGCCCGTCCGGCCCCGCCAACGCAGACGCCGGGCCCGCCGAGCAACAGCACCACCAGCCAGCCGAACGCGACCCGGAACCCGGCCCCGGACAGCCGCGCCCTGGACAACACGCTGGAACGCCTGCGGGCGGCGGCGCGGAACGAGGCGCCACGCGCCGCGCCCAGCGCATCCCGCGGCGGTGCGCCTGGCGGGGGATCCCCTACGGGCGCTGAGAACGCCACACTTAGTTCCCTCGCTCGCGGCGCGGTCGGCGATAAGCTACGAGAGTGCTGGGAAAATGCTAATAATGGCGCGTTGAACGCGGATCAGCAGGTCGCTCGTTTAAGGGTAACGACGGACGCAAGCGGTACAATCCGTGATGTTGATATCCTACAAACTAATCCAGGTCCGGTAGGGCGGGCGTTTGGTGAGGCTGCTCGCCGTACCGCCCTTTCCGCGCGCTGCGCCACCTTGCCCTTGCCGCCCAGCATGAGGGGCGCAAACCACACCTTCGAGATCACGTTCAGACCGTGATGGGAGACGCTCCAATGCAGTCATACTCAATCGGCCGCCGCAGCCTGGTGGCCGCCGGCATCATCGCCACGCCGCTCGCCGCCCTGGCCCAGGGCGTGGGCCAGGGCAACCAGCAGCCCGAGATCACCGTGGACCGCGCCCGCACCGCGCCGATCCCGATCGCCATCCCGAACTTCACCGGCACGCAGCTGGGTGCGGACATGACGAGCGTCATCGTCAACAACCTCGGCCGCTCCGGCCTGTTCCGCCCCATCACCCAGGCGGCCCAGGTGGGTGCGGACGGCGACACGCCCAACTTCCAGAACTGGAAGGCGGTGGGCGCCCAGGCGCTGGTGACCGGCAAGGTCGAGGGCGGCGGCAGCAACGTGCGGGTGGAGTTCCGGCTGTGGGACGTTCTGCCGGGCCAGCAGATCCAGGGCACCGCCTACACCACGACCAGCGCCAACTGGCGGCGGATCGCACATATCATCAGCGACGTGATCTATGAGCGGCTGCTGGGCGAGAAGGGGTATTTCGACACCCGCATCGTGTACATCGCCGGGTCCGGCCCGCGGGACCGGCGCATCAAGCGGCTGGCGATCATGGACCAGGACGGGGAGAACAACCGCTTCCTGACCGACGGCTCCTGGCTGGCGCTGAGCCCGCGCTTCCACCCGACGCGCGACCAGATCGTGTTCATGTCGTTCAACAACAACAAGCCGCGGGTCTATACGTACGACCTCGGTTCCGGCAGCCAGCGCATCCTGGGCGACTTCGACGGCATGACCTTCGCGCCCCGTTTCGCGCCGAACGGCAACAGCATCGTCATGTCCGTGGCGCGGGGCAGCGGCTCCGACATCATCTCGGTGGGGCTGGGCGGCGGCGGCTCGCGCAAGCTCACCAACTCGGGCGCCATCGACACCAGCCCGTGCTACAGCCCGGACGGCAACCAGATCGTGTTCAACTCGGACCGCGGCGGCGACCAGCAGCTGTATGTGATGGACAGCGGCGGCGGCGGCGTGCGGCGGATCAGCTTCGGGCGGGGGCGCTACGCGACGCCGGTTTGGTCGCCGCGCGGGGACCTGATCGCCTTCACCCGCCTGACCGGCGGCACCTTCGCCATCGGCGTCATGCGCCCCGACGGCTCCGGCGAGCGCATCCTCACCGAGAGCTTCTCCGTCGAGGGCCCGACCTTCGCCCCCAACGGCCGCGTGCTGATGTTCTACCGCGAGACCGCGGCCCAGGGCCGCACCGGCAGCGGCTACTCCTCGCGCCTGGTGTCCATCGACATCACCGGCTTCAACGAGCGGCCGGTCAGCACGCCGACCGACGCCTCCGACCCGGCGTGGTCACCGCTGCTGGCTTGACCCCTCCGGCCTTGGGGCGTATCGGCGCGTCAATCGATACGGGATGCAACGCATCTCGGCACGTTGAAAAGGGATTTCGCATGCACCTGAACCTCAAGGTCATCGGCCTCATGGCCTGCCTGGCGATGCTGGGCGCCTGCTCCGACAAGGACGCGACCGGGGCCTCCACCGGCGCCGGCGCCTCGGCCAGCACGGGCGGCGTCTCGCCCGGCAGCCAGGAGGACCTGGTCGCCAATGTCGGGGACCGGGTGTTCTTTGCCGACAACAGCTCGAACCTGAGCAGCGACGCCCGTGCCACGCTGGACCGCCAGGCCGCCTGGCTCGGCCGCTTTCCGGCGGTGAGCATCCAGATGGCCGGCAACTGCGACGAGCGGGGCACCAGCGAGTACAACCTGGCGCTGGGGCAGCGCCGGGCCAATGCGGCGCGGGACTACCTGGTGGCGCGCGGCGTGTCCTCCGCCCGGGTGACCAGCATCAGCTATGGCAAGGAGCGCCCGACCGCCGTGGGTTCGGACGACCAGGCCTATGCGCAGAACCGCAACGCGCTGACCTCGGTCCGCTAGTTCGTCATGCGCCGGCTGCTGGGTGCCCTGATCCTGTCTGCGGCGGTGGCCGGCCCCGGCCTGGTGCGGCCGGCGCTGGCGCAGATGGACAGCCGCGAGGCGATCGGGCTGCAGAACCAGATCCTGGAACTGCGGCGCGACCTGCAATCCGTGCAGTCACAGCGCGGCGGCGGCGGGGGCGGCAGCCTGCCGCCGCCCAGCGTGCGGGGCGGGGGCGGCGGCAACGGGGACCTCTCGGCCATGCTGCTGGACCGCGTCAGCACGCTGGAGGAGGATGTGCGCCGCATGCGTGGGCAGCTGGACGAGCTGGCCAATGCGAGCCGCCGCCAGCAGGAGGAGCTGGCCAAGCAGATCGCCGACATGAACTTCCGCCTGCAGAACGCCCCCAGCAGCCCGGCGGCCGGGTCACGCCAGCCCACTCCCACCACTCTGAACGGCCCCACGGCCGTGCCGGAGCCCACGGGTTCGGCCCGCCGCCCGCCGGAGCTGGCGATGCAGGAAGGCAACGCCGCCCTGGCCCGGCGCGACTACCCGGCCGCCGAGAGCGCCGCCCGCGAGGTGCTGGGCAGCGGCCGTGGCCCGCGCGCCACCGACGCGCAGTTCCTGCTGGCGCAGTCATTGACCGGCAAGCGCGACTACCAGGGCGCGGCGATCGCCTATGACGACGCCTACAACCGGTCTCGCACCGGGTCGCGGGCGCCGGAGGCCCTGCTGGGTATCGCCAATGCGATGCTGGCGCTGAACGAGCGTGGTGCTGCCTGCGCCAGCCTGGACAAGCTGCGGAGCGAGTTCAACGCACCCCGCACCGACATCCGCGACGGAGCCGCCGCGCTGCGCACGCGCGCCGGGTGCCGCTAGACCATCCGCTCGCGCCGGCCCTGACGCCGGCGGAGTTTTCATTGCTGATGCAGCCCTTCGCGCCGTTCCCGCCGGGGCGGCGGGTAGTGGCCGGCGTGTCCGGCGGCGCCGACAGCATGGCGCTGGCCTTGCTGCTGCGGGATTGGGGGGACCCGCTGGCGGTGATCGTGGATCACGCGCTGCGCCCCGGCTCCGCCGCGGAAGCCGCGCTGACGCTGGCACGGCTGACCGGCCTGGGCATCCCGGCGCGGGTGGTTCGGGTGGATGTGGGGCATGGGCCCGACCTGGGCGCGCGGGCGCGGGCGGCTCGTTACCAGGTGCTGCTCGAGGTGTGCCGGGCGAGTGGGCGGCCGGATCTGCTGCTGGGCCACCATGCCCGCGACCAGGATGAGACGGTGCTGTTGCGCGCGCAGAGCGGTAGCGGCCCGGCGGGGCTGGCTGGCATGGCGGGGCAGGCGTGGCGGGACGCGGCCCGGCTGCTGCGGCCGCTGCTGTCCGTGGCACCAGGCCGGCTGCGCGCCACCCTGGAGGCCGCGGCGGTGCGATGGGCCGAGGACCCCGGCAACACCGACCCGGCCACGGCCCGTGGTGCCCTCCGTCGGACCACGGTTCCCGCCGCCGCGCCACTCGGCCCGATGCGGCACGCGCTGGAGGCGCGGCTGGCCGAGGAGTTGGCAGCGGGAGTGACGATGCACGCCGCTGGCCACGCCGAAGTCACAGCCGCGTTATCGAACGACGCGTGGTCGGCCCTGATCTGGACGTTGTCGGGCCGGGCCTATCCGCCGCCGGTTGCTGGCGTGCGGGACCTCGTGGCGCGTGCGGGTGGCACGTTGCACGGTGTCGCCGTGCGGGGCGGCCGGGTGTTTCGCGAGCCTGCGGCGTTGGGTGCCGCGGTCCCGGCGCGGGCGGGCGCCGTGTGGGACGGGCGCTTCGTGCTGCGGGATGGGGTTCGTGGCGCCGAACTGGGGGCGTTGCTGGATGATGCGGGGCGGCTGCGGCGCCGCCCGGGCTGCCCGGCGGCGGTGCTGCGCACCCTGCCGGCGCTGCGGCTGGATGGTAAATTGTTCGCCGTGCCGCATCTGGCCTATCCCGATGCGGCAACCTGCCGTAGCGTCCATGTCGAGTTTCGGCCGGCGCGCCCGCTGGCCGGGGCTCCGTTCAGACCGTGATCTCGCGAGTCGCGCGGGGGCGGGGGATGCACATGAAGGCGGCGCACCCCATGTCACTGGCTGCTGGCCGGTGCAGTGGTGCGCCGGGTTCGGTTCAGGACGGGATCTCTGGGATCAGATGATGAGCAATTTCGGACGTAACCTCGCGCTGTGGGTGATCATCGCCCTGCTGCTCGTTGTCTTGTTCAACCTATTTCAACCCGGCGGCACGCAACGCGCGGCGCAGCAGGTCGCCTATTCCGACTTCATCACGGACGTGAACGGCGGCCGGGTGGACAACGTGCTGATCCAGGGCCGCACCGTTTCGGGCAAGCTCAAGGACGGGCGCACCTTCCAGACCTACACGCCGGAAGACCCGCAACTCGTCACCCGCCTGACGGACAAGGGCGTGGGAGTGATCGCCAAGCCCGAGGAGAGCGAGAACCCGCTGGTCCACATCCTGCTCAACTGGTTCCCGATGCTGCTGCTGATCGGCGTCTGGGTGTTCTTCATGCGGCAGATGCAGTCCGGCGGCGGCCGGGCCATGGGCTTCGGCAAGAGCCGGGCGCGGATGCTGACGGAGAAGCAGGGGCGCGTGACGTTCGAGGACGTCGCCGGCATCGACGAGGCGAAGCAGGAGCTGCAGGAGATCGTCGAGTTCCTGAAGGATCCGCAGAAGTTCCAGCGCCTGGGCGGCAAGATCCCCAAGGGCGTGCTGCTCGTCGGTCCCCCCGGCACCGGCAAGACGCTGCTGGCGCGCGCCATCGCAGGTGAGGCCAACGTGCCGTTCTTCACCATCTCGGGTTCGGACTTCGTGGAGATGTTCGTGGGCGTCGGCGCCAGCCGAGTGCGCGACATGTTCGAGCAAGGCAAGAAGAATGCGCCGTGCATCATCTTCATCGACGAGATCGACGCCGTGGGCCGCCATCGTGGCGCCGGCCTGGGCGGCGGCAACGACGAGCGCGAGCAGACGCTGAACCAGATGCTGGTCGAGATGGACGGGTTCGAGAGCAATGAGGGCGTCATCCTCATCGCCGCCACCAACCGCCCCGACGTGCTGGACCCGGCGCTGCTGCGTCCCGGCCGGTTCGACCGCCAGGTGGTCGTGCCGAACCCGGATGTGAATGGCCGCGAGAAGATCCTGCGCGTCCACATGCGCAAGGTGCCGCTGGCGAGCGACGTCGATCCGAAGGTGATCGCGCGTGGCACGCCTGGCTTCTCGGGTGCGGACCTGTCCAACCTCGTGAACGAGGCGGCTCTGCTGGCGGCGCGCCTGGCCAAGCGCGTGGTGGCGATGAGCGAGTTCGAGAATGCCAAGGACAAGGTGATGATGGGCGCCGAGCGCCGGTCGCTGGTCATGTCCGAGGCGGAGAAGCGGATGACGGCCTACCACGAGGCCGGGCATGCACTGTGTGCAATCAACGATCCGGACTGCGACCCGGTGCACAAGGCGACCATCATCCCGCGCGGCCGGGCACTTGGCCTGGTGATGAGCCTGCCGGAAGGTGACCGGCTGAGTGAAAACAAGGCGCGTCTGCAGGCGCGGATGAAGATGGCCATGGGCGGCCGGGTTGCCGAGGAGCTGGTGTTCGGGCCGGACCGGGTCAGCAATGGCGCGGCCGGCGACATCAAGCAGGCGACCAACATCGCCCGCACGATGGTGACGGAGTGGGGCATGAGCGACAAGCTCGGCATGATCGCCTATGGCGACAACAGCCAGGAGGTGTTCCTCGGCCATTCCGTGACGCAGGCGAAGAACGTCTCCGAGGCGACGGCACGGGAGATCGACAGCGAGGTGAAGTCGATCATCGATGCCGCCTATGGTGGGGCGAAGGCGCTGCTGACGGAGCGGCTCGAGGAGCTGCACCGTCTGGCCCGCGGTCTGCTGGAGTATGAGACGCTCTCGGGCGACGACATCCGCACCGTGCTGCGTGGCGACCCGGTGATCCGCAAGGTGGTCGATGAGACCGCGGAGAACCGCCGCTCCTCGGTGCCGACCAGCGGGGGCTGGAGTGCGCCCGGCGGCGGCCTGGGTGACCCGGCACCGCAGCCGGGCTGATCCTCGCTTGACGGAAGAACGAGGGGCCGGCGCCGAAAGGCCCGGCCCCTTTTCCTTGCTTGAACCGCTCGGCCTGCTGTGGGGGCGGGATGCCGCCGCGGCACAGGCGGCTGGCGCTGGCTTGCTGCTGGCGGGCGGGCCCGGCGTATTCACGTTAGTGCGCCATCAGGACCGGATGTTGCCGGCGCCGGAGGCCGCCAGGGTCTGGCCGGAGGCGGTGGGCGCCCTTGTAGCCCCGGTCGCCGACTGGGCCGGGCTGGGACAAGGGCCGGTGATCTTCGGCATCCTGAACGCCACGCCGGACAGCTTCAGTGACGGCGGGTCGAACCCCGGCGCAGACAGCGCCATGGCAGCCGGGCTGCAGATGCTGGCCGATGGCGCCGACGTGCTGGATATCGGCGGCGAGAGCACACGCCCCGGTGCCGAAGTGGTGCCGCCGGCGCTGGAGCAGGCGCGCATCCTGCCGGTGATCCGGGCATTGGCGCGGGCCGGCGCGGTGATCTCGGCCGATACCCGCAACGCCGAGACGATGGCGCGCGCGCTAGAGGCAGGGGCGCGGATCATCAATGACGTATCGGCGCTGCGCCACGATGAAGGGTCGATGGCCGTGGTGGCGGGGGCGGGGTGCCCGGTGCTGCTGATGCACATGCGCGGCACGCCGGCCTCGATGAAAAGCCTGGCGATCTATGAGGACGTGGCCGTAGAGGTCGTCTCCGAACTGGCAGATCGGATTGCCGCGGCGGAGGCGGCTGGCGTCCAGCGGCACCGGATTGCGGTGGACCCAGGGTTCGGGTTCGCCAAGACGGCGGCGCAGACTCTGGAATTGCTGCAGCGCCTGCCGGGCCTGCTGACGCTCGGGCGGCCGGTGCTGGCGGGGATTTCGCGCAAGACCACCATCGGCATGCTGACCGGGGAGGCCGAAGCCGGGCGGCGCGACCCCGGCTCCATGGCGGCGGCGCTGTTCGCCCTGTCGCGGGGCGCGCGCCTGTTGCGGGTGCATGATGTTCGCGGCACCCGGCAAGCCGTCTCCGTATGGAACGGCCTGAACCGGGTGTAGCGTCAAACCAGCTTCACCAGCTGCTTGCCGAAGTTGTGTCCCTTCAACAGGCCCAGGAAGGCGTTCGGGGCGTTCTCCAGGCCCTCGGCCACACTCTCCCGGTATCGCAGCGAGCCATCCGCCACCATGCCTGCCAGGGCGGCCAAGGCTTCGGGCCAGACATCCAGATGTTCGGAGACGATGAAGCCGCGCACCGTGAGCCTTGAGGTGAGGACGAGCCGGGGCTCGGCCAGCGGTATCGCGGCGCCGTCATAGCCCGAGATGGCGCCGCACACGGCGATGCGGCCATGCGCGTTCATCCGGGACAGCACGGCATCCAGCACCGGGCCGCCGACATTGTCGAAGTAGGCATCAATCCCGTCCGGCGCCGCCGCAGCCAGGTCGGCCGCCAGCCGGCCGGCCTTGTAGTCGACACAGGCGTCGAACCCCAGCGTCCCCGTCACATAGCCGCACTTCTCCGCCCCGCCCGCAATGCCGACGACCCGGCATCCCATCCGCTTCGCCAGCTGCCCCACCACACCGCCCACGGCCCCGCTGGCGGCACTGACGGCCAAGGTCTCCCCGGCTTTCGGCAGGCAGATGGCGTTGAGGCCATACCAGGCTGTGACGCCCGGCATGCCGGCGACGCCGAGATAGGCCTGGATCGGCACGCGCGCCGTATCCAGCTTGCGCAGGCCGGTGCCGTCCGAGGTGCCGTACTCCTGCCAGCCGAACCCGCCCAGCACGCTGTCACCCACCGTGAAGCCCGGGTTGCGGCTCTCGGTCACCACGCCCACGGTGCCGCCGCCCATCACCTGGTCCAACGGTTGCGGGGCCGTGTAGGATTTCGTGTCGTTCATGCGGCCGCGCATGTAGGGGTCGAGCGACATGAAATGGTTGCGGACCCGGACCTGGTTCGCCGCCAGCGCCGGCAGCGGGCTGGTCACCAGGCGGAAGTTGGCCGGGCTTGCGGCACCTTCGGGGCGGCTTGCGAGCAGGATCTGGCGGTTGAGGTCGGGCATGGTCTCTCCGGCATGGTCAGCCGCGGTACCTGGGGACGGCGCTGCCGACGGCCAAGGCTTTTCATTATGGTCCCCACCGACTAGAAGCCGGTGCCATGAACACCGTGCTGCTCCTCGTCCACCTGTTCGTCACCCTGGCCCTGATCGGCGTCGTGCTGATCCAGCGCAGCGAGGGCGGCGGGCTTGGCATCGGCACCTCGCAGGGGATGGGCGGGCTGATGTCCGGCCGGGGCACCGCGAACCTGCTGACCCGCACCACGGCGATCCTCGGCACCATCTTCTTCGTGCTGTCCCTGGCGCTGGCGCTGCTCAACCGCGGCACCGGCGGCGTGGGCCGTTCGCTGCTGGACAACCCGCCGCCCATCGGCGCGCCGGCCGCGCCCGGTGCGCTGCCCGCCGAGTCGCCTGCCGTGCCGGCCGCGCCGCGCGGCCCCGCGGTCCCGACAAACTAGGCATTCCGCGTGCCGGGGTATGCGGCACCGGGTCCGTTGCTCTATCAGGGTCGCCCATGACACGGTTCGTTTTTATCACCGGTGGCGTGGTCTCCTCGCTCGGCAAAGGTGTGGCCTCGGCGGCGCTTGGCGCGTTGCTGCAGGCGCGTGGGTACAGCGTCCGGCTGCGCAAGCTGGACCCCTACCTGAACGTTGACCCCGGGACGATGAGCCCGACCCAGCACGGCGAGGTGTTCGTCACCGATGACGGCGCCGAGGCGGACCTCGACCTCGGCCATTACGAGCGCTTCACCGGGGTGCACGCCACCCGAAGCGACAACGCCACCACCGGCCGCATCTACTCCGAGGTGATCGCCCGGGAGCGCCGGGGCGACTACCTGGGCGCCACCGTCCAGGTGATCCCGCATATCACCGACGCCTTGAAGGAAGCGATCACCCAGGACCTGCACGACAGGAATGGGGGCGACGTCGATTTCGCGATGATCGAGATCGGCGGCACCGTCGGCGATATCGAGAGCCTGCCGTTCCTGGAGGCGATCCGTCAGCTTGGCAACGAGCTGGGCCCGGAGCGCTGCATGTTCGTGCACCTGACGCTGGTGCCCTACATCCCCAGCGCCGGTGAGTTGAAGACCAAGCCGACCCAGCACTCCGTGAAGGAGCTGCAGAACGCCGGCATCCAGCCGCAGATGCTGCTGTGCCGGTGCGACCGCATGATCCCGGAGGCGGAGCGGCGCAAGATCGCCAACTTCTGCAACGTGCGTCCGCAGGCCGTGGTCGCCGCCCTGGATGTGGACACCATCTACGCGGTGCCGATCAGCTACCACCAGGAGGGCATGGACCGCGAGGTGCTGCGGCACTTCGACCTGCCGTTCGACACCGACCCGGACCTCGGCCCCTGGCAGCGCATCGTGGACATCGTGCGGGCGCCCGATGGCGAGGTGCGGATCGCCATCGTCGGCAAGTACACGAGCCTGCTCGACAGCTACAAGAGCCTGGCCGAGGCGCTGATCCATGGCGGGGTCAAGCACCGGGTGAAGGTAAAGGTCGATTGGGTGGACAGCCAGGTGTTCGAGCAGCCGGATGCGGTGGCGCAGCTGGAAGGCGTCCACGGCATCCTCGTGCCCGGCGGGTTCGGCGAGCGCGGCACCCCCGGCATGATCGCCGCGGTGCGGTTCGCGCGGGAGCGTGCGGTGCCGTTCCTCGGCATCTGCTTCGGCATGCAGATGGCGGTGATCGAGTGCGCCCGCAACATGGCGGGCATGGCCGAGGCCTCCAGCACCGAGTTCGGGCCCTGCGACACGCCGGTCGTGGGCCTGCTGACCGAATGGGCGCGCGGCAACGAGGTGGAGCGGCGCGAGCAGGGGATGGACCTGGGCGGCACCATGCGGCTGGGCGCCTATCCCGCCGTGTTCTCGCCGGATTCGCTGATCAGCCACGTCTATGGCGCCACGCATATCGAGGAGCGGCACCGGCACCGCTACGAGGTGAACATCAACTACCGCGCCGAACTGGAGGCCACCGGGCTTCGGTTCGCCGGCATGTCGCCGGACGGGGTGCTGCCCGAGACGATCGAGCTGCCGAGCCATCCGTGGTTCATCGGGGTGCAGTATCACCCGGAGCTGAAGTCGAAGCCGCTCGATCCCCATCCGCTGTTCGCCGGGTTCATCGGTGCGGCCATGCGGCAGTCGCGTCTTGTCTGACGAGATCGAGATCGAGGCCGAGGAGCCTGAGATCACCGGGCCGCGGCTGGTGCGGGTGCGCGACATCGAGATCGCGAATGACCGGCCGTTCGTGCTGATCGCCGGGCCATGCCAGATCGAGGGCGAGGCGCATGCGATGGAGATGGCGGAGGCGCTGCAGTCCATCTGCGCCGCCGCCGGGGTGCCGCTGATCTACAAGTCGAGCTTCGACAAGGCCAACCGCACCAGCGGCCGGGCGGCGCGCGGCGTGGGCCTGGCGCGGGGCCTCGCGATCCTGGCCGCCGTGCGCGAGCGGTTCCGCATCCCGGTGCTGACCGACGTGCACGACGCCGCCCACTGCGACCCGGCGGCCGAAGCCGTCGACGTGCTGCAGATCCCCGCCTTCCTGTGCCGCCAGACGGACCTGCTGCACGCGGCCGGCGAGACCGGCCGGGCGGTGAACGTGAAGAAGGGCCAGTTCCTCGCCCCCTGGGACATGGCGCATGTCGCGGCCAAGATCGCCGAGACCGGCAATGAGAGCATCCTGCTGACCGAACGCGGCAGCAGCTTCGGCTACAACACGCTGGTGACGGACTTCCGCGGGCTGCCCATCATGGCGCGCACCGAATACCCGGTGGTGTTCGACGCCACGCATTCCGTGCAGCAGCCGGGCGGGCAGGGCGCCTCCTCCGGCGGGCAGCGGGAGTTCGCCCCGGTGCTGGCCCGGGCCGCGCTGGCCGTGGGCTGTGCCGCGGTGTTCATCGAGACGCACCAGGATCCGGACCGGGCACCCAGCGACGGCCCGAACATGATCCCGCTGCACGAGATGCCGACGCTGCTGGCCCGGCTCAAGAGCTTCGACGACCTCGCCAAAGGCTGGGCCTAGGTCCCAGCGGGCGCACCCGCCACGGCGATGCAGGCGAAGCCGACCTTGGCTTCCGTGGGCACGCCGAAGCGGGCGGTGTGCCGGGCCGGCAGGCCGCCGGGGAAGTGCTTCACGTATTCGGCGTTGCAGGCGGCGTAGTCGGCGGGGTCGGTGATCAGCATCGTCACCTGCACCACCTGGTCCAGCCCGCTGCCGGCGGCCTGCAGGATTTCGGCGACCTTCGCCAGCGCCTCCCGCACCTGGTCGCCGGCGGTGGTGCCGCGATGGATGCCGCGCGCCGGGTCGTGCGGGGCGGAGTGGCCGGAGACGAAGATCAACCCGCCGGCGCGAGTCGCCTGGCTGAACGGGCGGGTGCCGGGGGCGGGCTGGCCGAGGAAGTCGATCATGGGCGGATCTCCGGTGTCTGGAGGCGTTATCCATCCGTCACGGTCCGCCGCCTAGCCCGGCATCCCGCCGTCTGCTACGCACCGCGCCAAATCAGACAGGAACGCAACCGCATGAGCGCCATCGCCGACATCATCGCCCGCGAGATCCTCGACAGCCGGGGCAACCCGACGGTGGAGGTCGATGTGTTCCTGGAGAGCGGCGCCATGGGCCGGGCCGCGGTGCCCTCCGGCGCCAGCACCGGTGCCCACGAAGCCAGCGAGCTGCGCGACGGTGACCCGGCACGCTATGGCGGCAAGGGGGTGCAGACCGCCTGCGCCCACGTCGAGGGCGAAATCCTGGATGCGGTCGGCGGCATGGATGCCGCGGAGCAGATCCAGCTCGACACGCTGATGATCGAGCTGGACGGCACGCCGAACAAGGGGCGGCTGGGGGCCAACGCCATCCTCGCCGTGTCCCTGGGCGTGGCCAAGGCGGCGGCGATGGACCTGGACCAGCCGCTGTATCGCTACGTCGGCGGCGTGTTCGCCCGCACCCTGCCGGTGCCGATGATGAACATCATCAATGGCGGGCAGCACGCCGACAACCCGATCGACATCCAGGAGTTCATGATCCAGCCGGTGGGTGCCGCCACCTTCGCCGACGCCGTGCGCATGGGGTCCGAGGTGTTCCAGGCGCTCAAGAAGCAGCTGAAGGATGCCGGGCACAACACCAATGTGGGCGACGAGGGCGGCTTCGCGCCGGCCATCGGCTCCGCGGAGGAGGCGCTGGGCTTCATCAGCCGCGCGGTGGAGAAGGCGGGATACCGGCTGGGCGAGGACATCACCTTCGCGCTCGACTGCGCCAGCACCGAGTTCTACCGCGACGGGCAGTACAAGCTGGATGGCGAGGGCAAGTCCTTCGATGCCGCCGGCATGGTGAAGTACCTGGAAGACCTGTGCGGCAAGTATCCGATCATGAGCATCGAGGATGGCTGTGCCGAGGATGACTGGGCCGGCTGGCAGCACCTGACTTCCGTGCTGGGCGGCAAGGTGCAGCTGGTGGGTGACGACCTGTTCGTGACCAACACCGAGCGCCTGCGCCGTGGGGTCAGCGAGCGGAGCGCGAACTCGATCCTGGTGAAGGTGAACCAGATCGGCACGCTGACCGAGACGCTGGAGGCCATCGAGCTGGCGCAGCGGGCCGGGTTCACGACGGTGATGAGCCACCGCAGCGGTGAGACCGAGGACTACACCATCGCCGACCTGGCCGTGGCCTCGAATTGCGGGCAGATCAAGACCGGCTCCCTGGCGCGCAGCGACCGGACGGCGAAGTACAACCAGCTGATCCGTATCGAGGCCGAGCTGGGCTCTGCGGCGCGCTATGCCGGGCGCACGATCCTCAAGGTGTAATCACGCGGCCGTGAATAATGATAGGCAGCAGCCGGGGCTTCCGCCTAGACTGCCGCCTATCGCGGATGTGGAGCGGCGTGGCATGGCGGTCGGCAGGCGTCTCAATCAAGCGGCTCGCAGCATGGCGGCGCCGGCGCTGTTCCTGGCGCTGGTCGGCTATTTCGGCTGGAACACGGCGCAGGGTGATCGCGGCCTGCAGTCCTATGCGTTGCGCCAGGGGCAGCTGAAGGCAGTGCAGGCCGATCTGCGCCAGGTGGAGCTGGACCGGGACGTGCTGGAGCGCCGGGTCATCGGGTTGCGGACCCAGCGGCTGGACCCCGACACGCTGGACGAGCGGGCGCGTGCAATGCTGAACGTTGCCGACCCGGCTGATATCGTCGTCATGTATGGCAGTGGCAAGCGACTTTTCTAACGCCAGTAGCTGCTTAACTAAATTGCGGTTAAGCTCTCTACCGCATTGCACCATAACACTTTAATCAGTCGCCCTTGTCGAATCCCATTGGCGCCTTTACCTCTGCTGGCAACGTTCAGCGGAGAGAAGCGCATGGCTCAACCAGCCGACACCCGGAAGCGCGGTCGCAACCGCGAAGGGTCGATGAGCCAGGAGCAGTTGCTCAAGGCCTATGGTGACATGCTGCTGATCCGCCGTTTCGAGGAGAAGGCCGGGCAGCTTTACGGCATGGGGCTGATCGGCGGCTTCTGCCACCTGTATATCGGCCAGGAGGCGGTTGTGGTCGGGGTGCAGTCGGCGCTGGGCGAGGGCGACCAGGTCATCACCTCCTATCGCGACCACGGCCACATGCTGGCGACCGGCATGGAGCCGCGCGGTGTGATGGCGGAACTGACGGGGCGGAGCGGCGGCTATTCCAAGGGGAAGGGCGGCTCCATGCACATGTTCAGCAAGGAGAAGCGGTTCTTCGGCGGCCACGGCATCGTGGGCGCGCAGGTCAGCCTGGGGACCGGGCTGGCGATGGCGAACTGGTATCGCGGCAACGACCGGGTCTCCGCCACGTATTTCGGCGAGGGTGCCAGCAACCAGGGCCAGGTGTTCGAGAGCTTCAACCTGGCGGCGCTGATGAAGCTGCCGTGCATCTTCGTCATCGAGAACAACAAGTATGGCATGGGCACCAGCGTGGAGCGCGCCTCGGCCTCACGCGACCTGTCGAGGAACGGTGCGCCCTGGGGCATCCCGGGCCTGCAGGTGGACGGCATGGACGTGATGGCGGTGAAGGAGGCGGCCGAGACGGCGGTGGCGCATTGCCGGGCGGGCAACGGGCCGTATCTGCTGGAGGTCAAGACCTACCGGTATCGTGGGCACTCCATGTCCGACCCCGGCAAGTACCGGACCCGCGAGGAGATCACGAAGATGCGCAGCGAGCGCGACTGCATCGAGGCGGCGCGCGGCGTGCTGGAGGGCATGGGCGTCAACGAGGACACGTTCAAGCAGATGGACACCGCCGTGAAGGCCCGGGTGCAGGACGCCGCGGACTTCGCGCAGGCGAGCCCGGAGCCCGAGGAGCGGGAGCTGTGGACCGACATCCTGGTGGAGAGCTAGCCGATGCCGACGCAGATCCTGATGCCGGCGCTGAGCCCGACGATGACCGAGGGCAAGCTGTCGCGCTGGCTGAAGAAGGTGGGCGAGGAGGTTCGCGCCGGCGACGTGATCGCCGAGATCGAGACCGACAAGGCGACCATGGAGGTCGAGGCCGTTGATGAGGGGACGCTCACGCGCATCCTGGTCGAGGAGGGTGCCGAGGGCGTTGCGGTGAACACGCCCATCGCCGAGTTGAGCGGCGAAGGCGGGGAGACCGCGGCCGCGCCGTCATTGCCCGAGGCGGCCCCGCCGGTGAAGGCGCAGGCGATGCCGGGTGCCGTGGCGCAGACGGCCCCGGCGCCGGCCACCGCACCCATGGCGAAGGTGGCGCCGGAGAAGGATTGGGGCCCGACCGCGCCGACCACGGTGCGCGAGGCGCTGCGCGATGCCATGGCGATGGAGATGCGCGGCGATGACCGGGTGTTCCTGCTGGGCGAGGAGGTCGCGCAGTATCAGGGTGCCTACAAGATCAGCCAGGGGCTGCTGGACGAGTTCGGGCCGCGCCGGGTCATCGACACGCCGATCACCGAGCATGGGTTCACCGGCATGGCGGTGGGCGCCGCGATGGACGGGCTGCGGCCAATCGTGGAGTTCATGACCTTCAACTTCGCCATGCAGGCGATCGACCAGATCATCAACTCCGCCGCCAAGACGCTGTACATGTCCGGCGGGCAGATGGGATGCCCGATCGTGTTCCGCGGGCCGAACGGCGCCGCATCCCGCGTGGGCGCGCAGCACAGCCAGGATTATGCCAGCTGGTACGCGCACTGCCCGGGCCTGAAGGTGCTGGCGCCGTACTCGGCGGCGGATGCCAAGGGCCTGTTGCGGGCGGCGATCCGCGACCCGAACCCGATCATCTTCCTGGAGAACGAGATCCTCTACGGGCAGACCTTCGAATGCCCGACCTCGGACGACTTCATCCTGCCGATCGGCCAGGCCAAGGTCGAGCGCCGCGGCAGCCATGTCACCATTGTCGCCTACAGCATCATGGTGGGCGTGGCGCTGAAGGCGGCGGAGACGCTGGCGGGCGAGGGGATCGAGGCGGAGGTGATAAACCTGCGCAGCCTGCGTCCGCTGGACATCGACACCATCGTCGAGAGCGTGAAGAAGACCAGCCGGCTGGTGACGGTGGAGGAGGGCTGGCCCTATGCCGGCATCGGCGCCGAGATCGCCATGCAGGTGATCGAGGGCTGCTTCGACTGGCTGGACGCGCCGCCGGTCCGCGTCACCGGTCTCGATGTGCCGCTGCCCTATGCGGCGAACCTGGAAAAGCTGGCCCTGCCGCAGCCCGACTGGGTGGCGAAGGCCGTGAGGAAGATCGTGCCCAGTGCCGCAACGGGCAAGGCAGGGTAGGAGAGCGACGATGCCGACCAACATCCTGATGCCGGCGCTGTCGCCGACCATGACCGAGGGCACGCTGGCCCGGTGGCTGAAGAAGGAAGGCGAGACCGTGAAGGCCGGCGACGTGATCGCCGAGATCGAGACCGACAAGGCGACCATGGAAGTGGAAGCCGTGGATGAGGGCGTGCTGGGCAGGATCCTGGTGGCGGACGGGACTGCGGGCGTGAAGGTGAACGACCCGATTGCCGTGCTGCTGGCGGAGGGCGAGAGCCTTTCGTCGGCGTCGGCGTCTGCTCCGGCCTCCGCTCCGGCGGCAGAACCGGCCCCAGCCCCCGTGCCGTCGACCGAGTTGCAGCCGGGGTCCGGCACCGATCAGCCGCGTGATCCCGAGAAGCCGCATCCGGCTCCGGCCGCTGCGGCCTCGGCCCAGCCAGCATCGGGCGAGCGCATCTTCGTGTCGCCGCTGGCGAGGCGGATGGCGAAGCAGGCCGGGCTCGATCTCTCGGGCATCAAGGGCTCCGGCCCGAACGGCCGCATCATCCGCTCGGATATCGAGGCGGCGCAGAAGGGCGGTCCGGTCGCCGCCGCAGTGCCCGCTGCCGCCCCCGCTGCCTCGGCTCCGGCTGCGGCCCCCGCCGCCATCGCCCCACCCAGGCCCGCGGCGCCGATCACCGCGCCGCACAGGCTGGTGCCGAACTCCACCATGCGGAAGGTCATCAGCCGCCGCCTGCTGGAGAGCCATCAGGGGACGCCGTTCTTCTTCGTGACGCTCGACATCGAGATCGACGCGCTGCTGAAGCTGCGGGCCGAGCTCAACGCCAAGTCGCCGAAGGACGGCGCCGGCGCCTTCAAGCTCAGCGTCAACGACCTGGTCATCAAGGCGGCCGCGGCCACCCTGCGGCGGGTGCCGAAGATGAACGCGAGCTACACCGAGGATGCGATCATCATGTATGACGACGTGGACATCAGCGTCGCCGTCAGCATCCCGGACGGGCTGATCACGCCGATCATCCGCAAGGCGGACCAGACCGGCCTCGCCTCCATCAGCACGCAGATGAAGGACCTGGGCGCCCGCGCCAAGTCCGGCAAGCTGAGGCCCGAGGAGTTCCAGGGCGGCACCTTCTCCATCAGCAACCTCGGCATGTTCGGCACCAAGCAGTTCACCGCCATCGTCAACCCGCCCCAGGCCGCGATCCTGGCCGTGGGCGCCGGCGAGAAGCGGCCCGTGGTGAAGAACGACGCGCTGGCCATCGCCACGGTGATGACCTGCACGCTCACGGTCGATCACCGCGTCGCCGATGGCGCCGTGGGGGCCGAGTGGATGGCCGAGTTCAAGAAGATCGTCGAGGACCCGCTGACGCTGATGCTGTAGCGGCGAGCGTGGGACAGGAGACCACCATGGATACGAAATTCGACCTGATCGTCATCGGCGGCGGACCCGGCGGTTACGTCGCCGCCATCCGCGCCGCGCAGCTCGGCATGAAGGCGGCCGTGATCGAGCGCGAGCACCTGGGTGGCATCTGCCTCAACTGGGGCTGCATCCCGACCAAGGCGCTGCTGCGGTCCTCCGAGATCAACCATCTGCTGCACAACATGGGTGAGTTCGGCTTTTCCGCCGACAACATCCGCTTCGACCTGGACAAGGTGGTGAAGCGGTCGCGCGGCGTGGCGAAGCAGCTGGCCTCGGGCGTCGGGCACCTGTTGAAGAAGAACAAGATTGCAAGCTTCGACGGCGATGCGAAGCTGGCCGGGCCGCACAAGGTGGCGGTGAGCAAGGGCGGCCAGACGGTCGCCACGCTGGAAGCGCCGCACATCATCCTGGCGACCGGCGCGCGGGCCCGGCAATTGCCGGGTCTGGAAGGTGACGGCAAGCTGATCTGGACCTACCGGGAGGCCATGGTGCCGCCAGCGATGCCGAAGTCGCTGCTGGTGATCGGCTCCGGCGCCATCGGGATCGAGTTTGCCAGCTTCTATCGCAACATGGGCGCCGAGGTGACGATCATCGAGCTGCTGGACCGCATCCTGCCGGTGGAGGATGAGGAGATCAGCGGTCTGGCGCGCAAGGCGTTCGAGAAGCAGGGCATCAGGATCCTGACCGGCGCCAAGGTGACGGGGGTGAAGAAGAACGCCGACAGCGTGACCGCGACCATCGATGCGGGCGGCACCATCAGCGAGATGACGGTGGACCGGGTGATCTCCGCCGTGGGCATCGTCGGCAACGTCGAGAAGCTGGGGCTCGAGGGCACCAAGGTCGTCATCGACCGCACGCACGTGGTCATCGACGGGTATTGCCGCACCGGGGAGCCCGGCGTCTATGCGATCGGCGACGTGACCGGGGCCCCCTGGCTGGCGCACAAGGCGAGCCATGAGGGCGTGATCTGCGTCGAGAAGATCGCCGGGCAGGACGTGCATCCGCTGGATGTCGGCAACATCCCGGGCTGCACCTACAGCCGGCCGCAGATCGCCTCCGTGGGCATGACCGAGGCGAAGGCCAAGGCGGCCGGCCACGAGGTGAAGGTCGGGCGCTTCCCGTTCATCGGCAACGGCAAGGCGATCGCCATGGGTGAGCCGGACGGGCTGGTGAAGACGGTGTTCGACGCCGCCACCGGCGAGCTGCTGGGCGCGCACATGATCGGCGCCGAGGTCACGGAGATGATCCAGGGCTACACCATCGCCCGCACGCTGGAGACCACCGAGACCGACCTGATGAACACCGTGTTCCCGCACCCGACCGTGTCGGAGACGATGCACGAGTCGGTGCTGGGCGCGTATGGCCGGGCCATCCACTTCTGACGCAAATGGTTGACGCACCGGGGGGCCCTTGCCACCTGTAGGGCTGCACCCTGACCTTCGAGGACGCCCATGGCGACCCGCCTGCTGATCGACCACCGCCTCGCTGACGGCACTGCTGTCCTGCGCCACCCCGAGAAGGCGGCGCGGCCGGACAACCCCATCCAGCGCAAGCCGGACTGGATCCGGGTGAAGGCGCCCAACCATCCCGTCTATCACGAGACGCGGGAGCTGATGCGCTCCCACGGGCTGGTGACGGTGTGCGAGGAGGCGGCGTGCCCGAACATCGGCGAGTGCTGGTCCCAGCGGCACGCCACCATGATGATCATGGGCGACACCTGCACCCGCGCCTGCAGCTTCTGCAACGTGCGGACCGGGATGCCGGAGGCGCTGGATGCCACGGAACCGAGCCGGGTGGCGGATGCGGTGGCGCGGCTGGGCCTGCGTCATGTCGTCATCACCTCGGTGGACCGCGACGACCTGGCCGATGGCGGGGCCCGGCACTTCGCGGAGGTGATCCGCGCCATTCGCGCCGCGGCGCCGGGCACGACGGTCGAGGTGCTGACGCCCGATTTCCTGCGCAAGCCGGGCGCGCTGGAGGTGGTGGCCGAGGCGCGGCCAGACGTGTTCAACCACAACCTGGAGACCGTGCCGCGGCTGTACCCGACCATCCGGCCCGGCGCCCGCTACTACCAGTCATTGCGGCTGCTGGACCGGGTCAAGCTGGTTGATCCCACCATCTTCACCAAATCCGGTCTCATGCTTGGGCTGGGCGAGGCGCGGGCCGAGGTCCTGCAGGTGATGGACGACCTGCGGGTGGCGGACGTGGACTTCCTGACATTGGGTCAGTACCTGCAGCCCACGGTGAAGCACGCCGCGGTGGATCGCTTCGTGACGCCGGACGAGTTCGCCGACTATGCCGCGATGGCGCGATCCAAGGGCTTCCTGATGGTCAGCGCCACCCCGCTGACCCGCAGCTCCTACCACGCCGATGCCGATTTCGCGGCGCTCCAGACTGCCCGCGCCCGGCAGATGGCCGCCGCCTAGTGCCGACCCATGCCGAGAAGAGGACGCTGCCGTACACGCCGGAGCAGATGTTCGAGCTGGTGGCGGATGTCGGCAAGTATCCGGAGTTCCTGCCCTGGTGCGTGGCCGCAAAGGTGCGAACGCGAGCGGAGACGGAGCTGGTGGCCGATCTGACCATCGGGTTCGGCCCCTTCCGCGAGACCTTCAGCAGCCGGGTGGCGCTGGACCGGCCACGCCATGCCACGGTGAAATACGAGAACGGGCCATTCCGTTACCTGAACAACAAATGGACCTTCGACCCGGCACCCGGCGGCTGCGTCGTGAGTTTCTTCGTCGATTTCGAGTTCCGCAGCCGCCTGCTGCAGGCCGCGATCGGCGTGGTGTTCAACGAGGCGGTGCGCCGCATGGTCAACGCCTTCCTGACCCGGGCCCGCAGCGTGTACGGCGCGCCAGGGCAAGCGCCCGCTGCGACAGCCCCGGTGCCGGCTGCCTAGAGTCTAGGAAGGTCTGGAGCGCGGCATCGGGCCTTCCCGTTGCAGCCCGTGCCAGGCCAGCACCGTGTCGGCGAGGAAGGATACCAGGCCCGCCACAGTGCAGGCCAGCGCCGCACCGAACAGCACCTCCAACCAGGTGGCGATCTGCGCGTCACGCACGCTGCCGAGGAACAGCACCAGTGCCGCGGCACAGGTGGAGGCGGCCCCGATGGCGGCACAGACGATGGCCAGGTCGAGCGCCGTGCGCCGCCGCCGCAGCCGAATCATGTGGGTGAGCAGCAAGCCGTACTTGGCCTGGTCCTCCTCCTTGTCCAGAAGATCGTTCAGGTGTTCCAGGTGATCGGACACCCGGTTCTGCCGCAGGTTGAACATGTTGATCAGGGTGCCGATACCGGAGAGCAGGAACACCGGGGTCAGCGCGACCTGGATGACATGGGCGACGTCGGCCACGCCGCCGACATCCACCAGGGGGCTGCCCAGCGCCATGGGGCGCTCAGCGCGGACGGCTGCCGGCGGGCTGCGGCTCCGCGTTGGAGGGCGCGTTCTGCGGCAGGGTGCGCAGGCTGCCATCGACCCCGGGCCGGTAGGTGGCGCCGCAGCCGGACAGGGCGAGCAGCAGGAGGAGACCGAGCGCGAGGGCAGGGCGGGCTGTGATGGACATGGATCTCGGCCTTTCGGGGGGTCGTGTCATGGCGGGGCGGTCAGCGGTCCAGGGTGAACCAGGCGGGGTCCACCAGGGCCGGGCGATCGAGCAGCAGGTCCGTCGCCAGCCGGGCGCTGCCGGCGGCCAGGGTCCAGCCGAGGCCGCCATGGCCGGTGTTGAGGAACAGGCCCGGCCGCGGCGACGGGCCGATGAACGGTCGGCTGTCCGGGGTCACGGGGCGCAGACCGGTCCAGGGATGGGTGGGGGCGGTCCAGTCCACGTCCAGCGCCTCGGTGGCGGCGCGGGTCATGGCGCCCAGGCGCACCTGGTCGATGCGGCGGTCCTGCCCCACGAGGTCGGCGATGCCCGCCACACGGATGCCGGGGCCCGGCACGGCATCGAACAGCGGCGCGAACACGATCTTGCGCGCCGCATCCGTCACGCTGTGGCGCAGCGGGGTGTGCGGCCGCAGCGTGAGGCTGTAGCCCTTCATCGGCACGATGGGCAGCCGCACTCCGGCGGCGCGGGCGAAGGCGGCGGCCCCGGCGCCCAGGCACAGAACGGTCTGCGCCGCCTCGATCCCGTCGGCGCCGATGCGCACGCCGATCACCCGGCCTTCGCGGACCAGCGGCGTGCAGGGCTGGCCCAGACGCCATGCGACGGTGTTGCGGCGGCGCAGCTGCCCGGCGAGGTCGCGGCAGAAGGCGGCGCAGTCACCGACCTGGTCGCTGGGGGTGAACACGCCGCCGGCCAGGTCCGGCTCGGCGATCCGCAGGCCGGGCTCCTGCGACAGGCACTCGCGCGGGCTCAGCAGCAACTGCTCGGCGCCCAGGCCCTTCTGCCGGTCCAGCTGGCGCCGGGCTGCGGCGAAGCTGGTGGCATCCCGGTACACCACCAGCTTGCCGGCGATGCGCAGGCCGAAGGCCAGGGGCAGCGTGGTGTCCAGCCGTGCCATCTCGCTGCGGCTCAGCGCGGCGAGTGCCAGTTGCGCGACGGTGGTGCGGCGCACGGCTTCGGTTGTGCAGTTGCGGAGGAAGGCGATGCCCCAGCGCATGAAGTCGGGGTCGAGCCCCGGGCGCATCTTCGTGGGGCCGTCGGCCTCGCGCAGCAGGGCGGGCAGGTGGCGGAGCGTGTCGGGCGAGGCGAAGGGGGCGACGAAGGTGTAGCTGAGCTGGGCGCCGTTGCCGGGGCTGGCATCCCCGCCGGGTTCGGGGTTGCGGTCGATGATGGTGACGTCGCACCCGGCCTCGGTCAGCGCCCAGGCGGTCGTCAGCCCCACCACGCCGGCACCGAGCACCAGGACTCTCACGGTGTCACGCCTCGCGATACCCCAGCAGGATCAGCCCCACGACGAGGAAGCAGACCGGCCATACCCAGCCGGCCCAGCGGCGCACCGGCCAGTCGGCGCGGATCTCCAGCCAGCGTGCCCAGCCCGCGAAGATGCCGGCCAGCGCCAGCGGGGTGTGCGACACCTCGATCAGCAGCTGGTCGCGCACGTTGGCGATGGCGTGGCTGTGGGTGAGCAGCAGCGCGCCGCCCAGCGCGGTGAGCAGCGGGAACACCAGCTTCAGCCGCGGGTTCTTGAAGCGGCCGGTGCGGACCCCCCACTCGAACACCGCGAAGGCGACGATCAGGATGACGAACATGCGGTGCTGGAACACCTCCACGTCGCGCAGGCTGCTCCAGAAGCCGATGTCGCCCAGCGGCCACACCTCGGGGTCGCTGCGCAGGAACAGGAACAGCGCCATGCCGAGCAGGGCCAGCGGCCAGTGCCGGGCCCAGCGGATGCCGGCGCGGTTCATCAGCGCCAGCACCGCGATCAGCACGACGAACAGGCCGGACCAGTGGTGGTTGTATTCGGACCAGGCGATGTCCGCAGCGTTGCGCGCCGGCAGGTCGCCGGAGCCCGGCACGAAGGCGGGGGCGGCGGCCTGCCTGGTGATGGCGGCGTCGGCATCCAGCTTGGCCTGCAGCTCCGGCAGGGCCAGGGCGTCGTGGTCCGGGGAGGTCAGGCGCGGCATGGTGGGCGTGTTGCGCTCCACGATCTCGTGCCAGGTGACGCGGTCCTGCGTCAGGTCCACGGCGGGGGGAACGGAGGTGAGCGAGGCGGCGGCGAAGAAGATGCTGAAGCCGATGCCGATCTCGACCTCGGCGAAGCGGCGCATCCGCAGCACGGGGGTGGCCGGGTTGCGCCGCAGCCGCTCGACCACCAGGAAGTTGCCGAGGCCCAGCAGCAGCAGGGCGGCGAACATCACCGCCTTCGCGCTGACCATCACGCCATAGGCGGTGCCATACACGGCGGACCAGGAGCCCACGTAGTACACGCTGAAGCAGGCGGCGGAGACCAGGATGCAGGCGACGCCCGCCATGCTCATCCGGCTGAACCGCGCGCCCACCCGGCGGAACGACGCGCCGTCGTGCAGCCGCCTCAGCGCCATGACGAAGCACGGGATGCCGCCCACCCAGATCGCCGCACCCAGGATGTGGAGGGCGCTGGCGGCCAGCAGCAGCCGCTCATGCTCCAGCCGGGCCGCGGCATGGGTGGTGGCGGTCGCGGCGGCGATTACCACGGCGCTCAGCAGCAGCAGCAGCCAGCCGGGTGGCCGGCGCATGGCCAGCAGCGCCAGGGCCAGCAGCAGCGCGCCGCCCATCTTCACCAGCCCGGCCACCGCGAACCCGGCCCCGATCACGCCCGACACCGGCAGGTCCAGCGTGTCGGTCAGCACCGCGGTCTGCATGCCCACGGTCAGCGCCTCGCCCAGGGCCAGGGCCAGGGCGCTCCAGCCGGCGATGACGGCGGTGCGGCGGACGAGCGTGCCGCCATCCGGCAGGGCGGCGGCGAAGGGCCGGGCCAGGGCGAGCAGGAACAGCACGCCGCCCACAGCCATGCTCTGCACGACGATGACCAGGCCGTGCAGGACGATCGACAGGTAGCCGAACAGGTCGACCAGCAGCGCCATGGCTATTTCACCGTAATCGGCACGTCGCCCCGGGTGATATGGCCATCCACCGCCAGCACCTGCCAGCGCAGCACCCAGTCCCCGGCGGGCACGGTGGTGTCGGCGATCAGCGTGTCGGGCGTGGTGGCCGGCATGATGGGCACCGCGGTGGGGGCACGTCCGGCCGGGCCGCCGCGCAGCTCGAGGCGGGAGCGCGGCTGGTCGATGCGGGAATTGAAGCGGAACACCAGGTGCAGCCTGCCCGGCGGCACCACGGCTTCGGCCGCGGGCTGGCTCTCCATCAGGATGGCATGGGCGCGGGCTGGTGCCGCGAGCCCGGGCACGGCGAGGACGGCGAGCAGGAACGGGGTCGCGATGCGCATGGCGCCGCCTCTAGCGCGCGGGGGCGGCGCTGTCCATGATCGGGCCACCATGTCCGATCAGCGCGCGCAGCCCGGCAGCCGGGCGGATTATTCCGTGTTCTTGCCGGTCACCACCCGATGGATGGACAACGACCTGTTCGGCCACCTGAACAACGTCGTCTATTACAGCGTGTTCGACACCGCGGTCTGCCACCGCTTCGTGCAGGCCGGCATCCTGCAACGGCCCGGCGCCGGTCACTTCCTGATGATGGTGGAAAGCGGGTGCCGCTACCATTCGGAGGTCGCGTTCCCCGACCGCATCACCACGGGCCTCCGCACCGCGCGGCTCGGCACCAGCTCGGTCCGGCACGAGGTCGCGATCTTCCGCAACGATGCCCCCATTGCGGCGGCCGAGGGGTTCATGGTGCATGTGTGCGTCGATGCGACCACGCGCCGCCCGGCGCCGCTGCCGGAGCACTGGCGGGCGGCGCTGGAGAAAACAGGAGGATAGAGGCTCATGGATGTCGGTTTGAAGGGCAAGCGGGCCATCGTCTGCGCGGCGAGCAAGGGGCTCGGCCGGGCCTGCGCCATGGCCCTGGCGCGCGAGGGCGTGGACGTGGTGATCACCGCCCGCACACGGGAGACGCTGGAGGCCACGGCGGCGGAGATCCGTGCGGCAACCGGGGTGACGGTGACGGCGGTGGCTGGCGACATCACCACGGCGGCTGGTCAGGCGGCGGCGCTGGCGGCCTGTCCGGAGCCCGACATCCTGGTGAACAACGCCGGCGGCCCACCACCCGGGGATTTCCGCGACTGGGCGCGGGAGGACTGGATCCGCGCACTGGACGCCAACATGCTGACGCCGATCGCGCTGATCAAGGCGACCGTGGACGGCATGATCGCCCGCAGGTTCGGCCGCATCGTCAACATCACCAGCGGCAGCGTCAAGTCGCCGATCCCCACGCTGGGGCTGAGCAACGGGGCGCGTTCGGGGCTGACCGGCTTCGTCGCCGGGCTGTCGCGCCAGGTGGCCCGGCACAACGTGACCATCAACAACCTGCTGCCCGGCCCGTTCCTGACGGACCGGCTGCGCGGCAACGCGGCGGCGGCGGCGCAGGCGGCAGGCAGGCCGGTGGACGAGGTGCTGCGGGAGCGGGCGCTGTCGCTGCCGGCGGGCCGCAACGGGGACCCGGCGGAGTTCGGCGATGCCTGCGTGTTCCTGTGTGCCGCCAGCAGCGGGTTCATCGTCGGGCAGAACCTGCTGCTGGATGGCGGCGCGTTCAACTCGACAATGGGATAGCGGCTAGAAGCTCACCTTGGTCAGGGTCTCGGCGAACGCCCAGAGCCTGGCGCAGGCGGCCGGGTCGCTGGCCTGCGGGAAGATGCGGGAGGCGGTGGGATGGCCGCGGGTCTCGCCCCAGCAGCATGGGCCGTAATAGCCGCCCGGCACCGCCGCCGCGTCGAGTGCCGCATACAGGATCGGCAGCGCCCCGGCCGCCGTGCTCTGCCCCATTGCATTGAACCCGGCCTGCATCAGCGCCGCGAGCGGGCCGGGCCGCTGGCCGCCGCGGCCGTTGGCGACCAGCCGGCTGGCGGCCCAGCCGGGGTGCGCGGCATAGGCCTTCACGCCCCAGCCCTGCGCCACCGACCGGCGCTGCAGCTCCAGCGAGAACATCAGCATGGCCAGCTTGCTCTGCGAATAGGCGGCCCAGGCGGAGTAGGAGCGGTCGCCGCGCAGGTCATCGAAGGCGATGGCACCGCGGCGATGCGCGAGGCTGCTGACATTGACCACCCTGCCGTCGCGAAGCTGCGGCAGCAGGTGCGCGGTGAGGGCGAAGTGGCCGAGGTAGTTGGTGCCGAGCTGGCGCTCGAAGCCATCCACCGTCAGCTCACGCCCGGGCAGGGCCATGACGCCGGCATTGTTGACCAGGATGCCCACGGGCTGCGTGATGGTGGCGGCGAAGGCGGCGACGGAGGCCAGGCTCGCCACGTCGAGCAGGGCGAAGCATGCCCGTCCCACGGCCTGCACGCGCGCCAGGGCGGCGGCGCCCCGGCTGGGATCACGCCCGGTCACCAGGACCTCGTGCCCGGCTTTCGCCAGTCCCAGCGCCGTTTCCAGCCCCAGGCCGCCCGTGGCGCCGGTGACGATCGCAAGTCCAGGCTGGGGCGCAAGCGCCATCAGCAGTGCGGCGGTTGCAGGGCGAACTCCTTGAGCTTGCCCTGCATCACGAAGTCCGAGAAGTCCATGTGCAGGTCGTCAGCCACGCCGTTGGCCCAGTACTTCATGCCCACCTCATAGTCGGGCGTGCCGGTCGGCTTGTCGTTGGCGGGCTTCGCGCGGTCGAAGAAGGCGATGCGGACCCGGCCGCTGGACAGCGCGGCCAGCACCGGGTCGGGCGCCGCGGCGGGCGGCAGCCAGTTGATGATGGAGACGGAGCTGTCCTGCGCGCCCTTGTCGCCGGTGCCGTCGAAGATCGGGATGCCCAGGAACTTCTGGCCTGCCGCGGCGGCCTTCAGGATGGCTTCGGTGTGCATCATCGGGAACAGGGTGCCCTTCGGCATCGGCATGTCGCGGACCTCGGGCACGGTGTAGTGGATGGTGCCGGGGCCGCCGGTCGAGTCCAGCTGTGCGGTGCCCTCGGCCTGTTCGGTCACGGCGGTGTCCGTGGTCTGGCGCATGCGGAACCGCATGGAGAGGCCGTCCTTGCTCTCCCAGGTCGCGTAGTCGCTGACCATCTCGACGTCCTGGCCCTCGCGGTTGGTGATGACCAGGTCCAGGCGCTGCCGGGTCGCCCAGCCGTCGCAGGCGTCGGTGACCTCATAGGCCATGCTGCCGTGGGCGCCGCCGATGTCACCCCGGTTGGTCTCGAGCGTGAGGTCGTAGAGGGCGCGGTGGGCGGCGGGCGGCGGGATGGGGTCGGCCGCGAGAGCGAGGGTGGGAACGGACAGCGCCAGCAGGGCGATGGCGAGCGGGCGCAGATGCATGCGGATCGTCTCCGGCGGGTGAGACCCCCCACATAGGCCCGCCCGCGCGAGTTCGCCAGACGCGGTCCCGTGACGGGACGTAACTTGCCACCCCGTCAGGGCATGTCAGGCCGCAAGCGCCTGGGTGCGGACCAGGCGGGCATACAGGCCATCCTCCGCGATCAAGGCCGCGTGGGTGCCCTGTTCCGCCACCGTGCCGTTGGCCAGCCCCACCACCAGGTCCGCGTCGCGCACGGTGGAGAGGCGGTGCGCCACCACGATGGTGGTGCGGCCGGCGCGCAGGCGGCCCAGCGCCTCCTGCACCGCCGCCTCGCTCTCGGCGTCCAGCGCGCTGGTGGCTTCGTCGAGCAGCAGGATGCGCGGGTCACGCAGCAGGGCGCGGGCCAGCACGATGCGCTGGCGCTGCCCGCCCGAGAGGCGGCCGCCGCCGGAGCCCACCACGGTGTCGAAGCCCTGCGGCAGCGTCCAGACGAAATCGGCGGCGGCGGCGCGGGCGGCGGCCTCGATCTCGTCATCGGTGGCGCCCGGGCGGCCCATGCGGATGTTGGCGCGCACGCTGTCGTCGAACAGCAGCGTGTCCTGGCCCACATAGGCGATGGCGTCACGCAGGCTGGCGAGCGTCACGTCCCGCACGTCCGCGCCGTCGATGGTGATGGCGCCGTGCAGCACGTCCTGCAGCCGCGGGATCAGCGCCAGCGCGGTGCTCTTGCCGGCGCCGGAGGGGCCGACGAGGGCGACGGTGAGGCCCGGTTCGGCCTCGAAGCTGAGGTCGTGCAGGCCGACGCGGCCATCCGGGTAGGCGAAGCCCACGCCGGTGAACGTGACCCGGCCCGGCCCGGGCGGCAGCGGGCCGGCGCCGGGGCGGTCGTTGATGGCGGGCGCCTGGTCCACCACCTGGAACACGCGGGCCAGGCCGGCCAGGCCCTCCTGCAATGCGGCGTTCAGCGAGCCCAGCGCCCGCAGCGGCTGGGCGGCGAGCAGCAGGGCGGAGACGAAGCCTGCGAAGTTGCCGATGCCGCCATCGCCCAGCGCGGCGCGCCAGCCGGCGAAGCCGATGACGGCGGCGACGGCCGTGCCGCCCAGCACCTCCAGCAGCGGATCGAGCCGCGCGCGGTTGCGGGTCATGCGCAGCAGGGCGCGATACAGGTCCTGGAACGCCTGGCCGGCCCGGGCCGTCTCGGCCTGTTCCAGCCGGTAGGCGCGCACGGTGCGGGCCTGGGCGAAGCTCTGGTGCAGCAGCGCCGCCGTGTCCCCCAGCTGCTCCTGCATCCCGCCCGAGGCCCGGCGGATGCGCTTGCCCAGACGCTGGATCGGCAGCGCCGCGATGGGATACAGGCAGGCCACGATCAGGCTCAGCACCCAGTCCATGTAAACCATGGCGCCGACCAGGCCGATGATGGTCACGCCGTCGCGCAGGCCGTTCACCGCGCGGGTCAGCGCCTCGCGGATGATGGTGGCGTCGGTGGTGAAGCGCGTGGCCAGGGTGGCGGGCGCCTCACGCTCCACCTGCACCAGGTCCGCGTGCATCAGGTGGCTGAACATGCGGACCTGCAGCTCGCGGATCACCATCAGCACGCTCTGCTGCACCACGATGCTCTGCGCGTACTGCGCCGCCGCCTTGGCCGCGGTGACGAGCACCACCAGCACCGGCAGCTGGTACAGGATGCGCTGGTCGCGGGCGACGAACATCGAGATGGCGCGCTGGATCACCACCGGATACAGCGCGGTCAGCCCGGCGACCAGCAGGGTGAGGCCGAGGATCGCGAGCAGCCGGCCGCGGTGCAGCTGCACGTGCTCGCGCCACAGCCGGGCCAGCAGGCGGTTGGTCCGCTCCTCTTTATTCTCGGCGTGCCGGATGATCGCGGTGTCCATGCCTCGGGCGTGTATCAGGCCCCGGCGCGCCTCGCCAGTTCGGCTCGTTTCGCAAGCTCCGCCCGGCAGGCCGCGGCATCCGCGCGGCAGCCGCCCGCCATCCACCACGCCCGCACTTCGGCGAGCAGGGCGCCCACCGCCGGGCCGGGGGGAAGGCCCAGGCCCATCGCGTCCCTGCCTTGCAGCGGGAACACCGGCCGCGGCTGGGCGAGGCGACCGAGCAGGGCCGGGTCGCCACCGCTCAACCAGGTGCGGCCGATCAGCGCCGCGGCGGGTGTGTCCGCCATGGCCCGGCGAAGGTCGTCATCCGTCCAGGCCGGGTCCGGCGATGCACCGGCCAGGGATTCGAGCTCCGCCGCCTCGGCCCTGGAGAGGCGCAGGCGGCTGGCGACCGGCGTGCCGGGCTGCAGCGCACTCAGCCGCAGCATCGGGTCCGCGGGCGCACCGCGGGCGATCAGCCGGGCCACGGCACCGGGGTCGGCGCCGCCGGGCAGCACGGCGTCGAGCGTGCCGAGGTCCTGCATCAGCCGCAGGGTCGTGGCGGCGCTGGGCAGCAGCAGGATGCGCTTGAGTTCGCTCCACACCCGCTCGGGTGACAGGCGCGCGAGGCCGGGTGTGCCGTCCCGCAGGGCGTCGGCGGTGGCGGCGTCCGGTGGCCCGGCGGCATAGCGGCCGTGGAAGCGGTAGAAGCGGAGGATGCGCAGATAGTCCTCGGCAATGCGCCGGGCCGGGTCCCCCACGAAGCGGACGCGGCCGGCCTGCAGGTCCGCCTGTCCGCCGAAATAGTCGAACACCGTGCCGTCGGGCAGCATGGACATGGCGTTGATGGTGAAGTCCCGCCGGGCCGCGTCCTCGGTCCAGTCATCGGTCCAGGCGACTTCGGCGTGGCGGCCATCCGTCTGTTCGTCGCGGCGCAGCGTGGTGACCTCGAAGCCGCGGCCGCCGCTGATGGCGGTGACGGTGCCGTGCTGCAAGCCGGTCGGCGCGTGCTTCAGCCCGGCGGCGGACAGGGCGCGGATCACGGCCTCCGGCGCGTCCGGCGTGGCAAGGTCCAGGTCCGCGACCGGGCGGCCGGCCAGCGCGTCGCGCACGGCGCCGCCGACCACGCGGGCGCGCGGCAGGGCAGCGAGGACCGCGACCAGGGCCGGGTCGGCGAAGAACCTGGGCGGCGTCAAGGGTTCAGGGCCGGGCGCTGTGACCGGGCACGATGCGGCCATCGATCATCTGCGCCGGCACATAGGCGCCGGGCGGCAGCCGCTCACGCATCGCCATGAACGACAGCAGGGCACCGAGCGCGATCAGCATGGCGAAGATCAGCGCGAGCTGCCGCGGCGGCGGGCCGGACAGGCCGCGGGCCACGGCCAGCCGCCAGAGGCCGAAGGCGAGCATGGGCACCAGGAAGACGGCGAGTTCCGCCAGACGGATCATGCCAGCCGCCGTCGCAGCCGCGCGGCCAGCTGCACCAGGATCCCGGCGGTGGCGCCCCAGATGTAGTGCCGTTCGTGCGGCCAGACCCAGAAGCGGCGCTCCCGCCCGCGATATACCTGGCTGCGTTGCTCGGGGGCTGCCGGGTCCAGCAGGGTGGCCAGCGGGAGGATGAAGATCTCCGCGACTTCGTCCGGACTGGCGTGCAGTGGCAGACCGGCGGGCAGCAGGGCGAGGATCGGGGTGATGTGGTAGCCGGTCCCGGTCACGTAGTCCGGCAGGCGCCCGGCCAGTTCGGCATTGCCCGGGTCCAGCCCGATCTCCTCCTGCGCCTCCCGCAGCGCCGCCGCCTCGGGCGAGGCGTCGCCGGGGTCGATCCGCCCGCCGGGAAAGGCGACCTGGCCGGCATGGGCGGAAAGATGGCTGGTGCGGAGGGTGAGCAGAACGCCGGGCGCCGGGCCATGGATGATCGGGACGAGCACGGCAGCCGGGCGCAGGGGCCCGGGGTTCAGCCCGGCGGCGTCGTCTCCACTGGCGAGGGCCGCGATCGCCTCGGGAGGCAGGTCGTCTTCGGACAGGCGATGCCGCAGGGCGGTCAGTTCCACGCTGTCAGTCTCATGGGGTCAGTCTCACGCCGTCAGTCCCACGGGGTCATCCGCTGATGTCGGCACAGTTCGGCATCTCGCCCAGCGCAAAGAAGCTGTGCTGGCTCCAGACGCCGAGCATGGGGCGGCCGCAGACCATGCCGGGCTCGGCCAGCGCCGCCATCTCGTAATAGACGGCGCGGCAGATGCGGGCCTCCAGCGGCGGCATGCCGGCCTCGCCGCGGATGCGGATGTAGGGGGTCGGCTCCTCGGTGGTATAGTCCGTCCGCACCCGGATCGGGTGGCCGGGCCCGGCTTCCACCACCTGGTCCACATTGGTGCGGAACGACAGCACCTGGCCGCGGCCATGCCCGGTCCAGTCCATCTCGACCGCCAGCCAGGGCGTGTCCTCGACCTGGATGCGGCCGCGCTCCGCCGGGGTCTGCAGCCAGAAGGAGCCGTCGGCCTCGCGCTGCAGCACGCTGCTGAACAGGCACACCATCTCCCGCCGGCCGATCGGGCTGCCGCGATACAACCAGGTGCCGTCGCGCTTGATGAGGAACGGCAGGTCGCCGCATTCACGCGGGGCGCGGCGTGGCGCTCCGGTCAGCCCGGCCTGGCGGTCAGCCGGGGGGCAAGCCTTCGTGATGGCGTCCAGGCGCTGGTGCATGGCATCGTTCACGACAACGTCTCCCGGTTCGCCGCACTTCCCTCGTGTTCCGGGATATAGGTATCGTCCCCCGGTGGATGAAAGGCCCGTCATGAATTGCGCGCACATCGAGTTGTCAGGGCCGGCCCTGCGTTGCCGCAGAACCACAAGACCCGAACTTGGCCGAGGGATCGGATGAACGAGGCGCACGAGGTGCTGGAGGCCGTGGAGCGGCTGGGCGAGCGCGCCACCGCGGCCCGGGCGGAGATCGGGCGGCTGATCTTCGGGCAGGCGGAGGTGGTCGAGCAGGTGCTGGTCACCATCCTGTCGGGCGGCCACACGCTGCTGGTGGGCGTGCCGGGCCTGGGCAAGACGCTGCTGGTGGAGACGCTGGGCACCGTGCTGGGCCTGGCGCCCAAGCGGGTGCAGTTCACGCCGGACCTGATGCCGGCGGACATCACCGGCAGCGAGGTGCTGGACGAGGGCGAGGATGGCCGGCGCGCCTTCCGCTTCGTGCCCGGCCCGGTGTTCTGCCAGCTGCTGATGGCCGACGAGATCAACCGCGCCAGCCCGCGCACCCAGTCCGCGCTGCTGCAGGCGATGCAGGAGGGCAAGGTGGCCGTGGGCGGCGTGGAGCACCCGCTGCCCCGGCCGTTTCACGTGCTGGCGACGCAGAACCCCATCGAGCAGGAGGGCACCTATCCGCTGCCCGAGGCGCAGCTCGACCGCTTCCTGCTGCAGGTGGATGTCGGGTACCCGGACCTCGCCGCCGAACGCACCATGCTGCTGGCGACCACGGGAGCGGAGCGGGCGCAGGCCCGGCCGGTGCTGAGCGGGGCGGAGCTGATGGCGGCGCAGCAGCTGATCCGCCGGGTTCCGGTGGGAGAGACGGTGGTGGACGCCATCCTGGCGCTGGTGCGCGGCGGCCGGCCGGAGACGACCGAGCAGGAGAGCGTGAAGCGGCATGTGGCCTGGGGACCCGGGCCGCGGGCCGCGCAATCCTTGATGCTGGCCTGCCGGGCGCGGGCGGTGCTGGACGGCCGGCTGGCGCCCAGCCTGGATGACGTGGCCGCCCTGGCGCAACCCGTGCTGCGGCACCGCATGGCGCTGAACTTCTCCGCCCGGGCGGAGGGCGTGGGCCTGCCGGAGGTCATCGACGGCCTGGTCGGCCAGCTGGTTTGATCGGGACGCCCACGCCCGCCCGCCTGGCCCGGCGCGCGGAGACGCTCGGCGCCCGCCTGCCGCCGCTGCTGGTCGCGGCGCAGCGCGTGGCGGCGACGGTGGCGCAGGGGGTGCATGGCCGCCGCCGGGTCGGGCAGGGGGACAGCTTCTGGCAGTACCGCCCCTTCGTGACCGGCGACTCGCCCGCGCGCATCGACTGGCGGGCCAGCGGCAAGGCGGACCGGCATTACGTGCGGGAGACGGAGTGGGAGGCGGCGCAGACCGTTTACCTGTGGCGCGACGCCTCGCCCAGCATGGACTGGCGCTCCGGCGCCGCGGTGCCGCGCAAGCAGGAGCGGGCGGAGCTGCTGCTGCTTGCGGTCGCGGCGCTGCTGCTGCGCGGCGGCGAGCGGGTGCGGCTGCTGGGCGGGCCGCCCCGGATGCGCGGCGGGCGCGGCGCGCTGGAGGGTGTGGCGGAGGCGCTGGCGGAGCTGCCGGACACAGGCGGCTTCCCGGCCGAGGCGCCGCTGCCGCGTCATGCGCGCCTGGTGCTGATCGGAGATTTCCTCTCGCCGCTGCCGGGCATCCAGTCCGCCGTGGGCGCGCTCGCCGCCATTCCGGTGAGCGGCCACCTGGTTCAGGTGCTCGACCCGGCGGAGGCCCTGCTGCCCTACACCGGCCGGGTGCGGTTCCAGGGTATGGAGGCGGAGCGGGACCAGGTGGTGCCGCGCGTCGAGGGCATCCGGGACGCCTATGCCGCGGCGTTGCAGGCGCAGCTGACCGGGCTTGCCGGGCTGTGCGCGGCGGCGGGCTGGGGCTTCGGCACGCACCGCACGGACCATGCGCCGGAAGCGGCGCTGCTCGCGCTCTACACCGCGATGGCGCGCGCATGATCTTCGCGGCACCCTGGCTGCTGCTCGGCCTGGTGGCGCTGCCGCTGCTGTGGTGGCTGCTGCGCGTCACGCCGCCTTCGCCCCGGCTGCAGCGCTTTCCCGCCATCCGGCTGCTGGAGAACCTGCGGGCGCCGGAGCGCACCGCCGCGCGCACGCCGCTGTGGCTGCTGGCGCTGCGGATGCTGGCGGCGGGGCTGATCATCGTGGGGCTGGCCGGACCGGTGCTGGATGCGGCGGGGCGGCTGCCGGGCACGGGGCCGCTGCTGCTGGTGATCGATGACGGCTGGGCCTCGGCCGCGGACTGGGCGGCGCGGATGCAGGCGGCGCAGGGCGTGCTGGACCGGGCCGACCGCGACGCCCGGCTGGCCCGGCTGCTGACCACCGCCCGCAGCGAGACCGACCAGGCGCCGGCCCTGTCGCCAGCCCTGCCGGCCGCCGAGCTGCGAACCCGGCTGGCGGCGCTGCGGCCCAAGCCCTGGCCGGTGGACCGTGCGGCGGCGGCAACCAGCCTGGCGGGGATCACGGCGGGCGCGGTCACCTACCTGGCGGATGGCGTGGGCACCGCGGCGGATGCGGCCTTTGCCCGGGCGCTGGGCGCCGTGGGGCCGGTGACGGAGCTGCGGCCTGATCCGGTGATGGCGCGCGTGGCGCGGCCGCCGCGGGCGGAGGCGGAGCGGCTGGTGGCGCTGGTGGACCTGCTGCCGCAACCGGCTGCCCTGCCGCTGGCGGTGCTGGCGCAGACCGGCGACGGCCGCACCCTGGCGCGCGCGGAGGTAACGGTGCCGGCCGGGGCCAGCACCGCCGAGGTGGCGATCCCGCTGCCGCCGGAGCTGCGCAACACCTTGAGCCGCCTGGTGCTGGAGGGACCGGCCACCGCCGCCGGCACCCAGTTGCTGGACGAGCGCTGGCGGCGGCGGCCCGTGGGCCTGCTGGCGGCGGCGGAGGGGGCGGACACGCCGCTGATCGGGCCGCTGTTCTATGTGCGCCGGGCGCTGGCGCCCACGTCGGAGCTGCGGGAGGGCGACCTGGATGCGCTGCTGTCCCGCGCCGTCTCGGTGATCGTGCTGGCGGACGTGCCGCTGGAGGGCGAGGCGGCGCAGAAGCTGGCGCGGTGGGTGGAGCAGGGCGGGCTGCTGCTGCGGTTCGCCGGGCCGCGCCTGGCGGAGGCGACGGCGCCGGACCCGCTGTTGCCCGTGCGGCTCCTGGCAGGCGACCGGCAGCTGGGTGGTGCCCTCTCCTGGAGCCAGCCGGCCCCGCTGGCGCGGTTCGAGGCGGCGTCGCCGTTCACCGGGCTGGGGGTGCCGGCGGAGGTTCTGGTCAACCGCCAGGTGCTGGCCGAGCCCTCGGCCCAGCTGCCGCAACGCACCTGGGCGGCGCTGGCCGACGGCACGCCGCTGGTGACGGCTGTGGCGCGGGGCGCCGGGCGCATCGTGCTGTTCCACGTTACTGCCAATGCGGACTGGTCGAACCTGCCGCTCTCCGGCCTGTTCGTGGACATGCTGCGGCGGCTGGTGGACCTTTCCGCGGGCGTGGCGGGCACGGCCGCCGACACGCTGCTGGCGCCGGCGGAGTCGCTGGACGGCTTCGGCGCCCTGACCCGGCCGCCGCCCGCCGCCATCGGGATCACCGGCGCCGACCTTGCCGTGCCACAGGTCTCGCCGCGGCATCCGCCCGGGCTGTATGGGCCGGAAAGCGGGCGGCGGGCGCTGAACCTGGGTGCAGGCCTGCCTGCGCTCACCGTGGCGGCGCCGGTGCCGGGGGGCACGGTGGCGAGCCTGCAGGGCACCGTCCGCGAGCGGGCGGTCGGCCCGGCCCTGCTGGCCGCGGCGGTGGCGCTGCTGGCGATCGACCTGCTGGCGTCGCTATGGCTGCGCGGGCTGCTCGGGCGGGCCGCGGTGGCGGGGCTGCTGCTGTTCGCCCTGCCGGCGCGGGCCGACGAGCTGCCGGCGCTGTCCACGCGGCTGGCCTATGTGGTGACGGGCGACGCCACCGTGGACGCCACCTCCCGCGCCGGCCTCGCCGGCTTGAGCGGCTACGTGAACCGCCGCACCGCCGCCAGCCTGGCGGAGCCGGTGGCCGTGACCCCCGGGGTCGATGACCTGTCGTTCTACCCGCTGCTGTACTGGCCCATCACCGCCGAGGCGCAGGCCGATCCGCGGGGGGTCGCGGCGTTGAACGACTTCACCAGCCATGGCGGCATCATCCTCATCGACACGCGCGGCAGCGGCAGCGGGGAGGGCTTCGCGCCCGGCACGGAGGCGGCGCTGCGCCGGGTCTCGGCGGGGCTCGTGGTGCCGCCGCTGGCGCCGCTGAGCAACGAGCACGTGCTGTCGCGCAGCTTCTATCTGCTGCAGGATTTCCCGGGGCGATTCACCGGGGCGCCTGTGTATGTGCAGCGCGACCAGGACCGCAGCAATGACAGCGTGAGCCCGGTGATCATCGGCGGCAACGACTGGGCCGGCGCCTGGGCGGTGGATGCCGCCGGGCGCAACCCGTTCAGCACCATCCCGGGCGGCACACGGCAGCGCACGCTGGCCTATCGGTTCGGCGTGAACCTCGTGATGTATGCGCTGACCGGCAACTACAAGGGCGACCAGGTGCACGTGCCCGCCATTCTGGAGCGGCTGGGGCAATGAGGCTCGACCAGGTGTACGCGGCGCTCCGCTTCGACCCGGCGCTGCCGTGGTGGGCATTGGGGCTGCTCGCCGCCCTGTGCGTGCTCACGCTGGTGCCGGCCGTGTGGCGGCGGGCGCGCGGCGTGGTGTGGCGGGCGCTGGCCTTCGCCGTGCTGCTGGCCTGGCTCGCCGGGCCGCGGCTGGTGCGGGAGAGCCGGGACACGCTGCCGGATATCGGCCTGCTGGTGATCGACCGCAGCGCCTCCATGCAGGTGGGCGACCGCACCCGGCTGGCCGAGGCCGCGCGGGTTCAGCTGCAGGCGCAGGCGGCCCGCATGCCGGACCTGGAGCTGCGCACCATCGAGGTGCCGGAGGCCGGGCATGACGGCACCGCGCTGTTCGCCGCCATGGGCCGGGCGCTGGCCGATATCCCGCGCACCCGGCTGGCGGGCGTGCTGGCCGTGACGGACGGCCAGGTGCACGATCTGCCGGACCCGGCCCTGCCGGCGCCGCTGCACGTGCTGATCCCCGCCAGCGGCGAGGAGACCGACCGCCGCCTGCGCATCATCGAGGCGCCCAGCTTCGGTTTGGTGGGCAAGAGCGTGACGGTGCGCCTGGCCGTGGACGACCTGGGCGTGGCCCGGCCCGCCGGCACGGCCCGGCTGGTGATCCGCCGCGACGGCGAGGCGCCGGACGTGCGGGCCGTGCCGGTCGGGCAGGAGACTTCGGTGGAGGTGCCGATCCCGCGCGCCGGGCCGATCATCGTCGAGCTGCAGGCGGACGCGCTGCCGGGTGAGGTCTCCACCCTCAACAACCGGGCGGTGCTGAGCATCAACGGCGTGCGGGACCGGTTGCGCGTGCTGCTGGTGAGTGGCGAGCCGCACCAGGGCGAGCGCACCTGGCGCCGCCTGCTGAAGGCGGACCCGGCGGTCGACCTGGTGCACTTCACCATCCTGCGCCCGCCGGACCGCGACGACATGACCCCGCTGAACGAGCTGGCGCTGATCGCCTTTCCGGTGCGCGAGCTGTTCCAGGTCAAGATCCGCGAGTTCGACCTGATCATCCTGGACCGGTTCCAGAACCGCGGCATCCTGCCGCCGCTGTATCTGCGCAACATCGCCGACTACGTGCGGGCCGGGGGCGGGCTGCTGCTGAGCGCCGGACCGGAGTTCACCGGGGCCACCAGCCTGGCGCCGACCGCAGTGGGCGGCGTGCTGCCGGCCCGGCCCGGCCCGGTGGTGGAGGGCGCCTTCCGCCCGCAGGTGACGGCGCTGGGCGCGCGGCACCCGGTGACGGAGAACCTGCCGGGGGCGCCGGGCGGCAGCGGGCCGGAATGGGGCTCCTGGTATCGGTATGTGGCACCGCTCTCCACCACGGCGCCGCCGGTGATGGCGACGCCGGATGGCTCGCCGCTGCTGATCCTGGACCGGGTGGGCGAGGGGCGGGTGGCGCTGCTGCTGTCGGACCAGATCTGGCTGTGGTCGCGGGGGCACCAGGGCGGCGGGCCGCAGGCGGAGCTGCTGCGGCGGATCGCGCACTGGCTGATGAAGGAGACGGCGCTGGACGAGGAGGCGCTGCGGGCCACGATCGAGGACGGCACGCTGCGGGTGGAGCGCCGCACGATGGAGGAGGGGCCGCCGGGCCAGGTGACGGTGATCAGCCCGGGCGGCGCCACCGTTGCGGCGCCGCTGGTGGCGGGGCTGCCGGGGCACTCGACCGCCTCGATGCCCGCCGCGGAGCCCGGCGTGTATCAGGTGTCGGATGGCGCGCACGTCACCTACACCGCCGCCACGGTGGCGAACCCGCGGGAGATCGCGGACCTGCGGGCCACGGCCACGGTGCTGCAGCCGGTGGCGCGGGCCTCGGGCGGCAGCGTGCGGTTCATCGGGGCCGGGGTGCCGGAGCTGCGGCGGACGGAGCCGGGGCGGGAGGCTTCGGGCAGCGGCTGGGTGGGTCTGCCACGGCGGCGCGACCATGTGGTGACGGGACTGGATGCGGTGCCGCTGCTGCCGCCATGGGCCGCGCTGCCGCTGCTGCTGGCGTTGGTGGTGGTGGCATGGCGCAAGGAGGGCACGGGATGAGCCTTGCCACAGGGCCGATTGCGCCGGAGCCTGAGCCGCCCACATAGTCAGTGTCACCGGAGGACCGTGCTTTCCAGCCAATCGAGCCATCGTCGCGCCGTGCCAGGCGAGCGAGCCTGCTGGGCCTGCTCGGCTTCGTGGGGCTGTGCGCGCTGGTGCTGGCGGCCAACGGGTCGGTCACGGCGGCGAACTCCGGGCTGTGGTATCATTCGCTGCGGCAGCCGCCGGGCACCCCGCCGGACTGGCTGTTCGCGCCGGTCTGGACGGTGCTGTACCTGTGCATCGGCGTGTCCGGCTGGCTGGTGTGGCGGCGGGTGGAGGTGGGGGTGCACCGCAAGCGGGCGGCGCTGCGGGCCTGGGGCTGGCAACTGCTGGCGAACGCCTTGTGGCCCCCGGCCTTCTTCGGCATGCACGCGCTCGGGCTTGGCCTGTCCGTGATCCTGCTGATGGTTGCCGCCATCGCGGTGACAGTGATCCGGTTCTGGCCGATCGAGCGCCGGGCCGCCTGGTTGCTGGCGCCCTATCTGGCCTGGGTATGCTACGCCGCCTATCTGAATCTCGGCCTGTGGTGGTTCAACGCAGGTTGACGATTCCGCCAACAAGCGTTTGAACCCGGCACGGGATCAGAATATACACGCGCGATGAAGCGCTCGATCCTCACGCTCGCCGCCCTTGCACCCCTGGTTCTGGCCTATGCCGGCCCGGCTGCCGCGCAGAGCAGCAATCCCGCATCGCTGCAGAACCCCGGCCTGAAGCCGGGCGCCACCGGCGGCACCCGCGGCGGGCAGCCGGCGCGCGAGCAGGCGCCGCCTGCGCTGCCGGGCGCCCGTGCCGAGCCCACCGCGGTGGCGCCGGCCAGCAGGGTCGCGGCCGACATGCCGCCCACCGAGGCGCTGTTCGACTCCGTGAACCGCGGGGATCTGGCTTCGGCCAAGGACGCGATCGGGCGTGGGGCGGACATCAACGGCACCAACGTGCTGGGCCTGACGCCGCTGGAGCTGGCGGTCGATCTGGGGCGCAACGAGATCTCGTTCCTGCTGCTCTCCCTGCGCGGCGGTGCGGGCTACACCACATCGAGCGGCCCGGCCGGGCAGAGTGCCGAGCCGAAGCCGCCCACGCGCGCCGAGCGCCAGGCGGCGGACCGTGCCGAACGGGCGGAGCGCGGCTCCAGGGTGCGCCGCACCGCCGTGGAGGGCCCGCCGCCGCCGCCGCAGACCGCACGCCTGTTCTCCGGCAACGGGGGCAGCGCAGCGCCACAGGCCGGCTTCCTGGGGTTTGACGCGGGCCGCTGATGGTTGACACCGAATGAGTGCGGCGGCCCGGACGGTTGCAGCGCCGGCGCAGGAAGCGGCGACGCAGGCACTGCCAAAGGACAAACGGCCACGCCGCCGCGGCACATTCGGGGAATACTGGGCTCTGGCCGGCGGCTATTGGCGGGGATCCACGGCGCGCTTCGCCTGGTCCCTGACGATACTGACGATTGTTCTGGTCGTTGCCAACATCACCGTGCAGTATGGCGTCAATCGCTGGAACGCCTTCTTCTTCAACGCGCTCGAGCGCAAGCAATCCGAGATCGTGCTCAGCGCGATCGGCCTGTTCGCGGCCCTGGCGGTCGCGTCCTCGGCCGTGGCGGTGTTCCAGCTGCTCGCCCGGGTCAAGCTGCAGGTCTATTGGCGCCAGTGGCTGACGGAGCGGCTGGCGGAGCGCTGGCTGGCGGATCAGCGCTTCTACCGGCTGACCATCGTCGCCCCCGACCTGGATGCGCCGGAGTTCCGCATCGCCGAGGATGCCCGGGTGGCCACGGAACCGGTGGTGGATTTCGGCACCGGCATCATGAACGCGGTGCTGACCGCCGTGGTGTTCTTCGGCGTGCTATGGACCGTGGGCGGCACCGCCGTCATCGGCGGGATCGAGATCCCGGGCTTCATGGTGCTGGCCGCGATCCTGTATTCCGGGCTGATGTCGGGCTCGATGGTGCTGTTCGGCCGGCCGTTGATCAACCGGATCGAGGAGAAGAACGCTGCCGAGGCGCAGCTGCGGATCGAGCTTGGCCGGGTGCGCGAGAACGCCGAGAGCATTGCGCTGATCGGCGGCGAGGTGGACGAGACCCGGGCGCTGCGCGCCACGCTGCAGGCCCTGGTGGATGCCTGGATGCGCCAGCTGCGCCAGGTGGCGCGGATGACGTGGTTGATGGGCAGCAACTGGGCGGTCGCGCCGATCTTCCCGCTGCTGCTGGAAGCGCCGAACTACCTGGCCGGGAACATGACGCTGGGCAGCCTGATGCAGACGGCCGCGGCCTTCGTGCAGGTTCAGGTCGCGCTGAACTGGCTGTTCGACAACTATCCCCGCATTGCCGAATGGCTCGCCTCGGCCCGGCGCGTCACCGGGCTCTGGGCCGCGTTCGGGCAGCTCGACGCCTCCGTGGGGACCGATGCGCAGGACCGGATCGTGATCGGCGACAGCCTGGATGCCGCGGTGCGGCTGCAGGGGCTTTCGGTGGCGCAGTACAACGGCCGGGTGATGATCGACGAGGCGGACACCGTGTTCGCCCGCGGCGACCGGGTGCTGCTGATGGGCGAGAGCGGCACCGGCAAGAGCACACTGATCCGGGCGATTGCCGGGCTGTGGCCCTGGGGGTCCGGCCGGGTGCTGCTGCCGCCGGCGGCGCATGTCGCGTTCCTGCCGCAGCGCAGCTACATCCCGAACGGCACGCTGCGGGAGGTGCTGCAGTATCCGAAGGTGCACGACGACATCCCGGACGCGACGCTGGAAGCGGCGCTGGAGCGCTGCGGCCTGCATCGGCTGGTGCCGCGGCTGAACGAGGAGGACCGCTGGGACAAGCAGCTGAGCGGGGGCGAGCAGCAGCGGGTCGGGTTTGCGCGGCTGCTGGTGCAGCGGCCTGATGTGGTGATCATGGACGAGGCGACGGCCGCGCTGGATATCCACAGCCAGGCCTCGATGATGATGCTGTTCCAGCAGGAGCTGGCGGGCACCACGGTGATCAGCGTGGGGCACCGGCCGGAGCTGGAGTCGTTCCACACCCGGCGCATCACCCTGCGGCGGCAGGCGATGAACGAGGAGCCTTCGGAGGAGAGCCTGGCCAAGCGCCGCCGCCTGGGCCGCCTGCTGCGGCGCACGCTGCGGCCGCGCGCGACGCCCGATCCCGGGCACTCCGTCTCGGAGTAGTTGAAGCCACGTCAGCTAATGCTGACTCAGCGGATAGGCTCAACGACAGTGAAATATGGCAGACCCCAATCAAACCTAAATCGATCATGGCGGTAACCGCAGATGGATGCTGCCAGTTCGATCGGGCCGTCGTAGAGATGGTCGAAATCGGGCGACGATCGTCCTAGTTCAGCAAGCCTATCGTGGATCGTTCCGGTTTGCGGTGGAACCTGCCCTTCGAGCGCCCAGGCGAACGGACCCTGCTCTCCATCGTGCATCACGCTCCAACTCTGTTCACCTCTGACATGGAAGCTTGCAAGGCTGAGCGGAACGAACTCCTGGACAATCACTGACAGCACAGCATGATTGGCTGAGAGGTGCGTTATGTTCTTGAACGTGTAGGTTGAGTCGGGAGCATATAACACGGTCCAGCCAGTCGGCAGTTCAGCACAGCTGAATGGAGCCTCGTTGACCTCGTCCCATGCTGCTGTATCGTGGAAACCGAGTGCATCAAGCAAGCTCGATTTCGATACCTGGTTGAATCCCGCCCATGAGAGATCGAAGCTCATCCCTACTCCGACACCGGCGCGCCCCGCAGCCGCTTCGTCTCGCCCCGCTTCACCTTCGTCTCGACCCGGCGCCGCTTCTCCCCCAGGCTCGGCTTCGTTTTCACGCGATAGACCGGCCGAACCGAGGCCGCGCGCAGCAGTTCCACCACCCGCTCCAGCGCCTCCTGCCGGTTGCGGTCCTGGGAACGATGCGCCTGGGCCGTGATCACCAGCACGCCGTCGAGCGTCACCCGCCCGCCTCCCAGACGTTCGGCCCGGGCGCGCAGCGCCTCGGGCAAGGACCCGGCGCGCCGCAGGTCGAGCCGGACCTGGACGGCGGAGGAGACCTTGTTGACGTTCTGCCCGCCGGGTCCGGACGCGCGGATGAAGCTTTCCTCCAGCTCCCGCCGGTCGAAGGCGATGCCCGGTGCGATGGGGATCAGCATCGTCTCTGCGCCGTTCATCCTGCACCTCGTCATGGCCGGGCTCACCGCGGCCGACCCTCGGCGCGGGATGTCATAACAGGCCCTGGACTCTTTGTTTGCCGAGCATCTTTGTCCGATCCGGTGAACCGGATCGATCGGACGATGCTCTAGCGCGGGTCGTCCTGGTCCGTCGAGGCCGAAAGGGCGAACGTGCCAACCTCGGTCGTCCGCCAAGCCTGCGCCCCAGGCATTGGAACGGATGCTCGCTGGGCACGGGCGGGTTCGCCCCCAGGCCCGGCGCCCTTGTGGTCGCTCATCTGGCCATGCGGTGGAGGCCGGCCGGGAGGCTGCCGCAGCAGCCGACACGACACGAACGTTCTGGGCGATCTCGTGACCGTACTGCGGCGCGGAGTTCTGCGCATCGCCGCGTGATGGCAATCCGACCCTGCCACGGTAGAAGGAATATGCCGGGCAGCGTAGGAAGGGACGTAACGGGATGACGACCTGGTCGATGCGATCACGGACCGGCTGCTCGCCGACGAGCGCAGCCCGTGGTGCAGCCTGCCCTGGCCGGTGCCGGGTCTGGAACTGCCACGCCCGCGCCTCCCGGCCTCGACCGATGGCCCGGCCTGGTCGCTCGAACGCTGATCAGTCGAATGGCGATCGCTGCTTCCCACCCGACTTTGCGATTGGATTCGAAGCTGAAAGGCTCGTTGCGGCTCCTGAGGCATAGGGCGGGTAGAGGATGGTGAACCGCATCCTGCCTGGTTGGTCCTGGGAGGAGGGCCTCGACGGCCCGCAATGTGAGCGGCTGGCCCGCCGGATCATCGCCGAGCTGGGCGCACGCCTGGGTGCCTGTGCCGGACGAAGGCTCTACGCCGTGACCGGGCACCCACGCGTGCCGCAGGACCTTCAGGCGGCGCTCGATGGGATGGCCCGGGACGGCCTTGACCTGCGCAGGGTGCCTCGGGGGAAGCGGCCGGATGCCTACATGACCGCCGACCCCGACCTGTTCTCCCGCATGCTGCCCGCCTTCTTCGTGCTCGGGCCGCCGGAGATAGCGGTGCTGGCCTTCGTCAAGGATGCCGCCCCGCGATATGGCGGCCTGGGCGGCCTGGTCACGGAAGCCGCGGGCCGGGCCGGCGGGCTGCCCGGCGACGCGGTATGCATGGACTTCGACTCCGGCGACCTCGTCCGCATCGCCTGACGCTGGGGCAGGTCATCCCGCACACCTCGCGCCAGCAGGGCCGCGGTCAGACGTAAAGCGCGCGGGTCCCGGGTGCCGCGCGGCGCACCCGTTCGGCGAACCCGTCGTAGAAGAAGGGCAGGTTGTCCGCCTCGTCCCCGCCCAGCCGGCCCCGCACCTTGTCCCAGGTTATCATGGCGACGTGGAAGGCCGGCTCGCCCACGACCAGGACGGGCTGGTCGCGCTCGTCGTGCCAGCGGTATCCCCCGCCGAACTCGCGCCGGCCGACCTCCAGGATGTAGCAGCCCATGTCCTGCACCAGGCCCGTGACCTGGTCCGGGGACAGCGTGGCGGCGCAGCGGGCGGCTTCGTCGGCCATCTCCTCGACGACGGCCAGGCTCGCCTGCGAATAGTCCAGCGCCGCTCCCGTGCCGCGGTGCCCGCACAGCTCGACGAGCCTGGCGGCGGAACTGGAGACTGAATCGGCGAGCTGACCGCGCATGGCGGCATGTTCGCCAACCCGGCGCGGATTGCAAGGACAGCCATCCCTGCTGATCCCGAGGCATTGTTCGGGAACACCAACCTCGCGGTCATCCAGGCCGCAGCCAGCAGTGCCGCCGCCGTCACGCGCGGCGGGCTGCCTCTCCACAGCTCCTACACCACGTTCGGGACACGACCGCGGACCTGCCGGCTGGGTGCAAACCGGTCTCGAAGGAGTTTGTTCACGTTTGAAGAGGATTATCACTCGGAACAGAATGGATTGCCCACCGATGCCTCTCATCCGCCGCCTCAGCCTGCGGGCAAAAGCCTTCATCGCACTCATGCTGTTCGCGGTTGCGGGGGTCGCGATGAGCTGGTTTGCGGTTGAACAATACAGGTCCGACCTGCTGGAGCAGCGCATGGCGTTGCTGCGGGCCGTCATATCGTCCGCGCGCCCCACCCTGGATTACCTGCATGCGGCCGAACTCCGCGGCGAACTCACCCGGGCGGCCGCGCAACAGGCGGCCCGCGCCTCGGTTGGCAAGCTTCGCTTCGGCCAGAATGACTACATGCTGGCGATCGGCAGTGGTGTGGTTTTCCGTATGCATCCCAACGCCGCGTTGCTGGACGTGCCCTACGACAAGCTGGCGCCGGGAGCGCAGCAGGGAGTGCGCAAAGCGTTCGACGCGATGCAGGGCAAGCAGGACGTGTTTTACGACGTGATGTTCCCGCGCGCCGCGGGCGGCGAGCCCTTGCCCAAGCTGGTCTATTCCGCCCGGTTCGAGCCGTGGGACTGGATCATTGGCACCGGGATCTACATGGACGACTTTGCGGCGGCCGTGCGGGCCTATGCCATCAAGCTCGGCTGCATCGCGGTTTCTGTCACGGTGTTGGCCGGGTTGCTCGGCTGGCTCGTGCTGCGCGATTTCGACCGGGCGCTGCGCCGGGTTCTGGCTGGCATGGACCGGATCGCCGGTGGCGACCTGGTTGCCTCCACGTCCGACCTGCGGCGCGGGGATGAGGCGGGCAAGCTGGCCGCCGGGTTGGAGGCGATCCGGACCAACCTGGCTGAGGTCGCCCGGCAGCGGGCCGAGCACGAGTCGGCAGCCAGCCGCCTGGAGGATGAGCGGCGGTCTGCGAAGGGGCGCATCGCGGATGCGTTCGAGGCGAAGATACGCGGCGTCGCGGCCGATGTCTCCAGAGCGGCGAGCGCGGTGGAAGGGACGGCGCGGGAGCTGGCGCAGGCGACCGGCGCGGTGATCGGCAATGCGTCCCAAGCCGGGGCCGCGGCCGAGGCGGCGAGCGGCAACGTCCACTCCGCGGCGGCAGGTGCCGAGCAGCTTTCGGTGTCGATCGCGGAGGTCAGCCGCCAGATCGCCCGCGCGGCGTCGGTCACGACGGGTGCGGTGCAGCAGGTGCAGGATTCGAGCGGCATCGTGCGCGGCCTGGCGAGCACTGCGGAGCAGATCAAGGACGTTGTCGGCCTGATCCAGACCATCGCCGGGCAAACCAACCTCCTGGCGCTCAACGCAACGATCGAGGCGGCGCGGGCGGGTGACGCGGGCAAGGGCTTTGCCGTTGTGGCGTCCGAGGTCAAGGGGTTGGCCAACCAGACGGCGCGGGCGACCGAAAGCATCCAGGCGCAGGTGCATGCGGTGCAGGAGGCCACGACCTCGGCCGTGACGGCCATCGCCGGGATCGAGAAAACGATCGACCAGATGAACGACGTGGCCCGTGAGATCGCCTGCGCCATCGATCAGCAGAGTGATGCGGCCCGGGAGATCGCTCAGAGCGTGCAAGCCGTGTCGAGCGGGACGCGCGACGTGGCGGGGCAGGTGTTGGCGGCCTCGGGCGGGGCGGGCGAGGCGGCGGCTGGCGCGGACCGGATGCTGTGCTCGGCCGTGATGCTTAACGGTGCAGCCCGGGCTCTTGGGCGAGGAGGTCGATGGCTTCCTGGCCGAGCTCCGTGCAGCTTAGGTCCGCTCGATCGTCAGGACTCTCACCTGGCTTGAGCGGATAGCGAGTACAAGACGCTCCGAATCGGACGAGGCGCATCCTGCTCACTCGTTGGCGATCGGCGCGGTGGCGGGCAGTGTCACGCCCAGCACGCGCTCCCGCCGCCGTGACCGGCTCGAGCGGAGCCAGAAGAACAGCTGGGCCGCGACCAGCAGCACGCTGGCCGCGATGAACCCTGCGCTGATCGGCCGCTCGACGAACACCGTCAGGCTGCCGCGTGAAAGCAGCAGGGCGCGGCGGAAGTTCTCCTCCACCAGGGGGCCCAGCACGAAACCGAGCAGGATGGGTGCCGCGGGGAAGCCGAGCGCCGCGAATACCGCGCCGATCACGCCGAACGCCAGGACCTCCCACACCTGGGCAAGGTTGTGGTTGGTGCTGAATACCCCCACGGCGATGAAGAACAGCGCAGACGGATACAGGTAGCGGTACGGCACCTGCAGCAGCTTCACCCAGAGCCCGATCAGCGGGACGTTGAGGATCAGCAGCAGCACGTTGCCGATCCAGAAGCTGGCGATCAGGCCCCAGAACAGGTCCGCGTGCTCGGTGATCAGCTGCGGCCCCGGCTGGATGCCCTGGATCAGCAGCGCCCCCAGGATGAGCGCCATCACCGCATCCCCGGGGATGCCGAGGCTCATGGTGGGGATGAAGTCGACCTGGGTCTTGGAGTGGAAGGCGGCCTCGGGCGCCGCCACACCCTCGATGGCGCCGTGGCCGAAGCGGGAGGGATCGCGGGCGATCTTGCGCTCCAACGCATAGGCGAGGAACGTCGTGATGGTCGGCCCCGTGCCCGGCATCGCGCCGAACAGCGTGCCGACCGCGGTGCCGCGCACCATGGGCCAGAAGGACTGGCGCAGCTCCGCCAGGCTGGGGCGCATGTCCCGCAGCCGCACGGTGGTGTTGCCGCCCACCGCCTGCATGCGGTTCACGCTGCGCAGGAACTCCGCCACGCCGAACAGGCCCAGGGCGAGCGCGACCAGCTCCACCCCGTCATCCAGGGCGGTGATCCCGAAGGTGAAGCGCTGCGTCCCGGTGCTGACGTCGGTGCCGACCACACCCAGGAGCAGCCCGATCGTGGTCATCGCGACGCCCTTCAGCGGCGACCCGCGCGACATGGTGGCCCCGGCGAGCAGGCCGAGCAGCATGATGGAGAAGATTTCCGCCGGGCCGAACTGGAACGCGATGCGGACCAGGAGGGGCGAGGCGAGGATCATCACCACGATGCCGACCGAGGCCGCGAAGAACGAGCTGATCATGGTGATGCCCAGCGCGGTGCCGCCGCGGCCCTGCTGGGTCAGCGGGTAGCCGTCCAGGCAGGTGACCGCGTGCGGCGGGTGGCACGGCAGGTTGAGCAGGATCGCGCCGATGGCCCCGCCGTACTGGGAGCCGTAGAAGATGCCGGCCAGCATCAGGATCGCGGGGATGCGCGCCATGGTATAGGTGAGGGGCAGCAGCATGGAGATGGCGGACAGCGCCCCCATGCCGGGCAGCACGCCGATCAGGTTGCCGATCAGCACACCGACGAACGACCACAGCAGGTTGGACGGCAGGAGTGCCACGCCAAAGCCGTGCCAGAGGTCGTTCAGGGATTGCGAGATCATCGGTTCAACCCCAGCGGACCAATGGGAACGGCACCTGCAGCAGCCACCAGAACACCAGGACGCAGGCGGCGGTCATCACCACACCCAGCACGGCGGACGCCAGGACGGTGTTCTGCCGGTCGCCCAGGGCGGCGATGAACACCACGGCGAAGGTGGCGGGGAGCAGCCCGCCCCACTGGCCCAGCACCACGAAGGCGGCGATGCCGGCGCAGATGCACAGCCGGCCTCGCCACTCCGGCGCGAGCCGCTCCATGGGTGCGGCCGGGGCCTTGGCGGTCAGCATCAGCAGCACTCCGGTCACGGCCAGGATCACCCCCAGGCTGAGCGGGAAGAAGCCGGGGCCCATGCGCCGCAGGGAGCCGATGTCGTATCCGCTGGCCTGCACGCCGGTCGCCAGGCCGAACACGAGGATCATCAGGCCGCCCAGAAAGTCCTTGCGGTCCTCGATGTTGAACGGCCGCATCACTCGAACCCGCTGCGCTGCCGCAGCCCGCCGCTCTGCGCCCCGGTCAGCAGCGCCACCAGGGCGGCCGCCTGCCCCGGCATGGCGGCCCTCGTGCTGACCGCCGCGGCGTACACGGTGGAGAGGTCGTGCTCCGGCGGCAGCGGGCCGAGCAGGAACAGGCCGCGCGTGTAGAGGATCTCCGTCATCTGCGTGGTGCCGATGCCGCCCTCCGGCGCCTCCTCCGCCAGGGTGCGCATCGCCGTCTCCCCGTTGGGAAACATGCGGAGCTTCGGCGCCGTTGCAGCCTCCAGCCCCAGCGCCGCCAGCACGGAGCGGACGTGGATGCCGGCGGTGCTCCTGTAGGCGTCGGGCATGAACACGGCGCTGGCGGCCCGCATGGCGGCGGCAAAGGCCGGGCCGGTGGAGACGTCGGGGCGGGGATGGCCCTCGGGCACCGCCACCGCCGTGCGTACGGTGCCGATGGGCGCCACGCCGCGCACCTGCCCGGCCGCCGCCAGCTCGGCCAGCTGCTTCGCGGTGAGGATCAGCACGTCGCAGGCCTCGCCGCCTTCGAAGCGCTCGCGGATGGTGCCCACCGCGCTGAACGACCCTTCGATCGTGGTCCCGGCCTCCGCCGCGAACGCCTCCTGAAGGTCACTCACCAGCCCCTTGGCCGCTCCCGCACTCAACACGCGCAGCGTCATGCCTGCTCTCCCAGCTGTTCGAAGGCCGCGACCACGTGGCCCGGCGAAAGCGGCATCTGCCGCACCTGGACGCCGAGTGCTGCCGAAACCGCGTTGGCGATGGCCGCCGCCGTGCCGTGTCCCCGGGCAGGGCCGGCGCGACCTGCCGGCCGTTGACGGTGAAGGCGGCCATGGCGGGGCGGGCGGCTACTGGCCGGCCTTGGCGCCGGACAGCTTCACGACCTTCGCCCACTTGGCGATGTCCTGGTCCATGTAGGTGCGGAACGCGGCCGGCTGCATCACCATCGGCACCGCCCCGTCCCTGCTCCAGGCCGCCTTCACCTCGGGGCTGGCGACGATGTCGCTCACGGCCTTGTTCAGCCGCTCGACCACCTCGGGCGGCACGCCCCTGGGCGCCATGATCCCCAGCCAGATGGTCGCCTCGTAGCCCGGCACGGTCTCCGCCACCGTCGGGAGGTCCGTCAGCACGTCGGACCGGGTCAGGCCGGTCGTGGCCAGGGCCTTCACCTTGCCGCCCCTGATGAAGCTGGCCATCGTCGTCGTTGCGTCGAACATCAGGTCGACATGGCCGCTGATGACGTCCACCCGGGCCGGGCTGCTGCCCTTGTAGGGGATGTGCAGCATGTCCACGCCTGCCATCTGCTTGAACAGCTCGCCGGCCATGTGGTACGGCGTGCCGGGCCCCGAGGAGGCGTAGCTGAGGTCGCCGGGCTTGGCCTTGGCCCGGGCGATCAGCTCGGCGACGGTCTTCACGCCCAGGTCCGGCCGGGTCACCAGCACCAGGTCCGAGCTGTTGATCGGCGCCACCGGCACGAAGTCGGTCATCAGCTTGAAGGGCTTCTTGGCGAACAGCGTCTCGTTCACCGTATGGGTGTTTGAGATCAGCAGCAGCGTGTAGCCGTCGGCCGGGGCGTTCTTGACGTATTCCGTGCCGATGAGGGAGCCGGCGCCGGGCCGGTCGTCGATGATGAAGGGCTGCCCCAGCGCCGCCTGCAGCCGCGGCGCCAGCAGCCGAGCATACACGTCGGCCGAGCCGCCGGCCGCGAAGGGCACGATCACCGTGACCGGCCGGGTGGGATAGGCGTCGGCCGCCCAGGCAGGCCGGACGGCGGCTGTGGCGGCAACGGCCAGCGCGGCCCGGCGGGTGAGTGTGTGCACGGAGTTCCCCTTCTTTGCGGCGCCCCTTGTTCCGGGGCTTGCCCGTTAGCCGGCGACGGTGTTGGTCAGCGTTCCCAGCCGGTCGATGCTGATGGTCATGGTGTCGCCGGGCTTCAGGAAGCGCGGCGGCTTGAAGCCGATGCCGACGCCGGCCGGCGTGCCGGTGGCGATCACGTCGCCGGGCTGCAGCGTGATGCCGGCCGAGATCGTGGCGATGATGGTGGGGATGTCGAAGATCAGGTCGCTGGTGTTCGCGTCCTGGCGCAGCTCGCCGTTGATCCAGCACTTCACGTTCAGGTCGGCAGGGTCGCCCACCTCATCCGCCGTCACCGCCCAGGGGCCCATGGGGCAGAAGGTGTCCATCGACTTGCCGATGAACCACTGGCGGTGCTTCTGCTGCAGGTCCCCCCGCCGTCACGTCGTTGACGATGGTATAGCCCCATACATGGTCGAGCGCCGCAGCCTTGCCGATGCCGCGGCCCGGCTTGCCGATGATCACGGCAAGTTCCGCCTCGTAGTCGAGCTGCTGGGTGAGGTCCGCGAATGCGAGCACGGGGACGCCGTCGGCGATGACGGTGGAGGCAGGCTTGGTGAAGATCACCGGGTATTCCGGTGCCATCTCGCCCTTGGCGGCGGAGGTGTCGAAGCCGGAATCGGCGAACTCCCTGGCGTGCTCGTGGTAGTTCTTGCCGACGCAGAACACGTTGCGCCGCGGCGTCGGGATGGGCGCGAGCAGGGTATGCCCATCGAGCGGGGTCCACTGCGTCACGGCGGGAAGGGCCGGTGCGGCGGCGATCATGTCCACCAGGTCACCATCGAAGCCCGGCAGGAGCGCGGCCACCGGGCAGAACCCATCGCCCGCCGTCGAGATCACCACCGGTTGCGCCTTGCCGCCGGTTTGCAGTGTCGCAAATCTCCTTGCGCTTCCCCAAACTGGTTTGTATTGGTTTGTCGAACCAGCATAGTCGCCAGCGTAATCTGCGGTCAAATGGAGATCCGAAATAAACCAATCCAGTCCAATCTCATGACGGATCGCAGCTTCGCCCTCAAGACCGCCCTGCTCGCCGACTTGCGCCTGGCGCGGTGGCAACCCGGCGAGCGCCTGCCGACCGAGCGCCAGCTCTGCGCCGACTACCAGCTTGGCCGGGCCGGGGTGCGCCGGGTGCTGGCCGAGCTCAAGCAGCTGGGTCTCGTCACCCAGATTGTGGGTAGCGGCACCTATGCGGCGCAACTCCTGCCGCCGCGGTCCTCCAGCCCGGTGCTCAGCCCCGCCATGCTGATGGAGGCCCGATTGGCCCTGGAACCCGCCCTGGTTCCATTGATCGTGCGCAACGCGACGGCAGCCGACTTCGCGTTATTGGAGAGCTGCTGCCAGTCCGCCGATGCGGCGCAGTCCCTGGCGGAGTTCGAGCAGGCGGATGGTCAGTTCCATCTGCTGCTCGCCCGCGCGGCCCATAACAGCTTCCTGATCGAAATGGCCGAGCAGATGTCCCAGGCCCGCAATACCGCAGAGTGGGGTGGGCTCAAGCGCAAGAGCGCGACCGTGGAGCGCCGCCTGCACTACGGGAGACAGCATCGGACTCTGCTCGACTTCCTGCGCGACCGTGAGACGGCCGGAGCGAGAGAGGCCTTGCTGCATCACCTGACCGATGTTGCGCGCAACATGTTCGAGTGAGCGGCCTTGGATCAGCCATCGCCCTCAGCGTCGCAAGCCTTGATAGACGGACGCCAGTTCATCGCCTTGTTCCGCGGCGGTGCGCAGGGTGCGGGCCGGCGGCGGTTCCAGGTAGCGCGCCGGGTGGCGGTCGATGCGCATCAGGATCTCCGACAGGCCTCGGCTGTCCGATACGTCGATGACGTGGCCGTCCACGTCCTCTCTCACATCGGTGCCGATGGCACCCCGGTCCGATGCGACCACCCAGCAGCCGGATGCATGGGCTTCCCGCGTGACCAGCCCGAAACTCTCGGCCCAGAGCGAGGGGGCGAGCAGGACATCGATCCCGGCATAGAGGCCGCCGACCTCGCCTTGCCCGACCTTGCCGACCACCGTCACCGGCGTCGTTCCCCAGACCTCGCGGTGCTCGTGGCCCTTCGGCTTGGAGTGGTCCACGACGATCAGACGCAGGTGCCCGAAGTGCGCGTTGAGCAGCACGTGCCTGAGCATCAGGAAGCCCTTGTGACGTGACAGGCCGCCGACATGGCCCAGCCGCACCCGTCCATCCGGACTGACGGTGCGTGAACAAGGCGGCAGCGGGGATACCCCGTTGGCCACCGTCCGCACGTTGGGGACGCCGCAGCGCCGGTACAAGGCGCTGAACGGCTCCGATACGCCCAGGACAGCCCGGGCGCCCATCAACGCCGGGCGCAGTCCCTGCATGCGGGCAAAGCTTTTCTGCCCCTGCTCGGCCAGCACCGTCCTGGGGCGCGCGTAGTCATAGGTCCGCTCCCGGCCCTGGGCGTCGATCAGGAACTGGTGATCGGAAATCCACCAGGCGTCGTGCGCCGTGATCACATAGGGGATGCCCAGCTCCTGCGCCACGTTCACGACGGCGACCGAAAGCCGTTGGATGCAGTGGAAGTGGACCAGGTCCGGCCGGGTCACGGTCAGGTGCTCGCGGAAGATCGCCTCCATCTTCGCATCCACCAGCTCCGGCGTGGTTTCACCGGCGACGGACCGGGTGACCCCCGTCACCGCGATGCCGTCCTGGGCATAGCTTTCCACCACGTAGTCAGCCCGTGCGCCATCGATGCAGGTGAACACCTCGAGTTCGAACGCGTCGGAATGATGCCGAACCAGGTGGGTGATGTTGTCGTGCACCACGCGCGTCGCCCCGCCATAGGTCTGCGGCGTGTAGAACACGTTGACCACCAGCACCTTCTGGCGGGCCGGCCCTGGGGCCGGGCTGACCGCCGCCATGATGGAGCGCAGGTTGTCGCCAAGCACCTCGGTCCGGTAATCCCGCCGGACGGTGGCCTGCGCCGCCCGACCCACCGTGCTGCGCAACGCGGGATCCCGCACCAGCCGGTCCAACGTGGCCACCCAGTCCGCGACCGTGTCGCACAGGAAGCCGGTCCGGCCGTCCTCGATCACCTCGGCATAGGTCGCGGTCCGGCTCACCACGGACGGCACGCCGAACAGGCCGGCCTCCATCCACTTGATCTCGCTCTTGCAGTCCGCGTTCAAAGAAGGCTTGAGGACGGCCAGGTTGATGTCGGCTTCCCGCAACAGCGACCAGTATTCATGCACGTCGAAGATCGGCTCGATCACGGTCAGGCTGCTGGCGGCGGCACGGAACGCATCGGAGATCGGCAGCCAGCCGACCATCACGAAGACGACGCCGCTGCCATGCCGCCGGGCGATCTCGATCAGCGCAGGCTCGATCAGCTGCTGGAAATCCTCCTTGTGCGCCCGGGTGCCCGATCCGTAGAAGATCGTCACCGGCTCGTCTGCAGCCCGTGCTGGCGGCGCATGGTCGAGGTAGCGGGCGTGATCCGACCCGAAGCCGTTGCGGTGCACGAAGGCCCGGCCGGTGGATACGAAGGGCGCCATCTCGCGCGCCAGCGGCGGCGTGGACGCGATGGCATAGTCGCACATCTTCATCACGCTGAGAAACAGCGGCACGCCCATGGCGAGCATGTCGAAAGTTTCTTGCGTGATCTGCCCGGCGTAGCTCTCCAGGGTTCCCGGATACTCCTTGGCCAGGAACAACAGGTCATCGATCTCGTAGAAGGTGATCAATCCCAGGGCGGACGCGGCGTTGACGGCGGTCACGACGGTCCGCAGCGGTGGAACCCTGTAGAAGATCACCGCCTGGAATTGCCGGATTTCCGCCAGGAACCTGGGAAGGTCGGTGTGGGCGTTGTACACGCTCACCTGGAAGCCGGCGCTCTCAAGCTGCTCGACCTTCTGGTCGACCCGGTAGAACGTGCATTGCGGCAGGTCCATCAGGCCGAAAAGCGCGATGCTCTCTACGGGACGCCCGGGAAGCCGGCTGATCCCGCGCATCGAGGTGGCAGCGTCACAGAACTCGGTGATGAGTGCCTGCCCGTCAGCAACCCGTCCGGCACGCGCCAGCACGCGGAACTTCCTGACGGAATCATCGAAATAGGCCTCCAGGGCGTCGTCACGGTTGTAGCGTGTCGAGATGTTGTCCGGGAAGGCGTCGGCGCCCGCGACGATGGTCTCGTATGCCTCGCGGTAACGGCGCTGCCTGCTCAGGCACACCATGAGGTGCGTATGGGTCCACAGGCCGGCCAGCCCAGCCCAGATGACATCCCGGTACACGGCAGTGGCGGCAAACGGCTGTCCATCGTCCACCAGGCGGTCGGCATAGATCTCCAGGGTCGGTCCGTGATGCGGGTTCCGGGCCAGGATCAGCTCCGCCAGGGCAAGAGCCTGCTTCGGATCCTCCTGCACCGATGCCCGCAGCAGCGCAGCATGCAGCAGCGCCATGGCCCCCGGGCCGACGAAGCCATCCAGACGCTCGTCCAGCAGGCCGCCCTCGACCAGCCATTGGAGGATCTCCGTGGCGCTGGCGGTCTCAAGCTCCGGCACTGCGGCCCGGCAGTAATCGAGATCGACCTGGTCGAACGATTGCAGGTCGATGCCGAGCACGTCCTGCAGCCACACCGTTTCATTGGGCGCATCGCCGTGGCCGAGACCGGTGTTCAGCCAATGCCGGTAGGCATCGGAGTCGGTCATCGGGAAGGTGCTGTTGTAGGTCTGGCGGTAGAAGGCCGGGTCGAACCAGAGGCGGTCCGAGATCGGGGCACAGTGTGCCAGCCGGTGTGGAGGAAGTGGGCCAGGCATGCCATCCGGCCGGCATGGGCGGACCCTGTTTCAAGACCCTGCTGCTGCGCGTAGTAGGCAGTGTCGAAGTGCGACAGGAACTCCGGCAGCAGGTTCGCACGGGCAAGCCTGTCGTCGATTTCCTGCTGCGGGTCCTTCTCGGTTCCACCGATCGGCGCGCTGGGGTCCGGCAGCGTGGAACCCGGTGCACGTGCGGGGTTGATGACCTCCATGAGGGACAGATGGTCCAGCTCGTCGGCGGCATGCGTAAGATGGGGGTCCAGACCCAGCGCCCTGGTATAGGACGCCACCGCATCCGACATACGCCCTTGCAGTTTCAATGCGTGGCCGAGTTGCAGATGCGTGTCGGCATTGGATGGATCGAGGGCGAGCGACCGGTGGTAGGCGCTCAACGCCGCGTCGATCCGGCCTGTCTCCTTCAAGGCGTGACCGAGCTGCACCCAGATGCCCGCCATGGCTGGCTTGATCTCCAAGGCACGCTGGTACTGCCGGCCCGCCAGCTCCCACCGCTTTGCATCCCGATGAGAGTCGGCGATCCGAAGCAGGTCACGGACGACAGACCCACTTCTTCCGATCAGATTGAGGCGCGTCGTAAGACCATGGAATCGGTTCAAGCCAGCATACCCTGCACTATGGACCAGTCTCTTCGTGACACCTCCTATGTCGAGCTCCGGCTTCGTCCCGATGTGGCGATCAATGATGGAGGGGTTCTGTCGGATAATGACGCATGGGACCATGCGTTCATACCCGTTGAACGGACCACCGGGTTCAAAGAAGCGTGCGCCATCCCCTCACGGCCGAGCAGGCGCGCAGGCGTTCGGCAGTCCGCTGCCGCCGGCGATGCTCGATCCCGTGTGCTGCGACGGCATCCCCGCGACACGCGCATGTTCCACCCGGTGAACGCGCGATAGGGCAGCAGCCGCCCGGGTCTGCCCTCCGGCTATCCCAGCATGGACGTGCCGCCGGTCTCGATGGTCCTATGGCGCGGCCGCCATGGTGCATGCGCCGTCCGACAGGGGCCGGAAGGCGTCCTTGAAGGGGACGGTCGCGACCAGGTCGTAGAGATCCCATTCCGACTTCGACTGGCCCGGCCTCTTGACCCGGAACAGGTACATGTCGCGCTCGACCCGGCCGTCGCTGCGGATCCTGCCGTCCTTGATCGTCGGGTCGTTGATCGGCAGCCTGCGCATCGCCGCCGCGACGGCCTTCGGCTCGTCCGTGCCGGCTGCCTGGACCGCCTTCAGGTAGTGCAGTGCACTGCTGTAGTCCCCGGCGTTCATCTGGTTCGGCATCAGGCCACGACGCGCGAAGAAGCGCTTCGACCAGGCCCGGCTTTCCTCGGTCCGGTCCCAGTAGAACCCTTCCGTGAGCAGCAGGCCCTGCGCCAGCTCCAGCCCCATGGCGTGCACGTCGGTGACCATCACCAGGAACCCTGCCAGCACCTGCCTGGACCCGGCGCCGAACTCACGCACGGTCTTCACGCTGTTGATCAGGTCCGCCCCGCCATTCGCCAGTCCGACGACCTTTGCGCCCGATGCCTGCGCCTGCAGGACATAGGACGAGAAATCGGTCGAGTTGATGGGGTGGAACACCGAGCCCAGCACCTGGCCGCCGGCCTGCTTGACGAACGCCGTCGTGTCCCGCGCCAGGTCGTGGCCGAACGCGTAGTCGACGGCGATGATGAACCAGGTGTCGCCCCCGGTCCCGACGACGGCGTTGGCCATCACCTTCGCAAGCGCGTAGGTGTCGTGCATCCAGTGGAAGCCGGTCGGCGAACAGGCTGACCCCGTCAGGTCCGCCGTACCCGTTGTCGTGTAGATGTCGAGCCGCCCGGTGGCACGCGTGAACGAGCGGATGGCGAGCGCCACGCCGGAGGACCCGACGCCGATGAGGACGTTCAGTCCCTCCTGGCCGAACCAGCGGCGCGCGATGGCGGACCCGATGTCCGGCTTGTTCTGGTGGTCCGCGGACAGGACCTCGATCCTGCGCCCGAGCACCTTGCCGCCGAAATCCTCCACGGCCATCTGCACCGCAATCAGGCTCGACCGTCCGGTGATGTCGGCATAGGGGCCGGTCATGTCGTTGAGCACGCCGATCTTGACCGGCTGCTCCGGCTGCTGTGCCCCGGCACGGCCGGCGGTCGCCAGAAGCCCGGTCGCCGCGGCAAGCGCGGTCCGCCTGGAGATCGTCATGATGCCTGCTGGAGCCGCCGGGCCGCGTGCGTCACGGCGTCCTGCCGCCGGGCCTGTGCGGGCACGATCTTCGCGCGCATCGCCGCAAGCACCTCGGCGGGGGCCGTGTCCGGTGAGCCGGCGTTGAAGGGCGGGGCCGGGTTGTATTCCAGGCGGAGCTGGATGGCCTCCGCGGCCGCGACATCGACCAGCATGGACACGAGCATCAGCGCGAAGTCGATGCCGGCCGTGACACCGCCGCCGGTCACGCGGTTCCGGTCGACGCAGACCCGTTCCTTGGACCAGGTGGCGCCCAGCTGTGACAGCAGCTCGACCGCGCTCCAATGGGTGGCGGCGCGGTAGCCCTGCAGGAGGCCTGCGGCCCCGAGCACCAGCGAACCCGTGCAGACGGAGGTGATGAACCTGGCGCCCTTGGCCTGCTGTTGCAGGAAGGCCAGCACCTCCTCGTCGTTCAGCAGATCGTCCGTGCCGTGGCCGCCGGGCACGCAGATGACATCGAGCTGCGGGCAGTCGGCGAAGGTGGTGGTCGGCATGAGCGTGATGACGGTGTCGCTGGATACCGGTTCGCGTTGCTTCCAGATGAGATGCACGTCGGCGTTCGGCAGGCTGGAGAACACCTGCACCGGCCCCGTGAGATCGAGCTGGGTGATGCGGGGGAACACCAGGAACCCGATCTGGAGCTGTGACGACATGCGGGGGACCTCACAAAGGTTCGACTCGATGCCGCGGAGGCTGTCATGATCGCTGCATGACCGACACGGCGTATTTACCTCGTTTTCGGACACGGCCATGCTCGCGGTCCTGATCTTCCCGGACTTCCTGCTGCTGGATGCAGCCGGCCCGATCTCGGTGTTCGAGATGGCGGCCCGGTGTGCCGGGACGCCGCAGAAGGTCCGGGTCGTCGCGCGGCAGGCCGGGGTGGTGCGAAGCTCGTCCGGCGTGGAGATGGTGGCGCATGGCCTGTGTTCGGCCGGGGCGGTCAAGACCCTGATCGTGGCCGGCGGTGATGGCGTGGAGGCGGCGGCACGCTGCGCGGCCACCCGCGGGTTCGTGCAGCGCCTCGCACGGCGCGGCGTGCGGATCGCGAGCGTCTGTTCCGGCGCCTACATCCTGGCCGAAGCCGGGCTGCTGCACGGCCGCCGCGCCACCACGCACTGGTGCCGCACCCGCGACTTCATCACGCGCTATCCGGCGGTCAACCTCAAGCCGGATGAGATCTTCACCCGGGACGGCAACGTCTGGACCTCGGCCGGCATCACCGCCGGGATCGACCTCGCGCTGGCGATGGTTGCGGAGGACCAGGGCGACGTGGTGGCGCGTGACACCGCCCGGCAGCTGGTGATGTATGATCGCCGCAGCGGCGGACAGTCGCAGTTCTCGCCGCTGCTGGAGCTGAAGGCGCCGGGCGGCCGGTTCGGCACGCTGCTCTCCTGGGTGCGCGAGCACCTCGATGCGCGTCTCACGGTGGAGGAGCTGGCCGGTCGTGCCGGGCTGAGCGCGCGCCATTTCAGCCGTGCCTTTGCCGCCGAAACCGGCTCCACGCCCTCCAAGGCGATCGAGCGCCTTCGCGTCGAGGTTGCGCAGGCGCGCCTGCAATCATCGGGCGAGCCGATCGAGCTCGTGGCGCACGCGACCGGCTTCGGCAGTGCCGAACGGATGCGCCGCGCGTTCATCCGCGCCTTTGGCCAGCCGCCGAAATCCCGCCGGCGCGCCACGCGCGGCGGGTGAACGGAGCCATAGCCGGCCGGGATGGCTCGCAGCGCCCATCGTTGATTGCAGGGCGGGTCTCAAGCCGCATCCATCAGTTCCGCGGTGACACAACCTGGCCGCGGCGCACGGTGGTGCGGTTGCCCGGGCGTTGGGCCACGGCTTCGGCGGTGGTCTCGGCGTCGATCAGCACCAGGTCGCCCCAGCAGCCCGGGGCCAGGCCGTGGTCCGGCAGGCCGAGGGCGGCGGCGGCGACGGTGGTGATGGCGTCCAGCACCTGCTCCAGCTCATCGTCGCGGCGCAGGTTGTTGCGCAGGCCCAGCAGCATGCCGCGTTCCAGCATGTCGCCGTTGCCGTAGGGGGACCAGGTATCGCGCATGCCGTCCGACCCGGCGCAGATCGGCACGCCGGCCGCGACCAGCTGCTTGAACGCCGGCACCGGGCGGGAGGGCGGCGCGGTGGTGAGGATGGCGATGCCGGTGCGGGCCAGGGCTTCCACCAGCGGGTTGACCAGGGTTGGGTCCGGGTGGCCGAGGCAGAAGGCGTGGCTGATCATGACCCGGCCCTGCATGCCCAGCGCCCGCGTGCGCTCGATGATGAGTTCCATGGAAAAGGCGCCCATCTCGCCGGGTTCGTGCAGGTGGATGTCCACGCCGCAGCCATGGCGCCCGGCGAGGCCGAACACGGTGTCGAGATGGCCTTTGGGGTCGCGGTCGATGGCGCAGGGGTCGAGGCCGCCCACGGTTTCGCAGCCGAGGCGGAGGGCCTGGTCCATCAGTTCGGCGGTGCCGGGGCGGATCAGCAGGCCGCTTTGCGGGAAGGCGACGAGGTCGATGCCGACGGTGTCGATGAGGTCGGCGCGGGTCTGCAGCACGCCTTCCACGCCGGCCAGGCCGCATTCGGTGTCGATGTCGATGTGGGTGCGGATGTGGGTGGTGCCGTGGGCGACGGATTGCAGCGCCTGGCGGGTGGACTGGCGATGCGGCGGGATGGGCAGGGTGCGGCGGGCCTCGCGCTCGTTGTCGATCTTGTCGACCAGGCGGGGGCCGACCTCGTTGCGGTACCAGGGCATGCCGAGCAGGGTCTTGTCGAGGTGGGTGTGTGCCTCGATCAGGCCCGGGAGGGCGAGGCGGCCGGCGGCGTCCAGCGTGGGGGTGCCGGGGGGTGCCGGGTCCGTGGTGAAGCGGCCGGCGCGGATGGTGAGGGTGGTGGCGGGGGCGCCGCGGGGGCGGACGTTGAGGATCTGCAGGTCGGTCATGGCGCGAGCCTGGCCCGGCTGGCGGGGGGCGGGCAAGAGGCGGGACTACAGGTAGATGCCGCGCTCCATGATTTCGAGCGTGTAGTCCCGGTAGGTGATCCCGAGCGCCTCGGCGCGCGCCAGGCGGCTGAGCGCGACCTCGCGCGGCACCGTCCAGGCGCGCTTCCTGGCCCGGCGCCAGAGATGCAGGCGGCCGCCGCCCGGGTCTTCCTCCTCCAGCGGCGGGCCGCCGTTATGGCCGGGAGCGGGGAGCATCAGGTGCGGGTGGGCCGGCCCTCGATGGGGTAGGCCGGGTCGTTGTAGCCGGGGATGGCGGCGTGGCCGGGTGCGACCAGGCCGGCGATCAGGGCCTCGTCGTCGGCGGTGAAGCGGTAGTCGAGTGCCGCCAGGTAGTCGTCCCACTGCGCTACCGTGCGGGGGCCGCCGATGACGCCGGTGACGAGGCGGTTGTTCAGCACCCAGGCGATGGCGAAGCGGCTGGCGGTGGTGCCGGCGGCTTCGGCGTGGCGGGCAATGGTCTGCGCCAGGCGGAGCGAGTCCGGGTGCCATTCCGTCTGCATCATGCGCTTGTCCTGCCGGCCGGCGCGGGTGTCGGCAGGCGGCGGGGCGTCCGGGTGGTATTTCGCGGTGAGCACGCCGCGGGCGAGCGGGCTGTAGCTGACGACGCCCAGGCCGTAGAAGCCGCAGGCGGGCAGGTGCTCGCTTTCGGGGGTGCGGTTCAGCGCGTGGTAGTAGGGCTGGCTGACCACCGGGCGGTCGAGACCCATGGCGTCGCACAGGCTGCAGATCTCGGCGAGGCGCCAGGAGCGGTAGTTGCTGACGCCGAAGTAGCGGATCTTGCCGGCGCGAACCAGGTCGCCCATGGCGCGCACGGTCTCGGCCAGCGGCGTCGCGTGGTCTTCCTTGTGCAGGTAGTAGATGTCGATGAAGTCGGTGCCCAGGCGCTGCAGGCTGCCTTCCACGGCGCGCATGATCCATTTGCGCGAGGTGCCGCCGCCGTTCGGGCCGTCGCCCACCGGGTTGGCGAGCTTGGTGGCCAGCACCCAATCGTCCCGCCCGGCGCGGATGGCCTGGCCGAGGATGCGCTCGGATTCGCCGCCGGTGTAGGCGTCCGCGGTGTCCACGAAGTTCACCCCGGCCTCGCGCGCCCGGGCGATGATGCGGTTGGCGGTGGCGGCGTCGGTCGGGCCGCCGAAGTTCATGGTGCCGAGGCACAGGGGCGAGACGCGGAGGCCGCTGCGGCCGAGGGTGCGGGTGTCCATGCGGTGTGTCCTCTGGCGGCGGTGCGGGCAGGGGGGCGGGCAGGGGGGCGGGCGGTGCGCCTTGACGGCGGTTCGGGCCGACCGGCATGGATGGGGCGCAACCATCCACCCGGCGCGAGGCGGACGCAATGACCCGGTTCCGCCGACACGACGTGAGCGCACGCAGCCATGTCTGAGTTGATCGCCAATCTCTGGACGCTGCTGGGCGGGCGGCGGGACGTGATGGTGCTGGCCGGGCTGCTGCTGGCCGCCGCGGTGACGGTGCATGTGCTGCTGCACAAGCGTGACGTGGGCTCGGCGATCGGGTGGATCGGGCTGGCCTGGCTGGCGCCGATGATGGGGTCGGTCGCCTATGTGGTATTCGGCATCAACCGGGTGCGGCACCGCGCGCGGGTGCTGCGGCCCCGGGCGCGGGGACATGCGGCGCCGCCCGCCGCCGGGCCGCCCGGGGTGGAGCGGCACCTGGTGCCGCTGGCGCGGGGGATCGGCGCCATCACTGGCCGGCCGGCGCTGGCGGGCAATGCGGTGGAGATGTTCCAGAACGGGGACGCCGCCTTTCCGCCCATGCTCGCCGCCATCGGGGCGGCCCGGCACAGCATCGGGCTTTCCTCCTACATCTTCCGGAATGACGTCTGGGGCGGCCGGTTCATCGAGGCGCTGGCGGCGGCGCAGGGGCGGGGCGTCGCCGTGCGGGTGCTGATCGACGGGGTGGGCGGCGGCTGGCTGCTGTCGCGGGCGTATCACCGGCTGCGGCGGCTGGGGGTGCCGGCGACGCGGTTCCTGCACTCGCTGCTGCCGTGGCGGATGCCGTTCATCAACCTGCGCTCCCACAAGAAGATCCTGGTGGTGGATGGGTGCATCGGCTTCACCGGCGGCATGAACATCGCCGATGACAACGTCATGGCGACCCGGCCGCGCCGCCCGGTGCAGGACACGCATTTCCGCATCGTGGGGCCGGTGGTGGCGCAGCTGACCGAGGCCTTCGCGCAGGACTGGGCCTATGCCACGCGGGAGCAGCTGGGGGGTGCGGCGTGGTTTCCGGTTCATGGCCATGGCGCGCCGGGAGGTGCGACGGGCCGGGTCATCGATTCGGGGCCGGACGAGGACATGGAGAAGATCGAGTTCGCCATCCTGCAGGCGCTGGCCTGCGCGCGGGACAGCGTGATGGTGATGACGCCGTATTTCCTGCCGGACGAGCGGCTGATGTCGGCCCTGGCGCTGACCGCGATGCGCGGGGTGGCGGTGGACCTGGTCATCCCGCAGCGCAGCAACCATTTCTATGTGGATGGCGCGACCCGCGCCAATGTGGACCCCATCCTGCATGACGGCGTCCGCATCTGGCGGTGCCCGCCGCCGTTCCGGCATTCCAAGGTGATGGTGGTGGATGGCGAGTGGTGCCTGATCGGCAGCTGCAACTGGGATGTCCGGTCGTTCCGCCTCAACTTCGAGCTGTGTGTCGAGCTGTATGACCGGGAGCTTGCGGCCAGTCTGGTGTCGCTGATGCAGGCGAGCCAGGGTCCGCCGCTGACGCTGGCGGCGTTGCAGCGCCGGGGTCTGCTGGCCCGGCTGCGCGATGCGGCGCTGCGGTTGCTGTCACCCTATCTGTAGGTCTTGCTTTAGGCGCCCGGCGTGCTGATGTAACTTCTCATGAGCACTCCCATCCCCGGACTTTCCGTTCTCGACCTGGCGCCGGTGCCGGAGGGTTCGACGCCGGGTCATGCGCTGCGGCGCGGGCGGGCGCTGGCACGGCATGCGGAGGCGCTGGGGTATCGGCGCTACTGGATGGCGGAGCACCACAACATGAGCGGCATCGCGAGCGCGGCGACGGCGGTGGCGATCGGGTTCGTGGCGGAGGGCACCAGCACCATCCGCGTGGGCTCCGGCGGGGTGATGCTGCCGAACCATTCGCCGCTGGTGATCGCCGAGCAGTTCGGCACTTTGGCGGCGCTGTATCCCGGGCGGATCGACCTGGGGCTGGGCCGCGCGCCGGGCACGGACGGCTACACGCTGCAGGCGATGCGGCGGGAGCCCGGGGCGGCCGAGTATTTCCCGCAGGACGTGCTGGAGCTGCAGGCGCTGCTGGGCCCGGAGCAGCCGGGCCAGGCCATCCGCGCGATCCCGGGGATGGGCTCCAACGTGCCGTTGTGGATCCTGGGGTCCAGCACCTTCGGCGCGCAGCTCGCGGCGATGCTGGGCCTGCCCTATGCCTTCGCCTCGCACTTCGCGCCCGATTCGCTGAAGCCGGCGCTGGCGATGTACCGGGAGCGGTTCAAGCCCGGGCAGATCAGCCGGCCGCACGCCATGGTGGGGGTGAACGTGGTGGCGGCGGAGACGGATGCGGAGGCGCGGCACCTGTTCACCTCGGCGCAGCAGAGCTTCACGCATATCTTCCGCGGCACGCGCGGCCTGCTGCCGCGGCCGATCGCCGATATCGAGACCTACTGGTCCGCTTCGGAGAAGCAGCAGGCTTCGGGGATGCTGGCGTGTTCCATCGTCGGGTCGCGGGACACGGTGCGGGCCGGGCTGGAGCGGCTGATCGCGGAGACGGGGGCCGATGAGTTCATGGTGGCCTCGGCGATCCATGACGATGGGGCCCGGCTGCGCTCCTACTCGATCCTGGCCGAGGCGCACTCCATGCTGGCGGGGTCGGCGGCGCTGGCGGCGGCCTGACGGGGATCAGACGTCATCGGGTGAGATCGCGCCGATCCGCTCGGCAACGCGGAGATAGACTTCGGACTCGCGTTCCAGGTTCTTCGGGAAGCGGGTGCGGGTCGATTGCACGAGGGCCTGTTTGGACTGGGCCTGGAGCCACAGGCGCGTGGCGTCCAGGGCGGCTTCCCATCCCTTGATGTAGTCGGCGCTGTGTTCGGGCATGGTCTGCTCCTGGGTGGTTCGGCTTGCCGGGCTATGACGCCGGGATGGCGGGATGGTTTTTTCCTGACCATTGGCGAACCCATCCGCAAAATCCGACTTTGTGACGGGGTATAGCCCGGAGCCCGCATGACCCAGACCGCCACGTTCGTCGTTCAGGAAGGCCGTCCCTTTCCACAGGGAGCCAGCTGGAACGGCCTCGGCGTGAACTTCGCGCTGTTTTCCGCCAATGCCACGCGCGTCGAGCTGTGCCTGTTCGACGACCTTGGCGAGACCGAGATCGCCCGCGTCGACCTGCCCGAGTACACCAACGAGATCTGGCACGGCTTCCTGCCCCAGGCGCGGCCCGGCACCGTCTATGGCTACCGCGTGCACGGCCCCTACGACCCCGAGAACGGCCATCGCTTCAACCCGAACAAGCTGGTGCTGGACCCATACGCCAAGGCGGTGGTCGGGCAGATCCAGTGGGCGCCGGAGCTGTTCGGCTATGAGATGGGCAAGGACGACACCACGTACGACACGCGGGACAGCGCCAGGTTCATGCCAAAGGCCCGCGTCATCGACCCGGCCTTCACCTGGGGCGATGACCGCGCGCCGCGGGTGCCGTGGGACCGGACCGTGATGTACGAGACCCACGTCAAGGGCTTCACCAAGCTGCACCCGCGCGTGCCGGAGGAGCTGCGGGGTACTTTCCGCGGCCTGTCGCAGCCGGAGATCGTCAAGTATATCAAGGACCTGGGTGTCACCAGCGTCGAGCTGCTGCCCTGCCACATGTTCGCCGATGACAGCTACCTGGTCGAGAAGGGGCTGGTGAACTACTGGGGGTATTCGACGCTGGCCTTCTTTGCGCCGAGCCGCCGCTATGCCCACAACCAGGATTTTGCCTTCTCCGAGTTCAAGGAGATGGTGAGCCGGTTCCATGATGCCGGGCTCGAGGTGATCATGGACGTGGTGTACAACCACACCTGCGAGGGCAACGAGAAGGGGCCGACGCTCAGCTTCAAGGGTATCGACAACGCCAGCTACTACCGGCTGCTGCCGGACCAGAAGCGCTTCTACATCAACGACACCGGCACCGGGAACACGCTGAACCTCAGCAATGCCCGGGTGATCCAGATGGTGATGGACAGCCTGCGCTACTGGGTGACCGAGATGCACGTCGACGGGTTCCGTTTCGACCTGGGCACCATCCTGGCGCGGGAGACCTACGGGTTCGACCAGGAGAGCGGGTTCCTGCGCGCCGTGGGCCAGGACCCGGTGCTGAGCCAGGTGAAGATGGTCGCCGAGCCCTGGGACTGCGGCCCCGGCGGCTACCAGGTGGGTGGCTTCCCGCCCGGCTGGGCCGAGTGGAACGACCGGTACCGCGACGAGGTTCGCGGCTACTGGAAGGGCGACGAGGGCAAGATCAAGGCACTGGCGACGCGGTTCACCGGCAGCAGCGACTTCTTCCGGCATCGTGGCCGGGCAGCCTGGTCGTCGGTCAACTTCCTCACGGCGCATGACGGATTCACGCTGAACGACTGGGCCTCGTACAACGAGAAGCACAACGAGGCCAATGGCGAGGACAACAACGACGGCAACAGCAACAACGAGAGCTGGAACTGCGGCGCCGAGGGCCCCACGGATGACCCGGCGATCAACAGCCTGCGCGAGCGGCAGATCAAGAACATGCTCGCCACGCTGCTGCTGTCGCGCGGCACGCCCATGTTGCTGGCGGGCGATGAGTTCGGCCGCACCCAGGGCGGCAACAACAACGCCTACTGCCAGGACAACGAGATCAGCTGGCTGGATTGGGACCTGAAGGAGAAGGGGCTCAACCTGGTTGCCTTCGTGAAGCAGGTGGCGGCGGTGCGGCGGCGCCTGCCGATCTTGCATCGCTCGCGGTTCCTCACCGCGGAGTGGAACGAGGAGCTGGGGCTGAAGGACGTCACCTGGTTGAAGCCGCTGGGCGGCGAGATGGACCAGGCCGCCTGGGACGACAGCGGGACCAAGTGCATCGGCATCCTGCTGGATGGCCGGGCCCAGACGTCCGGCATCAAGCGCCGGGGTTCGGATGCCACGGTGCTGGTGATCATGAACTCCTACCATGACAGCGTGCACTTCATCCTGCCGCAGGTGCCGGGCGGGCTGGCCTGGACCTGCACCATCGACACCAACCAGGCGGAGCCGCCGCCGCCGGGGCGGTTCGAGTTCGATACTGAATACGTGGTGACCGGGCGTTCGCTGCTGCTGTTCGAGCTGGTGCTGGACAAGGCCTATACCGAGGCCCGGGGCGCCACGCCTGCATGACGGTGCCTGCATGAAAGTCACCGAGGTCATGACCGACGCGGTCGAGTTCATCGACGGCGGCGCACTGGTCAAGGAGGCTGCCGAGCTGATGGGCGAGCTGGATGTCGGTGGCCTGCCGGTGGGCACGGCGGAGGCGATGGAGGGTGTCGTGACGGATCGCGACATCCTCTACCGCGTGGTGGCGCGTGGGCTGCATTCGGATTCCGTGACGGTGCGGGATGTGATGACGGCTCCGGTGATCGGGTGCGACGTGGATGACGGCATTCGCGCGGTGATGGACATGATGGCGGCGCATCATATCCGCCGGGCCCCGGTGCAGGATGCTCGGGGCAAGGTCGTGGGGTGGGTCACGCTGGGCGACCTGTCCCGCAAGCTGCTGGTGGAGAACGAGGCCCTGCAGCGCTACATGCACGCGCTGACGGAGGATGGCGAGGCGGGGGCGTCGGTTTCGTGAGGTGCGGCCCGGTCAGCTTCCGAAGCGGCGATTGAGGCTGCGGGCCACCTCGTCGGGGATGCCGAGGCGGGCGGCGAGAAAGTCGAGATAGCGGCGTCCGGCGATGGTGCGGCGGCCCAGGGCCCCGGCGCAGGCGGCGTAGGCCTCGGAGGTGAGGCGGGCCTCGTGCAGGGACTTCACGAGAGCCGGGTCGTTGTCGTGTTCAACGGTGGTGAGCGTTCCGCCGATCGACTCGATGAAGGCGGCGGCGTTCTGCAATGCGGCCGGCTCGGCATCCACGAGCAGCAGGCTGCGGCGCACCGCCTGCAGGATCAGCAGGACCTCGGCCGGTTTGTTGTTGCGCAGGTTGAGCACCAGCGGGAACCGGGTCTGGTGCCGGTTCTGCAGCCAGCTGTGCAGGATCTTCTGTCCCAGTGCCGTGGCAATGATGGTTTCCGGCCGGTCACGGCCAGGCGGCACGGGGGCGGCGGCCACCAGGTGGGCACCGGCGGCGAGGGCATCCTGCTCCACGCCGGTCGCGACACCATCGGGCTGCGGCTGGGCGCCGAACAGCCGCCGCAGCGTTGTCTCAAACATCGGGCTAGGTGGCCGGCGCCTTGAGCACGATGGCCTCGATCTGTCCGACCAGGCGGGAGAAGTCGATGGGCTTCGGGTGGTAGTCGTCGCAGCCGGCGGCCAGGGCGCGTTCCTTGTCGCCGGACATGGCGTGGGCGGTGAGGGCGATGATCGGGATGCCGGCCGTGGCGGCGTCGGCCTTCAGCGCACGCGCGGCGGACCAGCCATCCAGGATCGGCAGGTTCATGTCGAGCAGCATGACATCCGGCATCAGGGCGTGGGCCTGGTCCACGCCGGCCTGGCCGTCGGTCGCGACCGTCACGTCGAACCCGCGGCGCTTCAGGCGGCGGGAGAGGAAGTCCCAGATCTCCTCGTGGTCTTCGACCAGCAGTAACTTCACGGCGCGTCTTCCCCTTCACCCTGTTGCTCGGTCGGCTGATGCGCAAGAGCGCGGACCTGGCCCGCCAGCTCGCGCAGGCTGATCTCGCCTTTCGAGAGCACCCGGCTGGCCGTGGTCAACCGCTCACGGTCCGCCGACGACAGATCCCTGGCCGTCAGCACCACCACCGGAACGTCTGCGCACCCGGGGCGGTTCCTCAACTCGTGCAGGAAGGCGAAGCCGTCCATGACCGGCATGGTGAGGTCCAGCAGGATCAGCTGCGGCACTTCGCGCACGATGTGGTCCAGCGCCGCCCGGCCGTTCTCGGCTTCCAGCACGTTGAAGCCGTTGCGTTCGAGCACGTGGCGCAGCCGGGCCCGGGCGTCCGCGTCGTCATCCACCACCAGCACGGCGCCCTCGCCGCGGAAGCGGTCCATCACCTCGCGCAGGCGCTCCCAGTCCACGGGCTTCGGGATCATGTCCGCTGCGCCCAGCGAGGCGCCGAGGGCGGGTTCGTTGACGAAGGTGACCATGATGACGGGGATGGCGGCGAGTGCCGGGTCGGCCTTGAGCTTGGAGAGGACGGACCAGCCGTCCATGCGGGGCATCATCACGTCGAGCAGGATGGTGTGCGGCTTCAGGGTACGGGCCATCTCCAGCCCGGTGGCGCCGTCCTCCGCGGTGCGCACGGCGAAGCCCTGGCGGATCAGGAACCGCTCGACCAGGTCACGCTGGGAGGCGTCGTCGTCGATGACGAGGACCAGGTGGGTGTGGTCGTCGATGGGGGCGGCGTCGTCGGGCATCGTCGAGGCGACATCGGGCTCGGGCAGGGTGGCCGGGACATGGATGGTGAAGGTGGAGCCCTGGCCGAAGGTGCTCTCCACCGTCACGTCGCCGCCCAGCAGGCGGCAGAAGGCGCGGGTGATGGCGAGGCCGAGGCCGGTGCCGCCGAAGCGCCTCGTGGTGGAGACGTCGGCCTGCACGAAGCGTTCGAACAGGCTGGCGAGCTGCTCCGGCGTCATGCCGATGCCGCTATCCATCACGGAGAAGCTGAGGGCGCCGGCGCTGCGGCGGACCTTGAGGGTGATCTGGCCGTTCTCGGTGAACTTCGCGGCGTTGCTGACCAGGTTGAACAGGCATTGCCGCAGCTTCACCTGGTCCGTGTGCATCTCCCCAAGCTCGCTGGCCTCGCCGAGGTCGATGGCGATGGTGTTGTTCTTCTGTGCCACCAGGGAGCCGACGGTGGAGGCGACATCGGTCACCAGCGTCTCGACCGCGAAGGTCTCGGCGAAGGTGGTCATGCGATCCGCCTCGATCTTGGAGAGGTCCAGCACGTCGTTGATCAGGCTGAGCAGGTGGCGGGCGTTGGAGTTGATCTTGCGCAGGTCGTCGAGCAGGTCGGTCTGGCCCAGCTCCACCATCTCCTCCTCGATCATCTCGGAATAGCCGATCACGGCGGAGAGCGGGGTGCGCAGCTCGTGGCTCATGTTGGCGAGGAACTGGCTCTTGGCGCGGTTCGCCGCCTCCGCCGCCTCCTTGGCCTGGTTCAGCTCGATCTCGGCCTGCTTGCGTTCCGTGATGTCCGTATGGGTGCCGACCCATTCGCGCACCACGCCGTCCTCCTTCAGCGGCACGGCCATGGCGTCCATGATCCGCCAGGTGCCGTCGGCCCGGCGCAGGCGGTGCTCGATGCGATACGGCGTGTGGTCGCGCACCGCCGCGGTCCAGTCGGCGATGACGGCAGCGCGGTCATCGGGATGGATCGCGTCGGCCCAGCCGGTGCCGATGTGCTCCTGCGGGGTCTGTCCGGTGAAGGCCATCCAGCGGGACTGCTCGCGCTCGAAGTTGCCGGCGGCGTCGGTGACCCAGACGATGGCGGCGCTGGAGTTCACCAGGGCGCGGAACCGCTCCTCGCTGTCCTTGACCCGGCGCTCCGCCCGCTTGCGGATGGTGACGTCGGTGACCACCAGGCCGGCGACATCCGATTCCGCGGCCGCTCCGGCGCTGGACTGGGTCGGGAAGAAGCCGACCAGCAGGTCCCGGCCGGTGCCGGGGTGCTGGCTGCTGGGGACGTGCAGCTCCACGTTGCCGACCACCCGCCCGGTGTCGATCACGGTGCGCAGCTGGGGTTCCAGCATGGCCTGGGTGCCGGGAACCAGGTCCCACAGCGTACGGCCGACCGCGTCTGCCGGGTTCAGGTCGCTCATGGTGGCCAGGGCGCGGTTCAGGTGGCGCAGGCGCATCTGGCCGTCCATGAAGCCGAGGCCGACCGGGGCGTTGTCCAGCACGCTGGTCAGTGTGGCCTGCAGGGCGGCGCTGTCGCGGCGGCGGCGCAGCGCCACCCGGCAGATGCCGCCGAAGCCCAGCACGGTGGCCAGCACCGCGAAGCCCAGCAGCGGCCAGCGGCGCAGGCGGTCCGCGGCGTCGCGCCGGGCAATGCGCGCCCGGGCACCGTCCTGCATGTCGCGGACCTCGGTTCGCACGCGGTCCATGGCGGCCTTGTCGGTGCCGGTCTGCATCAGGGTGCGGGCGGCGGCGTTGCCCTGGGTGCGCCGGGCCTCGATCACCTGGGCGGCCACCTGCTGCTTGAGCGAGACCAGCGCCTGCAGCTGCCGGGCGCCGCGGCGCGATGCGGTGAGTGCCGCCAGCTCCTGCCCGACCAGGACGTTGCCGCTGTTGTAGGGTTCGAGATAGGCGTCCTCCCCGGTGATGACGTAGCCGCGTTCACCGGTTTCCAGGTCCTTGAGGCCGGAGAGCAGGCGCTCGGCGGAGGCGATGCGGATCGTGTCCGTCTCGATCTCGCTGCGGACGCGGTATTCGGCCAGCAGCTCGAACCCGGCCGCCAGCAGCCCGGCGGCGAACAGCAGGGCGGCGAAGACCATGGCCGGCTCGGCCCGCAGGAGCGGCTTGCGGAGATGCCACCGACCCGGGCGCGGGGTGGCGGGGCTGGCGAGTATTCCGGGTTGTGGGCTCTCGGCCATGGACGCACCTTCGGGGACTGGCTAGAGCCATGCTCCAGCGATGGGTTGGCCTCGTTGCCCGATCAGCCCGTCCGGCCCGGGCGGCTGGCGGCTTGACCGGGGGTTCGGTGGGTCCAACCCCGGGCTGTAGCATGGGTGGCGGCGCTTTGTGAGATGGATGAGTGAAACCGCATGACATTTGACCATGACTGAGCCGGGGGCCGACATGGGGCCGACATGGGCATGACGTTCGACCAGGGCCTGGCCTTCGGCATCATCGGCATCACCATCGGCCTGTTCGTCTGGGGCCGGCTGCCGTACGACCTGGTGGCGCTGATGGCGCTGCTGGCCAGCGTGCTGGTGGGCATCGTGCCGGCGGACAAGGCGTTCCACGGTCTGGCGGACGACGTGGTGATCATCGTCGCCGCGGCCCTGGTGGTCAGCAGCGCCATCGCCCGCTCCGGCGTGGTGGAGCTGCTGATGCGGCCGCTGCTGCCGCACCTGCGCACCGAGGCGCGGCAGGTGCCGGCGCTGGTGGTGGCCACCACGCTGCTGTCGATGGTGACGAAGAATGTCGGCGCGCTGGCGATCTTCATGCCGGTGGCGCTGCAGCTGGCCCGGCGCACCGGCAGCTCGCCCTCCAAGCTGCTGATGCCCATGGCGTTCGGCTCGCTGGTGGGCGGCATCGTCACGCTGATCGGCACCTCGCCCAACATCCTGATCAGCAAGGTGCGGCAGGACATCACGGGCCACCCCTTCACCATGTTCGACTACACGCCGGTGGGGCTGACGCTCGCGGTGCTGGGGATGATCTTCCTGAGCTTCGGCTACCGCCTGCTGCCGGCGGGGCGGAAGGGCACCAGCGGCATGGCCGCGGCCTTCCGCATCGAGGGCTACCAGGCCGAGGCGCGGCTGCCGCCGGATTCCTCCATCGTGGGCCGCAGCGTGGCGGATTTCGAGGCGGCGGGGGACCGGGAGGTGGTGATCACGTCGGTGGTGCGGGAGCGGTACCGCCGGCTGCTGCCGACGCCGGGCATGCTGCTGAAGGCGGATGACGTGCTGCTGCTGCAGGGCGACCCGGAGAGCCTGGAGCGCATCGTGGCCCGGCTGAAGCTGCAGCTGGCCGGCGGCGTGAGCGAGGTGGCGGAGGAGGGGCAGAGCGTGGTGGAGGGCGTGGTGACCGCCGACAGCGCGCTGGTGGGCCGCACCATGGATGCCGGCATGGCGGAGCGCTACCACGTGGCGCTGCTGGCGGTGAGCCGCAGCGGGCAGCGGATCGCGCAGCGGCTGCGGTCGCTGCGGCTGCGGGCCGGGGACGTGGTGGTGCTGAAGGGCACCAGCGCCACGCTGCCGGAGACGCTGGGCAGCCTGCATGTGCTGCCGCTGGCGCAACGGGCGATCGGGCTGGGGCAGAGCCAGCGCGGCTGGCTGCCGGCGGCGGTGCTGGTGGTGGCGATGGGGCTGGTGGCGGCGGGCGCGGTGCCGGTGGCGATCGCGTTCTTCGGCGCCGCCGTGGTGCTGATGGTGCTGCGGGTGCTGACCATCGAGGAGGCTTACCACTCCATGGAGTGGCACGTGCTGATCCTGCTGGCCGCGCTGATCCCGGTCAGCGAGGCGGTGCGCAGCACGGGGGGCACGGAGCTGCTGGCGCGCTGGCTGGAGGTGCCGCTGCACATGGTGCCGGCCGAGGTGGCGCTGGGCATCATCATGGTGGTGGCGATGCTGGTCACGCCGTTCCTGCACAACGCGCCCACGGTGCTGATGCTGGGGCCCATCGCCGGCAGCATCGCGGGCAAGCTGGGGCTGAACCCGGACCCCTTCCTGATGGCGGTGGCGGTCGGCTGCGCCTGCGACTTCCTCTCCCCGGTGGGGCACCAGTGCAACACGCTGGTGATGGGGCCGGGCGGCTACCGGTTCGGGGATTACTGGAGGCTGGGGGCGCCGCTCTCGGCGGTGGTGATCCTGGCCGGGGTGCCGCTGATCGGGTTCTTCTGGCCGCTACATCGCTAAAGCGGTTTCGGCCGGCATACTCTGCCGGGCGGAGAGGGCCATGGCGAGGGCATTGAGCTCACCGATCGACAGCACGATGAACTCCTCGCCGCCTTCGGCCCGGAGGGCGGCGAGCGTCGCGCTGTCGGCGCTGGCGTGCCACAGGCACACCACGATGGCGGCGCCGGGCAGGCGGCGCTGGATGCGGCGCAGGAAGAAGCGGATGCTGGCGGCGCTGCTGCCGCCCTCCAGCACGGAGATGCAGCACAGGCGCACGGACCCGGCGCCCGGCACGTCGCTGCCCAGCGCGGCGTTCGGCATGGATTGCGCGCCGAAGCCCCGGGCCTGCAGCGACTGCACGGCCATGGTGGCGGCCAGGTCATCCAGCGGCCCGCGGCCCGGCACGCACAGGATGCTGCCCGGCGCGGCCCAGTCCGGCGGCGCCATGCGGCCATCCGCGAAGGGGGCGTTGGGCGTGGCCGCCATCGCGGCCAGGACGTGCTCGATATGGGCGTGGATCGCCTCCAGCCGCTCGAAGTCCAGGGCGTCGCGCGACAGGTCGACCTGCGCCAGGGAGAGGCCGGCGATGGCGACGTGGTCGAAGTATTCGGTGCGGCCGGTTTTCGCGGTCTCGGCAATCGCCTGCCGGGTCAGCTCGGCGGCTTTGCCTTCGAGCGCGCGCTGGTAGAAGGTCTCGTCTGGATGCAGCGGCGAGGCGTCGCTGAGGATGACGTGCAGGAACGACAGCGATTCGACGTGGCGGCCCAGCACCACCAGGCAGACGGAGAGCGGGGTGGCGATCAGCAGGCCGATCGGGCCCCACAGGATGGCCCAGAACGCGGTGGAGATGATGATGGCCAGCGGCGAGAGCCCGGTGCTGTGGCCGTAGGTGAGGGGCTCGACCACCTGGCTCATCACCAGGTCGCCGCCCAGCATGATGGCCAGCACCAGGATGGCGAGGAACCAGCCGGGCGAGACGGCGAGCGCCAGCAGCAGCGGCGGCACCAGGGCCAGGGCGGTGCCGATGAACGGCACGAAGCGCATGACGCCGGCGACGATGCCCCAGAGCAGCGGGTTCGGCAGCCCGGCGGCCCATAGCGCGAGGGTGACATAGACGCCGAACCCCGCGTTCAGCGCCAGCTGCACCAGGAAATACTGGGAGAGGCGCCGGGCCGCGTCGTTCATGGCGAGGATGGTGCGGTGCAGGTCCCCCCGGCCGCTGAGCCGGATCAGCCGGTCGCGCAGGTCCTCACGCGACAGCAGCACGAAGATGAGGAACACCAGCACAACGCCGGCGGTGGCGAGCGGGCCGAGCAGCGGCTCCACCACGGTGCGCACCACCAGCAGGGCGGAGGGCGCCGCCGTGGCGGGGACGAGCGCGGGGCTCTGGACCGTGGCGGGGGGTGCGGGCGTCTCCACCACGGCCTCCTTCGGCCCGGCGCCGCTCAGCATGTGCTCGGCGGAGGTGGCGAGGCGGCCGACCACGTCGCTGATGACGGAGAAGGAGCGGACCTTGTCCTGGATGGTCGCCTGGTAGCGCGGCAGGCTGGCGGCGAGGCTGGCGCCCTGCGTGCCCACCACCACCCCGATGCCGCCCAGCACGCCGAAGGCCAGCAGCACCGTGAGCAGCACCGCGGCGGTTTGCGGCAGGCGGGCGCGTTGCAGCAGGGTGGCGGCGGGGGCGAGCACGAAGGCCAGCAGCACGGCGAGCACCAGCGGCATCAGCAGCTCGCGGCCGAAATACAGCCCGACCATGATGATGGCGGCGCCGTTCAGCGCGGAGACCATGGAGCGCGGGGCGGCGGCGTCGGTCGGGGTGGGGGCGAGCCTCAGGGCTTGCGGCGGGGTGTCGGGGGCCTGGGCTTGCACGCTGGTCTCCATTCGGGTGTGCCGACGATCGGTCCTGGCCGGGCTCTCTTGGCCCGAACCGGGAACTGCGGCTACCACATCGCGGCGCCGGGCGATGCTTGAGATTCAGCGGAGGAATGATGACCAAGATCCTGTTGGTTGAGGATCACGAAGAGTTGTGGGACTTCCTTTCGCGGCGGCTGCGGCGGCATGGGTTCGAGGTCGCGCTGGCGCATGACGGGCAGCAGGCGCTGGACCAGGTGGCGGCGCAGAACCCGGACATCGTGCTGCTGGACATGGATCTGCCGGTGATGGACGGCTGGACTGTCGCCCGCACCCTTCGGCGGGACCCGGCAACGGCGCGACTCCCGGTGATCGCCCTCACCGCACATGCCATGGCGGGGGACGAAGCGAAGGCTCTGGCGGCGGGTTGTGACAGCTATCATGCCAAACCGGTGGAGTTTCAGCGGTTGCTGGACCAGGTCGACGACTTGCTGCTGCGGCGCGAGGAGGAGGGTTGAGCGTTGTAAAGGCTCGGAAATCGAGCGCAGTTCGGACGAGGCACGTGGCCCGGGCGTGCAGGAAGGCCACCATCGTCAACAACCGATACGGATAGGCTGGCACAAAAGCCCATAACCCGCTACATAAACCCGGCGACAATTGAGAGTAGCGACGATGGCAACAGGGTCAGTTAAGTGGTTCAACCCGACGAAGGGTTTCGGGTTCATCCAGCCGGAGGCAGGCGGGAGCGACGTTTTCGTGCACATCACGGCAGTTCAGGCAGCTGGCCTGACCGGTCTCAACGACGGTCAGAAGGTGAGCTACGACGTCGTCACCGAGCGTGGCAAGCAGGCTGCGGCCAACCTCAAGCTGGCCTGATCCGTCGGGGGAGGGTGCCATGCCTGGCATCCTCCCGCTTCCGCCCACCCCTGCGCCCGCCCCGGGCATTCGGGTGACTGCCCAGCGACTACCAGGGCCACGGTTCGCCCTTCTCGACATTCGTCTCTGCTGGCGGCATACCTAGCCCCCCCTTCCGCAGGCCGAATTGCTCGATGATCCCATTCTCGTCCGAAGATCTTGGCCGCGTGTTCGACGCGCGCACCCTGACGAAGGGGCGCACCCTGATTCTCCTCGCCAACGTGACCGTTGAGCTGCAGGACCCGGCAATCGCCGTCACCGTCGAGCATCTGGACCAGGTTCATACCGCCACCATCCAGCCCGGCCTGCTGAAGGACCGCGTGGTGTTCTTCAATGAATGCAGCTGCGGCCAGCGGTCCTGCGCGCATCTGGCGGCCGGGTCGTTGGCGGCGCTGGAGCGGATCCCTTCGGTGCGCCGGGCCGGGCAGCAGGATTTCCTGGGTGCGTTGATCGCGCCCGTGGATGGTGCGGCGGCGGAGCGGCAGGTGCTGGTGTTCGAGCTTTCGCCGGCCGAGCCGCCGAATGCCTGCACCGTCTCCACCCTGTTGCAGGGCGCGCGCACCGGGCGGGTGGCGACCACGACGCCTGCCGAGATCCTGGCGGACCGGACGCAGCCGGAGAGCGTCAAGATCATGGCGAAGCTGCTGGGGAGCGGCGATGTGGGCCGGGTTCCAGTGGCGGCGGGGGCCGTGACGTCGGTGCTGGGGCTGCTGGCGCGGCTGGGCAAGGCGCGGTGGCATGCGACGGGCAAGGTGCTGACGCTGGGGGCGGACCGGGCGTTCCAGGCCAATGTGGCGCCCGACCTGCCGCCGAAATCCGCGATCATCCTGGGCGATGCCGGGCCGTGGTATGTGAACGCCGCGACAGGCGAGGTCGGCAAGGTTCGGGTGCGCCAGGCCGCGGTGGCGCCTGCCGCCGCGAAGCCGGCGCCGGTTCGCATGCCGCCCGTGGCCGCCAAGCCCGCCAGCCCGACGCTGAAGCGTGCAGCGACGGCGACGCTCGCCAAGAAGGGTGCCGCGAAGCCGGTCGCGCGGTCCCGCGCTGCGGAGAAGGTGCGGACGCCGCTGCGCAAGTCCGAGCCGGCGATTGCCGAACCGGTGATCCTGGAGACGCCGCTGACGCCGGTGGTGCGGCTGCGCCGGGTCGAGGCGCCGGACGAGACCGGGCGGATGCTGGCGACCGACGCGATGACGGTGGAGTTCGACTATGAGGGCACCATCCTGGCCGCCGATGACGAGCGCCAGTTCGTCAAGGTGACCCGGCCCGGTGACGTGGCGGGCCATCAGAGCTTCGTCCGCCGCGACGCGGCCGGGGAGGCGGCGGTGAACGAGCTGCTGCGGAGCGACGGGTTCAACCAGATGCGGGTGGCGGAGGCCGGGTTCAGCAAGGGGCGGATCGTGCACGTGTTCCGCGGGCGCGATGCCTCGGAGCGGTGGCAGGCGTTCATGAACCAGCGGATGCCGATGCTGGTGGCGCTGGGCTGGCGCAACCTGATCGAGAAGGAGTTCGGCCCCAAGATCGTGCAGTCCGTCGGCGAGTATGATGTGCGGGTCACGGATGTGGTGCGGACCGACGGGCAGCCGGGTTCGGATGCCGGGGACTTCGCGCTGGATTTCGGCATCGAGATCGACGGCACGCGGATGCCGCTGCTGCCGATCCTGGTGCGGCTGCTGGACCGCGGCGGCATGGAGGCGGCGCTGGTGGTGGAGGGCGAGCTGATCACCAGCCTGGATGACGGCCGCATCCTGAAGCTGCCGGCCGAGCGCATCCGGCGGCTGCTGACCGTCATGGCGGACCTGATCGACGCGGCGCGGCGCACCGTGGATGGCGGCATGGTGCTTAAGGCCGCCGAGGCCAGCAGCGTGCTAGACCTGGAGGACCTGCTGCCGACGCGGTGGGAGAATGCGGCGGCGATCGAGGCCTATGCGGCGCGGTTCCGCACGGCCGCCGAGATTGCGCCGGTCGGGGTGCCGGCGACGTTCAAGGCGGTGTTGCGGCCGTATCAGCAGCATGGCGTGAGCTGGCTGCAGCATCTGCGGTCGCATGGGCTGGGCGGGTTCCTGGCCGACGACATGGGGCTGGGCAAGACGGCGCAGACCATTGCGCATATCGTGATCGAGCAGAGCGAGGGGCGGCTGGACCGTCCGGCGCTGATCGTCGTGCCGACCAGCCTGGTGACCAACTGGCGCGCCGAGCTGACCAAGTTCGCGCCGCACCTGACCGTCGCGGTGCTGCATGGGCTGGAGCGGCACGCGATCCGCGGCGAGCTGGACGGGGTGCACGTGGTGATCACCACCTACACCGTGCTGGCGCGCGACGTGGAAGAGATGAAGGCCCTGCAATGGCACATCGTGGTGCTGGACGAGGCGCAGGTGATCAAGAGCCCGGACGCCAAGGCGACCAAGGCGGTGTGCCAGCTGGATACGCGGCACCGGCTTTGCCTGTCCGGCACGCCCATCGAGAACAACCTGCAGGAGATGTGGTCGGAGTTCGCATTCCTGATGCCGGGGCTGCTGGGGGACCGGAAGGGGTTTGCCAAGCGGTTCCGCACGCCGATCGAGAAGAACAACGACACGGTGCGGCGGATGCAGCTGGTGCGGCGGATCAAGCCGTTCCTGCTGCGGCGCACGAAATTCGAGGTGGCGCCGGACCTGCCGCCGAAGACCACCATCCTGCGCCGGGTCAACCTTGGGCCGGAGCAGCGGGAGCTGTATGAGACGATCCGCGGCACGCTGCACGACACGGTGCGCGAGCAGATGGCGGGGCTGAGTGCCGCGCAGGGGCGGATCGTGATGCTGGACGCGCTGCTGAAGCTGCGCCAGGTGTGCTGCGACCCGCGGCTGGTGAAGCTGCCCTCGGCGCGGCTGGTGGAGAGTTCGTCAAAGCTCGACGACCTGATGGAGATGGTGACCGAGATGATCGGCGAGGGGCGGCGGATCCTGCTGTTCTCGCAGTTCACCTCGATGCTGGACCTGATCAAGCCGCGGCTGAACGAGGCGCGCGTGCCGTTCGTGGAGCTGCGCGGCGATACGCGGGACCGGGCGGAACCCGTCAAGATCTTCGAGAGCGGGGCGGTGCCGCTGTTCCTCATCAGCCTGAAGGCGGGCGGGCGCGGGCTGAACCTAGTCTCGGCCGATACCGTGATCCACTACGACCCCTGGTGGAACCCGGCGGCCGAGGACCAGGCTTCGGACCGGGCGCACCGCATCGGGCAGACCAAGTCCGTGTTCGTGTACAAGCTGATCGCCGCCGACACGGTGGAGGACCGCATCGTGGAGCTGCAGCAGCGCAAGGCGGACCTGGCGCGCATCGCGCTGGGCGGCGAGGGCGACATGGAGGATGACGGCGTGGAGGTGGACGACGTGGAGTTCCTGTTCGGGGACGGGCGGGAGCCGCCGATCGCTGCCTGATGCCGGGATTTGCCGACGCTCGGATTTGACGAACCGAAGCGGCGGCGGACCGTTGAACACGCATCGACGTTGAAAGGGTTACGCATGATCGACCACGTTATCGGAACCGGTGAGAGCGCGACGGCCGGGCAGACTGTCGGGGTTCACTACACCGGGCTGGCTGTTCGATGCCCAGGCGCCGGACCAGAAGGGCAAGAAGTTCGACAGCTCGCGGGACAGGGCCAGCGTGTTCCGGTTTCCGTTGGGCGCCGGGCATGTGATCGCCGGGTGGGACCAGGGCGTGCAGGGCATGAAGGTGGGCGGCCAGCGCACCCTGGTGATCCCGCCCGAGCAGGGCTATGGCGCACGCGGCGCTGGCGGGGTGATCCCGCCCAACGCGACGCTGGTGTTCGATGTCGAATTGATCGACATCGGGTAGAGAGTGGATGCCTGTCTGGTGAGGTCGCCAGGAAAATGGCGGTAACATCGATTTGTAAAGCGGTTCGGGAGAAGCGGTGCTGATTCTCAGAAAACTCTGGAACGGCGACTACCCATTGATACGGGCGTTCTGGTTGTTCTTCATAGCGGGAATGGCTGGCGCTTTCCTTCTTGCCACCGTTGTGAGTGCTGGTTTTCTGTTCATGCACGCTCGGCCGCTTGCGTTGATTTCGTTTGCTGTAATCTTTGGTGGATACTTCTTCGTTGCCAGCGTCGGAGTGTGGCAGAGCGCGACGAGATATCCCTGCACGCGATGGTGGCCTTTTGGGGCAAAACTCGTCGTTGTAATTTGGGGCGGCAGAATTGTCTGGGGCTTGATAAACGGCGGTGCTGAAAACTTCATCAGTCAAGTGATGCGGTGATCGATACCAAATTCAGCAGTCTTCCCAGACTGATCATACCGGCAAGCGTCACGGCTTCCAAAGGGCGATCTTCCGGCTCTATGAACATGGTTCAGTAATGGAAGCCGCCCATGGCTGTGCATCGCCCTTCACGTTCCGAGACCAGGACCCGGCGCGGGGAACTGGCGACCCGCCTGCTCGAACTGGCCGAAGGGCAGATCGCGTCCACCGGGCTGTCGGAGCTGCGCGCCCGCTCCCTGGCCGATGCCGCGGGGTGCTCGGTGGGCGCCATCTACGGGGTGTTCCTCGACCTCGACGAACTGATCCTCCTGGTGAACAGCCGGACCCTGGACGCGATCGATGCGGCCATGTCCGTCATCGGCCGTGACGGAAGTCCGGCGACCCGGCTGGTGCGCCTGGCCGACGCCTACCTGAACTACGCCAGCACCCAGCGCCCCCGCTGGACCGCATTGTTCCAGCACCATATGGGCGGCGCGCGGCCGGTGTCCCCGTGGTACGTCGCGCGCCAACGCGCGGCCTTCACCTACGTCGAAGCCCCACTGGCCGCCTTGCTTCCGGGCGCCGCACCCGAGGATCACAAACGGTTGGCCCGCAGCCTGTTCGCCGCCGTGCACGGCATGGTGGTGCTGGGCCTGGACAGCCTGCTGGAACCGACCACCTTGGCCGAGCTGCGACAGCAGGTTCATGTGATGGTGCGGGCGATGGCCCGGGGGTTGGCCCCGGGACTCGCTAGGTGACTTCGGTCATCAGGCGGGTGGCGGCCACGTAGTCCACCTTGCCGGTGCCGAGCAGCGGCAGGCTTTCCACCCAGCGGATGGTGCGCGGCACCGCGATCTCCGCCGTGCCGCGTTCCGTGCATAGGTGAGCAGGGGGGCGGTGGCGGCGTCCTTCTGTGTGGTGAGCAGCACCAGGGCCTCGCCCTTGCGGGGGTCCGGCACGGCGACGACCGCGTGGCTGGCGCCGGGCCAGAGGGCGCTGGCGAGGGCCTCGGCGGCGGGCATGGAGACCATCTCGCCGGCGATCTTGGCGAAGCGCTTGGCGCGGGCGAGGATGGTGACGAAGCCTTGCGCGTCCACGCTGCAGATGTCGCCGGTGTCGTACCAGCCGCCCTCCAGCGGTTCCAGGACGCCGGGCGCGGTGTGGCGGAGGTAGCCGAGCATCACGTTGGGGCCCTGGACCACCAGGCGGCCGCCGTGTTCGATGCCGGGGACGGGGTCGAGCCGGTGGGTGATGCCGGGGAGCAGGCGGCCCGCGGCGCCGACCTGGTTGTGCATGGGGGTGTTGAGCGCCAGCACCGGGGCGGTTTCGGTGGCGCCGTAGCCTTCCAGCACGCGGACGCCGAAGCGTTCGGCGTAGAGGCGCCGGGTCTCGTCGCGCACCTTCTCGGCACCGGAGAAGATATAGCGCATGGCGTAGAAGTCGTAGGGGTGGGCGAAGCGGGCCCAGCCGGTGAGGAAGGTGTCGGTGCCGAAGGCGATGGTGCTGTCGGTGTCGTAGATCAGCTCCGGCACGATGCGGTAATGCAGCGGCGAGGGGTAGTAGAAGGTCCGCACGCCCGAGAGCAGCGGCAGCAGGGTGCCGCCGGTGAGGCCGAAGGAGTGGAACATCGGCATGGCGTTGAACACGCGGTCGGCGGCGTTGAAGTCCACCACGGCGGCGACCTGGGCGATGTTGGCGACCAGGTTCTGGTGGCTGAGCACGACGCCCTTGGGGGCGCCCTCGGAGCCGCTGGTGAACAGGATGACGGCCGGGCTCGCGGGCGTGATGCGGGCGCCGGGCAGGCGGCGGGGCTGGCGGGCCTGGAGCCAGCCGCGGAGCTTGTCCATCCGGCCCAGCCCGGCGCGCACGTCCTCCAGCCAGACGAAGCGGACCTGGTGCTCCATGCGGGCCACGGTGGCGCCGAGCTTGCCGCGCTCGATGAAGGCGCGGGAGGACAGGACGGTGCGGACCTGCGCCGCGGTGCAGGCGGCGAGCATGCCTTCGGCCCCGGCCGAGAAGTTCAGCATGGCGGGGACGCGGCCATGGGCCTGCAGCGCCATGAAGGTGACGACGGTGGCGTTGGCGTTCGGCAGCATCAGGCCGACATGCTCGCCGGCCGCGGCCTCCTGCGCCAGGCGGCGGCCCAGCACCGCGGCGCCCAGGATCATGCGGCCGTAGGTGAGCGGGGTGCGGGCGATGTCCTCGACGATGGGAGTGGCGGCACCGTGGCGGGCGGCGGTGTCAAGCAGGGCGGTCCAGAGCGTGCGGCGGGTGGGGGCGGTGGCGAAGGCGGCGCGCTCCATCACCTCCTGCAGCAGGGTGCCGACGGCCCGGCGGCGGGCGCGGCCGAGCAGGGCGGGCTCGACGGCCAAGGCTGCGGGCGGCTGCACGGCGAGGGTGAGGTGCGGGAACCAGCGGTGCGGGCCGCGGGCGCCCAGGCGGGAGAAGCGGGTGAACTGCAGGCCGTCGATGCGGACCGGGACCACCACGGCCTCGGCCTTGTCCGCCACCATGCCGGCGCCTTCGTACACCTTCATCAGCGCGCCGGTCATGGTGATGCGGCCTTCGGGGAAGATCACCAGCGTCTGCCCGTCGCGCACGGCGCGGACCATGGTTTTCGTGCTGAAGGGATTGGCCGGGTCCACGGCGAAGTGGTGGATGGCGGCGAGGAAGGGGCGGGCCCACCACTTGCGGGCGATGTGGATGTTGACGGCGAAGGTGGGGGCGTTCGGCAGGAAGGCGGCGACGAAGCAGCCGTCGAGGAAGCTCTGGTGGTTCACCACGATCACGGTTCGGGTGGTGGCGGGGGGCAGGTGTTCGAGCCCGGTGATGGTGACGCCGTGCAGGCGGGTGAAGTACCAGCGGAACAGGGCGCGCACCGTCTCCTGCGGCAGGATTCGCATGATCCAGAAGGCGGCGAGCAGGTTGGCGAAGGCGGCGACCAGCAGGATGGTGGTGGGCGCCACGCCCAGCACGGCGAGCCCGGCGGTGAGGCCGGCCGCCAGTGCCATGGCGACGGCGTTCACCACGTTGTTGGCAGCCACCATGCGGGCCAGCATGGCCGGCGCCGCGCGGTCCTGCATGATGGCGTAGAGCGGCACCGAGTAGATGCCGCCGCAGGCCGCGAGCAGCAGCAGGTCGATCATCATGCGCCAGCCGGTGACGCTGTGCAGCACGGCGGAGATGCTGGAAAGGCCCTCCGCATGCCCGACCGCGTGCCCGAAATCCCACAGGAACACCGAGAGGCCGATGGCGGCGAAGGGCACCAGCCGGGCCGAGACCTGACCGTGCAGCAGGCGGCCGCAGACGACGGAGCCGAGCGCCACGCCGACCGAGAAGAAGCCGAGCATGAGGGTGAACACGTGCTCCGTGGCGCCGAGGTCGAGCCGGACCACGGAGGGGAGTTCGGCGAGCAGGGTGGCGCCGATGGTCCAGAACCAGCTGAGACCGAGGATGCAGAGCCAGATGGGGCGGGTCTGCCGGGCCATGCGGATGAGGCGCGTGGTCTCGCCCAGGACGTTCCAGCCGATGCGGAGGTCCGGCGCCCTGGAGGGGGCGGGCGGCACCAGGGCGGCGCTGGCGATGCCGCCGATGGCGAACAGGACGCCGAGCGCGGAGACGATGAGGGCGCCGTGATCGATGCCGATCAGCGCGCTGCCGGCGATGGTGCCGGCGAGGATGCCCAGGAAGGTGCCGGCCTCGATCAGCCCGTTGCCGGCGACCAGCTCGTGTTCGGCCAGGTGGCTGGGCAGGATGGCGTTCTTCAGCGGGCTGAGGAAGGTCGCCTGGATGCCGAGGCCGAGCAGCACGGCGAACAGCATGGGCGTGCTGCCGAGCAGGAACCCGGCGGCGGCCAGCAGCATCAGCGCCAGTTCCACGCCCTTCACGACGAGGATGGTGCGGGATTTCTCGAACCTGTCGGCCACCTGCCCGGCGGTGGCGGAGAGCAGGGCGTAGGGGAGGATGAACACGCCGCCGGCCAGGGCGACGAGGGCCGGGCCGGAGGATTGTGCGGCCTTGAACAGGATGAGGACGACGAGGGCGTTCTTGAACAGGTTGTCGTTGATGGCGCTGAGCGTCTGGGTGACGAGCAGGGGGGCGATGCGGCGGGAGGTCAGGAGCGACATGGTTCGGTCTTTCCGTGAACGTCGTTCATACTCTAGGCATTACGTGAACGATGTTCAAGTTTCAAATGCGGAGCGTGCCAGCCGCTGTACCTCCGCACGAGACCGTTGCCCTGCCCGTTCCCTGGCCTAGCATAGCGCAGACCCATTGGAGGACCGACAGCTTGCAGATCGACACCGACCGCTTCCTGCATGACCTCGACACCTTGCGGCAGGTCGGCGCCTATCGCAGCGGGGTGCATCGCCCGACCTTCTCGCCCGAGGATATGCAGACCCGGCACTGGCTTGTGCGGGAGATGCAGTCGCTTGGCATGGAGGCCAGCGTGGATGGAATCGGCAACGTGCTGGGGCGGGGGGCTGGAGACAATGCAAGCGGGGGGCCGCGTGTGCTGGCCGGGAGCCATCTGGAGACGCAGAACCAGGCGGGCTGGCTGGATGGCGTGCTGGGCGTGGTCTCGGCGCTGGCGCTGGCGCGGGCCGGGCTGCCGGTGGATGTCTGCGCCTATTGCGACGAGGAAGGGCATTTCGGCGACTTCATCGGCAGCCGCAGCCTGGTGGGCGGGCTGAGCGAGGCGGACATCGATGCGGGGCGCAACCGGACCACGGGCCAGCCGTTGCGCGAGGCGCTGCGGGAGGCCGGGCTCGCCGGGCTGCCGCGGGTGCAGCTGGAGCCCGGGCGCTACAAGGGTGCGTTCGAGATGCATATCGAGCAGGGGACGCAGCTGGAGTCGAAGGGCCTGCGGGTCGGGGTGGTGACCGGGATCGTCGGCATCCGGCAATGGCGGATCGTGGTGGAGGGGCAGCAGGACCATACCGGCGGCACCACGATGGCGGAGCGGCGCGATGCCGGGCTTACGGCGGTGCGGCTGCTGGCGGCGATCGACCAGGCGTTCCCGATGGTGTGCGGGCCGCGGAGCGTGTGGACCACGGGGCGGATGGTGCTGGAGCCGAACCTGCCGCAGATCATCCCGGGCCGGGCCGAGATCAGGTTCTCGTTCCGTGACCTGTCGGCCGAGGTGATGGCGCGCATGGAGCAATGCCTGCATGCGCTGGTGCAGGAGAGCAACCGGCGGGAGCGCTGCAGCGTGACGCTGGAGCCGATCGGGCATTCCGCGCCCTCGCCCTGCGACCCGGCGATGCAGGCGGCGCTGACCGCGGCGGCGGAGGCGCTGTGCCCGGGCGGCTGGCAGGCGATGCCGAGCGGGGCGATCCATGACAGCCAGATCCTGTCGCGGATCGTGCCGGTGGCGATGCTGTTCGTGCCGTCGATCGGCGGGATCAGCCATCACTGGAGCGAGGATACCAAGCGCGAGGACCTGGTGCTGGGCATGCAGGTGCTGGCGGATGGCGTGCAGCGTTTTCTGGACGGAGGCCATGCATGATCCCCGTTACTATGATCAATGGGACGGTCGTGAGAAAAGCACTTGCAGCGGCGGTCGTGTTCGCCGGGTTGAGCGGCGCGGCGCAGGCGAACGTCACCTATACGTTCAGCAATCAGGCCTATGGCGGCGAATCCGTCGCGCGTGGTGCGACGCTCGATTTCACCTTGGTCGTCACCGACGCCGCCCTGGCTCGTGGGTCGTTCACGTTGAACCAGCAGACTGGCCCGATCGCCATTTCGGGTGACGTGGCCGATTTCATCAGCTTCAGCTACCAAGTCGGGCCAGCGGACGGAGGGTTCTTCACCCCCACGTCGGGCAGCGAGCCAGGAAGGTTCCAGGCCAGTCTTTCCCTGGGAAGCGGCTTTGCGACCGGCTCCCTGACCGCGCTGGCTTCAACCAGTCATTTTGCCTTGTCGTCCAGCAACGGGGACATGCTGATCGGGGAATCGGACAGCGATGCGAACAAGTGCAACGGACCGCAAGGTGGTTCCCGCTGCACCGTGACCGGCCAGGCGGTGAGGACCGCCATCCCCGAGCCCGCCTCCCTGGTGCTGCTTGGCCTGGGCGTGCTGGGCGGGGCGGAGGTGAGGCGGCGTCGGCTGGCGGCCGCGTGATCCGCAGACGCGCGATCTTGGTGCCGGACATGCCATTCTCCCTTGTCAGACCCTGGCCTCGCCCAGCCGGCGCAGCGCTGCCCTTAGCGCCGGTGCCTCGCTGCCCAGCTCGCGCGCGACCTCCTCGTTGAGATCCTCCATGGCGGCGTCCAACGGCGCCTGCAGCGCCTGGCCCGGCCCGGTGAGATACAGGCTGTGGACCCGCCGGTCCTCGCCGTGCGGCCGGCGGTCGAGCAGGCCTGCCGTCTGCAACCGGTCCGCAACACCCGTGACGGTGGCGCTGTCGATCAGCAGGCGGCTTCCCAGCTCTGCCCCGCTCTGGCCATCCCGCTCCCAGAGGACCTTGAGGACGGCGTACTGCGTGGGTGTGACGCCATAGGCGGCCAGCTTCTCCCGCGCACGCCGGGCGATCTGCTGGCCGGCCTTACCGATCAGGAACGAGATGCAGTCCTCGATTCGACCCATGCGGTTCAGCCTCGGCGCGGAGGTGGCGACCCAGGTGGATAGCAGGCAGGTAACTTACACACAACGCATCCGCCTATATGGCTGCGCGTGACCCGGCTCATCCCTTGCAGGGATGGGGGAAGGGCTGGATGGTGTGGACAGACCAAGAAACACCGAGGGAACGAGATGAACAAGCGCGTTGCACTGGCGGCCCTGCTGGGTTGCACCCTGCTCACCAGCCTGGCCCAGGCCCAGTCTGCGGCACCGAGCCAGTCTGCGGCACCGAACCAGTCTGCGGCCGAACCAGGGGCCGATCCGGATCGGGGTGCTGGCGGACATGGCGGGGCTGTATGGCGATATCGGGGGTGCCGGGTCGGTCGAGGCGACGAGGATGGCGGTGGAGGATTTCGGCGCCAGCGTGCTGGGGCGGCGCGTCGAGGTGGTGTCCGCCGATCCGCACAACAAGCCGGACAACGCCATCACCATCCTGCGCCGCTGGTTCGACGAGGGGGTGGAGATGGTGACGGACGTGCCGACCTCTGGCGTGGCGCTGGCGGCGATCTCGGTGGCGAACGAGAAGAAGCGGGTGGTGCTGGTGACGGGCGGCGGGTCCTCGGACATCACGGGCAAGCTGTGCTCGCCCTATGTCGCGCATTGGATGTGGGACACCTATGCGATGGCGCACGGCACCGGCAGCAGCGTGGTGAAGGCGGGTGGGGACAGCTGGTTCTTCATCACGGCGGACTACGTGTTCGGCAAGACGCTGGAGGCCGATACCTCCGCGGTGGTGAAGGCGCTGGGGGGCAAGGTGCTGGGCGATGCGCTGCACCCCCTGAGCAACAACGACTTCTCGTCCCAGCTGCTGCAGGCGCAGTCCTCCGGGGCGAAGGTGATCGGGGTCGCCAATGCCGGCGGGGACATGATCAACACCATCAAGCAGGCGCGCGAGTACAAGGTGCCGCAGAAGCTGGCGGCGCTGGTGGCGTTCATCTCGGACATCCACAGCCTGGGGATCGAGACGGCGCAGGGCACGGTGCTGACCACCGGCTTCTACTGGGACGCCGATGCCGAGACCCGGGCGTGGTCGCAGAAGTTCTTTGCCCGCATGAAGTACATGCCCTCCATGGTGCAGGCCGCGGACTACTCGGCGACGATCCATTGGCTGAAAGCAGTGAAGGCGGCCGGGACCACGGATGCGGCGGTGGTGATGGCGCAGATGCGGTCCATGCCGATCGAGGATTTCGCCAGCCACGGCGCCAAGCTGCGCAGCGATGGGCGGGTGATGCGGGAGATGTACCTGTATCAGGTGAAGAGCGCCGGCGGAGTCGAAGGGGGAGTGGGACCTCTACAAGCTGGTGAACAAGATCGCCCCGGCGGATGCGTTCCGGCCGCTGGACCAGGGCGGCTGCAACCTGCCGCGGTAGGAGTGTTTACAGCGCTGCCGTGCTCTGCCCCGAGCGCATCAGGCTGAACGCGCAGGCGGCGCAGGAGAAGGCGGCGGCCAGGCCCAGGGAGGCATGGATGCCGCCGCCGTTCAGCACGCCGAACAGCAGCGCCACCAGCGCGGTGCCCAGCGTCTGGCCCATCAGGCGGCTGGTGGCCTGCATGCCGCTGGCGCCGCCGCTGCGGTGGGCGGGGGCTGAGGCCATCATGGTGCGGTTGTTCGGCGAGTTGAACAGGCCGAAGCCGATGCCGCACAGGCTCATGCGCCAGGCGATGTTCCAGAGTGCCGGGTCATCGGGCAGCAGGGCGAGCAGGATCAGCCCGGCCACCATCAGCACCTGGCCCAGCCCGCCCATGCGGCCCGGCGAGAACCGGTCCGACAGGCGGCCCGCCGCCGGGGCGACCAGGGCGACCGTGAGCGGCCAGGGGGTCATGAGCAGTCCGGTCTGTCCGCGGGTGAGTCCCAGGGATTGTTCGAGGTAGAAGGGCAGGGTGACGAAGGCCATCGCCTGCGCCGCGAAGGAGCAGGTGGAGGCGAACACCGAGAGCGCGAAGATCGGCCGGCGCATGAGGTCAACCGGGAGCAGCGGGTTGGCGCGGGTGAGCTGGCGGCGCGCCAGGATCCAGCCGCAGAGGACGGCGCCGCCGATCATGGCGGCGGCCAGCCAGCGGTCCCCGCCATGGCCGAGGCCGTCGACGCCGCTGATGAGCAGGCCGAAGGTGAGGGCGTTGAGCAGGGCGCTGCCCCAGTCGAAGCGGTGGGCGCTGCGGGGCGTGGCCGGCAGGGTGCGCGCGCCGATGGCGAGCACCAGGAGGCCGATGGGCACGTTGACCGCGAACAGCCACTGCCACCCCGCGACGGAGAGGATGGCGGCGGCGATGCTGGGGCCGGTGGCGGACGAGACGGAGCCGACCATCACGTTGACGCCGAAGCCGCGCCCCAGCAGCCTGCGCGGATAGATGAACCGCACCAGCGCGCTGTTGACGCTGAGCATGCCGGCGGCGCCCAGCCCCTGCAGCACGCGCGCGGCGGTGAGGGTCTCGAGCGAGTGGGACAGGGCGCAGGCCAGGGAGCCCAGGGTGAACAGCCCCATGCCGACCTGGTAGACCCGGCGGTACCCCACGATCTCGCCAAGCGCCGCCAGCGGCAGCAGCGAGACGGTGACGGCCAGCTGGTAGGCGTTCACCACCCAGATGGACGAGGCGGCGGAGACGCCGAACTGAGTGGCCAGGGTGGGCAGGGCAAGGTTGGCGATGGAGCCGTCCAGCACCGCCATCATCAGGCCGAGGGCGAGGGTGACGACGGCCCAGGTGCGGCGGGCGCCGGTGAGGCCGTCGGTGTCCGTGCTCACGGGGAAAGCCGGGTCATGGTCGCGGGTGTTTCATGCGGACCGAGGTTACACCCGGTGATGCGATGCACCAGGCTGGGCGCCTAGTGTTTTGCCGGGTGCTTCTTCTGCCAGGCGCGCATCTCGGCCATTTCCTTGTCCTGGGCGCTGATGATGGCCTGGGCCAGGCGGCGCAGCGTGGGGTCGCGGCCGTACTGCAGCTCCACCTTGGCCATGTCCACGGCGCCCTGGTGGTGCGGCAGCATGCCGGCGACGAAGTCCTGGTCGGGGTCGCCGCTCAAGGGGCGGTCCATGCCGCGCATCATGGCCTCGTCGGCCTGCTGGTAGGCCCGGGTGGAGGGGCTGGCGCCGGGTGCGGGGGCGCCGGGCGCCGGGTGTTGCATGCCGGGCATGGCGGCGGGTTGCGCCCAGGCGAGGGCGGGCGCGGCGAGGACGGTGATCAGGGTGGCGATGCGGAACACGGGACGTCTCCTGGCTGGTCGAGCGGGTCGTGGCGGGCGCAGAACTCGGCGGCGCCCAGGGTGCGGATGTCCTGCATGGCCCGGCGCAGGCGTTCATGCGGCCAGTCCCACCAGGCCAGGCGCTGCAGGGACTCGATGACGGCTTCGGGGAAGCGCAGGCGCAGCACGCGGCCGGGGTTGCCGACCACGATGGCGAAGGGCGGCACGTCCTTGGTGACGATGGCGCCGGCGCCGATCGCGGCGCCGTTGCCGATGGTGAGGCCCGGCAGCACCACGGCGCCATGGCCGATCCAGACGTCATGGCCGAGCGTGACGGGGCTGCTGCGGCGCCACTCGAAGAAGCCGGGCTCGTCGTCGCCCAGGCCGTAGGCGCTGCTGCGGTAGGAGACGTGGCTCAACATCACGCGGTCCAGCGGATGGTTGCCGGGGTTGATGCGGGTGTGGGCGGCGATGGAGCAGAAGCGGCCGAGCGTGGTGTAGATGATATCGGCATCGTTCACGACATAGGAGTAGTCGCCGAACGCGCTCTCCGCGACCTTGGTGCGGGCGCCGACCTCGCAGAAGCGGCCGAAGGTGGTGGCGCGGACGGAGGCGGTGCGGTGGATATCGGGCTGGTCGCCGAGGTTCCTGGTGACGGAGGCCGGGTCGTTTCGGGGCATCAGGGCCGGGGCATCAGGGGTGAGGCGTCAGGTGCGGGGCATCAGGCAAGAGCGGCGGCCAGGTCGGTGCGCAGGGCGGCGGAGAGCACCTGGCGGGTGACGGCGGTGAGGCCCTCGAAGCTGCCGGGCAGCACGACCAGGCGATCCTGCATGCGGCGGCGGGCCTGGGCGAGCTGGGGTGCGGTCAGCAGGGCGATCTCGAGGTGGCCGGCGTCGATTGCGTCCACCAGGCGGCGCTGCACGCTGCGGACCGGGAGGCCGAGGCGGTGCTGCATGCGGTTGGCGCGGGCCAGGCTGACGCCGGCGCGGATCTCGGACGGGCGATGCGACGCCGCACGGGCGGGCGTGGCGCCCATCAAGAATGGCAGCGAGGACGGCAGCGCGGCCAGAAGCGGCAGCGTCAGCAGATGACGGCGGTGCATGAGGGGCTCTCCGGGCTGGCCGCGCAAACTAAAAGCTGGGGAGCCCGCCGTCCATCCCGCCGGGGGACTGGGCCGCGCGCCGCGGCCGGGACTGGCCGCCGAGCCGCATGTCCGGCGTGCCGAGGCGGACGACGATGGGGCGGTGGTCGGAGCCGCTGCGGTGCAGCGCCTGCACCGTGCCACACAGCAGGCCGCGGATCAGGCAGCGGTCGAGGCGCAGCGGCATCACGTCCGCGGCGCGATGCGTGTGTTCGCGGGGGCCCACGTCGCGGAAGCCGGGCAGCAGGGCGGGGCCGACCAGGTTGTAGTCACCGAGCACGGCGGCGCGGGGCGGCAGGTGCCCGGCGATGCGGCGCAGCTGCCGGCGGTTGAGCAGCTGGCCGTGCGACAGGTGCACGTTGGCGACCGCGAAGTCCCCAAGGTCCACCACCTGGCAGACCCGGCGGAACATGGCGCCGGGCTGCAGGTCGATCACCAGGGCCTCCGGCAGCGGATCGGGGCTCCAATAGGCGAGGCCGTGGATGCGCCCGGGCTGCAGCACGCGGGCATAGGAGCCGCCGAGGTGCTGCGGCAGGTCGTCCATGCGCTTGGTGGCCTCCTGCATCAGCAGCAGGCGCGGCTGCTCCTGCCGGGCCAGGCGAACCACGTCGTCGAGGGTGGCGCCGGTCAGGCGGAGCAGGTTCCAGCTGACGATCTTGACCATGGTGTTCAAGGGGGCGGTGTTCAAGGGCGCGGTGTTCAAGGGGGCGGTGTTCATGAGGCGGCGCTCGCTGAGGGAGGCTGGACGGCGGGAGGATCGGTGGCGGCGCCGGGGTTGATGCGCAGGCGGATGGCGCGGACCAGCAGGGTGACGGCGATCCAGGCGGCCAGCAGGGCCAGCGGGATGGTGACGAGGCGGGGCAGCCAGATCGCCAGGCCGGCGAGCACCAGGAGCAGCCCGCCGCCGGCCGCCATGGCGACAGCCTCGGCCGGGCCCAGGGTGCGATGGTTGGTGATGGCGGCGGTGACGGCGCTGCCCAGGCCCACGGCGCCGGCGGCGAGGCGGCCCGGGCTGCCGCGGCCGGCGGGGCGGGGCGGGCGGGGCTCGGCGGAGTGCACGCCCTGGTTCAGCACGATCTCGGTGGCGTGCTTCAGGTCGTCGCGGAACATGTCCTCCATCTGGCGCGCGAACCCTTCGTCCTCGATCACCACGTCCAGCTCCCAGTTCCCCATCCAGCTGGCGAGGTTCAGGTTGGAGGAGCCGATGCGGGCCCAGCGGCCGTCGGCGACCGCGGTTTTCGCGTGCAGCATGGGGCCGTCCCACTCATACACGCGGATACCGGCCTCCAGGAGGGAGCGGTAGCCGGCGCGGGACAGGGCCTTGGCGATGGGAAGATCCGAGGCGCCGGGCACCAGGAGGCGGACGTCCACGCCGTCACGCGCCGCATCGCACAGGGTGCGGACATAGGCGGTGGTGCCGACGAAGTAGGCGTCGGTGAGCCAGAGGCTGGTGCGCGCGACGCCGGCGATCATCTGGTCGAAGCGGTAGATGCCCATGGTGTTGGGTTTGCTGCCGATGATGCGCAGCGCGATCTCGCCCTCGGGCGCGGGGGCGGTGTCGGCGGGCTGCTCGGGCAGGGTGCCGCCGGCATAGGCCCAGCTTTCGGCGAAGGCCTGCTCGAGATCGAGCATCGCGGGGCCGCGCACCTCGACGCCGCTGTCACGCCAAGGGGGGATGTTGCGGGCCGGGTCACCGAGCCAGGACTGGCCGACGCAGAGGCCGGCGACGAAGCCCACCTGGCCGTCGATGCTCACGGTCTTGCGGTGGTTGCGGCTGAGCCAGCCGAAGGGGCTGTCGATCTGCGGCCGGTTGAAGCAGCGCACCTCGACCCCGGCCTGCCGGAGCCGGTGCCAGAAGCCGGGCCAGGTGCCGAGGCAACCCATCCAGTCATACAGCACGCGGACGCTCACGCCTTCCTGCGCCTTGGCGGCGAGGGCATCGGCGAAGCGCTGGCCGATGGCATCGTTGCGGATGATGTAGTTCTCGAAGTGCACGGACCGCCGGGCGCCGGCGATGGCGGCGAGCCAGGCCTCGTAGTTCTCGGCACCGTCGCGCAGCAGGCGCACGGCGTTGCCCTGCACGCGCTCCGCCCCGGCCACGCGGGAGAACAACTGGTCCGCGACCAGGCGTGCGAGCGGTTTGGCGCTTTCCCGAACCAGGTCGGGGTGTGGGTCACGGCGGGCGCGAAGCAGCCGGGCGACCTTGAACACGCGAAGGGCACGGTCGATCCGACCGTGCCCCTGTTGCAGCCGCATTGCGGGCTCGGCTACCTGCGGAGCGTCGTGGTCCCCACGTTGCCGGAAGGCAGCGGTGCCGGGTAGGCCATGTTGCCGGTGTCGGTCGGGGTGCGCGAGCCGCCGACGGTGGTGGTGGACACGGTGCCCTGCGGCAGCGGGGCCGGGTATGTGACGGAACCCGTGTCTGGCCGGCGCTGGGACTGCGGACCGGTGGAGGTTGCGAGATTGCCCTGCGGCACCGGTGCCGGGTATGCCATGTTGCCGGTATCACGCGGGGACGGGGCGTTGCAGGCCGAAAGCGCGAGGATCGCGGCCAGGCTGGTTGCGGCGGCGAAGGCGGTCTTCATACTCTGAGTCTCCCGATAGGGGTCGTCGCGCTCGGTTCGAGTGCGTGCCATGACCGGCTTCAACGTGGCACACCTGCACGGGTTCCGGAACAAGCAACCTGTGAGGGGGCCGGGACGGGCGTGGCGGGCCTGGATTTCAGCCTCCGGTCTGCTTTCCCTGGCTTGACCCCCGGTGCGGCGCCCGATGGAATGCGGCGATGCTCCCGCCCGTGCTCCCGCCCGCGCTCCCAGTCCCGTCCCGCGGGGCCGGCCTCGCTGCCGGGCCGATCGACCCGCGTTCGGTGGAGGTGTTCTACTGGGTGGTGCAGCTGGGCGGGTTCCGCCGGGCCGCGGACCGGCTGCACACGACGCAGCCGGCGGTTTCGGCGCGGATTGCCGGGCTGGAGGCCGCGCTGGGGGTGCGGCTGCTGGAACGGGGGCAGCGGCGGCGGGTGCGGGCCACGGCGGAGGGGGTGGTGCTGCTGTCCTATGCGGAGCGGCTGCTGGCGCTGACGGGGGAGATGCAGGCGGCGTTCTCGGCCGGGGCGCTGACCGGCGTGGTGCGGCTGGGCGTGGCTGAAACCATCGTGCACACATGGTTGGCGACGCTGATGCAGCGTCTGCACGAGAACTATCCGCGGCTGGAGGTGGATATCGTGGTCGATGTCTCGGTCAACCTGCGGGCGCAGCTGCTGGCCGGCGAGGTGGATGTGGCGCTGCTGATGGGGCCGGTGGGCGGGGCCGGGGTGCAGGACCTGGTGCTGTGCGACTATGCGGTGGCCTGGGTGGCCGCGCCTGTGTTCGCGCATCGCTTCGCTGCCGCGCCGCTGACGCTCGCGGCGCTGGCCGGGGTGCCGATCGTGACCTATGCCCGGGCGACGCGGCCGTATCAGCATCTGCGGGCGTTGTTCGCCGCCGGACCGGCGCCGCGCCTGTTCGCGAACACCTCGCTCGCCTCCATCGCGCGGATGGTGCTGGACGGCATCGGGGTGGGGGTGATCGCCCCGGCGGCGATCGGGGCGGAGCTGGCGCAGGGACGGCTGGTGCTGCTGGATGGCCCGGCGCTGGAGCCGCTGCGCTTCACCGCCAGCTGGCGCGACGGGCCGGATAGCCTGGGGGCGGCGACCGTGGCGCGGCTGGCGCAGGATGTGGCCAAAGGGGAGCAGTTTGAACAGGTGAGGTGATCATACCCCATCCATGATGACAATTTGCCAGCGTCCGTCCATTGCCGGAGTGTCGGCGATGCAGAAGGAGGGCGGCGATGCTGGATGGGATCGGGGCGACGGCGCGGGATGTGCGGATGGCGGCGCGGTCGGGGGTGCTCGGCGGGCATACCTCCGGGCTGGCGGGCGGGTTCGTGCAGGGCAACGTGGCGATCGTGCCGGCGGCGGACGCCGCTGATTTCGAGGCGTTCTGCCGGGCCAATCCGCAGCCGTGCCCGTTGCTGGCGGTGGGGCGGCCGGGGGACCCGGCGCTGCCGACGCTGGGCGAGGGCATCGATATCCGCAGCGACCTGCCGCGATACCGGGTGTATCGCGATGGCGCGCTGGCCGACGTGGTGGACGACGTGCGGGCGCTGTGGCGCGATGACCTCGTGACCTTCGTGGTGGGGTGCAGCTTCACCTTCGAGCGGGCGCTGATGCGGGGCGGCATCCCGCTGCGGCACGTTCGCGAGGGGCGGAACGTGGCGATGTATCGCAGCACCATCGAGACCACGGCGGTGGGGCCGTTCGGGGGGCCGATGGTGGTGTCGATGCGGCCGGTACGCGCGGCGGACGTGGCGCGGGCGGGGGCGATCACCGCCGCCTTCCCGGAGCAGCACGGCGCGCCGGTGCATGCCGGTGACCCGGCGGCGATCGGGATCATGAATCTCGGGCGGCCGGATTACGGCGACGCCGTCGCGCTGGCGGCGGATGAGGTGCCGGTGTTCTGGGCCTGCGGCGTGACCAGCCAGGCGGCGCTGGAGCGGGCGCGGCTGCCGTTCTTCCTCGCACACGCGCCAGGCTGCATGCTGGTGACGGACCTTGTGCATGGAGACGCCTGAATGAGTGGCTGGCAGTTCTGGATCGATCGTGGCGGCACCTTCACGGACATCGTGGCGCGGGCGCCGGACGGGGCGCTGAGCACGCACAAGCTGCTGAGCGAGAACCCGGGCCGCTACAAGGACGCCGCCATCGCGGGGATCAGGACGGTGCTGGGCGTGGCGGCGGACCAGCCGATCCCGCCCGGGCTGGTGGACCAGGTGAAGATGGGCACCACCGTGGCGACCAACGCGCTGCTGGAGCGCAAGGGGGAGCGGACGCTGCTGGTGGTGAACCGGGGCTTTGCCGACATCCTGCGCATCGGCAACCAGGCGCGGCCCCGGCTGTTCGACCTGACGGTGACGCTGCCGACGCTGCTGTATGAGCGGGTGGCGGAGGTGGGCGGCCGGGTCGGCATCGGGGGCGACGAGATCGAGTCGCTGGACGAGGATGCGGCGCGGGCGGCGTTTGCGGCGGCGGTGGCGGATGGGATTAAGGCCTGCGCCATCGCGCTGATCCATGCGTGGAAGCATCCGGCGATGGAGGCGCGGCTGGCGGTGCTGGCGGCGGAGGCGGGGTTCGAGCAGGTATCGGCGAGCCATGCCGTCAGCCCGCTGCTGCGGCTGGTGCCGCGGGGCGATACCACGGTGGTGGATGCGTACCTGTCGCCCATCCTGCGGCGGTATGTGGCGCAGGTGGCGGGGGAGCTGGCGGGGGTGCGGCTGTATTTCATGCAGTCCAATGGCGGGCTGGCGGAGGCGGCGAAGTTCCAGGGCAAGGACGCCATCCTGTCGGGCCCGGCGGGCGGCATCGTTGGGGCGGCGCGCACGGCGGCCATGGCGGGGCTGGAGCGGATCATCGGGTTCGACATGGGCGGCACCAGCACCGACGTGGCGCTGTATGACGGCGCGTTCGAGCGGGCGTTCGAGACCGAGGTGGCCGGGGTGCGGATGCGGGCGCCGATGATGGCGATCAACACCGTGGCGGCGGGCGGCGGGTCGATCCTGCATTACGATGGCAGCCGGGTTCGGGTGGGGCCGGACAGTGCGGGGGCCAATCCGGGGCCGGCCAGCTATCGCCGCGGCGGGCCGCTGACGGTGACGGATGCGAATGTGTGCGTGGGCAAGGTGCAGCCGCACCACTTCCCCGCGATCTTTGGCCCAGGCGGCGATGCGCCGCTGGATGCCGCGGTGGTGCGGGAGAAGTTCGGGGCGCTGGGCCTGGCGATGGGGATGGCGGACCCGCGCATGGCTGCCGAGGGGTTCCTGCGGGTGGCGGTGGCCAACATGGCCAACGCGATCAAGCAGGTGAGCGTGCAGAAGGGGCATGATGCCTCGCGGTTCGCGCTGCAGTGCTTCGGGGGCGCCGGGGGGCAGCATGCCTGCCTGGTGGCGGACGAGCTGGGGATGGAGACGGTGTTCATCCACCCCTATGCCGGGGTGCTGAGCGCCTACGGCATGGGGCTGGCCGACCAGACCGTGCTGCGGGAGCAGGCGGTTGAGCGCGATTTCGACGATGCGGCGCTGCCGGAGCTGGAGGCCCTGGCCGAGCGGCTGGCGGCGGCGGCGCGGGCGGAGCTGCTGTCGCAGGGGGAGGGGGTGATCGAGGTGCGGCGGGCCGTGCATCTGCGCTATGCCGGGACCGAGGCGGCGCTGCCGGTGCCGTTGGGACCGGTGGCGGAGACGCTGGCGGCCTTTACCGCGGCGCATCGGGCGCGGTTCGGGTTCGCCACGCCGGAGCGGCCGGTGGTGGCGGAGCTGGTGGCGGTCGAGGCGGTTTCGGCCGGTGAGGCGGTTGTGGAGCCGGTGCTGGCGGCCCGGAATGAGGGGGCACCCGAGGCCATCGACCATGTGGCGATGTGGAGCGGCGGGGCCGAGCACCGGACGCCGGTGTATGAACGGACGGCGCTGCGGGCCGGGGACCGTCTGCCGGGTCCGGCGCTGGTGCGGGAGGCGAATGCGACCACGGTGGTGGAGCCGGGCTGGACCGCGGAGGTGACGGCGCAGGACCACATGCTGCTGCGGCGGACGGCGGCACGGCCGAACCAGGTGGCGGCGGCGAGCGGCCGGGCCGACCCGGTGCTGCTGGAGCTGTTCAACAACCTGTTCATGAACGTGGCGGAGCAGACCGGCGCGGTGCTGCAGAACACGTCGTTGAGCGTGAACATCAAGGAGCGGCTGGATTTCTCCTGCGCCATCTTCGACGCGGAAGGCGGGCTGGTGGCCAATGCGCCGCACGTGCCGGTGCATCTGGGTGCCATGGGGGAGAGCGTGCAGACCGTGCGGCGGCTGCGCGGCGGCACGCTGCGGCCCGGCGACGTGGTGGCGCTGAACAACCCGTTCAACGGCGGCACGCATCTGCCGGACATCACCGTCATCACCCCGGTGTTCGACGCGGCGGGCGAGGCGATCCAGTTCTTCGTGGGCTCGCGCGGGCACCATGCGGATATCGGCGGCACCACGCCGGGTTCGACGCCTGCGGACAGCCGTTTGCTGGAGGAGGAGGGGGTCGTGATCGACGACTTCCTGCTGGTGGAGGGCGGGGTGTTCCGGGAGGCGGCGTTCCGCGACGTGCTGGCGGGCGCGCGGTATCCGGCCCGCAGCCCGGACGTGAACGTGGCCGACATCAAGGCGCAGGTCGCGGCCAACCAGCGCGGCGTGCAGGAGCTGGCCCGGGTCGTGCATCAATTCGGCTGGGCCACGGTGCAGGCGTACATGCGACATGTGATGGACAATGCGGAGGAAGGCGTGCGCCGGGTGCTGGAGCGCATCGGCGACGGCCGGTTCCACTACACGATGGATGACGGGGCGCCGCTGCATGTCGCCGTGACGGTGGACAGGGCCTCGCGCACCGCGACGGTGGACTTCACCGGCACCGGGGCGCAGTCCGGCGGCAACTTCAACGCGCCGCCGGCGGTGACGCGGGCAGTGGTGCTGTATGTGTTCCGCTGCCTGGTGGGCGAGGACATCCCGTTGAACGACGGGTGCCTGAAGCCGATCCGCATCGTGATCCCCGCAGGCACCTTCCTGTCGCCCCGGCCCGGGGCGGCGGTGGTGGCGGGGAACACCGAGGTGAGCCAGGCGACGTGCAACGCGCTGTTCGGCGCGCTGGGGCGGCTGGCGTGCTCGCAGGCGACCATGAACAACGTCGTGTTCGGCGATGCGACCCGGCAGTACTACGAGACCATCTGCGGCGGCATGGGCGCCGGGCCGGACAGCCCGGGGGCGAGCGCCATTCAGACGCACATGACCAACACCCGCATGACGGACCCCGAGGTGTTCGAGCTGCGCTACCCGGTGCGGCTGGAGGAGTTCTCGATCCGCCGCGGCTCGGGCGGTGTGGGCTCGGGCAAGGCGGGGGCGGCGCGGGGCGGCGATGGTTCCGTGCGGCGCATCCGGTTCCAGGAGCCGATGACGCTCGTGGTGGTGGCGAGCCGGCGGGAGGTGGCGCCGTTCGGACTGGCGGGCGGCGGCGACGGCGCGCCGGGGCGGCAATGGGTGGAGCGGGCGGATGGCACGATGACCGTGATGGGCGGACGGGACCGGGTGGAGCTGGGCGCGGGTGATGTGTTCGTGATCGAGACGCCGGGGGGTGGCGGATATGGCTGAGCAGATCATCCAGGCCCTGGTCAGCGGGCTGCTGATGGGGCTGATCTATGCGCTGGTTGCGGCCGGGCTCAGCCTGATCTTCGGGCTGATGGACGTGGTGAACTTCGCGCATGGCGAGATGCTGATGCTGGCGATGTATGCCGCGGTGGTGGTGTTCGGGTACACCGGGCTCGATCCGCTGCTGCAGCTGCCGATCGTGTGCGCCATGATGTTCGCGCTGGGCTGGGGGGTGTATCGCGGGGTGATCGCCCGGGCGCTGGGGGTTCGGTTCAACCGGGGGATGGTGCAGATCTTCGCCACCTTCGGGCTGGCGATCTTCATCCGGGGGGCCGCGCAATACGTGTTCGGCGGCGATTTCCGCTCCATCTCCGGCACCTGGTTGACCGGCAAGACGGCAAACCTTGCGGGCATCTATGTGCCGTTGCCGCAGCTGGCGGCGAGCGTGGTGTGCCTGCTGGCATTTGCCGGGCTGCTGCTGGTGGGGCGGACGGAGTTCGGCCGGGCGCTGGAGGCGACGCGGGAGGACCGGGATGCGGTGGCGCTGATCGGGATCGACCGGGACCGCATCTTTGCCATGGGCTGGGGCCTGGGTGTCGCGACCGTGGGGGTGGCGGGGGTGATGCTGATCGCCTTCTACTACGTGTCGCCCACCGTTGGGGCGAACTTCGCGGTGATCGCCTATGTGACGGTGGCGCTGGGTGGGTTCGGGTCGATCCTGGGGGCGCTGGTGGCCGGGATCCTGATCGGCGAGGTGGAGGCGATCACGCCGTTCTTCCTGGAACCCAGCCTGAAGCAGGTCGGCATGTTCGTGGTGTATCTGGCGGTGCTGATGGTGCGGCCGCGTGGGTTGTTCGGGAAGATATGATGGACAAGCTGATGCCAAACGCCATCACCCGGCGGCGCCGGCTGGAGCTGATCGTGGGGGCCGTGGTGCTGGTGGCGCTGGTGCTGCTGCCGTTCCCGATCCGGGATGTCTATACGCAGAACCTGATCATCATCACCATCCTGTTCGCCGGGTTGAGCCAGGCGTGGAACATCCTGGGCGGGTATTGCGGGCAGATCTCGCTGGGGCATGCGCTGTACATGGGCGTGGGCGCCTATGTCTCGACGCTGCTGTTCCTGAACCTCGGGGTGCCGCCGACCATCGGGATGTTTGTCGGCGGGGCGGTGGCCGGGCTGTGTGCCCTGCTGGTGGGCTGGCCGTGCTTCCGGTTGAGCGGGCATTACTATGCCATCGCCACCGTTGTGGTGGGGGAGATCGGGTACCTGCTGTTCCAGAACTGGGAGTGGGTGGGGGCGGCGACCGGGCTGTTCATCCCGTTCAAGGGCGAGAGCCTGATCGACCTGCAGTTCCGCACCACAAAGCTGCCGTTCCACATGGTGGTGGTGGCCTTCGCGGCGCTGACCTGGGTCGTGGCCTGGTTCGTGGAGGGCAGCCGCTGGGGGTTCAGCTGGCGGGCGGTGCGCGACGACACCATCGCGGCGCGGTCGCTGGCGGTGCGCGTGTTCCCGTCCAAGATGGCCGCGGCGGGCATCAGCGGGTTCCTGACCGGGATGGGGGGTGCGATCTATGCGCAGTATGTCGGCTACATCGACCCCGACAGCATCCTGGCCGGGCACCTTTCGATCCTGATCGCGCTGCCGGCGGTGCTGGGGGGTGTGGGCACGCTGTGGGGGCCGCTGGTGGGGGCGGCGGTGCTGATCCCGCTGAGCGAGCTGACGCGGTCCTATCTTGGCGGCAGCGGGCAGGGGGTGGACCTGATGATCTATGGCGGCCTCATCGTCATCGTGTCGCTGGCGCGGCCGGCCGGGCTCGTCAGCCTGTTCGGCGTGAAGCGGGCGGCCGCGTGATGGCGTTCCTCGAAGTCGATCATGTGAGCAAGACCTTCGGCGGCGTCGCGGCCAATGTGGACGTGACGTTCGACGTGGCGGAGGGCGAGATCCTGGGGCTGATCGGGCCGAACGGGGCGGGCAAGACCTCGCTGTTCAACTCCATCGGCGGCGAGGTCTCGCCGGACAAGGGGATGATCCGGCTGGCCGGGCAGCGGATCAGCGGGATGGGGCCGGTGGCCTGTGCCCGGGCCGGGGTGGCGCGGACGTTTCAGGTGGTGCGGAGCTTCGACAGCATGACGGTGCTGGAGAACGTCATGGTGGGGGCCTTTGCCCGGCATGGCGGGGCGCGGGCGGCGATGCTGGAATCGGAGCGGGTGCTGGAGTTCTGCGGCCTGGCGGCGCGCATGGACTCGCCGGCGCACCAGCTGACGCCGCCGGAGAAGCGCCGTCTGGAGATCGCCCGGGGGCTGGCGACGCAGCCGCGGGTGCTGCTGCTGGACGAGATGCTGACGGGCCTGACCCCCACCGAGGCCGCGGCCGGGGTGGCGCTGGTGCGGGCGGTGCGGGACACCGGGGTGACGATCCTGATGGTGGAGCACGTGATGGAGATCGTGCTGCCGCTGGTGGACCGGGCCGTGGTGCTGAACCTGGGCCGGGTTCTGATGCAGGGGTCGCCGGCGGAGGTGGTGAAGCACCCGGACGTGATCCGCGCCTATCTGGGGGACCGTTATGCCGCCTGATGTCCTGCTTGAACTGACCGATGTGTCTGCCAGCTATCGCGGTCTGGCGGCGCTGCAGGGGATCAGCCTGACGGTGCATCCCGGTGAGATCGTGGCCGTGGTGGGGGCCAACGGGGCGGGCAAGAGCACGCTGCTGCGGGCGATCGCCGGGCAGGTGGCGACGGGCGGCAGCGTGCGGTTCGACGGGGCGGAGCTGGCGCGGATGCCGCCGCACCTGATCACCCGGCGCGGCGTGGGGCTGGTGCCGGAGGGGCGGCGGCTGTTCCCGCGCCTGTCGGTGGAGGACAACCTGCGGCTGGGGGCCTATGCGCGGCGTGGCGACCCCGAGCGGTTCAAGCCGCTGGAGCTGGTGTTCGAGCTGTTCCCGCGGCTGCGCGAACGGTTGCAGCAGCGGGCCGAAACGCTGTCCGGCGGGGAGCAGCAGATGCTGGCGATCGGGCGGGCGCTGATGACGCAGCCGCGGCTGCTGATGCTGGACGAGCCGAGCCAGGGCATCGCGCCGAAGCTGGTGGACGACATCCTGGCGGCGGTGGGGCGCATCCGCGACCTGGGCACCACCGTATTGCTGGTGGAGCAGCGGCTGGCGGAGGCGCTGGAGCTGGCCGACCGCGCCTATGTGCTGCAGACCGGCCGCATCGTCCTGTCTGGCCCGGCGGCGCAGATTGCTGGCGACGCCGGGGTTCGGAAAGCCTATCTGGGCATGTAGGCCGAGCCGCAAAGGGAGATCGACATGACGTTCAGGAAGACTGTCGCCGTGGGTATGCTGGCGCTGGGCCTGTCTGCCGGCCTGGCCGCCGGGTTGAGCAGCGCCGCCTTCGCCGCGACGGAGGCGCCGTTCACGCAACAGGCGTTCGACGCCACCAAGAAGGAAGGCAAGCCGATCCTGGTGTACATCTCGGCGCCGTGGTGCCCGACCTGCGCCAAGCAGAAGCCGATCCTGAGCGCCCTGGAGAAGGAGCCCGCGTTCAAGGACCTGGTGGTCTATCACGTCGATTTCGACTCGCAGAAGGACGTGGTGCGGGCCATGGGTGCGCAGACGCAGAGCACGCTGGTGGTGTTCCATGGTGCGGCCGAGAAGGGCCGTTCGACGGGCGATACCAATGCCGCGTCCATCAAGGCGCTGCTCGAGAAGTCCAACGGCTAGACCGGGTTGACCTTCGGCAGCATCGGGTTCGGCTTCGTCGCGGGGATGCTCTCGACGTTGTCGCCCTGTGTGCTGCCGCTGTTGCCGCTGGTGCTGGGGCCGGCGCTGGCGGCGCATCGGTTCGGGGTGTTGGCGCTGGCGGGTGGGCTGGTGCTGTCGTTCGTGGGCATCGGGCTGTTCATTGCCACGGTAGGGTTCGCCATCGGGCTTGATGGCGACGTGTTCCGCATGGCGTCGGCCGGGCTGCTGGCCGTGATGGGCGTGGTGCTGCTGAGCGGTGCGTTGCAGCGGCGGTTTGCCGTGGCCTCTGGCGGGGTAAGCGATTTCGGCAGCCGGCTGATGGCGCGGGTAACGCCAGCCGGGCTGCGGGGGCAGTTCGTGCTGGGGCTGCTGCTGGGTGCCGTGTGGAGCCCTTGCGTGGGGCCGACCTTGGGTGCGGCTTCGGTGCTGGCGGCGCAGGGGCGGGACCTGGTGAGCGTGGCGGCGGTGATGGTGGCCTTCGGGGTAGGCACCTCGATCCCGCTGCTGTTGGTGGGATCGTTGTCGCGGGCGGCGATGCTGCGGTGGCGCGGGCGGATGATGAGCGCGGGCAAGGGCGGCAAGCTGCTGCTGGGCGGCAGTGCGCTGGCGATGGCGGTGCTGATCCTGACCGGGGGGGATCATGTGCTGGAGGCGACCCTGGTGGCGGTGTCGCCGGAGTGGCTGACGGATCTGACGACGCGGTTCTGATCTGATCCCAGCAGGCTTTTGGAGTGAGATTTGGCGGGTCTTGCCTCAGTCCTTCAGCAGCCGGGCGGCGAAGAAGCCGTCCATGCCGCCGCGGCCGGGCCATAGGCCAGGGTGGGTGCGGAGGTAGCCTTCCGGGGTGCGGGCCTCCGGGATGGCGGCGAGCTCCTCGGCAGTGAACGGGTGGTGCCGCAGGCCGGCGGCGGCCAGGCGGGGGGCGGCTTCCTCGGGCTGCAGGGAGCATACGGCGTAGATCAGGCGGCCGCCGGGGCGCAGCATGGCGGCCGCGGCGGCGAGCAGGCGATCCTGGCCGGCGGTGAGCTCGACCAGGTCGCGCGGGCGTTTCAGGCGCAGCGCGTCCGGATGGCGGCGGATAGTGCCGGTGGCGCTGCAGGGGGCGTCGAGCAGCACGGCGTCCAGCGGGGCATCGGGCGTCCAGGTGACGGCGTCGGATTGGATGACGGTGACCTCCTGTTGCAGCCGGGCCAGGTTGTCGTGCAGGCGGCGCAGGCGTTCGGCATCGCGCTCCACGGCGATCACGGTGGCGCCGGTGGCGGCGAGCTGTGCGGTCTTGCCGCCGGGTGCGGCGCAGAGGTCGGCCACGCGCTCGCCGGGCCGGGCGGCGAGCAGCCGGGCCGGGAGGGCGGCGGCAGCGTCCTGCACCCAGAAGTCCCCGGTCTCGTAACCCGGCAGCTCCGCGACGCGGGTGCCGGCGGGCATGCGGGCGGAGCCGGTGGGCAGCAGGGTGGCGCCGGGCGGTGGTTCCGCGCCGGGGCGGAGGGTGAGGTCGAGCGGGGCCTCCATGGCGTGGGCCTGGGCGATGGCGCGGGCGTTGCTGCCCCAACTGGCCCAGAGCCAGGCCGGCGTGTCGAGCCGGGGGGCGTCCAGCGCTTCCAACGCGGCCGGGCCGGCGGCCGCGACCCGGCGCAGCACGGCGTTCACCAAGCCGGCGAACGGCGCCAGCTTGCGGGCGCGCGCCAGGTCCACGGCGGTGCCGACCGCGGCGTGGGGCGGGGTGTCGAGCAGCAGCAGGCCGGCGGCGCCGATGCGCAGGATGTGGCGCACGGTATCGGGCGGCGCGCGGGTGAGGAACGGCTCCAGGACCGCATCGAGCGACCCCAGGCGGCGCAGCACGGCGGCGGCAAGGCGGTGCGCGGCGGCGCGATCCCGCGGTTCGCCCGAGGCTTCGTCGAGCGCGGTGTCGAGGGACCGGCGGCGGTCCAGCACCGCGGCCAAGAGGTCGAAGGCGATGTCGCGGGTGGGGTCGCGCGGGAGGGTGGCGGGTTGCATGGGCGCTTCATGGCGTGGATCGGCCGCCCATGCTAGGGCCCGGGGCATGACGAGTTTGCTCGAGACCCGGCACCCCCGGTTGTTGCTGGTCGTATTGTGCCTCGCGCTGTGGCTGCCGGGTTTCTTCACCCTGCCGCCCGGGGACCGCGACGAGAGCCGGTTCGCGCAGGCCAGCAAGCAGATGCTGGAGACCGGGGATTTCGTGCGGATCCAGAACGGGGCCGAGGCGCGCAACCGCAAGCCGATCGGGATCCATTGGATGCAGGTGCCGTTCGTCGCGGCGGCGCAGGCCGTGGGGATCGGGCGGGAGAACCCCATCTGGCCCTATCGCGTGCCGTCGTTGCTGGGCGGGCTGGTCGCGGTGCTGGCGTGTTTCGGCGTGGGGGAGCGGTTGCTGGGGCGGCAGGCCGGACTGCTGGGGGCTGGGATGCTTGCGGCGTCCGTGCTGCTGGTGGTGGAGGTGCATATCGCCAAGACCGACGCGGCGCTGCTGGGGGCGACGACCGTGGTGATGGCGCTGCTGGGCCGGGCCTATGTGGCGCCGGCCGGGTTCTCGCGCTGGGCGGCGGCGGCGTTCTGGCTGGCGATGGGGGTGGGGGTGCTGCTGAAGGGGCCGATCACGCCGATGGTGGCCGGTCTCGCGGTGGTGTGGCTGGTGGTGGCGGATCGGCGGCGGCCCGGCGGGCGGCTGGGGGGCGCGAGCTGGCTGCGGGAGTTGCGGGCCGGGTGGGGGGTGGCGTTGATGCTTGCGGTGGTGCTGCCGTGGTTCGTGGCGATCGGGGTGGCGACGGAGGGGCGATTCTTCAGCGATGCGGTGGGCGGGGATCTGGGGCGGAAGCTGACCTCTGGCGACGAGTCGCATTGGGGACCGCCGGGTCTGCACCTGGTGCTGCTGGCGCTGCTGGTGTTCCCGGCGAGTGCGGCCTTGCCGGGGGGGATGGCGTGGTTGTGGCGGGGCCGGACATTTGGCGATGGGCGGGCGGCGCGGTTTCTGGTGGCGTGGATTGTGCCGGCATGGCTGGTGTTCGAGGCGGCCCCGACCAAGCTGCCGCATTACACGCTGCCGCTATATCCTGCGGTGTGCCTGGTGCTGGCGGCGGGAGTGGTCGGGGCGCCTTTGATGTGGCGGTGGGTGGGCGCCGGCCTGGCGTTTGTCGGGTGCGTGCTGCTGATGGCGGCGGCGCTGGCGGCGCCGCGGTTGTTGCAGGTGGATTGGGCTGTCGGGTTGCCAGCGGTGGTGGCGGTGCTGATCGTGGGATGGTTCGCGGTGGCGGGCGGGCGGCTGCGGGGGGCGTGGCTGGGCGTGCTGACGGCACCGCTGGTCTATGGGGCGGTGCTGGGTTGGGAATTGCCGCGGCTGACGCCGCTATGGATTGCGCCGCGGGTGGTGGCGGCCTTGCCGACTGGAGCGCGGCTCGGGTCCGTGGGTTTTGCGGAACCGAGCCTGATGTTCCTGGCGGGGACCGGCACGCAGTTCCTGCTGCGGGACGAGGCGGTGGCGGCGCTGGCGGATGGTTCGGTTGACAGGCTGGTTGTGGCTGACCGGGATCTGGCGGCAGTCCGAGCGGCTGCGGCGGCGCGGGGTGTGGCGTTGCAGGATTCGGGTGTGGTGCCGGGCTATAATTATTCGCGGGGCCGGCCGGTGATGCTGACGATCCTCCGGCCGGCTGGGCCTTGATGCCCGGTTATACGGCGAACTGCGCACGCCCTTGGGCCGCGCCGGAATTGACGTAATGGGCGAAGGGGTCGATGCCTGCAGCCTTTACGTCCGGGTTGGCGCCCAGGTATTTCGTGGTGCTGAATGCGGCGGACGGGTCGCGGCCCTCGTGCCAGCCATATTCCTCATAGTGCGTCAGGGGATCGACGCGGGCTGCGGCGACATCAGGGTTGTGGGCGAGATAGTAGGCTGCATCGAAGGCCGCGGCCTCCGGCAGCAGATAGGGGCTGGCACTCGGCAGCTTGGTTGCTTCGCTGCTGGCGATGAACAGCTTCAAGGGGTCCGTGCCTGAATTGGCGGTTTCCGGGTGTGCCTTGGTGTAGGCGGCGGCCGAGAAATAGGGGTTTGCCAGCCGCCCCTCCTGCCATCCGAACTGATCGTAATGGATCAGCGGGTTCATCCTGGCGGCAGCGACGTCGGGGTTGTGCTGCAGGTAGTAGTTGCTGTCGAACCAGGCGCTGGGCTGCCGCCCCTCGGCCCAGCCGAAGGTGAGATAATGCCCGAGCGGATCGACACCGGCCGCGGCGACATCGGGGTTGTGTGCCAGGTAGTAGGTCGCATCGAATATGGGCAGCGTGTTGGAGCCTTGCACGTTGAACGTGATCAAGGGCTTATCAGCAGTCATCTCCGCGGCCAGGACATAGGGCCGGTTGTCCAGGGTGACGCCGTTGACGGTAAGCGACTTCGCCGCGAGCCCGGCATTCGCATAGGTGGGCGTGAGATTGATCCCCGAGATGGTGATGACGTGACTGCCCGGGCCCCACTGCCCGGTGAAGGTGAACACGTTTGGCGTGCGCAATGCCTGGTCGGCTGTGACGACACCGCTGCCCACAGCGACACCATCCATCGTGACGAGGAACTGCGCGTCGGTGTTTCCCTTCAGCTCGCTGAGTTTGAGGGTGAGCGTATTCAGGCCGCTGGCCACGAATGTCTTGGCTGGTGCCAGAGCAGCGGAGACGGGGGATGAGGTATCGAGCACCGCCGAGGTGGCAACCTTGCTTCCCGCCGCAGTGATGTTGAGGACCTGCTGGCCCCCCAGATAGCCGCCGACAAACGTGTTGTTCGTAGCCGTGATAGGACCGACTGAGGCGGCAAGCGGCGTGGCGTTGAGGAAGAAGGTGTAGGGATGATCTGGATTGACCATGTCGGAGACGAGCGTGTTGCTGTCGATCTTTACGTTCGTGTTGGAATAGGTGGAGCCTTCACCACCGACGAGAACAAAAACTCCATTGGCTGCGTGAACGCCTTTTTCGAGCACGTTATTCCGGATGATGGCATTGCCGCCGCCGCCTAGGCCGATGAGGAAGCTGGCTTCTGCGTTGACGCCATCAATGATGCGGTTGTTCTCGATATCGGAATTGTAGGCGTGATCCGAGATCTCGTGTCCCGTGAGTGCGCCATACACATAGCTGTCGCGGAGAGTGAAGCTGCCGATCGTGCCGATTGTAACGTTGTGGGTGCCCTTGTCATAGTTTCCGTTGTTGCCGATTTCTGATCCGTAGACCGAAACCGTCGTTGCGGGGTTGTCGTAGGCGCAGATCGAAACGTCGTTGTCGACGAGCTTCGTGTTCACGATGGTCACATTGCCGCCGTAGATTGCGACGCCAGCCTCGTGCTGGTTTGCTCCGTAGTGCCCACCGGTAAACTCAAGGTTTTTCAGAGTGACGTCGGTGTTGACGACCAGAATGCCCACTGGAACGTTCGTGATGCCCTGCTGGACGAAACGGGCGATCCCGCCGACGCCCTCGATGATGACCTTGTGGTTCACCGTTCCGAAGTCGTTGATGTAGGTGCCGGACAGGACCTGGATGGTATCGCCATCGTGCGACGCGAGCAGGGCGGCCGAAAGGGTCTGGAACTGAGCATGGGCGCCGACCACCAGGATGTGGCCCGACGGTGTGACTGCGCCGGTGATACCGAAGGACAGATAGGGCGTGGTCACCTCTACGATTGCGGCCGGGCCGGGTGGTGGCGTTGCTGCCGTGACCTCGGGCGCGAGGCTTGAGAGGTCGAGCGTCGGCCGGGCTGAAAGCGTCGTTGTCCCGCTTGCCCTGACTCCGGCGGGCGGCGAGAACAGGTTGGCTGCTTTGAAGCCCCAGACGGTGTTGTTTGTGAATGAAGCCGGCGCGCCGGCGGCATTGGAAAGCAGAATACCATCCGCATTGTCATTGACGACGGTATTGTTGGTCACTGACAGAGATGAGCCGGCATATGGCGTGCCTTCACCACCGAAGTGGATGGCGGTGAAGTTTGGCGCGTTGGGGCCTTTCTCGATGGTATTGCCGGAGATGATGCCGACGCCGCCATTCGGCAGATCGATGTTGTAGCTGCCGTTCCCGGCATTTTCAAAGATGCGGTTGTTGGTGATGGTCGTTTTCAGGGCGCGGCTCTTGATCTCGTGCCCACCGAGAGCGTCGTGAAAGTAGCTGTTGTTAATGAATGCGGAGGCGATCTGACCGATATAGATGTTGTGGGTGTAGCCGTCGTCGCCACCGTTATGGCTGAACTCCGAGTTGTCGATGATGATGGTGCCATTCGGGTCCGCCGCCCCCAGCAGGCCTTCCTGGTTGCTCCAGAAGACGCTGTTGCGCACCACCAGGTTGCCATTCTCATATCGGATGCCGGCGCCGTTTCCGTCGCTCACTGCGGCTCCGGTGAAGCCGAAGCCATCGATGGTCACGTCGTTATTGGTGGTGAAGATGGCTTTGCCGTTCGTAGGCGCGGCTGTCGCCTGCATGATGGCCAGGCCGCCGACCGACTGCATCGTGATCTTGTGCGCGATGATTGCGAAATCGTTTACATAGGTGCCGGCTTGCACCAACACGGTATCACCGTCCTTGGTGGCAGCAACCGCGGATGCAACGGTCTTGTATTTTTGATCCACTCCAACCGTGAAGACTGTCATGGAAACCCCCCTCATTGAACTGTAGTGAGACGTGTCACGATATCACGCGATCTCTTCGTAGGCATCGCGCTCATAAGACAAGCTTAGTTATTAAGTGTTAAAACTTAGTTGCGAAATAACAGGGTGATCGGCGAATTGTTACTTTGGAACCGGCGAGCTGCCCAGCAGCGTTGCAACCTGTGCAAAACCCGTGTCAGATCACGGAATCCTGATCGACAGCTGCAAAATCCGGGTAAGGCTAGAACCTGCCCCGGGACCGCCTTACGGCGCGGGCGCCAAGGGGAAATGGCAGCGTACCGTGCGGCCGGCGATGACCCGAAGCTGCGGGCTGTCCATGAGGCACCGGGGCTGGACCTGCGGGCAGCGGGTGTGGAAGCGGCATCCTGCCGGCGGCTTCACCACGCTTGGGATGTCACCTTCAAGAATGATGCGTTCGCTGCGGCGGGCCGGGTCGATGGTGGGGTGGGCGGAGAGCAGGGCCAGCGTGTAGGGGTGGGCCGGGCTGGCGAACAGCGCTGCGGTGGGGCCGTGCTCGACGATCTGACCCAGGTACATGACGATGGTGTGGCCGGCGATGCGGCGGATGACGCCGAGGTTGTGGCTGCTGATCAGCATGGTGAAGACCAGGGCTGCGTGCAGGTCCAGCAGCAGGTTCAGCAATTCGCCCTGCACCGAGAGATCGAGCCCGGCGGTCGGCTCGTCGGCAATCAGCAGCTGCGGTTTCAGCATCAGCGCACGGGCCACGGCGACCCGGCGGGCCTGGCCACCCGAAAGCTGGTGCGGGTAACGGTCCAGCAGGGCGGAGGACAGGCCGAGACGGCCCAGCAGCTCGTGCAGCCAGGTCTCGGCCTGGGCACGGTCCAGGGCATGGATCGCGATGGGCTCCCGCAGCAGGGCACCGATGGTCATGCGTGGAGAGAGCGAGCCTGGCGCGTCCTGCAGCAGCATCTGCACCTGGCGGTGGAAGCTTCGCTGCGCGGCGCCGCGGCGAGGGTGCACCGGCGTGCCGGCGACGCTGACCCGGCCCATGGTCGGCGCCTGGAGTCCTGCCAGGACCCGGCACAGCGTCGTCTTACCGGAGCCGCTCTCGCCAACGAGACCGGTGATCTCGCTGGTCGGCAACGCGACATCGATGCCCGTCAGCGCCTGCACGCCGCCGGGGAAGGTGACGTCGAGCCCCGCGATCTCGGCAGCAAGGCTCATGCGAGCGGCTTCCAGCAGGCGGCCTGCCAGCCTGGCGCGAGGGTTCGCAGGGGCTGGGGTTCGGCGCAGGCCGGTTCGGCATGACGGCAGCGGGGCATGAAAATGCAGCCGGTGGGGGTGTCCACGGGATCCGGCACGTCCCCGGGGATGGTGGTGAGGCGGCCGGTCTCGTCCGCGCCGGGCTCGCAGGCGAGGAGGGCGGCGGTGTAGGGGTGGCGTGGGGTAAGGCAGACGGCCTGGGCCGGTCCGGTTTCCAGGATGCGGCCGCCGTAGAGCACGGCGATGTCGTCGCACAGGGTCGCGACCAGGCCGAGGTGGTGGGAGATGAACAGGATGGAACCGCCGAGTTCGGTGCGCAGGCGCTCGAACAGGGCGACGATACCGGCCTCGACCGTGGCGTCCAGCGCGGTGGTGGGCTCATCGGCCAGCAGCAGGTCGGGGCGGACCAGCAGGGCCATGGCGATCATCACCCGTTGGCGCATGCCGCCGGAGAGTTCGTGCGGGTAGGCGCGCAGGCGGCGGGCCGGGTCCGCGATCTCGACCCGGTGCAGCGCCTGTTCGGCCTGGTTGCGAGCCCGGGTGCGGCTGAGGCCGGGGTCGCGGCGGCGGAGGACGTCGATGAGCTGGGTGCCGATGGTGAAGACGGGGTTGAGCGCAGTGGCCGGATCCTGGAACACCATGGCGAGGCGGCGGCCGCGGAGCTGGGCCATGCCGGGCTCGGACAGAGTGGCGAGGTCGGCGCCGTCGAGCAGCATGCGGCCGTCGAGGCGGGTGATGTTGCTGGGCAGCAGGCGCATGAGGGCCAGGGCGAGGGAGGACTTGCCGGACCCGCTCTCACCGACGATGCCGACGATGCGGCCGCGCGGGATCTCGAGGTCGATGCCGCGGAGGATGTGCGCGGTGCCGCGGGGGGTGCTGGCTTCCAGGCGCAGGTCCTGGATCTGCAGGAGGGGAACGGTCATCGGCGGCCGCGGGGGTCGGTGGCGTCGCGCAGGGCCTCGCCGAACAGGGTGAAGCCAAGGGTGGCGATGGCCAGGGCCAGGCTGCTGACCAGCACCGGCAGCGTGCTGTCGCTCAAATAGGCGTAACCGTCGTAGATCAGCGTGCCCCAGCTGGCCAAGGGCGGGCGCACGCCGAGACCGATGAAGGACAGCCCGGCCTCGATGGTGATCACCACCGGGATCTCCATGCTGGCCAGCACGATGAGCGGGCCCGCGATGTTCGGCAGCATGTGGCGCAGCACGATGCGGGTCCAGCTGGCGCCCAGGATGCGCTCGGCCTCCAGGAAGGGTGCGGATTGCAGCGACAGCGCCTGTGCCCGGGCGACGCGGCCGAAGTGCGGCACCAGGGTGATGGCGACGATGCCGATCAGGTGCTCGTTCGAGGGGCCGAACACCGCGACGATGGCGAGGGCGAGCACGAGAGAGGGGAAGGCGCTGATGACGTCGAACAGGATCAGCAGCAGGCGCTCCCACCGTGGGGGCAGGGCGGCGGCGGCCATGCCGAGCAGGGTGCCGATGACCAGGGCCAGCAGGATGGAGGCGAGCGAGACTTCCATGGCGACGGTGGCGCCGTGCAGCAGGCGGGAGACGAGATCCCGGCCGAGCTGGTCCGTGCCGAGCCAATGCGTGGTGGAGAGGGGGCCGAAGCGGTCCATCACGTCCAGCGCATCGGGGTCATAGGGGGAGATCAGCGGCGCGAACAGGGCGGCGAACAGCACGGCGGCGACGATGACGGTGCCGACCAGGCCGCCCTGGGTGCGCAACAGGCGGCGAATCATGCGGGGGAGAGGGAGGCCTGGTGCATGGGGCAGTAGAAGGTACTACGGCCGGATTGCACAAGCCTGCTGATGCCGGGGCAGGCGTGCAGGCCGGGGCAGAGCTGGCAGGGTTCGCCCTCGCGGCCATAGACCTTCCAGGCGTGCTGGAAGTAGCCGAGTTCGCCGCTGGGCTGCACGTAGTCGCGCAAGGAGGAGCCGCCGGCGGCAATGGCCTCGGTGAGCGTCGCCTTGATCTCGGGCACCAGGCGGCGGATGGCGGCCCTGGTGAGATCACCGGCCTGGTGGGAGGGGGCGATGCCCGCGCGGTACAGCGCCTCGCACACATAGATGTTGCCGAGGCCGGCGACGACACGCTGGTCCAGCAGGGCGCTCTTGATCGGGGTGCGGCGACCGGCGAGCGCCTCCGTCAGCACGCGAGCGGAGAAGGTGTCGTCCAGCGGTTCCGGACCGAGGCCGGCGAGGAGGCGGTGGCTGTCCTCCTCCGCCGTGCGCACCAGGTCGATGGAGCCGAAGCGCCGCGGGTCGATGAAGCCGATGTGCCAGGCGTCGTCGGTTTGCAGCGCCACGTGTTCGTGCAGGGTGGGCTCGTTGCTGCCATGCTGGCGGATCAGCATGCGGCCGGACATGCCGAGGTGGATCAGCACGCTGTCGCCGCCCTCGATCCGCATCAGCATGTACTTGGCCCGGCGGCGGAACCCCAGCACTTCAGCGCCGGTCAGCCGCTCCGCGAGGCCGGGGGGGAAGGGCCAGCGCAGGCCGTCCCGCCGCAGCTCGGCGCGCGTGATGCGGCGGCCATCCAGGCGGGCGGCCAGGCCGCGCATCACAGTCTCGACTTCGGGGAGTTCCGGCATGATGGTTCTCCCGTATATGCTGCCCGCATGAGCAGCAACCCGGCGGTCCCCGATCCCATGCCCTCTGACCAGACCGACTTCGGCTATCGCAGCGTGCCCACGGCCGAGAAGAAGCCGATGGTGCGGGCGGTGTTCGACAGCGTGGCCCGGCGTTACGACGTGATGAACGACCTGATGTCGCTCGGCGTGCACCGGGTTTGGAAGCGGGATTTCGTGGCCGGGCTGGACCCGCGGCCGAACCGCACGCTGCTGGACCTGGCGGGCGGCACCGGGGACATCACCTTTGCCTGGCGCGCCCGCGGCGGTGGCCCGGCGCTGCTGACCGACATCAACGCCCAGATGCTGGAGGTGGCGCGCGGCCGGGCCACGGCAGGTGGGGTGGAGGACGGGGTTTCGATCCTGGTGGCGGATGCCGAGACGCTGCCGGTGCCGGACCGGAGCGTGGACCGGGTGACGATCGCGTTCGGCTTGCGCAACTGCACGGACAAATCTGCGGTGCTGCGGGAGGCGCGGCGGGTGCTGCGGCCCGGCGGGCAGTTCCATTGCCTGGAGTTCTCCCGCGTGCAGGTGGCCTTGCTGGACACGCCGTATGACGCCTGGTCGTTCAAGGTGATGCCGCTGCTGGGACGGGTGGTGGCGGGAGATTCGGAGAGCTACCGGTATCTGGCGGAGAGCATCCGGACGTTCCCGGACCAGGAGGCCTTGGCCGCGATGATGCGGGAGGCGGGGTTGAGCCGGGTCAAGTACCGGAACCTGACGGGTGGGATTGCGGCCATCCATGTCGGCTGGCGGCTGTAGGTGCAGGGGGGCGGGGGCATGAAGCGAGTACTGCTGATCGTCTCCGGAGGGATCGCGGCCTACAAGTCGCTCGAACTGGTGCGGCTGTTGCGGAAGCAGGGCATTGGCGTGAGCGCCGTGCTGACCGCGGCCGGGGCGCAGTTCGTCACGGCGTTGAGCTTGCAGGCGCTGACGGAGTCCAAGGTCTATACCGATCTCTGGTCGCTGACCGATGAGAGCGAGATGGGGCACATTCAGCTGAGCCGCGCCGCGGACCTGGTGGTGGTGGTGCCGGCCAGCGCGGATGTTCTGGCGAAGATGGCGGCGGGGCTGGCAGGCGACCTGGCCAGCACCGTGCTGCTGGCGACGGACAAGCCGGTGCTGGTGGCGCCCGCGATGAACGTTCGGATGTGGGGCCATGCCGCCACGGTGGCGAACATGGCGACGCTGCGGGCGCGGGGCGTTCAGGTGGTGGGGCCCGAGGCCGGCGTGATGGCGTGCAACGAGCATGGCTATGGACGGCTGGCGGAACCGGCGGCGATCCTGGCGGCGATCCTGGACCTGTTGTCGCTGGGCTCCAAGCCGTTGGCGGGGCGGCATGTGCTGGTGACCAGCGGGCCGACGCATGAGCCGATCGATCCCGTGCGCTACATTGCCAACCGGAGCAGCGGCCAGCAGGGCCGGGCCATTGCGGCGGCGCTGGCGGGGCTGGGGGCTCGGGTGACGCTGGTGCAGGGGCCGGTTGCGCTGGCGGACCCGGCTGGGGTGGAGGTGGTTCGGGTGGAGACGGCCGCGGAGATGCTGGCGGCCTGCCGGGCCGCCCTGCCGGCCGATGCTGCGGTGTGTGCGGCGGCTGTGGCGGATTGGCGGGTGGCGAATGCTTCGGACCAGAAACTGAAGAAGGATTCGGGCAGGGCACCCGTGCTTTCCCTGATGCCGAACCCGGATATCCTGGCCGAGTTGGCGCAGGCCGGAGCAGCCCGGCCTGGTCTGGTGGTGGGGTTTGCGGCTGAAACTCAGGACGTGGCGCAGCATGCGGCGGCGAAGCGGCTGCGGAAGGGTTGTGACTGGATCGTCGCCAATGATGTCCGTCCTGAAACCGGCATCATGGGTGGGGCGGACAACGAGATCATGTTGATCACCGGAGCTGGCGCGGAGATATGGCCGCGTCTGTCGAAGATTGAGGTGGCGGCCCGCCTGGCTGACCGGATTTCTGCGGCGTTGGGGCAGGTGGTCTGAACCTGGTCAAACGCCCGGCTCCGCCAGCAGCTCGATCTGCCATTCCATTTCGTCGGTCGAGAGGGGAAATTCGCCAAGCTGGGACGCGATGAGGATTTCGGCAGGGCTGAGCTGACCCAGAACGGACTGGATGAGAACCGCCGTTGACATGCCAAAGCCGGCCCGCCAGACCACGCTGACCAGAGCCTTTGCGCTGCGCAGGGCCACGGCACGGTCCAGCATTCCGATCGTGACGCCACTCGCGATGGCGAGCACGGCCCGGGCTTGCTGACAGTCACCGGCTTCGGCGGCCTGCACCAGGTGAGCTTCGCCGAGTTGCCCTGCCTCCTTCACTTGTTGCACGCGGCCGAGCGCTTCCTCGTCGGTCACTGGCGCCGTGGGAAGCATGGCGGCGGTAACGCGACTGCCGAATTCGGCGACGAGGCTTGGGGGCAGGTCGGTTCGGCTGAGCAGCTCATCCAGGATCTGACCGGTGACGATGGTGGACAAGGCACGGGCGGCCCGTTCCAGCAGGCGTGGGCGGCGGATCAGCGGCTCGTGCCACTCCGGATGGTCGCCGGCCCGCCCGATCAAGGCATCGAGCGTGCCTTCCTGGATGGTGGCCGTTGCGTTCTGCAGCAGGATGCGGATCGCGACGCTGTCGGCCTGGGCGGCGATCGTGGCGGAGATCGCGTGGCTCAATGAACCGCGCGTGGCCACCGCCTGGGCGGTGCCGGGATGGGGAGGGGTGGCGAGAAGCTCCAGGAGGTCGATGTCGGTCAGCAGGGGCGACAGCCGCATGACCGGATCGCTGACGGCGAGCACAGGGTCCTGCGCGAGCTTGAGGATGACGGCGCGGGGGGCCTCCGGCATCGTATGCAGCACATCGGTTATGGCAAGGCGGACGCGAATGGCGGTATCCCCGGCCAAAGCGAGCAGCGTGCTGTGCACGTGGTCGTAGGCCAGCCGATGCTCCTGCCCGGACAGGCCCGGCAGCAGGCGCGCCACCTTGTCGGCCAGCAGCGCGCGTACACGGTCATCCTTGTCCGTCATCAGGTGGCGGGCAGCTTCGGGCGCATAGACCGGGTTCATGGCGACGGCTGCGCGGACCGTGACAGCCGGGTCCTGTGCCAGGATGTGCAGGGTGGCGGCTGATGTGGTGGCGCGGGCGGCCAGCCGCACCCTGGTTGCTTCGTCCGCCTGGCGTGCGGAGGGGGCGGGGCGCCGGGCCGCGAAGAAAGGCATTAACGTGCCATTTCCAGGTGCGAGACCTGCCAGTGACCGCGGCCGGTGCGCTTGACCTGATACATTGCCTGGTCCGCGCGCTGGATCACCTGGTCCAGCATTTCGTCGCTGCCGGCTTCCCGGGTGGCGATGCCGATGGACATGCTCATCGCGATGCTGTCACCGGCGCTCAGATGGGCCAGTTCCTGCGGCGTGGCGAGCCGCAACACCTCCGCCCGTTCCGCGGCGCTCAGCGAGTCTGTGCCATCCATCCAGACCGCGAACTCGTCGCCGCCCAGGCGCGCCACCAGGTCGCTTGAGCGGAAGGTGCGATGCAGCAACTCGCCGATCACGACCAGGGCGGCATCGCCGACGTCGTGGCCCTTCTGGTCGTTCAGCTGCTTGAAGCGGTCCAGGTCCAGGAACAGCAGCGTGCCGGGGACACCGTCGCGTTCAAGCCGATCCAGCCGGCGGGAGGCCTCCTCCATGAAGGCACGGCGATTGAGCAGGCCGGTCAGCGGATCGGTGCGGGCCTGCCGGGCCAGCTCGCGCTGGATGGCCTCGTGTTCCAGCACGATTCGCACGACGCCGCCGATGGAGGCCGAGAGGGTCATGTCGTCGGCATCCCAGGCGCGGGCGCCGGGGGCGCGCCATGTCATCAGGGCGGCGCGGTCCCCGAAACGTGTCGAGCAGGGCGTGGCCATGGCCTGGGTGCCATCGGTGATATCGAAAACCGTCGTGTTCTCGGAGCCGTCATCCAGGGCCGCATGCACGCTTTCCAGCAGGCGTTCCGGATTGCCGCCCGTCAGATGCATGATCTGTTTGGCGCCGGACGGGTTGCCGTGTTGCAGGTCCACGATCGCGGCCCCTTGTGCGCCCACGGCCCGCATGAGCGAGTCGAGCATCGTCTGCATGATGCGGGGCGCCAGCACCTCCTGCCGCATACGGCCGAGAATGTGGTCCAGCACATCGCTCCGGCGCAGCGCCGCGGCCGAGGCCAGGCCTGCACGCTCCTGCTCCGTGACGTTCACGGCCACGCCGCGGACACCGCAGGGCTGCCCGTGCTCGTCCTGCATCGGCACGATGGTAAGCGCCATGCAGGCGGGCCCCTCCGCCCGGGACTGGAACCAGGTGTGGCGGCGATGCTGCGGGGTGATGAAGGCAAAGACGTCCGGCGCCGCCTGGTCCAGCAGCAGGCTGTGCGCCGGCCGGCCGATCAGCTCGGAGGCGGACCAGCCGAGCACGTCCTCGGGGGCCATGAAGGTGAGATCGCCGTGGGCATCGGTCTCGAACACCATGTCCGACGCGAGGGCGCCGAACTGCCGCCAGCGCTGGCGGCTTTCCATCAAAGCGCGGTGCAGGATCTCCGGTGGCTGTGCCATCGGGTCCGGCAGGGTGGCGACATCGGTTGTCTCGGCGGCTCCGCTCATCGCTCTCGTCCTTGGTTGAGCAGGACGCTAACCGGCAAAGGTTAAGGATCGGTTAGTGTCACGAGGCGCGCCGCAGTTTGACACGACCCGGCCTCGCCAGCATGGTCCGCCCGACGCTGAACGCCAGGAACGACGCATGCAGGACCATCCCCTCCGCCCCCGCATCGATGCGCTATGGGAGGGCCGCGAGATGATTTCGGCCGCGACCATGGGCGATGACCGTGCCGCCGTGCAGGACGCGCTCGATGCGCTGGACAGCGGCACGTTGCGCGTGGCGGAAAAGGGGCCGGGTGGCTGGGTGGTGCATGAATGGCTGAAAAAGGCGGTGCTGCTGTCGTTCCGGCTCAACGACTCGGCGGCCATGGAGGGGGCGGGCGGTGCCCCGGCGTGGGACAAGGTGCCGATGAAGACCGCGGGCTGGGGGAACAACCAGTTCAGCCAGGCCGGGTTCCGGGCGGTGCCGGGGGTAGTGGTGCGGCACAGCGCGTATATCGCGCCGGGCGTGGTGCTGATGCCCAGCTTCGTGAACGTGGGCGCCTATGTGGACCGCGGCACCATGGTGGACACCTGGGCCACCGTCGGCAGCTGCGCGCAGGTTGGGCGCAACTGCCATCTGAGCGGGGGCGTGGGCCTGGGCGGGGTGCTGGAGCCGTTGCAGGCGAACCCGACCATCATCGAGGATGACTGCTTCATCGGCGCGCGGTCCGAGGTGGTCGAAGGCGTGGTCGTCGAGCGTGGCAGCGTGCTGTCCATGGGGGTGTTCATCAGCGGCTCCACCAGGATCATCGACCGGGCCACTGGCGAGGTGTTCATCGGGCGGGTGCCTGCCTATTCCGTGGTGGTGCCGGGCACGATGCCGGGGCGGCCGCTGCCGGACGGGTCGCCGGGGCCGAGCCTTTCGTGTGCCGTGATCGTGAAGCGGGTGGATGAGAGGACCCGGGCCAAGACCTCGATCAACGAGCTGCTGCGCGACTGATGGACCCGCTGCCGCTGGCGCAGGCGCTGATCCGCTGCAACTCCGTGACCCCGGCCGATGGCGGGGCGCAGGACGTGGTGGCGGCGGCGCTGGAGCCGCTGGGGTTCACGGTGTGGCGCCTGCCGTTCGGCACCACGCCCAACCTGTTCGCGCGCCGCGGGACGGGGGCGCCGCATTTCTGCTTTGCCGGGCACACGGACGTGGTGCCGCCCGGGGCCGCGCCCTGGACGGTGGACCCGTTCGGCGGCGTGGTGCGGGACGGCGTGCTGCTGGGCCGGGGGGCTTGCGACATGAAGGGCGCGATCGCCGCCTTCATCGCCGCCATTCCGGAAGTGGCGGGCGCGGGCTCGATCAGCCTGTTGATCACCGGGGACGAGGAGGGCCCGGCCCTGGACGGCACCACGCGGGTGCTGGATTGGATGCAGGAGCACGGCCACGTGCCGGACCTGTGCGTGGTGGGGGAGCCGACCAATCCCGCTGCGCTGGGCGAGGTGATCAAGATCGGGCGGCGCGGCAGTCTGAATGCCAGCATCACCGTGCATGGCGTGCAGGGGCATGTTGCCTATCCGCACCAGGTGGACAACCCGGTGCAACGGCTGGTGCAGGTGCTCGCGGCGCTGACGGCGGCACCGCTGGATGCCGGGAGCGACTGGTTCGAGCCGAGCACCCTGCAGGTGACCAGCGTGGATGTGGGCAACCCCGCGACCAACGTGGTGCCGTCTGCGGCCCAGGCGCGGCTGAACATGCGGTTCAATGATCATCATACCGGGGCGGCGCTGCATGGCTGGTTGCGGGCGACCTTGGCGCGCTACGCGACGCGGTTCGATCTCGAGGTCTCGATCAGCGGCGAAAGTTTCCTGACGGAGCCCGGCCCGTTGGTGCAGCGGCTGCGGGGCGCGATCGGGCGGGCCTGTGGGCGGGAGCCGCGGCTGGACACCGGGGGCGGGACCTCGGATGCGCGGTTCATTACCCGGCTGTGCCCGGTCGCAGAGTTCGGGCTGGTGGGTGCGACCATGCACCAGGCGGATGAGGGGGTGCCGGTGGCTGACCTGCGGGCGCTGACCGAAGCCTATCGCGTCGTGCTGGCGGAGTTCGCATGAGTTTTGGTTCCTTGAACTTGGGGCCCCTGGGCGGGGCGGCGCTGCTGGCAACCGGGCGCGGGCGCGGGATCGAGCGGTTCGGGCACACCACCAACGCCTTCCTGGCCAGCCTGGCGCCGCTGGTGGCGTTTCCCCTGGTGGGGGCGGCCAGGATGCTGGTGTCGGGCGATGGCATGGATGCGCTGGCGGCGCTGCTGCTGACGGTGGTGGCACAGCTGGCGCCGCCGGTGGTGTCGCATGCGCTGGCGGTGCGCTGGGGGCGGGAGGCGGAGTGGCTGCGCTACGCCACCGCGTTCAACTGGTGCCAGTGGGCGATCCCGGTGGTGCTGTTTATCATTGTGGTGGGCGTGCAGCTGTTTGCGGGCGGGGTTTCGGAGGCGCAGGCCGGCCGGGTCGTCATACTGGGGCTGGGCGCCTATGGGCTGTGGCTGCACTTCGTCATTGCCCGGCATGGCCTGGCCTTGTCGCGCGGCCGGGCCGTGCTGATGGTGCTGCTGGTGGGGGCGGCCACGGCGGGGCTGCTGATCGGGCCGCATCTGGTTCAGGTGGCGATCAGCTGAACGGGCTTAGCTGAACGGGTCCGGGTCGTAGGTCACCCGCATCAGCGTCAGGCCCTCGGGCGGCGCGGTCGGCCCGGCGGCTGCACGATCGCGTGCCGCCAGCGCCTGGGCCACGCGGGAAGCCGGCCAGCGGCCTTCACCCACCAGTTTCAGCGTGCCGACCAGGTTGCGGACCTGGTGGTGCAGGAAGCTCTGGGCGGCGGCGGCGATGGTGATCTCGTCGCCATCCCGCGCCACGTCCAGCCGGTCCAGCGTGCGGAAGGGTGACTTCGCCTGGCACGCGGTGGCGCGGAACGAGGTGAAGTCGTGGTGGCCGAGCAGCATGGCGGCAGCCTCCGCCATGGCGGAGGCATCCAGCGGGCGGTCCACGTGCCAGACCTGGCCCAGGCGCAGCACGGGGCGGGCGCGCCGGGTCAGGATACGGTACTCGTAGGCGCGGCCGGTGGCGGAGAAGCGTGGGTTCCAGTCCGGCGCGGCCGGGGCGGCTTTCAGCACGGCGAGGCCGTGCGGGCGCATGTGGTGGTTCAGGGCGTCGCGCACCCGCTCCGCGTCGTAGCGGTCCGGCAGGGAGAGCAGCGCCACCTGGCCGGCGGCGTGGACCCCGGCATCGGTGCGCCCGGCGGCGACGCTGGGGACGGGAGCGCCGCCATTCAGGTGGGCGGCGGCGTCCTCCAGGATGGCCTGGAAGGTGACCTGGCCGCGCTGACGCTGCCAGCCCGAGATCCCGGTGCCGTCATATTCGAGCAGGAGCGCCCAACGAGCGAGGCAGGGCGGTTGCGTCACCCCAGGCGGGTTCCCGGCGCGACGGGCCGGCCGCGCAGCAGGGCTTCGGCCGCCATGGGGCTGCGGCCGGGGCGCTGCAGCCGGGTGAGACGGAGCGCGCCCTGGCCGGTTGCGACCAGCAGGCGGTCGTCCAGCACCTGGCCCGGTGGTCCATCGCCGGATTCCAGGCGGGCGGCGTGGACTTTCAGGACCTCGCCATCGAGGGTGGTCCAGGTGCCGGGCCAGGGGACCAGGGCGCGGATGGTGCGGTCCAGCGTGGCGGCGTCCTCAGTCCAGTCCAGGCGGCCGCTGTCCCGGGTGAGCTTCGGGGCGTAGGTGGCGCCTTCGGGCTGCGGCACCGGGTCCGGGCGTTGATCCAGCACCTGCAGCACCATGCGGCCGCCCATGCCGGCGAGCGTGTCGTGCAGCGTGGCGGCGGTGGTGTCGGGGCGCAACGGCACGGCTTCGCGCAGCAGCATGGGGCCGGTATCCAGCCCGGCTTCCATCTGCATGATGGTGATGCCGCTCTCGCTATCCCCGGCCAGGATCGCCGCCTGGATCGGCCCGGCGCCGCGCCAACGGGGCAGCAGGCTGGCGTGGATGTTCAGGCAGCCGCGGCGCGGGGCGTCCAGCATGGGCTGCGGCAGGATCAGCCCATAGGCGGCGACCACGGCGGCGTCGAGATCGAGCGCGGCGAAGGCGGCGTGTTCTGCCGGGTCGGTGCGGAGGCGGGTGGGGGTGCGGACCGGCAGGCCCAGGGCTTCGGCGGCAACCTGCACCGGGGAGGGACGCAGGGCCTGGCCTCGGCCGGCGGGGCGGGGCGGCTGGGCATAGACGGCGACGATATCGTGTCCGGCGGCGTGCAGCGCATGCAGGGCCGGGACCGAGAAGTCGGGGCTGCCCATGAAGGCCAGCCGCAGCGTCATTATCCCTGCGCCTTGATCTTGAGTTCCTTCGCCAGCCGCCGCAGCAGCATGTTCCGCTTCAGGGCGGAGATGTGGTCCACGAACAGCACGCCGTCCAGGTGGTCGATCTCGTGCTGCAGGCAGGCGGCGAGCAGGCCCTCCGCCTCGATCTCCTTCCTGGTCCCCGTGAGGTCGTGGTAGCGCACCAGCACGCGGGCGGGGCGGCCGACCTCGGCATACTGGCCCGGCAGTGAGAGGCAGCCTTCCTCGCGCGTCGCCCATTCCTCGCTGGCGCGGACGATCTCGGGATTGACCAGGTGGATGGGGGCCGCCTTGTCATCGGGCATCAGGTCCACGACGGCCAGGCGCAGGCCGGCGCCGATCTGCGGTGCGGCCAGGCCGATGCCGGGGGCGGCATACATGGTAGCGAGCATCTGCGGCACCAGCGCGCGGACCTTGTCGGCATCGGCCGGGGCGACGGGCCGGGCCTTGGCGCGCAGGACCGGAGCGGGCGGGGTGAGGATCACCAGGTGCTTAAAATCGGGGGGAGTCGGGTCGGTCATTGGGGCGATGTAGCGATGTGTGGGCCCGGCTGGAAGCCCGGTCCCTTGAACGGGGCCGCTTCTCTGCCAATCTGATGCGGTGCCGGGGTGCCATGATGGGCTTCGGCGATGCTTCGCTCGATCGAGGAGGCCGCGATGCCCACCCGTGTTTTCACGTCCCCCATGTTTCTGGGATTCGACCATCTGGAGCAGATCCTCGAACGGGCGTCCAAGACGTCATCCGAGGGGTATCCACCCTACAACATCGAGCAGACCGGGCCGAATGGGCTGCGCATCACGCTCGCCGTGGCGGGGTTCACGATGGACGACCTGCAGATCACGCAGGAGGACAACCAGTTGGTGATCCGCGGCCGCCAGTCGGAGGAGCCGCAAGGTCGTGTTTACCTTCACCGTGGTATCGCTTCCCGACAGTTCCAGCGCGCCTTTGTGCTGGCGGAAGGGATCGAGGTGAAGGGGGCCTGGCTGGATAACGGCCTGCTGCATATCGACCTGGCCCGGCCGCAACCCGAGGTTCGGGTGAAGACCATCCAGATCAGCAAGCCCGGTGTCACCAAGCCCGGGGTGAAGCCCACAACCGCGGTGCAGGCCAGGGTTCTAGATGGTTCACCAGATCGCGACTAGCCGCATCCTGCTTCAGGTCAGCAACGTTACCGCGTGACGACTCTCTGCCTTGGCCGATAGCGGCCGTTCAGAGGAACGAGGAGATTTTGGCATGAACATCGATCAGCCCCAGGCGGTGGAGAGCATCGTCGATATCCGCAAGATGACGTCGGACCAGCTGATGCAGCTGGGGATGGCCGATCTGGCCTATGTGAAGCCAGTGATGTTCGAGGGGCAGATGGCTTTCGCCATCCATGCGGCCGATGGCTCGCCTATGGCGATGGCGGCGGATTGCGACCTGGCCGTGGCCGCCATCGTGCAACACGAGATGCAGCCAGCAATGGTGCACTGAGCAGGATGCCTGCCGGATTCACGGAGCCGGCAGGCGCCAGACATCACGTCTGGGCTGCGGCCGGATCGATCCAACCGATATTCCCGTCTGGCCGGCGATAAACCACGTTGAGCTGGGCCGTGGCGCTGTTGCGGAACATGAACACCGCCTGATCCGCCAGGTCCATTTGCATCACGGCATCGCTGACGCTCAGCGTGCTGATCTCGGCGGGCGCTTCCGCGATGACCGTGGCAAAGGTGGCGGCGGTGGTCGTGCCGTTGTCCTGGGCCGGGATCTGCTCTTCTTCCTGCCGCAGCACGTATTGGCGGGCGGCTTCCGGGCGGTCTCTACTTGCGAGATCCCGTGCATGGTCGTTGACCCGGCGGCGATAGCGCCGCAGCCGCTTGGCAATGTGTTCCGCTGCGTCGTCGAAGGCGCTGTTGGCGTCGGCGGCCTCGCCCTCGCCACGCAGCGTGAGGCCCCGCCCGGCGTGGACGTTGATGTCGCAGGTGAAGAAGCTGCGGGCGCGGCTGAAGGTGACGTTCGCTTCCTGCGCGGTATCGAAATACTTGCCCGTGATCAGGTCCAGCTGTTCAGACACGCGGGTGCGCAGCGCGTCCGAAAGATCAACCTGTTTGCCCGAGACCGTGATCTGCATACCGACCGCCTCCTGATGTTGCCGGGTGGTGCCGGTCTCACGCCGACATCGTCTTTTCCCGTTTGCGCTGCACCGAACTGGGTATCCGCAGCGCCTCACGGTATTTGGCCACGGTCCTGCGGGCGATGTCCACGCCTTCCCGGCGCAAAGCCGACACGATCGCGTCGTCGGACAGCACATCGACCGGGTCCTCGGCGACCACGAGGGCGCGGATGCGGTGGCGAACCGCCTCCGCGCTATGGCTTTCGCCCCCGGCGCTGGAGGCGATGGCGGTGGTGAAGAAGTACTTCAGCTCGAACACGCCCCGGGGAGTCGCCATGTACTTGTTGGCGGTCACGCGGCTGACGGTGCTCTCGTGCATCTCCACGGCACCCGCGATGTCCCGCAGGATGAGCGGGCGCAGATGGCCCACGCCGCGGCGGAAGAAGGCGTCCTGCTGCCGCACGATCTCGGAGGCAACCTTCAGGATGGTGTTGGCGCGCTGCTGCAGGGATTTCACCAGCCAGTTGGCGTTGGAGAGGTTCTCGCCCAGGTACGACCGGGTCTCCCGCGGCGCCCCGGCGCTGACGCGGGCGTGGAAGGTTTCGTTCACCAGCACCCGGGGCATGGTGTCGGGGTTCAGTTCCAGGAACCACTCGCCGTCCGGCAGGGCGCGCATCAGCACGTCGGGGATCACCTGCTGCACTGGTGCGGCGTCGAACCCGGCACCTGGTTTCGGGTCCAGGCGGCGCAACTCGCTCACCATGTCCGTCATGTCCTCCGCATCGACGCCGCAGATCTGCATGAGGGACTTGAGGTCGCGCCGGGCCAGAAGGTCGAGGTTATCGAGCAGGGACTGCATGGCCGGGTCGAGGCGGTTGCGCTCGGCGAGCTGGGCGGCGAGGCAGGTGCGGAGGTCGGGCGCGAACAGGCCGGAGGGGTCGAACCGCATCATGCGGTCACGCACCGAGGCGACGCGCGTTTCGTCCAGGCCCAGGGCGCGGGCGAGGTCCGCGGTGCTGACGGGCACGCGGCCGGCCGGGTCGAGCAGACCGATGAACTGGGCGCCTACGATGCGGTCCACCGGATCCGGGAAGCTGAGGCGCAATTGTTCGGTGAGATGGGTGCGGAGGTTGCGGGGGGCTTCCACCAGGTCGTCGATGCCGCGCTCGTCGGAGGGGTCGCGCGTGCTGGTGGTGCGGGTGCTGGCGTAGGGCGGATCATAGGCGGCGCCGTCCGCGCTGCCGCCGGCGTCGTAGGTGTTGCCGTGGTCGGGCTCCGCGCTGTCCGGCATTTTCTCGCCGGCAAGCAGGGCGGCTGCGTCCAGCGTGTCGAGGGTTTCGGGCCGCTGGTCGAGTGCCGGCTGTTCCGGCGTGACATCGGCGCGCTCGTCGCGTTCGAGCAGCGGGTTGCGCTCCAGCTCCTCCTCGACGAAGGCGGCGGCTTCGACATTGGTGAACTGCAGCAGCTTGATGGCCTGACGCAGCTGCGGCGTCATCACCAGCGATTGTGTCTGCCGAAACTCCAGCCGAGGACCCATAGCCATGGGCGGCAGACTACAGGCTAAACCGTTCTCCAAGATAGACGCGGCGCACGTCTTCGTGAGCCACGACCTCCTCCGGGCGCCCCTCCATCAGCACCTGGCCATCATGCATGATGTAGGCGCGGTCGATGATCTCGAGCGTCTCGCGCACATTGTGGTCGGTGATCAGCACGCCGATGCCGCGATCCTTCAGGTGGGACACCAGATCGCGGATTTCGCCCACCGCGATCGGGTCGATGCCGGCCAGCGGTTCATCAAGCAGGATGTAGTGCGGCTGCGACGCCAGGGCGCGGGCGATCTCGACCCGGCGCCGCTCGCCGCCCGAGAGCGCCAGGGCCGGGGTGCGGCGCAGATGGCTGATGCCGAACTCCGCCAGCAGCTCATCCAGCATCTGGTCGCGCCGGTCCGGGTCGGATTCCACGACCTCCAGAGCGGCCTTGATATTGCGTTCGACGTTGAGGCCGCGGAACACGCTGGCCTCCTGCGGCAGGTAGCCGATGCCGAGGCGGGCGCGGCGGTACATGGGCAGCCCGGTGATGTCGTGCCCGTCCAGCTCGATGCGGCCGGTGTCGGGGCGGACCAAACCGGTGATCATGTAGAAGGTCGTGGTCTTGCCGGCGCCGTTGGGCCCGAGCAGGCCCACGGCCTCGCCGCGCTGGACGTGGATGCTGACGGACTGCACCACCTGCCGCTTCTTGTAGGTCTTGCCCACGGCATGGGCAGACAGGCCGCCGGCGACGAGGCGGGCGGGGGTCGGGCGGCCGATCGCCGGGGCGATCAGCGGGCTGGTCGCCGGGCCTATCGGTTTGGTGACGGAGTTGATGGCGTGGTCCCCCTTGCAGGCTTGGGTGCGGCGCCGGGCGCGGGAGCGGGCTCGTTAGGCACGACCAGGCCCTGCACGCGCTGTCCCTTCGTGTCACGCACCAGGGTGGAGATACCGGTGCGCATGTTCACCAGGGCCTGGTCGCCATCCAGGTAGTTCTGGCCGCGGATGATGCGGACGTGGCCGGCCAGGCGGGCGATACCGCTATCGGCCACATAGACGCCGCGATCTCCGGTCACGACCTCGGTGGCGGTGCGGACCTCGACGTTGCCGAAGCCCTCGACGCGTTGCAGCTTGCCGGAGGCGCCGAGCGGGTCGGCACCGGGCTTGCCGGACACAGGTGGTTGGATGGCGGCTTTCTTTGCGGGCTGGGAGGCGGGCGGGGTGCCGGGTGGCGCTCCGGGCGATCCGGCCGGCGGCTGGGTGAAGCCGACCAGGGTGTCGCCCCGGATACGGCGGCCATCGCTGGTGGTGACCACGGCGTTGCCGCGGCCCACGGCCATGTGCTTCTGGGACCAATATTCCATCGTGTCCCGCGCCGTCATCACCTGCTGCGGCGTGGTGATGGTCATGGCGGCACCGGTCATCAGCAGGACGGCCTGGTCGATGTCGTAAACCGCCTTGTCACCCACGGCGAGGTCGGTGGCGGTGAAGATGTGGACGTTGCCCTCGGCCTCGATGCGGTAGATCTCGTTGCTGCCGGTGTCACCGGCTCCGGGGATGGCGGCGGGCGCCGGGGTGGTGCTGACAGGAGTGGCCGCCGGTGTTTCAGCCCTTGCACCGGCAGTGGCCTTGCGGCGGTAGCGGGCGATCAGGCGGTCGGCCGTCACGGTCACGTCGCCCCGCACGGCGCGGGCATTGCCGTTGGCGATCACCATCTGCTCGTTCTGCCGCCATTCCATACCGTCCTGTGAGGTGACGTCGATGGCACCGCCCTTCGAGAGATCGAGGCCCTGGGCGTAGGCGAGGCCCGGCATCGCCAGGAGCAGCAGAAGCGTGGCGCGGATCATTTCTTCTCGCCTTCGTTCATCACCAGGTGCGAGGCGCCTTCGAACTGGATGACGGCGCCCTTGTCCGTCAGGGTGAAGCCCTGGGCATCCAGTACGCCAAACGGGCCTTCGGCATGGGTCTTGTCGCTGCTGGCGGCGGCCCCGGCCTTGAGGTCCATGGCGGCGGCATCGGTGGAGAGGCGGGTGCCGTCCTCGCGATACAGCACGACCTCCTTGGACAGGTCCATCAGCGACTGGTGCTGGATGAACACGCCCTGCTGCGCCTCGACCATGATCCAGGTGCCGCTCTCGGTCAGCAGGTCACCCTTGGGCTCGGACAGGGCGACGCGATCAGCGGTGGTCTGCTGGGCCGAGGCGGCGGTGATGGTGTAGGGGCGCCCGCGCTCGTCCACGCCGCGATAGCGCGGCTGCATCATGCGGCCGGATTCCGGATCCACCGAGAACACCCGGCGGAAGGCCACCCGGCCCTGCTCCTTCACCCGGCTGATCTCCGGCCAGGCGGCGACGGAGACCAGCAGCAGCAGCGCGAGCATCGGGAGCAGCCACTTGGTGAGCCACACGGTGCGGCGACGACGCGCGATGCGCGAGGCGGTGGGCGCGGGGCGGCGGCGGCTGGGCACGCCGTCCATGATCCGGTCGGGCGCGCTCTGCTGCAGGCGTTGCAGCCGGGGCGGAGCCGAGGAATCCGACCCGCTCACAGCACACCGGCCCGCAACAGGTCGTGGATGTGCAGGATGCCTTCGGGCATGCCCTCGGCATCTATGACGAACAGGCTGGTCACCGGCCGGGCGCCTTCGTTCATGGTCCGCAGGGCCTCTCCGGCCAGGGCCTCGGCGCCGATGGTGCGGGGGGTGGTGTTCATCACATCGCGCACCTGGCGGGACAGCAGGTCCGGCCCCATGGCGCGGCGCAGGTCGCCGTCGGTCAGCACGCCAGCCAGACGGCCATCGGGGTGCACGACGCCCAGGCAACCGAAGCCCTTGCCGGTCATGAGCAGCAGGGCGCTGTCCATCGGCAGGTCCAGCGGGGCCAGCGGCACGGCGGCGCCGGCGTGCATCAGGTCCGCGACCCGGCGCAGCTGCGCCCCTAGCCGGCCGCCGGGGTGGAAATCGGAGAACTGGTGAGCGGTGAAGCCGCGCCGGGTCAGCAGGGCGACGGCGAGGGCATCCCCCAGCGCGACCTGCATGGTGGTGCTGGTGGTGGGGGTGAGGCCCATGGGGCAGGCCTCGGGTGCCGGGGGCAGCAGCAGCAGCACGTCGGCGGCGCGGGCGAGGGCGGAGGTGGCGCGGGCGGTGATGGCCACCAGCGGGATGGCGAAGCGGCGGGTGTGCGCCACGAGGTCGGCGAGCTCGGAGGTTTCGCCGCTGTTCGAGAGGGCGAGCACGACATCGCCGGGCACGATCATGCCGAGGTCGCCGTGGCTGGCCTCGGCGGGATGCACGAACTGCGACGGGGTTCCGGTGGAGGCGAAGGTGGCGGCGATCTTACGGCCGACCAGCCCGGACTTGCCCATGCCGGAGAGCACGACCCGGCCGCTGCAGGACATCAGGGCCTCGATCGCGCGGTCGAAATGCCCGTCGAGCGAGGCGGACAGCGCCTCCAGCCCGGCGGATTCCGCGGCCAGCACCGTGCGCGCCACCGCAACCGGACCCTGCCCGGATGTGGAGCGGTGGGGGATGGCTGGGGCCGGTTGAAGGGCAAGGGCGGCGTTCATCACCATCCTTCTATGGGCAGGGGGAGGGGGCGGGTCAACTGAAACGCCGTTGCGGAGGGTAACACGCCGCGGCGGACCGTAGACATGAAAACGCCGTCCGCCTTGCAGCGGACGGCGTTCCTGTGGGTTGCGCGGGTCTGTTAGGACTGTGCGTCCGGCGAGACCATCATGCAGGTGGTGCGGGCCCGGGCCAGGCGCTCGCAGGCCTGGGCCGCGGCGTCGCGGGACAGGCCGATCAGGCGGGCACGATACAGGGTGCCGCCCGGCTGGCGCACCGGGGTGATGCTGGTGCGGCTGGCGCCCAGCAGGTCCCGGACGTGGTCACGGGCCGCGACGTTGGCAGAGGCGGCGAGGCCCTGATTGGCGAAGGCGCCGACCTGCACGCCCCAGCCGCCGGTGACGGCGCCGGCGTGGCGGATGCCGATCGGCTCGGCGCTGGCGGGGCTGACGAAGGCGAAGGCGCTGCCGCGCGGCGAGGCGGGCACCAGGGCGGCCGAGGCCATCTGCGCCTGAGACCGCGATGCGGGCGGCATGGGCGGCAGATAGGCCACGACCGGCACCGCGATGTTCGGCTGTGACTGCGGGCGCGGCTGGAACGGCGGCGGCTCCGGGATCTGCGCGAACTGGCGCGATGCGGATGCTGGCAGCGGGGCCGGCATCGGCGTTGACGGGCGGAACGTGTCGTAGGGCGCACGCGAGGGCTCCGGCAGCTGGGCGAACTGCTGCGGGGCCTGAGCCGCGGGGGCTTCCGGTTCCGGGGGCTGGGGTGCCAGAACGATGTAGGGGCCAGGTGCCGCCGGGGCGGAGGGTCGCGACGGCTGCGCCATCTGCATCGACGAGGCCAGCTGGATCGGGGCGGGCTGCACCGGGTTCAGCTTGATGATGGGGGCGGCGGCCAGCACGATGGGGCTGGAGACCGGCGTGGAGACTGGGCTGGCCGGCGGTGCGCTGTAGCGGCTGCTGGCGGCATAGCGCGGTCCGGAGCCCAGTGTGCTGGAGCCCAGGTTGTTCATGGCGAACTGGGCACCCGGCGAGCCACGCTGCGGCTCGGCACCGGTGATGCGGGGACCGATGTTGGCGACGTAGCGCCGGGTCTCCTCGGGCAGGGTGCGGTTGCGGGTCAGGTAGTCGTCAAGCCGGCCCGGACCGGCGTTGTAGGCCGCGAGGAAGCCTGGTGAGCCATAGATGTCATACATCTCGCGCACATAGGCGGTGCCGGCGAGGATGTTGTTGCGGGGGTCGTAGGGGTCGTCGCCCAGCTCGCTGTAGCGGGCGCGCAGCTCGTCATAGGTGCCGGGCATGACCTGCATCAGGCCCATGGCGCCGGCGCCGGAGGTGACGAGGTCGCCGCCGCGGCCATAGAGGCGGCCACCGGATTCCTGTCGCATGACTTCGCGGATCCAGCGCTCCGGCACGTCGTACTTGCCGGCGGCTTCCGTGATGTAGGGACCCCAGGGGTCGCTGGCCGGTCCGGGCGGGGTGTAGTTGCGGCCGTTGCGGGCGGCGCGGCTGCGGTACTGCGACGACTCGTTCTGCGACGTGATCGTTGGTGCGGTGGCGCAGGCGCTGAGCAGCGCGAGCGTCAGAAGGCAGCCGGATACACGGGCTAAGGTCTTGACGTTCAAAGCGTTGGCCTCCGTCATGGCGCCCTGGGCAGGGCCGGCGCGCGATCGCATGGCGATCCTGAAATGCCGGGGTGGTCCCCGTATCCTGACGCGCTCCAAGAGGAACGCTGTCTAACCCGTTAGCTCAACACGGCTTTGTGAGCAATCCATTGTTTCACCGGGGCGTGAAGTTTCCGGGTTCGGCGTGTCGTTCCAGGCACAGCCGCCCGCCATGTTGCGGCGCACCGTCAGATCGGCTACTGCCCGACCCGGTCATGAGCACCACGCACCCCAGCGGCGAGCCGCTTCCCGAGCGGGGGCAACTCCTCCTCCGCTCCGATCTCACCTGGCGCGCGCGCCAGGTGCAGGCCATCGACGACATGACGGCCGGGGCCCGGCTGTGGCGCCTGGCGCTGACGCTCGGGTGGTTCGATATCCGGCTGCGCTACCGTGGGTCCGTGCTGGGGCCGTTCTGGCTGACGCTGTCCACCGGGGTGATGGTGGTGGCGCTGGGCGTGCTGTACTCGTCGCTGTTCAAGATGCAGCTGCACGACTACCTGCCATACCTCGCGCTGTCGCTGGTGCTGTGGAACACGTTGGCGGGGCTGGTGAGCGAGGCGTGCAGCTGTTTCCTGCAGGCCGAGGGCATGATCCGTTCCGTGCGCATGCCCTATGTGATGTATGCCGAGCGGGTGCTGGTGCGGAACCTGCTGGTGCTGGCGCATAACGCGGTGGTGATCATCGCGGTCTATGCCTATTTCGACACCTGGCCCGGCCTCGCCGCGTTCGGTGTGGTGCCGGGTCTGGTGCTGTGGATCGTGGATGGGATCGCGGCGTGCCTGCTGCTGGGGGCGCTGTGCGCGCGGTTCCGCGATATCCCGCCGATTGTCGGCAGCCTGATGCAGATCGCGTTCTTCATCAGCCCGATCATCTGGAAGCCGGAGCTGCTGACCGGGGCGAGCCGGATGCTGCTGCCGTTGAATCCGTTCTACAGCCTGCTGGAGATCGTGCGCGGCCCGCTGCTGAACGCTCGGGTGGATGGGCTGATCTGGGTTTCGGCGCTGGGCTACAGCGCCCTGATGGCCGCTGCCGCCTGGATGGTGTTCGTCCGGGTACGCGGCCGGCTGGCGTTCTGGGTCTAGGGCTGGTGTAGCGATGGCCTCGATCGATGTGTCCGCCGTCGATGTGGAGTTCCCGATCTATCATGGGAACAGCCGCAGCCTGAAGCGCACCGTGTTCGCCGCTGCCAGTGGACGATTGCGGGAGGATGCCCGGCACCGGGTCAGCGTGCATGCGCTGCGCGACGTCAGCTTCTCGCTGCGGTCCGGGGAGCGGCTGGGGCTGATCGGGCATAACGGCGCGGGCAAGACCACGCTGCTGCGCACGCTCGCCGGCATCTATGAGCCCGCCATCGGCGCGGTGGCGGTGCAGGGCACGCTGGGCTCGCTGCTGGATGCCAACCTGGGCATGAACCCGGAGCTGACCGGGCGGGAGAACATCGTGCTGCGCGGCCTGATCAACGGGCTGGGCAAGGCCGAGATCCGCCGGCTGGAGCAGGACGTGCAGGATTTCGCCGAGCTGGACGCGTTCCTGGACCTGCCGCTGCGGTTCTACAGCTCCGGCATGGTGGTGCGGCTGGGATTCGCGATGGCGACCGCGATCCGACCCGAGGTGCTGCTGATGGACGAGTGGTTCCTGGCCGGCGACGCCGCCTTCATGGCCAAGGCGAAGGAGCGGCTGGAGGACATGGTGCGGGGTGCCGAGATCCTGGTGCTGTCCTCGCACAACAACGACGTGGTGCGGGAGTGGAGCACACGGGTGATCTGGATGGACCAGGGCCGGGTTCGCGCCGATGGCGAGCCGGATGCGGTGCTGGCGGCGTATGCCGCCAGCCTTGCATGAGGGTGCGGGTCAGACCTTCCAGCTGATGCTGTCGGGTGCCGGCTGCGTCGGGTCGAAGCGGAGCCACTGCCCGTTCTGCACGGAGAGGCCGGTGAGCGACATGATGAACCCCCAGTGGCACACCACCAGCGTGTCGGACCAGTCCGGCAGCGCTGACATCTCGGCGCGGAACAGGGCGGCGCGGGCTTCCACCTGAGCGGCGGGCTCCTCGGTCTGCGGCCACCAGATGTCGTCCATATGGGTGAAGTCGTGCTCGGGCCAGGCGGCGGCGAGGGCGCGGACGGGGCTGCCGATGTCGCAGGAGAAGGCGTAGCGCTCCCGCACCACGGGGTTCACCAGCACGGGCAGGCCCAGGCGTGCGGCGATGGGGGCGGCGGTTTGCAGGGCGCGGGTGTAGGGCGAGGCGAAGATGCGGCGCAGCCCCTGGTCGGCCAGGGCCACGGCCGCGGCCTCCGCCTGTTCATGGCCCAGCGGCGTGAGCTTGGGATCCGGGATGCCCGGGTCTTTCCGCGTCGCCGTGAAGTGGAGGTTGAATTCGCTCTGCCCGTGCCGGAGTAGGATCATGGGCGGGCGTTTACAGGCTTCGCCCTGGTTGCACCATCGCCTGTGGCGGTTTGGCGCGAGGTCTGTTCATTGTTTGACAGGGGCTGCGGCCCTATGTGTGGAGCGACCTCAAAGGACACCACGATGGGCGGCGGTTTTCCCCTCGATCTTATTCTGTTCGGCATGATCGCCGCGTTCCTGGTTCTGCGGCTTCGGGGCATTCTCGGTCGTCGTACCGGCTTCGAGCGGCCGACCGGGGAACGGCCGACCGGGGCTGCGGGTCCGGCGCCTGCCCCGGGCATGGCCCGGCCGGGTCCAGTGATCGACGTGGAGCCGCAGCCGGTGCGCCCGTTGCCGGATATTGGCAGCGCCGTGGGTGTCACCCTGCAGCGCATGGCGGGGATCGACCGCAGCTTTGCGCCGGCGCAATTCCTGAGCGGGGCGGAGGGCGCGTTCGGGATGATCGTCGCGGCTTTTGCCCAGGGCGACCGGGTGACGCTGCGGCCGTTGCTGAGCGATGCGACCTATCGCAGCTTCGACCAGGCCATCACGGCCCGCGAGGCGGCGGGCGAGACGCAGCACAGTGAATTGAAGAGCATCGAGCGGGCGGCGATCGAGGAGGCGGCGCTGGATGGGACGACGGCACGGATCACCGTGCGGTTCGTGTCGGACCAGATCGCGGAGACGTTGGGCCGTGACGGCAAGCCGGTGGCGGGAGCCGATGCGGTGACCGAGTTGACCGACCTCTGGACCTTCGAGCGTGACCTCAACCAGAGTGACCCGGCGTGGCGTCTCACGGCGGCACGGTCCGGCTAGCTGGCCATGCCTGCGGTGGTCGAGAGCCGGATCGAGTGCGGGGATTGCCTCACCGTGCTGGCCGGCCTGCCGGATGCCTCGGTGGATGTGGTGGTGACGTCGCCGCCGTATAATCTGGGGATTGCCTATGGCAGTTACGGGGATCACCGGGCCGAGGGCGAGTATCTTGACTGGATGGTGCAGGTGGGTGCCGCATTGCGCCGGGTGTTGCGGCCGGATGGGTCGTTCTTCCTGAATGTGTCCGGGTCGTCGACGCAGCCGTGGCTGCCGTTTGAGTTGATCGTGCGGTTGCGGCCGCTGTTCGCGCTGCAGAACCATATCGCCTGGGTGAAGTCGATCGCGGTGGGCCTGGATGGGGTGGGGCACTTCAAGCCGGTGCCCGGGGAGCGGTTCCTGCATCGCAACCACGAGCACATCTTTCATCTCAGCCATCAAGGTCAGGTGCGGCTGGACCGGCTGGCGGTTGGGGTGCCGTTCAAGGACAAGAGCAACATAGCCCGGCGGGGGCATGCGCGGGATCTGCGTTGCCGGGGCGACACCTGGTTCATCCCCTACAAGACGGTGCATAGCCGAGCCGGGAAGTTCAGCCATCCAGGGACGTTTCCGCTGGATCTGCCGCGCTGGTGCATCCGGCTGCATGGCAAGGCAGGGGCCGTGGTGCTGGATCCGTTTGCCGGGGCCGGGACGACGATATTGGCAGCCATGCTGGAGGGGTGCCAGGGAATCGGCATCGAGATCGATCCGGAATATGTCGCCACGGCCGAGGGGCGGTTGGCGGAAGCCCTGGCAGCGGCGTAGCGTCATGGCCATGACCCTTAGCCATCCTCCCGGCACGCGGCCGCGCGTTGCCTTGTTCGTCACCTGTCTGGTGGATCTGCACCGGCCCTCCGTGGGCTTCGCCGCCATCAAGCTGCTGGAGCAGGCGGGGTGTGACGTGGAGGTGCCGCTGGCGCAGACCTGTTGCGGGCAGCCGGCCTATAACAGCGGGGACCGCGCCACGGCCCGTGCGCTGGGGCAGTCCGTGCTCGATGCATTCGGCGGGTTCGACTACGTGGTGGTGCCATCGGGCTCGTGCGGCGGGATGATCGCGCATCATCTGCCGGGTCTGTTCAATGAGGACCCCAACCAGCGGGCGCGGGCGGATGCGCTGGGCGGGCGCACCTATGAGCTGGTGCAGTTCCTGACCGAGGTGATGGGCGTGGATGCCGTGGCGGCCCGGTATGACGGCGTGGTGACGTACCATGACAGCTGTTCGGGCCTGCGGGAGCTTGGGATCAAGGCGCAACCGCGTCTGCTGCTGGATAGCGTGGCCGGGTTGGAGCTTGTGGAGATGACGGACCCGGAGGTTTGCTGCGGCTTCGGCGGCACCTTCTGCGTGAAGTATCCGGATATCTCGACCCGCATGGTGTCCGACAAGACCGCGGACGTCGTGGCGACCGGGGCGGATACGCTGCTGGCCGGTGATCTCGGGTGTTTGCTGAACATGGCGGGGCGGCTGTCGCGTGAGGGGCATCATGTGCATGTGCGGCATGTCGCGGAGGTGCTGGCCGACATGACGGCGGAGCTGCCGGCGATTGGCGAGGCCATGGCCGCACGATAGCTGTTCCCACATCGATGATCGGGACTAGATACCAGGCATGCTGAATACGTCGCCGCAGTTCAAGACCAACGCCAAGGCTGCCATGGCCGATGCCGGGCTGCAGAAGGCGCTGAAGTTCAGCAAGCCGCAGTTCATGGCCCGGCGCACCGCGGCCGTTGCCAACCTGCCGGAATTCGAGCAGCTGCGCGACATCGGGCGCGACATCAAGAACCACACGCTGGCCAACCTGGACTTCTACCTGGAAGCCTTTGCGGCCAACGTGGAGGCGGCGGGCGGCCAGGTGCACTGGGCCAGCAACGCCGATGAGGCGCGGTCGATGGTGCTGGACATCTGCCGCAAGGCCGGGGCGCAGACGGTGACCAAGGGGAAGTCGATGATCTCCGAGGAGCTGGGGATCAACGCGCACCTGCAGTCGCACGGGATCACGCCGTTCGAGACGGACCTGGGTGAGTATATCATCCAGCTGCGGGACGAGACGCCGAGCCACATCATTGCGCCGGCCTTCCATTTGAACCGCGAGGATTGGGAGGCGCAGTTCCGCTTGTCGCATACCGACCTTCCGGTGGACCGGGTGTTCAACGAGCGGCGCGACATCCTGACGGAGGCGCGGGAGCGGCTGCGGGCGAAGTTCCTGGCGGCGGATGTGGGGATCACCGGGGCCAACTTCCTGATCGCCGAGACCGGCAGCAGCGTGATCGTCACGAACGAGGGCAATGGCGACCTGACCCAGACGCTGCCGCGGGTGCATATCGCGCTGGCGAACATTGAGAAGGTGGTGCCGACGCTGGAGGATGCGACCAGCCTGCTGCGCATTCTTGCACGCTCGGCCACCGGGCAGGATTTCTCGGTCTATACAACGTTCAGCACCGGGGCGCGGCGGCCGGCCGATCTGGATGGGCCGGAGGAGTATCACGTCGTGCTGATCGATAACGGCCGGTCGGCGATGATGGGGACCGAGTTCCAGGAGATGCTGCGCTGCATCCGCTGTGCCGCCTGCATGAATCACTGCCCGGTGTATGGGGCGGTGGGCGGGCATGCCTATGGCTGGGTGTATCCGGGGCCGATGGGGAGCGTGCTGACGCCAAGCCTGATCGGGGTGGATCGGGCCGGGCACCTGCCGAACGCCAGCACCTTCTGCGGCAAGTGCGAGAGCGTGTGCCCGGTGAAGATCCCGCTGCCGAAGCTGATGCGGCATTGGCGGGAGCGGGAGTTCGAGCGGCACCTGCAACCCGCGGGCATCCGCAGCAACCTGGCGCTGTGGGCCTTCGTGGCGCGGCGGCCGGGGCTGTACCGGCTGGCGACGCGCGTGGGAGCGGCGGCACTCGGGCTGCTGGGGCGCCGGCGGGGGCGGTTCGCCCGGCTGCCGCTGGCCGGCGGCTGGACGGCGGGGCGGGATCTGCCGGCGCCCGAGGGGGATACGTTCTTCGCGCGCTACAAGCGGCAGCAGCGGGAGGCGGCATGAGCCGGGAGGCCATTCTCGGCGCGATACGGCGGGGCCTGAAGCGGGGGCCGCTGCCGGCGGATCAGCAGGCGATGCTGCAGGGTAGGCTGGCCCGGCCGCCGCGGCACCTGGTGCCGGCGCGCAGCCAGGTGCCGCGGCCGGCGCAGATCGATCTGCTGGTGCGGAACGTGGAGAAGGAGTTCGGCACCGTCACCCGGGTGCCGAACGCCGCGGCGGTGCCGGCGGCGGTGGCCGAGTACCTCGCCAGCCAGAACCTGCCGGGCGTGATGGTGATGGCGCCGCATCCGGAGCTGCAGGCGATGCCCTGGGCGGAGCGGCCGCTGCTGGAAATCCGGGAGGGCCGGGCCGGGGACACGGACCTGGTGAGCGTGCAGCAGGCGTTTGCGGCGGTGGCGGAGACTGGCACGCTGATGCTGCCGAGTGCGCCGGAGCGGCCGACCACGATCAACCTGCTGCCGGACACCGCCATCGCCGTGCTGCGCGCGAGCCGGGTGGTGGGGGCCTATGAGGATGCCTGGGCGCTGTTGCGGGCCGAGCAGCCGTTGCAGCCTTCGGGCGGGTTCATGCCGCGCAACGTCATGCTGGTGACGGGGCCGTCGCGCTCCGCCGACATCGAGCAGACGCTGGAGCTGGGCGCGCATGGGCCGCGCCGGCTGCATATCGTGCTGATCGAGGATGACCCGGCTGCCCGAGCACCCTCCGGCGAGCCATGCGCCGTAGGGGCCTGACGGAGGCTGACCGCGCGATCTGGGCTGGGTATGCCCGGACCGTCGTGGCGTTGCCGGGTGTTGCCATGCCGCTGCTGCCGCCCGCGGCGCTGAGTGCTGTGGTGCCGGTGCAGCCGCCGGTGCTGCCGCCGGTTGCGATCCGTCCGGTGCGGAGTGCGGCGGCGCTGGTGGTGGGGACTTCGCCGGGCGGGGTGGATGCCTCGACCTGGAACCGGTTCCGCACCGGCAAGCTGGCGGCGGTGCGGACGCTTGACCTGCATGGGCGCACGGCGCAGCGGGCGCATGCGGCGCTGGACCAGTTTCTGCAACGCGCGGCGGCCGAGGGTTTGCGTTGCGTGGAGGTGATCACCGGGCGGGGCAGCGGGGAGGCTGGCGGGGTGATCCGGCGCGAGTTCCCGCTTTGGCTGAACCAGCCGCACCTGCGGATGCTGATCCTGGCGGCGGCGCATCCGCATGCCCTGAACCCCGGCAGCGTGCGGCTGCTGTTGCGGCGGGCGCGGCGCTGACGCCGTTCGGCGCCCGGGTGCGGGCGTTGCGGGCGGCGCGTCGCATGACCGCGGCGGAGCTGGCGGGCACCTTGCAGATCAGTGCCGCCTATCTGTCGGCGCTGGAGCATGGGCACCGGGGGGCGCCGAGCAGCGGGCTGGTGCATCAGATCTGCGACGCATTCGGGTTGATCTGGGATGAGGCGGACGAGCTGGCGCGGCTGGCCCGGCTGTCCCATCCGCGGGTGACGGTGGATACGGCCGGGCTGGGGCCGGAGCAGACGGCGCTGGCGAACCGGCTGGCGCAGAGCATCCACCGCCTGTCGCCGGAGACGGTGGCTGCCCTGCACGCGGTGCTTGACCAGGCTGGCAAGACGTAGGCCAGGTCAGCGCTGGCGTTCCAGGATGGAGACGTAGTTGGCGACCGCGGCGCCGCCCATGTTGAAGATGCCGGCGATTTCGGCCTTCGGGAGCTGCATGGCGCCGGCCTCGCCCGCCAGCTGCATGGCGCTGATGACGTGCATGGAGACGCCGGTGGCGCCGACCGGGTGACCTTTCGCCTTCAGGCCGCCGGAGCGGTTGATGGGCAGGCGGCCATCGGCCTGGGTGGTGCCGTCCATGGCGACGCGGGCGCCCTGGCCGGGTTTGGCGAGGCCCATGGCTTCGTATTCGATCAGCTCGGCGATGGTGAAGCAGTCGTGGGTTTCGACGAAGGAGAGGTCCTCGAGGGTGAGGCCGGACTGCTCGAAGGCCTGGTGCCAGGCGTGGGCGCCGCCCTCGAACCGGGTGATGTCGCGCCTGGAGATGGGCAGGAAGTCGTTGACGTGGACGGCGGCGCGGAAGGCGATGGACTTGGCCATGGCGCGGGCGGTGTCCTCGTCGGCCAGGATGAGGGCGGCGGCGCCGTCGCTGACCAGGGAGCAGTCGGTGCGCTTCAGGGGGCCGGCGACATGGGGGTTCTTTTCCGAGGGGGTGCGGCAGAACTCGTAGCCGAAGTCCCGGCGCATCTGGGCGTAGGGGTTGTCGACACCGTTCCTGTGGTTCTTGGCGGCGATGGTGGCCAGGGCGTCCGACTGGTCGCCGTAGCGCTGGAAGTAGGTTTCGGCGATGCGGCCGAACACGCCGGCGAAGCCGCCCGGGGCCTCGCCTTCCTCCTTGTGGTAGCTGGCCTTCAGCAGGATCTCGCCGACCTCGGCGCCGGGGGTGGCGGTCATCTTCTCGGCGCCGACGACCAGGGCGATGCGGCCGCGGCCGGCGGCGATGAAGTCACGCGCGGCGTGGATGGCGGCGCTGCCGGTGGCGCAGGCGTTCTCGTAGCGGGCGGCGGGTTTGAAGCGCAGGTCGGGCACCGACTGCATGGGCAGGGAGCTGGGGAAGTCCTGCTTGCAGAACCCGGCGTTCAGCGTGCCGACGAAGACGCCGTCCACTTCCGCGGCGGCGATGCCGGCGTCGTCGATAGCGGCCTGGGCCACGCGGGCGATCAGGCTCTCGACGTCGGGATCTTCCAGTTTGCCGAAGGGGGAGTGGGCCCAGCCGACGATGCATGCCTCGGTCATTGAAGCGTCTCCTTGGAGGTCAGGCCGCGAACTCGGCCCTGATGGCGGCGTCGTGCTCGCCGATGGATGGGACGGGGCCCAGCGGGCGGGCTTCACCATTCATTAAGATGGGGGGTGCGATGATCTCCGCCAAGCCCGCGGGTGTGGCGACCTGCGCGCGGCGGAGGGCGGGATGGGTGGAGAGTTCGGCCAGGCTGTTGACGAAGCCGTAGGCGGTGCTGGCGCGGGTGAGTCTGGCGGCGGCTTCCTCGCGCGTCATCTCGGCCAGGATGGCGCCGATGCGGGCGTCGACGGCGGGGCGGTTGGCGACGCGGGCGTTGTTGCTGTCCCAGCCCGGTTGCCGGGCGAGGGCCGGGTCCTGCAGGACCTCGGTGCAGAAGGCGGACCATTCGCGTTCGTTCTGGATGGAGAGGAGGACTTCGCTGTCGTCCGCGAGTTCGAAGGCGCCGTAGGGGCAGATGGTGGGATGGGCGAGGCCGACGCGGGATGGGGGCTTGCCGCCTTCGGATTGCAGCCAGGGTACGTTCATCCAGTCCGCCATGCCGTCGAACAGGGAGGTTTCGATGTGGCGGCCCTGGCCGGTGATGCCGCGGGCGATGAGGGCTTCGAGGATGGCGGCGTGGGCGGCCATGCCGCAGGCGATGTCGCAGACGGAGACGCCGACGCGGCCGGGTCCTTCGGGGCGGCCGGTGATGCCGGCGAGGCCGGATTCGGCCTGGACCAGGAGGTCGTAGGCCTTCATGCCGCCATAGGCGTGGCCGTTGCCGTAGCCGCTGATCCCGACGGTGATGAGGCGCGGGTTGGCGGCGCGGAGGGCTGTGGCGCCGAACCCGGCGCGGGTGGCGGCACCGGGGGCGAGGTTCTGGATGAAGACGTCGGCGCGGGCGAGGATGCGGTGGAGCAGGCCAGCGTCGGCGGGGTGCTTGATGTCGGCGACCAGGGACTGCTTGCCGCGGTTGAGCCAGACGAAGTAGCTGCTCTGGCCGTGGACGGCGGCGTCGTAGCCGCGGGCGAAGTCACCTTCCGCACGCTCGATCTTGATGACGCGGGCGCCGGCGTCGGCCAGGCGGGAGGAGCAGTAGGGGGCGGCGACGGCCTGTTCCAGGGTGAGGACCAGGAGGCCTTCGAGGGGGCGTTGCGCGGTGGGCAAGGGGTTCAGCCGGCGTCGCTGGCCAGCTGGCCATTCATGCCGGGTCCGCCGAGTTCCTTTCTAATGGGGCTGTCGGCCTGCGGCCAGGTGCGGAGCGCGGTGGCGACCAGGGGGTCGAGGCCCTCGTGCTGGCCGCCGGCGCGGATGCTTTCGCGCATGCGGGGGGTCCAGAAGGCCTGGATGTGCTGCTGGATGCCGGCGCAGGCTTCAGCTTCCGGGTAGGAGCGGAAGAAGCTGGCGATCTGGTTGGCCATGCTGACTAGCTTGCCGTCGTTCATGCGGGCCTCTCCTCTTTGCGGGATCATAGGCGATCCCAGTGGTTCAAGGCGAGGGGGTGCGGTCGTGACGGCTGGTCCGAGCCCGGCTTGGGGGGCGTCCGGGTCATTGCGCATGCGGATGCGCAGGCTTGCGGCCTGTTTGCTTCGGGTGCTGGTGGTGATGGGGCGTGTGCGGTTCGGGCCAGGTGGATGGTTTGCTGCGGTTCAGCCCGGGGCGGGTGGGGCCCTTACTCCGGCCCTCGCCCGGGGGGAGGCTGGTTGGTGCCGGGTTGCTGGTGGGGTGGCGGCCCTTTGGTTGAGGGCGGCGATGTCTTGCGGGGTTCGGCGGTTCCAGGGGGTTGGGAGGCCGTGGATGCCGGCGACGCCGAGATCCTGGCAGAGTTCCTGGATGATTTCGGCGATCGGGCGGGTGGCGATTTCGTCCTCGAGGTCCGGCGCGTCGAGGCGTTCGTAGAACTCGGTTTGCAGGGCGTGGGCGGCGGCCGGGTTGTTGGCCTCGCGGGTGATGGTGTTTTCCAGGCTGCGGATGATGCGCCTGCGGGCGGCGATGCGGGGCTGTGCCGGGTCCGTGTATGCGGGCTGGTTGCGCAGGCGGCTGGCGAGGAGGATGGCGCGGCGGACGGTGCGGGTGGCGCGCTCGAAGGCGATGGTGGCCTGGTCGGGCGGGATTGGCGCTTCGTCGCGGGTGGCGGCGTCGTGGATGTGGCGGGCGAGGCTGGTGCCGAGGGCGATCAGCTCGTCGAGGATTGCGAGGTGGGGGGTTGCGGGGTCTTGCTCCTGATGGTTGGGGGTGGGATTGGGTTGCATGGGGGTTATAGGATCACTGTCCTAGGTAGTTTGTCAAGGTGGTTGGGCGGTGTGCGGGGGTGGGAAGGGCCGGATTCGACACTTTGCAATCCGAGCGGGGGGCATAGGTACGAACCTTCGTTGACAGAGGTTCAGGCAGATCACTACCGTCCATCCCATGGGTCACCTTCGCCTCCGCACCTCGAGCCGACGCCGTCGCTGCTTCTCAGCGGCGGCTTACGTGGCTGCGTGCAGACAAGCCCCTCTCCCGGTGCGGCCCGCCTCCTAGCGGTCCACCCCGAGGCGGCATCAGCCCGCATCTTCGAACCCCCGCAGCCCCTGGCTTCGGGGGTTTTTCTTTGCCCATTCTCCAGCAGCAGGACACCATCATGAGCATTCGCGTCGGCATTGTCGGGATCAGCGGTTTTGGCGGCGGCGAGGCGATGCGCCTGATCGCGGGTCACCCGTGTTTTGATCTCATCTACGCCGCGGGCGAGGGCAGCGCCGGCAGCCGGCTGCGGGACCGCTTCCCCGGGGTGCCGGCCAAGCTGGCCGACCTGGTGATCGAGAAGTGGGACCCTGCGACCCTGCCAAGGCTCGACGTGCTGTTCGCGTCGCTGCCCACGGGCACCTCGGCTGAGGCCCTGGCACGTGTCCCCAAAGATGTGAAGATCGTCGATATCGGCGGCGACCACCGCTATGCCGAGGGTTGGGGCTACGGCCTGGCCGACGTCTGGCCGGACCAGATCGAAGATCAGACCCGGATCGCCAATCCCGGCTGCTTCCCTGCCGCCACGCTGACCGCGTTGGCACCGCTGCTGGCCAACAGGCTGATCGAGCCGGGCAACATCATAATCGACGCCAAGACTGGCATTTCCGGCGCTGGCCGGGGCGGCGCCGACAACAGGTTCGGCTACGCCGAAAGCAACGAGAACCTGGTGCCCTACGGTTTGCTCGACCACGTCCACATGCCAGAGATTGCCGAGACAATCGAGCGGCTGAGTGGCGGAAGTGCTGCCGGGCTGGTGTTCACGCCGCACCTGGTGCCGATGACCCGGGGCGTTCTCGTCACGATCTACTGCCGGGGCCGCGCGACCACGGACCAGTGCTTGGACGCGGCCCGGCGCTTCTACGCCGGTCGGGCCTTCGTTCGCGTGACCGACAAGCCGCCGCAGACCAAGTGGGCGACCGGCTCAAACCTAGCGTTCGTCAGCTATGCGGCGGATCCGGAGCGCAATTTGGTGATCGCGATGGGCGTGGTCGATAATCTTGGCAAGGGAGCGGCTGGCCAGGCGGTGCAGAATGCGAACCTGATCTGCGGTCTCCTGGAAACGACAGGGCTGGATGGCGCACCTGTTTGGCCTTGACATGCGCTGAGTTGCAAACCACCCAAGCAGCTGATGGGCCTTTGTGTGTGAAGGGCGGACGATACCCTGGCTCAGCGATACCCGGCGGCCTGGATTTCGAAAAGTTCGGCGTAGCGGCCGTTTTGGGCGAGGAGTTGGTCGTGGGTGCCGCTGCTTTCGACGCGACCGTTGGCGAGGACCAGGATGCGGTCGGCCATTCGGACGCTGGAGAAGCGGTGGCTGATCAGCATGGCGGTGCGGCCGGTGCTGAGGGCCTTGAAGCGTTGGAAGACTTCGTATTCGGAGCGGGCGTCCAGGGCCGCGGTGGGTTCGTCGAGGATCAGGATGGCGGCGTCGCGCATGTAGGCGCGGGCGATGGCGATCTTCTGCCACTCGCCGCCGCTGAGGTCGGTGCCGCCGCGGAAGCGGCGGCCGACCACCTGGTCGTAGCCGGCGGCGAGGCGGGCGATGACGTCGTCGGCGAGGCCGCTGGTGGCGGCCTGTTCGATGCGGGGGCGGTTCGTGCGGTGCTCGATGCGGCCGACGGCGATGTTGTCGGCGGCGGTGAGGTCGTAGCGCACGAAGTCCTGGAAGATGGCGCCGATGTTGGCGCGCAGGCTGTCCACGTCGTAGGCGGCGAGGGGGTGGCCGTCGAGGGTGATGCGGCCTTCGGTGGGGTCGTAGAGCCGGGTCAGCAGCTTGACGATGGTGGTCTTGCCGGCGCCGTTCTCGCCGACCAGGGCGAGGATCTCGCCGGCGTGGAGGGTGAAGGTGAGGTGGCGGACGGCCCAGCGGGGGCTGCCGGGGTAGCGGAAGCCGACATCCTCGAACACCACGCCGGACGCCAGGGCGGGGAAGGGGCGGGGGTTGGCGGGGGAGCGGATGGTGGGGCGGAGTTCCAGGAAGGAGAACAGGTCCTGGAGGTAGAGCGACTGGCCGGCGAGGTTGGAGAGGCCGGAGAGCACGCCTTCGAGCAGGCTGCGCAGGCGGACCACGGAGGCGACGAGGAAGGTGAGGTCGCCCACGGTGAGGCTGGCGTTCACGGTGCGCCAGGCGAGATAGGCGTAGGCGGCGTAGTAGCCCAGCGTGCCCAGGGCGGCGAGACCAGCGCCCCAGGCGGCACGGCGGATGGCGAAGCCGCGGTTCTCGCGGCGGATGACGCGGGAGACGGCGTCGTAGCGTTCGGTGAGGAAGGCGTTGAGGTTGAAGAGCTTGCCTTCCTTGGCGGTCTCGGTGCTGGCGCCGGTCTGGCGGAGGTAGTCGAGCTCGCGGCGGTCGGCGGCGCGGCGGAAGCTGAGGGCGTATTCGAGGGTGTTGAACCGGGCCTCGCCGAGGAAGGCGGGGATGAGGGCGGCGGCGATCAGCAGGATCAGCCAGGGGGCATAGGCGGCGATGCCGGCGGCGAAGCTGGCGAGGGTGATGAGGTCCTGCGCCTGGCCGAACAGGCCGCTGATCAGGCCGGTGCGGCCGCTGGCCTGGCGGCGGGCGCGGTCCAGGCGGTCCTGCACCTCGCTGTCCTCCAGGTCCTGCAGGTCGAGCGTGGCGGTATGGCGCATGAGCTGGAGGCTGGTCTCGTCGCTGAAGCGGTCCGAGAGGAGCTGGTTGAGCAGGGAGACGCCGCGGCCGATGGCGTCGGACGCGAGGGCCAGGGCGAGTTCGGCGGCGAGGAGCAGGGCGAGATGGGTGAGCAGGCCGCTGTCCTGCCAGGCCTGCCAGGTTTCGGGGTGTTCGGGGCGGCGGGCGAGGCCGACGACTTCGTCGATGATGAGCTTGCCGATGAACAGGGTGGCGATGGGGAGCATGGCGCGGATGAGGCGGAGGGCGAGGTAGCCGGCGGTGGCGCCCGGGCTCATGCGCCAGATGAGGGCGAGGAAGCGCGGCAGGGTGCCCAGCGCGCCGTAGCGGCTGCGGGTGGGCTTCGTGCCGGTCATGCGGGGAGCCCCTGGTCCCAGCCGGGCGGGGTGCCGAAGCGGGCGGCGAGGTAGTCGACGAAGCTGCGGACCTTGGGGGAGAGGTGCCGGGCCGAGGGGTAGATGGCGTGGATGGCGAGTTCGGGCGGGCTCCAGCCGGGGAGGACGGGGACCAGGCGGCCGTCGCGCAGGGCTTCGGCGGCGATGAAGCTGGGTTGCAGGACGATGCCGGCGCCCTCGATGGCGGCGGCGAGCAGGGCGTCCCCGTTGTTGGCGACCAGGTTGCCGGTGATGGGCAGGTGGGCTTCGGCGCCGCCGGGGCCGGTGAGGTGCCAGGTGCGGAGGCTGGCGGCGTAGGAGTAGAGCAGGCAGTTGTGGCGGCGGAGGTCGTTCGGGGTGGCGGGGGTGCCGTGCCGGGCCAGGTAGGTGGGGGCGGCGCAGAGCAGGGTGCGGCAGGGGGCGAGGCGGCGGGCGATGAGGCTGCTGTCCGGCAGGCGGCCGATGCGGATGGCGAGGTCGTAGCCCTCGTTCACCAGGTCCACCACGCGGTCGTTCAGCACCAGCTCGGTGCGGATGGCGGGGTGCAGCGCGCCGAACCCGGCCACGGCGGCGGCGAGGTAGCGGACGCCGAACACCATGGGGGCGTTGATGCGCAGCGCGCCGTGGGGCTCGGCCTGGGTGGCGGCGGCGTCGTGCTCCGCGGCTTCGAGCTGTTCCAGGATGGCGGTGGCCTGGGCGTGGAAGGCGAGGCCGGCCTCGGTGGCGCTCTGCGTGGCGGTGGTGCGGTGGAGCAGGCGGGTGCCGAGGCGGTTCTCCAGCGCGGTGATGTAGCGGCCGACCATGGCCGGGGTGACGCCGATGGCGCGGCCGGCGGCGGCCTGGCTGCCGCGGTCGATGGTCTGGACGAAGGCGGTGAGCTGGGTGATGCGGTCCATCGTTCGATAGTGGGAGTATCGAACGATGCGAGCAATGCGGTGTTTGCGGCCAGCCGGTATTCCGAGATGGTGCGGGCCGTGGAGGGTTCCCGGATGGCGGCGGGTTTGAGCGTTCAGGGTGTGGCGCTGCTGGTGCGGAACCTGGTTGCGGTCTCGCGGTTCTACCGGAGGGTGATCGGGCTGGCGGTGCTGGAGGAGGCGGGGGATCGGGTGGTGCTGGGGGCGGGCGGCGTGGCGCTGCTGGAGCTGCTGCATCGGCCCGGGGCGCTGGCGAGTGACCCGGCGGCGGCCGGGTTGTTCCATGTGGCGTTCCTGCTGCCGGGCCGGGTCGATCTGGGGCGGTGGCTGGTGCATGCCCGGGGGCTGGGGCAGGGGCTGGATGGGGCGGCGGACCATCTGGTGAGCGAGGCGGTGTATCTGCGGGACCCGGAGGGCAACGGGATCGAGGTGTATGCCGACCGGCCGGCGGCGGACTGGGTGTGGCGCGAGACGCCGGAGGGGCGGCGGATCGGGATGGCGAATGCGCGGCTGGACCTGGCCGGGCTGCTGGCTGTGGCGGCGGCACCGGGGGTTGCGGCATGGGATGGCGCGCCGGCGGGCACGCGAGTGGGGCATGTGCATCTGCAGGTGGGCGATGCCGCGGCGGCGACCGGGTTCTATGCCGGGGTGCTGGGGCTGGACGTGACGGCGGCGGGGCCGGCGGCGGTGTTCCTGTCGAGCGGGGGGTATCACCATCACATCGCGGTCAATACGTGGAACAGCGCCGGGGCCGGACCGCGGGAGGCGGGGCGGGCCGGGCTGGCCCGGGTGACGCTGGGGCAGGCGGGCCTTGCGGCCGCGCGGCCGGATGCGGTCGATCCCTGGGGCACCGAGTTTCGTTTTCAAACACCTGGTTGAGGATATGCCGACATGACGACCAATCCTGCTTTTGCCGTCTGGGCGCCGCGCATGCTCAGCGTGCTTCGGATCGTTGCGGCGCTGTTGTTCCTGGAGCATGGGACGCAGAAGCTGTTCGGGTTCCCGCCGCCGATGGGGGGCAGCCTGGTGCCGCTGTACTCGATCTACTGGTTTGCCGCGGTGCTGGAGCTGGCGGGTGGGCTGCTGCTGATGGTGGGGCTGTTCACGCGGCCGGCGGCGTTCATCGTCTCGGGCGAGATGGCGGTGGCCTACTTCTATTCGCATGCGCCGCGCAGCCCGTTTCCGGCGGTGAATGGCGGGGATGCGGCGATCCTGTTCTGCTTCGTGTTCCTCTATTTCGCCGTGGCCGGCGCGCGGGCCTGGGCGGTCGATGCGCGGCGGATGCCGGTCGTGTAGGCCCGGGGGTCAGCCCTTGCGGAACAGGCGGTTCAGGGCGCCGCGCGGGGGCGCCAGGTCCTTGACGATGCTGGCCGCGGCCAGGCGGCCGGAGAGGGCGGAGAGCGGCACGCCGGGCCCGGGATGGGTGCTGCCGCCGGCCAGGTAGAGGCCGCTGAGCCTGGTGCGGTTGCCCGGGCGCTTCAGGGCGGCGCTGACGCCGTTATAGGCGTTGCCGTACAGCGCGCCGCCGGAGGCGGGGAACAGGCGGTGGTAGATGGCGGGCGTCGTCATCACCGGCAGGCCGGTGAGGCGCAGTTCGACGCCGCAGCGCTTCATCAGGCTGGTCATGCCCTGCATGCACTGGTCGATCTCCACCTGGCTGAAGGCCCGGCGGTCCCCGCTGGGCGGGGCGTTGACCGTGATCAGCATGCGCTCGGGGGTGCCTGGGGCGGGGGGAGTGCCTGTGGGCGCGCGGTCCTGCGCCGCGAGGGTGATGGTGGGTTCGGTGGGCAGGCGGCCGGAGTTGATGAGGTCGAACTCCAGCCTGGTGTCGCGGGAGAAGAACACGTTCTGGTGCAGCAGCGGCACGCCGATGGCTTCGGCCATCACGGCCCAGCCGTTCGCGGACAGGGAGCGCTGCGGGAACTTCATGGCGCTGGCGGCGGCGACGGCCTTGCTGCCGAGCAGCCCGGTGGCGAGGGCGGCGGGTTCACCGTTCATCACCACGGCATCGGCGCGGATCACCTCGCCGTTGTCGAGCCGCACGCCGGTGGCGGCGCCGCCGCCGATGGTGATCTCGCGCACCGGGGCCTCGGTGCGGATGGTGGCGCCGTGGCGGGCGGCGAGGGCGGCGAGCGTCTCGGCCAGGCGGTGCAGGCCGCCCTCGATGGTCCAGGTGCCAGACTGCTCGATGTGGTTCAGCAGCATCATGGCGGCGGGGGCCTGGAACGGCGGGGTGCCGTATTGCGTGCTGCTGCGGCTGAACAGCTGGCGCAGGCGGGGGTCCTGCATGTGGGCGCCCACGGCGGTCCATAGGGAGGTGAAGGGCTTGAGGCGGGCGGCGCCGAGCGGGCCGGTGGCGGCCAGCAGGTCGAGCCCCTGGGGCAGGGTTGCCTTGAGGAAGGGCTTTTCGAGCGTCTCGTAGATCTGCCGGGCCTGGTTGCAGAAGGAGCGGTAGCCCGCGGCCTCCCGGGTGCCGGCGAACTGGCCGATGGCATCGGCGGAGCGGTCGATGTCCGCATGGAGGTCGAGCGTCTGCTCGCCGGCCCAGGCGTGGCGCGCGAGGGTGGTGGCCCGGGTGAGCACCAGGTGCTCCGCCATGGTGGTGCCGGCATGGGCGAACAGGGCGTCGAACACCCAGCGCATCGTCAGGGTGGTTGGCCCGGCGTCGATGGGGGTCTGGTTGGGGCTTTGGCCGACCAGCACCGCGCGCGTCTTGCCGCCCGGGGCCGCGGCGCGTTCCAGGACGGTGACGCGGATGCCCTGCACGGCGAGGTCGAGCGCGGCGGCGAGGCCGCCGATCCCGGCGCCGATGATGGCGACGTGCTTCGTCGTGATGGCGGAGTCCCTCCTTCGGATCTGGGGCGGTTGATGGGTTCGCAGGCTCGCATGGAAGGCATGGGGCCGCAAAGCCGGTGCAAACGGGTTTCAGGGCGATGGATTGTGCGGCCGGGCGGGCCCGGACCCTTGCCCCGCCGCGCCGGCTGGGAGTATCTGGACGCGAACGCCCCGGTTGGGGCACGCGGTGTTGAGTTCGGGAGCGGCTGACGCATGGAAAGTCTGGAAACCAACAAGGTAGCTGCCGCAGTGCTTTTGGCGGGCATGGCCTTTGTCGGCGCCGGGCTGGTGGCGAACGCTCTGGTGAAGCCGGCGCCGCTGCACGAGGCGGCGATCAAGATCGACGTGCCCGAGGCGGCGGCGGGCGGTGCCCCGGCGGCGCCCGAGCAGCCGCTGCCGGTGCTGCTGGCCTCGGCCGATGCGGCGCGGGGCGAGGCGGGGGTGAAGGGGCAGGGCTGCGTCGCGTGCCATTCGTTCAACGAGGGCGGCAAGGCGGGCGTGGGGCCGAACCTGTATGGCGTGCTGGGCGCGCCGCATGGCCACATGGCAGGCTATGCCTATTCCGCGGCGCTGAAGGGCAAGGCCGGGCCGTGGACGCTGGCGGAGATGAACGAGTGGCTGACCAAGCCCAGCGCCTATGCGCCCGGGACCAAGATGAGCTATGCCGGGCTGGCCGATGGCAAGAAGCGGGCGGACATCATCGTGTATCTGAACAGCCTGTCGAAGAACCCGCTGCCGCTGCCGGCGGCAGATGCCGCCCCGGATGCTGCCGCCCCGGCGGCTGCGCCACCCGCGAAGTAGGGTGGGCCGAGCCCATTCAGAGCGAGTTGGGGAGGCCTGGTCAGTTGTCGATCAGGCTGTTTCTGCACGCCTGACCTTCCGGGAGGGCGCGTGCAGCCTGTCCGGAAAGCAGGCACCTGGGGCGTGATGATGGATCAGCTGACCGCCGCCCTGGAGACCTGCCCGGTGCTTCCGCGCCCGCCGACGCCGACGCCGCCGACGCCGCCGAAGGTGAAGCCGCACCACCACGGCCTGCCGTTGCGGGTGGGCACGCGCGCCTCGCCGCTGGCGCTGGTGCAGACTCGGACGTTCCTTTCGCTGCTGACCAGGTTCTGCCCGGTGCTGCGCGGGCTGGATGTTTTTCACGAGCACGCGATCCGCACCACGGGGGACGCCACCCAGGTGACGGGGGAGCGGCTTTCGGACATTGGCGGCAAGGGGCTGTTCGCCAAGGAGATCCACGAGGCGCTGCTGGATGGGCGCATCGACTTCGCGGTGCACAGCCTGAAGGACCTGGAGACGGAGCTGCCGCCAGGGATTGTGCTGGCGTGCGTGCTGCCGCGGGAGGATGCGCGGGATGTGCTGATCCTGGGGCCCGACTGCCCGGTGCCGTCGGCGGATGACCCGTATTCCGGCCTGGCGCAGGGGGCGGTGGTCGGGTCCGGGTCGGTGCGGCGGCAGGCGCAGCTGCTGGCGGCGCGGCCGGACCTGAAGGTGGTGAACATCCGCGGCAACGTGCAGAGCCGGCTGGACAAGGTCCGGCGCGGCGAGGTGGCGGCGAGCCTGCTGGCGATGGCCGGGTTGAACCGGCTTGGGCTTGCGGACGAGGCATCGGTGGTGATCGAGCCTTCGGTGATGCTGCCGTCCGCGTGTCAGGGGATCGTCGGGATCACGGTGCGGGCCAGCGACGTGGAACTGCACGACCTGCTTGCCGCCATCGCCGACCCGGCGGCCAGCCTGGCGGCGGCGGCGGAACGCTCCCTGCTGGGTGCGCTGGACGGGTCCTGCCACACGCCGATCGGGGCGCATGCGACGTTGCGCGACGAGGGGCGGATGCACATCGACGGGCTGGTGGCCCGGCCCGATGGCGGGTTCGTGCTGCGCCGCTCCGTCGATTGCCTGCAGGGCGATGCGGCCGCGGCTGGTGCGGCGCTGGGCGAGGAGCTGCGTCGGGACAGCCCGAGGGACGTGTTCGCCTGACCTGGGCCGTGTTCCTGGGCGGGGCGGTGGTGCTGCTGGCCGCGGGCGGGATGCTGACGACGGTCGGGCCCTGGTATGTGGGCCTGCGCAAGCCGGGCCTGCAGCCGCCCGCGTGGTTGTTCGCGCCGGCCTGGACGGTGATCCTGGTGCTGGCGGCGGTTTCGGGCGTGCTGGCCTGGGAGGCTGCGGCCCCGGGCGAGCATGCGTTGATCGCCGCCGTGTTCGCCGTGAATGCCGGGCTGCATCTCGTGTGGACGCCGCTGTTCTTCGGGGCGCGGCGGCCGGACTGGTCGCTGGCCGAGATCCCGCTGCTTTGGCTTTCCGTCATTTCGTTGATGGTGGTGGTGGGGCAGCGTTCCGCGGTGGCGCCGTGGCTGCTGGTGCCGTATCTGGGCTGGGTGGGGTTTGCCATCTACCTGAACTGGATGATCGTTCGGTTGAACGGGCCGTTCCGCACTTGATCGTCTGAGCCGGGGCGGTCAGTCTCGCAGCATGAGCAATCTTCCTGCGCCGCCCGACACCGAGCGTTTCCTCAAGGACCTGAACGATCTGCGGCAGATCGGCGCCTACAAGACCGGTGTGCACCGGCCGACCTATTCGGCCGAGGACATGCAGAGCCGGCACTGGCTGATGGAGCGGATGCGCGAGGTTGGGCTGGAGCCGACGCTGGATGGGGTGGGGAACGTGCTGGGGCGCGGGGCCGGCGCCGGGCCACGGTTGCTGGTGGGCAGCCATATCGAGAGCCAGAACCAGGCGGGGTGGCTGGATGGGGCGTTGGGCGTGGTCTCCGCCGTGGCGCTGGCGCGGGCCGGGGTGCCGGTGGACGTGATCGCCTTTGCCGACGAGGAGGGACATTACAGCGCGTTCCCGGGCTCGCGGTCGTTCACCGGGCTGCTGGCCGAGGCTGATATCGATGCGGCGAGCAACCGGTATCATGGCAAGCCGATGCGCGAGGCGCTGGCGGAGGCCGGGCTGGCGGGGGTGCCGCGGCTGGCGGTGGAGCCCGGGCGGTACAAGGGCTTCATCGAGATGCATATCGAGCAGGGCACCACGCTGGAGCGGGCCGGGCAGCAGATCGGCGTGGTGACGGGCATCGTGGCGATCTGGCAGTATCGCATCGTGATCACCGGCATGCAGGACCATGCGGGCGGGACCACGATGGCGGAGCGGCGGGATGCCGGAGTGGCGGCCGTGCGGTTATTGGGATGGCTGGACCAGGAGTTCCCGAAGCATTGCGGGCCGCGCACCGTGTGGACCGCCGGGCGGATTGCGCTGACACCTGGTGCGCCCTCGATCATTCCCGGAGAGGCCGAGATCCTGTTCCAGTTCCGCGACATCGATCTGGCGACGATGGAGCGCATGGATGGCGTGCTGCGGCGGGGCGTGCAGGAATCGAACCGCACGCAGCGTTGCGAGGCGGTGCTGGAGGTGATGAGCCAGTCGAAGCCCGCGATGTGTGATCCGGGGCTGCAGGCGGCACTGGCCGGAGCGGCGGAGAGCCTGACGGGTGGGAAGTGGCAGCACATGCCGAGTGGCGCCGGGCATGATGCGCAGTATCTGGCGCGGCTGATGCCGGCGGCGATGCTGTTCGTGCCGTCGATCGGCGGGATCAGCCATCACTGGGCGGAGGACACCAGCCCCGAGGACCTTGCGATGGGCCTTCGGGTGCTGGTGGAGGGCGCGCGGCGGTTCCTGGAGGTCTAGTTGCGCGCCGGTTCGGCGTTGCCGGACTGGCTGCCGCGGGTGTTCTGGTTTGCGGCGGCGGCATTCTGGCGGGCGGACTTGTTCGCCTCGTGACGGCCCACGACGCAGCCGGCGGCTGCGCCGAGCACGCCATGTCCGGCCACGTGGCCGGCGACGCCGCCCACCGCGGCGCCCTTGAGGCAGCCGGCGGCCTGGGCGGGAGCCGTGGCGAGAGCGGCGATCGAGAGTGCGAAGGCCGCGAGGACGAGCTTCATGGTCATCTCCTGTGTGCACCGGGTGCAGCCGCTCATTCGCCTGCAGGGACCGGAGCCTTGCATGGTCAACGCGGGTGCGCCCGACTTGTTGCGGACCGGATGGGCAAAAGTGCATCGCGCCCGGGCGTTGAGCCCTGGTCCGGCCGACACAGCCGTCGCTTGTGTGCTGCCCGGGGACGCTTGATCTCTGGTTCGTGGGATGTATGAGTGGCAGCCAATAAGATCGGGGGACGTCCAGGATGGTGTTTCGCATCTTGCTCATCGTGGCGGCTGTGTTGTTGCCGGTCCGGAGCTACGCAGATGACATCCATGTCGTAAGCTCGGGCGGGTTTGCCGAAGCATACAAGGAGCTTGCACCGGGGTTCGAGAAGGCGACCGGGCACCACCTGGTGGCGGCCTGGGGCCCTTCCATGGGCGCGACGGCCGACGCGGTGCCGCAGCGGATCGCGCGCGGTGAGCCGATCGACGTGGTCATCATGGTCGGCTATGCGCTGGGCAGGCTGGTGGATGAGGGCAAGGCGACGGACCGGGTGGACCTGGCCAATTCCGGGATCGGCGTGGTGGTGAAGCAGGGTGCGCCGCGTCCGGACGTGAGCACGCTGGACGGGCTGCGCGCGGCGCTGCTGGGCGCCAGGTCCATCGCGTATTCGGATAGTGCGAGCGGCGTGTATATCCAGAACGAGATGTTCAAGAAGCTGGGCATCGAGGACCAGGTGCGGGGCAAGGCGCGGATGATCCCGGCCGAGCCGGTGGGCGCCGTGGTGGCGCGCGGCGATGCGGAGCTTGGGTTCCAGCAGATCAGCGAGCTGAAGCCGATCACCGGGATCACGCTGGTGGGGCCGCTGCCGCCCGGCGCGCAGCAGAACACGGTGTTCTCCGCGGGCGTGCTGACCACGGCGCCGCACAAGGACGCGGCGCGGGCGCTGGTGAAGTACCTGTCGGCACCGGCTGCGGCCGAGACGATCAGGCGGAGCGGGCTTGAGCCGATCTCTGCCAAGGGGAGCTAAGTGCGATGGCGGTTCTGACCGAGGCTGAACGAAAGAAGAAGATCGGCGACGTGTTCCGCGTGGCCAGCGGCAACTTCCTCGAGCAATACGATTTCTTCGTCTATGCCTATTATGCCCGGCAGATCGGCGCGGCGTTCTTTCCGTCGCATGACCCTTTTGCCGAGTTGATGGCCTCGTTCGCGACCTTTGGCGTGGGTTTCCTGATGCGGCCGCTGGGGGCGATCATCCTGGGCGCCTATATCGACCGGCATGGGCGGCGCAAGGGGCTGATCCTGACGCTGGCCATGATGGCGGTGGGGACGCTGACGATCGCGATGACGCCGTCCTATGCGCAGATCGGGGTGGCGGCGCCGATCATCGTGGTGGTCGGGCGGCTGTTGCAGGGGTTCTCGGCGGGTGTGGAGCTGGGGGGCGTTTCGGTGTACCTGGCGGAGATCGCCACGCCGGGGCGCCGTGCGTTCTACACCTCGTGGCAGTCCGCCAGCCAGCAGGTGGCGGTGGTGATGGCGGCGCTGATCGGCGCGATCGTGACCTCGCAGCTGACGGCGGGGCAGATGAATGCCTGGGGCTGGCGGGTGCCGCTGCTGATCGGCTGCATGATCATCCCGGTGATCTTCTGGCTGCGGCGGTCGCTGACGGAGACGGAGGAGTTCCACAAGCTCAAGACGGCGGATACGGCCGGGCATGTGTTCCGCATCATCGGGCAGAACTGGGGCCTCATCCTCATGGGGATGGGCATGGTGATCTTCACCACCACCGCGTTCTACCTGATCACCGCCTATACGCCGACCTTCGGGCGGGAGGCGCTGAAGCTGGACGCGACCGGCGTGCTGATGGTGACGATCGCGGTTGGCGTCTCGAACTTCATCTGGCTGCCGATCGGCGGGATGATCTCCGACAGGTTCGGGCGTTACCCGCAGCTGATCGTGATGCCGGCGCTGGCGATCCTGACCGCGTATCCGCTGATGGTGTGGCTGGTGGCCGGGCCGACGTTCGGCAAGCTGCTGGTGACGGTGCTGATCTTCTCGTTCTACTACGGCGTGTATAATGGCGGCATGGTGCCGTTGCTGGCTGAGATCATGCCGGCGCAGGTGCGGACTGCCGGGTTCAGCCTGGCCTATGCCCTGGCGACCGCGTTGTTCGGCGGGTTCACGCCGCTGGTCTCGACGGCGCTGATCGGGCAGACCGGGGACAAGGCTTCACCGGCGTGGTGGCTTTGCGTGGCGGCGAGCTTGAGTCTGGTCGGCGTGATCGCCTCGCGGCGGCGGCTGGTTCAGACGACGATGCGGCATTAGCGACCGAGTTCGGCCGGGCCGGGGTGGTGCTCCGGTCTGGGTCCGAGCGGCCGGTTGAACAGGCGGGCTGATGCGGCGATCGGCTGGTCGTTGATGCTGGCCTCGCGGCGGCGCATCAGGGCGTGGTCGTCGAAGGCCCATTGCTCGTTGCCGTGGCTGCGCAACCACTGCCCGGCGGCTTCGTGCCATTCATAGGCGAAGCGGACGGCGATCTGGTCGCTGGTGAACACCCAGACCTGTCTGCTCAGGCGGTATTCCGGCTCGCGCCCATTTGCGGTCAGGACGGCTGCGATGGCGGGACGGCTGCGCCTGTGCGGCGCAGCCGTCCGTGGGTGGGTCAGCGGATGGCGCGCAGGACGGAGCGCTGCTCGCCGGCGAGGCTGCGATAGACCGTCAGGTAGTCCTCGGCCATGCGGCGGGCGGTGAAGCGCTTGTCGAACTGCGCGCGCACCGCGGTGCGGGACAGGGTGTGCAGCTTGTTCACCGCGGCCAAGGCGCCGGCTTCGTCTTCCACGATGAAGCCGCTGATGCCTTCGTCCATGATCTCGGGCACCGAGCCGCGGTTGAAGGCGATGACGGGGGTGCCGCAGGCCATGGCCTCGATCATCACCAGGCCGAAGGGCTCGGGCCAGTCGATGGGCATCAGCAGGCCGACGGCGCCGCTGAGGAAGTCCGGCTTCTGGGCGTCGCCGATCTCGCCGATCATCTCGACGCCGCCTTCGGCCAGCATCGGCTTGATGATGGTGTCGAAGTACACCTGGTCGACCCGGTCCACCTTGGCGGCGATCTTGAGCGGGATGCCGGCGGCGCGGGCGATGCGGATGGCGCGGTCCGGGCCCTTTTCCGGGGCGATGCGGCCGAGGAAGGCGAGGTATTCCGGCTTCCTGTCCTGCGGCGTCAGCAGGTCTGCCGGGAGGCCGTGATAGACGGTGGCGGCGTAGCGGGCCTGGGGCAGCGGGCGGCGCTGGCTGTTGCTGATGCTGACCAGCGGCACTTTGGGGAAGGTGTCGAACACCGGCTGCAGCTCGCTGAGGTCCAGGCGGCCGTGCATGGTGGTGACGAAGGGGGTGCGCTGGCGGCTGAACAGGCTGAAGGGCCAGTAGTCCATATGGAAGTGCATGACGTCGAAGTCGTCGGCCTGGCGGCGGGCGGCTTCCATCAGCAGCATGTGGGGGGCGATGGGGTCGCGGATCGCCGGGTCGAGTCGCAGGGCGCGGGGCCAGATCGCTTCGTGCCGGGCGGAGGTGACGCTGTCACCGCTGGCGAAGAGGGTGACGTCATGGCCCATGGCAACGAGTTCCTCGGTGAGGAACGAGACGACACGTTCGGTACCGCCGTAGAGCTTGGGGGGAACGGCCTCGTGCAAGGGCGCGATCTGCGCGATACGCATGGGATTAAGGCTCCGGTCTGATGACGACGGGCATTAGTCACCGGGATCGGGGCGATATTGCGGCGGTGCAGCACGATTGTGGCAGGTTGGGGACGTTTGTTCCATGAGCAATGCAGAGGCGCAACGCGGCATGAAAAAGCCGCGCTCCCGGTTGGGAGGCGCGGCTTTTTTCGGGTGGCGATGTGGCGGCGGGTTCAGAAGCCCTCGCGCTCCAGGCGCTTGCGCTCCATCTTGCGGGCGCGGCGGACGGCCTCGGCGGCCTCGCGGGCGCGGCGCTCGGACGGCTTCTCGTAGTGGCGGCGCAGCTTCATCTCGCGGAAGACGCCTTCGCGCTGCATCTTCTTCTTGAGCGCCTTGAGCGCCTGGTCGACATTGTTGTCACGGACGAGAACCTGCACTCGACGAAGTCTCCTGGGCTGGCATACCCAATGCTTGGGGGTAGGGCATGCGAATTGGTTTCCACGCGGATCGATCCGCCGGGAGGGGCGCTATAGCACCGATGGGCCCGCTCGCCAAAAGGTTTTCCGCGCCCATGTTTTGATGGCACGCTTGCGCGACCACGAAACGGAGCTTCCATGGCCATTCTGAAAATCGCCCGCATGGGCCATCCCGTGCTGCTGCAGCGGGCCGAGCCTGTCGTTGACCCGACCGCGCCCGAGATCCGGCGCCTGGTGGCGGACATGATCGAGACGATGGAGGACGCGCAGGGGGCGGGGCTGGCGGCGCCGCAGGTGCATGTGCCGTTGCGGCTGTTCGTGTTCCGGGTGCCGCCGGGCCGGACGGTGGCGGCCGAGGGGGATGGCGAGATGGGGAACACGGTGGTGATCAACCCCGAGATCGAGCTGCTGGGGGAGGAACGGGTGCTGCGCTGGGAGGGTTGCCTGTCGATCCCCGGGCTGCGGGCGGCGGTGCCGCGGCACCTGCGGGTGCGCTATGCCGGGGTGGATACGGAGGGGCGGGGCGTGGGGGCTGATGCCAGCGGGTTCCATGCCGGGGTGGTGCAGCACGAGTATGATCATCTGGACGGCATCCTGTATCCGATGCGGATGACCGATTTCAGCCTGTTCGGGTTCAACGAGGAATTGTCGCGGGCGGCGCATGAGGAGCAGGCCCGCGCCGCGGGGGGACGGCCAGCATGACGCCGGAGCGGAGCGCGGAGCGGGATGCGGCGCTGATCGCGGTGCTTCCCTATGTGGAGGATCTCGGCTGGACGGTGGCGGCGCTGCGCGAGGCGGCCGGACCGGATGCTGATCTGCTGTTCCCCGGTGGCGCCACCGACATGGTCGAGGGGTATTGCGACCTGGCTGACCGCTGGATGGTGCAGGATGCGGCGGCGCTGGCGATGGACGGCTTGCGCACGTCCGAGCGGGTTCGGGCGGTGATCGCGGTGCGGTTTGCGCGCAACGCACCCTATCGGGATGCGGTGCGACGGGCGCTGGGCGTGCTGGCGCTGCCGGGTCGGGGCGTGCTGGCGGCGCAGTGCACCGGGCGGACCGTCGATGCGATCTGGCAGGCTGCCGGGGATAGCGCGACCGGGTTCAGCCGGCACAGCAAGCGGGCGATCCTGGCCGGGGTCTATGGCAGCACGCTGCTGTATTGGCTGCGGGACGACTCGTTCGAGGCCGAGGCGACCCTGGCGTTCCTCGACCGGCGCCTGGCTGGGGTCGGGCGGTTCGGCAGGCTGCGGGGGCGGGTGCGCGGGGTGCTGCGGCGCGGTTGATCGGCGGGGTCCGGCCACCCATCTCTGATCCCGAAAGCCGGTGCCGCGTTGCCTCCAAGAGGGATGACGGCCCGGCGGATTGTCGCCTGTTTGCGAGGGACATATGGATATCGAGAAGTTCACCGAGCGTAGCCGGGGTTTTCTGCAGGCTGCGCAGACGATTGCCATGCGTGAGTTCCATCAGCGGCTCACGCCCGAGCATCTGCTCAAAGCGTTACTGGATGATGAAGAGGGCGCGGCGGCCGGGCTGATCCGAACGGCGGGCGGTGATCCGCAGGCGGCGGCGCAGGCGAATGACCTGGAGCTGAGCCGGGTGCCGAAGGTGCAGGGCGGCGGGGCCGGGCAGCCGGCGGCGACGCCCGAGCTGGTGCGGGTGCTGGACGCGGCGCAGCAGGGCGCGACCAAGGCGGGCGACAGCTTTGTGGCGCAGGACCGGCTGTTGCTGGCGCTGGCGGCGGGGGAGACGCCTTCGGGGCGGGTGCTGCGGGCCAATGGAGCGGCACCGGTTGCGCTGGAGAAGGCGGTCGCGGATCTGCGGAAAGGCCGCAAGGTGGACAGCGCCAATGCGGAAGCGAACTTCGAGGCGCTGAAGAAGTATGCGCGCGACGTCACGGAGCTGGCGCGGAACGGGAAGCTGGACCCGGTGATCGGGCGGGACGAGGAGATCCGGCGGACCATCCAGATCCTGGCCCGGCGCACCAAGAACAATCCGGTGCTGATCGGCGAGCCTGGTGTGGGCAAGACCGCCATCGTGGAGGGTCTCGCTTTACGGATTGTTAACGGAGACGTGCCAGAGTCACTGCGCAACAAGCGGGTGATGGCGCTGGACCTGGGCGCCATGGTCGCCGGGGCGAAGTATCGTGGTGAGTTCGAGGAGCGGCTGAAGGCTGTCCTGAAGGAGATCGAGAGCGCGAATGGCGAGATCGTGTTGTTCATCGATGAGATGCATACGCTGGTGGGGGCGGGGAAGGCGGACGGGGCCATGGATGCGTCCAACCTGCTGAAGCCCGAGCTGGCGCGCGGTGCCCTGCATTGCATCGGGGCGACCACGCTGGACGAGTATCGCAAGCATATCGAGAAGGATGCCGCCCTGGCCCGGCGCTTCCAATCCGTGTTCGTGGGCGAGCCGACGGTGGCGGACACCATCAGCATCCTGCGTGGGATCAAGGACAAGTATGAGCTGCATCATGGGGTGCGGATCACCGATGGCGCACTGGTGGCGGCGGCGACGTTGAGCAACCGCTACATCACCGACCGGTTCCTGCCGGACAAGGCGATCGACCTGATCGACGAGGCCGCGAGCCGGTTGCGGATGGAGGTGGACAGCAAGCCCGAGGAGCTGGACGAGCTGGACCGGCGGCTGATGCAGCTGCGCATCGAGCGTGAGGCGCTGCGCAAGGAGCCGGACAGCGCCTCCCGCGACCGGCTGGAGCGGCTGGAGACGGAGATTGGCAGCCTGGCCGAGCGGTCGGATGCGATGACGGGGTCCTGGAAGGCCGAAAAGGGGCGGCTGCTGGATACGCAGAAGCTGAAGGAGCAGCTGGACCAGGCCCGGGTCGAGGTGGAGCAGGCGCAGCGGCAGGGGGATTACGCCCGGGCGTCGGAGCTTCTGTATGGGCGTATCCCGGATTTGGAGCGGCAGATCGCGGCGGAGGATGGGAGCGGCGTCGGGCGGCTGGTGACGGAGGCGGTGAGCGAGGACCAGGTGGCTGGCGTGGTATCTCGGTGGACGGGGGTTCCGGTGGACCGGATGCTGGAGGGGGAGCGGTCGAAGCTGCTGCGGATGGAGGATGAGCTGCGGCGCCGGGTCGTGGGGCAGGAGGCGGCCTTGCGGGCGGTGGCGCATGCGGTGCGGCGGGCGCGGGCCGGGTTGCAGGATCCGAACCGGCCGATCGGGAGCTTTCTGTTCCTGGGGCCGACCGGGGTGGGCAAGACGGAGCTGACCAAGGCCTTGGCCTCGTTCCTGTTCGACGATGACCGGGCGATGGTGCGGATCGACATGAGCGAGTTCATGGAGAAGCACTCGGTGAGCCGGTTGATCGGGGCACCGCCGGGTTATGTCGGGTATGACGAGGGCGGGGTGCTGACCGAGGCGGTGCGGCGGCGACCCTACCAGGTGATCCTGTTCGATGAGGTGGAGAAGGCGCACGAGGACGTGTTCAACGTGTTGCTGCAGGTGCTTGATGATGGGCGGCTGACGGATGGGCAGGGGCGGACGGTGGATTTCCGCAACACCATCATCGTGCTGACGAGCAATCTTGGTTCGGAGGTTCTGGCGGCGCAACCGGATGGGGACATCTCGGACCTGGCGCAGGCCCAGGTGATGAAGATGGTGCGCGAGCACTTCCGGCCGGAGTTCCTGAACCGGCTGGACGAGATCGTGCTGTTCCGCAGGCTGCAGCGTTCGGACATGGCGACCATTGTCGACATCCAATTGGCCCGGCTGCGGGGCCTGCTGGTGGACCGCAAGATCGATCTGGCGCTGGACGATGCCGCGATGGGGTGGCTGGCGGAGCAGGGCTATGACCCGGTTTATGGCGC